>NZ_JAHLEF010000003.1 GCF_018861755.1 Clostridium sp. CF012 | reverse complement strand
CTTAATTATAAAAATATAAAGCATGAGATATCCAAAAATATGGATATCTCATGCTTTTTTTGTTCAAATTAGGAACCCAGTTGAAAAAACAACCATTTTTTCAGTGGCCTCGTTATATCTGCTGTTTTTTTACTTATGACTATTTACGTTTTACATATTCTGTATGAAGAAGTTCGTGAGCTTTAACGCCATATGGTTCTCCAAGGAATTCTTCGTATATTTTTTTGATGTATGGATTTTCGTGAGATTTTCTTATAGTCTTGTTTTTATCTTCACTATATAAAACAGACATTCTCTTTGTTAATATATCTTTATAATCATTTGCATAAGGCTGTCCACCACCATTAATACATCCACCAGGGCAAGCCATAATTTCAATTAAGTGATAGTCAGCTTCTCCGGCACGAATAGCCTCTAATAATTTACGAGCATTTCCAAGTCCACTTGCAATAGCTACTTTAACATCAAGATCGTTAATTTTTACAGATGCTTCTTTTATGCCTTCCATACCTCTTACTGCTTCAAAATCTACACTTTCAAGTGTTTCATTTGTTAACCATTCATAAGCAGTACGAAGTGCTGCTTCCATAACTCCGCCAGAAGTACCAAATATAACTCCAGCACCAGTAGATTCCCCTAATGGATTATCGAATTCTTCTTCTGGTAATGAATTAAAATCAATCCCAGCTTCTTTAATCATTTTAGCCAGTTCCCTTGTACTTATAACTATATCAACATCTGGTACTCCATTTGTAGCCATCTCCGGCCTTGCAGCTTCATATTTCTTTGCAAGACAAGGCATTACAGATACAACTATCATATCTTTTGCCTCTACATTCATTTTTCCTGCAAGGTATGTTTTGGCAACGGCACCCCACATTTGTTGTGGTGATTTACAAGTAGATGGAATATCTAATAAATCATTAAATTGATGCTCAAAGAATTTAACCCAACCAGGACAACAGCTTGTAAGCATTGGAAGTTTCCCACCATGTTGTAATCTATGAATAAATTCGCTAGCTTCTTCCATTATTGTTAAGTCAGCTGCGAAATCCGTATCAAATACTTTAGTAAAGCCTAAAGCTCTTAGTGCAGCAACCATTTTTCCAGTAACAGGAGTACCCTGTGGAAGCCCAAATTCTTCACCTAATGCAGATCTAACTGCAGGAGCAGTTTGAACAACAACAACTTTTTCGTTTTGATCAAGAGCATTCCAAACTTTAGAAGTGTTATTAACTTCTGTTAAGGCACCAGTTGGACATACAGAAACGCATTTTCCACAGAAAGTACAAGTTGTTTCTCCCATTGGTAGTCCAAAAGCAGGAGATACGACAGTTTCAAAGCCTCTGCCTACACCGGATAAAACTCCAACAGTTTGAACTTCATTACACATAGTTTCACAACGTCTGCATAATATACATTTATCTAGATTCCTAACAATAGAGCTACTTGAATTATCTATAGGATAAGTTGACATTTCACCTTGATAGCGAATTTCACGAACACCTAGTTCAGCAGCTAATCTTTGTAATTCACAAACAGTATTTTTTTCGCATAATAAGCAGTCTTGTGGATGGTCAGATAGAATTAATTCAAGCACAGTTCTTCGTGCTTTAATAGCTCTAATTGAAGTTGTCTTAATGACCATTCCTTCTGTAGCAGGAGTGCAACAGGCAGGAGCTAAGTTTCTGCGTCCGATAACTTCAACAACACATACACGACAAGAACCTGGATGGTTTGTAGTTTTTCCATCATGCATATTTAAATGACATAATGTAGGTATATTTATATTTAACATTCTAGCAGCTTGTAGAATAGTCGTGCCTTGTTCTACTTGAATTTCTTGATGGTTTATAGTAAGAGTAATTAAACTCACAGCGTGCACCTCTTTCTTATATTTTATATTTAAAAACTTGTTTAGATGTTATTTTTTTACGATTGCATTAACTGGACATGCAGTTTGACATGCACCGCACTTAATACATTTATCCTGGTCAATAACATGTAATGTTTTAACTTTTCCGCTAATACAGTTTACTGGACACTGCCTTGCACATTTTGTACAGCCGATACATTTACCCGTGATAGTGTATCTTAATAAGTTTTTACATACTCCAGCTGGGCAAGTTTTATCATAAACGTGAGCTTCGTATTCACTCTTGAAGTACTTCATAGTGCTTAATACTGGATTTGGAGCAGTTTGTCCTAGTCCACAAAGTGAAGTGTCCTTAATGGTATTTGCAAGTGATTTTAATTTATGAAGGTCTTCCTTTGTTCCGTTTCCTTTTGAAATTTTTTCTAACATTTCAAGAAGACGTTTATTTCCTATTCTACAAGGAGTACATTTACCACAAGACTCTTCCACAGTGAATTCTAAATAGAATTTAGCTATATCAATCATACAATTATCTTCGTCCATAACAATCATACCGCCAGAACCCATCATAGAGCCTATAGCACCTAGCGATTCATAATCTATTGGAGTATCTAAGAATTCTGCTGTAATACATCCACCTGATGGACCGCCTGTTTGAACCGCTTTAAATTCACGGCCGTTCTTAATTCCGCCACCGATATCAAATATTATCTCTCTGAGTGTAGTACCCATCGGAACTTCGACTAGCCCAACGTTATTTATTTTGCCAGCAAGCGCAAAAACTTTTGTTCCTTTAGAGGTTGCAGTTCCTATAGAACTATACCAAGCAGCACCTTTGTTAATGATAGCTGGAATATTTGCAAGAGTTTCAACATTGTTAACGCAAGTTGGTTTATTCCATAATCCACTTTGAGCTGGGAATGGTGGTTTATTAGTTGGTTCTCCACGTGAACCTTCGATAGATTGAATTAATGCAGTTTCTTCTCCACATACGAAAGCTCCAGCACCGTATTTAATCTCTATATCAAAGCTAAAATCAGTTCCTAGAATATTTTTACCAAGGAGGCCACACGCACGAGCTTGGCTTATAGCTATTCTTAATCTACTAATTGCAAGAGGGTATTCTGCTCTAATATAAATATCTCCAATTGAAGCACCAATACTAAAGCCCGCTATTGCCATAGCTTCTAGAACACTGTGTGGGTCCCCTTCAAGAATAGAACGATCCATGAAAGCACCTGGGTCTCCTTCATCAGCATTACAAATTATATATTTTTGATCAGCATCGTACATCTTAGCGAAAGCCCATTTCTTGCCTGTTGGGAAGCCGCCGCCGCCTCTGCCCCTTAAACCTGAATCGATCATTAATTTTATAATCTCATCTTGGGACATTTCTGTAATTACCCTGCCCAGGGCTAAGTAACCATCCTCAGCTATGTATTCTTTTATGTCCTCAGGGTTAATAAGTCCACAATTTCTTAGAGCAATTCTTACCTGCTTTTTATAGAAATGCATATCCTCTTGTTTTTTTATTTTTATTTTTGAACTTGGTTCTTCAAATAAAAGTCTATCAACAATGTTGCCTTTTAATAAATGCTCTTTAACTATTTCCTCTGCATCAGAAGGTTTGACATTAACGTAGAATACGTTATCAGGAGAAACCTTAACGATGGGGCCTTTTTCACAAAATCCAAAACAACCAGTAATAGCAGCAGTTACTTCATCCGTTAGTCCGTTTGCTGCGATTTCCTTTTGTAGATTTGCGAGTATTTCATCACTTTGAGCGGACTTACAGCCAGTACCACCACAAACTGATAAATACCTTGTACATCGTTTTCCGTCAGAAGCTAGTTCCTTTTCTTCGCTCATTTCCCTAAGTTCTAGTAATGTATTATATTTATTTTGAATTTTTTTAAGTTCATCATAAGAATTAATTTTATTCAATGTATTTCCCCCCCCTACTCCGCATACTCAGCTAGTATTTGATCTACTTGATCTACTGTAACATGGCCATAAACCTTATCGTTTATAGTTACTACGGGTGCAAGACCACAAGCCCCTACACATCTTAATGAACCTAATGTAAATTTACCTTCACTAGTAGTCTCACCAGTTTTAACTTTTAACTTCTTCTGAAACTCATCAAGTACATCTCCGGAACCTCTAACAAAACATGCAGTTCCCATGCAAACATTAATTACATATTCGCCTCTTGGTTTAATAGTGAAGTAAGAATAGAAAGTCACAACACCGTAAACTTTTGAAACTGGAATTTTTAGCTTTTCTGCTACGAAAGCTTGTACCTCTTGGGGTAAGTAGCCAAATAAACCCTGTGCTTTGTGAAGCACTTCGATAAGAGCACCTTCTTTACTTGGAAGGTCATTAATAAATTTTTCTAAAACTATAAAACTTTCTCCGTTTAAACAATTAGAACACACTAAAATATACCTCCTTTAAGATCTATGATTACATATAGATGAATTATAAATTTAAAATTCACCTATCTAATCCTGCATTACACTTGAATATTGTGAAAAATTAAACTTTAATAAATAACATTATATTATTTTTGTAGTGAATATATGAACTAATGTCGTTAATGTATTAAATATACGTGAAAATTAAAGAGGCACATCGATATACATTTCAAAGTAAATCTTATTATTCATATATTCATAAAATTTCAAGCATGCTGCATCAAATATATTATAATAGAATTTTAGCTAAAAATCTAGTAAATAATTAGTTAATTTTGATTATTGCAAATAGATGGAAAACTGTGATAAAGACATTAGATAAACTTGGACAATGTGAAAATATGAACTGGATTATAAGCACAAAAACACATATGGAAATATAAAAAAAAATAGTATAATTTAGGATAAAATTTATATATTATTCCACAATAATATGTTAATATTAGACGAACTGTAATGCTATATTGGGAATATGTAAAATCTTGTATATCATTATTAGATGTGCTATAATTTGCTTATTATTGAAGGAAAGAGGCGTATATTATGGATTTTGATATTTTTAGTGAAATGATAAATAAATTAAATGGCGTTGTTAGTACAAAAATAATACAGCAAGATAATGATATTCAAGAGATGCATATACTGGCTAATACCTTAAGGGCACCAAAGCAAATAGTTAGAGATATTGAGTCTATTCTTTTAACCTCTTTTGATTATAGAATAGATAGAAAAGTTATTAGTATTGCACAAATTGAAACAGATGATTGTGACCCTATTAAAAGAATAAAGTTTGGGGGCATTTCCTTAAATGTTCAACCAAACATGTTGGAGTGCAGCGTTAAACTCCTTTATGAAGAACAAGAATTTTTCGTAACACAAGTGGGAATAAAAACTGCAGCAAACAGAAAAAAAATAGTAGCTAAGGCGACTATTGATGCTGTAGAAAAAATTCTTGGACAAGTCTTTATATTTGATGTACAAGATGTAATAAGTACTACTAATAGGGATATAACCTTTATATCAGTGCTCGTAAATATGGTTATAAATGAATCAGAAGAAACCATGGTAGGATCTGCTATTGTGAAAAATGACATAAATGAAGCTATTGCAAAAGCTACCCTAGCAGCTATAAATAGAAGAGTACAAAAAAAATTTAACAACTGTTAGAACTTCTAAAAAGCCACTAAGTGGCTTATGAACTTGCTTTAAGGGCCGATGCCGATAACTTACTGTTTTTTAAAATTAGTTTATGAAATTATTATTTTAATTGTTTACCCTAGCGGAGAGAAATTATGATAGGTTATAGCGTAGCCCTATTAATTTAAATCAAAGGGGGATTTTAATAATGAAAAAATTAACTACAATATTATTAGCTATATTAGCACTTGCTATAGCTGGTGGTTCGACAGCTAGTTGGATTTGGTAAATTAGGACTATCGGCCTTTAATATATATAGGAGGAAAATAATGAAGAAATTGCCGCTAAATTTAAAAATATATATTATAACTATATATATTATAACGTTTATATCTTTCCTTGTTTTCTTTAAAATAGAACACATAATTTTTACCTCAATAAGATTTGATGTTTTTATATTTTTTGTATTTTTAACAGTTTTAACAGAAAGTCTTACAGTGATTTATAGAAAAATTTCTTTTAGTACAAGTTTTGCGATTACAGTTGCTTCATTTCTTCTATTTAACACATTTAATGCAGTAATAATTTTAGTATTAGGTTTTTTATTTAGAGTGTTTAAAAATAATAATGAATATAAGCATGTATTTAATACCCCTTTTTACGGAACATTATTTAATTGTTGTGGATTTACATTGCCTATTTTATATGGTAGTTACTTTTACAAATTAGTAGGTGGAACTAAATATAATGGTAAATTAGATAGCAACCTATTACCAATTATTGTATTTGGAATTGTATTTTATATAATTAATACTTTTATTATATCAATTGTATTTTCAATGACCAATAAAAAAGGTATTTTATATTCATTTTTAGGTAATTTTAAACTGGTATTATTAAATACTTTTGCTATGACTCCTTTTGGAATACTATTAGCTTATGTATTCAATTTATACAGTTATGGTGGTGTAATGCTTGTGTTATTTCCCATAGTATTAGCAAGGTACACTTTTTCTTTATATATACAATCTAAATCCCAATATGTGGAAACTGTAAATGCAATAATGCTTGCCATGGAGGCAAGGGACAAGTATACAGAAGGACATTCTCAAAGGGTTGCGGAAATTTCAGCCAGTATAGCTAAAGAATTAAAATATAATGACTGGAAAATTGAACAATTAAATATGGCAGCTTTACTTCATGACGTTGGAAAAATTGGAATTGATGATCATATTTTAAACAAACCTGGTAAGCTAACAAAGGAAGAATTTGATATCATAAAAACCCATCCTCAGATAGGTTATAATATTTTAAAAGACATTAAAAATCTTGAAAATATACTACCCATTATACGAAATCACCATGAGCGATATGACGGGAATGGGTATCCAGATGGGAAAATAGTTGAAGAGTTAAGCCTTGATGTTTTTATTGTGCAACTTGCAGATTCTATAGATGCTATGTCTACAGATAGGCCTTATAGAAAAGCTTTAGATAATGATATGGTTATAGAGGAAGTCAAAAATCATTCTGGAACTCAATTTCATCCAAAGGTAGTAAAAGCATATTTTAAAGTGTTAGAGAAACAAAAAAAGTAAAGTGGGGATTTAAATGTTTATTGAAGCGTTAATTTTTGCGTTGATTATTGGATATATATTAAAAGGAAATATAAGAAATCTAGAAAATGTAGATATAAAATGCACATATCTTGTTTTTATAGCTTTCTTTATAGAATTTTTTATTGTTGTTTCCATAAGAAAAGTTTCTTTTAATATAGGTATCTTTACATATATATTAGATTCAATCATGTATATTTTACTTATAATTTTTATTTATTTTAATAGAAAAAATAAGTATATTGTGCTTATGGGATTAGGATTTCTTCTAAATGCTATTCCGATTTTCTTAAATGGTGGAGCCATGCCAGTAAGTGCTAAAGCAGCAGAAGCAGCAGGCCTTACTTTAAATATGAGCAAGGAAGGCCTTTATTCCTTAATAAATGAAAATACTAGAGTATGGTTTTTGGGAGATATTATCCCACTAACTTTCTTAAGAAACTTTGCCATAAGTATAGGGGATATTATTGCAGTGATAGGATTAATGCTATTTATAATTACAGGAATGAAGAAAATAGCTAAAAATTAGCTATTTTATTATAGATTCTAAAAAATAATTGCATATAAGGAGAGGATTAACATGAGACAAATTACACATAAGAAAAAGAAAACCTCTATAAGTGATAAGTTGAGTAAAAGAATAATGTTACTAATAATTTCTATATTTTTAATAATAATTGTTGCTACATATTTATTGCTTCAATCAACTGTTAAGAAAGTAGTAGTGGGAATAGGACCGGTGCTTACTACGGCAATTAGTAATAGGCTAGAAAAAGTAGATTATGATAAGTTCTTAAGTGAAAAAGAGAATAGTGACATTTATAAGGAGCTTAATAATGGAATAAATTTTTTAGGTGACAAAGGAGTGGATTTCATACAAGAAATATCTATAGTCACTTTAAATGGGGATAATAAGTGGACATATATTGTAGATAAAGCTAAAGAAAGTCCTGCCAAATTTGGAGATGTTTTTGAAGATATTGCTAATAAAGAAATAATTGAAGAAGCTATAAATACTGGTAAATCAACAACTTCGGAGGTGCAAAGAGACGTAATTGATAGGACATCCTCCATGACTACATATATACCTATGAAGACACAAAAGGGAATGAATACCTTAGTAGTATTGAAAATTAAGCTAGATACTATATTGAAAGCGCAACTATTAATTTTGTTAGGTGCAATTATATTTTCCATTATAGTTCTTTTAATCATAAAATTCATGGTGAGGAAAATTACTAAAAGCCAAACTAAATCAATAAATGTATTAGTAGAAAAAATGAGCGATATGTCTAATCTAGAAGGCGATTTAACAAAAAGAATACAAATAGATAGTAATGACGAAATAGGTGAACTAGCAGGATCCACCAATAAAATGTTAGATACCTTCCAAGAACTTTTAGTTCATATTACTAAAACTTCTAAGGAAATTTATGATGTTGAAGAAAAATTTACGGATGCCTTTCACAGAAATGTAGAAGGATTTAAAGAAATGAATACATTGACTGGAAATATTGCTTCAAGGATAGATAAACAGACGGAAGAATTGAATAGTTCTGCTGATAGTATTCATTATATTAATGATGCAATAGGTCAAATTGCCAGTAATTCACAAATGGTTACAGAGCAAGCAATTGAGGCTAAAGATACTGCAAGTGATGGAAATAAAACAATGATGGAACTTGCAAGTAAGTCAAAAGCAATAGTTGTGGAAGTAGGAAATACTTCACAACTAGTTAAGGAGTTAGATAAAAAATCAGAAGCAATAAATGGTATAATAGATGCTATTACGGCTATATCTAAGCAAACCAATTTATTAGCACTAAATGCGTCTATAGAGGCGGCAAGAGCTGGGCAGCAAGGTAAAGGCTTTGCAGTAGTTGCAGATGAAGTAAGGAAATTAGCAGAACAATCATCAAAATCTGCAGAAGAAATATCTGAGCTTATTAAACAAGTTCAAAGGGGAATAGCAGCTGCAGGTGGTTCAATGGAAGGTGTGGCAAATCGGGTTAAAGAGGTATATAGTTATGTTGACATTGCAGCCAGTAAGTTTGATAAAATATCTAGTGCTATTGGCAACGTTTCACAAAAGGTAGAAGAGGTATCATCAGCTACGGAGGAAATGTCTGCAAATGCATCTACTATAAATAATCAGATTGAAAATTTAGTAAATATTTCAAAAGAAAATAATGATGCTACGGAAAGCGTAGCAGCTAGCATTCAATATGGAGTAGACGAGATAACAAATTTGCAACTTGTATTAAAGGAATTAGACAACTTTACTTTAGAATTAGTGAAGAGGTTATCAAAACTAAAATTAAAATAAGAGGCAAAATATATAAAGTAGAATTTATTTTGGGTTTTTGGATATAATACTTTAAATATAAAATAAAAAGATTTTGTGCCACTAATATAAAATTAAGTTGACTTATTGATTATATAATCTAAAATGAAACATATATAATAATATAAATTAACAATCGAAAGGGGAATTATAAATGAAGAAAAAAATATATATTGATGGAATGAGTTGCAGTCATTGTGTAAGTCATGTTAAGGAAGCCTTATTGGACATTGGTGCTACTAAAGTAAAAGTTGACTTAGAAGAAAAATTTGCTACAGCAGAATTTGAAGATGAAATAAATGATAGTGAAATTACAGATGCTATTGAAGAAGTAGGATATGAAGTTACTGAAATAGAAGAAGATTAAAATAATTAACTTTTCCCCTGTTCATTTTAGTGGACAGGGGAAAAGTTAATTGTATCTGTATTTATTTATATAATCTTGAAAGTCCCAATTTTCTAAAAATTTTTTAGCACTTATATAACCGCTCTTGTACAAATGAATTGCAGTTGCTTTGGAAAGATTAAAATCTGTAGGGGCTATTCCATATGTTGGGATAATAACTGAACGAATTAAATTTTCTTCATTCAGATATTCACTGGTGTTTTTTTTACACATGGTTTGAGCCACCGCAATTAGGAAAGAAAATGAATCATTAGCCTTAAGTATATTTTTATTATCATCAGCTATGTTAAATCTAAAACCTATAGTGGGCCACCGTGGTATTGAATTTACATCAAAGATGGTTAGTGGGAAATTGCATGTAACTCCTCCATCTACAATATAGGCTATACCTGAAGGTGTAAGAAGTTGAACAGGTTTAAAGTAGAATGGGATACAACAACTCATCCTCACAGCTTTAGCAATGCTAAATTCCATTGGATCGATGCCATAGTTTGCAAGGTCGCTGGGAATTACAATAGATTTTTTATTTGTTATGTCCGAGGCTATAATTTTAAGTTTATACTCTCCATTAACGCATACATCTTTAAACTTACTTATCCCCTTATGTTTAAGTAAATTATCCATAAAGTTTTGAAGATAATCTCCTGAATATAGACCTTTTTCTTTTATAATTCCTAAGGGCTTCCCTAAAATTGGTAATCGTTGCAGTTTATCTTTGTCCATGAATTTAAGAAAGCTTATTTCTAAAAGCAATTTTCTTATTTGCAACGCACTGTAACCAGCGGCAATTAATGCAGCAATAACAGCTCCAGCAGAAGTACCAGCAACTCTTTGAAATTCATATCCGTGATGTTCTATACAATTTATGGCACCAAGTATGCCTATACCTCTCATTCCACCACCTTCGAAAACAGCATCAATTTTCAATATACTCGCCTCCTTACTACTATTTATGTGAATATAAGGGAATATGGAACAACTAAAACTAATTTTTAAAATTATTAATAAATAAAAGTAATAAATCCTAGATCCGTTTAAATCTAGGATTTAAAATTATATGATTTTACGTGCATCAATTATTGTTTGATATAAAATTATTATAATACAATCAATAATTTGAGCTTTTTTCTCACTTGTTGTTTTTGTGGAATAACAAATAATTTTTAGTTTTTCTAAACAGTTATCTACTTTTGGTTGATTAACTTTAGAAAAGCTTTCAATATATTTAGGTGGAATTTTTTCTTCTAACCATTTCTTGTTCATATCCTTAAGGCCTAACTCTATTGTGGAAAGAATCCTATAAAACAATATATCTGGATTATCATTAGGAGTTTCATCTATAAGAATGATTTGATTAATAGTAGATTTCATTACATCACATTTAATTTCTAAAAAGTTTCGGATATATTTATCTTCGAAAGCTGGAATTTGATAATTTATTATATCGTCAATATCAGAAAATTCACTATGCTTGTCCTTCGAAGTTGCTATCATAGCAGTTAATCCTGGTATCTTTAAGGTTGTAA
Source organism: Clostridium sp. CF012 (assembly GCF_018861755.1). GTDB lineage: Bacteria > Bacillota > Clostridia > Clostridiales > Clostridiaceae > Clostridium_AD. The sequence goes on along the minus strand of NZ_JAHLEF010000003.1, from coordinate 310,081 downwards.
TCAATATAGGCAGAATATTAGAAGGTATAGGAACTCCCAGTAGGGGTAGGTTTTCTAAAATACTAACACTCTCAGTAATTGCTAGAAAAGCTATAATAGTTTGGGATAATATGCTGGTGGTTATTAAGGGATTTAAAATAGTTTCCAGCAATTTAACTGTAATTACGCAAATGGAATAAGTGATAATTTTTTTAGTAGCTTTACGTAATCCTGTGCTGGAAAATCTTTTATATTTTATAGCAGTAGATATTCCTGTAATAGTATCTAAAATAATAAGCACTAAAAGAATAATATAAGAGGTTTGCATGCTATTAAACATTTCGGAAAGAAAACCTAATATTCCAGATACTCCATATATTTGTAACAAGAAGTCATTCTTGTGCATTTTTTCATCTCCATTAATATAAACAAATATAAATATGGAATAAATAATTTCAATGAATTATTTATTCCATATAATATATGCTGGATTATAGAAAAATGTTAGTCATGTATTCCACTGTATGCGAAACCTTCCTTGGATACTTTAAATTGTAAATAATGGTTTTTAATATTAATTAAAAAATTTTAATTGAACGTTTATTTTTTTATCCTCAATCTCTAAAATAACATAAGAATACCATGGCTCCCGCCTCTTGTAAGAGGGTGAACCAGGATTTATCATAAGAACTTTGTTTTTAGTTATAATTAGTGGTTGATGACTGTGACCAAAGATTATTATATCTACTTTATCTCCACTAAATTCCGCGTAAGCCCTCTCAAGTGTACTTTTGTCATTACCATGACCGTGGTATAAACCAATTTTATATCCTTCCACTGGTATAATTAGCTTTTCTTTTAATAGGTCTCTGATGTATCCCTTATCATTATTTCCCCATACTCCAACAAAGTTCTTATGCTCTCTTAATTTTGATACCACGCTAGAGGAGACATAATCACCTGCATGAATTATCATATCAGATTCTCTAGATATATTATCTATGAATTTGAAAAGTTTATCGCTATGTTTTTTTACATGAGTATCAGATAGTATTGTAATTTTCATATTCATCACCTTCTAATAGTATAGTATGTTATAGTGTGCCTTGATACACAAATAGCATGTAAATACAAAATTTGATTAAGAGTTTTTTCTTCTATTGCAAGGCAAACAGGAGAAATTAATTTCTTTATCATGACATTTTTGGTATGATTATTATATAATATATTATAAGTAAATAAGAGGGGATGGAAAACAAATGTTTATGTTTAACATTATCCAATTTATATTTCCCATTATGTTTGTGCTGATATTTGGTATAATTATATTCAGAATAATTAAAGGCATAGGTCAATGGTCAAATAATAATAAAAAACCTGTTTTATCAGTAAAAGCAAAGGTAGTAACTAAAAGGACACATACGTCGAGTCGCGGTAGCATGAATGATAATCAGCCCATTCATAGTAGTAGTACATTTTATCATGCAACCTTTGAAGTGGAGAGTGGAGATAGGATGGAGTTACAAATAAGCGGCAGTGAATTTGGATTACTCGCAGAAGGGGACGTTGGGAAGCTTACCTTTCAAGGAACTAGATATAAAAAGTTTGAAAGAGAATTTTAATATATATAAATGTGAGGAGAAAAAATGGGAGAAACAGAAGATATAGTCTATATTGTGGAGCAATCAGGAATAAACATAAACAATGAGAAATCACTACATTCATCCATTAAGCAATGGTATGCTATGCCTGGGGATAGATTAGAGGTAAAGGTAGATAAATATATAATCGATTTAGTAAGGGAAGATTCATTAATAGAAATACAAACAAGAAATTTTAGTGCCATTGGCAATAAACTAAGAGCCTTGGTTAAATATAACATGGTTACACTAGTACACCCTATAGCTATAGAAAAATATATAGTAACAATGGAAGGTACGGATAAAGTAATTAGCAGAAGAAAATCTCCTAAAAAAGGGAAATTAGTGGATTTATTTGATGAGTTAATTAGGATACCTGATTTGATAGATGAAGAAAATTTTATACTAGAAATCTTAATGACCAAAGAGGAAGAAATAAGGTGTAAGGATGGCAAAGGAAGCTGGAGAAGAAAAGGTATTAGCATTGTGGATAGAAAGTTAGTACAGGTAGTAGAGAAAGTAACATTTAAAAAAGGAAAAGATTTTTTGCGATTTTTACCAGAAGAACTACCCGCAAATTTTACAAATAAAGAATTAGCCAAAATACTGAAAATTACTGTATATAAAGTAAGAAAAATAACATATTGCTTAAGGAAAATGAAGATTATAAAAGAAGTAGGCAAACAGAGCAATGAACTTATATTTGAAAGATGTTAAATAGTAGAACTGCATTAATAGAAGCTATAGAAATTAGAAATTGATATATTTGGAATAATATGATAAATTAAATTTAAAGAAAAAAATAATGGAAAAATATAGAGATAAACAAAGAAAGGAAGATATAAATGAGTAAAAAGAATATGGTTATTGGAGCAATGCTTGCGGTAGGGGTAGTAGGAGCCTATGAATTTTATAAAAAAAACTCTAAAGCATGCGATTCCAGTTTTTATAAAGTGGATGAAGCAGATAGACAATTTACATGGACTCTCGAGGATGAGGACTTGTTTTTTAAAAAGCCTGTAGACAAACCACAGGATGTAGCTATAAAGGTATATAAAAGCATAAGGATATTAGAATTATATGGAGATAATAAGCTAATAGGAAAATTTAAAATTGTATTAGGGGGAGAGCCTATTGGTGATAAAATTATAGAAGGTGATAGGAAAACACCTGAAGGCAAATATAATATTTGCACTAGAAATGATAAAAGTAAATATAACCTATTCTTAGGACTTAATTATCCTAATGTGGAAGATGCCCAAAAGGGATTAGAAAATGGTTTAATAGACGAACTTGCATTGAAAGAAGTAGAGATAAAAATTAAAAATGGTAAAAGACCGGATTGGAATACTCCTTTAGGTGGAGTAATAGGAATACATGGCGGGGGGATCCTAAGTGACTGGACTGCAGGATGTATTGCCCTAGCAGATAATGATATTGAGATTATTTGGGAATATACTAAAATGAATACTCCTGTGGAAATTTATGAATAATTCTAAAAACAAATAAATGTGAATATTAGACAACTAGAACAGAATATATTGTGTATTATTTTAAAATTTACTTTTTTCGTGGTATATGATGAAGTATAATATAAATATATCATTTATATACAGGAATTAAAATTAAATATTAACTGTAAGAATCAATGAAACGTACTAATATAGGTGGACATTATAATTGCAGGAGGTAGAATACGATGGATAGGAAAAAAGTCTACATAACAAGAAGAATTCCAGATGAGGCTATTGAACTTTTAGAAGAACATTTCCAAGTAGAGATAAATCCACAAGATAGAGTTTTAACAAAAGAGGAGCTATTGGAAAAGGTTGTAGGTATGGATGCAGTTTTATGTCTTATAACTGATAATGTTGATAGTGAGGTGCTAAGCGCAGCTGGCTTTAAGTGTAAGATATTTGCTAACTACGGTGTTGGCTTTAACAATATTGATATAGCTGCAGCTACTGAAAGAGGCATAATTATTACTAACACTCCTGGAGTCTTAGATGATGCAACTGCAGACCTTGCATGGGCACTGCTTATGGCTGTATCTAGAAGAATAGTGCCAGCAGATAAATTTACAAGAAATGGTGCTTTTCAATCTTGGGATCCAATGATGTTTCTAGGACGAGATATTACTGGTAAAACCTTAGGACTTATAGGGGCAGGGCGAATTGGTTTTAACTTTGCAAAGAAAGCTAAGGCTTTCGATATGAAAATACTTTATACTGGTCTAAGGCGTAATTCTAAAATAGAAGATGAATTAGGCGCTATTTTTGTGGATAAAGAAACCTTACTCATGGAAGCGGACTTTGTTTCATTACACGTACCATTGTTACCTTCTACTACTCATTATATTAGTGAAAAGGAATTTTCACTGATGAAAAAAACTTCAGTTATTGTTAATACATCTAGAGGACCTGTAATTGATGAAAAAGCATTAGTTAAAGCCCTTAAGCAAGGTGAAATATGGGGAGCTGGACTTGATGTATATGAAAATGAACCAGACATTGAGCCAGAACTTCTAGATATGTACAATGTTGTAATTGTTCCACATATCGCTTCAGCTACTATGGAAACCAGAAGAAATATGGGGTTAATTGCAGCTAGAAATATTAGTAAAGTTCTTATGGGTGAAAAACCAGATACTTGTATTAATGAAGAAGTATTAAAATAAGACAAAGCACTGCCCTTCATATTACTGAAGGGCAGTGCTTTGTCTTATGGTCTAATATTGGACTCTATCCATTTTGCTTTTCCATTTTTTAAAAGGCTCAAGGCTTTCTTCTCTATTGATTTGGATTACTTCAACTTGCAGGACCTTTGCAGTTCCTTTTATTACATCATAAATATATTGGTCATCAAAATCTATATTTGCGGCATCTTCTCTAGTTGAGCCATAATAAAGTTTTTTTATTTTAGCCCAGTGAATTGCCGAAAAACACATAGGACAAGGTTCGCAAGAAGAGTATATTTCACAGTCAGATAAATCAAATCTACCAAGTGTACTAGAAGCTTTTCTTAGTGCTACAACCTCAGCATGGGCTGTAGGGTCATTGGTACTAACAACTTCGTTATGAGCGCTACTAATAATTTCACCATTTCTAACAACAACGGCGCCAAAAGGACCACCTTCATCATTTTTCATTCCCTGTAGTGCTTCTTCAATAGCGATTTTCATAAATTCATTCATTTTCACACCGCCTTACTTAAAGTTTATTTTTAATATCAACGTAATTGTATATGGAGTACTTAGAAATACCGAAAAAATCTGCTATTTTATCCCCAGCCTTTGTAATTAAAAAAGCACCGGCATCATTAAGAAATTGAATTGCTTGTATTTTTTGTTCTTTACTCATAAGAGCAACTGGTTTACCTATTTTTAGTACGGATTCTTCTAATAAGTCATCTAGTAGTTGATTTACATTCTGCGGAATTTTATCTGCACTTTTAATATCCTCTTTATGACTAATTAAGGAATCTATACAATTTTTTGCTATAGTAAGCTCAGTAATATCGTAATTTATAGAAAATATACCCATGGGCTTATTTTCATTATCTCGTATATATATGGTACTTGATTTTAAAATTTTACCATCATGAGTCTTGGTAAGATAATTCAATTTATCTTCTAGTGAATCAGAAACATGTTTTAGTGCATTTAGGACAACACGTGAAGCGCTAGTACTTGTTGTTCTGTGCGTTACATGGCCATTTTCAATAAATATAATTGGATAATCTACGTGGCCATCAGATAGATCATGAATAACTACTTCACAATTTCTTCCGAATTGAGCTGAAATACCTTTTGCTAATCTTTTTAAAAAATCAAAACTATAATCCTTATTCATTTAAGACCTCGCAATTCAATAATATAGTATAAATAAAATTAGTTTTACAAATCCTCTAGAAATTAAGTATATCAATGTTTATTTTCAAAATCAATAGGATTTACAAAAGCTTTTTGAATTGCTAAAATATTTTGCAAATTGCGTTGACTTTTATTTGTCAAAATGGTAATCTGAACAAATAAAGGACATATTATAATGGTAAAAATTTAAAAATTTTTACAGTAAATAGAAGAAAATAAATTAGGTCAAATACATCAATATAATTTAAAATTGTAATCAAGGGGATGTATTATTATGAATTCAAGTAGAACTAAAAATTTAATCCAGGTAGCTACAAGTAGAAAAAAAGCAGATTTAGTTATTGAAAATTGTAATGTTATAAATGTTTTTTCACAAGAGATTATATATGGTAAATTAGCCATTAGTGATGGTATATTTATTGGTATAGGTGATTATGAAGGAATAGAGACAATCGATGGTGAAGGAAAATATATAGTTCCAGGTTTAATTGATTCCCATGTGCATATAGAGTCATCAATGGGTTCACCATATCAATTTGCAAGAGCGGTATTACCAAGGGGAACCACCACAGTTATCTCTGATTGTCACGAAATAGCTAATGTTAAAGGGCTTGAGGGGATTAAATATATGATTGATTCCAGTGAAAACTTACCTCTTGATGTATATATTATGCTACCATCTTGCGTTCCTGCCACTATATATGAAACGTCAGGTGCAATACTAGAAGCAGAGGATTTAGAAGAACTTATGCAACATGAAAGAGTTTTGGGCCTTGGAGAACTTATGAATTATCAAGGAGTTGTTTTTACAGATGAAGGTATCCTGAGGAAGCTTGAGCTTACTGATAAATATAATAAAATAGTAGATGGACACGGACCTATTATCAAGGAAAAAGAATTAAATGCCTATTCTCTAGCTGGTGTTAAAACAGATCATGAATGTATGAACCATAAAGAGGTAATGGATAGACTTAGGAATGGTATTTATGTTGCAATAAGAGAGGGCTCTGCTGCGAAGAATTTACTTGATTTAGTTGGTGCTGTAAATCCCAATAATGAGCGTAGATTTACCTTTTGTACAGATGATAGGCATCCTAAGGATATACTGCTGGAAGGCCATATAGACAACAATATTAGACTTGCCATAAAAGGGGGTGTAAATCCTATAACTGCTATTAGAATGGCAACATTAAATTCAGCAGAATGCTATGGTCTTAAAAACCTTGGAGCAATTGCTCCTGGTTATATAGCAGATTTTATAATAGTAGATAATTTAACGGATTTTAATGTGCTAAAAACTTTTAAAAAGGGGAAACAAATATTACCTGATTGGTACACACATATAAAGGAAGATAGTGAGCTATTAGAAGTGGTTTCTAATAGTGTTAATATTAAAGAATTTACGCAGGAGGACTTAAAAATAAAAATATCAGCTGAGACTGCAAAAGTCATTAAAATTATGGACCATAGTCTTTTTACGGAAAGTGTAAATAGAGAGGTAAAGGTAGATAAAAACGGATATTATGTATATAATGAAGCAATTGATATTTTGCCTATCTATGTATTTGAAAGACATAATGGCACCGGCAATATTGGTAAGGGGTTAATTGAAGGATATGGCCTGAAAAATGGAGCGATTGCATCCACTATAGCACATGATTCACATAATTTAATTGTTATAGGCAGCAGTCCTGAGAATGTTAAAATAGCTGCTGAAAAAATAATAGAAATTGGTGGAGGCCTTGTGGTTGTAGTAAATGGCCAGGTAAAGGGATGTTTACCACTAGATATTGGAGGTATTATGTCAAGTTCCGATTTAGAAACTGTATCAAAAGGCCATGAAAAACTTAATAAAATTGCTATGGAAGAATTAAAAATAAATGAGAATGTCAATGCATTTATGACTTTAGCTTTTATGGCATTACCGGTTATTCCTAAACTTAAAATCACTGATAGAGGCCTGTTTGATGTAATAAAATTTGAGCATACCAGTTTATAAATTATATTCTAAAATACAATTGACAGAATATTTATGAGGTGAGATACTGAATTTAGAAGTATACTAAATATTAATTAATAATTACTATAGGAGAATATTATGGAAAATTCAATACTTGTAAAAAATATTAAGTACCTTGTAACCTGTGATGATGAGGACAATGTATTCCAAAATATAAATATGTACATTGAAAATGGTGAAATTAAATATATTGGCAAGGACGTTAAATCAGCTCATGAGGTTATAGATGCTACAAATATGGTAGTGTATCCAGGACTTATTAATACACATCATCATCTTTACCAAATTTTCAGTAGAAATATCCCGCAGGTTCAAAATATGGAATTATTTCCATGGTTAAAATATTTGTATGAGATATGGAAAAATATAAATAGTGATGTTATTATGTATAGCTCCCTTTGTGGAATGGGGGAGCTTTTAAAAACAGGTTGTACAACTTGTTTTGATCACCACTACGTATTTCCAGAGCATCAAAATAATCTCATTGAAACCCAGTTTGAGGCCGCAAAAAGACTTGGTATTAGAATGTATGCATCAAGAGGAAGTATGTCTCTAAGTATTAAGGATGGTGGGCTTCCTCCAGATTCTGTAGTTCAATCTGTTGACAATATCTTAAAAGACAGTGAGCGCTTGGTGAAAAAGTTTCATGACAAAAGTCGTTTTTCTATGAGTCAAGTTGCCCTTGCTCCTTGCTCACCCTTTAGTGTTACAGGGGATTTAATGCGTGAATCAGCAAAACTTGCAAGAGAACTTGGGGTTAAACTCCATACACATCTTGCAGAAACAGTGGATGAGGAAAAATTCACTTTAGAAAAATTTAACATGAGGCCACTTCAGTATATGGAAAGCTTGGGTTGGTTAGGTTCTGACGTGTGGTTTGCACACGGTATTCACTTTACAGATGAGGAACTAAAATTACTTGCAAGCACCGGGACGGGGATTGCACATTGTCCCATATCTAACATGAAATTATCATCAGGTATTGCAAAGGTTCCACAAATGTTAAAGTACAATGTACCTGTTGGGCTTGGAGTTGACGGGAGTGCTAGCAACGATGGCTCCAATATGTTAGAAGAGATGAGAGTTGCATTTTTACTTCACAGATTAAACTCAGGTAAAAATGCTCCCACAGCCTATGATATACTGAAAATAGCTACAAAGGGTAGTGCAAAGGTTCTGGGAAGGGATGATATTGGAAAATTAGACCTTGGAATGGCAGCAGATTTATTTATGATAAATACGAGCAGGCTAGAACTTATAGGTGCGGATATAGATCCTAAATCATTACTAAGTACTGTGGGGTATAAAGGGACTGTAGATTATACAATTGTAAATGGCAAGATTGTAGTAAAAAATGGTATACTTGTAAATATTGATGAAGAGAAGCTCTATTATGAAAGTGATACTGTGGCAAAAAAATTCATAAGCGGATGCTAAATATAGGAAGGATGCATTATGAAAGATGATATGAATTTAGATTTTTTAAAAAGGTTAGCAAAGGGCATCGTACAACACTTTGGGAATGATTGTGAAGTGGTTATACACGATTTAAAGGCTGAAAGTTTACAAAATACAATTATGAGCATAGAAAATGGTCGTGTTACCAATAGAAAAATAGGTGATGGAGCATCTCATATTGTAATAGAAGCGCTTAATAATGCAAAACATGATTCAAAAGATTCACTAGGCTATTTAACAAAAACTCATGATGGCCGAGTGCTCAAATCTAGTAGTATTTATATAAGAGATGAGAATAATGAACCTACAGGGATTTTTTGTATAAATTATGATATTACACAATTAACTATAGCAGAAAATTCTATAAAATCCCTGTTAAATCATCAAGAGGAAAGTAGTGAATTAGAAAAAATTCCTCGAAATGTAAATGACTTATTGGATGATCTTATTGAGCAGTCAGTGAAGGTAATTGGCAAGCCGCTTGCACTTATGAATAAAGAAGATAAAATAAAAGCTATACAGTTTTTAAATGAAGCTGGAGCGTTTCTTATAACAAAGTCAGGTGATAAAATTTCAGAATATTTCGGTATATCTAAATTTAGTATATATAACTATATAAAATAAAAGCTCATATTTCTATAATTATATAAGGGGGAACAAGATGAGTATTGGAAAAAGTATTAATAGGGTTGATGCTTTTGATAAAGTAACTGGGCGTGCACAATTTACAGATGATTTTAAATTAAATAATGCTCTTGTTGCTAAAATTCTTCATAGTACTATTGCCAGTGGCGTTGTTAAAGCTATTGATATTTCAGAGGCCATGAAACTAAAGGGAGTTGTGAAAATTGTAACTTGCTTTGACGTTCCTGATATTCAATATCCAACAGCGGGGCATCCATATTCACTAGACCCTGCTCATATGGATATTGCAGACAGGAAATTACTAAATAAAATAGTTAGATATTATGGTGACGATATAGCAGCAGTAGTGGCTACGGATAGTGTAATTGCCACAAGAGCTATTAATCTTATAAAAGTTGAATACGAGGAATATGAGCCCTTGATTTCTATTGAATCTGCTTTAAAAGAAGGAGCAAAAATAATTCATGAGGAGTATCCGGGCAATATTCTTGCACACACAAGTTATGAAATTGGTAATTATGATAATGCTATAAAAGAAGAGGGACTCATTGTTTTTGAAGGAGAGTATGAACTTTCTCCCGTTAAACATTGTCATCTTGAAAATCCAATATCCTATGCCTATGCTGAGGGTAAAAGATTGGTTGTGGTATCATCAACTCAAATTCCTCATATTGCACGCCGTGTAATTGGGCAAGCTCTTGGTATTGATTGGGGGAAAATTAGAGTTATTAAACCATATATAGGTGGAGGATTTGGTAATAAACAAGAGGTTCTTTATGAGCCACTTAATGCATTTTTGTGCCAGGCTATTGGCGGCAGATGTGTTAAACTAGATATTTCAAGAGAAGAAGATTTTGTTAATACTCGTCTTCGTACCGCTATGAAAATTAAAATTAAAAGCTATGTAAGAGCTAATGGACGTTTTGTTGCTAGAAAGTTAGAAATGTATGGTAACAAAGGGGCTTATGCATCTCATGGACATAGTGTGACAAATAAAGCAGGGCATGCATTTAAACAGATATATCATGATGAAGTTGCAACTAAAGGTGATATGTACTCAGTGTATACAAATATGCCAGCATCTGGTGCTATGCGTGGTTATGGTATACCACAAATCACTTTTGCTCTTGAATCTCATGTTGATGATGTAGCAACAAAACTGGGTGTCGACAAGATAGAAATGAGAAAACTTAACGCCATGAAGCTAGGGTTTGTTGATAATCAGGTTAAATGTAATAGTAATGGTCTTGTAGAATGCATTGAAAAAGGCAGAAAATATATTGATTGGGATAATAAACTTATAGAATATCAAAATCAAACAGGTCCTGTAAGGCGCGGTGTTGGTATGGGGATATTTAGTTATGCAGTAGGGGTGTTCCCCATATCACTAGAAACGGCAGCTTGTAGGATTGTGCTTAATCAAGATGGATCTGTGCAAGTTCAAATGGGTGCCACAGAGATAGGTCAAGGAGCAGATACGGTATTTACACAAATGGTATCAGAAGTGCTAGGCATTCCTTCTGAAAACGTACACATTATATCAACTCAAGATACTGATATTACACCCTTTGACACAGGGGCCTATGCATCGAGGCAATCTTATGTATCAGGTATGGCTGCTAAAAAAGCTGCTTTGGAACTTAAAGCAAAAATAATAGAACATGCGAATTTCATGTTAAGACTTCCTATAGGCAACCTTGATCTTAAAGACAATAATATTGTAGAAAAAGAAACAGGTGAGATTTTAGCCTCACTTAAAGAAGTTTCCATGCATGCACTTTATAATACAGAAAAATCTGTCCACATTACATCAGAGGTAACAAACCAATGCAAATCAAATACATTTGCCTTTGGAGTATGTTTTGTTGAAGTTGAAGTTGACATCCCTGTGGGCAAAATTAAAGTTATTAAAGTTATTAATGTTCATGATAGTGGTACAATTCTTAATCCTGTACTTGCTGCAGGACAGGTGCATGGTGGCATGAGTATGAGCCTGGGTTATGGGTTAACTGAGCAGCTTTTATTTGATGAAAAGACAGGTAGAATGCTCAATGATAATCTACTTGACTATAAGCTTCCAACTATTATGGATACACCGCATTTAGAAGCACAGTTTGTAGAAACCTATGATGTGTCAGGGCCTTTTGGTAATAAGGCGCTAGGAGAACCACCTGCGATTCCTGTTGCACCTGCAATTAGAAATGCACTGCTGCATGCCACAGGAGTTAAGTTCAATAAGGCTCCACTAACTCCACAAAGACTTGTAGAAAAATTTAAAAAGGAAAATTTGATATAAACATGGAGGCGAAATAACAATGTATGATATAGAAAAAATATATCAGGCAACTTCGGTTAAGGATGCAATAGATCATCTTACACTGGAGCCTAAAGCCGTAATTATTGCAGGCGGAAGTGATGTACTTATCAGTATTCGTCATGGAAAGATTGCAGGGTGCTCCCTTGTAAGTATTTATGGAATAAAAGAGCTAAGAGGAATAACACTTAGTGAAGATGGTAGTATAAAGATAGGTGCCCTTACTAGTTTTTCACATATAACAAAAAATGAGATTATTCAAAAATATATTCCAATACTTGGAGAAGCTGTTGATGATATAGGAGGGCCACAATTAAGAAACATAGGAACAATTGGGGGTAATATATCAAATGGAGTTACAAGCGCAGATAGTGCATCCACGTTATTTGCACTAAATGCTAAACTCCAAATCGAAGGACCTACTGGTGTGCGCGTTATTCCTATTTCAGAGTACTATGTAGGACCAGGAAAAGTCAGTCTGAAAGTTGGCGAATTACTTACAGCTATCTATATTACAAAAGAAAATTACGAGAATTTTACAGGTAATTATATTAAATATGCTATGCGTAATGCAATGGACATTGCAACCCTTGGATGCAGTGTAACTTGCAAACTTAGCGCAGATAAAGCTACTATTGAAGATGTACATCTTGCTTTTGGTGTTGCAGGTCCAGTGCCCATGAGATGCCACAGGGCTGAAGAAGCTATAAAGGGAATGAAAATTTCTGAGGAAATGCTTAATATTTTTGCAGAAGTAGCAAAAAGTGAAGTTAATCCTCGTTCTTCTTGGCGTGCATCTAAAGACTTCCGTATTCAGCTTGTATGCGAACTCAGCAAACGGGCCTTAAAGGAGTCAATAAGAAAATCGGGAGGCGTAATCAATGGCTAATGGAATTTTAAACTGCACAGTAAATGGTGAAGCTAAACAAATTATGATAGATGACAGAGAGTCACTTACGGATGTTCTGAGAAATCAGCTAGGCCTTACGAGTGTTAAAAAAGGTTGCGAGGTTGGAGAATGTGGAGCTTGTACTGTTCTTATTGATGGTGAAGCTTTTGATTCTTGTATTTATCTTGCAATTTGGGCAGAAGGTAAGGAAATTCGTACAGTTGAGGGCCTTATGGATTCTGAGGGAAATATATCAGATATCCAAGAAGCATTTATTGATGAAGGAGCTGTGCAATGTGGGTTTTGTACCTGTGGATTTGTTATGTCAGCCGTGCCTATTATTGAAGATAACAAAGAGTATTCCACAGATGAAATTAAAAAACAACTTTCCGGTAATCTTTGCCGTTGTACCGGTTATGAAAATATATTAAATGCTGTAGAAAAAACTAAAAAACACCATTGCAACAATTGTAAGCATGAGGACTAGAATAAAATGTTTTAATTTTGCACTAGGAGTAACTCCTAGTGCAAGTTAATAATAAAAAACATGGGGGGAACTAATGGAATACTTTAAGATTAAAGAAAATGGAAGTGACGTAAGAAAAGAAGTTATTGGAGGGATAACGACATTTTTAACCATGGCCTATATTATTGCAGTTAATGCTAACATTTTAGGAGCTACAGGAATGTCGGTTGGGGCTGTAGTAACAGTAACTTGTTTAACAGCAGGACTTACTACTATAGCTATGGGATTATATGCAAATCTACCTTTTGCACTAGCATCTGGAATGGGACTCAATGCATACTTTGCTTATACTGTAGTAATTGGAATGAAAGTTCCATGGCAAGTAGCATTGGCAGCTGTCTTTGTAGAAGGTGTTATTTTTATTATATTATCACTAACTAGTGTGAGAGAAGCAGTAGTTAACGCTATACCAACAACTTTAAAATTAGCGGTTACCGCAGGTATTGGACTTTTCATTGCTTTTATTGGGTTTGTAGATGCTGGTATAGTAGTTACTAATGAAGCAACAAAGGTATCTATGGGTAATTTTACATCTCCTACGGTATTAATAACTGTAATAGGGGTAATTATAATTGTAGTTTTATCAAAGAAAAAAATTAGAGGAGCTATTTTATGGGGAATAGTTGCAAGCACCCTACTGGCTTGGTTGTTTGCAATAACATCACCAGAAGCAGCGGCAGCTTTAAAAATAGGCACACCAAAAGGTATATTTAAATTTGAATCAATAGCTCCAATTGCAAATAAACTGGATTTTTCATACTTAAAGGATACAACTAGGATATTAGAATTTTTAGTAATAATGTTAACCTTCTTATTTGTTGATTTTTTTGATACTGTAGGAACTTTAGTAGGAGTTGCTTCAAAAGTTGGAATGGTTGATAAAGATGGTAACGTGAAAAATTGTGGACGTGCGCTACTGGTAGACGCCGTAGGTACTACAGCGGGAGCCTTCCTTGGGACTTCAACTGTAACCACTTATGTAGAAAGTGCAGCGGGATTTGCAGAAGGCGCTAGGACTGGACTTGCTTCCGTTGTAACAGGGATATTATTCTTAGTAGCAATGTTCTTTTCACCACTATTTATTGCAATTCCATCCTGCGCAACTGCACCAGCACTAATAATTGTAGGATATTTTATGATGGAAAGTATAGTTAAGATAGATTTCAGTGATTTTACAGAGGGCATTCCTGCTTTCTTAACAATCTCATTAATGCCACTAACTTATAGTATAGGAGACGGGTTAACTATAGGAATTCTTTCCTATGCAGTGTTAAACATCATAAACAATATATTTACTAGAGATGCTAGTAAAAGGAAGAAAGTTTCAGTTGTAATTTATATTTTGGCAGTATTGTTTATTCTTAAATTGTTTTTTACTGGTTGGAATAAATAATAAAGATATTACAAATAATATAGCAGAAATAAAAAAACAATTCGCTTTAGATGATAAGCGAATTGTTTTTTTATTTGTATAAAAGTTACTTAATCTTTTTAAGCACTTTTTGATTTACTTTTATCATTGCTAATAACAGCAGATTCAGCATTATCTTTAGGTAAGATAAGATTCAGTGCTATAGCAACTAATGTTGTAACAACAATGGATGATTTCCCAAATATAGATATAAACCATGTTGGGAATAGAGCAAATGCATTAGGAACTTCAACAATACCTATACCTAGTGCAATTGCAATACCTACCACCGCTGAATTTCTCATTGTAAGGTCATTTGAAGCAATCATTTTAACTCCTGTCATTGTTATTGTGGCAAAAACAGAGATTGTCGCTCCACCAAGAACACATTGAGGAATAGTTGTAAGCAATGAAGCAAATTTAGGAATAAGACCTGATAAAATTACAACAAAAGAAGCAAAAGCAAATACCCACTTATTGATAACTTTATTTGTAATTACTATACCAACGTTTTGACTATATGTTGCGGTTGGCATACAACCAAATAGTGCACCAATTATACTAGAAAATCCGTTTCCAATAATACCACCGGAAAGCTCTTTATGAGTAGGATTTCTATCCATACCTCCACCTGTTGTAGCTGATAAATCGCCTATAGCTTGAACAGAATTTACAATGTACATTATAGCCATAGATATTATAGCTGTAGTATTAAAGCTTATACCAAAGTGTAAAAGTTTTGGAGCTTGAAAAAGTCCGGCTGAAGTCACCGCATCAAAGGATACCATTCCAAGAAATATAGAAATAACATAGCCTACTATCATGCCTATTAAAATAGACGCTAGTTTGAGATTTCCTTTTGTAAAGAAATTTAAAAACATTACAACACCAAGTGTTATTAGAGCAACAGCCCAGTTTTTAGGAGAGCCGAAAGTTGCAGAACCAACGCCACCAGCTATATATTTAATAGCAACTGAATACAGGGATAATCCTATGGAGAATATAACTGTACCAGTAACAAGTGGTGGAAAGAATTTTATAAGTTTCTTCAAGAATATTCCGAAAATTATAGAAACTAAACCACCTATTATTTGGGCCCCAAAAACCGTAGCGATATTAAATTCACCGGTAATAGCAGCCAGGGTTGGAACATATGCAAAACTTACTCCCATAATTACAGGTAGCCGAGAACCAATGACCTTGCCCAGTGGAAAAATTTGAATTAAGGTTGCTATACCAGCAAAAAAAAGTGAAGATTGTACAAGCAAAATCTTGTCGGCAGCAGTAAGGTTTGCAACTCCAGCAATTATCAGAGCGGGTGTAACACACCCTACAATCATAGCAACAACGTGCTGCATGCCGAGCGGTATAATTTCTTTAAGTGAAGGTGTGCCATCATATTGGAATAGTAAAGACTTTTGATTAGAACTCATAAAAAAACCCCCTTAATTTAGTTTGCGTTATTTTATGATAGTACCTGTTTTACCTGATATACCATCTTTAGCCTTTTCGAGTAGTGTTATAAGTGAATATCTCCCCTCTTTTGATGATGCAAAATCAATTGCAGCTTCTACTTTAGGTAGCATTGAACCAGGTGCGAAGTGTCCTTCTTTTGCATACTGTTTAATTTCAGCAGTGGTAACTTTATCAAGCCACTTTTCAGTTGGTTTGCCATAGTTTATAGCAACTTTCTCAACGGCTGTTAAAATAATAAGACAATCCGCATTGAGTTCTTTTGCAAGAGTACAACTAGCAAAATCTTTATCAATAACAGCACTTACACCTTTTAAGTGATTAGCTTCTTTTATAACAGGTATACCACCGCCACCACAGGCAATGACAACTTGTCCTATATTAACAAGTGATTTTATTGTTTCAATTTCAACAATACCTACTGGTTTTGGTGAGGCAACAACTTCTCTATATCCACGACCTGCATCCTCTATAACTTTTTTACCATTTTTAACAGCAATATCAGCTTCTTCTTTTGTCATGAAACTTCCGATAGGCTTTGTTGGATTTTCAAAAGCACTATCACTCGGATTTACTTCAACTTGTGTTATTATTGTTGAAACATTTTTGTTTATGTTACAATTTAGAAGCTCTTCTCTTAGTGCATTTTGTAAATCATAACCAATATAAGCTTGACTCATTGCCACGCATACAGACATAGGGCATAGTGAATATTTAGGATTATTTTTATGTAGTTCACTCATTGCAACATTAATCATACCCACCTGAGGACCATTTCCGTGAGAAATAACAACGTCATTACCGTCTTCTATAAGGTCTACGATAGCTTTAGCGGTTGATTTTACAGCTGCCATTTGTTCCTCTAAATTAGTGCCAAGAGCATTACCACCTAATGCAATTACTATTTTTTTGTTCATAAAATTATACCCCCTATAATAAATTTGATTTTTGTAATAAAAGGCTATATGGAATGTAGAATTCCATTTAGCCTTAATTTTAGACTATATTTATGAAGCAAGCTCTTCCTGAATGTCAGTCATTGGTTTTGAACTATTGAATATTTCCTTCCAATTAAAAAAGATATTTAAGATGATTGCCGTTATTGCAGCTGCAATAGGTCCTTCTTCAAGTATCATCTTTAAAAAGTGTGGAAGCTCTGCAAATGCAGTTGGTGCAATTTTTCCTCCCATTCCAAGAGCGACTGATGATGCTATGATTAATAAATTACTTGATTTGCTCATATCTACTGTAGATAAAATTCTCATACCCGTTACAGCAACCATACCAAACATTACAAGAGTTGCTCCGCCAAGCACAGGTGCTGGAATAGTTGTTGCTAAAGCTGCAAATTTAGGAATAAGACCTAATGTCACAAGAATGCCACCTGCGCACACACATACAAAGCGGGTACGAACTTTTGATAAAACTAGGAGCCCAACATTTTGTGAGAATGTACTGTATGGAAATGAGTTAAATATACCCCCAAGGATTTGAGCTATGCCCTCACCTTTAATACCCTTCACTAGAGTTTCAGTGGTTGCTGGTTTTTCAACTATATCTCCTACAGCGATGAATACACCAAGGGCTTCAACAGCAGTGATTAAAGAAACTATTGTCATGGTGATTATTGCATCTAGTCTGAATACTGGAGCCCCAAAGTAAAATGGAGTAACAATATGTAGCCAACTTGCATCGCTCACAGCTGAGAAGTTCACCATTCCCATAGAAGATGCAACTATTGTACCTATTACAAGTCCTATGAGAACTGCTATTGATTGTACAAATCCGTTGAAATATTTATTTATGATCAGAATAATAACTAGTGTAAAAGCCGCAAGCGCAATATTTTTAGGATCCCCAAAGCTTTTACTTCCAACACCTCCTGCTGCGCTATTAAAAGCAACTGAGGTAAGCGAAAGGCCTACTACTGTAATAAGTGAACCTGTCACAACTGGTGAGAAAATTCGAATTACTTTACCGAATATAGGAGCCAATAGTGCAAGTATAATACCAGCAACTATTACTGAACCATAGATAGTGGTGAGGCCGTATTCTTTTCCTATGGAAATCATTGGTGAAACTGCAATAAAAGAGCATGCAAGAATAACGGGCATCTTAACACCTAGAATATTCCCAATTCCCAAAGACTGAAGGAGAGTTGCAAGACCGCAAGTAAATAAATCAGCTGCAATTAAAAATGTAACTTGGTGTGCATTAAGTCCTAGTGCTAATCCTAAAATTAGTGGAACTGCAACAGCCCCCGCATACATTGCTAAAACATGCTGAAGCCCAAGTGGAAAGAGCTCTCTAAAGGGTAGTTTTGAATCCACGTGATTGTTTGATATATTTATTTTGTTACTTGTTAAACTTCTTTTTCTCATCTTAATCCTCCTTGAATAACCGCAGTAAATACGACTTGTATTCTTCTTAGGTAGGCAGGTATGTGGTTTTGAGTAAAAAGTCGTTGTATTTGCTACAGAATATATTGTTATTATCTACAAGAATGTAACCCTTTGCAGTAAAGATTGTATAAAATTTAGATTCCATGAAGTCTTTCATGGAATCTAAACCAAGTTGTTATTTTATCTTGCGCTCTTTATTATTCTTCTCAAGAATAGATAAAACTCCTTGTGGATTTTTAATTTTACTTAAGAAGATCATGGAAGCTATTGCATAAGGTTTATAAGAAGCCTCTTTGTAAAGTGGCTTTCTATAGCGATCAAATACAGAAGCATCAACTTCTCCAACTTCGCAGCTAAGTCCTGTGATATCAGCTGGCAAGCAGTGAAGATAAAGTGCTTTTCCATCTTTTGTAGTTTTCATAAGCTCTTCAGTACACTGCCAATCTTTATGCTCAGCATTTTGCGCAAGCAGCTCTTTTTCAAGTGAATTTATACCAGCTTGGTCACCTTTTGCATATAAATCTGTACGTTTTTCCATAGCAATAAATGGAGCCCAGCTCTTAGGATAAACTATGTCAGCATCTTTAAATGCTTCTTCCATAGAATTTGTTTTTGT
Source organism: Clostridium sp. CF012 (assembly GCF_018861755.1). GTDB lineage: Bacteria > Bacillota > Clostridia > Clostridiales > Clostridiaceae > Clostridium_AD. The sequence continues at coordinate 290,837 of NZ_JAHLEF010000003.1, read as the reverse complement.
AAATGAACCACCAGATTCTTTAGCATTTTTCATTGCAATTTCTTCTACCTCACTCATAACTTCGTAACCTTCAGGGTGCGCAAGAACAACATCCATACCGAAACGAGTTAAAAGTCCAATTACTCCTTGAGGAACTGAAAGTGGTTTACCATATGATGGAGAATATGCCCAGGACATAGCTATTTTTTTACCTTTTAAATTTTCAATTCCACCAAATTCATTGATAATATGAAGAGCATCAGCCATACATTGAGTAGGGTGATCTATATCACATTGTAAGCTAACAAGAGTTGGGCGTTGTTCCAAAGTGCCTTCCTCATTACCTTCTTGTACAAATTTTGATACTTCGCGCATATAAGTATTGCCTTTTCCGATATACATATCATCACGGATACCTATAACATCTGCCATGAAGGAAATCATATTAGCAGTTTCTCTTACTGTTTCACCATGTGCAATTTGAGATTTTCCTTCATCAAGATCTTGAACTTCAAGACCAAGGAGGTTACATGCAGAAGCAAAGCTAAATCTTGTACGAGTTGAGTTGTCACGGAATAGTGAAATTCCAAGACCACTATCAAAAATCTTTGATGATATATTATTTAGTCTTAATTCTTTAAGAGCCTCCGCAACAGTGAAAACTGCTTCTAGTTCATCTTTTGTTTTTTCCCATGTAAGTAGAAAATCATTATTATACATTTTTTTAAAATCTAATGAGTCAAGTTTGGTTACGTATTTATCCATTAAAGCCATTTTAATAGTCTCCTTTTTATTTAAGATTATTTATTCCATCTTTTAGCACGCTAAAAAGTCATATGTTGTGTAAAATGCTATTTGAACGAACTTAGCAATTCTTAACGGATTTTATTGAAATAGCCGTTAAGAAAATTATATGTTTGAGCGATAGCGAGTTTATGATTTTTAGGATATTTTAATAAAATCCGATTAGAATTGCTTAGTGAAGAGAGATAGCATTTCTAGCAACATAGGACTTTATTTATTTTTGCAGTAAATTGTTGGAAGAGCAGCATATACAGCAGCACATTTAACCAGGTCTGCTTTCCAAGTTACTTCATTTGGAGCATGTGCCTGAGCTTCTGCACCAGGTCCGAATCCTATGCATGGTATTCCATGACGACCCATTATAGCAACGCCGTTTGTTGAGAATGTCCATTTATCAGTAAGTGGGCGAGCTTTTCTCATTTCATCAGTGCTATTAGAACCGCTTCTTGTCGCTGCGAACATTCCTTTGTATGATTCCTCCATTGCCTTAACAACAGCATGATCTTCAGGAATAACCCATGTAGGGAAGTAGCAATCCTGAGGGTATGAAAGGCCAGTCCAGCTTTCTTTGTCATATTTATACATAGTAACTTCAGCATTGTATTTTTTAGCAGCTGGAAGTTGACGAATTTCTTCCAGACAACTTTCCCAGGTTTCTCCAGATGTCATACGACGATCTAATGAAATTGCGCAAGAGTCAGCTACAGCGCAACGGCTTGGTGAAGTAAAGAATATTTCTGATGTAGTTACAGTACCACGTCCTAAAAACTTCGCTTCTTCGAATTTAGGGTTATATTTTTTATCTAACATTTTTACGAGACCTTTGATTTCTGTAGAATCAGCAGCATCATTTGTGTTAAGATTTTTGACATCTAGTAATATTTCAGCCATTTTGTAGATTGCGTTGTCTCCTCTTTCTGGAGCTGAACCGTGGCATGAAACACCCTTAACATCAACACGGATTTCCATACGTCCTCTATGTCCTCTATAGATACCGCTATCAGTTGGCTCTGTGCTTACAACGAATTCAGGTTTGATTTTGTCTTGTTCTATGATGTGCAGCCAGCAGTTTCCGTCACAGTCCTCTTCCTGTACTGATCCAACTACGAGAGCTGTGTAGTCTTCGCTTAACATGTCAAGATCTTTCATTATCTTAGCGCCGTATACAGCTGATACGATACCGCCAAGTTGGTCAGACGTACCACGTCCACCAATTTCTTCCTCAGTTTCAAAGCCTATATAAGGATCAAAAGTCCAGTTACTGAGCTCTCCGAGACCAACAGTGTCAATATGAGCATCAAAAGCTATAAGAGTTTTACCTGTTCCAACATAACCTAAAACATTTCCTTGTGGATCAATTTCTACTTTGTCAAAACCAAGAGAAAGCATTTCTTGCTCTATTCTTTTAACAACACCTTCTTCTCCACAGCTTTCGCCAGGGATAGCAATTAAGTCACGTAAAAATTTTGTCATTTGTGCTTCATAACCCTGTGATTTTTCTTTAATAGCGTTAAAATCCATAATACATTCCTCCTATAATTAGTATAAATTATTTACCTAATATTAATATATTATAATGATGAATAATCACCATTCCAAACAATTTCACGGAAAAAATCCGGGTCTGTATTTCCTTCTGTTGAAAACAATAGAACCTTTGAATTTTCATCAAGCTTCAAAGCTTCCTTTAAATCTTTTAACTCCTCATTTTTCATAATGTTAAAGAGAATGCCCATTGTTACAGCGCCAGATTCGCCAGAAATAACTTTAGGATCTCCCTTAAGAGGTACAGCAAGTATTCTCATACCATTAGCAGAAATATTATCTGGGCAAGATACAAAGAATGAACTATTGTTTTTCAAAATATCCCATGCTATTGTATTTGGCTCACCGCAGGCAAGTCCTGCCATAATTGTTTGCATATCATCAGTAACAATTCGTATATCTCCATCTTTAGCTGTGGCTGAACGGAATATACAATCTGCTTTATTTGGCTCTACCACAGTAACTATTGGTGGGTTATTCGGATAAACGTTTGCAAAATATCCTTGAACTGCACCAGCAAGAGAACCTACTCCAGCTTGTATGAAAATATGAGTTGGTGCATCACAATTAGCATCATGCAGTTGCGCGTTTGCTTCCATTGCCATTGTTCCATAACCTTGCATAATCCAAGTAGGAATTTCTTCATAACCTTCCCAAGCTGTATCCTGGATAACCACAGAACCAGGGACCTTTGCTGATTCAGCCATGGCAATGCGGACACATTCATCGTAATTTACTTCTTCTATTGTAGCTGTAGCGTTTTCCTTTTGAATGTTTTTAAGTCTAATTTCTGATGAACCTTTTGGCATAAAGACAACACATTTTTGATTTAATCTATTGGCTGCCCAGGCAAGACCTCTTCCGTGATTTCCATCAGTTGCCGTGAAGAAAGTTGTCTGTCCGAATTCTTTAAGAACTTCTTTTGAGGTAATAGTATTATAAGGAAGCTCAGATATATCTTTACCTAATTTTTTTGCTATGTAACAACCTATAGCAAAAGAACCACCTAAGACTTTAAAAGCATTTAGGCCAAATCTGAAGGATTCATCTTTTACATACAGATTTTTAAGACCAAGGAATTTAGCCATATTATCTAGTTTAGCTAGGGGTGTTTGAGTATACTCCGGGAAACTTTTGTGAAAGGAAGCTGCCTTAGCAATTTTTTCAGGGGACATTATATTTAATATTTTATTGTCTGTTTTGGGTAGTTTATTTGATACCCACTTTATTTTGTTCATAATAGAACCTCCTAGGTTATTAAGCTACATTGTTATTAACTAAATTCATTTTAATATGAACATAGTTTTATAGTGTTATATTATATAGCTTATATTTTTTATTCTTTAGTTATTAATGTAACTGAGTTAAATCATCATTTTGAAAGTCCCTCCACTTAGATAAAAAATCTGAAGTTAAAAGAATTTTATAAATATTTTATAAATTCAGTATATCAACTTTTTTTTCTAAAATCAACAACATTTGCAAAAATATTTTTTATTTGCAAAAATATTTTTAAAACAAATTGACTAAAATAGGAAAACGGTGATAGAATGAATTTAAAGAATTAATAAGAATAATCAATTAATTCTTTGTGTATAGTTTTAGAATTATAAATATATTTTAGGAGGAGTATTATGATATTAATAGGTAATGGTAAGTTATTGACTAGAGATGCTAATAATACATTTATTGAGGATGGCTGTGTATGTATTGATGCTAATATTATTGTTGATCTCGGAAACACAGAGCAAATGAAGAAAAAGTATCAGGGTGCTGAATTTGTAGATGCTAAAAATGGTTTAATTATGCCAGGAATGATTAATACTCATCATCATATATATAGTGCTTTTGCTAGGGGACTTTCTATTAATAATTATGACCCTAAAAGTTTTGGCGATATACTTTCCGGAATGTGGTGGAAGATAGATAGGTTATTAACATTAGAGGATACAAAATATAGTGCATATGCAACCTATATAGATTGCATAAGAAATGGTGTTACAACTGTTTTCGACCATCATGCAAGTTACGGTAATATTGAAGGAAGTTTATTTAATATATCAGATGTAGCTAAAGAACTTGGAATTCGTACATCCCTATGTTATGAAGTTTCTGATAGAGATGGACAGGAAAAAATGAGACAAGCTGTTAGTGAAAATGTTGAGTTTATGAAGGCAGCTAAAAATGATCCTTCTGATATGCAAAAGGGTATGATGGGCCTTCATGCATCATTTACATTAAGTAATAAGACACTAGAATATTGTGCGCAAAATATGCCTTATAATGCTGGATATCATGTGCATACGGCAGAAGGTATAGATGATGTATACGATTCTTTGAAAAAATACAATAAAAGATTAGTGAACCATTTATTTGACCTTGATATTCTGGGAAGTAAAACTATTGCTGTTCACTGTATACACATTAACCCTGCTGAGATGGATATATTAAAGGAAACTGACACAATGGTAGTACATAATCCAGAATCTAATATGGGTAATGCTGTTGGATGCACACCTGTGCTAGAGCTTGTACGAAAAGGATTAACTGTAGGGCTTGGAACAGATGGATACACAAGTGACATGTTTGAGTCCATGAAGGTTGCAAATATTTTGCACAAGCACCATAACTGTGATCCAACGGTTGCATGGGGAGAAGTACCACTAATGCTTTTTGATAACAATGCAAAGATTGCCAATAGATTTTTTGAAAAACCTCTTGGAGTTATACAAAAGGGAGCCTACGCTGACATTATAGTAGCAGAATATGATCCACTAACACCATTAAATGCGAATAACGCAAACTCTCATATCTTATTTGGAATTAATGGAAGATGCGTAACAACTACAATGATAAATGGTAAAGTGCTTATGAAAGACCGTAAAATTCTGGGTGTTGATACTGAGAAAATTATGGCAAAATCAAGAGAACTATCAAGTGAATTATGGAATAAAATTAATCAATAAAAATTAGGGGGTATTAAATATGGGTGATAGAATGACACCTATTCCATTTAAAGAATTAATGGAGTGGATTATTGAGGAAAACAAGAAATATGGAAAGATATTTGGAGTAAACAAAGTTTTTAAAAATCAGGATGATAAGGTGCTTGAAATATTCGGAGAGAAAATTGAAACTCCTTTTGGTCCAGCAGCTGGTCCACATACACAGTTAGCACAAAACATAATTGCAGCTTATGTTTCTGGGTGTAGATTCTTTGAATTAAAAACAGTGCAAACCCTTGATGGAGAAGATTTACCTGTGTCAAAGCCATGCATAAGAGCAGAGGATGAGTGCTATAACGTAGAGTGGTCAACAGAGCTTAGAGTTCCTGAGGCATACGATGAGTATGTTAAAGCTTGGTTTGCGTTAAAACTGTTATCAAAAGAGTTAAAACTTGGAGATCCTAATGGATTTATTTTTAATATGAGTGTAGGCTATGATTTTGGGGGGATATGTTCACCTAAAATAGATGATTTTATTATGGGTCTTAAAGATGCAACTAAGAGTAATATATGGAGTGAATGTACTAGCTATGCATTAGACAATATAGAAAAGTTTAAAAATATAGATAGTGAATATGTTAAAAGTATATCACCTAAGGTAAGTAAATCAATAACATTATCCACATTACACGGATGTCCATCAAAAGAAATTGAGCGCATAGCTTCATACCTAATAAAAGAAAAAGGATTAAATACTTTTGTAAAATGTAATCCTACAATAATGGGTTATGAATTTGCGAGAAAAACCTTAGATAGTATGGGATATGATTACCTGACGTTTGATGATCACCATTTTAAGGAAGACTTACAATATCCGGATGCCATTTCTATGTTTAGACGTCTTCAAGAATTAGCAATTAACAGTGATTTGTCCTTTGGGGTTAAGCTAACTAATACATTGCCAGTTGAAATTAAAAATGCTGAATTACCAGGCGATGAGATGTATATGTCAGGAAAATCTCTATATCCACTATCAATAGCGCTAGCTTCTAAGCTTTCAAAAGAATTTAATGGAAAACTTAAAATCTCATATTCAGGAGGAGCAGACTTTTTCAATATAGCGGATATATTTGAAACAGGGATATGGCCTATAACTATAGCAACGACACTTTTAAAAATTGGTGGATATGAGAGATGTGTTCAAATTGCTGAAACATTAAAAAAAGTAGAATATAAAAACAAATATGTTATAGATAATGAAAAATTAGAAAAATTAAAAGATATCTCAGTAAAAGATATTCATCATATAAAGCCTATAAAACCAATTCCTAGTCGTAAAATAAATAAAAAAGTTCCACTAGTTGATTGCTTTGTTGCTTCCTGTCAAGATGGATGTCCTATACATCAAGATATTCCAGAATATATACGTCTTGTAGGGCAAGGTAAACATCTTGAAGCATTAAGGGTTATAGTTCAAAAAAATCCGCTACCATTTATTACTGGAACAGTATGTAGTCATGCATGTATGAGCAAATGTAGTAGAATTTTCTGTGATGAGTCAGTTAATATCAGAAATATGAAATTACAGGCAGCAGAAAATGCATATGAAAACTACATTTCAGAACTTAAACAAACAGAGAAAGGTAATGTCCGAGTAGCAATAGTTGGTGGAGGAACTACAGGACTTGCAGCAGCTTATTTCCTTGCAAGAGAAGGGATTAGTGCAACGATCTTTGAAAAACGTGAATCATTAGGTGGAATAGTAAAACATGTGGTTCCTGAATTTAGAATATCAAGTGAAACTGTTGAAAAGGACATAGAGCTTGTTAAAAGTCTGGGAGTTGAAGTTCACCTAAACTCAGAGCAGAATTCTGTAGATAAGTTGAGACAAATGGGATATAAATATATTTTACTTGCAATTGGTGCTTGGAAACCAGGTAGGTTAGATATTGAAGGTGAAAACGTTATTAATGTAATTGATTTCTTAGAGAGACTAAGAAGTGGAGATAGCAAACTCGCCCTTGGCAAAAATGTTGTGGTTGTAGGCGGTGGTAACACGGCTATGGATGCAGCTAGAGCAGCTAAAAGAGAGGTTGGAGTAGATAATGTATATTTAGTATATCGTAGAACTAAAAAATACATGCCTGCAGATGAAGAAGAATTAAGACTAGCAATAGAGGCTGGAGTAGAATTTAAGGAATTATTATCACCAGTTAAAATCAGTAATGGTCTTCTTAAGTGTGAGGTTATGAAACTGGGCGAGCCAGATGAGGGTGGTAGACGTAGACCTGTTGCCACGGGACAAATGATAGATATACCAGCAGATATTTTAATATCAGCAGTTGGGGAGAAGATAGATACTAAGATATTCAAAGAAAATAATATTATGGTAAATGAAAGAGAACAAGCTGTTGTAAATATGGAAACATTAGAAACAAATATAGAAAAAGTGTATGTTGCGGGAGATGGGCTTTTTGGTCCTGCTACAGTAGTTGAAGGCATAGCACATGCAACAAAATTCGCAAGAGATGTAGTTAAACAAGAAAAAAATTATGATTTCACAATACATTCAGATAGGTTAAGTAGTGATATTCATGGGATAACAGCAAAAAAAGGTATACTTAAAATGGCTACTGAAGGTATTGATGAATCTGAAAGATGCCTTCAATGTTCAACAATATGTGAAGTATGTGTTGACGTATGTCCTAATCGTGCAAATGTTACTATAAAAGTGAAGGGCAATACAATGCATCAGATAATTCACCTTGATAAACTTTGTAATGAATGTGGAAACTGTGAAACTTTCTGTCCATATAGCAGCGCTCCATATAAGGAAAAGTTTACACTGTTTGCTACAGAATCAGACTTTAAAAACAGTGAAAACCAGGGATTTGTATTAATTAATAAGGATGAAAATATTGTAAAAATCAGATTAGAAGATAAGGTATTAGAAGTTAATCTTAAAGATAATAATACAGGAATACCGAAAGATATTGAGAATATGATTTGGGCTGTAATCACTGATTATAGTTATATGATTTAAAAATTGATGAGGTGATTTAAATGTCAATTATTATTAAAGGCGGAACTATTGTAACACCTAGGAAAAGCTATATTTCTGATATTAAAATTGAAGGTGAAATAATTGTAAGCATTGGTGAGAATTTAGAAGAGGATAAATCACAAATTATAGATGCAACTGGATGCTTAGTATTTCCAGGATTTATTGATTCTCATACTCACCTCGATTTAGATACAGGATACACCAGAACTGCTGATGATTTTAAAACCGGTACTGCTGCAGCTATCATAGGTGGAACAACAACGATTTTGGATTTTGCAACGCAGAACAAAGGGGAGACTCTAAGTGAAGCCCTTAATAATTGGCATAACCTGTCTAAGAACGTTTCAAGCTGTGATTACGGATTTCATATGGCGATAACAGAGTGGAACGAAGATATTAAAAATGAAATTGAAATAATGTGCAAAGAGGGTATAACATCCTTTAAAGCATATATGGCTTATGACAATTTACGTATTAATGATGGGGATATATATGATATTTTAAAATGCTTAAAAAAATATAATAGTATACTTGGTGTTCATTGTGAAAATGGTGATCTTGTAGATACTATGATAAAGGAGCAACTTTGCTCTGGGAATACATCGCCAGCTGCACATCCATTGTCAAGACCTAACATGGTTGAAGCAGAGGCAGTATCAAGATTTATAGATATTGCGTATTTAGCGGGAGCACCTATATATATTGTACATTTAAGTACAAAAGAAGCCTTAGAAGTGGTATTAAAAGCAAGGAAAAGAGGGCAAACGGTATATATAGAAACATGTCCTCAATATCTCCTCTTAGATGATAGTTTGTATTTAGGAGAGGATTTTCAAAGTGCTAAGTATGTACTGTCACCACCACTCAGGAAAAAAGATGACATTGAAAGGTTATGGGAAGCACTACTAGCTGAAGATATAGACATAATTGGAACAGACCATTGTAGTTTTAATCTTAAAGGCCAAAAGGAACATGGTATAAAGGATTTTAGTAAAATTCCAAGTGGTATACCAGGAATTGAACATAGACCAATCCTTATGTACACTTATGGAGTAGAAAAAGGTAGGATAACTAAAGAACAAATGTGTAGTTTAGTTAGCGAAAATATTGCAAAAATATTTGGAATGTATCCACGTAAGGGAACACTTCAAGTTGGAAGTGATGCGGATATAGTTATATGGGATATGTTAGCTGAGAGGATTATATCTGTGGACAATCAAAAACAAAATGTGGATTATACACCATATGAAGGGTTTAAAACTATAGGTTATGCTAAACAGGTTTTTCTAAGAGGATCGCATATTGTAGAGGATGGAAATATTATAAATGAAAATTTAGGAAAATATATAAAACGAGGTGGCAATAATGTTTAACTTTGTTGTAAATGGTAATGTGGTTGAAGCAAGTGAAGATAAAAAATTAATTACTTTTCTAAGAGAGGATTTGAATTTAACATCAGTTAAGAATGGCTGCTCTGAAGGTGCCTGTGGAACATGTATGGTTCTGGTTGACGGCGTGGCAAAAAAAGCATGTGTGTTAAAAACAGGTAAACTTGTGGATAAGAATATTATAACTGTTGATGGATTGTCAGAAAGAGAAAAAGATGTATATGGCTATGCTTTTATGGAAGCTGGAGCAGTGCAGTGCGGTTTTTGTACCCCAGGAATGGTTATAAGTTCAAAAGGCTTAATTGATAAGGTAGAAAATCCAACTGAGGATCAAATAAAAAATGCATTAAAGAATAATATTTGTCGTTGTACTGGATATGTAAAAATAATAGAAGCGGTGAAACTCGCTGCTAAAATTTTAAGAGAGAATACAGAAGTACCTAAAGGCATCTGCAAAGCACTAGTTGGAGAAAATTTAAATAGAATTGATGCAGTAGATAAAGTTATGGGGATAGCAGAATATGTAGATGATATGCGAATAGAGGGAATGATCTATGGTGGAGCAGTCAGAACTAAATATCCACGAGCCCTAGTAAAAAGTATAGACATTAGTGAAGCTAAAAAACTGCAAGGGGTTCATATAGTAATTACAGCGGATGAGCTTCCAGGAAATCAAAAGGTAGGACACATTACAAAAGATTGGGATGTATTAATACCTCGAGGTAAGATAACTCACTGTATAGGAGATGCTATAGTTTTAATAGCAGCGCAGACTCCAGAAATATTAGAGAAAGCTAAATTACTAGTTAAAATTGAATTTGAAGAATTAATTCCAGTTACATGTCCGGTGGATGCGCTAAAGGGTGATGCTCCTCAGATACATGCAAGTGGTAATATACTGGCAACTGAAAACTTAGTATTTGGTAATGCAGAAAAATATATAAAAAGTTCAAAATATGTAGTAACTAATAAATATAGTACACCCTTTACAGAACATGCTTTTCTAGAAACCGAAACAGCAGTTGCAAATCCTGATGGAAGTGGTGGGATAATAATATATTGCGCAGACCAAGGAATTTATCAAACACGAAAGGAATGTGCAGAGGCTTTAGGAATAGATCAAAGTAAAGTAAGAGTTATAAGTAAAATAGTTGGTGGTGGTTTTGGTGGAAAAGAGGATATGAGTGTTCAACACCATGCGGCGATTCTTGCTTATGTTTCAAACAAACCTGTAAAGTTTGCATTAAGTCGAAGGGAAAGCATAATGGTACACCCCAAGCGTCATGCAATGGAGATGGAGTTTACAACTGCCTGTGATGAAAATGGATATTTGACAGCTATGAAAGCTACTATAATTGCAGATACTGGAGCTTATGCTTCATTAGGCGGTCCTGTACTGCAAAGAGCTTGCACTCACGCAGCAGGTCCATATAATTATCACAATGTGGACATAGTTGGAAAAGCGGTGTATACAAATAATCCACCGGCTGGTGCCTATAGAGGATTTGGAGTAACGCAAAGTTGTTTTGCAATAGAGAGTAATTTAAATCAGCTTGCTAAAATGGCTTCAATTACTCCCTTTGAAATAAGATATAGAAATGCAATTAGACCGGGTCAGGTACTTCCCAATGGCCAAATTGCAGATGCATCCACATCAATTGTTGAAACACTAGACGCAGTAAAAGAAATATGTTTGCAAAATCCTAAAGCAGGAATAGCTTGTGCTATAAAAAACAGCGGTCTTGGGGTAGGGCTTCCTGATATTGGGCGATGTAAACTAATTATAAAAGATGGCAAAGTATATATTCATTCCAGTGCAGCTTGTATTGGGCAAGGACTTGGAACTATATTGACGCAAATAGTTTGTGAAACTCTAAATATACCAGTAGAAAAAGTTGTATACGCAGCGCCAGATACTTTAACTTGCCCTGATTCTGGAAATACAACAGCTTCACGCCAAACATTATTTACAGGTGAGGCAGCAAAAAGAGCAGCTATAAAGCTTCTTGACACTCTAAGCTATCAATCATTAGAAAATTTAGAGGGTGAAGAATTTGATGGAGAATTCAAAGGCATAACTGATAAAATGAATTCAATTAAGCAAAACCCTATAAGTCATGTAGCTTATGGATATGCTACTCAGGTTGTTATTTTGAATGATGAGGGTAAAATTGAGAAAGTTATAGCAGTTCATGATGTTGGTACTCCTGTGAATCCTAAAAATATTGAGGGACAGATTGAAGGTGGTGTTGTTATGAGCCTAGGATATGCGCTAACAGAGGATTATCCACTTATTGGAAGTATACCAACTGCAAAATTCGCCACACTAGGCTTATTTAAAGCTACAGAAGTACCAAAAATAGAATGTATTATATTAGGTAGAGGAAATACTAAGCTTGCATATGGAGCAAAAGGAATAGGCGAGATATGTTCAATACCTACCGCCCCTGCTGTAGCCGGTGCCTATTATAATTATGATGGGGAATTTAGGACGAAGCTCCCTATGGACCATACACCTTACAGTAAGAAAAAATAAACAAATGGGTGATGTTATGAAACTCAGTAATTATCTTGGATTAAAGAATAAAGATATTATATCCATTGTAGGTGCAGGTGGAAAAACTACTATGATGTCTAAGCTAGCAGAAGAGCTACGACAGAGTAATAGGGTCCTGGTAACTACAACCACTAAAATATATATTCCATTAGATGATAAGTATGATTTTATTTGTACTGATAGTGAAAGACTACCTGGGTATATTGCTATGAGTGAAAATGGAGTTTATGTGTTAGGATCAGGTGTAAACAGTGAAAATAAAATATTGGGACTTAGCTTCAAAGAGCTAGATAAGCTTGCACCACATTTTGACTATATACTAATAGAGGCAGATGGAGCAAAGGAAAAAAGATTGAAGGGCTGGAATGAATTTGAACCAGTTATATACTGTAATACCACCAAAACGGTAGGGATTATAGATATACAATCAGTTGGAATGTTAATCAATGAGGATAGTGTTCATAGAAATGAGATATTCTGTGAATTAACTGGGGCAAAACAGGGAGAAACTGTTAAACTTGAACACCTATCTAATCTAATATTGCATCCCCGAGGATTGTTCAAGGCAGCTCAGGGAGAAAGAATATTGTACATTAATAAAGTAGAAACTCCAAAGGATTTAGCATTAGCTAGGTCCTTGGTTAATAAAGTAGACTCAGCTAATAAGGGAAAGTTAGATAGTGTAATCCTTGGAAGTTTAAAAACTGGCATATATTTTAGATAATTCCATGTAGGCTGCTAAACAATTATTAATTGTTTAGCAGCCTATGAGTAATAAGGGCAACAGTTCATGAACTCAGAATTTATCTGTGTAAATTTAAATCTAAAAAAATTAATATATGGTGTATTCATTATAAGTTTAAAAAATAATGTATACTATAGTAAAGGATAAATTGCTGGCACAGAGTATGTAAAAAACAAGAGATTTAGTTAATTTAATGTAGTTAAGTACGAAAGTGGGTGATATAATGAGCATAAGTGCAATAATCTTAGCAGCTGGTTACTCAAGGAGAATGGGAAAGAATAAGCTTCTTTTAAAATATAGAGGGGAATCACTGATAGAGAACACTATAGAAACTATTGAAAAGTGTGGGTTTTCAGAGATTATTCTTGTAGGCAGGGACGAAAAAATAATAGAAATTGGCAATAGACATGGCCTAAAGGTTATTAAAAATCAAAATGCAGTTAAGGGAATAAGTGAATCTATTAAATTGGGTGTAAGGAATGCTTCAAAAACAAATGGATATATGTTTTTTACGGCTGATCAACCTTTTTTAGATGTAGATACAATAAAAAGGTTAATTCGTGAGTTTATAGAAGATTCGTCTTATATAATAGTTCCGCGGTGTAATGGAAGGCGAGGAAATCCTGTAATATTTCCTGACAACTTTAAGGAAGAGTTTTTAGAGTTACAGGGAGATGTTGGTGGAAAAACAATAATAAATAAAAATTTATACGGGGTTAAATTTATAGAAATACAGGATAGTTGGGCATTATTTGATGTTGATACTAATGAAAATTATGAGTATATTCTAAAACTAGAGGAGAATAATGAATATGTTTAATGATATTGTCATTATACGTGGTGGTGGAGATTTAGCATCGGGTACGATTCAAAAATTGCATAGAAGTGGATTTAGGGTATTAGTTTTAGAAGTAGCACAGCCTACGTCTATAAGGCGAGATGTTTCTTTTGGTGAAGCGGTATATCAAGGAGAAGTAGAAATTGAAGGAATTACAGCAGTACATGTATGCTCTTTAAGTGAAATAGAAAATGCCTGGACCTGCAAAAAAGTTCCAGTGATTATAGATCAGCGAGGTAAATATATTAAAATAATAAAACCGAAAATTGTAGTGGATGCTATTATTGCTAAAAGAAATATGGGAACAACAAGAGATATGGCGGATATAACTATTGCTCTTGGACCTGGATTTATAGCAGGTATTGATGTAGATGTGGTGATAGAAACAGCTAGAGGGCATAATCTTGGTAGGGTGATTTTTCGTGGAGAAGCGGAGAAAAATACAGGGATTCCAGGAACCATTATGGGTTACTCTAAAAAAAGAGTTATACATTCCCCCTGCGCGGGAATAATGAAGAATGTTGCGGGCATTGGAACTGTAGTCCAAGTGGATGAAGTAATTGCTTATATTGGACAAACCGAAATAAAAGCAACAATGCCTGGATTAGTGAGGGGAATATTGCGTAGTGGAATCCTTGTACCTAAGGGGTTTAAAATTGCAGATATCGATCCAAGGTTGTCTGAAAAAATGAATTGTTATACGATTTCTGATAAAGCAAGAAATATAGCAGGTGGAGTATTAGAAGCAGTACTGTATTTAATGACTCAAGCTACAGAGGGGTAATATTGGGACACTTCAGCATTTAAAGAATGTAAAAAAGGTGGATTTTTAGATATACTATATTAATTAGAGGTGAATAATATGAAAAAAATACCTGCACGCGAGGCAGTTGGATCCGTTTTATGCCATGATATTACACAGATTATTCCAGGAGTAGTAAAGGATATAGCATTTAAAAAAGGACATATAATTAAAGAGGAAGACATACCATTATTACTTTCCATAGGCAAAGAAAATTTATTTGTATGGGAAAAAAAAGAAGGGTTTCTTCATGAGAATGATGCAGCAGAGCGCCTGAAAGCCCTTACAGCAGGAGTAGGACTAACCTTTAGTGAAGTAAAAGAGGGGAAAATAAATTTCATAGCAGATTACCCTGGACTACTTGTAATTAATACAAATCTATTATACAAGCTTAACTCCTTAGGGGAGATAATTCTAGTTACATTGCACAATAATTACCCTGTGAAAAAAGGTCAAAAGGTTGCAGGAACAAGAGTTATTCCTCTTGTAATTGAGGAGGAGAAGATAAAAAGTGCAGAGAATTTAATTGGTGATGATAAAATTGTAAGTATAATACCATTCAAAGCAATGAAAGTGGGAATTGTTACTACAGGTAGTGAAGTGTATCACGGTAGAATAGCGGATGCTTTTGGTCCAGTAATAAGAAGAAAAGTGGAGGAATATGGTTGTGAAGTCCTTGGACAATCTATACTTGCAGATGATGAGAATATGATAAAGGGGGCAATTGAAGCGTGGATAGACAAGGGCTGTGACATGGTGATTTGTACAGGTGGTATGTCAGTAGATCCAGATGATGTTACTCCATCAGCAATTTTAAAAACAGGAGCAGAGCTTATAACTTATGGGGCACCAGTGCTTCCCGGAGCGATGTTTTTATTAGCTTATAAAGGTGATATCCCAATACTTGGACTTCCAGGATGCGTAATGTACAGTAGAACAACTATCTTTGATTTGGTTTTGCCAAGGATACTTGCAAGGGAAAAATTGAACTATGCTGATTTTGCAGCTTATGGACATGGTGGGCTTTGCAATGAATGTGAGGAGTGCAAATATCCTGATTGTGCCTTTGGAAAGGGAATATAATTAGCGGAAAAAATAAAGCAGTAGGTATTCCTACTGCTTTATTTTTATTTTCACTGTTGTGTAATTTTTTTATGGGTTTATAAATATGATATTGGTAGTAGTAAAAAATAAATATAAAATTGTATTAAAAAAGAAAAACATGATATAATTATTGTAATAATTGGACTTAATGTTAAAAATTTCAATACAAAAGGAATAGGTGATATTTATGAATTTATTGCATGAGAATAAAATACAAGCTATTTTTTCTAAAAATATGCATAGAGATAAAAAAGCCAATTATCCAGAATTTTTACGTGAAGAGGAGCTACAAAAGGTAAGAACTTTTCATGAAACCATTAAAGATTATAACATAACTCCCTTAGTGGAATTAAAAAATTTAGCAAGTGAGCTTGGTGTAAAGAATATTTTTGTTAAGGATGAGTCTAAAAGAATGGACTTAAATTCCTTTAAGATGTTAGGTGCCTCCTACGCCATTGGTAAGTTTTTATGCCAAAAGCTAGGTATAGATATAGAAGATACAAGTTTCGAAGAGTTAAAGTCTAGTGAGGTACGTAAAACAATTGGAGAAATCACTTTCATTACCTGTTCAGATGGTAACCATGGAAGGGGCGTAGCTTGGACTGCGAGAAAGCTAGGTCAAAAGGCAGTAGTATATTTACCAAAGGGTGCAGCCTTTAGACGTGTACAAGCTATTAAAGACCTGGGTGCAGAGGCTAAAGTAACTGATTTAAACTATGATGATACTGTTAGATATGCCTTGCAAAAGGCTGAGGATAATGGCTGGCAAATGGTGCAAGATACCTCTTGGGAAGGCTACACTGAAATACCTATGTGGATTATGCAGGGTTACTCTGCCATGGGATATGAGGCTACTCAGCAACTTATTGATTTAGGAATTCCAAAACCAACGCATGTTTTTCTCCAAGCAGGGGTAGGAGCTATGGCAGGTGGGGTCCTGGGAGCATATGTGAATTTATATAAGGAGAATCATCCAGTCGTAACAATTATGGAGCCAACTAACGCAGCTTGTATGTTTAAGTCTGCATCCATTAATGATGGGAGTCCTCATAAGGTAGACGGAAACCTTCATTCTATTATGGCAGGACTTGCTTGTGGGGAACCTATTCCTATGGGCTTTGAGATAATAAGAGATTTTGCATATTGCTATTGTACATGTCCTGATTATGTAACTGCAAGAGGAATGAGGATTCTAGCAAATCCACTAGGACAGGATGAAAAAATTGTCTCAGGAGAATCCGGAGCTGTTGGTATAGGCTTATTATCCATTCTTATGCAAAAAAAACATGTAGAGCCCATAAAAAAACAGCTTAAATTAGATAAAAATTCTATTGTATTATTATTTAGTACTGAAGGAGATACAGATCCTATAAATTATAGAGATATACTTTGGGATGGTATGTATGAACTGCCATGCTTTGATTGTGAGTCCCATTAAAATAACAAGTTATTATCCTAGTTTATTATGAGACTAACCATCGTAGCCTGTTCAAAAGTAGTATTTTTTATGTTCATAGATTTGCATTATAAAGAAAGGGGAAGGTGTAGTAAATGTTTGATTTAGGGATTGTAAATGGAAGGATATATATAGAAGGTCATTGGTATGAAGGGAATTTATATATAAAAAACGGTAAAATATCAACGATTTCCCATGCGACACTGGAAGTTAAAGAAGAATATGATGCGAAGGGAAGAGACATATTACCAGGTTTTATCGACCCTCATGTGCATTTTCAGCTTACAGCAGGAAGTCATACTTCAGTAGATGATTTTTATAATGGATCAAAAACTGCAGCTTTTGGAGGTATTACCACATATATTGATTTTTTAGATCCAGTAAAAAATAATTTAGCCTTAAGAAAAGCATTTGATCTAAGGCGGGCCTTGGCTTTAGATAGTGTAATTGATTATGCATTTCATGCAACGATTGCTGATTTAGATGAAGAACCTATTAGTTTCTTGAATGAAGCTAAAACCTTAGGAATTCCTACAATAAAACTATTTACTACCTATTCAAGTTCTAACAGGCGTACAAAGGACAGAACTATAGATAGACTACTCAGAAATACTAAAGAAACAAGAACCCTTTTACTTGCACATTCAGAAAATGATGGACTAGTACTTGAAGGGGGGAAAATACATGTGCTACAGCATGAAAGCTCAAGACCTGCTCTGGCGGAAATAAGTGAGGTTATAAAGCTTGCTGAAATGACTAAGTATAGAGATGGAAGGATGTATATTGTTCATACCAGTTGTGGGACAACTATTGAGAGACTTAAACAAAACTATGATTCTATTCTCAATGTGGATTTTTTTATTGAAAGTTGTCCACATTACTTTATTTTTTCTTCTTCTAAATACCTACAGAGAAATGGTTATTTGTTCACCATGACACCACCACTTCGAAGTGATAGGGAAGTGAAAAAATTAAATGATCAAATAGATAATGTTTTTACAATAGGTACAGATCATTGCCCTTTTAATTCTTCAGAGAAAAACAGAGAATTTGTTGATGAAATTCCTATGGGTATAGGAGGGGTAGAATATTCTTTCCCACTTATGTACGCAAAGTTCGGAGAGAAAATAATTGATAAGTTCACGAAAAACCCTGCAATGGTACATGGATTATGGCCTAAAAAAGGCACACTGCTACCAGGTTCGGATGCGGATATAGTTATATTTGACCATAAGGAACATCATATTATAAAGGAAAATCATTCAAAGGTGGACTACAATATATACAATGATATAGAGCTAACAGGAAAGGTTTGCTCAACTATTTCTAAGGGCAGATTTGTAGTTAAAGATGGTATTTTTACAGGTGGGAAAGGTGAATATTTGAGTCGGGAACTTAAATATTAAGGATGTGATTACTTGTATCGTTATTCAGGAATTTCATTAGAAAAATTACTAAATCTTGAGATACTTCGCGAGGCTAAAATTATAGGTGGAGCTACAGGAATTTCTAAAAGAATTACAAAGGTAAATGTTATGGAGGTGCCAGATATTATAGAGTGGGTTGGTGAGGGAGAATTTTTACTTACAACAGCCTATTCTATAAAGGATAATATTAAAGTACTTCTTGAACTTATTCCTAAACTAAATGCAAAAGGCGTGGCTGGTCTTGGTATTAAGGTAGGTAGATATGTTAACGAATTGCCCAGGGGTGTCATTGACCTTGCAGATAAAATAGGTTTTCCTATTATTGAAGTACCTTTTAGTGTTTCTCATACGGATGTAATATCAGGTATACTTACTGAGGTAATTAATGATCAAATGAATATGCTCATAAAAATTGATGAATTTAACAGGGAAGTTATGAACATAATGATGAGGGGTGGTAGTCTAAAGGAGATAGCTGGAAAGCTTTATGAGAATATAGATAATTCTTTAGCCATCTACGAAAATATGAGTGATAGCAGCGAAATTATTTGTAATGAGGATGATAGAAATATAATTGAAGATATTATATATGAACATATAAGTCTTAAGTATATTGAGGAGAATAATTATGATGAAAGTGGAAGTTATAAAGTATACAGGGATGAAATTGGAGTAAGGATTGTCGATAGAGTAACTATTCCAATAGTTATAGAAAATGTTGAATATGGGTGCATTTTTATTTGGATTGATAAAAGGGCATTAACCCCCCTCGATAATATGTTTATAGAATCATATGTACATATAATAGCATTGGATTTTGTTAAAAAGCTTTCTTTATATAACATGGAGAGCAATTATAAACTTGAGTTCTTCGACGATTTACTTAGTGATAATGAAAATAGGCAAAAGAGAGCATTAGAAAGAGCAAAAACCTTTAATTTTTGTAAAAATCTTAAATATACAGTCATTGTAATTCTTTTAAAGGATCTATATGTTTTGAATAAGTTGGCGATGGGTAAGGTGAGTTCATCACATGAGAATATAAATGAAATATTCTTTATAACGGGCAGAATAGCAAAGCTTCATAGGGAAAAAATAGTATATGTTGATAAAAGCGATAGGATATTAATACTTTATGGAAGTGAAGTAAGTAAAAGTCCCCAAACAATAAAGAGTGAGGTCATTAACTTCTGTCAGAAGGTATTGGATGAGGCTTCAAAAAAAATTGAAGTAGATAAGCTAAGAATAGGTATAGGACGTTCCTATGAAGAAGCTACACAATTATACAAAAGCCATGGACAAGCAAAATTAATAGTAGAAAATCTAAGCAAAACAAATGGAAAAAATATCAAACACTACGATGATTTAGGATTGTATAGAATTCTAGCTTTTGAAGGTCTTCAGGGTGAACTTATCGAGTTTTGTTCTTATACAATAAAGCCACTTATAGATTATGATAAGATAAATAATGCTGAACTTGTAAAAACCTTAAAGACATATTTTGAATGCGATGGCAATAAGAAAAAAATATCTGAAAAGATGTACATGCATTATAATACAATAATATATAGGTTACAAAAGATACATGATATTACTGGACTGGACTTAGAAAATGGGGACAGTAGACTTAATCTTGAGATTGCACTTAAGGCAATGGATTTAATTTAAATATAATAAAAGCTGGCTCCTTGTGAGTCAGCTTTTTTGTTGATTATTAACATATAAATTTACAATATATTTAAATATATGTTAGTTATTTTAAGTATGTTAGTAATTGTTAACAATGAAATAATAGAATGATTGTTAAATACATATAAAGGAATTAATGAATAAAAATAGAAATTTAATAGTAAGATTTATAGTAAAGGGATGGTTTTAGTGAAGGGATTATTTGTATGTGGAAATCTCCAAAAGATCATTTTGAAAGGAGGGAAATTACAAGGACATGTTCATTCTGTCTTTAAAAATGCATGCAATATTGAATGTGATGAATTATTTATAACACTTTTGACTGAAGGGAAGAAAATGTCTCCAATGAGTGTGATTGTGGATGGCGGAGAGCAAGTTGATTTTAAAGATCTTAATATAACAAAAGGTCTGATATTTGAATTTAGTGAAAGTAAAATTTATTGTACACAAGTGAATTTATTTATAACTATGAATAATGCTAAAAAGTGGTCTTCACTTGCTGAAGCTAATGCGTCAGGATGTTCGGAGAATCAACTTTTAGAGAACATAAAGATCATTGAGAAAGGTCTAAGAAAACTTGGAAAGCTTGATGGTATGGGTCCACTCATAAATATGCTTGCAGGTAAACTACCAGAACTTCAATTAGTTTCTTTTCATGAATGTCCTTTTGATAAAAGCTTTGAATTTATAGTGGATAGGTTTATGAATTTCATTAATGATTTGATAAAAGTAGATATGGATGGAATAGGACCCGCGGCACGGACAGTTATAGGTTTTGGATGTGGACTTACACCAGCAATGGATGATTTTATTAGCGGTGTAATGATTACATATATATATATGGGAAGTTATTATAAATTAAGTCAGAAGCGAATATATGAATTTAATAGTAAAATCATTAGCTCAAGCTTAGATAAAACAACTAGAGTTAGCTCTGAAATGTTAAAGCATTCATCAGCGGGTGAGACAAATGAGTATGTACTTAATCTAATGGCAGTAATTTTAAATTTTGATAATAATGATGATGATGAAAATCATAGACGTATTATTAAAGCGTTAATTGATGCTATTGGATACGGTGAAACATCAGGAACTGACACAGCACTCGGAATCTATATGGGACTTAGGATCATGACTAATTTAAAGTATAGGGGGTTTTGGTTAAATGAATCACTGCGCGGATATTAGAAAAAATACTTACTATGATTCAGTGACACTCATGCTAATAACTAAGGAAATTAAAAAAATGCCAAATGTAAAAGAAGTTATTGTTGGAATGGGTACAGATTTGAATAAAGAATTAACAGAAAATCTGAGTTTAGCAAATGATGAAATAAGGGGATTAACACCTAATGATTTTTTCATAGCTGCGGTAAGCGATGATGAAAATTCAAAAGAAATGATTATTAAAAAGGTTGATGAATTATTAAATGCTAAGGCGGACAAGGATGACTCAGCAATAGAATATAAACCAACAACGCTTAGCGCTGCAGTTAAGCGTCTAAAGGATGCTAACATGGCAATTATATCCTTGCCTGGAAAATATGCGGCCTGTGAGGCGAAAAGAGCATTAAATGATAATCTTCATGTAATGCTTTTCAGTGACAATGTTACGGTAGAGGAAGAAATTGAATTAAAGAAAATAGGTAGAGATAAGGGACTCTTAGTTATGGGACCGGACTGTGGAACTGCAATTATCAATGGAGTACCCCTTTGTTTTGCAAACGTTGTTAGGCGGGGAGATATAGGTGTCGTGGGAGCATCTGGTACAGGAACACAGGAGATTACGGTCATTATAGATAAGATGGGTGGGGGTGTATCCCAAGTAATTGGTACAGGAGGAAGAGATCTTAAAAGCGAAGTTGGTGGAATTATGATGATTGAGGGATTTAAAGCCTTAATCGATGACTACGATACAAAGGTTATAGTTTTAATATCTAAACCACCAGCACCAGAGGTAGCTGAAAAAATATTAAATATGGTGAAAAACACTGACAAGCCAGTTGTTGCGAGCTTTATAGGTGGAGATAGAATCGAAATCGAAAAGCATGGTGCATATTCAAGTGTGGATCTAGAGGACGCAGCAAGAAAAGCAGTATTGTTGTCAAAGGGAGAGAAAATTGAAGATTTTACTGGCTTTACGCTAACAGATGTGGAGATTAATGAAATTGTCCAAGGCGAATGCGAAAAATTTAGTAAGGGTCAGAAATATTTAAGAGCACTATATACCGGTGGAACCTTGGCAGATGAGGCAATGAAGATGCTACGCACGCAGGGCTATAGGATATACTCTAATATTCCATTATCACCAGAGCTTAGACTTGCGGATGTACACATTAGCTTCGAACACACATGCATTGATCTCGGTGACGATGACTTCACTGTTGGAAAGCCACATCCTATGATAGATCCAGTGGCTAGGGTCGAAAGGCTTCCAAAGGAAGCTGCGGACGATGAAGTTGCCATAGTACTTATGGATTTTGTGCTGGGTTATGGATCAAACGTAGATCCAGCGGGAGAAATGCTTGAAACTATAATAAATGCAAAGAAAGTTATGAAAGACAAAAATAAATATTTATGTGTAATTGGGTATATATGTGGTACTGAGGTCGACCCTCAAAACTACAAATCCCAAAGTGAAAAACTGGAAAAAGCAGGAGTTATACTAATGCCTTCTAATGCTCAAGCTGTTAAACTAACTTCATTAATTCTTGGAAAATTAAATAAAATATAAAGGAGGGATGGAAGATGACCGCGATAAATAAATTATTCAGTAAGAAACTTATGGTTATAAATATGGGACTAGAGTCTTTTCAGAAAGACTTAAAGCAGCAAAATGTAAAGAGTATGCATGTTAATTGGAGACCACCAACCCAGGCAAGTATGGAACTTTCTGCTTTGGAAGAAGCGAGCATAAGCGAAAAAATTGAAAGTGCAAACAAGGTTGCAATGGAGAGGTTACTTTCAGCTGAGCCAATAATTGTTGGTATAGGTCAGGCTGGTATTGATATTCCAGGAATGACAAAACATACAATTCTTCACGCAGGGCCACCAATAACATGGGATAGAATGAGTGAGCCAGTTAAGGGCGCTATAATAGGCGGATTAATATATGAAAAGCTTGCTACAAACGAAGAAGAGGCAAAAAAACTAGCAGAGTCTGGAGAAATTATATTTGATCCATGTCATCATCACAATACAGTAGGTCCTATGGCAGGGGTTGTAACCTATTCAATGCCTGTTTGGAAGCTTCAAAACAAAACCTTCGGAAATTATGCATATTGTACACTAAACGAGGGGCTGGGGAAAGTTCTAAGGTTTGGAGCTTTTAGCCCAGAGGTAATTGAAAAACTAGACTGGATGGAAAAAATCCTAGCACCTGTAATTAAGGCCGCTATGATTTTAAAGGGTAGTATAGATGTTAAAACAATACTTGCACAAATGATTCAAATGGGTGATGAGGGACATAACAGAAATAAAGCAGGAACATCACTATTATTTAGGGAACTGGCACCGTTTATAGTCAAAACTAAGTTTTCAGACGATATAAAAGCGGATGTGCTCACTTTCATAGATAAAAATGATCATTTTTTCTTAAATATCTCTATGCCAGCATGCAAATGCAGCTTAGACCCACTTGAAAATATAGAATACAGTACAGTAGTTTACACCATGTCCAGGAATGGTACGGATTTTGGAATTAGAATGGCTGGTACTTTCGATGAATGGTTTACTGCACCTTGTGAACTGGTGGAAGGTCTTTATTTCCCAGGCTTTGAGGAAAAGGATGCGAACCCTGACCTTGGAGATAGCTGCATAACAGAAACAGCAGGAATAGGTGGGTTTGCCATGGCAACTGCCCCAGCAATTGTTCAATTTGTAGGGGGAACACCAAAGGATGCTATAAATTATACAACTAGTATGTATGAAATTACCTGCGGCGAAAATAATGCCTTTAAAATACCAAATATGAATTTTAGGGGAACACCAACTGGAATTGATATTAGAAAAGTTATTGAAACAAGGATATTACCTGTAATAAATACTGGAATTGCTTGCAATAGAGCCGGTATTGGCCAAGTAGGAGCAGGTGTAGTTCATCCACCAATGAAATGTTTTGAAGATGCACTTACTTCTTTTATTGTGAAAAATATTTAAAATAATTTATTATAAATGGAGGGTATATTATGAATATTATTGATGCTTTTAAAAATGTGAAAATGTATGATTTAACTCAAAAAATTAGTCATTTAACACCAGCATGGCCAACCTATGAGCCACTTGAAATCAAGTTTTTCAAAAGACTGTCATCCAATGGCGCAAATGGTCAAGTACTAACTCACTCAAATCATGTTGGTACTCATCTTGATGGTTCACTACATTTTTGTACACATGGAAGAGATATAGCAAGTATCCCACTAGAGGAACTTGTGGCACCTGGAGTTGTTGTTGATATATCAGATATAGCTGAGGATTATGGAATTTATACTTCAAAGGACATAATGGATAGAGCAGATGTTAGAAAAGGTGATATTTTAATTATACACACTGGCTATCATAAATATGGCTGGGATGAACCGGAAGCAGACGAGGAAAGAGTAATGATGAGACATCCAGGGCCTACAAAGGAATTTGCTGATTGGTGTAAAGAAATGGAATTTAAATGGATAGGTGTAGACTGTGGTTCGGCAGATCATCCAATGAACACAAAGATTCGTGAATGGGCTCCGAAAGAAGCAAGACGTGCAGATAAATACTTAAAAGCTAAATATGACGGTAAAGGTATTGAAGATTTCTGGCCAGAGGATGATTATCAATTTATGCATTATGACCTATTCCCTCTTAACATTATTCATGCTGAAAATCTTGGTGGAGATATTGATAAGGTACTTGGCAGGCGACTAATAATAGGATGTTTCCCATGGAGATTTGAAGGTGGAGAATCCTGTATATCCCGTATAGTTGCCTTTGATGCAGAGTAGTTTTTAATAAAACAAAAACTGTTGCAAGAACCAGATAAACTCTAAAGAAATGAAAAAAATATAGATATGAAAGGATGATAAACAATGATAGTAGATAAAATGGAACAAAGCCTTAGGCCAGTAGAGTCACAAATGGTGCCTTATCCAGCTAAGTATATTACAATGGCCACTGGAGAAAAATTAGTAATTCGTCAAATCAAAAGGGAAGAAGTACCACACATTTTAGAAGCGGTAAAGCCACTTATGACAGTTGAGGCTGACTTTTATGATATTGTTGCATCTAGAATATACTCTGAACTTTTAGGTTACTACAGATATAGAGTAAAAGATGAATATTGCTTAATTGGAACAATAGATGGAATTTTGGTCGGAATTGTTAATGGTCGTATGGTTGATGAAAAGGTAGGAATGTCCTATCATACCATGACATTAAAACAAGGACTTAGAATTGGAGCACAATTATTTGCAGCAAAAATGGAATATCATTTAGATTTTCTAAATCAAGAAGAAGTCTGGATCGTTGCTGAAAGTCCAAATGGATTTAAGAGATGGATGATTGAATATGAGCTTGAATCAAGACCAGAAATTTGGCATGAGCTAGGTGGAGTACCAACATATGTGTTAACTAAAGCCTTGTGGGAAAAGCATAAAGGAACTAAACTCGGTGGCCGCCGTCCTGTGAAGGAAGAATTACTTAAAACTGCAGATCATCCAATTCTACCAGAAACTTATTCTCAAATTCCAGGGTATAAAAGATGAGAGAAGTTGGTATTGTAGGAGTAGGTCATAGTAAATTCGGTAAAATGTCAGGCGGAACGTTTTCTGACTTGCTTAGTATGGCCGCAGTCCAGGCACTAGATGATGCTGGTGTAAAAACAGGTATTGGACATGGGATTGATCAGGTTTTTGTAGCAACAATGGGTGCAGGTATCCTTAATAAACAAAGTGGTATCGCATCAGCACTTGTGGATTATTTGAACTTAAGACCAGCAATGGCTGAAACGATAGAAAATGGGCCAGCCTCGGGAGCATCGGCTATAAAACTTGGATATATGGCTATAGCCAGTGGTATGTGTGACTGTGTGCTTGTAGTTGGTGGAGAAATGATGAGGGTTGTTAGCGGCTGGGAAGGAACGGATTTCGTTGCCACTATGCTACACCCAGAGGCTGAATATAACTATGGACTAACACTTCCAGCCTTCGCAGGACTTTTTACAAAATTATGTATGGAGAAGTATGGGATAACTGAAAAGGATTTATCAATAGTAGCAGTTAAGAATCACGAGAATGCAGTTCATAACCCAGTAGCACATATACATGTGGTGCCTAATCTTTATTGCATAACAGAGGATGAGGATGCACATATAATGAATCCATACGTTGCAGAGCCACTTCGAATGTATCATTGTTGTCCTGTATCTGACGGGTCAGCAGCAGTTTTATTATGTGCCATGGACAAGGCAGATAGATTTATTAAAAAACCAATAAAAATAGCAGGCATAGGCTCAGCCACAGATACGCATGCAGTAGCTGAAAGAGAAGTACCTACGGATTTACTGGCTGTTCGTCTTGCAGCACAAATGGCATATAAAATGGCAGGACTTACAGCGCAAGATATTGATGTAGCAGAGCTTCATGATGCCTTCCAAATACTAGAGATAGTTGAATCGGAAGAGGTTGGATTTTTCAAAAGGGGTGAGGGGCATATAGCAGCTCGAAATGGAGAAACAAAGATTGGAGGTAGTATGCCAATTAATACTTCAGGGGGCTTAAAAGCAAAGGGACATCCACTTGGAGCAACTGGAGTTTCCCAGGTTGTAGAAATTGTAAAGCAACTAAGGGGAGAAGCTGCAGGACGTCAAGTAGAAGGTGCTAAAGCTGGTCTTTGTGTTAACTTTGGTGGTTTCGGAAATAATGTTGTTGCAACGATACTCACTAAGGAGGAGGAATAATCATGGAGGAAAAAATGTATGCTTATAAATGCACAGCTTGTGGTGAACTTCATCATCCTAAGCATTATGTATGTAAAAACTGTGTAAATAGAGAGTTTGAAGAAGTTCCATTAGGGGGTGAAGTAACCCTTGTGACCTATACGAAAGTATATAATCTTCCAGAGGGTTATATGAAACCATATATGGGTTTTGGAATTGTTAAATTCACAAATGGCCTTGTTGTAACAGGACAACTTGAAGTGGAAAACCCTGAGATAGGGATGAAACTTATATCAACAGTTGGAGTTGTAAAAGAAGGCATTGGCAAGGATCATTTTGGATTTATCTTCAAAGCTATATAATAGTCCACATGTTTTTATTTGTTTAACACTACTAGTACTACTAACACTACTAACACTAGGGACAGTTAGTAAGTATTGGTTGTCAAAGGAGACGGCGCTTTAATTTTTTATTAACTGTCCCTATAAACATAAATGCAATGGGTCGTATCTCTTGCAGGATTACCAGAGTACTAAAGATACTATGAATAAGTAAATAACTCCTTATTAAGTGTTAAAAAAGCCATCTTAAATTTATTATTTTTAAAATTTAAGATGGCTATTAATGATAGGATTTTATAAAAATGGGAGGGATTAAATTGCAGGATATTAGGTATCTAAGGCCAGAAACCTTAAATGAGGCAGCCAAACTGTTAGATTTGTACGGAAATGATGGAAAGGTTCTAGCGGGAGGGACAGACATAATCATAGCACTGAAGGATAGAGCAATAATATGTAAATATTTAATTGATATTAAAGCAATAAAGGAACTTTCGAATATTACTTATACTGATTCAAATGGACTGTCCATAGGTGCAGCAGTATGTTTAAATGACATAATAGAGTCGGGTGACGTAAAAACAAATTACAGCATTCTAGTGGAGGCTGCAAAAACACTTGCAAATAGTTTGCTTAGAAATAGAGCAACGTTGATAGGAAATATTTGCAATTCCTCACCGGGTGGTGATATGCTACCAGCGTCTTTAGTACTTGAAGGCAGGGTTGAAGCTTATTCAGTAAATGGTAAAAGAGAAATACCCTTAAGGGAATTTTTTCTTGGAGTAAAGAAAAACGCCATAAAAGGAAATGAAATTGTAACAAGAATTATTTTTCCACCCACAGTGGGTACAGGAAGGTATCTTAAAAAATCAAGAATAAAGGGTCATGACCTTGCACAAATAAGTGTGGGAGCATTTTTAAAAAATGACGGAACACTTAAAATATCTCTAGGTGCAGTTGCACCAACACCAATATTAATTGAAGATTTTAGAAACTATAGAAAAGAAGAGATTACAAATAGCATTAAAGAAATTACTGATAATATTATTAGTAAAATAAAGCCAATAAGCGATGTACGTGCAACTAAAGAGTATAGGATAACCATGGTAGAATATTTGACAAGTGAAATTCTTAGGAATCTCGGGGGGGCGAATTAATTATGAAGGAGAAATTACATTTGTTTGTAAATGGAGATGAAGTTTTTGCAGAAGTATCTTCAAATAGCACTCTACTTAGGTTCTTAAGAGAGGACTTAGGTCTTACAGGAACTAAAGAAGGATGCGGAGCCGGAGAATGTGGTGCTTGCACTATTATTTTAAATGGAAAGTCTGTAAATTCCTGTTTGGTAATGGCAATGGAAGCGGCAGAAGGAGACGTTCGTACAATTGAGGGAGAGGCTAGGAATGGTCATTTATCAAATCTTCAGAGAGCATTTATAAAACATAATGGTCTTCAGTGTGGATTCTGTACACCCGGAATGATTATGTCTGCTAGGGCCTTGCTAAATAATAAACCAAACCCAAATAGGGAAGAGATAAAAGAAGCTATGCAAGGTAATCTATGTAGATGTACTGGCTATGAGACTATTATAGAGTCTGTTGAAGCCGCTGCAAGTGAAGGTGAAGAACATGGAATATAATTTTGTAGGTAAAAGTGTACCAAGGACGGATGGAATAGAAAAGGTAACGGGAGAAGCACAGTATGTTCAAGATATAAAATTACCTGCTATGCTTTATGCAAAAATAAAAACAAGTCCCTACGCACATGCAATAATTAAGAGTATCGACGTAAGTCTCGCAGAAAAATTACCTGGGGTTAGAGCAGTTTTAACTGGCATGGAAGCCTTTCAAAAATTGGGGATATATATTGTAGATAGACCAATCCTTGCAGTTGGTAAGGTAAGGTATTTTGGGGAAGCAGTTGCTGCGGTTGCTGCAGTTGATATTGATACTGCAGAAAGAGCCATTGAGCTTATTAAAGTTGAATATGAACTTCTACCAGTATTACAAGACGTTGAGGAAGCAATAAAGCCTGACGCTATACTAGTACATGAGGATCTGGGTAATTATAAAACAATTCCAAATGTTTTCTTTCCTCAGGCCGGTACTAATAAAGCAAATCATTTTAAGCTAAGAAAAGGGGATATAGATAAAGGTTTCGAAGAGTCAGACTTTATAGTTGAGAATAAATTTGATGTACCTCAAGTACTTCATATCCCAATGGAAACACACTCAGTTATAGCAAAATGGGGCTTAGGAGATAAAATCAAGATATGGAGTAGTGCCCAATCGCCCTATGCAATTCGTACTTTATTTAGCATAGCACTGGGAGTTCCAATACAAAATATTGAAGTAACAGTTCCCTATATAGGTGGAGGGTTTGGTGGGAAATCGGGAATTCATATTGAACCACTAATTGCACTATTATCTAGAGCAGCAAAGGGAAGACCTGTTAAATTTATTGCTACTAGGGAAGAGGAAATATCAACAATGCCTTGCAGACAAGGTTTAACAGCTAGGATTAAGACAGGTGTTAGGTCAGATGGTAAAATTATAGCAGAGGAAATCGAGTATTTATGGGATGCTGGAGCATATGCTGATTATGGCGTAAATATTGGAAGAGCATCGGGTTATTCCGCAGCGGGACCATATGAAATAGATAATGTAAAGGTTGATTCCTATACCGTTTATACAAACCATATATTTGGTACGGCATATAGAGGATTTGGACATGCAGAGTTTTTTTGGGCAGTAGAGCGTCAAAGAGAACTTATAGCAAAAAAACTCGGTATGGATTCACTGGAATTTAGGCTTAAAAATTTATTAAAGCCAGGGTCAAAAACAATTACTGGAGAACTTATAACAGAAAACTCTGGAGATGTTAGTAAGTGCCTAAGCATAGTAGCAAAGGGAATTGAATGGAAAAAAACTAAAACGAAAGAAGAAAAAGCATTAGAATTCAGTAGTGGTAAATATAGAGGTAAGGGGATAGCAGTACTTCATAAGGCACCAGCTATGCCAACGAATTCAGCCTCATCAGCTATAATTCAAATGAATGAGGACGGGTCCATAAGGTATAATGTTGGAGGAATAGATATGGGTCAGGGTACCTATACAGCACTTGGCCAGATAATTGGAGAAAGGCTCCATATACCCCTTGAGAAAATTCATGTGGTAGCTGATACAAATACAGATACTGCACCATATGATTGGCAGACTGTTGCGTCTCGTATGACAGTTCTAGCTGGCAATGCCATAATTGAAGCCTGTGATGATATGATGGAGCAGATTTTTGAGCTAGCAGCAGTTGTATTACATGCGGCCCACCATGAACTTGAAATAGGTGATGAATGTGTTTATGTTAAGCAGCGGCCAGAGAATAAATTATACTATGACAAAATAGCAGTGGGATATTCATATCCAAATGGAAACTCCATTGGGGGACCCCTTATAGGAAGGGGAAAGAGCATTGCACAAGGGTTAACAATTTTGGATAAAGAAACAGGGCAGGGACTTCCAGCTCTTGACTGGACATTTGGTGCTCATGCCATTGAGGTTGAAGTAAATACCCATACAGGGGATGTGGAAATTTTAAAGGTAGTATCTGCTCTTGATATTGGAAAGGTTATGAATGAAATGTTGGTTAAGGGGCAAGTAACTGGAGGAATAATACAAGGTATAGGAACAGCATTGTCAGAAATCATGATCTATAATTCAGAGGGTAAATTATTAACTAAAAGCTTCGTGGATTATAAAATTCCAACAATGCAGGATTTACCAGGAGGCATAGAACTTCATTTTGTAGAAACACCACAACTTGATGGACCTTACGGTGCAAGGGGCTGCGCAGAACACCCAATGATTTCGGTAACCTCCGCCATAGGAAATGCCATATCGGATGCCACGGGTGTTGAGATATTTGAGACGCCATTTACAGCAAATAAAATATATGCAGCACTAAATAAGTAACCTGCCATCTAATGGATTTATTTGCAGTGCAGTGAATTATACCCAGAGTTTATTGCACTGTTTTAAATAATTATTTATCCGTAAATATTTAGAAGGAGTGTGAAACAATGAAACGTATCGTAGGAATTCAAGACAAACTACCAATCCTAGAGACTATACCTCTCAGTTTCCAACACTTGACAGCAATGTTTGGCGCCACCATTCTAGTACCAATTCTATTTGGAATAAATCCTGCAATAGCTTTACTTATGAATGGTGTGGGCACACTTATTTACAGCGTTGTTACTAAGGGCGGAATACCAGCATACCTTGGTTCGAGCTTTGCTTTCCTAGCACCAACTTTCTTAATTATTGGATCATATGGAGGATTTAGTCACGCGCAGGCAGGATTTATTTGTTTTGGTCTATTCTTTATATTAATGTCCTTTATTGTGAAACGATTTGGAATAAAATGGATTGATGTCGTAATGCCTCCAGCTGTTATGGGCGCAGTTGTTGCGATTATTGGACTTGAACTTGCACCAATTGCAGCGGTACAGGCGGGCCTAGCTCCTGCAGCAACAGCTGTAGGCAAGGTAGTTTTGCCATATGTTGTCGTACCTAATGTTTTGATTGTATCTCTTTTTACATTGGGCGTTGGAATAATTGGATCTATTATTTTTAAAGGATTTTTTCAAGTCATACCAATACTTACAGCTGTAATACTGGGATATATCCTTGCTCTTTTTATGGGAATGGTTGATACTGCTGCAATAGCGGCTGCACCATGGTTTGCTTTACCCAAATTCCAGGCTCCGGTGTTTGATATTGGTGCCATAGCTATAATGGCTCCTGCATTTATAGTTGTTTTTGCAGAACATATCAGTCATTTGATAGTAACTGGAAAAATAACCGGAGCAAATTTAATGAAGGATCCCGGACTCCACCGTTCATTACTTGGAGATGGTATCAGTAACGTAATTTCAGGATTTACAGGTTCACCGCCAAATACAACCTACGGAGAAAATATTGGTGTAATGGCTATTACAGGTGTTTATTCTGTATGGGTAATAAGAGGAGCTGCAATACTTGCAATTTGTTTCTCTTGCATAGGTAAAATAGCTGCTGCCATATCTTCAATTCCGGCACCAGTTATGGGAGGCATTACAATGCTTCTTTATGGGATAATAGCTGTTCAAGGTATTAGAATGTTTGTTGAGCAAAAAGTTGACTTTAGTAAAAATTATAATATGGTTTTAGGTGCGGTTACATTTGTTGTTGGGGTAAGTGGTGCTAGTATTACTGTTGGGCAAGTTCAGTTCAAAGGTATGGCATTTGCTGCTATAACAGGCGTTGTATTATCACTTACTTTCTATATTCTAAATAAATTTGGTTTAATGAATGAGGAATACAAAATAAAAACCGATGAGAATATTGAATCTTAATAAATATAAAATTATGTATAAAAACTCCATGGCTGAGCCATGGAGTTTTTACTTTAAGTTTACTTTTTACACATGGTATAATATGATTATATAAAGTAATTTCTTTAGCTTCAAAAAGGGGGAAGTACCGTGACAGAAACTTTTATACCTAAAAGCAAGGAAGAGGCCTTGGGGCTCTTAAATAAAAGAAAATGCATAATTTTAGCTGGTGGCACTAATTTAATGGTAAAAACAAAGAAATGGTCTGGAGGAATATCTGACTTTGATAGTGATATTGTCCTCATAAAGCATTTACAAGAACTTAAAAATATTAGCATAAATAAAAGGCATTTATTCATTGGAGCTGGTTGTACACTTGCTGAATTAGAAGAAAATATATTATTACCGGACTACTTTAATGAAATAATATTAGCTATGGCATCTCCAACTATTAGAAATGCTGCTACCATAGGAGGAAATATATGCAATGTGGTCTCAGAAGGAGATATACTACCACTTTTATATGCATTAGACGCTATATTAATAATAGAGTCCTTAAGTGGAACAAGAGAAATAGCAGTAGCTGATTTTATTTTGGGGCCAGGTAAAAAAGATTTAAAATCAGAGGAACTTCTCGTGGAAATTAGAATTCCTACAAATGGGCTCAAATCATTTTACTATAAGAAAGTAGGCACAAAAAGATCTAATTCTCTTGCAAAGGCGTCTTTTATTGGGCTTTATATTTTGGAACATGAGAGAATTGTGGATATAAGAATGGCATTTGGAGCAGTAGGGTCTAGAGTTGTACGGTCCAGAGAGCTTGAAAATAGTCTTAAAGGGGTTAATAAGGAAGAACTTCAAATTATTCTAAAAGATTTAGAGAAAGAGTATATTAAAATTATAGCACCTAGTGATGATAAGAAGTCTACAGCTGAGTATAGTAAGGGAATTTGCTTGGATTTGATGAGAGAGTTTTTGGAAAGTATTTATAGTACGGGTTAATTCAATAGGGGGGAACTGTATGAGTGAATATATTAACAGTACAATTTATCAAATGCATAGATAAGCTTGAAAAAAATAGATATATAAAACCCTAATTTGAAAAGGAATGTAAGTAGATTCGTTTAAGCAAGTCTACTTATATTCCTTTTTTGTTAATAATTACGAAATGCCACCAACTTTCAACGTGTGTAGCACTTTTTTAGGGAAAGTAAGTAAATGAGACATTTCTATATCTATGAAATTATGATTATCGTTTACTAAGCCCTAAACTTCTATGTCTCGCTTTTGACTGTTAAATGAAAAAATGGTATACCTAAATAGGTTTTAATGTTTTGGACATGATAATATTATATAAGAAGTAGGTGAAATAATGAAGTACTTAAGACAGTTAATGATTATTTTGATTCCATATCTAATTGGAACCGTATTACAACTAGTATTTAATTTACCAATTCCAGGAGCGGTTATTGGGCTTATTTTACTGTTTTTAGGACTGCAAATAGGGATAGTAAAAGTTGAAATGATAGAAGAACTTTGCGAGTTTCTTTTATCAAACATGTCTTTTTTCTTTATTCCCGCTGGGGTAGGTCTAATGACAGCTTTTGGCGTGCTAAAAGGAAAATGGATACCATTTATCATTATAGTTGTTGTTTCCACGTGTTTAGTTTGGATTGTAACAGCATTGGTAGTTAAATTTCTAAGGAGTGGATGTAAACATGAATGATCTAATTTCCTCACCAGTTTTTGGTGTAATAATATCCCTTATGGCTTATGAAATTGGAATTTATATAAAGAAGAAAGGAAAACTTTCAATTTTCAATCCACTTATGATAGCCATTATTATATTAATATTTTTTCTTGCAAAATTACATATTAAATATGAAGACTACAATAGGGGAGGCCAAATAATTTCCTTTTTTCTATATCCTGCCACAGTGGCGCTTGCTTTGCCCATGTATAAGAAATTTGCACTATTTAAAAAAAATGCTATTGCAATACTTATAGGAATTTTTAGCGGTGCTATTTCTGGATTTTTATGTGTGGTATTTCTTTCGAAATTATTTGGATTTGACCATGTACTTATTGAATCCTTGATACCAAAGTCTATAACAACACCTATAGGAATTGCATTATCAAATCAGTTAGGTGGAATTTCATCAATTACTGTTGTAGCTATAATAATGACAGGAATTATTGGTTCAATTTGTGGACCACTTTTATATAATGCACTTAAAATTAATGATAGCGTTGCACTGGGAATTGCTATGGGTGCATCTTCTCACGCGCTGGGAACAGCAAGGGCTATGGAAATAGGCGAAACAGAGGGAGCGATGAGTGGCATAACTATGGCTATTTCAGGAATTGTTGCTGTTCTTTTATATCCTATTTTATGGAGGATGTTTCTTGTGTTTTTAAAATAAATTTATAGTGTATATAATATTTTCAGGGAAAACTAAATTGTGTTTATAAATATAATGTGTTTAATTGTGGAGGTATTGTTTATGAAAAAAGATGAGGTTAGAAGCCCACTAAATAAATTATTTGATTCAATAGATAATCTGTTATCTGATGAGAAGGAGCAAAAATTAAGAAGTAAATTGGGAAAAGAAATACGCAAGTGTATTTTTACAGAGGACATAATTGAGAAACTCAATGAGAATGATTTCTCAGGCTTTATGGAGGAAGAAAAGAAAAACATGGTGCTTTTTTCTATGATATTTCCTATTTTTGTTGAGGAGAATGATGTTATTTTTAGGTTGTATAAGGATAAGATTGAAGTTGATTTATCAGATGAAATGAGAGATAGATATATTTATATGTTTTCAGATGGTAGACTTACATCAGGTTTATTTGAGTGTTTTAAGCTTTACGATGATGAATATATTTATGGAGTAAAAAACATAATAAATATCATCCCAAGGTTTAAAGAAACTATAAAAGAAGAGTTAGTAAATTTAGAAAAAAATGAAAATTTAAATAAACAAAAAATTGGAAACTATAAGGAGAGAGAAATCATAGCTAAAAAGAATTTCGATGAATTAATAGAGAAGTTAAATAAATTCAAATAAATGTGTATGGATAGGAATTAGATAAATGTTGTATTTTCTGATATTTATCTTTAAGCAAGTAAAAAAGTTCGACCCTTCGCTACCTGGGTCGAACTTTTTTAAAGCCTATGTTCGCTAACTCTACAATTCAATATTTTCAAATACTCCTTTTCCTAGGAATAAAATTAAACTGCTAAATATGAGATTATAGGCGATAAAAATCATGTAGGCTAGGAGCATTCCCACAGAACTATATAATGCAGTTAAAAGAACTATTCCAGGTGCTAATATTAGAATTAAGATAGCCATTCTTATAAGAGAGGTAAACACTATGTTATTACCACTGCCTAAAATTCTCCTTGTAAGAATTCCACCATATATGAAAAGAGATCCTATTGATACAAAGGCTATTATATTAAGAAGAATAAGAAGGATACTACTTTTAAATAATATGCCTGTTATTACAAATACGATAGTTCCATCAATGAGATTTTTAAAATTATCAACTGTGGTAGCATAAATAACTTTCTTAAAGGCATGATCTGGCAGCATATAAATATAGGGGTTTGATAAATCCTTTTGCCACTTGCTAGCAAAAGTAAAGATCAATTGAAGATATATCATTCCACCTAAAATCATTCTTAAATCCTTTAGTGGGCTATATAATCCAGCGGTTATGGCTACAACTCCATACATAATAGACCCTATGTTTATAAATGCAAAACCAGTCTTTTTATACTCCAATATTTGCCTCCAAAATATAGCAGAGGCGAACTTTCCTTTTTTAGTATACTGAACTTTTCTTACTCTAGGCTTTTTGCCAGTTTTCATAAATACTTTTTCGCCCCGACGGGTGGCGGAGATAGCTGTTTCTTTTAATTCCGTTGAAGCTAAAACATCTTCATAATAGTCTAGTTTAATAGAATAAACTATATAACAACAAAGAGTAGCAAACGCTATAATCAGAGCTATGTAAACAAAGAAAGTTGGATGTATACCATTCATTGAAGACATTATAATTGCCCTTACCCATCCGTATACAGGAATATAAGAAATAGCAGGAATATTTAAGAGGGATACAATAGCATTTCCTGGTGATTTAGTCACATATAATTCTATAAAGTAGCCTATAAGTACAACTGATCCTAAAATTTTAAAAGCGGATTTTAATAAAAATTTATTTTTAACACTTTTAGAAGCTACTGAATATAATAATATCTTTAATATTGAGTTGAAAATCAGCATAAGGAATAAGCCAAAGACAGCTACAATAACTCCATAGGACTTGATATTACTAAAGCGATAAAGGGTAGGGCCTTGAAATAAAATAAAAAATACTGCTATAAAGGAAGTGTATATTTGTTTTATAAATCCATATACTAAAACTTTCTGAGGACTAGCAGGAGATGTAAACACCAAGTTTATGTCTGCACCACGAAAAAAAGTGGCTCCATTATTTATGGAGGAATAAAGATCCGGCACGGTAAATAGTAAAATAACCACCCCTACAATAGCATTGTATAAGGCTGGATCTAAAATGTCTTGCTTTCCATCTTTACCGCCATTGAAAATAAGGGTTAGAGACAAAAGTATAAAAACTACAAGATAGCCAATTAGCTTTGCTGGCTTTCGCTTTAGTTCAAGAAAACCATTTTTCACGGATTTTTTTAGTATATAGATTAATGGTTTCATTCTTTATCCTCCGTGGCTTCAAAGAAGAGTTCTTCTAAGCTCTCATGTCTATTCATAAGCTCTTGCTTTGTACCGGATAGAACTATATTTCCAGTTTTCATTATTAACACCTTGTCCCAAATTTCATCAACGCTATCTATAATGTGAGTACTTATTAAAATAGAAGAGCCTTTTTCTTTGAGTTCTACAAGGGCCTTCTTTAGTTCTTTTATTGCTTTAGGATCTAGTCCCATTAAGGGCTCATCAAATAATATTACCTTAGGGGCTGTTAGTAAGGCGCAACAAATACTTACCTTTTGCATCATACCTTTTGACAATTCTTTGCCAAGCTTACCTCTTTTATCACTTAGGTCAAATCTTTCAAGTAATTCTTCCGCCTTTTCTTTATAGTCCTTTATTCCATAAGCTGCCGCCATATATTCTATATGCTCATAAACCGTGAGTAAATCAAACATAGCCGGAACCTCTGGAACATAGGAAAACAATTTTTTAGCTTCAACACTTTTATTTTTATATCCACAAATTTCAATATAGCCCTCATATTTTAATAGTCCAGTAATGCATTTTATTGTGGTACTTTTTCCAGCACCATTTGGTCCCAAAAGAATAGCAATTTCACCTTCATTAACTTGAAAGCTAATATTATTTACAACTAATTCTTTTGAATATTTTTTACTAAGGTTTTGCACGATAAGCATAGGTTGATCTCCTTTAATAAATAAATTTGTTATAATTATAGCAATGTAATGTTAAATACATTACTAGTTTATATTGTATGGTTTTTTTGATTTAATACAACTCAAAACACGTAAAACGGCTATTTAGCAACATGAAAAGAAATTTAATCATTAACACTTATGTTATTTATTCTGTGTTTTGTGGGGAACCTACTCCCCATAGAAGGTTGCTTGAAGGATATTTTAAAAACAGTATAATTATCTTCAAAGAACAGCTGAAGATCACTGCCAGTTTTTTCAACTATCCTTTTTATATTGTAAAGACCATAGCCTCTATTTTTTCCTTCTTTAGTAGAAAACCCTATATCAAAAATGTTTCTTATATTATTTGGTTTTATTGTTATTCCACTATTTTTCACCTCTACAATATTACTACTTCCTTCAGTAAGAATATTTAATATAACGATTTTATCATTGTTACTATTTTTAATGGCGTCAAAAGCATTATCCAAGAGATTATTTAGTACATCAGAAATTTCATAGTCATTTAAACTATTCTCTAATGAATTATTTGTAACCTTAAATAACAATTTTATATTTAATCTATCCGCTTCAGATAATTTATTATAGAGTATAGCTTTAATTATAATATTATCTATATATAGAATATCTTCTATAAGATTATTTGAATATTTAAGTGAACTCATATACTTCTTTAATTCATGCTTAACTTCTTGCTGGCTTGATATTTCTACTATTGCATTTATGGTGTTTAAATGATTTTTAAAATCATGCTGTTTCCGTCTTATATCCTCTACTATATCAATTAAAATAGGGGCATACTTATTCTGAACTTCTAAAACCTTTTTATCTTCGCTTATTTTAATTATATAATAATATAAAAATATGTTTGTAGATAACATAAATATTATAATGAAAATATATACTAGTAAATTGTTCAATATTATATTTTGATTATATTCCCATATAAACTTGGAAAATAATGAGTATAATCCTAAGTTAATTACAAAATAATATAATATCTTAGAATCTACTTGGAGAAAAATTCTTGCTTTTTCAGCAAAATCGGATCTTAATGTGAAAATGACTAAAACTAATTGAAAGAAAATAAGCGTAATATTCATTATAAATGTATCTGAATATTTAAATCCAATTAAGGTAGCAACAGCAATAAGAAGTGATTGCAAAACTATATTTATAGAAAAAAATATAACAAATTCTAATGTAGTTCTGATAAATGGTTTTTTATAAGTGAATTTAACTAAAAATATTAGACTTATAAAATTAATAAATACATTTAAGTAAACATTCATACTGGTCGTCGCAACCATTATGCTTCCGCCTATTAAAATTATAAAGAAATTTTTAAACCAATTATTTTCATTTTTAAAAGAAAACTTTGACCATAATAGTATAAATACAGTCAATTCTATAGAATTCACTAAAAACTCTTGTAGTATATATTTCATTTATTCAACTCCTGACATAACAAATTTAATTTGATATGATTATTGAAAACTCTCAATTATTGTACTTTTAAATTTGTAGCCTAAAAGAGCATTTTTATCATAATTTTCAAAGTGAATTTCACTCAATTTACTATTTATATGTTGTATCTCCCTTATATGATTAATATTAACAGCAAAGGACTTGTGGCACTGAAGTATATTGATACAATTTACGAGCTTAATAATATTCTTTAGAGCTAATTTATTAATATTATAAACACCATTTACTGTATGAACCAAACATATTCGAAGATCAACCTCTATAAAGATTATCTCATCAACAAATACCTTTACCTTAATACCTTTTCTAACTTCAAAAACCACATAGCGTTTTTCCTTTTTAGGTTCTACTATATTGTTACCATTTAATATATATCGTTTTGTCATATTCATAACATCGGATATATCATAAGGCTTTAGGATATAGTCATAACAATGAACTTCTTTAAAGGCTTGTTTTATATATTCAATATGAGTTGTTAAAAAGATAATAAAACTAAATTCGTATCTTGGTTTTTGTCGTAGAGCTATTGCAAAATCTAATCCTGAAGAATTTTTTAGTGAAATATCTATATAAAATATATCTATATTATTGATATTTGAAATTTTTAGAGCTTCATCTTTATCTTCACATTCATATATGGTTATATTTTTATCTATTTGCTGTACCATGTTTTTTAAATTTTTCCTTTGCAATTTATCATCCTCTACTATTAACACATTCATCTGTGTATCCTCCTAGTATCAACTCAGATTAAGGTCTATTAAATTACCTCATTCATGGTGAAAAAAGAATGTAATTTTACCTTGGTTATTGTAATAACTTGCCTTAACTTTACTATATTTTACCTGAAATTTCAAGTTTTTATAATATATAACTCGTTCTTAGCAGTGGCAATCAGCTTAAGCTCCCTATAAATCAATCTTAATCTACTTTAAAATAGCATAATGCTTTTATTGTTCCGATTGTGGCCGTTTTTTTGCCTTTCACACACAATCGCTTATATAGTTCATCTTTTGTGCTATTTTTTATAAGTGAGGTCTAAATCATTTATAGAAAAATTCATACTTATGATACTTTTATAAGCAATAAAATGAATTCATTTATATAAATTAGAATATTAATTGGGGAGGTACATTATGACTGATGAAGTATTGAAAATTGAAAAGTTAAAAAAAGTAATTGGTAAGCGAACAATAGTTTCAGATATTTCAATTGAACTTAAAAAAGGAGAAATATTTGGGTTTTTGGGACCTAATGGAGCTGGTAAATCCACTACTATTAAGATGATTGTTGGATTATCTAAAATTACTGAGGGAAATATCTATGTGGGGGGATGCTCAGTAAAAGAGGATTTTAAAGGAGCGATGCGCAATATTGGGTGCATAGTTGAAAATCCGGATATGTATAACTATATGTCTGGTCTGGATAATCTTAAAATATTTGCGAGAATATACAAAGGTGTAGATGAGGCAAGAATTCATGAGGTTGTGAAAATTGTGGATCTTGAGAGGGCGATAAAGGACAAGGTAAAAACTTACTCTTTAGGAATGAAGCAACGTCTAGGCATTGCCCAAGCGCTTCTGCACAGCCCAAAACTTCTTATACTTGATGAGCCTACAAATGGACTTGATCCAGCAGGAATCAAGCAGATGAGAGAGCTGCTTCGAAAACTTTCATCAGAAACTGGTCTTACAGTGTTTGTTTCTAGTCATATTCTAGGTGAAATGCAGCAGATGTGTGACCGTGTGGGTATAATCCATAAAGGCAAAATTATAACAATAAAATCCGTTGCAGAACTTCTTAATATGACACAGAAGGATGATAAAACAGTTCTTATATTAAAATCTGATAACAATGAAAAAGCAGTTTCACTTCTAACAGGTGTCAATATAAATAGTAGTATCTTGGGTGATGGAATACATATAGAAACAACCAAGGAGCGTGTTCCTGAAATAGTTACAACATTAACGTCAGAAGGCATAGCGATTTTGGGTATGGACAAACAAGAGAGTCAATCACTTGAAGATGTATTTATGAAGCTTACAGGGGAGGGAAAATAAAATGGGCAGTTTTTTTACACTTGTTTCAATAGAAAATACAAAGTTATGGAAAAGACTTTCTACAAAAATAATGTTATTAATAATGATTATAATTATAATAGCAGCAACTGGTATTTTTAAATATTACACTGTATCTCAGAAGGTTAAAAATACTATTAGTGTTTCTGAAAATTGGAAACAAGAACTACAGAAGAATGTTGACTTACAAAAAATTCAGCTAAAACAATCGGAAAGCGATACAAATAAAGGGGTAAAAGTACTCATAGGATTGACGAAAAAGAGTATAGCAGAAGGTGAATACAGAATTAATAACAATATCAAGCCAGAATCTAAAAAAAGTGTTTGGCAAAGAAGCTCAGAGTTTGCTACAAACGCTGGTTATGGTGGGATTATTGCACTTCTTTTAATAATATCCTGTTCGGCCTTAGTTGCAGGTGAATTTTCTGAAGGTACAATGAAGATGATGATATCACGTCCTTACACGCGGTGGGAGATTCTTACTGCAAAACTACTGACTACCATACTTTATGGCCTTGTACTTTTGGTAACAACATTTTTGTTGAACTTTATTATGATAGGTATATTTTTTGGTTTCAATGGCATAGGAATTAAGGAAATGATGTGGACAAGTAGCAGTATAATATATATATCAGCTGCATTAAAAACAGCAATTATCTTCGCACTTAATTTTCTTCAGGTGCTTGTTTATGTGATATTAGCTTTTACAATTTCAGCAGTATCTCGTTCACGCTCAATTGCAACTGGATTTTCACTATTCTTACTTTTAGTGGGAAGCAATATTGCGCAATTATTGGCTATGTATTTTAGTTGGGGGAAATATCTTCCTTTTGGAACCTCTAATTTTTCTACATTTGTTACTGTGGGAGCAACTATTGAAGGTACAACACTTGCGTTTGCATTAGGCTTATCTGCTATATATTCTATAATATTCTGCTTTGCAGGTTATTTAGTCTTTGGAAAACGGGATATTTGAACCAAATATTTTAACAACTAGGGAACATAAGAGCGGCCATTTAAATGGCTGCTCTTATGTTCCTTAAAAATATATGTTAAGTGTTTCCCAAAGGGAGTATGCTTGTTATTTTTTTGATTCATCAAGCTTTCTAACTACTGCTATAAACCATATAATTGGAATCAATATACCTAATGGAAGTAGTATAATAGGATTTTTTAAAAGATCTAAATTCAAAT
Organism: Clostridium sp. CF012; assembly: GCF_018861755.1. Classification (GTDB taxonomy): domain Bacteria; phylum Bacillota; class Clostridia; order Clostridiales; family Clostridiaceae; genus Clostridium_AD. The sequence goes on along the minus strand of NZ_JAHLEF010000003.1, from coordinate 247,648 downwards.
GTTGGATAATATTCGGTGGTACCATAGCTAGAACTGCATTAATAGCTACCATGGGGATAATTAATGACTTATAATCTTTTAGATTGAGCCATTGAGCCATTCCCACAATTTCAGGATAGTAGAAAACTGATAATTCAATATAACTGGCTAACATCCAGAGTGCAATAAAAAATGCATCAAATGCACCAAGAAAACTTGGAATACTAATATAACGTGTCATATAATGGAAAGGATTTACAAGTTCTGTTGTCATATTGATACCAGTAAAACCTATTATTGAAATTATTAAAAACATCAAAAGTATTCCTGTGGTGGTCATACCTATAAGCACAGCTTTTTTACTTTCCTTTATTATGTTCAAGCATGGAAGCCACAATGCCATAAAAAGTATTGTTTCTACTGCAAAGGGGAAGAGCACAACTTGACTACTCAAAATGGGCATAAAACCATTTTCAAGAATAGGTAATATATTTGAAAAATCTTCATTTTTAACATTAAAAGCTAAAATCAAAATTATTAAAGTAATGATTATTGGCATAAATAATTCTGTTGTTCTAGCAAATACCTCAAACCCACTTCTCATCACATAAATAATTAATAGAGACATTAGAATGTTTACTACAATTGGTGGAGTGAAAGGAAAGAACGGGTGCAGCGATTCTAAAAGATCCCTCATAATTATTGGAGCCATTAACCAGAATCCTAAAATATAATAAAGGCCAGCGAGTTTTCCTATGAATTTACCTAGAACTACAGGCAGATATTGAATAAATGTTTTTTTTGGAAAACGACGACCCAAGCTAATTAACAGTAAGCCATCTATTGTAGCAATAAAGTATGCAAGCAAAATTGAAAGCCAAGCATCTTTTCCAGAATATTTAATTGCAGGTACACTTATAACTACAAATATATCTCCTACGGCACCTGCAAGTATAAGCATTAAAGCCTGATGACCAGATATTTTTTCTTCTCTTAGAAACAAAATACTCCAACTCCTTTTAGTGGGTTGTAGAATTAATTATCTTGCCCGTACTTTTTAATGTTACTTTAACATTTACCTCTACTTTTATGGTTGGATATATCTCATCCCACTTTGATTCAATCTTTTTCCAGTGCTTGGGGAATTTCTTATGAATTATTTCACCGAAGCCAAGAGAATCTGTTTTATACTCCTTTTGAAGCTTTTTAAGAGTGCCTTCAACTTGTCTTTTAATTTCATTTGCAAAACCATCTTCAAGTATTTTGATGGTTTCAGGCGAATTTATACCTATACCTTTATTATTTTCACGTATATTGCCGTGTTCCCAAATATCTAAAGACATCATAATTTCTCCATTTATTATTTTAGGTCTTATTTTTATTTTTGAGTTTAGTATTTGCTGGCTTAAATTTTCACTGACAGTACCTGGATATCCTGATGCCAGAATTAATCTATTCATTTTTGTAGTCAGCCACAGTAATCCCATAGTTTCATCTGAATTAAGATATCCAACCAGCTTATCTTTCTTAAAAATTCCACATCCGCCATAGCCAATGTCACCACCCTCCAATTCATTATTCTCTTTAATTTCAATTTGTGTAATCACTGGTGATGTTGTTTTGCTTGAAAGCTTCAGCATGAATGTATGTAAACTCTCTCGTGGAACAGTCTCCATATGATTACCACGGTCTAAAAGATTAATTATAAAATCAGCTGATAGGTTTGTAGTCTCAATTTTTTTACGAAGAATATCAGATGCCTTTCCTTTGCATACCATAATATCACTTTTGGCACGGAATTCGTAGTTTCTGAATATACCATCAATGAATGAGTTAACGCCTTCTCTTGCGATATCCTCTCCAAGGATATAAATGCTAGTGTGGTCAAATTCAGGTATTTTACTTATTCTTGCATTATACTTTACTAGTGAATCTGATATAGAATTTGCTGTTATCAAAACTAAGTGAACATTAGATTTATCACTTCCGGGCTTTACGGCAGTGGATATACGCTCAGTTATTATACTTTGAAATGAAACAATTATTTTACCCTTTTCATCTGCTTTATCAATACCAATTGCAGAGATTATTTCTTTTTCATTAAGTTCAATTGAATCCCAACATCCTGTTAGGAGTATGGTACTAAATATCAGCACTATTATAAAGCTAAACTTCTTTTTCATTTTTGTTTATCACCAACCTTACCATTACTGGGAGCAGGTTTACCGTTATTAGAAGCACGCTCAGATGCTCTCCACCCTATGGAGCTAGGCCTTGTATTCATTAACCACCATGGAACTCTTATGATAAAATCCTTCATACCATTTAAATTAAAAGGCATAATTGGAGAAAAATATGGAACTCCAAAAGAACGTAAGGAGGCAAGGTGAATGATCATGAATATGTAACCCCAGATTACTCCGAATAGCCCAAATGCACCTCCAGCTATCAACAATGGAAATTTAAGTAATGTAATTGAGTCCATCTGTGAGGGTAATAAATAACTCATAATTCCACTTAATGATATTATTATAAGCATAATGGGGCTTACGAGCCCTGAGTTAACTCCAATCTCCCCCATAATCAGAGCCCCTACTATACTTACCGCCTGACCTATAGCACGTGGCATACGTACTGCAGCCTCTTTAATTATTTCAAATGCAATTGCTATAAGCAATGCTTCTACAACCGCAGGAAAAGGAACTTTTTCTCTTGTTGCCGTTATTATAAGTAGAAGCTGTTCTGGTATAATAGCAGTGTGGAAAGTTGTTAAAGCAATATAAATTGCAGGGCCGAAAATAGCCAAATGAAATGACATTAACCTTAATAGCCTTATCTGTGTCACTAAAAAAGATGCGGAATAATAATCCTCAGCAACCTGCAAACTTTCCACAAAAAGGAAGGGTACAGTTAGTGCTATTGGTGTACCTTCTGTGAGAATACCAACCCTTCCTTCTAGTATTTTCGCTGCAAATTTGTCTGGCACTTCTGTATTACCAACTGTGGGGAATACAGAAAATGGTGCATCTTTAATAAAATCTTCAATATACCCAGACTCAAGAATAGCATCAATATTAATAGCTTTTAATCTATATCTTACTTCCTCTAGAATTTTAACATCTACAATACCATTTAGATATACGACACATATTTTAGTTTTAGTCCTTTTACCAATTACCATCTCTTCAATCTTTAAATCAGAATTTTTTATTTTTCTTCTAACAAGTGATGTATTTACACTCATTGTTTCCGTAAAACTTTCCCGAGGGCCCCTTACGCTAACTTCTGTTTGTGGCGCTTCAACTCCCCTATGCTCCCAGGATTGCGTGCCTATTTCCAGTGCAGTGTCTTCTCCATTTAGAAAAAGAAGTGCATTACCATTCAATATTCCATCTACTGCTTGTTCTATAGTAGATACTTCATTTATTTTATTACTACTTATTGCATAATTTTTAATGTTTTCCAAGTTAAGAATATAATCAATAGGGATTTTGCGTACTTCCCACATTAAAGTGTCAAGTATATTATTATTTACTACCCGTGTTTCGCTTAGGCCTTCCATATTAATAACCAAGGCTTCCATATTATTTTTACCTATTAGAAACTGATGTATATTTATATCCATGTCATTTTCAAAAATACCCTTAATTTTTTGGAAATTATCTTTAATGTCTTTTGAAATAGGAGTAATTTGTTCATTGCTCATGGGTTGTTCGTAATTTTTTGTGTTGTTTACTATTTTGAGATATTTAATTTTTCTTAGAATTTTGCTTAACATGTTTACACCTATTAAGGCATTTTTAAAAAAATAACAAATCATTTTCTAAGATTTTTGACATGTTATTTTTTTGAAAATGCCTAACCTTCATAAATTGATAAAGATGTATGTATAAAATTAGTATTACCATTTTAATCTTTATTATTAGGCATGTTAAAAAAACTCAAATATTGTATCAAAAAATATAAAAATAATATTGATATTAATAATAAATTAAAGACCATGGCGTTAATTCTTTAGAACTGGGATTATATGAAAAATTAAACATATCCTGCTTTTAATAAGTGGTAACATACCAGAAAGAAAGTAGTATGATCACCAAAATAAAGATATAATGATAAAATTTAGAGTATAATAAAATTATGAATTGATAAAATAGAGAACTAAATTATAATTTAAGGAGCTGGTTATATGGATTTAACATGGAATTTAGATACACTTTATATTTCCTTTAATTCCCTAAAATTTAAAGGTGATATGGAACTTTTTAATGATCATATAATAAATTTAAAAAATTGGACCACAAAAAATTTGAAAGATAGAAAGGGCGCTACTTTAAAAATTGAAGAGTTTTTAGTGCTTTATAATGAATATAAAAGTTTATATTCCTGTTTATCTAGTTATGCAGAGTTAATTTCAAGTTCAGATAGCACAAATTTAGATGCAATGAAGGTTTTAGATGAGATTGAGTATAAGGATTTATCAGTGATAGAGACATTTGTTGTGTTTAATAAATGGTTTAATTCACTTAATGATATAGATGAGCTAATAAATAATTCACCATATCTTATAGATCACCGTTTTTATCTTAAAGAGCTTTTTTTTAAGTCAAAATATTTACTTAGTGAAGACACAGAAGTCCTAATTGCAAAAATGCAGAGTACAGGCTCTAAAGCATGGCAAAGACTATATATGGAGCTTGCATCTACCACACTAATTGATATAAGTATTGAAGGTGAATCAAAAAAAATGTCACTTTCTGAGCTGAGAAATATGGCTTATGATAAAAACGAGTCTGCAAGAAAAGCAGCTTATTATGGAGAGGCTAATGCATGTAAAAGCATATCACAAGCATCTGCATCATGTCTAAACGGAATTAGTGGAGAAGCGCTTACTATTTATGATATGAGAGGGTACAAATCACCTTTAGAAAAAGTACTAAGGGTCTCAAGAATGGATCGTGAAACTTTAAATGTTATGGTTTCTGCTATAAAAGAAAGCCTACCCATGTTTCATAAATATTATAATAAAAAGTCGCAAATTCTGGGACATAAAACTAACCTGCCCTTTTATGATGTTTTTGCGCCTGTGGGCAATGCTAATACAAAAATATCATATTTAGATGCGAAAGATTTAATTATATCAAGCTTTAAAACTTTCAGTGAAGAACTTGCAAGGTTTGCAAAAAAGGCCTTTGAGGATAGATGGATTGATGCAGAGCCAAGAAATGAAAAAGGGAACTATGGGCTATGTGTTGATATCTTTCCAATAAAAGAGAGCAGAATAATGACGAGTTTTACAGGGAACTTTAGTGATGTTGGTATTATTGCGCATGAAATTGGACATGCTTATCATAGTTATTGTCTTAGAAATGAAAAGATGCTAAATACAGATTATCCTACACCGATTGCAGAAACAGCTTCGATATTTTGTGAGACCATAGTAAACAGCGAATTACTTAATATTTTGCCAAGCAATGAAGGGTTATCGGTTTTAGAAAAAAGTATTTCAGATGCGGGTTATTATATTGTTGATTTTTATGCTAGGTACTTATTTGAAAATAAATTATTTGAAACGAGAAGATCCGGTCCATTGTCTGCTGAAGAGCTTAATGAATTAATGCACAATTGCATGATAGAAGCTTATGGTGAGAGTATTGATTCTCAAACTGTTCATCCATATATGTGGATGAATAAAGTTGGTTATTTTATGGCTGATAATGAATTCTTAAATTTCCCATATTCATTTGGGGTAATATTTTCTAAAGGTCTTTATGCAGAATATATAAAAAGTGGAGAGGCTTTTGTACCCCAATATAATAATTTCTTAAGTGTTTCAAGTAAAAATAATATTGTTGATATTGCAAAAACAATGGATATAGATGTTCACTCAATAGATTTTTGGAGGGGAGCATTAAATCTTATTGGAAAGGACATTGAAGAGTTTATTAGGAGAGGGTAGATTTTTTGGAAATCTAAAAACTGTAACAAATTAAATTAATTTCTAAAACATAATAAAGTGCCACCCACATGCTGTGGGTGGCATTTTATTGCCCTTCTTCATATTGTTTAGCAATTTTATCTGCACGTTTTTTTGAAATCCATCTCAATCCCCAAGAAATTAAAAGAGACATAGCGAATGTAATTAAAAAAACAATAGTGATTTCCATAAATAAAGAAAAACTCTCTTGTTGACTTTGTAAATGTTTTGTGTGGTTTTGTATTACTAAAACTGTTGTGATGGTTAAACTTGTAACCAAACTGTTGAGTAGGGACCATCCCATCACATGTTTTTTTGTACCAACAGTACAGTTGTTGTATACGTCACTACCTTTCATGAGATTTCCCAAAACAATATAGAGTGAACCACCAAAAAATGCAATGAATTCCGTCATATAAGCTTTAAAAGGTTCATTTAATATAAATTGTTTATACAATATTGAGATTAATAAAAACATAGAAACTAATTGAAACGCACCGCTAGCTATTTTACGTTGTTGCTGCACAACTCTCTCGTCCTTAATTTTACTGTTTTTCATTTTCATTCCCCCCAAAATAAATCATTTAAAGTTTTATTTAATGCATTGCATATGGCAATGCAAAGATTAAGTGATGGATTGTAATTTCCAGTTTCTATCATACCAATTGTCTGTCTTGTGACTCCTATCTTCTCTGCAAGTTGTTCTTGTGATAAATCGCATTCTACACGAGCGATTTTCATACGTTTATTTTTCAATGGCAAAACCTCCCTATAATAATATTGTAATACTTAAAAGTCTAAATGTCAAATATATATTGCATTTAGGAATATATATTAATCAAAAACTTATACTGCAATTATTGCAATTATTGGAATACCATTTGGAATTCAGCATTTTAATTTGCTAAACTTGGGCTCATCCCTTTTGGATCCAAAATACACTAGACATAAATACTATGGTGCCACCCACATGCCACTTGCCACGTGGGTGGCACCATTTTGACGGTTAGAAAAAATAAAATTGCATTTTAGGTGAAAATACTGTATCCTAGTTTATAGTGAATAATGAATAATAAAGTGCACAAAAGCTTAATACAGGGGGTAATAACAGTGAAAAAATTTAAGAGAGTACTAGTAGCAAATAGAGGCGAAATTGCCATAAGAATTTTCAGGGCCTGTCATGAGCTTGGGATTCGTACCGTAGCAATTTATTCCAATGAGGATAAATATTCACTGTTCAAAACTAAGGCAGATGAAGCTTATTTAATTGGAGAAAACAAAAGTCCTGTTGAGGCATATCTAAATATTGAGGAGATAATAAGTCTCGCACTTAAAAAAGGAGTGGACGCTATTCATCCAGGCTATGGTTTCTTATCAGAGAACCCTGAATTCGCGAAAAAGTGTGCTAGTGCAGGTATTGAATTTATAGGACCTACCGCGGAAATGATGGATAAGCTTGGAGACAAGATTAAAGCTAAAATAGTAGCAAAATCAGTAGGAGTACCTACTATACCTGGTGATGAAAAAAATATTGAAACATTTGAGCAGGCAAAGAGCCTGGCCATGAAATGTGGATATCCTGTTATGCTAAAGGCGGTTGCTGGTGGCGGTGGACGGGGTATGCGAATTGTAAGAAATGAAGGAGAATTATCTTCTGCCTATAGAAGTGCTAAAAGTGAGGCGAAGAAAGCCTTTGGTATTGATCAGCTTTTTATAGAAAAATATCTTGAAAAGTCTAAACATATAGAAGTACAGGTTCTTGGAGATAAGTTTGGTAATATTGTTCATTTGCATGAAAGAGATTGCTCTATTCAAAGAAGGCACCAAAAGGTTGTAGAATACACTCCTGCTTTTTCAATATCTCAGGAAAAAAGAAATGAAATCTGTAGTGATGCAATAAAAATAGCTAAATCAGTAAATTACAGAAATGCTGGAACCTTGGAGTTCTTAGTTGATACTCATGGAAATCATTATTTTATAGAAATGAACCCCAGAATTCAAGTTGAACATACCGTTACAGAAATGGTAACGGGCATTGATATAGTTCAAAGTCAAATTTTGATAGCGGAAGATTACGCACTAGATTCCGAAAATATTGGAATCTCTTGCCAAGATGATGTTAAAGTTCACGGTTATTCTATTCAGTGCCGGATAACAACAGAGGACCCTTCTAATAATTTTGCACCGGATACTGGGAAAATAGAAGAATATAGAACCGGCTCTGGCTTTGGAATAAGACTTGATGGTGGTAATGGGTTTGCGGGAGCTGTAATTAGTCCTTACTATGATAGTCTACTCGTAAAAAATATATCTTGGTCTAGAACCTTTCAAGATGCTATAAAGAAGTCTATAAGAGCTGTAGAGGAAACTAAAATTACAGGAGTAAAGACTAACATAGGTTTTCTAATTAATGTATTAAACCATCCTACTTTTTTAAAGGGAGAATGTAATACAGATTTTATTGAAGAAAATCCTGAATTAATATCCATTGCGCCTAAGGCAGATGAAGAAAGTAGAGTGCTGAAATTCATTGGAGAAAAAGTGGTAAATGAAACTAATGGTATTAAAAAGCTTTATGATGTGCCACAAGTTCCTAAAATTATAATACCAGAAAAATTAAGTGGAACAAAACAGATTTTAGATATGCAGGGAACTGTTGGCCTTTTAAAATGGGTTAAAGATCAAAATAAATTACTCTTAACAGACACCACTATGAGAGACGCCCATCAATCCTTAATGGCAACTAGAGTGCGAACAAAGGATATGTTAAAGATAGCAAATGCTACTTCTGTTTATGGAGGAGATTTGTTTTCCCTTGAGATGTGGGGGGGAGCTACTTTTGATGTAGCCTACCGTTATTTAAATGAATCACCATGGGAAAGGCTTTCTCAGCTTAGAACGAAAATTCCAAATGTACTTTTACAGATGCTAATACGTGGAGCAAATGCAGTAGGCTATAAAAATTATCCGGATAATATAATCCGTGAATTTATTAAAGAATCTGCAAATACTGGCATTGATGTTTTTAGAATTTTTGACTCTCTAAACTGGTTAAAAGGAATGGAAATTTCAATAGAAGAAGTTCTTAAAAGTGGTAAGGTTGCAGAAGCCTGCATTTGTTACACCGGTGACATCTTAAATAATAAAAAAGATAAATACAATTTGGATTACTATATAAAGCTGGCAAAGGAAATTGAAAAAACAGGAGCTCATATTTTAGGAATAAAAGATATGTCTGCCTTACTTAAACCTCATGCTGCCTTTAAGCTAATAGATGCACTAAAGAAAGAAGTAGGAATGCCTATTCATCTTCATACCCATGATACTACGGGCAATGGAGTTGCTACAGTCCTTATGGCGGCCCAAGCTGGTGTGGACATTGTAGATACTGCCTTTAATAGTATGTCAGGACTTACAAGCCAACCAGCACTAAACTCAGTAGTTGCAGCACTTAAGAATACTGACAGAGATACCGGCATAGAACTCAAAGGAATTCAAGGCATTTCAGATTATTGGGATGCAGTAAGGCCAGTTTATTACCAATTTGAATCAGGGCTTAAATCTGGTTCCGCTGAAATTTATAGGTATGAGATTCCAGGAGGCCAATACTCAAATCTTAAACCTCAGGTAGAAAGTTTTGGTCTTGGACACAAATTTAGCGAAATTAAAGAAACGTATAAAGTTGTAAATGATATGGTAGGGGATATTGTAAAGGTAACCCCATCCTCTAAGATGGTGGGAGATTTTGCAATATTTATGGTTCAAAATGAACTTACACCAGAAAATATATACGACAAAGGAGCTAATATGGCTTTCCCAGATTCTGTTGTAGCATACTTTAAAGGAATGATGGGTCAACCAATGGGAGGATTTCCAGAAAGGCTTCAGAAATTAGTTCTAAAAGGCGCGGAGCCAATAACCACACGACCAGGTGAATTGCTTCCTGATGAAGATTTCGCTGCCATAGAAAAACACTTAATAGAAAAATTTAATATTGTTCCAGATAAAAAAGATTTACTAAGCTATTCCTTATACCCTGAGGTATTCGATGGCTATGTAAAATACACTAAGGAGTTTGGAGATTTAAGTAGAATCGGAAGTGATGTTTTTTTCCACGGGCTTAATGAAGGTGAAACTTGTGAAGCTGAAATTGCTGACGGAAAAACCTACATGATAAAGCTACTTGAAATTGGTAAATTGGATTTCGAAGGCAACAAAGCTGTTGCTTTCGAAGTGGATGGAAACAGAAGAGAAATAAAAATAAAAGACAGAAATAACAAAGCTCTACAAGAATTTTTATCTACAGAAATGGCGGATCCATCAAATCCATTAGAGATTGGGGCTCCAATACCTGGAACTGTTTCAGCCATCTTAGTTGCTCAGGGTGATACAGTAACTGAAAATCAACCATTAATGATAGTAGAGGCTATGAAGATGGAGACTAGAGTAAGCGCCAGTGTAGCAGGTGTAGTTGAGTCGATTGTTGTTAAAGAAGGCCAACAAGTAAAGGCCGGAGAACTTTTAATAAATTTAAAATAGGTGGTGCCACCCACGTGGCAAGTGGCATGTGGGTGGCACCAATATAATATATTTAATGCGTTGGTAGAGAGAATTGAAATTCTTGGACCAGCGCATTTGGTTTTTGTTTTGATTATAATAGGGGCATGAGTTTTATTAAGATTAGATTTGTAAAAATAACAGGTATTTTGACGAAACTAATTGCAAAAAAAACAAATAAATGATTGAAATATGTTATTAATAAGTGTAAGTTGCAAAACTAGTTAAAAAATTACAAAAAAAGGCTGATATAAATGTAAAGTATATAGTAATTTAAACGATAATAGGGTATAAGATTATAATTATTTCAGAACAGATTTAAAAATAAAAAGCACGTAACTTAAATGATTACTTTAGAAATATAGGATTAGGCATGAATGTATTCCTAAAGGGGGATCGACAGGAGGATTATTTTAAATATTAAAAAAGTGTGGTTATGGCATAATCAGATTTTTTTATAGTAAACCACTTTAGGTACGGGATCTTAAAGAACATATGATAAAAAAAGAAGGGGAGAGTTAAAATGAAGTTTTTTATTAATTTAAGTGTAAAGAAAAAACTAATATTAGTATTTTCAGTGATTTGTATTTTTATGGTTTTAATAGGAACGGTGGGTATATCAAGTTCATCAAAGATAAATAAGGGTTCTAAGTCTATTTATAGTAACAATCTAATGGCAATTAGAGATTTGGAAGAAATTAAAGGAAATTTAAATTATGGTAGTGCTAATATACTTAGAATTATTTTTGAAAGAGATAACTCGAAATTAGATGAGCAAATAAAAGTAAATAACGATTTAACAGATAAAAATAAAAAAATGCAAGATGAATATAAAAGCCTAATTATATCATCAGAAGAAGAAAAAACTTACAATAATTTTGAAAATCAATTAGCAAAATATACAGAATTAAAAACAAAGGTCAATGAGCTTGTAAAAACAGGAAACTATGAGGAAGCTGTTAAAATTTACAATGCAGAGGAAGGCTCAATAAGACAAGCTGTCTTTGATGAGTTAGTTAAATTAATTGGTACAAATACAAAATCAGCTGAGCAGGTAAATTCAAATAATACAGCCCAATTTAATAAGGCTAAAAATTCAATTATAATTTATACAGCCATAGCATTTTTAATAATAATTCTTATGGGGTACATATTAAGTAAGAATATAATGGATCCATTAACCAAGATAAAAGAGTTAGCACAGAGATTAGCTTCTTATGACTTCTCTACCCCAATTACTATTACAAGAAAAGATGAATTTGGACAAACAGCGTTAGCTTTAGATGCTGCACAGGAAAATGTAAGTAGCTTAGTAAAAGAAATAATGAACAATTCTTCTGATATGAGTGCATCATCTGAAGAACTTTCAGCTACAACTCAGGAAATAACATCTAGAATAGAAGTTATAGACCGTTCAACAGTGGAAATAAATACCTCGGTTCAAGAAGCTAGTGCTACAACAGAGGAAATAACTGCATCCGTTGAAGAAGTTAACGCAAGTATGGAAGAACTATCTTCAAAGGCTATGGAGGGTAGTAGTAATGCTGTTCAAATTAAAGACAAAGCCAAAAAAGTTCAGACCTATGCTAAAAACGCATTGGAAAAAAGTAATACTATTTATGAAGAAAAGGAAAAGAATATATTAAAAGCTATAGAAGACGGAAAAGTTGTAGATGAAATAAAAGTTATGGCTGATGGAATTGCAGCAATTGCAGCACAAACTAATTTACTTGCCTTAAATGCGGCTATTGAAGCCGCTAGAGCTGGAGAACAGGGGAAAGGTTTCGCAGTAGTTGCAGATGAAGTAAGAAAGCTTGCAGAAAAATCCTCGGAAACTGTAAGCACCATTCAAAGTACAATAGTAAAAGTCCAAGATGCATTTAAAAATTTATCTGGAAACAGCAATGAGATACTTAAATTTATTATAGAAAATATTAAACCTGTTTTAGAAGAATATTCAAAATCCGGAAAACAATATGGCGAGGATGGGGAATTTATAAGTGCCATGTCAGAAGAAATTGCATTAATGTCAGAAGGGGTGGAAGCTACAGTAAATCAAGTTAGTACGGCAGTTCAAACTTTGGCAGAAAATTCACAGCTTTCAGCAGAACGTACAGGAGAGATTCAAATTAGTCTTGATGAAACCACAAAAGCTATGGAGCAAGTAGCACAAACCTCACAGATGCAAGCAGAACTTGCACAAAAGCTTAATGAATTGGTACAGAAGTTTAAGATTTAAGAAGAAATAGTAAGGTGCCGCCAACGTGGCAAGTGGGCGTCGCCTTATGATTCAATATAACGTGTCTTTTTTTAGTAAATTTGCTAAACTTTGATTTATACCTTTGGAGCAAAAACAGATTAGATATAAATCAAATAGCTATTAGTAATATAAGAACTTATAAAACAAAGTAGTCTGTGTAATCCTTAAGAGATACACAGACTATTTTTCATATTAAACGAATCTATATATAGTATTATGCCAATCTATAAATCAAGATTAACTATAGTTCTACCTTTGTGCTTACCTTTTAATATCATATCAATTTTTTCATCTAATCCTTCTAAAGATACTTCATCCACATTAGCCTCTAAATTATCAAGCTTCCAATCCGAGGATAGTTTATTCCAAATCATAAGCCTGGTATCCATAGGACATTTAACAGAATCAATTCCAAACAATGTGACGCCTTTCAAAATAAAGGGATACACAGATGTTGAAAATTCATGGTCTGCAATATTTCCACAACTAGTGACACTACCGCCATAATTAGTTGATTTAATTGCAGTAGCTAAAATATTTCCACCTACTGTATCTATTACTCCTGCCCACCTACTCTTTAATAGTGCTTTTCCAGAATTGTCATCCATATCTTTTCTATCAACTATATCTTTTGCACCAATTCCCAGGAGCATTTCCCTTTCAGAAGCTTTGCCTGTAGCTGCAATGACATTATAACCAAGCACACTTAAGATTGAAATGGCGGTACTACCTACTCCGCCTGTTGCACCTGTTACTAATATATCTCCGTCACTGGGTTTAACACCTGAGTTAACCAGTTTACAAACTGATAGGGCAGCAGTGAATCCTGCTGTACCATAAATCATACTTTCTCGCAGAGAAAGGTTTTCAGGAAGTTTTACAACCCACTCTGCCGGAACCCTAATATACTCTGCATATCCTCCTGAGGTACTCATTCCTAGTGCATAACCTGTTACAAGCACCTTATCGTTAGCCTTAAAGTTATCATTATTGCTTTCAACTACGATACCTGCAGCATCGATTCCAGGAGTGTGTGGGTAATTTCTAGTTACGCCTTTATTGCCAGTAGCAGAAAGAGCATCTTTATAGTTTAGTGAAGAAAATTTTACATTTATTATTACATCACCTTCTGGTAGATCGTTTATTTGTCTTGTTACAATTTTTCTTTGAAATTCATTGTTTTCTGTTTCCGAAACTAACATTGCTTTAAATTTATTATTATTCATTTTAAATCTCCTTATGTGATATATGATCTTATATTAAGCAAATTATAGTAGGAATAGAGTGTTATGTCAAATCGTATTTTAGTTTGAATCAAGATAGTACAAACACCCACATGTAACTTGACATGTGGGTGGCACCTAATTGAAAATTTTAATGTCACGATATGTTAATAATTTAAATACAATATAGGGAGGTGTTATTACAATGAGTCATAAAAATATTAATAATATAAAAGAATCCTTAACGAAAAGTGTTAATATCCCCATCGAGCTATATGAATCTTTGCTTGGACAATATTTTATTGGATATGCTGATAATTTAGTATTTGGGCAAAATACAAGTGCTTGGGCAAGACTATACAATCCAATTAATTCAGGAGTTACACTGTATGTTAATGTGTGGACTGTAACAGATGTTTCAGATTCACCTTTCCGTGCACAGTTTTGGTTTAACTCAACTCCTCCTGAGTCAGAAATTAAATACGCGCCTGTAACTCCTACAAATTTAGTTATTGAACCATCGCCTATAGCAAAGGTGAAATTAGAATATGCATCTAATGTTAACGGTGAACCAACTGGAGGAATAAAGGCTTTTGTAAGACGTGCCCTTCCTGAAACAACATTAGTGGAGAGTGAAAATGGAAAAATAATTATTGGTGAGGGTGGTAACTTTTTAGTATTTTTATCAAATCCAGAAACATCAGAACTTTTAACTTCCGGTAGAATAGCTTTTGGTTGGTGGGAAGAAAGAATCAGTGATAAATGTAAATGCTAGGATTAATAGCAATTTTCCATTGATTTGAATTAAAATAACTGAATTAAAAAAAGCTAAAGCAAACTAAAATGGACCCTATAAGGTAGACAGTTAAAAAAGAGGCATAGTTGTCTCAAAATTAACTGACTAAGGGTCTATCTTATGCAAACTTTAGCTTTTTTATAGTTCCCTTAATTGATAATTTTAATATTCATTATTAGCTGTAAAGGCATTATTAATAATATACATATTTTTAGACATATACACACAAAATAAATACATCCATTATTATTTAAGGAAGGATGTAAATTTATGAATGAAAAAAAAAATATTAGTATTAATGATGAGTTAACCCCTAAATCTTATTGGCTTGATTCAACTACAGAAACAAACTACCCTACTTTAGAAAAAGATATCAAAGTTGATATAGTAATTATAGGAGGTGGGATTACAGGAATTACAACTGCTCTCCTTTTAAAAAATGAAGGCTTCAAAATTGCATTAGTAGAAGCAGATAAAATAGCCCAGGGAACTTCAGGACATACTACGGCATATATTACTTCACAACACGATATAATATATAGTAATTTAATAAGTCGTATGGGAATTGAAAAAGCTAAGCAATATGCGGATGCAAATGAAGGTGCCATAGATTTTATTGAAAACACTATAAAAAAATACAATATTGATTGTGATTTTCATAGGTTGCCAGCATATATCTATACAACGGATGAAAACTATATAGAGACTATTAAGGCAGAAGCTAAAGCAGCTAAAAGCCTAGGCATAAAAGCAAAATACATAGAAAAGTTGGATTTGCCATTTTCTACAAAGGGTGCACTATGCTTTGAAAATCAAGCTCAATTTCACCCTAGAAAATACCTTCTTAAAGTTGCTGAAAACATTTCTGGAAATGGAAGTCAAATATATGAACATACAAGAGCCGTAGATATAAAGCATGATGATTTGTATACTGTCATAACAGATACAGGATTTAAAATAATAGCTTCAAAAGTAGTTTTAGCTTCACATTTTCCTTTTTATGATGGTTTAGGATTATATTTTGCAAGACTTCGACCAGAGCGGTCATATGTGGTAACTGCTAAAATAAAAGATGATTTGTCAAAAGGTACATTTGTAGATGCAGGAGATGCAGGGTGGTATTTTCGTATGCAAAAGTATAGAGATGGTCAGATGTTAATTATTGGGGGCCAAGACCATAAAACCGCTCATGGCGGCGACATGATGAAACATTATGATAATTTAAAAAAGTTTGCAGAGGAAAATTTTAATGTTGAGAAGTTTTTATATAGATGGTCAACTCAAGATTACATAACACTAGATGGTGTGCCATATGTAGGAAATCTTACTTCTAAATCAGAAAATATTTATGTGGCTACAGGTTATGGCGAATGGGGCATGACAAATGGAACGGCAGCTGCGAATATATTAAGGGATATTATAGTTAAGAGGGAAAGCCCTTATGAGGAGGTTTATAATCCATCGCGCCATATCTCAACTGAAGGAATTACGAACTTTGCAAAGGAAAATTTCGATGTTGCAAAGGAGTTAATAAAAGGAAAACTTAATGCGGGGCAACATAATATTGATTTAAAAAGTGATGAGGGGAAAATAGTAGAAATTGATGGAGAAAGATACGGAGCATATAGAGATAAAAATGGTGAGCTTCATATAGTTGATATAACATGTACACATATAGGTTGTGAACTAAAATGGAATAGTGCAGAATCATCTTGGGATTGCCCTTGTCATGGGTCAAGATTTACTTTTGAAGGTGATATTATAGAAGGCCCAGCTGTTTGCAGATTGAATCACTACAAAGAAGGTAAAAATACAATTGATTCAAATATTATTTGATAAAAATAAAAGAGTGAAAACTCGAAAATTCTTAGCCTAAGGTTAAGAATTTTCGAGTTTAAAAGCAGCTTTTTTATATTTGTAAAACTCAATATAGTTTATCCTTTGACTATAACTAACATCATTTTAAATTTCTCATGAGCATCTAAACCATGAGGTATGTTGGCCGGCATTAGTATTATTTCACCTTCCTTAACTATAACAGGCTCATTATCTCCAATTGTTATTGTAACCTGTCCTTCAGTTACATATACTAAGGCATCTCCGGGTGCTGAATGTGTACTTATTTCTTCACCTTTATCAAAGGCAAATAGTGTTATACTAACGTTATTTGTTTGTACTAGTGTTTTACTCACAACTTGTTTATCTACATATAATACCTCTTCTTTTAGTCCTAATGCCTTTGCAACTTCGATATTTTTAAAAAACTTTCCATTCATATTGCTTCCTCCTAATATTTTATTTATTATCATTATTATTAAAACTTTTGAAGCTTAATATTCGTTTCTTTAAATCTATTTGAAATAATTATTATGGTCTAAAGCTATTCCGTACAATCATCTTGCTTTCCTATAACTCTATTCTATGTTTATTTATGTTAAAAAAATATGATTCAAATCAAAATATAAATATAAATATAAATTGTATTTATGTTTTAGGGTTTAGTAAAAATTATGAGGTTGATATTTGGTAAGATTGTTTACAAAAGCACTCTAATATCTTGTATAATAATAGAAGAGGTAACACAAGTTACCGTATATTTCCATGAAAATAGTTATTATATAAATATAAATAAATTTTATTTGAATATATTTAGCATTTTATAAGAAAAGGTCTACATGAATTAAATGCTAAAGGGATATAAACTAAAAGCTTTGGAAAGTTTTAAAGGTATACTAATAGATCTAGAGAAATCAGGAGGAAAACAAATGAATTTATTAAAACATAGAAAGTCCAGAGAGCTAGAAAGTAAGCAAAATCGGCATGAGGAGGAAACAGCGAAGAAGGAAGTTGAATTCCATAACCAAACCAAGGGCTTTATTCAAGATATGAGCAAGTTACTAGGTGAGACTGTAAAACAGCATCATATTGTAGATAGTGATCATGATGTATTAGGCGACCTTGCGAGTAAAGTAAAGATACATATGAATGAAATTTCTCATTTAACAAAAAATACTAATGGCTTAACGGATAGTTTATATTTAGAAGGGAATAAGCTAATAGAGATAACAGAAGACACAGTTAAAAAATCCTATGAAGGTAAGGATGCCATTTACGAAATGGTGGGAATAATAAAGTCTTTAGATAATGAGAATAGGAATAATACTGAGAGTATAAATGAATTGGCAAGAAAATTTAGTAAGGTTCATGAAGTCGTTCAGTTAATAACCAGCATAGCAAGTCAAACGAATCTCTTGGCTTTAAACGCAGCAATCGAAGCGGCCAGAGCAGGAGATCAGGGAAAGGGTTTTACAGTAGTGGCAGGTGAAATAAGAAAGCTAGCAGAAATGACTAAACAAAGCACTAAAGACATCTCACATTTAATAGGGAGCATAGAAGATGAAACAAAGGTAGTCCTAAACAATTCCAGTAGGTCTAATGACGTCATTGCCAGTGGAGTCAGGGCTTCAAGTAATGCCGCAGAAAAAATAGAGGGGAGTTTATCCTCTGTAGCAAAGGTGGAACAGGAAGTAAAAGGTGTAATGATAATTTTAACTGACCAAAAGCGCCAAATTGAAAACATGAGTAAAGAAATAGTAGATGTTGATAAAATATTAAAAATAACATCTGAAAGTATAATAAACCACATAGAAAAGGCAAGTGTTGTAGATGGGCAATTGGAAGAAACTAAAAGACAACTAAATTCTTATAGTAAGAAATTGATTTAGTGTTTTTATTTGATTTACATCACATTAAAAACAGGGGAAAAAGGATATAATGTAATTAACGAGTCAATTAGATGATTACTTTATAATTAAAACTAAAGAATAAGAAATTAACATTTTAAAGTTAGATATTTATTCAATTAATTTTTATCTAATGTTCAACCATTATAATGGAGGAGATTAAAATGAGTGATAATATAGTTATAATAGGCGGCGGTGTTGCAGCTGTAAACGCGGTAAAAGCAATTAGAGAAATTGATAGAGATATAAATATATTCATATTTCAAAATGAAAAATATTATCCTTACTATAGGATAAAATTAACAAAAGGCTTGCTTGATAACCTTGAAGAGGAAAAAATAATGCTTCATAAAAAAGATTGGTACGAATTAAATAATGTGAAATTATATCTTGATATTGAAGTTATCGGAATTGACACCGTTAAGAGTGAAATTATTTTGTATGATGGAAGCAGGTTTGGTTATAATAAGTTATTATTTGCTAATGGTTCGAAAAACTTTATGCCACCTATTGAAGGTATTGATAAGGAAAATGTTTATACAATAAGGAAATTAGATAATATACGAGATATACAAAATAGTATTAATGATAAGAAAAATATACTAAATGTAGGAGGCGGAGTTCAAGGCATAGAAACAGCATGGAGTCTCAATCAGCATGGTAAAAATGCTATAATAGCTGAGGTTCAAGAAAGATTAATGCCGCGCCAGTTAGATAAAAGGGCATCAGAAATTCTTAAAACTTCAATTGAAAGTTTTAAAACTAAAGTACTTTTAAATACGCAGATAGTAAAAATTCTTGGAGAAAATAAGGTAAAAGGTGTAGAAACAAAAGAGGGTAAAATTATTGACAGTGATATGGTGATTTTTTCTGTGGGAATAAGGGCTAATAAGGAATTGTTAGAGAATACAGAGGTAAAAACTAATATTGGAATAGTAGTTAATGAGAGAATGGAAACTAATATAGAGAATGTATATGCGGCAGGGGATGTTGCAGAGTTAAATGGAAGGATAGTTGGACTTTGGAACATTTCTATAGAGCAAGGGAAAACAGCTGGATATAATATTGCAGGTAAACAGGTGGTATACACTGGGGTTGTACCAGTTACCATATTAAATGCCTTTAATATAGCACTTTTCTCCATGGGTGAGGTAGATGAGAAGCAAAGTGATAATACAATAACGGAAGAGAGCTCTGATGGTTTGACGTATAAGAGATTATTTATTAGAGATAATAAAATAATAGGTGCCATTGTAATAGGTGATAATAAGCATTCTACACTATTAAAAAATGCCATAGAAAAGAAGAATGTATTTTCAAATATAGATTTACTAAATGCAGGAGTAAATGATTTACTAGCGAAATTAAAAAATAGTTAAATTTGAAAAATAACTTAATTAAAATCAGCAACATATGTAATTGTAATTATAAATTTAGAACGCTATAATAACCTATAAGCAAGTACAATAGTTATTATCTAATAGAAAGATGGAGGGGATCTTATGAGTTTTAAAATAAGTGATACTGTAACCTGGGTTGGAAAAATTGATTGGGAGTTAAGATCATTCCATGGAGAGGAATACTCTACACATAAAGGTTCATCATATAATTCATATTTAATTAAAGATGAAAAGACAGTACTAATGGATACCGTTTGGAGCCCATTCTCTAAAGAATTTATAGCTAATCTGAAAAATGAAATTGATTTAAGCAAAATTGATTATATAATCATGAACCACTCTGAGAGTGACCATAGTGGTGCACTTACAGATTTAATGAAGGAAATACCTAACACCCCGATTTATTGTACAAAAAGTGGTGCTAAAATAATAAAGGGACATTATCATAAGGATTGGAACTTCGTAGAGGTGAAAACTGGAGATACCTTAGATTTAGGTAAGAATAAATTAACATTTATAGAAGCAAAAATGCTTCATTGGCCAGATACTATGTTTACATATATGTCAGGTGAAAACATTTTATTTAGTAATGATGGTTTTGGTCAGCATTATGCCTCAGAGTTCATGTATAATGATAAAGTTGATCAGGCTGAATTGTTTCAAGAGGCAATAAAATACTATGCCAATATTTTAACTCCATTTAGCAAATTTGTCACACGGAAAATAGAAGAGATATTAAGTTTTAATTTACCAGTTGATATGATTTGTCCTAGTCATGGAATAATATGGAGAGATAATCCATTGCAAATAGTAAATAAATATATGGAATGGGCAAAAAATTATCAAGAAAATCAAATCACGATAATTTATGATACTATGTGGAATGACACAAGAAGGATGGCTGAAGCCATAGCAGAAGGTGTAAAAAGTTCAAATAGTGATATTACAATAAAGATTTTTAATTCATCTAAAAGTGATAAAAATGATATTATTACAGAAGTATTTAAATCGAAGGTTGTACTTGTTGGTTCATCAACAATAAATAAAGGGATATTATCATCAACAGCGGGTATATTAGAAATGATTAAAGGACTTGAATTTAAAGGGAAGAGTGCAGCAGCCTTTGGCAGTTATGGATGGAGTGGCGAGTCTACAAAATTAATTACTGCAGAATTAAATAAAGCTGGGTTTGAGGTGATAAATGAAGGAATAAGAGAAATGTGGAATCCAGATGAAGATGGATTAAACAGATGCAGAGAGTTTGGAAGGAATGTTATAGAAAAAATCTAATTATATTTTAAGGAGGTTTATTATGGAAAAGTATGTTTGTACAGTATGTGGTTATATTTATGATCCAGCAGAAGGTGATAGTGATGGTGGAGTGGCTCCTGGAACAAAATTTCAGGATATAGATGAAGATTGGGTCTGCCCGTTATGTGGAGTACCAAAATCAGATTTTGAAAAAGTAGAAGAATAAAATATTACTCATAATTAACAGCACTGGCTAAAGCCTTGCTGTTTTTTTTATCAAGAGTTTTAGAAAATATGTGATGTTAGTCACATACTTTCTTTTACTGTAATGATAAAGTGTGGGTATGATTTATATAAGGAGATGGTATATCTTGTTTAGTGAAGAAATTAACAAAGTCGCTGCATCGGCGGTAAAAAAATCTGAACTCTTAAAGAAAAGCAAAATGAGGTACCTCACAGCAGCGGCACTAGCTGGTGCTTATGTGGGATTTGGAATTTTATTAATATTTACTATTGGGGGATCATTTGCGGCAGCTGAGTCCCCGGCAACAAAGACTATTATGGGAGCTTCCTTTGGGATTGCCTTAAGTCTTGTAATAATGGCAGGTTCAGAACTTTTTACAGGGAATAACATGACTATGACTATAGGATCTCTAGAAAAGAAGGTACCCTGGCTTGATTCAATAAATATTTGGATATACAGTTTTATAGGAAACTTTTTAGGGGCAGCAGTTATATCTGCAATATTTGTAGGCGCGGGACTTGCAAAGGGAAGCACAGCAGCCTTTATTTTAAAAACATCACAAGGGAAAATGGCAACTCCGAGCATAGAATTATTTTTAAGAGGTATCCTTTGTAACATGTTAGTCTGTTTAGCGGTATGGTGTGCTATGAAATTAAAGGAAGAAACAGCTAAACTTATAATGATTTTCTGGTGCCTATTTGCATTTATAACTACAGGTTTTGAACATAGTATTGCAAATATGACTTTACTTACAACGGCACTACTTATTCCTCACAGTGCAGCAATTTCCATAGGTGGATTAACCCACAATTTAATTTGGGTTACCCTAGGTAACTTTGTAGGTGGGGCTGTATTTATTGGAGCAGCATATTGGTACATATCAAAAGAGAAATAAATCAATAAAAATAAAAGCCAGGATTAATTAAGGCATGTACAGACTTTCTTTTTTTTGCGCAATTTTAAAATTCATTGTTGGATTATAAGATTATTAGTATAATAAGAATATTAGTATTTTTATAATAGTGAGATTCTAAAATGAGCTCATAAGGAGAAGTTAAGATGGCACAAATAACGCTTAGACAATTAAAAGACCTTCCACTATTTGAATGTGTTGAGGATAAAACTTTGGATTTAATAAGAGAGAGTGTTATAATAAAAATTTTGAAAAAATCACAAATGTTGTTCGCTGAGAGAGAAATTACAAATAATATATATATAGTGCTAGAGGGAAAGGTAACCATGTACAGATTATCGGAAAAGGGTCAAAAGAGGGTTATCTATATCTTAAACAAAGGTGAAATTATAAATGAGGTAATTTTCGATAATCTAACAGCCTCAATTAATTGCGAAGGTTTTGAGGACAGCGAAATTATAATAATACAAAAAGTAGATTTATTAAATATAATGAAACAGGACTTTAAACTCACAGAGGTTATATTATGCTCTATGAGTAAAAAAATAAGAAGACTGTACAGACAGCTTAAGAATACAGTTCCTATTAAAATGGACAAGCGTGTAGCCGCAAAGCTTTGGAAGCTGTCTAAAGATTATGGTGTACAAACCGAAGAGGGCGTTTTAATAGATATTAAGATAAGCATTACTTATTTGGCAGATATGTTAGGGAGCTCTCGTGAAACTATTTCAAGGGCGGTAAAGGAACTTGAAATTATGGATATGGTTAAAATAAAACATAGAAAATTCATAGTTAATAGAGAAAAGTTAAGCAAGTACTTTAAAGGTGTGTGATGAAAATCACATACTTTTTTTATGGTTTAAAATACACTATGATTAGTTAGTTATAAATTTAACTTCTATAGTGAATTAATTAACAATAGTATTGATTAAGTAATATTTATTATAATGGAGGGTGTGCATTTATGGGATTTAAACTTACAATAGAGAAATTTGATGAGCATCTTGAGGCATTAAGGCAGGAATATGTGATATATGCACCAGTAATGCTAAAGGGAAAAGGAACTTTTGCGGACACAGATACTATTAGATATAAGGAAATAAAGAGTATAAGGGAAATAGAGTTTAAACTGAAATCAAGTTTTTCTCCTAAAGAAATAATACTTCCCATTACTCAAACATTATTTTACTTTACTGAAAAGGATTGCGTGGAGCCGAAATCTGATGAGAAGAAAATATTAATATTCTTAAGAAGTTGTGATATTCATGCAATGAAGCGTCTCGATGAAGTATATTTGAGAAATGGAAATGAGGATTATTACTATAAGACTTTAAGAGATAAAATTAAATTTGTGCTTATGGGCTGTAGCGAAAGTTTTGAAAACTGTTTTTGTGCCAGTATGGGATCCAATAAGACAGAGGATTATGATATGTATACTAAAATTCAAGACCATGAGGTTCTTGTGAATTGTAAATCAGAAGAATTAATGAATTACTTTAATATAGATAAAACCAGCGAGCTGGCGGTAGAGCCTGAATTTGTTTTGAATAATGAAATAGTGGTCACTATACCAGAAAATTTAGATCAAAGAGTTTTTAAATCAAAGATGTGGGATGAATATTCTTCAAGATGCATTGCTTGTGGTAGGTGTAATTTTGTATGTGGTACCTGTTCTTGTTTTACTATGCAGGACATCTTTTATAAAGAAAATAAGAACCAAGGGGAAAGAAGACGTGTTTGGGCATCCTGTCACGTAGACGGATACAGTGACATGGCAGGCGGACATGGTTTTAGAAAAGACAAAAAAGATAGAATGAGATTTAAAGTTATGCATAAGGTATATGATTTTAAAAAGAGAGCGGGATATCATATGTGTATAGGTTGTGGTAGATGTGATGATATATGCCCTGAATATATATCTTTTTCAAATTGTGTAAACAAATTAAATATAGCAATGGATGAGGTGGAATAGATGAAAAATATATACATGCCTTTTAAATCTAAAATACTTAAAATAAGTAAGCATACAGAAACGGATTATACCTTTAGAATGGAGTTCGAAGGCGAAGTAAAGCCGGGTCAATTTTTTGAAGTATCCATACCAAAATTTGGGGAATCACCTATATCTGTTAGTGAGATAGGTGAGGGTTATATAGATTTTACAATAAGACGTGTAGGCACAGTTACAGATGTAATTCATAGTTTTTTTGTAGGAGGTACCTTGTTTTTAAGAGGGCCTTATGGAAATGGATTTGATGTAAACCTCTATAAAAATAAAGAAATTATTGTAGCAGCAGGTGGAACTGGACTGGCACCAGTAAAGGGTATAGTAGATTATTTTGCGAAAAATCCAACGCAGTGTAAGGGCTTTAATCTAATGGCAGGATTTAAATCACCTAGTGATATCTTATTTAAAGAAAATTTCAAAGTTTGGGAAAAAAGTATTAATGTAACGTTAACTGTGGATAGTGCCTATGAGGGCTATATTGGAACTGTAGGACTCATAACAAAATACATTGAAGATATTCCAGTAGAGAATATGGACGAGGTACAAGTTATTGTAGTAGGTCCTCCAATGATGCTTAAGTTTACAGTGGCTGGATTTATAAAAAAAGGGGTAAAAGAAAAAAATATATGGGTATCTTATGAGCGAAAGATGTGTTGTGGAGTTGGAAAATGTGGGCACTGCAAAATTGATGATACTTATATATGTTTAGAGGGACCTGTTTTTAACTATTTAGATGCAGTTCATCTTGTAGATTAGGGGGGAGAAAATTATGGATATAAACACTAAATTGCTCAAGAAAAATGCTTACAGAATAACTAAAAAAAGAGGCAAGACAGCTATAAGAATAAGGGTACCTGGGGGGCATATAGAGGCAAAACATTTAGAAGTTTTGCAAAGAGTAGCAGAAACTTACGGAGATGGAAATATTCATATAACTATAAGGCAGGGGTTTGAAATACCCAATATTGATATAAATAAAATACCAGAAGTTAATAAGATGATTCAATCAGTCATAGAAGGCCTTGAAATAAATCAAATTTCAGAAAATACAGGATACTCAGCTGCAGGTACTAGAAATGTGTCAGCTTGTATAGGGGCAAATGTCTGTCCTTTTGCAAATTATAATACTACGGACTTTGCAAAAAAGATTGAAAAGGAAATATTCCCTAATGATTATCATGTTAAGGTAGCACTAACAGGGTGTCCTAATGACTGTATCAAAGCTAGAATACAAGATTTTGGGATTATAGGAATGACAGAGCCTCAATATGAATCTTATAGATGCATCAGTTGTAAATCCTGTGTAAATAACTGTAAAAAAAGAGTTACTGGTGCGCTTAAAATGGAGAACTTCAAAGTAGTACGAGACCCGGACAAATGTATTGGATGTGGAGAATGTATAGGCAAATGCCCAACGGGTGCATGGAGTAGAAGCATTGAGAAATATTATAAACTTGTGATAATGGGTAGAACTGGTAAGAAAAATCCTAGACTTGCTCAGGATTTTATAACTTGGGTGGATGAAGAAAGTATTATTAAAATAATAAAAAACACTTATTCATATATAGAGGAATATATGGATGGAGATGCTCCAGGAGGAAAAGAGCACATAGGGTATATTGTTGATAGAACAGGATATCCAGTTTTTAAGCAGTGGGTATTAAAAGACGTAACCTTAGGAGAAAAGGCAGAGGTTAAGAAACATATCAACTGGTAACAAGTCACCACTTGAAAACTCAAACCTAAGATTCATTGCTGGTAGTTGATGATCTAAGAAATATTTAAAATAATAAAACAATCTAGTAACGTATGTTACCGACATTATAATTATAAATCTGTATACTAATCTCATAACACACAAGCGCAAATAGTGCGTAGAGTAGTAAAAAATGGAGGATGATTTGTATGTCTATGTTTTGTTATCAATGTCAAGAGGCGGCTAATTGCAAAGGTTGTACGGTAAAGGGAGTTTGTGGTAAGACTGAAGATCTAGCAAAGGCTCAGGACTTGCTAATTTATATAACTAAAGGAATATCTGTATACAGTGTTCGTGCTAGAGATAATGGTATAGTTAATAAGGAAGTAGATAATTTTATAATGGAAAGCTTATTTGCAACTATAACTAATGCAAATTTCGATAAAAATGTATTTATTGAAAGAATCCGAAAAGGATTAAGCTTAAGGGAAGAAATAAAAGGTCAGCTTATTAAAGCTGGTGTTAAGTTAAGTGATAAAGGGGAAAATGCTAGTTGGCTTAGTAAAATATTAAATACCTTTGGATTTGGAAAAGAGGAGGAATTAAACTTACCAGATGCAGCGGTTTGGTTTTCTAACGACTTAAAAGCCTTTAATGAAAAAGCCGGCAGCGTTGGTGTGCTTTCAACAGAGAATGAGGATATAAGATCTTTAAGAGAGTTATTGATTTATGGACTTAAGGGCATGGCTGCATATGCTAAGCACGCAGATAATCTTGGATACAATGATGATGGACTTCATGCATTTACTCAAAAGGGATTAGCTTCTACTTTGGACGATACTTTAGGGGTAGATGAACTTGTAGCTTTAGTACTTGAATGTGGTAAGTACGGTGTTGATGCCATGGCATTACTGGACAAGGCTAATACTTCTAGTTATGGAAATCCAGAAATAACAAAAGTTAATATAGGAGTTAAAAATAATCCTGGTATATTAATTAGTGGACATGATTTAAAAGATATGGAAGAGTTATTAAAGCAGACTGAAGGTACTGGAATAGATATATATACTCACAGCGAAATGCTTCCAGCCAATTATTATCCTGCATTTAAAAAGTATAAGCACTTGGTAGGTAATTATGGAAATGCATGGTGGAAGCAGAATCAGGAATTTGAAAGCTTCAACGGACCAATACTTATGACTACAAACTGTATTGTAACTCCAAAAGCATCTTATAAAGATCGAATATATACTACAGGAGTAACAGGCTTTGCAGGTGTTAAGCACATAGCAGATGGGATAAATGGAGGAGCAAAAGATTTTTCACAAATAATTAAACAGGCTAAAAATAGTAACGCACCTGTGGAAATTGAAAAGGGTGAAATAGTAGGAGGCTTTGCTCATAATCAAGTGATAGCTCTTGCGGATAAGATTGTAGACGCTGTTAAAACTGGAGCAATAAAGAGATTCTTTGTAATGGCAGGCTGCGACGGAAGAATGAAGAGTAGAGATTACTACACAGAATTTGCTGAAAAATTACCAAAGGATGCGGTTATACTTACAGCAGGTTGTGCAAAATATAAATATAACAAATTGAATTTAGGTGATATTGGCGGAATACCAAGAGTATTGGATGCTGGACAATGCAATGATTCCTACTCATTAGTAGTAATAGCACTTAAATTAAAAGAAGTATTTGAATTAGATGACATAAATGAACTTCCTATTTCTTATAATATTGCATGGTACGAGCAAAAGGCAGTTATAGTATTACTTGCATTGTTACATTTAGGTGTTAAAAAAATTCATTTAGGACCAACTCTACCAGCGTTTCTATCACCAAACGTGGTAAAGGTATTAGTTGATAACTTTGGTATTGCTGGAATAACGAGTGTAGATGACGATATAAAGATGTTCATGGAAGGTTAGTACTTAGAATTAGTGAACTACTGGAAGTTGTTGAGATTTTCCAGGTTAACTCTCATAGATATACAGACATAATTGAAAATATAAATGCATTAAACTCTTAATTGAGTTTAGTGCATTTATTTTATGGTGAATTAATTTTTGTTAAGATACTATCTTAATGTATTAGGTGAGCAAAATTATTGGATGAATTTATAAATCTGGCTAAATTAATTTTAGAGTTGAATTTTCTAGATTTTCTCGGATCTCATCAGTAAGATCTGAATCCGTGATTATAAAATCTATGTCCTCTAAAGTAGCAAATCTATAGGTGCCATCTACATTAAATTTTTCTTTTTCTACAAGTAAAAATACCTCTTTGCTATTAGAGACTATAATTTCTTTAACATTACCATCTTCTAAGGTAACAGTACTTACGCTATTTGTTATTAAATTTATTCCTGAACTTCCTAGAAAACCTTTATTAAAGGTATATTTAGCTATACTATTAGTCACCTCTGAACCAAAAACTCCACCAGATTTATTATTATATACTCCACCTATACAAATTAGTTTAACAGTTTCATTATCATTAAAAAGGGGTGGTATTATTGACATATTAGTTATCAAAGTTATCTTCTTAGTACTGTTAGCTATTAATTTAGCTAACAAAAAATTGATACTTGAGGTATCTAAAAAAACTACATCTCCATCATCTACAAGGGCAAAAGCTTTTTGGGATATTAACTCTTTGCTATTTAAGTTTACATTCATTCTAGTAGCTATAGAACTATTTTTAGAGATTTTTCTATTTAGGATAGCTCCTCCATAGGTCCTTTGAAGAGCGTCAGCTTTTTCTAGCTTTTGTAGATCCTTTCTTATCATACCTTCTGAAACATTAAATCGCTGACTTAGTTCTTTTACTTTTATTCTACCAGTTTTATTTAGTATACTTAAGATTTGTTCTAGTCTTTCCTCAGTAAACATTTAAGCACCTCATCAATCATTATCATTTAGTGTTGCTAGTGATTAATATTATAACATTACTATATTAATTTACAAAACATCTTGAAAAAAAGCTTAGAATAGTATACAATGATAACAAACGATAAACAATAACACCAAACGACTGAAGTTGATCAGAGAAAGTATTTTAAAGATGGTATAATTTAGCGTCATAGGGTAATACCTAGCGTGATATTTTATATATTTAGGCATCTGAAAAAAATATTCATAATGGTTAGTTATTTTTTGAAGATGCCTAATTAATAAATATTAAAGTGAAAATGCTAGGAGGAAAAGTATGTACAAGCTATTAGCTATTGATATGGATGGAACATTACTAAATAGTAATAAAGCTATTTCAAAAGGGAACAAAGCAGCAATAAAAAAGGCTATAGAAAAAGGTGTTAAGGTTGTTATAACATCTGGAAGAGGGCTTAATGGGTTGGATAAATTTTTAGATGAAGTCCATTTAAGAGGAGAAAATGAGTACCTTATTGCAAATAATGGTGGAACTATATATAGAATCAGTGATTTTGAATGTATTAGCTATAAAGGATTAAGGGGTAGAGACTTAATGAAGGCTCATGCTTTAAGTGTGGAATTTGGACTTAATATGATTGCATATACTCATGAAGGGGCTATTGCCTCAGAGGAAAATGAGTTTACAAGGTTTGAAACAGAATACGTTGGAAACCCTGTTAAAATTCTTGATTTTAAAAGTCAGGTTAATGATGAGGATGAGATCACAAAGATATTATTTTCTCAGACCGAGGAACTTCTTGCAAAAAAAATGTTGGAGATACCAAAGGAATTTTATAGTGAATATAATGTGGTAAAAACTATGCCAATAGTCTTTGAGGTTATGGATAAAGATTGTAACAAAGGCTATGGTGTAAAAGTTTTAGGGGATATGTTAGGCATTAAAAAAGAAGAGATAATATGTATTGGAGATCAGGCAAATGATATTGAAATGATAGCTTATGCAGGTCTTGGAATTGCAATGGGAAATGCTATAGAGGAACTTAAAGATATAGCTGAATATGTAACTTTGGATAATGATAATGATGGAGTGGCAAAAGCTATTGAAAAGTTTATATTATAGGTACAAGAGGTTTTAAAAGCCTTTGCGAAGATGCCACTTGCCACGTGGGTGGCACCTAATGTTGCTGTCATAAAAGGTTTTTGGCATAATGAATATCTTAAGAAGAACCTCACTTGTGTAAACATTATAGAAACTAACAATATTCAGGAATCGCTAAAGCTAGTTAATGATGGCAAAGCCCAATATCTTATAGAAAATCCAAGTGTACTTCGTTTTTATGTTGAAAATATGCAGGTATATGATATTGTTCAAAAGGGGACAACAAGCACAGATTCATACCTATATTATGGGATTTCCAAGAATAGCCCTGAACTTGCAAGTATAGTTGATAAGGTTATACCTTTGTTGGATATAGACGAATTATTCAATGCTGGGTATGCTGAGGTACCTCATGAAAGAATCAATCAGAACAATAAGAGGCTCATTTTTATAATTCTAGGTTTAGCTACCTTAATACTTCTTATAATATTATTTGCAATGAAGTTATTCAAGGATTTGCTAAATGAAAGGACTAAAACATCAATTCTGAGGGAGAAGGAGCATCTATTATATATAGATGCATTAACAAATGTTTATAATAGGAATTACTATAATGATAAGGTAAAGGACAAACTGGATGCCTGTGATTATCCTCAAACAATAATTGTTTCTGATGTAAACAATTTAAAAACTGTTAACGATAATTATGGACACCTTATTGGTGATGAATTATTAAAAGATTTTGCTGATATGCTTAGACAAGCTTTTCCGGACTGTAAGCTGATTTTAAGAATGGGTGGAGATGAATTCCATTTAATATTGGAGAACAGGAATGAAGAAGAGGTGGAAAAGGATATATCAAAGGTTAAAAAGATTATTTCAGAAAAACGCTTAAAAGTTGATAAGCATAAAACTATTAAAGTGTCTGCTGCATTCGGATATGCTACAAGAAAATGCTCAAAGGAAAATATTGATAGTATAATTGCTCTTGCTGACAAAAGAATGTATGAGGATAAAAAGAAAATTAAAATCATTGAAGAGGTCGTTTCCGGTGGAAAATTGAATTAATATGAGTTTTGTAGTATTATATTAATATAATATTGTTTATCGGTTGGACGAACTTAGGTTTGATTCCAAGAAATTTGTTTCTAGGGTGGGAAACTCTTATTTGAGTTCCCCACCTTTTTGTTTTTTGATAAAAATATTTGTAATTGCTAATAAGTAGTGGTTACACTATCTAACAATATGAGGAGGTAATGATATGAATGCTCAAGATATAATGATAATTATCACTGTTGGAATATTAATCCTAGGATTTGTTTATTTTAGTTTCATTTTCCCAAAACAAATTGAAAAAGAAGAAAAAGAAAAAAGGGAAAACAAAAATTCACCAAATAAAAAATAGAATTTATAATAGAATTAGTAAGCACTAAAGATTTATTTTAATCCTTGGAGCTTATTTTTTTGTCACCCACATGCCACTTGCCACGTGGGTGGCACTAAGGTTCTATGTTTTGAAGTTTTATTATATTATCGAGACCGAATTTTAAGTTATCTTCAGTAGAAGGTTGTAATGTATCTCTTATTAATTTTTCTAAATTTCCATCCGTAAATGTAAGAAATGGAATATCTGTAATATCTATAACATCTGTAATATCTGTAATATCTGTAATATCTGTAATATCTGTAATATCTGTGATTTGATCACTGGTACTTATTAATGGTTGCTTAGAATCAATAACTGCATTAACAATATTTGTTTTCCCGGGGTTTCTAATATATGCGCTAACTGGAGAATAATCTTCGATTTTATTAGTAGCTAAATTTAAATCAGTCAAGTTAGACAAGCCTTTTAGAGGTTCCGTGTTAGGCATTTTATTAGTAGCTAAATCTAAAGTAGTTAAGTTAGCTAAGTCCTTTAAAGGGTCCACGTTACTCATTTGATTAGTAGCTAAATCCAAATCAGTTAAATTAGTTAAGCCTTTTAGAGGTTCTACATTACTGATTTGATTAGTAGCTAAATTCAAATTAGTCAAGTTAGTCAAGCCTTTTAGAGGTTCTATGTTAGTCATTTTGTTAGCAGCCAAATTCAAATTAGTTAAGTTAATCAAATTTTTTAGAGGTTCTATATTATTCATTTGATTAGTAGATAAATTCAAATCAATCAAGCTAGTCAGTCCTTTTAGAGGTTCTATGTTACTGATTTGATTATTACTCAAATTTAAGGAAGTCAAATTAGCCAAATTTTCTATTCCTGAAAGGTTCGTAATATGTTTGTCCTTAGTGCTTTGAAGTTTGGTTATCTTATCAACATCATCTTTTAAAATATCTCCAGTAGGGCATTGTATCTCTTCTCTTATTGTTTGCTCTAAATTCTTATCTGAAAATGTAATAACTGTACTCTCTGTAATCTGAACACTTACTAAGTTTTGCTGATTAGTACTACTTGATGATGCCATTTTTGTAGAACTACAGCCAATAAGGCTAAGACTAAATAAAAAAACAATAGAAATATTTATATGCTTCAATTTATTGTAAGCTAGATTTTTCATGTTTATAATCCCCCATTTGCATTAATAATTAAACTATGTGAATACTACGAGTAAACATCTGAAAGTTCAACTCGTATACTTTCATCTTCACTCCGTACTTTGCTACTATACATCAGATTTTCCATAAGTATCTTCTCTGATGGAAGCATAACTGTAAACTTACTTCCCTTCCCAAATTCACTTTCAGCATATATACTACCACCATGTAATCCTACAATGGACTTAACTAAACTAAGTCCAATACCAGTACCTTCTGCATTTCTCGATAGGGATTTGTCTACCTGTTTAAATCTATCAAATATCATATCCAAGTTCTTTTTTTCAATACCAATACCATTGTCTTTAACTGATATTTCAACAAATGTAGTTTTATCCTTAACATCTACAAATATTTCATCCCCAATTTTTGAAAATTTTATGGCATTTGATATAAGGTTTAATACTATTCTCTGTATCATTTCTGGGTCACAAGCAATAATGTTCTCTTCTACATCTGTATCGAAAATAATATGTAAGCCTCTTATGTCAGTAAAATTAGTTACAGACATCACTATTTCTTCTACAACTTCAACTATATTGTTATTTGATAAGTTCAATTTAAAGAACCCTGCTTGAATTTTTGATGAATCAACTATATTATTTATAAGTTTAGATAATCTATAGGAATTTAGTTTCATGGAGTCAAGATATTTAATAATTGTTTGACGCCTCTGGTCTAATGACCCATTTTGGCAATACATTTGAAATAATTGTATTGCGGAAAAAATTACATTTAATGGAGTTTTAAGCTCGTGAGAAATATTTGCCATAAATTCTTCATGTGAAATAAGCAATTTTTGTAATTCCTTATTAAGTTCATTTTTTTTCTTAACTTCTTCATAGGTATAATTCCATATATACCTAATAAACATGAGATTACCCAAAGTAAGTACAATACCTAAAAAAATCAATAGATACCTTTGAGATTTTTGAGCAGCTATAACTTTGTTACGTGAAATATTTACATCTAAATTAATTTTATTTATTAATATATTATCAGTTTCCCTAAATTTATCAACTAAACTTTTACCTTTATATAGATTTAATTTTGCCTGATATGAATTGCCATCATCTACTAATGATATTTGCTCTTTAAAAAATGTTTCAATTGAATTCATCTGATCTGTGAGTTGATTGGTAGTGTCGATTCCTAATGCCGTATCTTTCAAATTATCAAGGGAATTATAATACCCTTGTACTTGGTTAATTCCTAAATAATAAGGGTCTAAAAAGCTTTTATCCTTTGTAATGATATAGGCTCGGATACCAGTTTCTTGATTAATTAGTGATGTTAAAATTTCCGTAGAAAATGTTTTTGCAGGAAGTATTTTTTTTATAATAAAATCAGACTCATTACATACTTTATTCATACTATAAATACTAAATGATATTATTATTAATGATAGACAAGCGATTGAAATATATCCCAATACCATAGTTCGTCTACTTTTATTTTTGCCCATAAAAATTATCTCCGCTCCTCAAAAAAAATTACTATAATTCAAAATCAATTATCCCTTATAACATATTACTACAAAATGTGACATAATGCTATATACTTAATAATTAACTTAATATATCCCAGTGGTATTTCTTTTGCCCCCACATGCCATTTGCCCTGTGAGGATTACTCTTTTGTCTTCCATAAAAAAAGTCATTTTAATGTTTATTTATTACAATTATGTCGAAATTATGTTGCATGTACCTGTGTTTAATGGTAACATTGTACTTATAATTATGAGAATGATAAAGACGTCAATATAATCAATTTATAACTGATGTATAAGCATTAGTTAAAGATTCTATAGATAGTAAAAAAAAAAAATGGGAGTCAAGAAATTGATACCTTGGAAAAATTAAATAAATAATTGGAGGAAATTAATTATGTTTAATCCTGATTTTTCAGATGCAGTAAGAGTAATAGACAGCTCAACAAGTACTAATAATACCGTATTCGAAGTACTTGAATATAAAAAGCCTAGAAATGGCAGTGTTTTTAACCCTACGGATGTAACCCTATCCAATGCACAATATGGTGGGGAAAAGCTTCGTCAAGTGAGAATTAATATTAATGGTGGTGGGGTACTAGTACAACCCGGGGAGCTCCAATTTATGAAGGGACCAATCCAAATAGAGATTCAGAAAAATGCACCTTCTGCCTCTAAGGGTTTTTTTAAAAACGTGGGTACGGGAGAAGCCTCCTTTACTTCAAAGTATTATGGTAAATACGGCGAGATATATTTAGACCCTTCATATAAGTATTTTTATATTCTAGAGTTATCTAATGAAGAGCTTATTTTAGATGATGGAATGTTTTATTGTTGTGAAGATAGTATTGAACTTTCTGTTCACACAAATAAAGATATTGCTACAGGCCTAGTAAGTGGAGATGGTTTCAGACAACCTAAACTAAGTGGAAGTGGTATTGCCATTTTAGAAAGTGAGGTTCCCTTTGATGAAATCCTCATTTACGAGTTAAATAATGAGACACTAAAAATCGATGGTAATTTTTCAATTGTCATAAGAGGCAAAATAGAAACAAAAATAGAAAAGTCAAAGCGCGAAGGATATTTACAAACCTTTGTGGGAACAGGTGAGGTTTGGATTGCACCTACTAGAAAAAATAGACCGATGAATGTATAATTGATATTTTAATTTAATACTATCAAATATGAAAAATAGAATTAATTATTAACATAAGACATTAAAAAAGCAGCAAGGGAATATTTTAACTTGTATATAGGGATTATAAATAATATGGAAAGTGGGATTATAATGAATTATGGGTATATTTTTATAATGGCGGTAGTAGTTAGTGCTGTGGGCGTATCAGTAATTAAATCTATAAGACGTAATGGAAACAATGATATATTGGAAAAAATGGGATATACGGTATTTATAACAAATTCATTTGACAAGGATGATGCTGTATTTATGAAGCCTATTTTTACAATGATATTAACTGAGGATGGTATTAGAGAAGAGACAATATTCTGTAAGGTACTAGATGGGGATGGCGAACTAACTATTAAAGATGCCGAAGGATTGATGATTGAAAATATAAAAGATGCATTAAAAAATAAAGCAATTATTGAAAGCATTATACATGAAGACGGTTGTTCGATTGAAGAAAAATTAATAGCGGATAATCTTAAGAAATCACTTATAGAAGTTGGACAAGAATAAATAGGAGACCTTAGCATAAAGAGCTAAGGTCTCCGTTATTTTAAAGAGTAAATTAATTTTATATACTTATAAAACTCTCATTATAATAATTTTAGCAACGACGTCTCTTATTGCAACAACGATTACTGTTACGACAATTATTGTTACCACAATTATTGTCATCGAATAGTAATAATAGTATCAACCACCAACACATGCATATTTCCCCCCTCTCTGAAGGCAAATATCAAAAATTTTTTTCATTGGTTTATACCATTAATATTTCTTTTGTTAGCATATAATATTACGCTTATTATAAAAATGTTCCACTTGTGAATAATCAAAATCAGCTTCTATTTAAACAATCATGGTTTAACAAGTAACAGTTACTTTGGAGGTGTTATTTTTTTTATGAATTCTTCGGAATTTACTATGTACCTTATATGAGTTCCTTCACCTATTTTACCAATGTCATCATAGGCTTCTATTTTAAAGAATAATTTTTTGCCCTCTGACTTTTCGAGTAGTGCTTCGGCTCTAACCTTCATGCCAACAGATGTTGCCTTTACGTGCTTGATGTTAATCTCTATACCAACTGTTGTAAAACCATCAGGCAAATCCTTTTGAACGCAATTCATTGCTGCATTCTCCATAAGCGCTGACATAGCTGGAGTAGCATAAACATCTAGATTTCCAGAACCATAAGAACTTGCTGTATCATTGCTACTTACAGTCTGTTCCACAGCAAAGTTTAAGTCTTTATTAAAATTAAATTCCAATTTCATCACTCCTCAACTAAGCGTTTTTATGTTTAGCATAAAATTCATTGTAATTTTTAAGTTCTCTTTTTAAAAGATTTGGAGTATCAAGTTTATAAGGACAGTGATTTTTACAGTGCCCACATTCTATGCAATTATTTATAAGTTCAATCTTCTCTTTAAAGGTATCTTCTAAGAATCCTTGAAAAGGAGCTCGTCTAAGAAGAAGTGATATTCGGGCAGCTGTAGGAATTTCAATTCCAGCAGGGCAGGGAAGACAATATCCACAAGCACGACAGAAATCTCCTAAAAGCTCAGCACGATCCTTGTTAATAATGGACCACATGGTTTCGTCGAGGGTTGGCGGATTTTTCTCAAGGGAAATAAATTCATCTAACTCAGTTTCCTTTTGTATTCCCCATATTGGCACAACGTTATCAAATTGCCTTAGAAATGAGAATGCCGAGGCTGCATTATTTATTAGACCTCCGGAAAGGGCCTTCATTGCAATGAGCCCCACATTTCTTTCACTACATTCTCTAATTAAGCTTAAATCAATATCAGCAGATAGTGAACTTAAGGGAAATTGTATAGTGTCATACAATCCTGAAGCTGCTGCATCCATTGCATTTTTTATTTTATGATTTGTAATTCCTATAAACCGAACTAGGCCTCTTTTCTTAGCTTCTAGAAGGCCGGCATAGAGCCCATCTGGATCCTCAGGATCAGGAAGAATACCCGGGTTATGTAACTGTAGAATATCTACATAATCTGTTTTTAGATTTTGAAGACTAATTTGTAAATGCTCAAGTAAAGTTTTTCTATCCTCTGCATGGCTTTTAGTTGCAATTATGATCTCATTTCTAACATCTGCAAGAGAATGACCTATTTTTTCTTCACTATCAGAATATGCTCTTGCAGTATCAAAAAAATTTATTCCATTGTCATAAGCCTTTCGAAGAATTGTTTTAGCCTCTGCAAAAGAAACCCTTTGAATAGGGAGTGCCCCAAAGCCGCTTCTAGTAACCATTAAATTTGTTCTTCCAAGTTTAATTTTATCCATTTAGATTCCTCCATATATTTTATAACTATAGTTTTTCATAAGTAGCTCTACGACATTTAGGGCATATAGGTAAAACATCAGAATCTAGATTTAAATGAACTATTTCGCCACAAGTAGCACATTTATAATCACCTTTTCCAGGTGTTTGTCCTGTAGTATACATTGTCATCACATCCTTTACATATAAGTATACAATACTATTTTATAATTATCCTGCATTTTAATTTAAAATTATAGAAGTGTATGATAATAAGCGAATGCGCGAAATAATTGAGTATTTCGCGCAAAAGGATATGTTGTTTAGACTAGGTTAAAAGCATTGGAAACTATTAATATCTCTCAGATCCATGCCAAAATATCTCCAAGTATTACCATTCCAACGAAAGCCTGCTACAGATCTAGGGCCCACAAAAGTAAGCCATGCCCAAAATCCTCTGCCTCTTCTTGGCCATATATATACGAACCTAAAGATGCAGGGTCTAATTGCACCTGGGTCTACAGCTAGAGGAGTAGCGCCAAATTGTTGTGATTGAGACTGCGATGGAGTAAAGTTTGGAGGCCCAGAGGATGGTATTCCTTGAGGACCTGATGACCCTTGAGGTACCTTAGGGAAGGGTGGAAAAGGCCCCATTTGTCTGTATGGATGCGTTAAGGGAAGGGATTGTTGTTCTAGTTCATACATATAGTTTGAATAATATAATCTAATAGTATCTTCATCAATATACATTAAATTAACTCCTAAAAGTATTTACGATACAGTATATGTTGGTGTATAAGTTTTTGTTATTTAAATTTAAAGTTTATTGATTATAATTAAGTTTTTTTATAAACACTCCAGCAAGGATTGTAGGGGATTACTAAAAAATTATGTTTTCTCACACATAACAATAATTTCATAAGGAGTGGTTTGTGCTGGTATACTCTTTGTAGAAGCGCCATAGATAACAATTAGATTTCGATTTGCAGGGTTTTTGTTAAAGGCTTGACCGTTTTCCAGCACTATCTGAGTATAGGGGGCGATGTTTAATTTTAAAAGATTATCGCTACTCGTAAGCTGACTGTTAAAATAGTCTACTTTCACATTTTGATAGGGCGTATTTCTTACCATAACAATTGCCCTATATTGTGGTGGGAAAATAAGAGGAACAGGTGCATTTGCATCATAAAATCCAGTTACCATATCTCCAACCACCACCATTACATGGTTTACAAAGTAAGTAGTTGGTGCAACCACAAAATTTACTAAGGTGCCATTTCCGTCATCTACAGACATTAACTTATAACATCCAGCTGCATCTCCGGTTTCATCAATCCAAAAATCATTAATCATAGTTAGCATACCACGAAAAGGTTGAAATTTTTTCATTTTTATTACTCCATTCCTTCATTGCTATTTAAAATCCTAATCCATATAGCTTATTCAATCACAAGATCTTGTGTTACTCATATTATTAATAAAGCTATCTATGAAAATAGAAAAGTATATTAATAATAAAATAGCTTTCTGGTATATTTATCTATTATTTTATGATATACTCTATTTATGCAAACATATGTTCGTGTATTTTACCTTGAAAAATTAAACTAATATCAAAAGGGGTACGTCAAAAGTTATAGATTTTAATTGATCCTCTTATTGAGAGATATGATATACCATAAAGGAGGTGATCTATTGAAAAATAAAAAACAAAAAAAACTTCCAAAGGCTCACAACCACAGTTCTTTACAAGTCGGCCAACCTGTAAAAGAAGGTTTTGATGAAGCTTTGAAAGATTCCTCTAAAAAAATTTTATGTTTTTGTTTTGAAAAATTTGTTTTTTTGATTATAAATTTTTTTACAAATTTATTTAAATAAGAGCATTTTAAATGCTCTTATTTTCAATAAAAATATATATTTAAATTTATATTTTTATTATATACCATAGCATACTTTTCTTAAACAACAAATTAGGATTAAACCTAATTTAAACATATTATTATATATTTTTGACTATAAAATTTGAGCTTTTTAAAAGGCTTAATCAACACAAAGTCCCTATAACCTACACTTGTAACTCATTATAAATATGATATAATCAAAATAATACATAAAATAACATATGGAAATGGAGTATAGGAATGGTGATATTAGTACAAATTCAAATAAATATAGTTTTATCAAGTTTATTAATTGTTTTGCTTGTACATGCTTATTTTAATATGAATAGAAAAAAGATAAATAACAGATTATTTATCTGTATTATGGGATTAACATTGCTTACTTTGATATTAGAGATATTTAGTGTCATTTTAAATAATTCGGATTTTAAGCAATTTATGGTATTACATAAGCTTGTTAATATAATTGGATTTATAGTGGCACCCGGTATTTTATTCTTGGGATATATATTTACTATAGAATGGGTTAATAGGTATCAACAAGAGAAAATAAAAGTAAATGAACTACTTCTACTGCCACTCGTTATTAATGGGATAGCAACATTAATGAGTTATTACGGAAACGGAGTTTTTCATGTAACTAGTGAGAATATTTATCAAAGGGGCACATTATTTTTTATTTTACCCTGTGTCAGTTACATATACTTTGCATATAATTTATTTTTTATTTATAAGCAACGTAAAAAGCTCACTCATTCTGAACTTGGTATGTTTAGTTTGTTTTACATTGTACCTGCCATATTTACTAGTATTCAGTTAGAGCATTCTTTTTACTTGACCATTTGGAATAGTACGGCAATAATTGTTGTGCTTACTTATATTTTTATACTCAATGACCAGGCATATCGGGATATTTTATCAGGGCTACAAAATCGTTTGGCCTATGAGAATTATGCTCAAAATTTAAATTATAATAAGATTAATAAAATTTTTGTAATTTATATAGATATAGATGATTTTAAGACAATTAATGACCAATATGGACATTATGAAGGGGATGAAGCAATTAAGACATTTGCCACTTTGCTTGTTGAGAGTTTTCCACAAAGGCAAAAAAAGCTAGTCCGTTTAGGCGGAGATGAATTCCTAATCATATTAGAAGAGGAGCATCTACAAAAGGTTGAAGATTACATGAAAAATTTAACTCAAAATGTTGAGGTGTATAATAATAGTATGAAAAAATCATATGGACTTAAATTCAGTTATGGTATGGCATGTTATACAGAGGCTTATGAAAACCTTTATCAAGTTTTGGAATATGTAGATCAATTGATGTATAATCAAAAAGAAAGTAAAAAGGAAAGTTATAAGATTTCTATGATTCACAGCAATACTCCAGTTGACCATATTCTCTAATTTAAACCTGTCAATGGGGAGCATTTAAAGACAGGACAAAAAAGTTGGAAAGGTCTAATATAGAAATAGAGGGAGGAATGGTTTATGGATTGGCTAGATTCAATGAACAATGCATTAGAATATCTAGAGGCTAACATTACTGAAAAACTTGATATTGAAAAGGTGGCGAAAATTGCCTTATCGTCCACGTTTCATTTTCAGCGGATGTATCATATGATAACCGGGGTTACAATAGCTGAATATATACGTAGAAGAAGGCTTACCCTGGCTGCACAGGATATTATATCAGGTGAAAAGATAATTAATGTAGCTTATAGATATGGCTATGAAACGCCAGAAGCATTCACAAAGGCTTTTGGAAAAATGCATGGAATAAGCCCTACCGCAGCGCGAGAGCCGGGGGTGAATCTGAAGGCATATCCTAAGCTATCCTTTCATATTTCTATAAAAGGAGAAAAAGATATGAATTATAAGATTGTTGAAAAAGGAAGCTTTACAGTAGTAGGGAAACAAACAAGAATAACTATGGTAGACGGAGAAAACTTCATACAGGTACCTAAGTTCTGGGAGGATTGCAAAAGAGATGGTTCCTACGAGTGGATTTGTTCAAAGGCAGGAAAGCTTGGTATCCTGGGTGTATGTAAGGATTTCGATAATAGTGAAGGATTTAACTATATGATCGGAGTTGAGAAAATCAAAGAACCCCTCCCAAAGGGATATATTTCGGCAACTATACCTGCAGCAACTTGGGCTGTATTTGAATCGGTGGGAAAACTACCTGAAGCTATACAAGATATTACTCGAAGAATATTTTCAGAATGGATGCCTTCTACAGGATATCAGCATGATTGCGCACCAGAGATTGAGGTTTATCCTGAAGGGGATTTATACTCCCCGGATTACAGATGTGAG
Source organism: Clostridium sp. CF012 (assembly GCF_018861755.1). GTDB lineage: Bacteria > Bacillota > Clostridia > Clostridiales > Clostridiaceae > Clostridium_AD. The sequence continues at coordinate 205,828 of NZ_JAHLEF010000003.1, read as the reverse complement.
GTTTGGATTCCTGTTAAGAAATAAAAGAGATGAAAAGTGGCTATAAAACATTATAGTCACTTTTGTTGATTCATACTATAAATTCAAATCTAGGAAAAAATTACATATATCTGTAGAATAGATAATTAGGGGGAAAGCTTGCCTTCAGTATGTCAAATGGCAGAGGATATTGGCATTAACATGCATACAGTAAATAAAACATATAATGAACTAAAAGCTGAGGGATTTATCTCAATAGATAGAAGAAAAGGTGCTGTAGTAAGCAGTACAAGTACACTACTCACAGATGAATATTATGAACAACTGAAGGAAGAATTGGATTTTATAATTGGAGAGGCCTATTGCAGAGGAATTACTGAAGATGAATTTATAAAGATCTCTAGAGCTGCTATTGTGATAGTATTAATATTTCCATATATATTGAATTAAGTATAAAGAGGTAAAGAAGTAGGTAGATTTGTGAATACAAACCTAGCTACTTTCAATTTTTGTATTTAAATAATTAAATCACTACTTCTTCCAAAAGCTAGGAAGAACTAATAGTAATATGGGGTATATTTCAAGTCTTCCTATAATCATACAAAAGGAAAAAATCATCTTGCTTAAATCCGTGAATCCTGAAAAATTTCCCCTTGGGCCAACCATTCCAAGACCAGGTCCTACATTTCCTAAAGTAGTTGCCACAGAGGTAACAGTTGTTACTAGGTCCTTACCCTCAATTGATATAATAAGTATAGCTCCACAGAAAACCATTATATACATAAAGAAAAAGCCAAGTACTTCAGACAAGGTCTGTTCATTGATGGCTTTTCCACCTACTCTTACGCTGTAAACTGCTCTTGGATGTATTATCTTTAATAAGTCCCTCTTAGCAGCCTTAAATAGTATAAGAAATCTAATGTTTTTTATTCCTCCTGCAGTTGAACCAGCACAGCCGCCAATAAACATAAGAAAAAATAATATTGTCTTACTAAATACTGGCCAAAGATTAAAATCAGCTGTAGCATAGCCTGTTGTAGTTATTACAGATACTACCTGAAAGGCTGAATATCTAAAAGATTGTAAGGCTCCCTTATACATAGTGCCATTTATATTTAATGCTACTAATATTATTGCAGTTATAACAACTAAACTATATAATATAAACTCACTATCCTTAAAAAACCCTTTAATATTCCCTTTAAGCAGTTGATAATACAAAGCAAAATTCGCTCCACATACAAACATAAAAAAAGTTATTATCATATCGATATATACATTAGAATAGGCTTGGACACTCAAATTCATATTTGAAAATCCACCAGTACCTACTGTGCCAAAGGTGTGTACAAATGAATCAAACAAGGGCATGCCCGCAATTTTCAAAAGGACAATTTCAATTATAGTTATAAGTAAATAAATTCCGTAAAGTATCTTTGCAGTTTCTCTCACTTTAGGAACTAACTTCCCTGGGCTAGGGCCTGGACTTTCCGCCTTCATAATTTGAAGTGCACCAGTGCCAGCGGAGGGGAGAATTGCCATAGTCAGAACAAGTACACCCATACCACCAACCCAATGAGTGAAGCTCCGCCAAAATAAAACACCTTTAGATAAACCTTCTATTTGTTGCAATATACTTGCACCTGTAGTTGAAAAACCTGAACTTGCTTCAAAAAAACTATCCACAAAAGATGGAATTGCTCCACTAAAATAAAATGGAAAAGCTCCAAAAAAGGATACTAAGATCCAACCTATTGCCACAATAGCAAATCCATCTTTTACATATAAGCCTGCATGTTTAGGTTTTATAAACCCCGCGGGTATGCCAATGATGAATAATAATAACATAGTGTATAAAAATGACCATACACTATGTTCACCATATATAAGAGCTACAATTAGCGATGGGAACATAGCTATGCCTTCACATACCAGAACTATTCCCAGATTTTTTAAAACCATTCTAAAATTCAATTTATAAGCCTCCAGTTATTGCAGCTTGTAATCCATTTAATCTGGATATATTTTTTTGTTTGGTTATCACGATTATTCTATCGCCCTTCTTTATTATGTCCTCCCCACGAGGCATTACTACCTCATGCTTTCTTACTATGGTAGCAATTAAAGTATTTTCCATAAATCCAATATTTTTTATTTGTTTATTAACAAGATCACTATTCTTATCTACTATAAACTCAAGTATTTCTACTTCGCCTCCCGCTATTTTAAGCAGTGATTCAACTGCGTTTCCTCTGGCATACTTAAGTATTTGATTAGTAGTTATTAATTTAGGAGTTATAATACAATCTATACCTAATTCTCTTACAATATCAATGTAGTTTGTACGACTTATTTTTGTTATAACTTTTTTTACTCCGATTTTTTTTGCAATAAGAGAAGACATCAAATTTTGTTCATCAATACCAGTAACTGCTACAAAGCTGTCCATATTTTCTATATTTTCAGAAAGAAGTACCTCTTCTTCTGTGCCATCACTGTTTATTATAAGAGCATTAGGTAGTGCATCAGAAAGGTCATAACATCTTTCTCTTTTTATTTCTATAATCTTAATGTTCATGTTCATACTTATTAAAAGCTTATAAAGATAATAGGCAATTCTTCCTCCCCCCATTATCATTACATTTTTAATTTTCTCAGGATATTTACCACATATTTTGCAAAAATTATATACTCGGGATGACTTTCCTATAACATATATTAGGTCATTTTCTTTAATTATTTCATCACCTTTAGGAACTATGACCTCCTCATCCCTAACTAGTACCCCTAAGATTATTGAGGATGAATGTTTGAATATATCTCTCACCCTTTTGCCGATAAACTCAACTTTAGAGGTTATTTTTAGTTCAACCATGATCACTCTACCACTAGCAAACCTTTCAACATTAATAGCGGATGAAAATCCCAAAGTCCTTGCTATTTCATCCGCTGCTGCAAATTCTGGATTTATTACAAAATCTACTCCTAACTGCTCTTTAATTAATGAGAGTTCATCAGCATATTCAGGATCCCTTACTCTTGCAACAGTCTGACGAACGCCTAGCTTTTTAGCAGTAAGGCAGCACACCATATTAATCACATCAGTACCTGTAACTGCAATAAGCAAATCTGCATGCTCTATACCAGCTTCAAGGAGTACATTAGTACTTACCCCACTACCTTTAATGCTCATAACATCAAGATTATCCTCTACCTTTTCAATTGCATTAACACTTATATCTATAATTGTAACATCATTATTTTCTTCTACTAAATTTTCAGCAAGAGTATATCCAACCTTACCTGCTCCAATAATTATTATCTTCATATTTTCCTCCTAAGTCCTTCTAATCACTCACTATAGGCAGACTTTTATCCCATATTTTTTCAAATGTTTCGTTTATATAGTTAATAGTATTGCTATCATCAGTCTGAATCGCACACTCAAAATTACTTTTTATGCCTAAGTCTTTTAAATATCTAGAAGAGAGAGATAAAATAAATACCTGGTTTCCTATAACAATCAAGTTTTTTCTAAACATACTAGTTATTCGTATCTCCCCACCAGCCTTGCTGATTTTATTTATATAAACTCTTGAGAGAATTCCACTGTTGCTAACATATGGCATCAAAATTTTACATTTATTAATCTTATTTTTATCCACCAACGTTTTTAATAGTTTCTTAAACAATTCATGATCGAAGGTTCCAGAAATTAAAATATGATAATCGTTTTCATTGTTAAGCGTAATTAATATTATTTGTAATAAATCTTCCAAATCAGTAATGAATTGTACGTTACTTCCCATAAGAATCCTCCCTAATTTATAAACGTATATTATGTAATTATAAGATGTTTTATATATACTATCAAGAGTTATTTATACAATCTTTATACAATCTTTATACAATCTTAATATGATTGACGTTAATCTTTAGATTTTACTTATATTAATATAGTAAATCTTAATACAGTCTTAATACGAAATAGTATCTTATAAACAGGAACAGAACTTTTGTTATCTGTTTACCTTATAGGGAAAGGATGTAAAAAAATCTAAAGGAAACCCGCTGAAATTGTGGTAAAATGTTCATGTGAGGTGACTTTATGAAGAAAAAATATTATTTGATGCTAATATTAATATTATCAACTACCACCGTTGGCTCCGTGGCCTTAAACCAATTAGGCGTAGGCACGGAAAATCTCTTAATGATTTTTATTGTTGGAGTCTTACTTATAACTGCCGTTACAAAAGGATACGAGTTCGGCATTATTGCATCTTGTGTCAGTGTGATAATATTCAACTATTTCTTTACAGAACCTATACACACCTTTCTCATTAACAGCACCAATGATGTGATACTGATGTTATTTTTCCTTATAGCGTCGGTGATATCGTCAAGCCTTACCGCAAAATTTCAGAGGCAACTGATTATTTCCCAAAGGAACGAGCAAACCGCAAAACTACTTTATAAGATAGCTCGTAGCTTTGTCAATGTAACCTCAGAAGTGAATATCATTCATCATGGAATCCAATATATCAAGGAAAACATAGGTTATGACAGCATAGTTGAACTCGATGAAAGTGGTGAAGTCTATACAAGTGATAACTTTACTCCAGGAAGCGGCGAAAGAAGTACTGAGCTTCCAATAATGGGAATTGTTAAAAAACTTGGGACACTAAAGATATATGATAAAAATGAAATTCTAAATATGGAGCAAGACTGGCTTGTAAATTCAGTGGCGGCGCAGATGGGAATCGCCTTAGACCGAGAGTTTATTTATAATGAGCGTGAAAATACACGTACCGCAATGGAACGAGAACATTTAAAAAGTAACCTTTTGCGAAGCATTGGTCATGATTTGCGCACTCCTCTGGCCGGAATTGCTGGAGCAAGCAGTTATATTGTGCAGCGGGGTGAGAGACTTGACCGTGAAAGCATTGAGCGTTTGGCAAAAGATATAAACGAGCAAGCGGTTTGGCTTACAACTCTTGTGGAAAATATTCTTAATATGACGAGAATTGATAATGATAAATTAGAGGTTAATAAGCAAGTTGAGGTGGTTGATGATGTAGTTAGTGAGGCAGTCAGTCATGTTGTGGGATTAAACGAAAGACCTCTTAATATCATTTTACCAAAAGAAGTGATTGCAGTACCTATGGACGGCAAAATGATTGTTCAGGTTTTGGTGAATCTGCTGGATAATGCAGTTAAACACACATCAAAGAACTGTCCTATTGAGCTTGTGGTAATAGAAAAGGGTGGTTATGTGGAATTTAATGTGGCGGATGGGGGAATGGGAACTGGGAACGATATTTCAATTAATGAGAAAATGTTCGACTCCTTTGTTACCAGTGGCAAAATTGGAGCTGATGGAAAAAAAGGCATAGGCCTGGGACTTGCAATTTGCAAAGCTGTTGTCAAAGCTCACGGAGGTAACATTACCACTGGTATATCACATCTTGGAGGTGCACTATTTACATTTACACTACCATATACGGAGGTTGAATGATGGAACAAAATATCACAGTATTAATCGTGGAAGATGACAAGTACATTATGTCTTTAACAACCATATATTTAAGGGATGAAGGATATAAAACTATTTTAGCAATCAATGGAAAGGAGGCTTTGGCGTTATTTTTTGCAAATAACCCCGACGTCATTCTCTTGGACCTGGGACTTCCTGATATGGACGGTATGGAGGTAATTGAGCAGATTAGAGAACACAGCAATGCTCCTATTATCGTTGTTTCTGCTCGCGCAGAAGAAAGTGAAAAAATTAGAGCTCTTGATATGGGAGCTGATGATTATATGACAAAACCTTTTTACATGGGTGAACTACTTGCGCGAGTAAGGGTTTCATTACGAAAAATCAATAGTCTAGTTAATCAGGATAATGTAGAAACCTTTACCAGTGACTATTTGGTGGTGGATTATACCAAAGGACTTGTGTTTGTTGATAGCGAAGAAGTCCATTTGACCCCTATGGAGTATAAACTTCTCAAGCTGTTAATTGCAAATAGAGGAAAAGTTTTGACACACAACTTTATTCTCAATCAGATTTGGGGATATGCTGAAAAAAAAGACCCCAAAAGCCTTCGTGTGTTTATGGCGAGTTTGCGTCGAAAAATTGAACGGGATACGGCAAATCCTAGGTTTATTCTTACCCAAGTTGGGATAGGTTATCGCTTTGTTGGTAAATAATTTAATGACAGTGTGTAAAAAAGTGATAAGGGGGCCTTCTGATAAAATTTTGGAGGAATCGACTTGTCTAAAATAGATAAGTCGGCTTTTATATTCCCAATTTCAGAAATAGTGAAAAATTTATTACTCATATTTAATTCTTAGATCTTCTGTAAAATCATTTATATCATTAGACAATAACCACTCTAGGATTGTAATTTCCCCTTTACTTGGAGTAAATTGAACATTGGTAGTAAGCAGCTTATTAAATCTATTAACATTGAATCCAGTAACTTTATTGATTTGTTCCACAACTGTTTCATTACTTTTTCTATAATTCTTATTAATTCTATCAACAACTCTAATAAATAATTGGGATAAGTCTCTTTCTCTTATGCCTTCTAATTTAAAAGGATTATCTAGGTTAGTTACTATCTTTTTATTACTCGCACTTACTGATTGTTTATATGTTTCAAATGCTTTACTCTTACCTAACATTTTGCGCCTCCCGATTATTAAAATATAAACATATAGCTACGACAAATTTTTTACTTAATTATATCAGTGTTACTACATAATAGATATAAAAGAGTAATGGCAAAAGCATAGCTAATAAACTGGTTTGGAGAATGTGATGAAGGTGGATTAGAAGATATATAAATAATAAAATTTGCCTAAGCTTTAAAAGGATAATTAGGTATGTACGTTGAATTATATAAACAGAATAATCCTATTGTTTTAGGATTAAATCGCATTCCACAAGGAGAAAGGTTTTTGATGATGCATTAGTGGGATATATATTTGAAATTATACACAAAATATCATATAGTAGAGACAGAGTAATGATAATATAAATTTTCTGAAAATTGTTAATATGAAAATATTATGAAAGGAAGTATAAAACCATAATAATTTGTGGTACGATTTAGTATGGTTTTAGAAATTAGGTATTTGTAATGGGACATAAAAGAAAAACAATCATAATAGTTGTTGTTTTTTTAGCTTGCATGTCAGTGGTTTTTGGGTATTTTATTGGGAGGCAGAACTATGATAACAGTAAGCTAACTCAAAAAAATAATAGTATAACAGGTAATAATACAAAAATAGTAGAAGTTGTCGAAAATAAAACTCTGAAACAGCAATACAGCCAAAATAAAACGGTAGCAAAAAAAATAACTCTTAAGCATAACAATAAAGGAATACCAGTACTTATGTATCATGCTATTGGATATGAAAAGGGAAACACCGCCAGAATTCCTAAAGAAAAGTTTAAAGCGCAAATGAAGTATTTGAAAGATAATGGTTATTCAACCCTAACCTTAGATGAAGCCTATGATTTTTTCAAAACGAATAAGCCAGTTCCTCAAAAATCTGTAGTACTAACTTTTGACGATGGATATGTGGATAACTTTTTAGAAGCTTTACCTATATTAAAAGAATTTGGGTTTAAGGCAACATATTTCATTATAACAAATGTAGTAGATAAAAGCCCAGGTTACATGAGTCTAGAGCAGCTAAAGGCTATGCAAGCTAATAAAATGGATATTCAAAGCCACACTGCTAAGCATGAGCATTTAGCCAAGTTATCTTACGAAGAACAAGTTAAAACACTCAAAGAATCTAAAGCATTTTTAGAAAAATCATTAGGTAAAAAAGTACAATATATCGCATATCCTTATGGAGAGTATTCAAAAGAAACCTTAACTGCTGTAAAAAAAGCTGGATATACAATGGCCTTTACAACTGGTGGAAGATGGTCTGATAAAGCAGATGGAATTTTAACCCTGGATAGGGTATTTATAAGTGGAGCAGCTAGTTTAGATGTATTTATAGAACGAATAACTAACCCTAATTACAAATTTTAGATTAGTAATACAAAAACCTTCGAACTCTAAACTGGAGCTTGAAGGTTTTTTTATAAATAATGTGGTGGATATTTATGGTTGATACTTGAAGAAATAAGGAAAATAGTTGCTACGTAGCTGTGGAGTTGTTTAATATTTGTGGTTTTGTACATACTCTCTTAATATGAGATGTATTTGAAAATCTAAAAGAAGAAAGAGGAATTTAATGAACAAAATAAAATTTATTGAACTAGGACTAAATGAATTCGTACTCCACGCTATACAAGATTTAAAATTTGAATATCCATCTGATATCCAAGAAAAGAGTATTCCAGTTGCATTGGAGCACTTTGATATTATAGGTCAGGCTCAAACTGGTACTGGTAAGACATTAGCCTTCGGCGCACCTATTATAAGCAGAATGGAAAAATCAACAGGAAAAGTGCAAGCAATAGTTTTAGCCCCAACAAGAGAACTTGCTATCCAAGTAGGCGAAGAACTTAAGCGAATTGCAAAATATGAAACAATTAAGATTTTACCCATATATGGAGGACAATCTATTGATATACAAACCTCAGCTTTAAAAAGAGGAGTAGATATTGTGGTTGGAACTCCTGGAAGAATACTAGACCATATTAGAAAAGGCACTCTGAAACTCGCCAGTACTAAATTTCTTGTTATAGATGAAGCAGACGAAATGTTAAACCTGGGTTTTATTGAAGATATTGAAAGCATTTTAAGTAACTTAAGTAAAGAGAGGCAGACTATGCTCTTCTCAGCTACTATGCCAAGAGCTATTAAAACATTGTCAAAAAAATATATGAAAACAGATACAAAGATTATAACTATTGAGAAGAAATCATTAACGGTTTCTAAAACTCACCAATATTATTACGAAGTAAATTCAAAAAATAAATTTGAATCACTATGTAAAATTCTTGATGTTGATGCTCCTAAGACTTGTATACTATTCTGTAAAACCAAAAAAGGCGTAGATAAGCTCGTGAGTGAATTACAACCTAGAGGTTATAGTGCAAAAGGTATGCACGGGGACATGAAACAAAGTGAAAGAATGAACACTCTAAAAAAATTCAAAGATGGTAATTTGAATTACTTAATTGCAACGGATGTAGCTGCAAGAGGTATAGATGTTGAAGATGTCACTCATGTAATAAACTATGACTTACCACAAGATAGTGAATCATATATCCATAGAATTGGAAGAACTGGTAGAGCGAATAAAGAAGGTATAGCTTATAGTCTTATTACAAGAGGAGAATCATCTGCTAAAAGGCAGATTGAATGCGATACTAAAAGCATAATCACTAAAAAAAGTATACCTACTATGCTAGATATTATTGCGGCAAAATCAGAAACTATTCTAAAATCTATAAAGTTAACTTTATTTGAAAATTTATATGATGACTTTATTCCACTAGGGAATACTCTCACTAAAGAATTTGGTGCTGCTGATGTAACAGCTTCTTTAATAAAAACTATTTTTGACAGTGCAGTTAACTATAACTATGCAGAGGAGGCTATACCTACAGGGGATAATGTTAGACTATTTCTTTCTATCGGAAAAATAGATGAGGTTATGACAAAAGATATTATATCCTTCCTATGTGAGACTGCTAATGTTAATAAAAATGAACTTGGACGAATTGATATTTTAGATAAATTCTCTTTTCTAGATGTGCCTGGAAATCTAGTAGATGCTATCCTAAGAAATAGCTCCGGCCACAAGTTACATAAAAGAAGAGTAAATATTGAGGTTGCTAAAGCTAGAAGATAGATTTTTTAGGATTAGGTAAGCCATACCTTTTAGTTATTATTTCGTCACCCCAGGTCATAACATAGTAAAGGGCTAACACAATATTTAGTTAATAAGGACACTTAAAGGTCTTTTTTAGGGTATAATAAAATAGCAAATTAAACCTTGAAAATATCTACATTGAACATTAATATTATAAGGAAGCAGTTACAGAGTTGTTAAAATGTAAAGAAGATAAAAAAACAAAGAAGAGGAAGGTAAAATATATGAAAAATGATATGAGCAAAAACATGGAAATAATGAAAAAAGTTATTGAAGAAAAAAAAGCGAAATCTTCAAATCAAAAAAACACTAAGAGGGCAGCAACCTACGGAACCCAAAGCTCGGGAGCTTCTTCTAAGGACAAAAATTATTAGGTCATACCGTAAACTAGAAGTTAAAGTAACGTACTAGTTAGTAAGATACGTTAAAACATTGAACAGAGCTCAGCTAATTTAGCTTCATTAGAAGATAGTATTAAGGTATTTAAATAATTTGAGTTTTAACTAACAAGTAAAAATGGAAATGAGGGAATGTAGATAGATTTGGAAACAAAGTTACTTGCATTCCCTATATGCTTTAACGGCGAATACCTTTCTTATAGGTATTTGTATTTCAGAAACATATTCATTTTCAGAATCTGAAAAGTCATAGTCTACTATATTTTTCTCGATAGAGTCTCCCAATATTTCATATCCATTTTCCTCAATCCATGCAATAAGAAGGGTATAGTGATTTTCGATATCTTTATAGGGACCTAAAAAAACAACACATGCAAACTCATTTTCTGGAATGGTTATCAATTCACCGTGTATTGTATTTTCAGTTGACAGAATTTCAATAAAATATTTAAATTTATTAAAACTTCCACTTTTCATATTTTCCCTTGAAAGAGAAGTGTATACTTGACCTTCAATAAGCCAGGAACTGAGCTTTAAATATTTCTCATTTTTTTTAACGGACTCTTTAAGTTCATACTCGTTTTTACTATCATTAATGTCTAAAACCACTCCAATTCGTTGAGGTAATCGCTTTATCTTTACAACATTCAGCTCTTGTTTTATATTTCCCAATAGCTCAAGTTTTGTATTTATTTTCTTTTTTAGGTTAATTAGAGTACTTATTTTTACATCAATTTCCTCTTCCTTATTTTTTAGTAAGGTCACCAAGTTGTTTGTATTTTTATTATTCATATATTTTTTAATATCACGGAGTGAGATATCAAGATTTTTAAAAAATAGGATTCTACTGAGTTTGAAAAAGTTTCGAACGCTATAGAATCTGTATTTATTTATAGCATCATAATTAGGTTTTAATAGATCGATTTTGTCATAATACCTTAAGGTATCAGTGCTTATATTAAAAAGCCTGGCTAATTCTCCAATTAAAAAAGTACCCTTCATAATTAGTCCACTTCCATTCTTAAATATTAAATTATTTACTATTACTATTACTATTACTATTATAAACTGTTAAGTAAGAATAAAGCCAATAAAATATATCAATGTAACATATTTACATTAGACATACTCTAAGATTTATACTCTAACTTATGTAGTTTTACCTATAATTTAGCCTATAATTTCAGCAGGATCGCTCGTTGTTGCATTGGGACTAGCAATTATAATAAAATCACTGAAAGAGACTAAAGTATCGCAAAGTTTTGATGAGGTTGCAATTCTAAAAAACTAGGAAAAAAATTGGTGAAAGCTAACTGAGAAACCACCGGAATACAATTAAATTCCGGTAGTTTTTTTTGTAGTTAAAGTATTATTTTAAAGGATTTACTCTTTTTTATATTTGCAAAGAAAATTATTAATAATTGTTTTAAGTAGGAAAGTTAGTGCATAGAATGGAATGTAGATTCAAAAAGTTAACGTACTAATTATTAATTTTGGTGTGATTAAACGAGGGGGAGAGTATTACGGAAAATGAAGTAGAAAATTCAATAATAAGGTTAATGAAAAAGCACAAGAAAATTGTTATAGGTGTTATAATCTCTCTTTGCACACTACTTGTTATATATTTTGGTATGGCAATATACTTTATGAATCATTTTTATTTTGGTTCTGCAATAAATTGCATTAATGTTTCAGGGAAAAATGTGGAGGAAGTAAATGAGCAAATGGAATCTGAACTTCAGAATTATGCACTAAATCTAAAAGAACGAGGCGGTAAAATTGAACAAATTAGAGCCCATGAGATTGGGTTAAAGTATAATTCAGATGGGAAATTTAAGGATTTAAAAGATAAACAGAATCCTTATAAATGGATTTCAGCATTTTTTAATACGGATGCTTCTAAAATGATAGAAGGAATTAAATATGATAAGCAGCTATTAAAAGAACGAATAGACACGCTCTCTTGTTTTGATAGTAGTAATATAGTTGAGCCTAAAAATCCTAGCTTTAAGTATACAGAGAATGGTTATGTAATTGTAGCTGAAATCGCTGGAAACAAGGTCAATAAAGACGTTTTATATGAGCATGTATCAGATGCAATACTTAAGGACGAAACTACAATAGATATGGAGACAATCAATTGCTATGATAAGCCGAGATATACTTCAAATTCTCAAAAAACAATAGACACCAAAAACATGATTAATAAATATGTTTTTTCAAAAATTACCTATACTTTTGGAACATATAAAGAACTTTTAGATGGTTCTACAATAAATAAGTGGATTACAATTGATGAGAGTCTTGAAGTCACATTCAATGAGAAAGAAGTTAAAAATTATATAGACGTACTTTCTAATAATTATAATACAAGTGGTAAGAAAAGAAATTTTGTTACGTCATCAAGAAATACAAAAAATATCGGTGGTGGTGATTATGGCTGGTCTATTAATAGAGCTAAAGAAACGAAAGCTTTAGTTACTGCCATAAAAGAAGGTCAAACTATAGCAAAAGAACCTGCATATATTCAAACTGCCCTGTCTCATGGTAACAATGATATTGGGAATACCTATATAGAAATAGATCTGGCAAAGCAGCATTTATGGTTTTATAAAAATGGTTCACTAATAGCACAAGGAGATATTGTTACAGGCAATGTAAGCTCTAATCATATAACACCAGGAGGCATTTATAAGTTAAAGTACAAACAAAGAGATGCTGTCCTTAGAGGACCAGGCTATGCTTCTCCTGTTACCTTTTGGATGCCCTTTAATGGAGGTATAGGAATTCACGATGCAAGCTGGCGAAGTGAGTTTGGAGGAAAGATATATAAGACAGATGGGTCTCATGGCTGTATAAATTCACCATACTATTTAGCAAAGGCGATATTCGATAATATTGAGTCAGGTATTCCGGTTGTTTGTTATAATTAGCAAGAGACGACTTCTTGTCGTCTCTTGGACCTATTCTGAAAACTGACTTCCCCTAGAAAACCTCACAAAAGAGCGGTAGCAGAATAGATTTTACTAGTTGTAATATCGAAGGTATGAGAATAAATATAGACTCCAGCACATTTTAATTGTATGTGTTTTTTTAATTAACCAATTATCATAGCTCCAATTAATCCACCTATCAATAAAGTGGTATCATAAAATATAAATGTTGGTACACAAGAGTCCCAAATATGATCATGCTGTCCATCTACATTTAATCCTGATGTAGGTCCTAAGGTACTATCTGATGCTGGTGAACCTGCATCACCAAGAGCAGCTGCAATTCCAAGTAATAATATTATTGATGCTGGGCTAAATCCTAACTTTAATCCTAGTGGACAATATATTGCTGCTATAATTGGGATTGTACCAAAAGATGTTCCTATGCCTATTGTTACTAGAAGCCCGATTATAAGCATTAAGGAGGCTCCTCCAAACTTGCCTCCAACCATTCCAGCTGTGGTATTAACTAAGGTCTCAATTGCTCCTGTCTCTCTTAAAACGTTACCATATCCTGCTGCAATAAGCATTACGAAAGCTATAAAAGCCATCATTTTCATTCCGCCATCCATAAGATTATCTATTTCTTTCCATTTTATGGATCTAGTTAAAATCATAACTGCGAGTCCAGCTAGTGCACCAAGTGGTAATGATTTTGTTATAAGTTGAACTGCAAAGGCTGCTAAAGCTCCTAAAAGTGCTAACCAATGCTTTCCTGTCATCTTAATTTCTTCATCATCCTCTGCTGAAAACTCCTCTAGCATAATTTCTTTATATTCTCTTGGTTTTCTATATACTATAAGTACGGCTAAAAGTAAACCAACTATCATTGATACTCCGCCTATCCACATTACACTTGAAATTTGGCCAATACTTACTGGGATTCCATTTTGACTCATTTGGTCTTTAATAATAGTAAAGAATAAAAGCCCAAATCCAACTGGTAATGATATGTATGGTGCCTTTAGACCAAAGGTCAGTGCACAAGCTACGGCTCTTCTGTCTATCTTCATTGTATTCATTAATGGTATTAGTGGTGGTATTAAAATTGGAATAAAGGCTATATGAACTGGTATTAAGTTCTGTGAAAAGCATGCTACAAAAGCTATGAGTAAAGTAAATACAATGGCATTTCCCTTAACTACTTTTGCAATCTTCTTTGCAAGTATATTAGCGAGACCAGTTTTACCTATTGCTACGGCTAATGCGCCCAGTAGAATATAACTTAATGCTGTTTCAGAGTTACCACCCATACCGGAAGTTAAAATTGACATAGTTTCAGGTATGGGCATTCCAGCAAGTAAACCTGCAATCATTGCAGCTATTAGGATTGCTAAAATTACATTTAATTTTAGTAGACACAGTACTGACATTAACACTACTGATACTATAACCGGATTAAATAATAACATTTCCATTCCACCTTTCATTTAAATTATACATGATTTTCTATTAAATGCAATATTTTAAGCGTGATAATACATTTTAACAATTATTCTGACAATATAATTTTGCTATTTTACAAATAGTAATAGCGAAGAAGAGTTTCCAGATGATGCGGATTCTCCTTGGTTTATTATGTTTTGAATTATAAGTTAACATATAACAATCTGTTATGCTACATAACAAATATCTATTATAAAAACCTTTCAGATTGTATTATAATTAAGATAAAATTGATATAAAATTAACAAACTTGGAGGACCCATAATGCTTTAATCTTTTTTTATGATAGAGCTTAAAAGAAAGGCGGTATGATGGTGAATAAGAAAAGTACATATGAAAAAATGTTAACTATTGGAACAGTAAATGTTATTTTAGCCATATGGTTTATAGTAACAGTCCTTGGATGGGTTGATCCTAAATTAGTACCTTCTCCGCAATCCGTATGGACTGCTTTGGTTGATATTTTGCAAAATGGGTACAAAAATTATACATTGCTACAACATTTAGGAACAAGTATGGGAAGGCTTGTTATTGCTTTCTTCGCGGCGGCTGTCATGGCAGTCCCTTTAGGACTTGCAAGTGGTTATAATTCAAAGACTCGGGCAATTTTTGAACCAATTATTGAATTTTATCGTCCACTTCCGCCACTTGCTTATTATACACTTTTAGTTTTATGGTTGGGAATTGAAAATGAATCTAAGATCGCACTTTTATTCTTAGCTTGCTTTGCACCGATTTATATTTCTTGCGTATCAGCGGTTATGAAAATAAAGGAAGACTATATAAATAGTGCGTACACTGTAGGTGCGAATAAACAGCAAATATTTATTCATGTGATATTCCCAGCATGTTTACCTGATATATTTATAGGACTTAGAACGGCCTTAGGTGTTGCTTATACTACTTTAGTATCCGCTGAAATGGTTGCAGCTAAATCTGGTATAGGGTGGATGGTATTAGATGCAAGTCACTATTTGAGAAGTGATATTATTTTTTTAGGAATCATCATAATGGGTATAACAGGTGTTTTATTAGATAAGAGTATACAATTTGTTGAACGCAAGATTGTTCCTTGGAAAGGTAAGGAATAAAAATATAAGATAGAGGGGAGCGATAATTATGAGATTAAAAAACATAATAACAAATGTTATAGTGCTAACTTTAATAGCGACATTATTTACAGGATGTGGGACTTCGAAAGAGATACCTACAAATACTAAAAAAAATAATGCGAATGTACCTAAGATGGTAAATATAGGGACTCAACAAATGCCTAATGATGAGAAAATTGCCATAGCAAGAGGTTTTTTTGAAGAAGAGCTTGGAGTTAAAGTTAATATTATTGAATTTAACGCAGGTGATATAAGAAATGCCCTTGTTTCAAAAGACATTGATTTTGCTTTACTTGGTTCATCATCTGCAACACTTGCCGTTGCAAGCGGTATTGATGTAGAAGTGATTTGGATACATGAAGTTCTTGGTAATTCAGAAAGATTGGTAGCTAAAAACAGTTCAAATATTAATTCTATACAAGATATTGTAGGGAAAAAAATCGCTACTCCATTCTCTACAACAGCGCACTATAGCTTATTAAAGGCTTTAGAGTTGAATGGTATTTCTGAAAAGGATTTAACACTACTTGATATGCAAATGCCTGAAATATATGCTGCATGGCAAAGAGGTGACATTGACGCAGCTTATGCGTGGGAACCCACACTATCTAACATTCTAAAGGATGGTAAAACTTTAATTTCAAGCAAGGATATGGCTGAAAAAAATGTTGTTACATCTAATGTAGAGGTTGTTAGACGAGAATTTGCGAAAAAGTATCCAGAGCTTGTAGTAAAGTATATTAAAGCTGTAAATAAATCTATTAAACTTTATAATGAAAATCAAACGGAGGCAGTTAAGACAATTTCAGATGCCTTAGAAATTACACAAGAAGAAGCATTAAAGCAGATGAAGGGCTCTATTTGGCTTACTGCGCAGGAACAATTAGAGCCTGATTATTTTGGAACAAGCGATAAGAAAGGTAATTTAGTAAGTTCATTAAAAGATACAGCTGATTTCTTATATAAACAAAAAAGTCTTATTTCTGAACCTCAAATATCTACTTTTAAAGATGCTGTAAACCCATCATATATAGAAAATGCACTAAAATAATTTTCAGAGTTAAACTGAAATAAAAACCTTAAATCAGTTTAATAAAGGTTAAAGGATATAATAGAAATGGGGAATTTTTATGGAAGAAATATTAAAACATAAAGCAGATTATGTTGTAACATTAAAAGATGTAAATTTAAGTTATTCTGGTGAAAAAGGTGAAGTTATTGCGCTTCAAGACATAAATTTAGACATTAAAGAAGGGGAATTCATATGTGTACTTGGTCCATCAGGTTGTGGTAAAAGTACCTTGCTCAAAATTATTGCTGGCTTTCTTAAACCTTTAGAGGGGGAAGCTAAAATGGACAACGAACCTATTAGTGGACCTGATTGGCATAGAGGTGTTGTTTTTCAAAGTCCTGCATTATACCCCTGGTTAAATGTTCAGGATAATGTTGCTTTCGGTCTGAAAATGAGAAAGTTACCCCAAAATGAGATTGTGGAATTAACGAATAAATATTTAGAGCTTGTAGGACTTAAGGGTTCTCAAAAGTATAAACCCTATGAGCTTTCTGGCGGTATGAAGCAAAGAGCTTCTCTTGCAAGGGTTTTAGTAAATAAGCCCAGAATGATTTTAATGGATGAACCATTTGGTTCATTAGATGCACTAACAAGACGAAATATGCAAACTTTAATAAGAAAAATCTGGACTAAAGCAGAAAATACAGTTTTCCTTATTACCCATGATGTTGACGAGGCATTAGCACTTGCCACAAGGATTATTGTAATGTCAAGCGGACCTGGTACAATCCTTAAGGAATATAATATAGATTTCACTTATCATATTTCAGGTGCAAATCATGAAAATGCAAGATATACATCTAAATATATGGAGATAAAAGAAGAAATTTTAAACCTTATCAATAGCCAAAATGAAGAATTGAATTTTTTATAAAAAACTTATAAATTTTATGTATAACAATCTGTTATGGTGTATAACACATGATTATTATGTAAACGTATTACATTGTATTATAATTAACACATAGTTTGATATAAAATTAACAAAAAATACGAATATTATATGGAGGTTTAACATGGGTAAAAAGTATTTAATAGTAGGTGGAGTTGCGGGTGGAGCATCTACTGCAGCAAGACTCAGAAGATTAAGTGAAGAGGATCAAATAATAATGTTTGAAAGAGATTCAGACGTATCTTTCTCAAACTGTTGTCTGCCATATCACTTAAGTGGGATAGTAGAAAAGGCAGAAAGCCTGGTGCTTATGCACCCAAAACAGTTTTTAGCACAATACAATATAGAGGCTAGGGTACATAGCGAAGTTATAGATATAGACAGAGATAAAAAAGAAGTAAGGGTTAAAAACACAATAACTGGAAAAGAGTATATTGAAAAATATGACAAGTTGATTTTATCGCCAGGGGCGAATCCTATAGTTCCTCCTATCAAAGGGATTGAAGATGTAAAGGTATTTACAGTAAGAAATGTTGTTGATATAGACAAGCTAAGCACACATATAAAGAAAATGGGAATAGAGAACATATCAGTAATAGGTGGAGGCTTCATAGGAGTTGAAGTTGCTGAAAATCTAAGGGAAGCAGGAAAGAATGTAACGCTAATTGAAGCTATGCCACATATCATGAAACCATTTGACTATGATATGGCTCAAATTCTTCATAAAGAAATGCGTGATAAGGATGTAAATCTAATCGTAGCAGATAAAGTAATTACCTTTGAAAAGGATACTGTTGTTTTAGAATCGGGCAAAAAAATAGAGGCTCAAGCTGTAGTTATGGCTATTGGTGTACTACCAGAAACTTCACTTGCAGTTAAGGCTGGACTTGAAATTGGAGAAACAAGAGCTATAAAAGTAGATCAAAATTACAGAACTAGCGACAAGAATATATATGCAGTTGGAGATGCTATTGAGGTATATCATGCCTTAGCAGGAAGAGTTACTAAGTTATCATTAGCAGGTCCTGCTCAAAAACAAGCAAGACAAGTTGCAGACCACATCCATGGTAGAGTTGTAAGAAACACAGGAGTTATAGGATCATCAGTAGTAAGATGTTTTGATTATAATGCAGCTTCAGTAGGCTTAAATGAAGAAATGATAGAAGCTCTTAAATTAGACATTAATTATGAAGTAGCTAAGGTAATTCCAGGAGATAAAGTCGGCCTAATGCCTGGTTGTGAGCCACTACATTTTAAGTTGATTTTCCAAGTGCCAACAGGAAAAGTATTAGGAGCTCAAGCAATTGGAAGAGGAAATGTGGATAAGAGAATAGATGTAGTTGCTACAGCTATTAAATTTGGAGCAACAGTAGATGATTTAAGAGATTTAGAATTAAGCTATGCACCACCATTTGGAACGGCTAAAGATGTAGTTAACTTTGCTGGTTATGTTGCTACTAACTTATTACATGATGAGTTTAAGCAAGTAAGTGAAAAAGACGTAAGAGGTTTAGTTGAAAGTGGAGCTTGCATAATAGATGTAAGAGAAAAGCATGAGTATGAATTAAGTCACATAATTGGAGCTATGAATATACCACTTAGTGAAATAAGACAAAGAGTAAATGAAATACCAAAAGATCAATCAGTATACCTACACTGTAGAAGCGCACAGAGGAGCTACAATGCAACCATGGCACTTCAACATTTAGGCTTTACAAATATTTATAATATTGCAGGTGGATTTATGGGAATATCCTTCTATGAATACTTCAATGATCAAACAACGGCCAGAGAAAAAATAGTTACTGATTACAATTTCCTATAATATATTATTTTATGTGAGTTTGGCTGTTTATCTTAATACAGCTAGATTCACATGGAAAACAACTAAAATTAACTATAGAAAGGAATTAAAATATGAATAATATAGAAGGATCTACAGGTTTAAATACTAAGGTTAAAGTAGTAAATGGAAAAGCAGTTATAAATAAAACACAATCTTTTGTTGGAGTTACTATTTTAATAGCTATGATTATCTTTGCTATAAACTTATCCGCAAAGAACCCTAAGTTAGGACTATTTTTAATCACTGGACTTGCTATCGGTTACATAATGCAACGATCAAGATTCGGATTTGCAGGTGGTATAAAAAAATTATATATAACAGGAGATTGATCTTTAACAAAAGCACTATTGTTTTTGCTTACTATATCATTAATAATAACAGCCGGAATACATTATGGTGCATTTACGGGTGGCGCTGAGGTAGCATTTAGAGCAGCAGAAGGGGCTAAGATAATTCCGGGAACTCAAAATGTTTTTGGAATTAACATTTTAACAGTACTTGGTGGAGTACTATTTGGTATTGGTATGATGTTTGGTGGAGGGTGTGCTTCTGGAACACTTACGGACGCAGGGGAAGGTGAAGGAAGAGCTTTAATAGTGTTGTTCTTTTTCATAACAGGATCCCTATGGGGAGCATATGATATGAGTTGGTGGAAAAAGACTGTATTTTTCACTTGGAGTAAAAAAGTTTACTTGCCAGACACTTTTGGTTATATCGGAGCTATCATAATTTCATTATTAGGATTTTTAGCAATTTATGTTTTTGCTAAATGGTATGAAAATAAGAGAAGAAGAGCAAATACTCTTATTCAACCACAATACGCAGAATGGGAAAAAGAATTGCCGGAAGCTAAGGATTATAAGTTCTTTAGTAAAGAAACCTATCATAAGTTTTTTGTAAAAAGATGGTCTTTTTATACTGGAGCAGTACTTTTAACAGTTATGTTTGAGGTAATATTACTTACAACGGGTAAGAGCTGGGGAGTAACTTCAACTTTTGCAGAGTGGGGAGCCTGGATATACCAATCATTAGGTTTAGTAGATGTTTCAACTTGGGGATATTTTTCTGATAAAATGAAGACTATTAACGGAGGATTCATGAATGACCCAGGTTCAATGAGAAACATAGGAATAATAATAGGGGCAACGTTATCTCTATTATTAGCAGGACATTTCTCATTTAAGAAAAAATTTAATTTAAAAGATGTTGCCTTCTATGCAATTGGTGGATTATTAATGGGATATGGTGCAAGGCTTGCATCTGGATGTAATATAGGAGCCTTATATTCAGCAATAGCTAATATGTCATTATCAGGATGGGTGTTCATGCTAGCTTTAACTGTTGGTGGAATAATAGGAGTTAATTTAGTTAAGAAGTTTAACGTTGCGACGTAAATTTGACTAAATTTGACATATGTAAAGAATAAAATGCTGTGAAGTCTTTAGACTCCGCAGCATTTTATTACGTCAGTTTAAGTAACGGCCAGTACGGTAGGGGGCGTGTATTGAATTAATAAGTAGTATACTATATAATAAAACAAATAAAACAAAAAAAACTAGAAGGATGATGAATGTTGTCTAATGATATGGATTTATTAATACAGAAGCGACAGGAAACAATAAAAAAGCAAAAAAATCAGATTCCTTATGCAATTGGTATTTTTATGGTTGCGTCAATTGTCTGTGTATTTCTTTGGAAAAATAATCAAAATTATATCGTCTATTGGACTGTAGGGATTGGAATTGGTATTGCACTACGGTATTCCAGGTTTTGTTTTTCAGCAGCACTGAGAGATCCATTTTTTTTAGGAAATACAAAGCTTTTTAGGGGGTTACTATTAGCTTTGATGATAAGTACTATAGGTTTTGGAGTAATTCAATATACCTATCTTAAACATAATTCTATAGACTACGGCCTAATTCCAGGGTCTATAACTTCAGTAGGACCTCACATTATAATAGGAGCATTTATGTTTGGTGTTGGAATGGTTATTGCTGGTGGGTGTGCATCAGGGGTTCTTATGAGAATTGGAGAAGGACATGCTCTTCATTGGGTTGTTTTGTTAGGATTTTTAATTGGAAGTACTCTAGGGGCTAAGAATTACCCCTTTTGGTATGAAAAAATTATTAGCAATACAAAGGTGGTTTATTTTCCAGAATATATTGATATAAAAATCGTTATTGTAATTCAAATGATTGTTTTAATAGTTTTATATAAGATATCAACTTTGTATGAAAATAAGGGATTAAAGAATAAGTGATGAAGGAGATTTTATGGAAGTAAGAGATATTGATTGCTTATATGAAGCGTGTCCCATTCCGATACTTAAGGCAATAAAGGAATTAAGAACAATGAATTCAGGAGATATCTTAGTTTTACATTCCGATCAAAGTTGTATTGGAGTTATGGTAGAAGAATGGGGAGATCAGAATAATTACCCAATAAGAGTGTTGGAAACAGAAAATGGAGAATGGGAAATTTACATTCAAAAAACCTGATATAATGCGGGAGGGTTGAACCGATGGTTAAATGGTTAAAAAAGCCTTGGCCTTATTGGGTTGGAGGTATTTTACTAGGCGTGTTTAACGTAATTTTATTAGCTATAAGTGGAACTACCTGGCATCTAACTACTGGTTTTCTACTATGGGGTGCTGGAATATTAGAGTGGATTGGATTTGAACCCTTTAAATGGGAATATTTTAGAATTTTTGATTATAAGTATGGAGATATAATTTCAAATCATAATATATTCATTAATAAATATGCTATTTTAAATATAGGGGTAATTGTAGGTTCTTTAATTGCAAGCCTATTATCCTCACAGTTCAAGATAAAAAGGTTGAAAAATAAGAAACAGGTTGTGCTTGCTCTTATAGGGGGGATAATTATGGGTTATGGAGCAAGGCTTACGTCCGGATGCAATGTTGGAGGCTTTTTTAGTGGAATTCCATCCTTCTCTCTACATGCATGGGTTTATTGGATCTTCGTTACTTTGGGTGCAATAGTTGGAACTAAAATTTTAGCTAAATATATAATATAGGAGAAATTAATGTACTCCTATATTATTAACAAAATCCTCTTTTACTGGAAAGAAGAAAGTCCACAAACATTTGTTCATGAGGGCTAAACACATAGTTTTTCCTAAAACTAATGTAGTAATTAAATTCTATTTTAATCCCATCCACTTGAATATGGTGAAGAGAACCTTTTTTTAGTTCATTTTTAACTATTAACTTAGGTAAAAATGAAAAACCTTTTCCAGCAGAAACTGAAGATTTAATAGCTTCCGGTGAGTTTAGAGAATAAATAACATTTAACTCCTCTATAGAAACCCCCTTTTCTTGCAGGGCATCCTCTACTAAATATCTTGCATTTGAAGTTTTTTCTCTTAAAATTAGAGGAAGCTTTTTTAATTCTTCCATAGTAATTATTCTTTTGTTATCACTAGCTTGTCCAACTAAAATCAACTCATCTGAAGATATATATTTTGTAGCTATGCTATTTTCTTTAGGAAGATCTTGAATAATTCCTATATTAATAGAATGACTGCATAACTTTTCTACAACCTCAGTTGAATTTGCAACGTCCATATTTATATCTAGTTCACTATAAAGTTTTTTGAAAATATATATACTGCAAGGGAGAGCATACTCGCCGAGACTTTTGCAAGAACCAATAATTAACTTTGGCATATCTTGCTGTACACTTTTAATATCCCTTTCTATGTTACCTTCAATAGCTAAGATTGTATCTGCATAACTAAAGACAACTTTTCCTTCTTCTGTTAACTCAACACCTTTGTTACTTCTTATTAAAAGGCTTGCACCGAGTTCATTTTCTAAATTTTTAAGTTGCATACTAAGTCCAGGTTGAGTAAGATGAAGAAGTGCAGCAGCTTTTGATATACTATTACATTTGGCAGTCATATGAAAGGATTGCAGATGTTGCAAGTTCATTTTCTCACATCCTCAAGGTTAAAATAATCTTAATCCATTATATCACTAAATATATTATAATTCCTATAAATGAAAATATACATAACCTAAAAAAAAAAGCTTGACGATATTACTAATTAGTAATATATTATAGGTATGGATAAAGAAAAAAACACTTATGGAGAATTAGTAGATTTAAATTTAAAGACATTAATAGCATTGAGTAGATGTACTCAAAATGTTCATAAAACAGAATATAAAACTATTAAAGCGGGAGGTTTAACAGTTTCTCAGTTTGCAGTACTTGAGATTTTATATCATAAAGGAGATTTGAGGGTCTGTGAAATAATAGATAAAATTCTTTCCACTGGTGGAAATATGACTGTTGTTATAGATAATTTAGTCAAGGTAAATCTTGTTAAGAGATGTACTGATCCAAAAGATAGGCGAGTTAATTTGATAAGTATTACTGAAGAAGGAAAAAGCCTCATGAGTAATATATTCCCAAAACATTTAGAAAATATAAATGAAATCTTTAGTAAATTAACATCAGAAGAAAAGAAAAATTTAATAAGTTTACTTAAAAAATTATCAGGTGTATAAATATATACACCATATATTTTAATCATTTATTACTAATTAGTAATAAACTAGTTAGTTGTATAATGATTAAAAAATTTATTTAATGAAAGGAGAGTTTAAAATGTTAAGGAAATTAGAAAGTGAAAAAATGGGAGGGAGTGATCTTGGATGGTTAAAAAGCAAATTTCATTTTTCATTTGCGCAGTATTATAACCCAAACAACATGGGATTTGGGGTATTAAGGGTGATAAATGATGATTTAGTTAATCCTCATACAGGATTTGATACCCATCCTCATAGAGATATGGAGATTATATCCTATGTTATTGAAGGAGAATTAACCCATGGAGATAATATGGGAAATATTGGTACATTAAAACGTGGTGATGTTCAATACATGAGCGCAGGTACAGGTGTTTATCACAGTGAGCATAATTTAGGAGAAAAGACAGCAAGATTCTTTCAAATATGGATACTTCCTGATAAAAGTGGACATAAACCTAATTACGGTGAATATAAATTTGAATGGAATGAAAGAAAAAATAAATGGCTCAATATGGTATCAAGTAATCAAGGCGACGCAAGTATAAAAGTTAATCAAGATGTGAATATATTTGCATTAGAATTAGATGAGAACAATGAAATGAATTATTGGGTTAAAGCAGATAGGCAAGCGTATTTAGTTCAAATAGAAGGCAGATCAAATATTAATGGAATTACTCTAAATCAAAGAGATGCCATGGAAATTATTGAAGAAGATATAAAAATAAAGGCAGAGGTACTTTCACATTTCATTATTGTAGAGATGAGAAAGTCAGAAGAGTAATATTAGACTACTCATAAGAGCATTATCTTATGATTTAGATAGAGATAAATAGGGAATATTAATTTATATTTGTAAATAATAAAAAAAATAGATAATAAAAATTGGAGGAATAATAATATGAAAAAAGATTTTTACACCGCTGTAGCAGACAGACGTTCATTTTATGGAATTAGTAAAGAAAAGGTAACAACAGACGAGGTAATAGAGGAAGTTATTCAGCAGGCCGTAAAGAATACACCATCACCATTTAATTCTCAAAGTGCAAGAGTAGTTTTATTGTTAGAAAAACACCACGATAAATTATGGGATATTACAAAAGAAAGTTTAAGGAAGATAGTTCCTGCTGATAAGTTCGGCGATACTGAGGATAAAATAAATTCATTCCGTAATGGATATGGCACAGTTTTATTCTTTGAAGATGCTGCTGTAACGCAGTCTCTTCAGAGTCAATTCCCACTTTACTCGGACAATTTCCCGGTTTGGTCGCAGCAATCAAGTGGAATGCACCAATACGTTATATGGACTGGGTTAGAAATTGAGGGGTATGGTGCATCACTACAACACTATAACGGAC
This sequence comes from Clostridium sp. CF012, assembly GCF_018861755.1. Classification (GTDB taxonomy): domain Bacteria; phylum Bacillota; class Clostridia; order Clostridiales; family Clostridiaceae; genus Clostridium_AD. The sequence goes on along the minus strand of NZ_JAHLEF010000003.1, from coordinate 180,324 downwards.
TTATTGAGGAAGATGTAAAAAAAGAATGGAATGTGCCAAGTAACTGGACACTCATTGCACAAATGCCATTTGGAAAACCAACAGCGCAGCCAGATGAAAAACAGTTTCAACCATTAGAAGATCGCATTGCGGTGTTTAAATAATTTATACTTTAACTAACCATTAAAATGCAATTGAAGGGAATATAAGTAGAGTTGTGTAAATAAATCTACTTATATTCCCTTCATATTATTTTTAGCATTATTTTACTTATATAGCCAAATAATGATGGTGGAATTTATAGTAAATTCTATTATCAGAAAAAATGTATGAATCATCTTACTCAACTGAGGATGTGTCTAAAGTTGAATAAGATAAAATGAGGCATTATAATTTAAATGATGGAAAGTTACTGAAAATTTTATTGAAATGTCAAAGGAAAAGTTAAATATATTGCAAAATTAAAATTATATGTTAAAATAAGGTATAATACGGTATGGAAGGATGAAACTTATGTTCAGAAGAAATAAATCGGCATATAGAGCTATTGAGATAGTATCACTAATAGCCAATAATAAGAAATCTATGACTATAGCTCAGGTAAGTAGGGAGTTAGATATCCCAGGAAGTAGCGCTTTTGAACTTTTATATACATTAGTTGAAACAGGTGTACTCATCGTAGATAGTGAGGAATTGAAAACTTTTAAATTGGGTATAAGAAGTTTTGAGATAGGGTCAAAATATTTAGAAGGAATTAATTTTAACAATGTAACAATAAAATATCTGGAAAAATTATCAGCAACTACAGGGGAAACAGTTTTTATGGATGTAGAAGATAAAGGACATGTAATTCACATAAATAAAGTAGAAGGAACTAATACTTTCAGAAGCACTTGTAACGTTGGACATAGAAACTATATGCATTGCTCCAGTGTCGGAAAGGCTTTATTAGCAACTTATTCAGATGAAACAGTCAAGGAAATAGTAGACAGGTATGGACTAACAAAGAAAACCAAATTTACAATTACTGAGTTTAATGATTTAATTGAAGATATAAAAATTACTAGACATAGGGGCTATGCTATTGATGATAGAGAAGATGTAATAGACGGATTATGTATTGGAGCTCCAATATATGATCATTTGAATAAAGCTATTGCAGCAATTAGTGTATCCTGTCAATATTCAAAAATGACAAAACCTAAAATAGAAGAATTTGCAGCTTATACATATTCAACTGCGTTAGATATATCTAAACAAATAGGATTTAAAGAAGATAAACTTTATTATAATTTTTGATATTTTCTATAGCAAACGTAAACCTGCCTAAAAAGGTAGGTTTATTTTTTGTAACCATCCCCTACATATCAATAAAAACATATTTTTGTAATTACTGCTAACATGCTTGACAAAGCAATGTGTTGATATTATAATTATGTTAATGAGATTGTGAATACAATTCACATATGTAAATTATGTTAGTGAATAAAAAAGCATTCCTGCTATAAGGTTATTTAAAATTTTCATCTATAATTATATGATTTATTGTGAATGTTATTTACGTATGTGAATTATGAAAGTGGAAAATAATATTTTATTTTCTGACCATTCTCATGGAAAATATAAAAAAATTAGGAGGGTTAAAATGACAGAGAAAAAAGTATTACTTATAACAGGTGCCGCAATAGGCATTGGATTTGAAACAGCAAAACTATTTGCAAGTAAAGGGTACAGTATAGCATTTAATGACCATAACGAGAAAAATGGTGAAAATGCTTTAAATACGTTAAAGGAGTTAGGAGCAGACGCAGCATTTTTCTGTGGAGATGCAACTGATGAAATCGTAATAAATGAAATTGTAAAGAAAGTTATACAAAAATTTGGTAGAATTGATGTTTTGGTTAATAATGCAGGCGGATTAGGTGGTAGAAGCAGTGTTGAAGAAATGACAACGGAATTCTGGGATAGGGTATTAAACTTAAATTTAAAGAGTACATTCTTTTGGACAAGAGAAGCTATTCCATATCTTAAAAAATCACCTAGTTCCAGTATTGTTAATATAACATCTTTAGCGGCATATAATGGTGGGGGTCCTGGAGCTACTGCATATGCTGTGTCTAAAGCAGGGGTATTATCATTTACAAGAGCTTTAGCAAAAGAGTTAATTCCCTTTGATGTAAGAGTCAATGCCATATCACCGGGAACAATTGATACGGCATTCCATAATGCAACAGAAAAAGGTATTGTAGAATCATGGAGGAAAAGTATACCAGCTCAAAGGTTAGGTCAGCCGAAGGAAGTTGCAGATATTATTTACTTCTTAGCTTCACCTCAGTCTTCATACTTAGTTGGAGAAGTTATTCAAATAAATGGCGGACAGATGATGCTTTAAAGCAAACTCTTCATATAAGTATGTAGATTCTTATATGAAGAGTTTTTTACATAGAAATCTAACGTAAGAGGTGTAAATTATGAAAAGATTAAAGATAATTCAAAAAATAAGTGAATATGGAATAGTAGCAGTTATTAGAGCAACTTCAAAAGAAGAAGGTGTAAAAATTGTAGAGGCAGTTAAAAAAGGTGGAATTAAAGCACTTGAAATTACAATGACAGTACCAGGTGCAGTAGATATAATCAAAGAATTGTCTGAAATATATAAAGGTGATGAAGAAGTACTTATTGGAGCAGGAACTGTTCTTGATCCTGAAACAGCAAGAGCTTGTATTTTAGCTGGTGCAAAGTATATAGTAAGTCCAAGCTTAAATCCAGAAACTGTAAAGTTATGCAATAGATATAGAATAGCAGTAATGCCAGGTGTAATGACAGTGAAAGAAGCCGTAGAAGCCTTGGAGCTCGGCGTTGAAATTATTAAGGTTTTCCCAGGGAATGCTTTTGGACCATCAATTATCAGTTCATTTAAAGGTCCTCTTCCACAAGCTAACTTTATGCCAACAGGAGGAGTATCCCTAGATAATATTAAGGATTGGATTAAGGCCGGTGCGATAGCCGTAGGAACTGGTGGGGATTTGACAAAGGGAGCAAAGACTGGGAATTATGAATTAGTAACTGAAACTGCTGCTAAGTTTGTTTGCGCAGTTAGAAAAGCAAGAGAGGAGAAATAACATGGGTAAAATTATAACTTTTGGTGAAATAATGCTTAGACTTGCACCAGATGGTTTTGAAAGATTTGCACAAGCAAAAGAGTTTGGAGTTGTTTATGGTGGAGGGGAAGCAAATGTGGCTGTGTCACTTGCAAACTATGGCAAGGAAGCCTATTTTGTAACAAAACTTCCGAGGCACGAAATCGGACAAGCAGCAGTAAACGAGCTTAGAAAATATGGTGTAAATACTAACATGATAATAAGAGGTGGGGATCGCGTAGGCATTTATTACTGTGAAAAAGGTGCTTCTCAGAGACCTTCTAAAGTGATTTATGACAGAGCTTACTCAGCTATTGCAGAGGCGAAAAGAGAAGATTTTAATTGGAAAGAGATTTTTAAGGGTGCAGAGTGGTTCCATTTTACAGGAATAACTCCTGCGCTTTCAGATGAATGTGCTGCCATTACTTTAGATGCAGTTAAAGCCGCTAAAGAAGCTGGAGTAACAGTAAGTGTAGACTTAAATTTCAGAAAAAAACTATGGAGTAGCGAAAAAGCAGGCAAGGTTATGGGAGAAATCGTAAAGTATTGTGATGTAGTTATAGCAAATGAAGAAGACGCTGAAAAGGTCTTTGGAATTAGTGCAGAGAACACAGATATTACAGGTGGAACCTTAAATGATGAGGGATATAAAAGTGTTGCAACAAAGCTTACAGAGAGGTTTGGATTAAAGTATGTTGCAATTACACTTAGAGAAAGCTTTTCAGCAAGCGACAATGGATGGTCCGCAATGCTTTATGATGGAACAGAGTTTTATAGCTCGAAAAAGTATAAAATGCACATAGTAGATAGAGTTGGTGGCGGAGATTCCTTTGGAGCAGGACTTATATATGGTTTAACCTCTGGTCTTTCACATCAAGATTCACTTGAATATGCAGTGGCTGCTTCATGCCTCAAGCATACTGTAGAGGGAGATTTCAACCTTGTGTCTAAAGGCGAAGTAGAAACGCTTATGAATGGGGATGCGTCAGGAAGGGTGCAAAGATAATTATGGATGTAGTAACCTTTGGGGAGTCTATGGTTTTATTTGGACCAGAATTCTTCAGGGCCCTTAAGATACGTTCAGAATTTCAATAAATCTCTTGCAGGAGACGGATTTGCTGCAGGTTTTCTTTCAGGAATGTTAAACAAATTAGATTAAAATAATTTAAGTTTGAGGAGATTTTATATGTTTTTTGCAGCAATTCAAAGTGTATTAAGTATAATCATAATGATTATGATAGGCTATTTTTTAGCATATAAAAAGCTACTTGACGAAAAGGCAATTAAGTTAATAACAACCATTGTTATCAACATCTCACTTCCAATGATGATGTTGAATACAATTCTGAGCAATTTTACAAAACAGAAGCTTATAGCTGATTCAGGTGGCTTATTAGTTCCTTTTTTAACCATATGTAGTTGCTTTATTATTGCCAAACTATTTGCTAAGATTGCAAAAGTTAAGGCTAATAGAAGGGGTCTCTTTGTATCCATGTTTTTTAATTCAAATACCATATTTATGGGACTTCCAGTTAATTTGGCGTTATTTGGAGAAAAGAGTGTACCCTATGTGCTGCTTTATTACATAGCTAATTCTGCGTTCTTTTGGACTTTAGGTGTATATGAAATAGCTAAGGATGGAAATAAAAAAGATTTAAAACTGTTTTCAATTGATTTTATGAAAAAGCTATTGTCTCCACCTTTAATGGGGTTTCTTGTTGGAATGGTGATGTTGTTATTAAATATTAAATTACCATCATTTATCATGGAAACGAGTAAATACTTGGGAAATCTTACAACGCCCTTATCCATGTTTTTTATTGGCGCATCTATTTACTTAGTAGATTTGAAATCTGTAAAGCTCAGCTTAGATATAGTTTGGATATTAATAGGTAGATTTATAATTTCTCCAGTGATAGTAATGCTGATGGTACCTATGTTTAATATACCGCATCTTATGGGTTCTGTTTTTATTATACAGGCGGCTATGCCTGTCATGGCTAATTCTGCAGTAATTGCAAAGGCCTATGATTCCGATTACGATTTTGCTGCCTTAATGATAGCGATTACGACTATAAGCACCCTGATGGTAATACCAATTCTAATGGCAGTATTGTAAAGTACTATGTTTTGTCCAATGGGGTTGATTTTGAGTTGCAAAACCTATAAAAAGCATAATAGTCAATGCTTTAATTTGGCTATACATATGGATAAAAAATATTGTTTCTAATTACTGTTAACATCCTTGACAAAGAAATATAATGGTCATATAATTAAATTAGAAATTGTGAATTGAATTCACATATGTAAACGATATACTTAATAAGTAAAGAGGTGTGATATGAAGAAAAATAATTTTTCTAACGAGCTAAAAAATAACTGGCAATTGTATGTGCTGATTTTACCGTTAACAATATGGCTTCTATTGTATTTTATTAAACCACTATGGGGTATCGCAATTGCATTTGAAAATTATAGTCCATTTAAAGGAATCTTACATAGCGATTTTGTTGGACTTGATAATTTCAAGGATTTAATGTCTGGTCCGTCATCCATATATTTCTGGAGAGCATTTAAAAATACTTTGATTATTAGTTTATACGGTATAGTATTCGCTTTCCCTATACCTATAATATTAGCTTTATTATTTAATGAAGTTAAGAATTCAAATTATAGAAAATTTGTACAAACAGTTACTTATTTGCCTTATTTTATATCAGAAGTAGTAGTAGCAAGTTTAGTTATATCTTTCTTAGCACTGAATACAGGAATAGTAAATGTACTAATCGGTAATTTTTTTCACATCTTTGGTATTGAATATAGTCAAATACAGTTTATGTTAATTCCTAAATATTTTAGGTTAATATATATCTCCTCTGGGGTATGGAAAAGCTGTGGGTTTGATTCGATAATTTACTTTGCTGCACTTTGTGGGGTATCTCCGACACTGTATGAAGCTGCAAAGATAGATGGGGCTAATAAACTAAAACAAATTATTCATGTAAGTTTGCCAGGAATAACTCCTACAATTGTTATAATGTTAATTATCAGAATAGGACACATTTTGAGTATAGGGTATGAAAAGGTTTTATTATTGTACAACCCTATGATTTATAGCACAGCAGATATTTTAAGCACATATACATATAGGTTAGGTATGGAAAATGTAAACTACGGATTATCAACTGCAGCAAGTCTAATAAATTCTATCATAGGGTTTTGCCTGGTAATAGCGGCGAACAAGATATCTAAAAAATTGACACAAACATCATTGTGGTAAGGAGATATGATATGTTTAAGAAAAAGCAGGAGAGATTAGAAATAGTATCTAAAGGTGAAAAAACATTTAAGGTTATTAATTATATGTTGCTTGCTGTTATAGCAATTTGCTCTATTTATCCTTTGGTATATGTATTATCAGCATCTGTTAGTCGTGGAAGTGCTGTGGATGCAGGTAAGGTGGTGCTCGCACCAATTGGATTTACATTAGATGCATATAAAGCAGTATTAGCAGATAAGTGGTTTTGGGCAGCTTATGGCAATACTTTTTTTTACACGATTGTAGGAACTATATTTAGTATGTTTGTGTCTATTAGTGCTGCATATGTTTTGTCAAGAAAGAGGTTTAAATTCAGGAAACAGTTTAATTTGCTATTGGCAATAACTATTTGGTTTAATGTTGGGTTCATTCCTTTGTACCTGAACTATAGGAGTCTAGGTGCAGATAACAGTAGGTGGATGATAATTTTCGAATTTGGTGTACATGCATTTAATATTTTATTGTTGAGAAATTATTTTGAAAGTATACCGGATGAACTTGAAGAAGCTGCCAATATTGATGGGGCTAATGATTTTCAGATACTCTATAGGATATTCATTCCGGTTTCAAGACCTGCCATTACAACGGTATGGTTATATTATGCCATTGATAGATGGAATGGATGGTTCTGGGCTTCTGTTCTATTAAAACAACAAGACAAAGTTCCTCTACAGGTTTATTTAAAACAAAAGATAATTGATAGTGTGCTTGTGGCCGATAATGCCAGAACTATTGCATCTGGTTCATACTCATTTACAACATTAACATACGCTATTGTTATTTGTTCAATAATTCCAATTGTCTTGGTTTACCCATATATACAGAAGCATTTCAGCAAAGGGATACTCGTTGGTGGAGTAAAAGAATAAGGACATAAAAGCATGAATAATTTAATTTTGACTAGCAATTCATTTGAAGGATAGTCAATGTAATATAAATTATTAAAAATAATATTCGGGGGGAAAAATATGAAAAATAAAAAAATGTTAAGTCTATTACTGGTACTATTCACTTCAACATTAATTTTTTCAGGTTGCTCAAAAACTGATAAAAAGGTTACAGATGATGCTTCAATGGTTAATGCGGAATTAAAAATGCATTACCATGCCAATAATAAGTATACCCTATCAGATAAAGAAGGTAAGTTGAAACCTGTATTTGCATTCGCATCTGAGAAAACCGGAATTAAAATTACGGATGTAGCTAATCCTGTAGGAACAAATTCACTAAATGAATTTCAACTTCAGGCAACTCAGAAATTCCCAGCTGATATATATGGAGGAAATAGTCTTGCACCTGAAATGATAAAATATGGACAACAGGGTGCGTTTCTTCCTTTAAATGATTTAATTGATAAGGATGCTCCTAATCTAAAGAAATTCCTTGATGCAAATCCGAAAGTAAAGAAAAGCATAACTGCTGCAGACGGAAAAATATACTACATACCATATGTTCCTGATCCGACATCATTAGTTTCTAGGGGGTATTTTATAAGGACAGATTGGTTAGCAAAATTAAACCTGCAAACTCCAAAAACAATTGAAGAATTAGAAAAAGTCCTACTTGCTTTCAAGAACGGAGATCCTAACGGAAATGGTAAGAAAGATGAAATACCATATTTTAATGATAAAATGTATGAAACTATCAGACTCTTAAATCTTTGGGGTGCTCGCGTATATGGAAATGACAGCTTTACAGAAAGAGTCGTACTAGATAGTAAGGATAATATGTATCATGCGTGGTTATCAGATGATTTCAAAAATGCATTAATAAATATGAACAGATGGTATTCAGAAGGATTGATTGACCCAGAATTTGCTACAAGAAAAGATAATACTGCAAGACCAACTTTATTAACAAAATCTAATGTAGGTGGGATGACTCATGAATGGATTGCATCAACCTCATCATATAATGATAATGCTGAATTAAAGAAAGCAGTACCAGATTTCAAGTTTGAAGCAATTCTACCACCAACTTATAATGGAAAGAGTTTTGAGGAAGCTCAAAGAATGCCAGTAAAACCTGATGGATGGGCTGTATCAGCTAATTGTAAAAATACAAAAGCTGCTCTTAAATTTATAGATTACTTCTTCTCACCAGAAGGCAAAAATGTATCTAATTTTGGAGTTGAAGGACAAACATGGACAATGAAGAATGGTAAGCCAACATTTACAGATGAAGTTTTAAAACAAACAGGAGTTAATAATTATTTATGGGAAACTCAAGGAGCTCAATATCCAATTGGTTATCCAATGACATATGATTATGAAGCACAATGGACAAATTCTATAGGTAAGGCAGCTACTAAGTCATACCATGATGCAATAATAAAAAATACAACGCCAGTTATGCAGCTTAGTACTGAAGAGAAAGCAACATACGATAAAGTGGTTCCTACATTAAATGGCTATTTAGATGAACAGGTTCAAAAGATGATAACCGGACAGCTAGATATAAATAAGAACTGGGATTCTTATGTAAAACAAGCTAAGATACAAGGAGCGGATGATCTAGTTAAAGCATATACATCAGCATACAACCGTTATAAAACCATGAAATAACGATAAATAAAAGAATGAAAGGGTGACAGCAATGCGAGATAAGTATCTTTTTTTAGATAGAGATATAAAGAGTTATAAAGATGAAGTAAAGGATGTTAGAAGAGAACAGTTTTTAAGGCTTTGCGAACAGTGTAATAGCTACAAAAATGAAATATTAAGTAAAGAACATCCTAAAAAAAGTACAACTTATATGGGCATTGCTGCCATTAATCTAAGCTTATTGTATATTCTTACGAAACAAAAGCAATATCTGGATGAAGCTAAAAGATGGATATTTACAGCTGTAGACTACCCCCATTGGGGGAATGCTCATTTGGTAGATGTAGATTTAAGTGCTTCCTGGCTATTATTTGGGTTAAGTTTATCCTATGATTGGTTAAAAGATATACTTAGTACAGAAGAAAGAAGTAGATTTAAGGATAAGTTAATTCTTCAAGCAGAAAGAATATATGATTATAAAATTAATAATGAGGGCAATGGTTGGTCTACTGAGTATTGGCAGAATCATAATTGGATTAATTTAACAGGCTTAGCTGCTGCAGGTTATGCATTAAAAAATGAATATGTAGACTCTGTAAAATGGATAAATGAGGCTAAAGAAAATTTTGAAAAGGTATTTAATTTTCTTGCAGACGATGGTAGTGATTATGAAGGGGTTGTGTATTGGCGATATGGTGTTTTATGGCTTTTAAACTATGCACATCTTTTAAAAACATCTGAGGGTATAGACTACTTTAAAAGTAGTAGTTTTTTAAAGAATACATTCTATTATAGATTGTATCAATGCGCTCCAAATTTAGAGGAGACTATGAATTTTGGAGATTGCCATGATAGAAGAAGTGCCAGTTCAAGTGCAATGTTTTATAAATTTGCATCAGAATATAACGATGGCTACGCTCAAAACTTAGCCGATGAAGTAAAAAAACATATGTTTAGGGAACAGTATGAAAGTGGGATTAGCCCCGGAATACTTGCGGAAGCTGCTTTAGAATTCTTATGGTATAACCCCAGCGTAAAGGTAAAGGAATTTTCTGAACTTCCACTTACTAAATATTTTGATGATTTAGGCTTAGTTACAATGAGAAGTAGCTGGAATAAAGATGCGACTATGCTTTCTTTTAAATGTGGAACACCAGGTGGTAAAAAACAATGGAAAAGATCCTGGGAAATTTTTAAAGAAAGGGGCTGGAATACTAGAGGACTGTCACATCAACACCCGGATAACAATTCGTTCATACTATTTGATAATTATGCTTATCAAGCTATTGATGAGGGATACAACAGAACAGTTAGAGCCTGCGAACACAATGTTATAACCATTGATGGCAAGGGATATGAGAATGAAGGTAATAATGATGTTTGGAAAAAATCAGAAATAGATGATGTTGGAAAAATTGAATGTTTTTATAATAAGGATAATTTTACTTATATTTTAGGAGAGACTGCGAAAACATATGATAAAAGTCTAAGCTTAAATAGATTTGTAAGGCATGTAATTTATACTAATAGTGGATTTATTATAATGATAGATGAGCTGGAAAGTTCATTGAAGCATAAATATACTTATAATTTTCACTCAGATTGTTTTCCAATTGAAATACAAAAGGATTTAGTAGAATATAAAAATGGTTCATCGAAGATGAAAGTTTGGTCAGTTTGTTCAAATGAGTATAAGAGGTATTATAAAAATACTAATGTAAGAGCCATAATGACTACCCAAGAGCCAGATAAATTTCGTGAAATTAATATGAAAACCATGTGTATGGAAAATATTGCTCCAGTTAATAATATAAAGTTCATAAATCTGTTTATACCAGAAAAGATTTTTAATGATTATGATATAAGCGCTGATATTAGTAATAGTGGAGGTTATTATAATATAGTAATTAAAAACAAAGAAGGGCTAATGGAGAGATTATTATTCAAAAAGTGCAATAGTATCTCAACTGATTCTTTGAGCTCTGATGCAACATTCGTATACATGAGATTTAACAATGATAAATTAAATAGATTAATTGCATATAATGGTGAAAAACTAAATTATTCAAATAAGGATTATGTAATTAACAGAAATGAAATAACAGATATAAGTTTATAAATAAATATTGAAGTAGGTGTATTTTATGTTGAAGTATTTAGACAAAGTAGAAGTAATTAAAGAAAAGGATAGTAAAGATCCAGAATACAACGAAATGTTGAATGAAATGAATAAAGATGTTATAAGCTTTTTTTTGAATTTTTCTGATGACTATAAAAAAATGAGCGAATGGGGCCATGAATATTTTTGCGAAGAAGACGGGGCGAAACTTGAATTTGATTTAAATAAGCCACATTCACATAAATGTTTTATCTGTGGAAAAGACTATACGGGGCAACACTACGATAACATTTGGACTTATTTTTATAGGAATGAAGCTATCTTAAATCTTTGGAAAGCAGCAGTTCTATATAAAGTAAGGGGAAATGAAGAACATTTGAAAATATTTAAATCTATATTAAACTTCTATGCAAATAATTATGATGAATTTGTATTACATGCAAAAAGAAATGTAGTAAGTGAGCTAACAGTTGATGTGGGAGGTGCAGCAAAAATAATGCCCCAGGGGCTAAATGAAGCCATAATAACAGTTAGAATAATAAATGCACTTGAGATGCTAAAGGAAGATTTAGATAAAGAATATTTAGATAATATAAATGAGAAATTCTTTAAAAAACTGGTAGCTTTATTTAAGCCTCAGGTTTGCAGAATTCAGAATATTGCTTGTTGGATAAACAGCGCCCTTGGACTTATAGGGTTATTTACAGAGGATAAAGAATTAGTAGACTTTGTATTTAATAGTGAGTTTGGAATAAATAATCAATTAAAGAAGGGTGTTACGGAGAGTGGATTCTGGTATGAAGGCTCTATACATTACAATTTTTTTGTACTGGAAGGAGTAACTAATTTATTGTTGTTTACTAAAATTTATAGACAGGGCTTTGAAGTTGGTGAAAAAACAGTAAGACATATGTTGACTGCAGCATATGAGTATGCTTTTGATAACTTTATATTGCCTAACCCAAATGATGGTTGGCCAAACCTATCCTTGAAAACATATTCTTATATATACCATATAGCTACAAAAATTTATGGGGAATATTCTGATATTGGTAACTTATTGAAAAATATAGATAACGGACAAGTTAAAAGAACTTATTTGCCTTTATCTAAACCCTATTATTTTAGAGATATTTGTCTTGAAAACTTAATTTTTAATCCTAATATAGATTTAAATAATTATACAAGGGTTAAATTAAAGTCTAAAGATTTTGAAACATCTTATTATAGTATTCTTAGGCAAAAGGATGTTAATGTATTTTTGAAGTATGGGCATTTAGGTCCAAGTCATGCACATCCAGACAAAATGAATGTAGAAATAATGCTTGGAAATGAAACCTTGACAAGGGATTTATCTAATTCAGGATATGGATCAAGAATCTGCAATGAATGGCACAGGATGTCGTTGTCACATAATACAGTTGTTGTAAATGGTGAAAACCATACTTCATTTGAAAAGGGATATATGTTAGAATTTAAAGAAAATTTCATGCTAGCATTGGATAAGAATGTATATAAAGGTGTTGATTTTATAAGACAAGTTGATATATATGATGGTTCAATTTTAGATAAATTTATAGTTACATCAGAAAACGAGAATTCATATGATTATTTTTTCCATAGCGAGGCAGAGCTTCTAACAAAATTAGAGTTGGAAAATTATACTTTTGACTTTAAGTCAAATGGATACCAGCACATAAAAAATCCTAAAAAAGTAATAACTGATGATGAAAAAATAATTCTGACTTGGAAACTAAATAACTATACCTTAAGTAGTGAAATTAACCTAAGAAATAAAGAATTGATTATTGCGGATACATATGATAATCCGGTAATTAAGTATAGAAAATCGATAATATTGAGAAGTAGGACTAAAAATGATATATTCCAAATTTTGTGGAATTTTAAAATCAGTTGAGAAAAAAATATTTAATATGAGGTGTTAAAATGAAATCTAACTTTTATTTGCAAGATGAAATCGAAGAGGAAGTTGTTGAAATAGGTAAGATTAAAAGAAAGATTATGGCCCATGATGGGAAAATGATGATGGTTGATGTATACTTTCAAGATGATGCTATAGGAGCGGAACATGTTCATGAACATGAACAGGCAACGTACTGCTTAGAGGGGGAATTCGAATTTACTATTGGGGATGAAAAGAAAATAATAAAACGTGGAGATACAGTTTATATTCCCCCAATGATGAATCATGGTGCAATATTAATTACGCCTAAAGGAAGATTGCTAGACGTATTTACACCACAGAGAGATGACTTCCTAAAGTAATGATTAATTCATAATAAAGATTTTACTTTTTCAAAGGGGAGGCACAATGCTAAAATTCAATGCAGAAAAATCAAGGCAAAATATATTATATGGTAATATAGCTTATGGGTTAATATCCATAAGTTTGCCTATGATGTTAGTTGGACTTATTCAATCTATAAGCCCATTAATAGACAACTTATTTGTAAGTAGAGTTGGAGACACTCAGCTCGCTTCCATTAATTTTGTATCACCAATAATAGCATTTGTCACTGCGTTTGCATATGGGTTGGGTAACGCCGGTATCACATTAATAGGTCAGAAGATAGGAAAAAATGATAAAGATAGTGCAAGAGATATAGCATCCCAACTGATTATATTTTCAGCATTAGGTGGGGTAGTTTTTTCTATATTATTAAATTTATTCGGGAATATATTTTTAAAGGGTTTACATGGAGAGCTTTTAAAAAATACCCAAATATATTTAACAGTTACTTCTATAGGAATTTCACTATCTTTTATACATTCCACATATGTAGCAATAAGGAGGGCTTATGGAGATTCCCTTAAACCACTTTATATAAGCCTTTTGCTAGTAATACTTAAAATAGCATTCACTTATTTATTTGTTATAAAACTTCAGAAATCAATTTTTGGAGCAGCATTAGCTACTTTAATTACTAATTTAGTTATTGCGGCATATGAAATAAGCGATTTATATTTATTAAAAGATGAAATTAATTTGTACATTAAGGGATTAAAATTAGAAAAAAATATAATGGTATTATTTGTAAAATTGGGAATGCCAAGTGCTATATCTAATGGAGCAAACAGTCTGTCATTTATTTTGATTAATGGTATTGCTATTGGTTATGGAGAAGCTGTACTTACTGCTTATGGTATTGCGAATACTGTAAATGGCTTATGTTTTGGACAGCTTACAGCAATAGGTATTGCGGTATCTACTATGGTAAGTCAGAATGCAGGTGCAAACAATATAAGTAGAGCAAAAAAAATCTCTAAACAAGCTATGGGTATGTCTACAATATTTTCTATAATATTTGCGTTAATTCTACTCATAAGTTCCAGGAGCATAGCAGGTTTATTTACTAAAAATCCACTTATATTATATAATGCAACGAATGCAATGAGAATATATTCTGTTTCAATTGTGGCATGGGCAATATTCCAAGTGCAATTTGGTGTATTTATAGGACTCGGAAAGCCTCAAATTCCTTTGTACAGCAGTGTACTAAGAGTATGGGTTTTTAGAGTACCATTTATATATCTTTGTCAAAGGTATGCACCAAACTTAAATGAGCTTATAATTTGGTATTCAATGATTATAAGTAACTTTGGAGTAACTATCTATACAACTTATAAATATATAAAAGTTGATTGGAACTATAAAGTATTAAAGGCTAAAAATTAAATTTGCATATTAGGCTTGCAAACTGGAAAGAGGTATACAATGATATATGATAGTATGGAATTTTTCAATATAGTTGAAGTTAAAAAAAACTCTTTGGATTCAGGAGTAAGACTTTATAGGTATCCTAAAAAACTCAGTGATAGCATAAAAGCAAAAGAAAGAGCAGAGAGATGTCAAGGATGTGAAATACGTTTTGTTACAGAAAGTGATATTATAACACTTTCCCTTAGTGTTGATGATGTTGACGGGGATATTCTGGTTTATAGAGGAGATTATTTTTATTCTATTTTTCATCTTAAAGCAGGCATTAAAACTATGATCACTTTATCGGAACCTGAAAGATTTTCCTGTGTGAAAAAGGGATCAATTAAGAGAAAAAGATTTTCTCCAGAAGTATGGAGAGTATTTCTAAATACAAGTTGTACATCCTTTTATGGAATAGATACATTTGGAAAGGAATTAAGACCACCTAAACCGGAAGAGCTACCTTCAAAAAGGTGGCTGGCATATGGTTCATCCATTACATGGGGATCAAAGGCTATCCATAATTGTAATTCCTACATTCAGCAGGCGGCATTAAGACTTAATGTAGATGTGTATAATCTTGGATTATCAGGACGTTGTTATTGTGAAAAGGAAGTGGCTGATTATATTGCAGGGAGAAATGACTGGGATTTCGTGACACTGGAAATTGGTGTAAATATGCGTTCAGTGTTTTCAGGAGAGGAATTCCAGCAAAAAGCAGAATATATGATAGAAAAAATACTTGAAAGTCATCCTGATAATCCTGTTGTTATCATTTCTATTTTCCCAAATCATTCTGTCTACGCCATCAATGATAATATATACAAAAAGAATGATGCTGCTTATTGTAAGATTTTAAAAGAATTATCAGAAAATAAATACAAAAATAAGAAAAATGTGTTTTTTATTTCGGGAGAAGAGATACTGGATGAATTTACTGGATTAACATGTGACTTAATACACCCATCTGATTCAGGACATATACGTATGGGTGAAAATTTAGCTAATATTCTAAAGGACCTGCTGAAATTGAAATCTTAATACATAATAATGCGAATAGTGTTTACAAATGTGAATTATGATAGTCGTCATAGTCATGTAAAATATAAAAAAATCAGGAGGAAAAGTATAATGTTGAATTTTACATACGATAACAAAACAAAAATGATTTTTGGTAAGGATACTGAATTACAAGCAGCTAAAGAAGCTAAGGTTTATGGGGATAGAGTGCTTATCCATTATGGTGAAGGAAGTATTAAGAAAAGTGGACTATATGAGAAAATAATTAAGTGCTTTAAAGATGAGAACTTGAAAATTTTTGAACTTCCAGGAGTTCAACCTAATCCCAGGTTAAGTTTGGTTAGAGAAGGAATTAAACTTTGCAGAGAGAATAATATAGATTTTATTTTAGCTGTTGGTGGTGGGAGTGTAATAGATTCTGCGAAGGCCATCGGTATAGGAACAATGTATGATGGAGATGTATGGGATTTCTATGGTGGAAATGCTAAGTCAGAAAAATCCCTTCCTGTAGGTGTAGTACTTACTATTCCAGCAGCAGGTAGTGAATCCAGCACAGGTTCCGTAATTACTAACGAGAATGGAAGGTATAAAAGGCCAGCTAGCAATGCTGTACCTAGACCTGAATTTGCTATACTAAATCCTGAACTAACTTATAGCTTACCTGCATATCAAACAGCCTGTGGAGCAGCAGATATTATGGCTCATGTAATGGAAAGATATTTTACTAATGATAGAGATGTGGACTATACAGACAGGTTATGTGAAGCTACGCTTAAAACTATAATTAAAAATGCACCTATTGTATTAAAACAGCCAGACAATTATGCTGCAAGAGCAGAAATAATGTGGGCTGGTTCTATAGCACACAATGGACTGTTAAATACTGGGAGAACAGGAGATTGGGGCAGTCACAATATAGAACATGAACTAAGTGCACTATATGATATAGCTCATGGAGCTGGTCTAACTATTATCCTCCCTGCTTGGATGACATATGTATATAAACATGACATAAAAAGATTTGTTCAATTTGCATCAAGGGTATGGAATATTGAAATTGATACTTATAATCCTGAAAGAACCGCTCTTCAAGCTATTGAAATAACTAAAAACTTCTTTAGATCTCTGGGGCTTCCAGTTTCTCTAAAAGAAGCTAACATACCATTAAATAAGCTAGAGGAAATGGCTGAAAAGGCTACAGAGGTTAAGCCTATAGGTAACTTTGTACAGCTCGTTAAGGATGATGTACTCAGCATATTAAAATTAGCTTATGAATCTGAAAGTTAATATTTTAATATAAAAATTACCGGTTTAATTAGTTACTAAAAAGATACCGACTTTTATTATGAAAAGAAAGTTGGTATCTTTTTATATTAATTTAGTCACCATTATGTTTTATCTTTATTCAAAAGGAATAAAATTATTTGTGGAGGAGGTCACATGACAATGGAGGAAAAGGTGAATCATCTTATCATGACTTTACTGCCAAACAGGGTGAGAAGAAATTATCTTGGAGGGGCGGGAATAGATCAGTTCCACGGGTATGCGGAATGTATAGATAATGATCGTCCAGAAGAATGGATCGGTTCTTTGGTCAATGCACATAATCCAGGAATGGAGACCATAGAACAGGAAGGGTTATCGCGTGTAAGCATTGATGGCGAAGAGCATTTGCTGAAAAATATAATTTTACAGGATCCAATATATTATCTGGGTGATTTATTTCAACATGAAAAAGAACCGGACCTAGGATTTCTATTTAAAATTCTAGACTCTTCTATGAGGCTTCATGTACAAGCACACCCCACCAAAGAGTTTGCCATGAAGTATTTGGGAAACCCTTACGGAAAGCAGGAGTGTTATTATATTTTAAACGTCCGCAGTGGAATTGAACCATATATTCGTTTGGGATTCCAGAATGCGCCATCTAAGGCTCGGTGGAGAGAGATTATTGAAGAACAAAACATAGAAGCTTTGGATGCATGTTTTGAAAAAATATCAGTAAAACCAGGGCAGGTATGGTACATTCCAGGAGGAATGCCACATGCAATAGGAAAAGGAATTACAATGCTTGAAATCATGGAACCCTCCGACCTGGTTGTGAGGTGCGAATTTAACCGTGAGGGTGTAATTGTGCCAGCACAGGCAAGATTTATGGGAAAAGATTTAGAATTTTGTTTAGATATTTTTGATTATAAGCAATATAGCGTGGTGGATATTGTAGGGAAAAGCCTTATGGAACCAAAGGTATTGGTAAGAAATGAGGATTATTGTATAGAAAAACTGATAGATACAACGGTTACTTCCAGTTTTGAAGTGGTTAGATTAACAGTTATTGGTAAAATGATTTATAAGAAAGAAAATAAACCCCAGGTCGGAATCGTATGCAAAGGCTGTTTAAAAATTACTACAGATCATTGTAGTATTGTTTTTAAAAAGGGTGATAGCTTTTTCATTGCGGCAGCTTTGAAACAAAGCATATTGGAACGCGATAGTGAAGAAATATTAGAAATATGCATGGTATCTAATAATGAAGAAGTAATCAATTAAGAGCATCCATTATAAGAGTTGCACTAATCATGTTCCAATGAACATAAATATATGGAATAATTATAAGAAATTTTAAAAAGGCGATAGTTAAAATGCAGATAAATCGGTATTTTTTTTAGTTTTCAGAATAGTTTAATAGAAGAATATATAATATATACATCAGTATAGCTAAAGATATAGAAATATTAAAAAAATAAGGAATTGCCTTTTTAAAATAGAAATTATGCTTTATAGGAGTGGTGAATGAGATGAATTGGAAAGAAGAATTAGTCTTACAATTAAGAAATTTAACTATTGATAAAAATGTTATTAGTATAGCAATGCAAAACTTTGTTGATGAAATTAATAGTAATCTAGACAAATATAAAATAAAAAATATTCGAGCAACAACAGATTTAAATGAATATATCGATATAAACCTTTATAAAAAAATCGAAATAAAATCTTCTGATAAAAATGTTACTTTTACTTTATTTAATAAAGATAGGCTTAGACAAAATATATCTATTAAATTAAGTGTTGCTGAAAAAGTAGGGGGTTATTTTATTCAGTATATTAATACGGAAGATCGTAACCCAAAATTGAGAGCATTTATTGATGAAAACACTATTGATGGAATTTTTCAAGATTTATTTGAATTAAATGAAGAAGTAAAAACTATAAATGAAGAAATAATTAATTAAGAGAATAATTAAGTGGAAAAGCATGAAATAGGGCTTTTTTAACTTAATTATAAAAATATAAAGCATGAAATATCCATAAATATGGATATCTCATGCTTTTTCTGTTCAAGCTTAAAACTTTACTGAAAAAAGAGTGCTTTTTTCAGTGGCCTAATTTAATCTTAGGGGTTTTTCTCACATGTATCTTTAATTCATAACAGGAATGCCGCATAAATATAACATTTAGCAAATTTAAAAAAAATTTACTGTTTTCAAATTTATATGGAAAGCGTGCTTGACATGAAATATCATAAGTGGTATTATTAATGTAAAGTTAGCTTTCCGTAAAACAATAAAATTAAAGGAGTGAATCTACTTGTGAAAAATAGATTAGAAGAAATTCGAAAACAAAGGGGTATTAAGCAGGAAGAACTGGCAACAGCCTTGGAGGTTTCAAGGCAGACAATTGGTTCCTTGGAAAATGGTCGATATAACCCATCTATTATATTAGCTTTTAAAATTGCTAAATATTTTAATATGTCAATTGAAGAAATTTTTATTTATGAGGAGGAATAATATGTTTTGTAAATCAATGAAAAACAATAGAATTTGGGCAACTTTGATTGTGGTTGGTATTATAAGTTTTATATTTGGGATAGTAGGTAATATAGGAGTTCCTGATGAGGCGGACAATATTAGTATGCTTATGGGCATGTTTACAGGGGTAGGAAGTGCTTTTATAGCAATTGGGATATTTAAATTAATTTATTACAAAAGAACTTCTGTTGCAAAATTAAAGCAAGAAGAAATCGAATTAAAGGATGAAAGAAATATTCAAATTTTAAGGATTGCTTGTTCTGTTTCGAATACTACTGGTTATTTTCTTTTTGCAATTATGGCTTTTGTATTTGTTGCACTTGATTATAGAATACCTGCGTTTATTTGCATAGGAGCGTTATATGTTCAATTTTTAGCGTTTCTAATTTCTTATAAGTATTATAATAGTAAGATGTAAAAAAAATAGCCCTCCATTTTCAGGAAGCCACTGAAAAACGATATAAAAAATCGTCATCAAATTAAAGATGGCGATTTTTTTGTATAAAAGACTAAAAAACAAAAAGGAATTTTAAAAGATATGTCGAATAAGTATAGTAAAATAAAATTTTAAAGCAAATTAATGACATTGTTGACTTATCATTTGTTTATAATTAATTAATGGTTAATTATAGTTTATCAATGGGTAGAGCATATAACAATCCGACTCAGTATCAAAATAATTTTTCATTCATAATATATGGTGAGATCTATTTTTTTATGGAGGAGATATATGTACTGGTGCCCTTATTTTTATAATATGATGCAGTCTTATGATAAAAGGATTTCTTCAAGAGAAATAAAAAATGAAAATACACAAGCCTCTGATTCGGCTTTAGATGACAACAATATAAATCTTGTTGCAGATACGCAAAATTACAATGGCATGCCATACCATTTTCGTAAATCTTCCGATTTAATAAATACACAAAGCAAGAGTGATTTAAATGTTAGTGGACTAAATACGTTAAACATTTCTGGTAGCCAACAATTTTCCGAGTTCAATTTACCTCTTATAATGGAAAGTATAGGAAATACATTACCTATAACAGTTATTGACTTAAGACAAGAATCACACGGTTTTATTAATGGAGCTCCTGTTAGCTGGGCTAATGCAAGAAATGATGCCAACATAGGGTTAACAATGGACCAAGTTTTATTAGATGAATATATTAAACTGAGCAGTATTAAATTAAATGTGCCTATTACTTTTTATAATCATAAGAATATAACTGTAGTTCCAACAAAAGTTGAAGACGAAGATTATCTTGTTAATTCTAAATCATTATCATATGAACGCATCCCTGTTACTGATGGTAAAATACCTACAGATGATATGGTGGATTACTTTGTTTGTTTAGTAAAACTACAGCCTAAAAATACATGGCTTCATTTTCACTGTAAACAAGGCATAGGAAGGACTACTACCTTTATGATTATGTATGATATGATGAAAAATTCCAAAAGAGTTTCGGCTGATGATATTATAAATAGACAACTACTTTTAGCTAATTTTGATGAGAGTCATATAAAATCTTTTTCTAATAATGAAAGAATTAATTTTTTGCAAAATTTCTATAAATACTGTAAGGATAATACAGATGACAAATATTAAATGGAGCGACTGGAAAAAAGCTCTCAATACTAATAAGTATATAAAGAATCCTACAATACCAACTTATTTATATGTTATTTCTCAAAATATAATGACTTCTAGTGAAAGGACAATGATAGCTACCCTTCAAGGATTGGTTAATAGTCATTCGTCATCTCAAATATATACACTTAACTCTTCACAGCCAGATTATCAAATATGGCTAGAGGATTTAAAAAAAAATTATGGAGTCTCATACGAAACTATCACAGACCCTTGGCGCTTATTAGATGTATTTAAAGATTATATTGATGGATACGTACTTTACAATAATAAATCGCTAAAAGATCCTTCGATAAATAATGCTTGTTCACTTGCTGCGTTAAATAATTGCATTGCAGTTGATGAAGATATCCAGGATAAAGTATTTACCTATGGAATCACAAAGATTAAAGGCGACTGCAGAAACACAGATGAAAAATGGGCCTATGATAATTTATGGAATTCTGGACTCAATCACTCTATAGTAATTCAACTATCCCCGGGCAAAGCTTCCGCCCTGCGAGACTATGGCATAATGACCAAATCCCTAATATTTTATGAGGATAGTATAAATGATACTTCTCTTCGCGATAGAGTATTTTCAACCATGGAAAGCGACTCCATTTGCTTAGGTTGGGGACCAGATGAATTTATTAATATCAGTACAGCTTCGAAATATGGTATTAGTGTGGTTGCTGCAGATTGGTCTTATAATTTAACTGTATTAAGTTCATTTCCTTCATTACCTATGTCTCAAAAAACGTTAATGAACATTCCAAGTAGTGAAAGTGTTCATAATGTAACATTTATTATGTCTGATGGAGATAATCAACAGTGGGACCTTGGGACTAATTTTGGTTCTCACAAGTGGTATAGTTCTCCTTATAAAGGCAAATTCAATTTGGGTTGGGCGTTAAGCCCATCAATATATTACCTTGCACCTACTGTATTCAAATTATATTATGAAAGTGCAGCTCATGGATCCACTAATGACTATTTTATAGTGCCACCATCTGGAAATGGTTATATGTACCCAAGTAAATTTGATAAGGATGCACTAGGTATATATATTAATAGATTAGATGATTATATGGGAAAAGTAGATCAGAAATATGTTGCGATTATAGATGATGACTCCTTTTATAATAAGGAACTTTGGGAAAAATTTACTATTATGCCTGGTATCCGAGGACTGTTTTATCTTGATTATCATAAGCACGATAACTATCACGGAGAAATTATTTGGTCTAATAATAAACCTATAGTGTCCTGTAGAGATTTACTTTGGGATAGTCTTGAAAGTGAAGATGAGCTTGTGAAAAATATTAACAGTCGAATTGACTCTGGGCAAGTAGATATTTATAATTCTAACAGTTATACCTTTGTTTATGTTCATGCTTGGAGCAAAAACCTAAGTAATATTGAAAAAGTTGTGAATAAGCTAAATGGAAATCCTAAAGTGTCAATAGTCACCCCAGAAACATTTATGGAATTGATAAAGAAGAATGTTAAACACTAGTATCTAGAATACAAATAATGCAGTTAAGTCTCATGAAATAGATTAAATTATATAGCAGTTATGCCACTAAACAGTAAAAAGAACTGATTATATTCATCAGTTCTTTTTACTGTTATACTAAATTTATATTTAATTAAAGGGGGCTTTAATTAAAAAAAATCAATTACTTTCTATGTACTTATACTAACAATTCTATGTGTCATTATAGTGACAAAATTAATAATTAATTGTAAATTAAAAGCAGGACCAATATCTATGGGATATTTTTATTTTGAGTAAATAATATATTAGTAAATATGTGTCACTAAAAGGACTGTTTTTGGTGTATAATGGATTAATAAAATAATAAATCATACCTTGCAAAAATTTATAGCTCTATTAATTTAGAAGGTAGCAATTAATTTTTTAATGTAAAAGGTGTAAAAAATAAAAAAAAGAAGGTAAAAACATGAAAAATGATATGAACAAAAACATGGAACTAATGAAAAAAATTATTGAAGAAAAAAAAGCAAAATCTTCGACTCAAAAAAATACTAAGAGAGCAACAATTTACGGAACACAAAGCCCAGCATCAGGTGGTCAAGGGTTATATGGCAAATAATCTATATGTATAGAATGAAAAAATATTTTACAGTAAGAACACTTTTTGTAAAGTAGTGCCCTTTTTTAACTGAAATTTTTACTAAATGGGTTATTTCAGATCTCTAAAATAATAATATAAAACAAGGAGTGTTATCTTGAGTAAGCATCAAAGCAACAGCCACAGAAAAATTCCTCTTTTAGATAAAATAGGCTATGGGTCCGGAAACTTCAGCGCAGGTATTTCTAGTCAAGTTATAGGAACCTATTTAGTTTTTTATTGTACAGCTATTCTTAATATCCCTGGTAGCCTTGTTGGCTTAGCTGTAAGCCTAAGTATAATTTGGGATGCTATTACTGACCCGTTAATGGGATACGTTTCAGACATGACTAAATCTAAAATTTTCGGCAGACGACATCAATATATACTTATAGGAGGTATAGGCCTAGGAATATCTAATTACCTTTTATGGAATATAAGCTCGGGATTATCAGATTATTTAAAATTCGCTATTATATTCCTTCTGATTTTAGTAATCAAAACCTTCAGTACAATATATGTAACTCCTTATACCGCCCTTGGTGCTGAATTATCTAATGATTACAATGAAAGAACTAACATTCAAGGTGTTAAAACTGTATTTTTTCTTCTTGGACTAGCTTTTGTATCAGTTTTTGGAATGTTTGTTTTTTTTCGTCCTACTTCAGAGTTTCCTTCTGGGCAACTAAACCCTGGTTCCTATAGTTCTATGGGGATTTTTTCCTCAATTCTAATTATTATCTTTTCCCTTATTTGTTTTTACTCTACAAAGAAATATATTCCTATCCTCAATGAGCATGCTGAGAAGGGAGTAAGTAATGCAACTATAAAAACTCTGCTGTCAGCCTTTAAGGAAATTTTTCTTAACAAAACCTTTAGATATGTGGCTTTTTCATTTATGTTTACAAACATAGCTTCAGCATTGGTTGCAAATACAGGGTTACATGTGTTTACCTACACATTTTCCCTAAATAGTCAGCAGATTGCCCTTATCGTTGGAATACAACTTCTTGTTTCCATATTATCTCAGCCTATATGGGCCATAGCATCTAAAAGATTAGATAAAAAGCCTTCGATGATTTTAGGTATTATACTTTGTTTTATGAGTAGCTTATTTTTTCTTATATTAGTGCTTATGAAGAACCATGTAATGGGTAATGCATTATACTTCATACCCTTTGCAATACTGGCAGGCTTTGGTACAGGAGGATTGTTTACTCTGCCGTTTTCAATGATTGCAGATGTCATTGATTTAGATGAACTTAATACTGGGAAAAGGGCTGAGGGAAGCTATTACGGTTGTCTAACATTGTTTTATAAACTCTCTCAATCTATAACCTTGCTACTTATAGGTTTTTTATTAGATATAGTTAAATTCGATGCCAACCTGCCCCTTCAAGCCGAAAGCACAGTAATTATTCTTGGTTTATTGCTAAGTGTTGGCTCAGGACTAAGCTTTATAGCAGCACTTTTAAGCATCTCAGGCTATAATCTTAATAGAGCCAGAGTTGAGGATATTCAGAAAAAGATTGCTGAGAAATTGAATTCTTAAAATATTTTACCACCTACACAAAGTGAAATTCAATATGATATCACTAATATTTCCATTATATAATATTAAATTAGTTGTATCATCATGTATACAATATGTGGGCATTAGGCGTGCTACTAGGATTATTTTTTATGGTAGGGGCACGCCTGCTAAGCTTTTGTCAATTTGACTAACAAATTGAGTTAAATCATTTAAATATTTGTCATCGAAAAGATACCTGGGAAAGAAAATAGCGGTTAGATTGGTTAGTAGTTTAGATGTAGCTATATTCTTTTTTAGCATTGAATGATTTGCGTTAGGTAAAAAGGATACAGATAAAAGATTAGATTGTATATTTTGACGATAAATAAGTTCAGTATTATTAACATCTACATTTATATCCTGACCACCTAAGACTAAATGAACAGGGGAATTAAAGTGTTTCAAATCCTCTGTTACATCAGAGTTATAATTCTTTTTAATAAAATTCCATCTATCTTTAGAAATCAAACTATCTTTATTTGCGATTTTTAGATATTGGACATAGGTGGAGCGTGATTCCAATAAGTTTAAAACTTGATTATCATATTTTTCTACCTCTTTTATTTCTTTTTTAGAATGCCCGCCTTTTTCCAAGCTTTTTTTTGTATTGTATTGTCCTTGAGATATCCAATTTATAGCTGGTGCCACAAGAATACTAAAGGCTATACTTTTATTCTCCTTTACAACTTTTGGGATAACCCAGCCAGCTTGACTTGAACCCCATAAACCGATTCTTTTACTATCAATCTCGGGTAAATATTTAGCCCAGTCTATTACAGTAATAACTTCTTGTGCACGATCCTCCATACTTTGATCCAACCAATTACCAGATGAACCATTAATTCCTGGTTTATTCCAAGATAATGAGGCGTATCCAACAGAAGTTAATTTTTCCCACAGAGGTTTATATCCATCATCATAAGTAGCATTAAGCGTGCCATCTCCATGAACAAATACCACAAGACCTAACTTCCCAGAATAATTAGTTGGTAAAGCTAAAATACCTGTCAAAACTCCATTAGGCGTATTTATTTCTATTTTTTTTTCAATTATGCTATAAGTATTTTGATATAGGAAAAGTAATACACTAGCAGTAAGTATGCCTATGGTTACTAATAATAAAGGTTTAAATCTTTTTTTCATCTCTTTCACCCCTAATATTTTTGTTAATATGTTCTAATTTGGACCATGTCATAAAATGCCAATTTGGCTCTTGAAAAAAAATCCGTCTTACTAAATTATACTTTGATTTTTCAATATGAAATCCCATCTTTTCATATAAATGAATGGCATTTTTGTTCTTGTCAGACACATATAAAGTTAATCTTTTAAATTGAGGATTATTGCATACAAAACTTTTAGACCAAGCAAGAAGAAGTTTACCAATTCCTTTATTCTGATAACTGGAAGAAATAGCAATATGCTCAATATAACATTCCTGCTGTTTTGGTTGATACTCAAGAAAGCTCGTTCCAACAATGAATTTGAATATATTAGTTAATCCGAATTGCTTTAAGAGACACATAAAATTAATGTTGATGGGTATGGGTTTTGCTTGATTATTCTCTTTCCATTTTAAAAGGATGGTGCCTATGATTTTTCCGTTCTCTTTGATTACCATTTGCTTTTTTGCTAAATCATTTGAATCGTTACTCCAAGTTTCTCTTAACAATTTGACAATATTCTTATCATCAAGATTTACAAGAGAATGAAATTTTCCATGAAATGATTCTACTAAAAGGCTGCAAATGGTTTCGTTGTCTTCATTTTGATAAGGAACTATAATTGGTTGGATCATTTGAATACCTCCAATAGTTTTATTCATTGATTTTTACTTGTAGTTGATAAAATAGTTTATTGTTACTAAACATAGAAAGATAAGACTTTTCTATAATTATAATTTCACCTGATGATGAGTACTGATTTTCAATTATATACCGCTGTAACTTTTCAATTTCTTCTAAAATATCATTGTCCACAGTTACTAAAAAGTTTTTAATGAGGTACTTTCCTTTTTCCAACATTATGTCTGATGTATGACTTGACTCAAAACATATTGCAACTTTATTGTAATCATACAAGTAATGCAAGTCAGATTCAAATAAATTGGGTAATTGAATTCTTTTCTCGTAAAGATTTCTTGCATTTAATTTTTCTTGTTCCTCTAGCTGAATCCACTGTTTCATATAACGAGTGTCATAGCAGCTAATTTTATAATCATTTTCTAGATTATTTTCTGATTCATTATGCTCTTCAAGAGTTATCTTAATAAAGTGCTTAAGATTAATTAATTGATCAATTTCGGATTCAATTCCTTTCAAAGAATTTTTTAAAAGCTGACTATAATCATCTGCAGAGTAAGATATAAGAGACTCTTTAATTTCTTTCACAGATATATTAAGCTTGCGAAGAAGTAAAATTTGAGAAAGCTGATAAATCTCCTTGATTCCATACATACGATATTTGTTCTTATCTACATATGAGGGATAAAGTATCCCTTTTTCTTCAAAATAACGAATTTGATGAACAGATAAATTCATGAGTCTAGAGAGTTCACTAATTCTTATATATTCGTTCATTTAAGTCACTCCAATCTGATTAATTATAAGTTAACTATAAACCTTAGGTCTGACCTAATGTCAAGAAAAATTTGTATATAAAAAAAATTGGCTAGGATTTTAAAAATTCTAGCCAATTTATACCAAGAATGCTTTTAAGATTAATAATGGAGTTAGAGAGAAGTCTGTTAGTAAGAGGCTAACTATTAGTTATTCTCTTTTGTTTACTTACAACTAAAGCTACTGAAAAAATAGCTATGGCAAAACCAAGTTCTATTAACATATAAGTAAATACTTCCGAAAGATTATCAAAACTGAAATTTGACAGCGTGCCTATAACATTGTTGGCTTTTACATACCAGTAGGTAGGAGTAAAGCTAGCTATAGTCATGGCCTTCTCACTTAAAAATTCTTGTGGAACAAATACTCCACTAATGAAGGAAAATCCTAGTGCTAGGACATTTGCTATGGCAGATTGAGCGTCTTTGTTTTTTATTAAAAGGCCTACAAGGTAACTTATACTTAAGGCTGCGATAGTAAACACTAGGGCGTTAATACATAACAATAAGCCATTATAAGACATCATATGCTTCCTATTTAGGATGAATCCAAAACCGGCCATAACTCCATAAGTGGCGAGAGCAAAAACTAGATTTCCCATGATCAGTTGTAAATTAAAGGAGCTATTTTTCATTGGGGAGCATAAGTTTCTTCTCTTTAAGTTTTTATCATTAAATACCATCAAAATAGAACTTATCCCAAGGATTAGTATTGAAAATAATGAATAGGCGAGGTAATTAAAGGAGGCCACAGTAAGGGCATTATTTTGTTTTTTATCACCGAAGGATTTTAACTGCACCCTTGTTTCAGTGGAGGCCCCTATAGAAACTTCTTTTACCAAATTTTCTTCTGTTATTCCTGGGACATTATTAACATATACCCTTGCCATATTAAAGTATTTATTTATTGCCATATCAACATACATACGCGTTGTAGAGTTTGGCACTATAGTCTTTTGCAGCTCTACGGGTTTTCCCAGTAAAAAATTCTGTGTAAAATCCACAGGCACCGTTATTATATAATCCACATCCCTAAAAAATAGTGCATCTTGTAAATTTTCCTGTTTATTTTCAATATCAATAAAGTTTGCATTTTTTGATAGATACTCCTTAAAGCCTGTAAGTAGTGCAGTGTTTTCGTCCAGATTTACGAAGGCTACATTGGTCTTAGTTTGAGAAAAGCTTTCTTCATTTTTCGTGGTCGTCATCGTAGAATAAAGCACGGATATTGCTAAGAAAATTGTTAAATATATAATCAGTTGTCCCATATTTGCTTTGATAATTTTAAAGTAAGCTTTAAAGACTTGCATATTTTTGCCTCCTTATAATGAAGTAGGTGGTTAAACAAAATACTAGGGATAAAAGGGTTAGAATAGAAATATTTATAAAAAATCGTCCATGGTTATTATAGTAATATAAGGTGTAAAATCCATCTGTAATAAGTGCTGTTGGGTTAATATATGATAATATTGGCATGCTTTTTTGTACAAGGTATTTTATATCTGAAGACATCATCCCTGCTAAAAAAGATCCTATCATAGTTGTACCTATTAATACTCCAATTTTTAGACCTTCACTTTTTTTAATAAGCGCACTTATCATAGCCCCAAAGGAAATTCCTGTGCCACATCCTACAAAGCAGAGAAGCAGAATATAAGATAGTTGATTTCCAAAATCAATCTTTAAGGCGAAATGTAAATATCCAAGCACAATGATAATTTCAGTAAATTGAATCAAAAATGCTGCGCAGAGACTATAAATAAACATCTTTATTTTATGAACTGGAGCCATATTAATTCTAGCTGCTCTTTTTGATAAATCTCCTTGTATATCAGTGATTTCCTTTAGTCCTGAAATGCCGCCATATAAACATGTCATGGCAATAAGTGCATAAAAATAATTAAGAGTTGTGTTTGGCTTTCCTACTGACGCTGAAATTTCTTTAGTGTATTCTTTATGAGTTGTTGCATCCTTTATTAAATCAGCAGGATTTGCCTCTGGACTTGATGCTAAAATGGTGGCTATGGTACTTGCACTCTCTTTATAATCATCTAAGAAAGTCTTAATCACCGTTTGATTGAGTCCCTGGGACTTAACTACTAGATTTACCTCTGGATTTAGATATATATACCCCTCTATTTTACTGTTTTTAAGAAGGTCCTCAGCATTTGTTTCATTCGTGAAGGTCACATTAAAAAGTTTATCCTTGCCATCCTTAGAAACTCCATCAATAGCTCCTCTAAAACCCACATTGTTCTGGTAGTGTTGGCTATTTATCACAGCTATATTGATAGTTTTAAACAGCTCACCCGTAGAAAGATTAGAAAAAGCTATTTTAAATAAGGTGGCCAAAACTATTGGAAACATTAAAGTCCAAAAAACCAGTTGCTTATCTCTTAATAAACATTTTATCCTAGTAGTAAATATATGATTAAACATACCTATTCCCCCTTAATCCCTAAGCTCTTTGCCAGTTATCTCTAAGAAAACATCATTTAAAGTGGGTAATTCAGAGTATATTTTTCCAAACTCAATATTATTATCATTTAAGAACTCTATAATTCTAACTATATTATTTTTACCCTTTGTAGATCTAATCACTAAAGTGTTTTCTCTATATTCCGCTTTATCCACCGTGGATAATTCTCTGATATTGTCTAAAACACTGGAAGATAAATTAAATATCTCTACGGTGATTTTCTCTCCAATTTTAATCATGGCTTTTAATTCCTCTTTTGTTCCAAGAGCCACGGTTTTACCCTTGTCTAGTATGGCTATTCTGTCACAAAGCTGCTCCACTTCCTCCATATAATGAGTGGTGTATATGATTGTAGCCCCTTGCTGATTTAGCTTTTTAATCCCAGATAGAATATTATTTCTACTTTGAGGGTCTACTGCTACAGTTGGTTCATCAAGGATTAGAAGCCTAGGTTTATGAGCTATACCACAAGCTATATTAAGCCGCCTTAAAAGCCCGCCACTTAATTTCTTTGGATAAAATTTTTTATAGTCATTTAGTGCAACGAAATCTATAGCTTCATCTACTAGTGCTTTTCTCTTAAGCTTATCAGTTATATAGAGCCCACAAAAATAATTTATATTTTCGTATACTGTCAGTTCCTCAAAGACAGCTACATCTTGCATAACAACCCCAATATCCTTTTTTATATCATAAGCATCAGGTCCCATAGGTCTGCCAAAAATACTTATCTCGCCCTTATCATACTTTAAAAGTGAAAGGATACAATTTATTGCGGTAGATTTACCTGAACCGTTAGGACCTAGGAGTCCAAAAATTTCACCCTCTTTAACTTCTAAATTTAAATGATCTAATGCCAAAAGCTCGTTGTACCTTTTTACTAAATTATTAACTTTTACTATCATAAAATTCTCCCAACCTTTCACTCAATATTAATTCAAATGGATTTTGTCTATAGATATATAGTACGATTTTATGGTATGATTTGTAAGTGTATATAATCATTATTTATGGTGACAAATGTCATATAGTGATATGGCACATGGCCAAATATAAAATAATTTCAAAGGGGGTTTCAATGGGAATCTAGAAATATTTATTCTAGTTCCATTGGCGAGTGAAATGCTTGAAATTGTAGATAAATCAGTTATTTTTCTTTGTTGCATAAGTATATATCTATTGGAATCAGCTCATGGCTTATGGATTTTTCCAATAATCTTTGCATTAACCATAAGTAGCCTAAGTAGCTATCTTGAAAACAATGAGTTACATATGTTACTGTTTATTATCTATATAATACTATGCGTCTTTTTTAGTGAATTCTTATTATTTCTTCCATTGGTTTTATATGATGTGATAAGAAATAAATACCGCTTCATTTATCTCTTTGCCATTATACCGATAATAAGCAATCAAAGATATTTATCTAATAGAATTATATTTATAACTATTGCATTTATGGCGTTAACTATACTCTTAAAGCTTCGTACTATTTCTACGGCCAGGCTTAAAGAGGATTATATAAATTTTAGAGACAAGACTTCAGAACTTTCCATACTGCTTGAAGATCAAAATGCTACCTTGATAGCCAACCAGGATTATGAAATAAATCTTGCCACATTAACTGAAAGAAATAGGATAGCAAGAGAAATCCATGATAATGTGGGGCATATTTTATCACGGTGCCTTTTGCAAATTGGAGCTCTAATAGTTATTAATAAGAATTCTATTGTAAAAGAAAGCCTTGACGCAATTAAGGATACCCTGTCACAAGCTATGGATAGTGTCAGGACAAGTGTACATAATCTTCATGATGATTCTATAGATTTGCATGATCAGATTTATGCCCTTACAAAAGAATTTTCCTTTTGCCCTATAAAGCTTTACTATGATATTAGTGAAAATCCTGATAAAAGGATAAAATATTCGTTTATATCCATAGTTAAGGAAGCCATATCTAACATTATTAAGCACTCCAGTGCCACAGATGTGTCTATCACCCTTAACGAGCACCCAGGATTTTATCAGCTTATTATTCAAGACAATGGAGTTGTAGAGGACTATAACATTGAAAAGGGTATTGGTATTAGAAATATACTAGATAGGGTTGCCGCGCTGTATGGTAATGTTAATATAAAGACGGATAATGGGTTTAAGATATTTATATCTATTCCAAAGGAGATTATAAAATGAAGATTTTAATTGTAGATGATGATAAATTAGTCTGTGTATCACTAAAAGTTATATTAGAATCAGATCCAGATATAGAAGTGGTCGCCTTGGGATATAACGGAAAAATGGCAATAGAGCTATATGAAACTCTAAAGCCAGATATATTATTAATAGATATTAGAATGGACACAATGACAGGTCTTAATGGAGCAGAAATAATCCTAAAGAGCCATAATGATGCTAAAATACTATTTCTCACCACTTTTTTAGATGACGAATACATTATAAAAGCTTTAAATATAGGTTCAAAGGGCTATCTTTTAAAACAAAACTTTGAAAGTATCATTCCTTGCCTAAAAGCAGTACAGGCTGGGCAAACAGTCTTCGGCGATGAAATAATAACTAAGATTCCATCTCTAATCACAGAAAACAATAAATTGAAATTTTCAGACTTTGATATAAATGAAAAGGAGTTTGAAATAATAGTTAAGGTAGCTGACGGCTTAAACAATAAAGAGATATCAGAGAAACTATATTTAAGTGAAGGTACTATAAGAAATTATATTAGTGCCATACTAGAAAAGCTCTGTCTACGTGATCGAACTCAACTGGCGATTTTTTATTATAGAAATAAGTAAAATAGTTAAGGTTGGTTTTTTTTACTATTTTTCCCAAGTCATAGTTACGTTAACATGCATATTATATATAAGGTGCCTTTGTAGAGGACTAAACACATAATTGTATGAGGTGTTTTATGGATTTATTAATATTTGAAAAACGTAGGTTGCTTAGATATAATTTATTATTTCAATTATATAGGGACTTATTTACCTACGGCTATGAAGTGTGTATTAAGATTGATTATGAGGTTCCTGATGATTGTAGAATTGAAATAATTGCAGCTCTTTATTACCTCTCCTTTAGAAGGTGGATTTTTTTTAACATAGAAAAGGACAAAACAGTTTCTGCTTATGTTTTAGGTGCTGGCATTGATGAAACAGAAGATTATTTTATTGAAACTAGTAAATTTGTAGTCTCTAAGATATTTGGAGATCTGTTAATACCTGTTATAAATAAAGAAGAAATGAATGGAGGTACAATTAATGTTGATTATAATGGACCCTTTATATGATAAAAATGCTAACTTCGTTGGGTGGTTATTAGAAGATAGAAATGTATTTAATAAAGATTTAAAATGGGTAGCATATAGTTATAACAATTTTGTTTGGGCAACAAAAACTAGAGTATGGATTGGTGAATTAAAAGGTACTAATCTTTTGGATAGAGATGGGAGGATTGTAGCTTGGAGTACTAGCGGACCTGTGGTTGGCGGGCTAGGATTTACAGAGGCGCCACTTGATATTGGGCCACCAATTTTGCCAGCTGTAC
Source organism: Clostridium sp. CF012 (assembly GCF_018861755.1). Classification (GTDB taxonomy): domain Bacteria; phylum Bacillota; class Clostridia; order Clostridiales; family Clostridiaceae; genus Clostridium_AD. The sequence goes on along the minus strand of NZ_JAHLEF010000003.1, from coordinate 146,673 downwards.
CAATTATTGATGATGTTCCATTAAATCCTGGTTTTGCCCCCGAGCCTGCAGGTGAATGGTCGAAACTAACATTCAATCAGTGGCTTAATCAAAGGTAGGTGTTTAATTTATGCTTCCGATAGAAAATGAATTAATTAGACTTCAAATATTATTTGAGTTATATGAACATTTGTTTTGTATTTGCAATTACGGCGACATTACAACTCAAGAATACAGAATCACAGGTATAAACAAGTGTGAGGTAATTGCAGCTCTCTTTTATTTAAATGACATATCATTTATTAGCGTAAGGACTACAAATATAGATGATGTTCTTATTATATTTATTAGAGCCAGAGGAATTGATGATATTGAACTTAAGATAAAAAAAGCTAATACTGTGGCTCTAACTTTCGGTTTTAATAAGCTACTTACTCCAAACTTTGATGATGTGCCTGATGAATGTTATAAAGAAGGCAAGTGATGTGAAAAATTTCGATCTACAACTTTTTTGAATACGCCACCGTAACCTTGACGTAAAGGTTATAGTGGCGTATAATATTATATAGAGGTGAGTTATGGATACAACATATTATAAAATAGAAGAAGTTGCTCTTAAAACTGGGCTTACAAAAAGGGCATTAAGGTATTACGAAGACTTGAAACTTATAAATCCTAAAAGAACTGATGCTTTTTATAGATTATATTCTGAAGAAGACATTGAAAATATTAATAGAATAAGGGATTTAACAGATGGTTTAGGATTCTGCTTAAAGGATGTTAAAGTAATTATGGAACTCGGAAACGATGTTAAACGGATTTTTGAGGAAGAATTAAAAGATGATTCTATGATAGAAAAATCTATAAACCAAATTAAAAGGCAAATAACACTACTTGAAGAAAAAGAGCTTTCTTTAATAAATGCTAAAGAAAAATTTAAAATAGCTTTAACAAAGCTTGAAGGATTTCGTAGCATCAAATAAGGAGATATGAATTTAAATGGACAAATCAAAACAATTAGGTGAAATGAAAGTATTAAAATTATTAATGAAGTTTTCCATACCAGCAATAGTGGGTATGGTAGTAAATGCACTATATAATGTAGTAGATAGAATATATATAGGCAATGGAGTGGGATCTCTCGGGATTGCTGGTATTGCAATTGCTTTCCCAGTCATGCTAGTAATGATGGCTTTTAATATGCTTATCGGCATAGGTTCAAATTCATTAGTGTCAATTAGATTAGGTCAAAATAGAAAAGAAGAAGCCGAAGGTATTTTTGGCAATGCATTCAGTTTATTAATATTGAGTTCTTTGATCTTAACCATTATAGGATTAGTTGGATTGGAACCTTTGCTAAAACTTTTAGGAGCCAGTGAACAAATATTACCCTATGCAAGGGAGTATCTACAAATTATTCTCTTAGGAGGAGTATTCCAATCCATTGGAATGGGTATGAATAATTTTATAAGATCTGAAGGCAATCCGAAAATAGCCATGTACACAATGTTAATAGGAGCCTTAATCAATATTATTTTAGACCCTATTTTTATATTTGGTTTCAATTGGGGAATGCGAGGAGCAGCACTTGCTACTATTATATCTCAAGCAGTTTCAGCAATATGGGTATTGAGGTATTTCTTGCAAGGGAATAGCTTATTAAAAATTCATAAAAAAAATCTAAAATTAGAACCTGCTATTATCCGTGGAATTCTTGCTTTAGGGGCCGCACCATTTGCAATGCAAATTGCAGCTAGCATACAAAACTTTATCATGAATACTAGCTTAGCCACTTATGGAGGCGATATTGCCATCTCGGGCATGGGCGTTGTATTTAGTATTATGACCCTTATGGTTATGCCCGTTTTTGGTATAACTCAAGGCGCTCAACCTATTATTGGATACAATTACGGTGCAAAGAAATACGATAGGGTGAAAGAAACATACAAATTAGCAGCCATATTTGCAACAAGTATTGTTATACTTGGATGGATTGTTACAAGAGTATTTCCAGGACAATTAGTATCTATGTTTAATAGTAAAGATACAGAGCTTATAGCCTTTGGGACTATAGCAATTAAAAGGTTTATGATGTTTTTACCTTTTATTGGATTTCAAATTGTTTCGTCAAGTTACTTCCAAGCCGTTGGCAAACCAAAACATTCTGCACTACTTGGTCTATCAAGACAGGTGTTGGTACTGATCCCTGCCTTAATTATATTACCAAAATTTTTCGGATTAGAAGGTGTCATATCTGCAGGACCCTTAGCTGATATTCTATCAGCAGTAGTAACTGGGATATTTATTTTCATAGAAATGAAAAAACTGGATGACCATCATAAGTCTACTATAATTGATGTAAAGGCAAGGTGCTAGGAGGTAACTTCCCGTCACCTCCTAGCACCTTGGTGGAACTGACATAAGTTGTGGATGTAATGGATAACTTATAGTTCCTCTAATTATTTAATTAATCCTTCAGCTACGTTAACTATAAAATCTTGGACATTTGTAACTAAGGTTTTAACTTCTAAGGTTCCTCTATCAGATAATTTATTAACAGAGAACTCTTGTATATCTATTGAATATATATATACTGGTCTAACAATTCCATCTTTTACAGTGTACGATGGAGTCATATTTCCAGCAGCTATTGTATGGAGTACTGTTGATAAACATATAAGCATAGTTGCTTTTCTAGTATGTTTTCTCATTTCATTTTGAGATTCATACACATTATCATAAACATTTGGTAATGTATATCTATCCCTTATACTACCAGCAAGTACTACAGGAACATCATTTTCTACACATGCTTTTAATATTCCATCTTTAACTTTTCCGGAATTTATAAGCTCTTCTATTGAACCTGCGCGTCTGGCCTCATTTATAGTTGCAATATAGTTATAATGAGCATTTTCACGAGATTCAAAAGTTTCCTGACCGGAAACTGTTTTGAACATTCCGTTTTCTAAATCATAAGTAGCAAGGTTATTTCCAGATAAAACAGCTTGAGCATATCCGTTTTCTACAAGGGAGGCAAAGGCAGCTCTTGATTTATCATCTAATGCAATTGCAGGTCCTAAAACCCAAACTATTTTTCCAGCGTGTTCCTTTTCATATTGCATAATTTCATATAATTCATCGTAATCTTTAGAGAAGGCTGTTTCTCTTGATCTCCCACTTCTGAATGCAAAGGTATCAACATCTCCATCATCAGTAACGAATCCTTTGGTATACATATATATACCTTCGCTTCCATCTTCAGTTCTTCCTACGACAACTTTATCTCCAACTTTTAAATTTCTAAATTCCACAACATCTATGTCATCATCCGTCGTAACGACTGCAACGCTATCCATACGGCTTTCATTAGCTATTACCCACTTACCTTTAATCTTAAAATATTCAGGATATATTGATAATGCATGATAATATTTATCAGTAACACCGTCTTTAATTACTTCTTCGATTCTGCAATCTGGGGCATTAGCAAGAAAATCTTGCGAGAAATCCGGTGGTGTAAACTTTGGTAATTCAAAACTCATTTAAAATCTCCTCCAACTAATATAATAATGTATGTTAGTGCGTTTAGAAGTAAATACGTTAAATTATCTTTTTCGAAGCTGTTATATTAAATCAAGTTTTTTTGAAGATTAACCACAAAATCTTGAACATTAGTAACTATTGTTTTAACGCCTACATATTCTCTAGCAACGGCTACTTGATTAACTGCATATTCAGCAATATCTACAGAGTAGAAATATACCGGTCTTACTTTTCCAGCTACAACTCTATAAGAAGAAGCTAAGTTTGCAGTTGCTACTGAGTGAAGAACCGTAGCAAGACAAATTATTACTGTTGCTTTATCTGTTTGCTTCTTCATAGCATCCAGGCCACATGATACATTATGATAAACTGGTGGAAGTGGACCATCATCCCTTATAGATCCAACAAGAACTATAGGTATATTCTTTTCTACACAAGTTTTCATAAATCCATCTTTAATATTTCCCTCATTGAGTAATGCTTCTATAGAACCTGCGCGTCTAGCCTCATTTATTAAATCTAAATGGTTATAATGACCCATTATAACTGATTCTTGAGTATATATATTTTGACCAAGGGCAGTCCCGAGAAGCCCTCCTTCTAGATCGTGGGTTGCCATAGCATTCCCAGCCATAAGAGCGTTTACATACCCGTTTTCAGCAAGGTCGGATAGTGCAGCGCGAGTGTCATAATCAAAAACCACGGCTGGTCCTAGCACCCAAACTATATGCCCGTTATTTTCTTTTTCATATTCTAGTAATTCATATAATTCTTCATAATCTCTTGAAAATGAAGATTCAACAGAACGACCCAGTTCTACATTTGGTAAGTTATTAAATCCACTAGTATATTTGTATATACCTTCACTTCCATCTTCAGATTTTCCTAAAATAACTTTATCTCCGACTTTAAGGTTTCTAAATTCCACAATTTCTACAGTGTTGTTATCGCGAACGACAGCAGTACATTCTATAGATGTTTGGGTTGGAAGCACCCACTGACCATTAACTTTAAAATATTCAGGTGATATAGAAGTTATTAAGAAGCCTTTAGGAGCGACTCCATCCTTTTTAACTTCGCTTATTCTAACATCTGGTGCGTTAGCAAGAAAATCTTGTGCGAGGTCCGCTGGTACGAACTTTGGTAATTGAAAACTCATTTGAAAGTTCCTCCTTTAGTGTGATGTATTTAAAATAATGTTTAGATTATTTTATAAAATACAATTCATTATAACTAATAATTATATAAAGATAAAGGATAACTGAAATTTTCAGTTATCCTTGTGTACTATTATATATATTTAATTAGCAATTTGTTTATGAACCCCAGGGTTTTTTTTATAAAAACTTCATGCCAAGGTAAGCAGGAATCAGTTTTTATGATATACTATAAATTGTATTTTATAATATATTCACAATAAATTAAAGTAATGGAGAGATGAAAGTTGAAACATAAAAGTTTTTTTAGTTTGATTGTTTTATTTCTAGTATTTTCTATGAGTTCAAATGTTTTCGCGGAAGCTAGCGATGGCACTACTAATTTACCAACAATATATGGGAAAGCAGCAATCGCTGTAGATGTTGCAACTGGCGAAATAATTTACGCTAAAAATGTAGACAAGCAAATGTACCCAGCGAGTATAACAAAGCTAATGACCGCACTATTGCTTGCTGAGAATAGGGGGAAAACTGATGAAATAAAATACACTGAAAGTGCAAAGGAGCAGCCCCCAGGTTCATTAAATGCTAATTTTCATCCAATTGGACTTGATGAAACCATGTCAAGTGCTGACGTAATGGATGGCCTGTTACTGTATTCAGCAAATGACGCGGCTTATATGATTGCAGACGACGTTTCAGGAAATTCCACAAATTTTATGAAAATGATGAATGATAAGGCAGCCAAATTGAACATGACAGGAACTCATTTTGTAACTCCTAATGGGCTTCATCGTCCAGATCATTATACTACGCCATATGATATGAGTATACTTTCGAGAGCGGCATTTTTAAACCCATGGGTAAAAGAGTCAATGAGTAAAAAGCAAAATACTATATCAACATCAAAAGGAACAACATTTAAAATTGAAAATACCAACAAACTTCTTGGGGTCGATGGTTGTATTGCTGGGAAAACAGGATATACGTCGCCAGCTGGGAGATGTCTTGTTGCCATTTATACAAGAAATGGAAGGGAAGTTATGGGGGTTGTTATGGATTCACTTTATTATCCAGACGACACTTATGTTTTCGATGACATGAAAAAAATTATTGACTATAGCTATGATTTACAGCCAACGGTATTGCATACAAAAAATGACCTTATAAAAACTGAAATATTAAAATATAAACCTCTTGTCTTCTTTGGTCCAGAGAAAACTGTTAGTATACCACTGGTGGCTAAAGAGGATATTAGCTATTACAACAACGAAGCAAACAAAAAAGATTTGCAGGAAAAAATAAAATTAACAAGTATTGACCTTTCTAGTCTTAAAGATAATAAGAGCATTGGAACCTTGACATTAACTCAAAAGGGAAAAGTCAAAACTTATGAGCTTTATTCAACAGTTTCCAAAGAAGATTTAGTGAAAAATGATATACCTATATATCTTGTGACTGCTGGAATATTTTTTTTATTTTTAATAGGAATAGCACTAATAATAAGAACAATTAATTTAAATAAGAGAAAAAGAAAATACGGTAGAAGATTTTAATAAAATATAACCTTCTTAATTGCGAATTTGATAATTTAATTTGTCATAAATAAGCAATAAAACAACACATTTGTTCTATAATATGTATTGTTAATAAAGTATAAATATAGTAAAGTATTATTATGGTTTATTTGTTAAATTTTACAATGAAACCTTAAAAGGTGGACAACCAGTACTAAATAAGTAGGGTTGAAAAAATATTTGTAGAAGTTGGGTATAAAAAAGCTAACCTAGCACATAAGAAATTATTTAGAGAGGGGGATTTAATTGAAAAAAATTTTAATCATTACGGTATCTTTAATGCTGCTATTTTTAAATATTCCTGTAATTGTAAGTGCAGCACCCACTACAGGAGAACCAACGATAACACTATCAGAAACAAAAGTTAAGTCTGGGGACATAATAAAATTTGAGATAGAGACAAAGAATGCATTTCCAGATATAGATAATAGTAATCTAATATTAATTAGGAGCAGAGTGGATGAAGCTCAAACTATCTCCTTACATCCTAATTATAATGAAAACACAGGGAAATATGAACTAGAATATACAATCCCTTCAAATATGTTAATAGGAGAATGGTATATAGAAAAACTAGTGCTACAAGATAATGCAGGAAATAGCACTTATAATTATTCTAATATTACATTTACAGTAGACCCCACAGTCAGATTTGATAGCCAAGGGGGAAGCGCAGTAATAAGTAATACTGTAGATTATAACAGTACAATAACAGCTCCCGCTACTCCAACAAAGACAGGTTATGCATTTGCTGGGTGGTACAAAGAAGCTGAATGTTTAAATGCATGGGATTTTATAACTGATAAAGTGACTGAAAACACAACACTATATTCAAAATGGACAATTATTGCTATTGGAATTCCAACAAGTTTAAAAGCGGCATCATCTTCATATAATAGCATTAATGTTAGTTGGGGTGAAGTAACTGGAGTAGATGGGTATGAAGTTTACAGGTCAACATCTAATAACGGAACCTATACTTTAATATCAACGAATACGAATGCAAGTTATAACAATACTGGACTTACAACTAATAGTAATTATTACTATAAAGTTAGAGCATATAAGATGGATTCTAATGTTAAAGTATATAGTGACTATTCAACTGCTGTAAGCTCAAAACCAATACTAGGGTTTCCTATAAATGCTATAGCCACTGGTATTAATTCTAAAAGTATCAAACTTAACTGGAGTGCTGTAGTAGGAGCAAATGGCTACGAAATACATAGAGCTATTTGGAGTACAGGAACCTATAGTTTATTAACAAAAACCACAAATTTATATTATACAAATTTAAACTTAGTAGCTGGGAAAAATTATTACTACAAAATAAGGTCATACAGAACTATTGGAAAAATAACTGTATATAGCAATTGGACTGTAGCAACTAACAAAACAATCACATATACTACTTTTAATAATTTAGTACAGTCGAATGGCGTCTACGGAAAATATGCAGGTTTAAAAGTAGAAATACTAGATCAAAGCGAAACTAAACTTTTAATTATGAAAGCTAATGGCACTAAAATGTGGGTAGAGTCGAGCAAGGTCTCAGTATCTAAAAATCCAGCTACTAATACGAAATACTTGGATAAAAAACAATTGGAAACTTATGTAAATATAACAAGCAATTTCGTCAGTGAAACAAAATTCTTTACTTGGGTGGATTTAAATAGGCAAAGAGTTAATGTTTTTACTGGTAGCGCGGGACACTGGGTTTTACTGAAAACATATTCCTGTGCATCGGGTAACAATGCAACCCCTTCAAAGAGAGGATTATTCACAGTTCAAGATAAAGGATATTCTTTTACTACAGATAACGAGTTGCTAGTGAAATATTGGACAAGATTTAGTGGCAATTACCTGCTACACTCAATACTTCTAACGGCTTCTGGAGAAATCTTCAATGCAACTGTAGGAATAAGACTCTCTCATGGATGTATTCGTATGCCATTAGATATGGCAAAATGGTATTATGAAGAAATACCGAGTGGTTCATTAATATGGGTTAATTAAAAAACAATGGGGTTTAATATCATTATGTATAAGGAGTAAATTCGTGTCACCACTGGTGACCAAATTTACTCCTTTTCTTTGTATCTTATACCAAAATTAGTGAGACGGGGGTTGATTTATTCACTACTAACATCAAGTTAAAGAATAACGTCCTCGTATAATGGGTTTGTTTTAATAGAAAGGCTATGCTAGATATAAAGGGTTATATTTAAAATAAAGATATAGATAATAAATTCTAATATTTTAAATTAATGTTATAATATACTATATAGACGGAAAATTTTACAAATAATTCTAAATTTAATTTTAAGGAGGTATTTATATAAATGACTAAAATACTTGAATCAGAACCTAAAAATATACTATGTGTTGTAAAGACTCATAAAGAGATAAAAAAGGGTAAAGTAACATCCAATGTTGCAGCAAACTTGCTTGTAGGTGCACTCGGTGGAGTTGGGGGAAGAATAGTAAATGATTTCACTCTAACACTTACTGATAAGAACCTCTATATAGATGCAAATGGATATTCAACATGGGGTGGAATACCTGAAACAAACAATGAAGACATAATTTCTATTAAGGATATAGACTGTTTTAATTTGCAAGAAGAAAATAATGAAAATGTTATAACAATAACAACAAATGGAAATGAAAAGAAAATGATTTTTATTTGTAACGATGAAAATGAATACAAAATGGCTATAAAAATGTATGAATTAATACCAGGTTTAAAATAACCTAACTGTACTTGAAAAATAGTTAATGATTAGAAAGTCAACTGTTGAAAAATGGGGGGCTTTTTTTGTAACTATAAAATAAGAAAAAAGAAGGTCTCCCTTAAATAAGAGGGGAAACCTTCTTTTACAAAGTACAAATTAATTAACAAGATAATTAGCTTCTTGCAAATATTTCTTGGAAATCTACTGCTTCAAGCTTATCACGTACTAAAAGCTCTTCTGCAACAGCATTAAGTTTACTTCTATTCTCAGTTAAAATTGTTAATGCTTTTTTATATCCTTCATCTATAAGTTTCTTTATTTCTAGATCTATTTTGTTTAGAGTTTCTTCACTAAAGCTTTTACTTTTACCCATGTCTCTTCCAAGGAATACCTCGTCACTACCTGAGCCAAAAGCGATTGGTCCAAGAGTATCACTCATGCCATAATCCATTACCATTTTTCTTGCGATTGAAGTCGCTCTTTCAATATCATTGCTTGCACCAGTACTTATATCTCCAATAACTAGTTTTTCGGCAACTCTACCACCTAATAGTCCCACAATTTCCTCTTCGAGTCTTGACTTCGACATATATGATCTGTCCTCATCTGGAAGACGCATAGTATATCCGCCAGTTCTTCCTCTTGGAACTATACTTATCTGGTGAACAGGATCTGACATTGGAAGTAGGTTCATTACAATTGCATGGCCTGCCTCATGATACGCTGTAAGTCTTCTATCTGCTTCGATTACCACTCGGCTTTTCTTTTCAGGTCCAGCAATTATTCTTGTAACTGCTTCTTCAAGTTCAGCCATTCCTATAAGCTTTTTATCTTTTCGTACAGCTAAAAGCGCTGATTCATTCATTAGGTTCTCGATGTCCGCACCTGTAAATCCAGGTGTTCTTTTTGCAAGTACGCTAAGCTTAACTTCTGGTTCAAGATGCTTATTTTTAGAATGAACTGCTAAAATTGCTTCTCTACCCTTAGTATCAGGAATTCCAACAAGTATTTGTCTGTCAAACCTACCTGGTCTTAGGAGTGCTGGATCAAGTACATCTGACCTATTTGTAGCTGCAATCATTATTATTCCTTCATTTTCTCCAAAGCCATCCATCTCTACTAACAGTTGGTTTAATGTCTGCTCTCGTTCATCATTTCCACCACCAACTCCTGCACCTCTTTGTCTTCCTACAGCGTCAATTTCATCTATAAAAATTATACAAGGTGAGTTCTTTTTCGCCTGCTCAAATAAATCTCGCACTCTGGAGGCTCCCACACCGACAAACATTTCTACAAAATCTGAACCTGAAATGCTGAAAAATGGGACTCCAGCCTCTCCTGAAATAGCTCTTGCAAGAAGTGTCTTACCAGTTCCTGGAGGTCCTATTAGTAAAACTCCCTTTGGTATACGAGCACCCATTTCCATATATCTTTTAGGTTGCTTTAGGAAATCGACTATCTCTGCAAGCTCAGCTTTTTCTTCATCTGCTCCTGCAACGTCATCAAAACTAACTTTTTTGCTATTAGGATCGGCAAGCTTTGCTTTACTTTTCCCGAATTTCATTACACCACCGCTTCCACCGCCGGCACCCTTGGATTGTTTCATGAACATAAAACCAAAGCCTACAAGCATTAATATGAATAGTAGATTAGGCAAAACCTGTAACCATATTAAGGTGCTGGATGGCTTTAGATACGTTTCAGCAATAGCTGGACTCTTTGGATGATCTTTAATAAACTGAAATAATCTAGCAGAGGGAACAATGGTTTTATAGGTAGTTCCATCTTTTAAAGTTCCAGAAACTGACATTTGATCATCTTCCACCACGAAGCTTTTTATAGTGTTATTTGTCCAATTATTCTGAAATTGATCAAAATTAATAATTGTTGAAGCCCGATCTGTTTTAGGAAACATAAATACTGCAATAATAACAAGAATAATAATCCAAACAACAATACTTGGTTTCTTTTTCATCATAGAACACCTCTCTTTATAGATATACACTTATTTTTTTACTCTTGGTCTTTCACTTATTATATACTTAAGCCTACTAAAAATGCTATTGATTTCATAATAGTCTTTATAAATATTATTAACCAGTAATAAAGTAGCCACTTTAATAGTTTATAAATGAGTATATCATAGCCAATATTAAAACGCAATAGTTTCAAAACTATTTAGTTCAGTTAAGTTGAAAAAGTGATTTTATTGTGTTATATTTATAGAAAACAGAGACTGGAGGCTAGGGGATGGATATAATAAATAAATCCGATTTCATTGAAAATGTTGAAGGAAAAGTCCCAGGTAAGATTGGAAGACCTGTAGATAAACGGCGTGATCTGGCTATTCTAAAAGCCGCATTGGAGCTCATAGCGGAAAACGGGTATGACTGCGTCACCATGGATTCTATTGCATCAAGAGCCCATGCAGGAAAAGCTACCTTATACCGCAGATGGAAGTCTAAACCGTATCTTATAGCAGAAGCCATAAAATTCATGATGCCTTGTGAGCAGAAGGTTGATCCTGAGCGTTGCGGTGACAATTTGAGAGATTATTTATGTGAAGTACTTAGTATATATTTCGGGATAAGAGACAAGGTTAGGCAAAAGGTAATGCTGTCCATCGCAACAGCGATAAGCAGAGATAAATTATTATCCGAAGCGATTCACTTAGATTGCATATCCAATCAAGCAGGTATATTAAGTGATGCCATAGAGTGCAGCATAAATAAGAAATTAGACAAGGAGCAATTGAAACTTCTCGCAGATGTGGGCCCAGCATTATTATTTTATGAGCTCATAATTACTGGCAAACCCATTAAAATGGAATATGTAGAACATGTTGTTGATCATTTAATAATTCCGCTTATAGAACTGAATAAAAAATAAAAAAGCTCCATTTCAAACAGTTAAATTTGCAACATGCAAGAAATAGTATTAATAGGTTGACTGGAAGATACGCTGCTTTCCTTTAAACAATTAGCAAGAAGGTAACTTCCGGTCACAGCAGATAATATCTTCTATAATATTATTTGAATATTTTAATGACATAATATAATTGTTCAATTCATCTTTAACTTCTTTTTCACTTGCTATTTCTACTATTGCATGTATGGTGTTTAAATGATTTTTAAAATCATGTTACCTAAAATAAATAAATAAGTGCTAATTATTATAATCCCTAGGACAACGGGTCATATACCTGTAAATTCCTAGGGGTATTTTTTGTTTTTTAGCATTCATACCAAAAGAATTGCCTCCCTATAGAGGTAATTGGAAATTAATGTAGAATTATAGTTTCTAGAAGCTTAAATTATTATAGGAAGTTAAGAAGGAGTGAGAATATGTTTTCAAATGAAAATGGGTTATTTGGAGAAGCTAAACAAGCGAAGGTGCTACCTAATATTATTACAAGTCTACTTTGGGTATTACTTTTTCTAATGGTCGGACAAGGAACAGGTGGAATCTTGGCTTATTTTACAAGAAAAATCATTGGTAATGACCCTGCAGTTTTATTGCTAAATCAGCTTATTTGTGGGTTTATATTTATAACGTTACTTGTATTTGCTAGAGTAAAGTTTAGAGAAAAAAGAAGCATTTCAAGTATTGGTTTAAAAAAAGAAGGACTTATAAAAAAGTATTTAGTAGGTTTTGGTATAGGGATTATAATGTTTTCAATAGTGGTTTTATTGCTTAGTATTAGTGGACATACTGTAGTAAATAGCAATCCAGAAGGTCTTTCAGGCATAGCGGCTTTAAGTGGTGTCCTAATTGTTATACCAGGTTGGATAATACAAAGTGGTACTGAAGAGATTCTTTCACGAGGCTGGCTTATGAATGTTTTAGGTGCAAGGTATAATGTAGCTGTAGGTTTGATTGTTTCGTCTTCATTTTTTGGACTTATGCACTTTGCAAATCCAAATGTAAACATTTTAGCTATAATAAACATTGTATTAGTAGGTTTGTTTTTTGGTATGTATGTTATAAAAACTAATGATCTATGGGGGGCTTGTGGACTTCATGCCGCGTGGAACTGGACTCAAGGAAATGTTTTTGGGTTTGAGGTAAGTGGACAGAAAGTAGCAGCAGGTAGTTTATTAAATTTGAGTCCAACTGGTTCAGAATGGTTTACAGGCGGATCATTTGGACCTGAAGCTGGAATCGCTGCAACTATAGTTCTTTGTATAGGAATTGTAATTCTATACTTTATTCCATGGCATAAAAATTTAGATACTGTGAGGAGTTTAATATAAAAAATACATTAATTTAACTTATTTACAATATATACTAAAGGTGATATAATAAAAAAAAGTGTTGAAAGGGGATAGTAAATTATGACGCCAGCTAATTGTTAATATTAATTTAAAATTAATATGTATTTTATAATGAGTTTTAATTTGCCTAATTATATTTAGGTTTTATTGTTATGCTCTTTATGGAATAAGGCATTTAGAAGGTAACTTACTTTACTGGAATTCAACATTGTAATTTATAATATATTTCAAGAATTTTTTTGAAATATTAGCCAGAGTTTTTTGAAAAAGTTTGGCACTAGATATATAAGCATAATTAGATGGCTTAATTAACGCCAATAAATTTTTTGCATATATCTTATTTTAATAAATTATAGTATTAATAGAGTATTTCAGACTGTAAGAAGAGGCGATCTTCTTATGGTCTTTTTATTTTTTGATCACATTAAAAAATTATAGTAGATAAGATATTTTTAGCCTGCCCATAAAATGCATAATTTAAATTATGGATGAAAGAAGGGGTTTTTATGTTTGAATTATCGTTAAATGGTGTAAAAAAATATATGGATGCCACACTTGTTGTTAAAAATATAAGTTTTCAAGTTTATTCAGGAGAAAAAGTTGGTATAGTAGGTATAAATGGAAGTGGAAAGAGCACTATCCTTAAATTAATAGCGGGAATAGAACCTATGAATTACTATCCAGGTTACCCGCAAACCTCAAGCTATGGATATGACGAAGGGCTTATTAATATGCCCAAAGAAGCCACCAGTGCTTACCTTGAGCAGATACCGGAATATCATGACAGCTTAAAAGTTATTAATGTTTTAAACTTAGCTTTTGAGGGAGTTCATAGTATAGAGAATAAAATGCGTAAATTAGAAGAAGAAATGAAATTTTTAGAAGATGCTGTCTTGGAAAAAACCTTGAAACAGTACAGTGATTTGGTTCAATTATATGAAGTTAAAGGCGGATACGATACAGAAGAAAAATTAAGTAAGATTTGCACGGGCCTGAAATTTGATATCAGCTTTTTAAACAAAGACTTTAGTTTGTTAAGCGGCGGTGAAAAAACTACGGTAGTGCTTGGGAAGCTCTTGATTGATAATCCAGATATATTGTTACTGGACGAACCTACAAACCATTTGGATATGGATTCAATTGAATGGCTTGAAGGCTATCTTAAGGCTTATAAGGGAATTGTAATTATAGTATCTCATGATAGATATTTTCTTGATAATGTAGTAACAAAGATTGTAGAAATAGAGGATATGGAATCTATAACCTATAAGGGTAACTATTCTTCTTATGTTAATCAAAAGGAAGAAAATATGATTGAACAATTTCATCAATATAAGGAACAGCAAAAGCAGATTAAGACTATACAGAAGAATGTAAAGGAATTAAGGGATTGGGCAACTAGGGTAGATAATAATAAATTCTTTAAAAGAGCTGTCAGCCTGCAAAAAAAACTTGATAAAATGAAAAATAGTGACACTGAAAGTAATAAGTCTTATCGATCCAGAGGCCAATATGTAAGAACTGAAAAACCGAAGTTTGATAGAAAGAATATGAAGCTTAACTTTAAAGAAACTGAAAGATCTGGTAATGAGACAATTAAGGCTGAAGGACTTTCTAAATCTTTTGAAGATAAAGTTATTTTTAATCATGCAGATTTAATGATTAATTTCGGTGAAAGAGCGGTGCTAATCGGTCCAAATGGTAGCGGGAAAACCACCTTCTTAAAACTGCTATTAGGTGAAGAGTGTCCAGATGATGGTATAGTGGAATTAGGTGCCAATGTTATGGCGGCATATTTGCCACAGAAAATTACTTTCGAAAACGAGGATCTCACAGTGCTGGATTATTTCAGGGAAGATGTTTTTCTGCCAGAGGGGAAAGCACGGGAATACCTGTCAAAATTCATGTTTTATGGTAGTAGTGTCTTTAAGAAAGTAAAGCACTTATCCGGAGGAGAGAAAATAAGGCTTAGCTTAAGCAAACTGTTATACGAGGATGTAAATTTATTGATACTAGATGAGCCAACTAATCATCTTGATATTGATTCCATAGAAACCTTTGAGGAAGCGCTGGAAGAGTTTAAAGGAACTATATTCTTCATATCTCACGATAGATATTTTATCAATAAAATCGGTGAAAGGGTCATTGATATTGAAGACAATGCTTTTAAAAGTTATCCTGGGAATTATGATTATTATAAAAATGTAAAAGATGAGCTAAGCCTTCAGGTTATTAAAGAGCCGGTGGTGAAGTGTGAAAAAGTTAAGAAACCAAGAAATGTTGATGAAAGTAAAAACAAGGAAGCTGAAAAGGCTAAAGCTTTAAACAAGGCTATAAGTCTTGAAAATGAAATAAAAGAGATTGATTTAGCTATGGCTGACTCAAGGCTACATTATGAAGAGCTTAATAAGCTTTACTCTAGGAAAGAAGAGTTAAGTAAAGAGTTAGATGGAACCATGGAATTGTGGTTGAATTTTAATTACTAGAGGTAAGAATATATTTCAAGACCCTCAATTTGTTCAGGGGGTCTAATAATCTATACAACCGTTGAGCCATGTATAATGTGTCTTAACACAATAATTATAGCGAAAATAAGAAATATTGTTTTTGCTTTAGTAGATAGCTAGTATGATGTATTTAAAAGAATTACTGTTAGATTTAACTAATTACAGTATTGCTTAAAAAAACGTATACATGGATAAATTAATATGCTACAATAAGCAAGGAAATATTACAATGTTCTGAATTGCTTCATAAATGTATAATTAATTCTATGTAAATTCAGACAGTTACTATATGAATAAAATATTTTAGGAGGGATTTTTAATGATAAAGCAAAGACTTGATAAGGTTCTAAAGATTATGAGCGAAGAAGAAATACCTCAAATGATAGTTTCAGATCCATCAGCAATATTTTATCTTACAGGAAGATGGATTTTTCCAGGAGAAAGGATGCTGGCACTATACATTAACTTAAATGGAAATAACAAATTATTTATTAATGAGTTATTCCCTATAAGCGAAGATTTAGGGGTAGAAAAGATATGGTTTAATGACACTCAAAACCCAATAAAAATTCTTGCAGATAATATTGATAAAGAGAGTGCGATGGGTATAGATAAAAACTGGCCGGCACATTTCTTAATAAAACTAATGCAATTAAAGGGTGGAAGCTCATTTGTCAATGGATCTGAAATTCTTGATAAAGTAAGAATGTGTAAGGATGAAAATGAAAAAGAACTAATGAGAGCAGCTTCAATATTAAATGATAGTGCTATGGGTGAAATGATAAAACTTGTACCTAACGAGCATTCTGAAATAAAAATGGGAAAATTACTTGGTGAATTATGGGACGAAATGGGGACTGAAGGTCATTCCTTTGATCCAATTATAGGCTATGGTGCAAATGCTGCAGACCCTCATCATGTAATGGATAAATCAACTGTTAAACCAGGAGATAGTGTAGTCATTGATATCGGCTGTAAAATGGATTCATACTGCTCAGATATGACTAGAACTGTTTTCTACAAAAGTGTATCAGAACATAGTAGAGAAGTTTACGAAATTGTTAAAGAAGCAAATAGAAGAGGAATTGAGAAAGTTAAAGCAGGAGTTAGATTTTGCGATATAGATGCTGCGGCAAGAGACTATATAACAGAAAAAGGCTACGGAAAATATTTTACTCATAGGCTCGGACATTCAATAGGTATCGAGGTTCATGATTTCGGTGATGTTTCTTCTGTTAATACTGATAAAGTTCAGGTAGGGCAAATTTTCTCAATTGAACCAGGTATTTATCTACCAGGTGATGTTGGAGTACGTATAGAAGATTTAGTTATAGTTACTGAAGATGGCTGTGAAGTATTAAATCATTACTCAAAAGACTTAATTATTGTAGAATAAGAAGGTTAGTTGATAATGCCATGGCTTTTAGTATTGAGTCTGGTGTATATTCCCGGAAAATTTGGTGTGAGAGTTAAGAATATTGTGTTAGTAAATGAGGGTACTGGTCAAGCTCTAAACAATAACTTAAATGTCAATTTTATGAAAATGGGGTGGGAAAAATGAGTAAAAATGTAATAGAAAGAATTTCAGAACTGAGAGCGCTTATGGAACAAAAGGGTATAGACGCCTATGTTGTTCCATCCGCAGATAACCATCAAAGCGAGTATGTAGGAGAATTCTTTAAGGCAAGGGCTTTTGTAACCGGTTTTACGGGTTCTGCCGGAACAGCGGTGATTACAAAAGACGAAGTGGGTCTTTGGACGGATGGAAGGTATTTCCTTCAGGCCGAGCATCAGCTTGAAGGCAGTGGAATCAAGCTCTTTAAGATGGGCAATCCAGGTGTTCCTACGGTACTTCAATACATAGAAGCTAAAATGATCAATAATGGAAAACTCGGATTTGATGGACGTCTTATGGCAATGCAAGAAGGGGAAGATTTTGTTTCAGGACTTGCCCATAAGAACGTTAAGGTTGAGTGCGACTATGATCTCGTAGGCGAGGTATGGGAAGGCCGTCCGAAGATAGCAAAGGAGCCTGTTTTTCTTCTTGAAGAAAAATATTCTGGCGAAAGTAGGTTGTCCAAGCTGTCTAGGATAAGAGCAACCATGAAAGATGTAGGCGCCAAATACCATGTCATCACAACCTTGGATGACATCGCTTGGCTTCTCAACATCCGAGGAAATGATGTAATGTATTCACCGCTGGTGCTCTGTTATGCGGTTGTTGACATGGAAAAGGTAGACTTGTTTATTGAAGAAAGTAGGCTTGATGTAAACGTCAAGGAAGCTTTAGCCAAGGATGGGGTGGAGTTAAGGCCTTACAACGACATTTATGAATCTGTAAAGGGATTTAAGGATGAGGATGTTGTGCTTATTGACCCAGACAGGATTAATTATGCGTTGTATAAGAACATTCCAGTTCAGACCCAAAAAATCCAAGCAGATAATCCTACTATCCTGCTTAAGGCAATAAAAAACCCTGTGGAGCTAGCTAATATTGAAAAAGCCCACATTAAAGACGGAGTAGCCATTACGAAACTCATGTATTGGTTGAAAACAAATGTCTCAAAAACAAGAATTACAGAAATTAGTGCTTCAGAGAAACTGGAAGAGCTTAGAAAGCAGCAGGAGGGTTACTTGTGGCAAAGCTTCGCACCAATTTGCGCTTTCAAGGAACATGCAGCCATGATGCACTACTCGGCTACACCTGAAACGGATGTGGAACTTGCAGAAGGGCACTTATTCTTAATGGATACCGGCGGAAACTACTTTGAAGGTACAACGGATATCACAAGAACAATCGCCCTTGGCGAAGTGAGCAAAGAACTTAAACTACACTTTACGGCTGTAGCCAGAGGCATGATGAATTTGGCCCGTGCCAGATTCCTTTACGGATGCAAAGGTTACAACCTAGATATATTGGCTAGAGAACCCATGTGGAGTCTTGACATCGATTATAAATGCGGAACCGGTCATGGTGTCGGTTATCTGTTGAATATTCATGAAGGACCCAGCGGCTTTCGATGGTATATCGTACCATCAAAGCATGAAACTAACACCCTGGAAGAAGGAATGGTCATAACCGATGAACCGGGCATTTATATAGATGGGTCCCATGGCATTCGGTTAGAGAATGAGCTCATCGTCAGAAAAGGCGTTGAAAACGAATTTGGTCAGTTCATGCACTTTGATTCTGTTACGTATGCTCCAATCGATTTGGATGCCATAGCGATAGAAGACCTTAACCGTGATGAAAAACTGTATTTAAACAGTTATCATAAACTTGTGTACGAGAAATTAGCTCAGTATCTGAGCGATGAAGAGCGAACGTGGCTAAAGTCGTATACAAGAGAAGTTTAAACAAGAGAAAAAAATTAGTTTAGGGGGAAGATTATGAGTGAAATTGTAGTAAAAAACAAACGTCCTTTTGGGTTTTATGTTTGTTGTATCGCGTTCATGTTCGAAAGGATGGCGTATTATTCTGCTAAGTATCTGATATTTGTTTTTGTTAGTGCTACGATAATAACAGGAGGATTGGGTCTTACAAAGATTGAAGCTGCACTTATTCAATCGAATCTTGTTGCGTTTACCTATCTTGCACCTGTTATTGGAGGATACCTTTCCGATAGACATATTGGCGCCAGGTACTGTGTTCCGGTTGGCTTGATTTTGATGGCTGCGGGTTATATAGTGGGTGGATCTGCAACCAGTGCTGTAACAATGAATGTGATGGTGGCGCTTGTAGCCATCGGTACAGGCCTTTTCAAAGGCAACGTTTCTGCAATCAACGGCGCACTGTTTGATGACGAAAGGCAACTGGATTCAGCATTTTCAGTTCAGTACTCCTTCGTTAATATCGGAGCGTTTATCGGAACAACGGCTGTAGGTATTCTTATAGCAACTACTTTTGCAAAGGGCGACGTTCAGGGATTCAGAGCTGCGTTCGTACTGTGCGGTATCATTTGTGTTATTGATGCTTTGTGGTTCCTTTTCGGTATGAAATTCCTTGGAGAAGTAGGCAAAAAACCTTTCAGTGCAGGTAAGCACATAGAAAAGAAAGCTGTAACCGAACTTAAACCATTAACAAAAGTGGAAAAAAGAAAGGTATTTGCTATTGTATTAGTATCCATATTCTCAATTGTGTTCTGGGTGTTTTGGTATCTAACTTATTTGGCTGTTTATGACTTTGGTGGTCAGTTTGTCAACATGAATGTAGGCGGATTCGCAGTTCCACTTTCATGGTTCGATTCATTGAACTCCTTTGTATGTATTGCCATGGGTCCGGTGTTGGGTGTAATATGGTTCAAGCTGTCAAAGAGACCTAAAGGTGACTTGAGCTTGTTTAAAAAATTGGCACTGGGTCTTAGTTTTCTTGGAATGTCCTTCTTGATGCTTGTAGGTGCAGAAATTTCAAGAGGAGTAGGTGCAGGTGCTACATCTAAGGCAAGCATCCTTTGGATCATCGGATTCGGTGTGCTCCTCAGTATGGGTGAAATGCTGTTCTCACCACTGGGAAATTCTTTTGTTACTAAACATGCACCAAACAAGATTTACTCAATACTTATGGGGGTTTGGATTTTTGCTACCTTCGTAGCTGGTAAATCTTATGGCTACCTGTATGAGTTTGCTTCAAAATTCCCTATCATACAGTCATATGTTATCATTCCAATTATTCTCTTCGTATGCGCAGCATTGCTGTTTGTCTTTGACAAAAAGCTTATAAAACTGCTGGAAGATTAATAACTAGCGAAAAAGGTCAATGTCGCATAATAAGTTTATTTTCTAAAACAAAAGAGATGTAAGAATTAATGTGCAATAAGAAAAAGGAAGGTTTTCCCTTAAATTAGAGGGAAAACCTTTTTTTACATAGTACAAATTAATTAACAAATAACTAGAACAAAATGGATCCAAGTACCTGCTCCTTTACAGGGATTTAAAGAAATTAATTTCTGTGCTACAATGTATTAGACAGAGTAACAGAAATATAAAATAAGGCCATGGCCATTAAACTATAATTTTATGAATTTATGACCTAATAAGATTTAAGATATGTCTGATTTCTCATTAGAAATGAATAGATCTGCAGCTGAATATTTTAACAGATTTAGAGAAGAGTAATATTAGAAAACAGTTGATAGGAGTGAATACCATGAGAAACATAATAGAAGTTCGGGATTTTGTAAAGAAATATGATAAATTTACAGCAGTCGATAATGTGAGCTTTGAGGTAGAAGAGGGTAGCATTTTTGCATTTTTAGGCCCAAATGGAGCAGGTAAAAGCACAACCATTAATACACTGTGTACCATATTCGATAAGACCTCAGGAACCCTAATCATTGACGGAAAAGACGTTTCCCATGAAAAGGATGATGTTAGAAGTGTTATTGGGGTTGTTTTTCAGGAACCCACATTGGATAATAAAATGACCGTTTTAGAAAATTTAATTATGCATTGTCATTTTTATGCTATCCCCAAAAGTGAAGCAAATGAGCGTATCCAATTTGTTTTAAATTTAGTGGATATGCTGGACTGGAAAAGAGCAATGGTAAGCAGTCTGTCCGGTGGGATGAAACGACGTGTGGAAATAGCCAGGGCTCTGCTACATTATCCAAAAGTATTGTTTTTAGATGAACCAACCACAGGTCTTGACCCTCAAACAAGGGCTCACATGTGGGATTATATTGTAAAGCTACAAAAGGAGAAGAATATTACCATTTTTCTAACAACACATTATATGGAGGAGGCAGAGATTTGCAGCAAAGTTGCTATTATGGATGCGGGTAAAATCGTTGCTATAGACACTCCTTATCATTTGAAACAGCAATATACAAAGGATAAAGCAAATATTACAACCCTAGACGAGCAAGGGCTGGAAGTACTGCTAGACGGGGCAGGGTTTAAATACGTGAAAAAAAACGGTTATTATTCAATTGAAGTTGATAGTTTACCCAAATTGATGGACATAATAAGTGATCAGAAAGAATCTATAACAGATTTGGAAATTAATAAAGGTACATTGAATGATGTATTCTTAGAAATTACCGGAAAAGATATAAGAAAGTGAGGAATTTATGGATATTATAGTAGCTTTATGGTTTAGAAACATTAAAATTTTTGTTCGGAATCGTGTTCAGCTTGTCTTCACGATTATCATGCCATTCTTCTTTTTATTTGTGTTCAGTTCGGTATTTAAAAATCAAAATATTGAAAATCCAGTAAACTATATGCTTGCAGGTATTGTGATAACCACCGTCTTTCAGACCTCCCTTACCGTTGCAACAAGTACAATTGAAGATATTGTTTCGGGGTTTATGAAGGAAGTACTAGTAAGCCCAGTTAAACGAATCCAAATAGCCACAGGTCAGCTATTATCAGCAGCAACAATAGCAACTATGCAGGGTATTATTATTTTATTCATTGGTTATTTTATAGGACTTAAATTCACATCCTGGATAACACCATTTGCGGTAATAGGTGTGATGATTGTAGTTGGTCTTGTATTCTCGGGACTCGGATTGTTTTTAGCGACTCTGGTTAAGAATTCTCAAACATTCCAAGTTGTAATAACGGCCATTACAATGCCACTTACATTTCTTTGTGGTGCATATATACCGCTATCAATGTTACCTAAGGTACTGCAATATGTTGCTTATCTAAATCCCATGACATATACAACAGCGTTTTTTAGAACCATCATATTGGAAAAGACGTCTTTAACAACGGATCAATTGGTGGCGGAGCAGCTTGCTTTTAAAATTGGAAGTTTTGTAATTACGCCTCCTATCAGCATGGTTATTGTAATCATTTTCGGACTCGTATTTTTACTATTATCAACTTATGTCTTCTCAAGGGTGGATTTTTCAAGGATTAATCGATCAAAAAGTAAAGAAGGAGATATATGGAGTTAAAATATTCATAATTCTCCTCTGTCATTGTAACTTATTGCATTTATTTTACGTAATAAGAGTAAGATAATTAAATATAGTTTAGGAGGAGTTTAAAATGAGTAAAAAGATCATGTTAATATGTACTTTAGCATTTACATTTCTATTTGGTGCAATAGCAAGTGGGTTTTCAGCAACTGCTAATGCCGATAGACCGAAATTACCACAGAAGACAATTTCAGTTAGTTCAGAGGGCACCGTAAAGGTGAAACCAGATCTGGTTTATATTAATGTGGGTGTGCAAACAGAAAATAAAAGCTCAAAAGTGGCTCAACAAGAAAACACAACAAAAATGAATAAGGTTATGCAAGTTCTAAAAGAACTTAAAATTGCAGATTTAGATATTAAGACTTCGCAGTACACAATTTATCCCATTGAGACATATTCTGAGAAAGATAAAAGTTCCAATGTGACAGGCTATAAAGTTCTTAATACACTGGAAATAACAATAAGAGATATTTCAAAAGTTGGAGCAGTTATTGATGCAGTGACTGCAAATGGCGCAAACACAGTTTCTAATATCCGATTTACAGTAGCCGATCCGGATAAATATTATTTACAAGCGCTGCAGAACGCAACAGTTAAAGCAAAAGCAAAAGCTGATACATTAGCAAAACAGTTTGGAATTAAGATAGATCTACCATCACAGATTAATGAAACTAGTGGTGGTTACAACCCTCCAATAATATATTCTGGTATGGACAGTTTAAAATCTAGTCCTGAGGCATCTAAGACAAATATTCCTTCAGGAGAGTTGGAAATAAAAGCATCCGTAGGGTTAGTTTACACATATTAATAATCATATCAATAATATTAGAGCCGATAAGTCATTATTGATTTATCGGCTCTTTTTAGCAAAATAAATTATCTTTAATTTATGCCTTACATCCAGGGTATTTATGTGCGTGAAATTTGCTAATCAGCTTATAAAACTAATTGATAATAATTATCAAATGATATATAATGAATATAAATGAATATATCAATAATTAGGGAGCTACTAAACTGCTTGCAAAAAAAACAATATTTAACAAAACTATACAAATTGTAAGGAGTGAAGGTTGCTTTCAAGCCTCAGTGAGTGTAGTTTCTTGAAAAAGAAATAGCACGATGAACTACGTTAGATGATTGGTTAAAGACGTACCTTTAGATGTACTTCAGTCTGAAGCCCTATGATAGTTAGAAAGAAACTAACCTAAGGCAATTGCTATGGTTAGACACATCAAAACTCAATACACCACCATTTGACATTGGCAAGAAGAAAAATACCCATTAGGAGGATGACTAGAGATGGTCGAATATTCTTTTGTAGTGGACTTATCTGGCAACAGATTAAGTCCATGCAACAAAAACAAAGCATATTATCTTATTCGGAAAAACAAAGCTAAAATGCTTAATAAATTTCCAATGGTAATACAGCTACAAAAGATAGTTGAGGATGATAATATTGATGATGTTAAAAATTATCTTGGAATTGATGATGGAAGTAAAAATGTAGGCCTTGGGATAATTCAACAATGTAACACAAAGGTTAAAACAGTTTTCAAAGGAACTATAGAATTAAGGCAAGATGTTTCCACAAAAATGACTGTAAGAAAGGGCCATAGAACATATCATAGGTACCATAAAAGATATCGTGAAAAGAGGTTTGATAACAGACGCGCATCTAAACGCAAGAATAGACTTGCGCCAACTATACTGCAAAAGAAACAGTCTATATTAAGGGTTGTAAGTAAACTATTAAAATGGACTAAGATAGATGCTATATATCTTGAAGATGTTCTTATAGACATAAGGGTTTTGATTGAAGGCAAAAAGCTATATAAATGCCAGTATCAGAAGTCAAATAGACTTGATAATAACATAAGGTTAGCTGTATTTATGAGAGATAACTTTGAATGTGTAGAGTGCAGTTCTAAAATTAAACTTCAAATGCACCATGTTAAACCCAAAAACAGTGGTGGAGCTGATAGTATTTATAACGGTGTAACTCTATGCGAAAAGTGCCATATAAAAACTTTTGGCAAGGAACTTCAGATGATGGATAGATATTTAAATAAAATTAAAGGTAAGAATTTATATCTTAGGCATCCAATGCATGTTATGCAAGGTAAAAAATATCTGCAAGTGGAACTTGGGAAAATAGCGCCACTACATTTGAATACAGGCGCCGATACTGCAAATCATAGAATAGACTGGAATATAGAAAAAAGTCATTCAAATGATGCTTTAGTAGTTTGTGGCACTGAAATTAAAACTAAGGATATCAACATTAAAGACTGGCATATAAAACCTTTACGCAAAAAATCAAAGGGTGATATAGATAAAATTGTTGATGGATTTAAATTAAGAGATTATGTTAAATATACCAAACGAAATGGCTTATGTTATATTGGATATATAACAGCAATATATCCAGAAAAAAAGCAGTTTAATATGACAACCAAAGATAATATCGTACTTAAAAGATACGGGTTAAAAAGTCTTAATCTTATTTCAAGACCGAATAGTATAAGATTTATATAAATTTAAAAATAGAAAGTGAGGTGAATACTGGTTTTAAATTTAAATGTTTAGATATGTTTAGATATGTTTAGATTTAAGAAACCAGGTGATCATATGGAAATTGGAGAGGTTATGCTGTATTTGGAAGAGCATGGCAGCGAACAAAACCGTCGTATTTATGGGAACCATGGTGTACCAGATCCTAAATATGGCGTTAAAGTTTCAGATCTTAAAAAACTTCAAAAGATCATTAAAAAAGATTATAATTTATCATTGCAACTATTTGATACGGGTAATTATGATGCCATGTATTTAGCGGGGCTTATTGCTGATGAAACAAAGATGACACTAAAGGACCTTAAACATTGGGTAGTCAATAGTCGTTGTGAAAGTATAGCATGCACCACAGTTGCTTGGATTACTTCTGAAAGTGCTTTCGGTGTCCAGTTGGCTAGAGAATGGATACAATCAGATATTGAGACAATTGCAGCAGCAGGGTGGTCAACCTATACTAGCATTTTAGCCACATTGCCCAATGATCTCATAGATATGCATGAGATAAATCAGTATCTTGATCACATTGCAGTGGTTATTCATGATGAACGGGAAGGAGTTAAATATCAAATGAACTTATTTGTCATTGCAGCTGGTGGTTATGTGCCTGATTTATCAAAAAAAGCTAAGGAACTAGGAGACAAAATAGGGAAGGTGACTGTGGATATGGGTAACACTGCTTGCAACGTACCTATGATTAGAACTTACATTGAAAAGATGGAATCTCGTGGCGTTAAGAAAAAGAAACAAGCACGTTGTTGAATACCTTAAATTTTTCTTCATAATGTTTTTGAATCATGTTTGACGAATGGCAAGAACAACCTAACTTTAAATAACTACCACTTGAATGAGTGTGAACGAGATTAAAAAACAACACACTGCCCTGCAAAAATTAAATTTTGTAGGGCAGTGTGTTATAACCTTTTTTTGAGCCTCAATTTAGCAAGCGACAATTTCTTTAATCATAAACTCTCTTCCGCTTAATAAATCCCAGTCTTTACTGCTGCAGTTTGGACATGCTTGACTATTTTCAATGATATTAAAAACTTTATTGCATTTTTTGCAAAGACCATTGCCAGGCAATATTTCAATTTCTAATTTCATCTCTTGCAATGGCGTACCATCTACGGCTGCTGGGTAACAAGCTTCAATATATTTTGGAATCATGGATGAGAGCTCGCCAATTTGGAGAACCAATTTATCGAATTTTGTCAATCCGTTTTTTTCTGCAAAGTCTTGAACCGTCTTAATGACTTCAAACACTACGCCCAGTTCATGCAAATGAAATCACCACCTTTTTTCTATTTGCGTAAGGACTTTTTAACCTTATGGATAAAAATTCTACCTTTGCGCACAATCATATTTTTAAGAATTACCGGTTTTAGCTTTTCAAAAGGTACGCTCGTAGCGTCATATTTTCTGACAAGTGAAATGGCGTCAAATTTACATCTAGTTGTACATGCACCGCAGCCTACACACATATACTCATCTACAGTTGTAGCACCGCAGCCAAGGCAACGTTCTGCTTCCTTCTTCACTTGTTCTTCTGTAAAGGTAATGCGTAAATCCTTAAAGGTTTCCCTTGATTTCTTTCCATCCACAGGAAGTGATCTTTGCCTAGGCATACGATCATAGCTTTCAAGATTCAAGTTTTCTTTATCAAGTGAATGATACTCTCTCCTGTCACGACCGTTAACTAAGCTCTGTCCTGGTTGAACATAACGATGGATTGAAATTGCACCTTCTTTACCCAAAGCAATGGCATCAATAGCAAACTTAGGACCTGTCATGACATCTCCGCCTGCAAATACATCTGGCTCTCCTGTCTGCAGCGTAAAGGAATCTGCTTTGATTGTCTTGTTTGGATTTAATTCTATTTTGCTATTTTCCAGTAGTTTGCCCCAGTCTATTCCCTGACCTACTGAAATCAGAACATGAGTTGTCTTAACAATCACAGTTTCCTTTTCATCAAATATAGGACTGAATTTTCCATCCTTGTCGAAAACTGAAAGACATTTTTTGAATTCTATACCGCATACACGTCCATTTTCCTTTAGAATTCGTTTTGGACCCCAAGAATTGTTGATACCAATATCTTCTGACATTGCATCTTCAATTTCTTCTGCAAGCGCTGGCATTTCTTTTCGATTTTCAAGACAGAACATATCAACCTTTGAGCAGCCAACTCTTGTAGCTGTTCTTGCAACATCAATTGCAACGTTACCGCCACCTATTACAACTACGTTTCCTTCAAGTTTTATGTCATTACCCAAGTTTACATCTCGTAGGAAATCAACACCTGTAACAACACCTTCTGCATCTTCACCCTCGATACCCAGGTTTCTACCTGCCTGAGCACCGATTGCAAGATAGAATGCTTCATATCCTTGACTTCTTAAATCTTCAAGGCGGACATCTTTACCTACTTCAATACCTGTCTTGAACTCGATGCCGAGTTCCCTCAAAATATCAATTTCTGCGTTTATTACTTCTTTTTCCAATCTATAAGATGGAATTCCAAGTGTAAGCATTCCGCCAAGTGCCTTTTGTTTTTCAAACACTGTTACCTTATAACCGTCGATGGCTAAGTAGAAAGCACAAGACAGACCTGAGGGTCCAGCACCGATAATGGCAATTTTTTTACCATATTCATGTCTCAATTTTGGTATATAGCGATTCTCCATGTGTAGCTCTTGCTGGGCAATGAATTTTTTGATTTCATCAACAGCAACAGCATCATCAATATCGCCCCTTGTACAGGCAGATTCACATTTTCTTGGACAGATACGCCCGCAAACTGCTGGAAACGGATTTTCATGCTTGATAAGTTCAAGTGCTTCTTTATATTTCCCTTGAGAAGCTAGTTTAATATATCCTTGAACAGATATGTGAGCTGGACACTCAGTTTTACAAGGACTTGTACCGGTTTCAACAACATTTTCTCTATTGGTACGATAATCCACATTATATTTGTCGGGACCCCACTCTGTATTAGATGGGAAATCCTCACGAGTCTCCGGAGTAATTGGAGTTTTAGTACATACCTTTTGACCTAATTTCAATGCATTAACAGGACAAACCGTAGCACATTCTCCGCAAGCAACACATTTATCTTTATCGATTTGTGAAACATAATTTGAACGAACCATATCATTGTTAAGATACATACCGGCAATCCTCATAGCGAAACAGGAACAACCGCAGCAATTACAAATGGCGTGAGTTTTTCCAGGGCCATCTGTATTGGGTATACTATGCATCAAACCATTTTCTTCGGCTTTTTTAATAATTTCAAAAGCTTCCACGCGGGTAATTTCACGGCCTCTGCCTGTACGGATATAGAATTCAGCAGCATGACCCATCTGAATACACATATCTTCCTTCAAGTGACCGCAACCTTCTCCCATAGCTTCTCTTGATGTACGGCAAGAACAATCCGAAACTGAGAAAATAGTATTTTCATTGAGATATTTGGAAACTTCCTCATAGGATGCTCTTCTGGTTTCCCCTTCAATGGCTGTTTCAATAGGGATAACACGCATAGGTCCTGTGCCTACAGGAAAAAGACCTGCTGCCATGGGACCTTTTCTTTTTCCGTAATCATCAAAAGCTTTGGCAATTTGCGGAAACTTTCTTACGTTTTCCCTGTTGTTAGCCATCATTTCCATGTGGCCTGGAACCCAAATATCATGCCAGTATTTGTCAACGCCATCAATTTTGTTTACAAAAACAACACCGGCAACGGCCAATTCCCATAAGAGTTTAGCGGTTTGCTCTACAGATTTACCACAGAGCGTAGCAACTTCTTCTGCACTCTTCGGCTTACGTAATTCAAGGCAAAGTGCGGCTTCCGCCATTTCATCTGTAACAACAGGTTCCAAAATTTTATATTCTGGATGTTCTGGTTTTATTTCTGATTTTGAACCTCGTTTTGTCCTACTAATCTTATTTGCAAGATCCAATACTCTTTCTTTTACCATACGTAGTCCCCCCCCATATTAATTTTCACTATAATGCTATTTTATGTTCCAATTTTTAACTTCGCTACGAATCCAATCGGCCCACTCAGCGATTCCCTCACCGGTTTTAGCAGAAATTGGGATAATCTTTACATTTGGGTTCAATTTTTTAGCGCGCGCTTTGACTGCCTCTAAATCAAAATCAAAATAGTCCATTGCATCTATTTTGTTAATCAATAAAACATCAACAATAGAAAACATTAGTGGATATTTTAGAGGTTTGTCATCTCCCTCTGGTATACTTAAAATCATGGCATTTTTTGAAGCTCCAGTGTCAAATTCTGCTGGACAAACCAAATTGCCTACATTTTCTAAAATAACGAAATCAATTCCTTCTGTTCCCAGTCCCGATAGACCTTGCTTGGTCATATCTGAATCGAGGTGACACATACCACCTGTGTGCAATTGGATTACTTTTGTACCTGTCTGCGCAACAGCCTGAGCATCTACATCTGAGTCAATATCAGCTTCTAAAACACCAATGCTCATTTCAGCTTTAAGTGCTTCAATGGTTCTTAAAACAGTTGTTGTTTTACCCGAACCTGGTGATGACATTAAATTTAATAAAAATGTCTTTTCTTTTTTCAATTCTTCCCTAAGTAAATCCGCTTGTCTATCGTTATTTTCGAAAACACTTTTCTTTATCTCAAGAATTTTAAATGTATCCATATCATATCCCCCTCTATTTCATACTAAATTTTGTTTTTACTCTTTTTTTCATTTGAAAAGTAAAAAATCGTTTACAATCACTTAGTGCTACCTAGCACCCTTGTTAGATTGTTATAGTTTTGCTATCTTAAGTATATTTAAAAACGATATCATTGTCAAAAAAGTAACACACTTGCAATTTCAACGTTTGTTGACTTTATATTCCGAGTATAGTTTACACATAGAAAATGGAATAAATGATGTGTTTAGAGCTTATGAGAAGGATTATTGTACATATAAGTGTAAACCGTACTTCAAAATAAAAAAATTGCTTAAATGATTCAAAATCATCCAAGCAACACTTTATATGTTTTGGTTTAAACAACCTTAACTCGGTTTTTGTCGGTTCTTGTTGGAGAGATTCCTAGAATATGATAATATAAGGTGGCAATACAATGTACTAAATATAATCAAAAAAATATTCTAATATTTTAAGGAGGTTTAATAGCACAATAATTTAAGAATATAAAAAAAATAAGGTGCGGGTAATCCCGGCATCTATTACAAAAGTAAAAGGTGGCATATGTTAATGTTTAAAAAATTAATGGAAAAGCAAGCGGAACATAACGCAAAACATGCAGGTAAAATAGCCAAAAGGAAACAAGCATTTGTAGATGCAAAATTAAAAAACGTCAAGTCAAAGGAAAAAACCGATAAAGTATTTATGGATATTAAGGAAAATTATAAAAAAGCTAAACAAGATAAAAAATGGTATACAAGAAAAAGGTTTATAATTCCACTAGCACTTATATTATTTTTAATATTTTCTCCAAACGATGATAAAACACCAGATCCAATTTCAAAACCCATCACTGCAAGTACGGGGACAGAAAAAGTTGTTGAATTAACACCGGAACAAACCAAAGCAAAAGAAATCGAAGATAAAACTCTTGCTGATAAAATAATAAATGAAAAAAAAGCCGAAGAAGATAAGAAGATAGCTGATGCTAAAGCACTTGCAGATAGAAAAAAAGCAGCAATAGAAGTTACAAATAAATCTCTGATACCAGAAGCTAAAAAAGCATTTAAACTTTCTATCTCTAAAGATGGAGATCAAGAAAACACAATGCCTATATATAAAGCTATAACAGATTATGAAATACAAATACCTGAAAATGGAACTTCAATGATTATTAGCATAACAACTAATTATGATGGGTATACAGATCAGCACCATAACTATGGATTAATGATAATGAATAGTATGGTAAAAGATTTTACATTCACAGCAAATAATAAAACATTTACAGTTTATGCAGCAATAGTAGGAGATAAAAACGGAAATATTTTAGCAAACAAGCAATATTAAATTTAACTAGAATCGTAGAGAGGGCAAATAGTGCCTTCTTTTTTATGGAGATTTTTAAGGATAACTAACATTGCCTGTTTACTGTTTTTACCAAGTCACAGTTACCTTAATGGGGCATGAAGTGACCCACTTGCTATGGTGAGCCTCATCAACCTGTGTCTAGTGCATCTGATAAGAGTTTAAAAGCAAATTTATCATTTCCTCAATGCTGTAGCGGGTTCAGTGTTAATTAGCTTGTAGCTAACTACAATACTCACGAAAAGAATGATTGCAAAGGTCGCTATCATGGAGCCTATTGCTTGTACAAAAGTAATAACTACTGAAGAATCTACAACCCATCGTGCCAAGTAAGCTAAAGTTATCAATACTACATTTGTAGCTGTTGCCATGCAAGAAAGTAGTAGATTTTCACCTAATATAATCTTTTGAATAACCTCCTTGCTAAAGCCTAAGGCTGACAAAAGGCCAACCTCTCTATATCTAGAATTCTGGAGCTTAACAAGTAAGATTGTACTTATAAACAACCCTACAGCAAAGATAAGAACTGACAATACTAAAAATAAACGATTTAGGCTGTTAAAGGTATCTTGTAGTGCTGAAACGTCCTTTGAAGCATTTTTTGAAGTAATGCCTTTCAGCTCTAACATATTGCTAACCGCAACTATATGCTCAAACTCTTTAACATCATAGCTAATGGAATAACTCTTTTGGCCACCGATGTTCTTATATAGCTTTTGTTCAATGTCGGAGCTTATAAAGAAATCGTCATACCCTGCATTATAAATACCACTAATGGTAAATGTTTCACTGAAATTGTTAAACTTGAATAAGATTTTTTTGCCAATTATGGTGTTTATATTACTTGCAAACTTTTTCGCAAGGCTTGGAGTTATAGCAATTTCCGTAAGGCCCCTGCGTGGCATAGTACCGTAAGACATACTTTCATTTGCCTTTGGCGTAGGAATTTTTTCAGTTACAGCTTCACTTTTGCCATCAAGGATAAGCGTAATATTTTTAAGAGGATATTGATAATAAATATTTTCTATCCGCTCATCCTTAGCCAGAAAATTAAATATAGTTGTATCATCACTGCATTTAATGTATCCATTATTAAATGCAGTATTTTTTTCTTTGAAGTCTAAAATAGACTTTTTCATTATATTACCAGAGGAAAGTGAGAGAATAAACGCACAAATACCAATGGAAATAGCAAGGGAAACTGCTATATATCTTTTTAGGTGCACCTTAAAATTCTTCATTGCCCTGCTCATAACAGATACTTTAACTGCTGCTTTTGCATTTAGACCGTTTTTTTCTTCCATTACTTTATCACTAGAAGAGGTTTGTAATACTTTGATTTTCCCACTTTCTATTGTGATTATTTCGTCAGCAAAGTCGCATATTTTTTTATCGTGAGTTATGAGGACAACCAATCTTTCATCAGCAATTTTATTGATTAGCTTCATAATTTCGCTGGAAGTATCTCGATCCAATGCCCCTGTGGGTTCGTCTGCAAAAATAATTTTCGGGTTGTTAATAAGTGCTCTTGCTATTGCAACACGCTGTTTTTGTCCACCGGATAGGTTTTCGATTTTTTCATTTTCTTTTTCTAAAATACCCACCTTATCTAAAATCACCTTTGCTTTACTTATGTTTATTTCTAACCTGTCAGAATTTAGCTCACAAGCTAAAAGAATATTATCAAGGACAGTATAGCCACTTAATAAGTGATAATTTTGAAAAACAAATCCTACATTATCCCTACGATAATCACATAATTTACTGGCGTTCATATCGCTAATAGAACTGCCACAAACATTTATTTCACCACTGTAATCAGTATCAAAGCCTGCAAGTAAGTTCAGCAACGTGCTTTTACCACAGCCGGATGCACCTAAAATGCAAGCAAGACCCTTTTGTGGAAAATTATAACTTATATCATCAAGTATTACAGTGTCTCCGTATTTTTTAGCTAAGTTTTTAAGTTTTATCATCTTATCTGTCTCCTGTCTTTAGGGCGGTTACTGCATTTGTTTTTACTGCCACTATTAGCTCTGCAAGGTATGACACTACCCCCATAGCAACTACAAGTAAAATCCCTGTAATGAGTAGTTTTCTGTTCAAAATATCAGCATGAAAGAATGCCATTGTCCCCTTATTGATAAGAGGTGAAGCTACAAGGAATAGCACTGCTGCAGTGATTGCTGCAATATTAAATTCTGCAAAAGAAAACAAGCTGATATTCTTATTGTTAAACCCACTAACCTTATAAATTGCATATTCTCTTTTTCTCATAATGGCAGTAATTAATGCTACTACAATTGCAAGGATAACTGAAAGCACCGAAATCAGAGTCGTAGCAGAGCCTGACTGAGCCGTGGTTTGTGTGTTCAATCTAACCATATCCTCAACCAGTTCAAATCTTCCAAGGGGAACTATACCCTTTGCATTTAATTCGTCTTTTATGGCAATCATGTCCGCTGGTGTTTTTGCTCTTATGGAAAAATTTATTTTATCTCCTGACATATTCCCCTGTGCTCTCATTTTATCTAGTGCAGATTTGCTAAAGAAGAAAGCGTCATCAACGGAGTATTCAGATTTTTTACCCTCATACTCACTAATAACTGTGGTATCAACCACACCAACAATTGTTGCATCTGTGGTAACTGGCATAAGAACAGGCTGACCGCTATCCCAGTTATACACCTCACCTTTAAAGCTAATTGTTTTGCCAATTGCTTGTTTATCTGTAATATTCATTTTCTCGATAAAGCTTTTTGGTACAACAACCTCATTGCCGCTGCCCATGGGCATTTTGCCTGCTGTCAGCTTATTTACAACTGGTACACTATTAGAGGTTTGGATATTATAGTCTTTACCCTCTGCTGTTATTTTAATATTAGAGAATGCCTCCAAAAATACAACATGTGATACCCTATCGTCATTTAGAAATTTATTATACATACCACCAATATTTTGTTTCACATCAGCCTTTGGGTCATCTTTATTTCCATCGGTACCACCAGCACTGGTAAAGCTACCAACAATATTTATATCTAAAATTCCATCACCATAAGTAGAGAAAAGGGTATCAAACATTTTTGTGCTGCTATCTCCAATTGCTCCACTAATACTTACAAGCAAGAGGGTTGCAGCAATTAAAAGGGAAAGTGTTGTTATTATAAATTTGCCAATCTTTCTTTTAGTGTTAGTTATTGCTATAGAATAGGCATTTTTAAGGCTCAACCTGCACTTTAAGGAAGCTTGATTTTTTGTTGTCTTAATAAGCTCGCTTTGAGGCTTTTTTATTAACTCACCCTTGTCAAGCTCAAAAACATTGGAGTTTGTCCCTATCAGTGAGGTGTCATGGGTTACAATAATAACAGTTTTTACTTTTGCAATTTCTCGTAGAATGTCCATTGTGACTTTTGTGGATTTCTCATCTAATGCACTGGTAGGCTCGTCTGCAATGATAACATCAGGATTTTTCACAAGCTCCCTTGCAATAGCAACACGCTGTTTTTGCCCTCCCGAAAGATTTTTTACCTTTTGATTGATAAGCTCGCTGATTTTTAAATCCTTCATAATTTTAATTATTTCCCTTTGATTTTGCGTATCTTTAAGATATTGGGGCAGCTTGATATTTTCTAAAACAGTTAAATCCTCAATAAGATTGAAATCCTGCCAAACAAAACCAAAGACACTGTTGTAAAAATAACTTTTCTCGCTGTTTGTAAGGGTCTTGATGTCTTTATTGTTATAAGACACCTGACCATCAAACTCCTGCTCCATACCACTTATAATTTTAAGCAAAGTAGTTTTGCCACTTCCCGATGCGCCGATAATAAAGTTTAGTCCCTTTCCAATTTCAAGGGTTACACTGTTTAGTGCGTAGTCATCATTATATTTTTTTGATATATTTTTTATTTCAAACATTCTAATCTCCCCTTAATTACCAATGGATTTTTTTTAATAATTATAAATTTTTTCATAAATTTTTACCTCGCTTTTGTTTTGATGTGCCCATTGTATCCTATATGACATAAAATTCGTGTTAAGATAAAAAAAATTTTCTTAACACAAATATTATGTTATTATGTTATTATTTTAATTGAGGTGATTTTAATGCGAATTTTAATAGTAGAAGATGAAATAGATTTATGTGACTCTATTGCAGAGGGGCTTAGAATAGATGGATATGCAGTTGATACCTGTCATGATGGTGAGGCAGCTTTCGACCTTGTAACATCAGAAAGCTATGACTTGCTTATACTTGACTTAAATCTGCCCAAAATGGACGGATTAGATTTATTAACTGAAGTTAGAAAGCAAAGCAAGGATATTAAGGTATTGATTTTATCTGCAAGAGGGCGTGTAGCTGATAAGGTTTTAGGACTTGATTTAGGAGCCAATGACTATCTTGCAAAACCATTTCACTTTGAGGAATTAGAGGCAAGAATAAGGAATCTACTCCGTAGAAAATTTGTGCAGGAGGATTCAATTTTAACCTTGGGCAATCTATCCCTTGATACTGTAAAACGCATAGCTTATACTAAGGAAAATGAACTTCTTCTCACACGAAAAGAGTTTGCATTACTTGAGTATTTCCTTTTAAACAAGGAAAGAGTAATCAGCCAGGAAGAGCTTATAGAGCACATCTGGGACTCAAATGCAGATAGCTTTAGTAACTCTGTCCGTGTTCACATAGCTTCCCTTAGAAAAAAGCTAAAAGCAGAACTTACCTATGATATCATACAAACAAAGATAGGCGAGGGTTACTTTATCCGTCAAGAGGAGGTATAAATAGTGATGAAAAAAGTGCCACTTAGATTAAGGCTTACCTTTTTAACAATATTACTTTTAACCATTTGCTGTGTGGGGCTTACTTTAATACTAAATCTATCGGCATTCAGAATGGTTGATATGATAGAAGCGACGTCTATGACACCAGCAAAATCCACGGTTGAAGAAAAAATTCCATCCCCATTAAATGACACTGCACTTTCTATTCCACCACCAGCATCAACTATTTCTCAAAGTGCAAGAAAAGGGTTTCGCTTGGAAAGTACTTTTTATATGATGCTCATTATTTCACTGGGTGGTGCATTGACCTATTATATTTCCGGAAAAGCACTTAAGCCTGTTAATGAATTAAGCTGTCAGATAAAAAAAAGAAATGTACTTAATCTATCAGAGGATATTGAAATTCCAAAGGCAAAGGACGAGATTTCTGATTTAACACTGTCTTTTAATGGAATGATGCATAAGCTGAATGAATCTTTTTTAATGCAGCAGCGATTTTCCCAGAGTGCTGCACACGAACTACGTACTCCACTTGCAGTATTGCAGACAAAGGTAGAGGTATTTAAAAAGAAAAAAAGTCATACATCAGAGGAATACGAATCTCTTATTGAGGTTATTGGTAATCACACCAATCGTTTAATAGCACTTGTTAAAAATCTATTGGATATGACTAATATGGAAGATTTAGAATTAAACGAAGAGATTTCACTAAAAAATTTGTTAGATGATGTGGCAAGTGATTTATCTTTACTTTCAAAGGCTAAAAGCATCCGAATTAAACTCCCTAGTTATGACCGAATCGTTTTGGGTAATTATGATTTGCTATATCGTGCCTTTTATAATCTTATTGAAAATGCTATAAAGTATAATAATGCTAATGGACAGATTGACATATCTATAATTTTTGGGGGCGAAAAAAGTATTGTAGAAATCTCCGATACAGGTATAGGTATACCACAGGATATGCAGAAAACCATATTCGAACCTTTTTTTCGAGTTGATAAATCACGTTCTCGTCAAATGGGTGGAGCTGGACTTGGACTTTCTATGGTGAAAACCATAATTGATAAGCATAATGGTGAAATTACGGTTAGGTCCAATAAAAATGGAGGTAGCTGCTTTAAAACAATATTATGAATTTTGGGGAGTGCAGGCTTAAAGTCCTGCACTCTTTTTTTCTTAACACGGATTTTATGTTGATAATGACATAATAGGAAAAAGGAGGTTATGAATATGAAATTTAAAAAAAATGTAGCAGGTATATTATCTTTAGTACTTATATTTACTCTTGTAGGCTGTAGTCCAAAGCCATCAGAGAAAAAAATCAAGGCAGCTTTAGAAAATGGAACTATAACGGTAGCAGACGCCAAATCAAAGGGATGGATTAATGATGAATGGATTGAAAAAAACTATAAACCCATACCTTCACTCTCCAAAATTCATCTGTTTACGCCATTTCAAACAACCTATCTTGATGGTACCCCTGCGCCTAAAAATGTTATAGCTGGTAAAATGCATGTTGCCTTTTTCAACTCCAAATCCGATAAGGCTACTGAGCAGATTAAAATCCTTAACTCTGTTTATGACAAATTTGTAAAATATGATATTCCTATTTTAGGTGTAGTCTTGGATGAGGATTTAGATGGGGCTAAGGAACGATTAAAAGGTGTAAAATTCCCTGTTATTGTATACAATGAGGAAATGAAAAAATCCTTGAAGGGATATGCCGATATTTTAAAAACAGATTATTCTTCTGTTTGGACAAAAGATGGTGGATTTTACACTGCATGGAGTTATAAAGACGATACCGATAGTCTAAACTCATATGCAGAGGGTTTAAGTAATGAGAAATAGATATTCCACAATCATTTTGTTCATAGCACTGGGGTTTATAGGTGTAGGTACTTTTCGTGGAGAAGTACAAGAGGTGTTTGCTAAAGCTATTAACCTATGTTTGGAGTGTGTTGGAATTGGCTAATAATAACAATAGGTGGGAAATACAAGCCCTGGCCACTTTCCTCCAAAACGCACATATAACAGGATTCTTTACAGGAAAAATATACAAAGGTAGTCTTAAAAGCATCTGCGCACCCGGACTTAATTGCTATTCCTGTCCCGGTGCAGTAGGCTCTTGTCCCATAGGATCTTTGCAAGCTGTGATAGGTTCATCAAAGTTTAAGTTTTCTTATTACATAATAGGAACCATGATTTTATTTGGCGTATTGCTTGGCAGATTTGTTTGTGGCTTTCTATGCCCTTTTGGTTGGTTTCAAGAATTACTCCACAAGATACCTTCAAGAAAATTCAGTACTAAAAATTTAAAGCTACTTACATACCTTAAATATGTGGTACTTGCCTTATTTGTAATAGTATTGCCGATGACAATACTAAATGAGGTGGGAATGGGCGACCCATGGTTTTGCAAGTGGCTATGTCCTGCCGGGATTTTAGAGGGAGCAATACCTCTTGCAATAGCAGACAGTGGAATTCGTGCGGCTCTGGGCTGGCTTTTCATATGGAAAAGCTGTATACTCATAGGAATTGTTACACTATCTGTGTTTTTCTATCGTCCCTTTTGCAAATGGATTTGTCCTCTTGGTGCGTTTTATGCCTTATTTAACAAACTATCATTTTATGGATATACTATAGACAAAAACAAATGTACAAGCTGTGGTGCTTGTGCAAAGGTATGTAAAATGGATGTTGAGGTTTACAAAACCCCCAATCATAGTGAGTGCATAAGATGTGGTGATTGTATTAGCACCTGCTCTTATCATGCTATAGGTAAAAATATAATTTTAAAGAAAGGTAACAGGAAAAATGAAATTGAAAAAACTTATTAGTATTGTATTGTCCGCTATATGTATATTATCATTCACCGCTTGCGGTAGTAATGAAATCACCCCAACTATCAATCCATTTCCAGAGTTCGAAGCAACAGATTTTAATGGTAACACCGTCACAAATAAAATGTTTAAGGATTATGATGTAACTATTGTAAATTTCTGGACAAATGGCTGTGGTAGCTGTATCGCAGAAATGCCCGAATTAGAGGAGTATTATCAAAAGTTCAAAAAAGAAAAAATTAATTTAATAGCAATTAACCCAAGTTCAGGTGATAGCAAGGAAGCGCTAGCCCTTTCTAAAAACATATTAAAGGAAAAAGGTGTTACTTTTACAAATATTATTCCCAATATGAAAAGCCCCTTTTATAAGGATTTTATCAGCGAAATTACAGGTTACCCAACCACCTATATTGTCGACGGCAATGGAAATATAATCGGGGCACCACTAATTGGCGTTGTGAAAAACCAAGAGGATAAGCTGTTGAAAAGGATTGATGAAATTATAAAATGATTCAAAAATAAGAGTGATGGAATTTATGACTTCTATAATATAATCTGATAGCTTTGTATAATACGTATAAATTTTGGTGTAGCTAAAAGACCTATTTTCGTCAGGATAACAACCAAAATAGGTCTTTCTGATACAGCTTCTGAGTCTCATTTTAACAAGTAATGATTTCTACTTGTGTAAAGCCTTTGTAACCTTATGGACAAAGATTCTACCTTTACGCACAATCATATTTTTAACAATTAACGGTTTAAGCTTTTCAAGCGGTACGCCTTCCGCGTCATATTTTCTGACAAGTGAAATAGCGTCGAACTTACATCTGGTTGTACATGCACCGCAGCCTATACACATGTATTCATCTCTAATTGTAGCACCGCAGCCAAGGCAACGTTCTGCTTCCTTCTTTATTTGATCTTCTGTAAATGTAGTTCGTAAATCTTTAAAGGTTTCTCTTGATTTCTTTCCATCCACAGGAAGTGCTCTTTGACGTGGCATACGATCATAGCTTTCAAGAGTTAAGTTTTCTTTATCAAGTGAATGATAATCTCTCCTGTCACGACCGATAATTAAGCTCTGACCTGGTTGAACATAACGATGGATTGAAATTGAAGCTTCTTTACCCATAGCAATAGCATCGATAGCAAACTTAGGACCTGTCATTGCATCACCACCTGCAAATACATCTGGCTCTCCTGTCTGCAGCGTAAAGGAATCTGCCTGGATGGTCTTGTTTGGATTTAATTCTATTTTGCTGTTTTCCAGCAGTTTGCCCAGGTCTATTCCTTGACCTACTGAAATCAGAACATGATTTGCCTTAACAATCACAGTTTGATTTTCATCAAATATAGGATTAAACTTTCCACTTTTATCGAAGACTGAAAGACATTTTTTGAATTCTATACCGCATACACGTCCATTTTCCTTTAGAATTCGTTTTGGACCCCA
Organism: Clostridium sp. CF012; assembly: GCF_018861755.1. Lineage (GTDB taxonomy): Bacteria > Bacillota > Clostridia > Clostridiales > Clostridiaceae > Clostridium_AD. Next base: position 106,260 of record NZ_JAHLEF010000003.1, on the reverse strand, counting down.
AGAATTGTTGATACCAATATCTTCTGACAATGCATCTTCAATTTCTTCATCAAGCGCTGGCATTTCTTTTCGGCTTTCAAGACAGAACATATCAACTTTTGAGGAGCCAACTCTTGTGGCTGTCCTTGCAACGTCAATGGCAACATTACCGCCACCAATTACAACTACGTTTCCTTCAAGTTTTATATCATTACCCAAATTTACATCTCGCAGAAACTCAACACCTGTAATAACGCCTTCTGCATCTTCATCTTGTATACCCAGGTTTCTACCTGCCTGAGCACCGATTGCAAGATAGAATGCTTCATATCCCTTATTTCTAAGTTCTTTAAGGCTGATATCTTTACCTACTTCAACACCAGTCTTAAACTCAACGTCAAGTTCTCTCAAAATATCAATTTCTGCATTAATTACTTCTTTTTCCAATCTATAAGATGGGATTCCAAGTGTAAGCATTCCACCAAGTGCCTTTTGTTTTTCAAACACCGTTACCTTATAACCGTCAATGGCTAAGTAGAAAGCACAAGACAGACCTGATGGACCAGCACCGATAATGGCAATTTTTTTCCCGTATTCATGTCTCAATTTTGGTATATAGCGATTCTCCATGTGTAACTCTTGCTGCGCAATGAATTTTTTGATTTCATCCACAGCAACCGCATCATCAATATCACCTCTTGTACAGGCGGACTCACATTTTCTTGGACATATACGTCCGCATACTGCTGGAAATGGATTTTCGTGCTTGATAAGTTCAAGCGCTTCTCTATATTTCCCTTGAGAAGCAAGCTTAATATAACCTTGAACAGAAATATGAGCTGGACACTCTGTTTTACAAGGACTTGTACCGGTTTCAACAACATTTTCTCTATTGGTACGATAATCCACATTCCATTTGTCTGGACCCCACTCCGTATTAGATGGGAAGTCCACTCTTTTCTCCTCAATTATTGGTGTTTTAGTACATAATTTTTGACCTAATTTCAATGAATTAACAGGGCAAACCGTAACACATTCTCCACAAGCAACACATTTGTCTTTATCGACTTGTGAAACATAATTTGAACGCACAAAATCGTTGTTCAAGAACATTGAGGCATTTCTCACAGCTAAACAGGAACAACCGCAGCAGTTACAAATGGCGTGAGTTTTTCCTGGACCATCTGTATTCGGTATTTGATGCATCAAACCATTTTCTTCGGCTTTTCTAATAATCTCAAAAGCTTCCTTGCGAGTAATCTTTCGGCCTCTGCTTGTACGGATATAGAATTCCGCAGCATCGCCCAGCTGAATACACATATCTTCCTTCAAGTGACCGCAACCTTCTCCCATAGCTTCTCTTGAAGTACGGCAAGAACAATTGGAAACTGAGAAAATAGTATTTTCATTGAGATATTTGGAAATTTCCTCATAGGATGCTCTTCTGGTTTCCCCTTCAATGGATCTTTCGATAGGGATTACACGCATGGGTCCTTTTCCTACAGGGAAAATACCTGCCGCAATAGGGGCTCTTCTTTTTCCGTATGTATCAAAAGCTTCGCCAATTTGCTTAAAGTTTTTAACGTTTTCCCTATGTGGGTGGTTAACTATTAATTCCATGTGGCCCGGAACCCAAATCTCAAGCCAGTATTTATCAACGCCGTCTTTATCACCAACCAGGCAAGCACCGGCAACGGCCAATTCCCATAAGAGTATTTTGGTTTCCTCTACAGATTTACCACAGAGCGTAGCAACTTCCTCTGCACTCTTCGGTTTACGTAATTCAAGACAAAGTGCTACAGCTGCCATTTCTTCTGTAACAACAGGTTCCAGAACTTTATATTCCGGATGCTCTGGTGTAATTTCTGATTTTGAACCACGCTTTGTCCTACTAATTTTATTCGCAAGGTCTAATACTCTTTCTTTTACCATACGTGGGCCCCCTTATTGCGTACTAAATTTTATTTTTATTTTTTGTAAAGCAAAAAAACGTTTACAATAGCTTAGTGATACCTAGCGCCCTCGTTATATTGTTATACTTTTGCTATCTTAAGTATATTTAAAAACAATATTATTGTCAAAAAAATAACACACTTGTAATTTCAACGTTTGTCGACTTTCTATTTCGAGTAAAGTTTACATATTGAAAATGGGATAAATGATGTGTTTAATGCTCATGAGAAAGATTATTATACATATAAGTGTAAACTGTACTTGAAAATAAAAAATTTGCTTAAATGATTCAAAATCATCTAAGCAACACTTAATTTTATTAAAAATATTTATTAATTAAATACTCTGAATACTGAATACTGTTTTCCATTGACACGGTACTCATGATTTCACCCGCTAAAAAAATGTTATTTTTTCCTTGCATCGCTTCTATTTTTTCATAGAATCCCTTTTGCAGAACACTGGTATCTACATGTGGACACTGTTGCCAGCGCTTAAACTGATAGAGCCTTGGATTCTGAATGCCTAATTTCAATAAATCACTTTCAATAACTTTTAGAGAGGCAGCTTTAGAATTTTCAGGATTGTTATAAGCATAAACCATAACCATCTCTTCACCACTTACTGAATCCCACCGTGAGCACCAGATCATGATATGGCCTCTCTTTTTTAAAGATAAGTTTTCGAGCACGCAACCGCATCCTTTTGGCACCTTATCCACTATAAAAGCGTAAACATTATAATTTTGATATTTTATAGAGCTTAAAAATTGTTTCATTTCATAATCCGCAGCATAAAAATCCGAAAATTGGGTTAAAGGGGCTGTGATTACTACGCCATCGAATTCAAGTACCTCAAAATCCGTGTGAACACATAATTTCTCATGATTTGACAGTGAAATCTTTGTTACGTTTTGCGTCAACCTAATATCTTTGATTCTCTGCCTTAAGCATTCAGTTAGCACAGAAACACCCTCTTTCCACATACAAAGTTCAGGCAATTCCATAAAAGACATTAAATTATCATAATTCAATATCCTCAGAACATAAAGTGCTGGCACAGCCTCAATATCACCCAATCCGTAACTGGTGAAATAATGCGCATAAACTGTTTTTAAAATCTTTAACTGATTTATATCACACCACTTTGAAAATGGAAGCATAAGTGGAGCCTCTATGTTATGGATGTTAACTTTTTCTAGGGATTTATACTCCGCTAAAACATCAGGAAGTCTATCGAGTTCTTTAACAAAATCGCCTAAGGCATCTTTTGGTATTTGCATGATTTTATTGCCATTTGTATCATAATTAACACGCGATATCCTGGGGCCATCAATTTTGATATTAAAGGTTTTCATAAGTGATTTTAGATGCTTCTGAGAAGGCATACTAAAAAGAGCACCGAATTCATATGACTTACCTTTATAGCAGATCGTATGCAATTTGCCCCCTAGTCGATTGTCTCTTTCAAAAACAGTAACATTTTTATACCCTTTTCTTTGTAAACCCGCGGCTATTGCTAGCCCAGAAAGTCCTCCGCCAATAATAGCAATCTTATGGTCCATTTTATTCAACTCGATCACCTTCTTTAAGCGGGGTAAGCAAAGCCAAAATCCAGAGTGGCAACGTATCTAAATCTAAATTATTTTGGATAGCTATATCTAGGATAACTTTAGCCGGTACCTTTCCTGAATTACAACCACTTGAGATTACTCTTGAGAAATTGTAATGCCTTAAAAATTTGTGAAGTGCACGTTCAACCTTAATAAAGGAGTTAAGGGTCTTGTCAGTTCCAATTTTGTTATAAAAATCTTTGACTAAGAGCTCATTAAAGTCACTCATAACATCAAGAATAGTATTTTTTTCAAGGGCAATGAACCTATGGTTGATGTGGGAATTTTCTATAATCTCCTTATACTTGTCTCCTTTAATAAAATAGGGTACAAATTCTTTTGTTTTTGCAGTAATTAAATTCTCAATGTTTATATTAAAGGTCTTCATCAAGTAGACCAGTTTGAGTTCAAAATAGTACCAAATATCAATATCTTGCTTTTTATTATATAGTTTCACAACACCCCATTTTGAATAGGTGTCATAAAGACTGTATTGATATATTTTACCAATACCGTCATATGTACCTAAAAAATCGATTCGTTGAATCACCACATATCCTGGATAAGATTCTTTAGTATTTTCAAAACACAGCGCTAATTTTTTATTCTTTTGTTTTTCGCTTACATAAATCCCTTTGTTCTTAGAATAATCAATCCGCTTAACTTTCGTTGACAGATTGTACCTCTTTAAGACATTGTAAATGCCTGATTCCCCAATATTAAACCCTTCCACTCTTAGGTCATAGTAAATTCTTTTGGGTCCATCTGTAGGGAATCTCTGTACATGCGATAAAATTTCATCTTCAATGCTTCTATTCGCTTTATTTGGCATTTTAGGCTTTTTAGGCTCCTTGATTTCAAGGCCCAACATGCCATGCTTTTCATAAGCCCTGTTCCAATTGTAATATGTCGTTCTTGAAATTCCAAACAATTCACATGTCTGTGAAACGTTATTTTCTTTCAAAGCATGTTTTAAAATCATATATTTGTTATGTGCATTAAAAACTTCTACTTTCATAACAGAGCCCCCATTTTAAAGATTACCTACCTGCTTAGCCGCTCAAACTTCCCCATGGTATTATTTGGAACACTAGATCTAGTAAGTGAGAGTAAATGGTATTTTTTTTATTCTATTACTTGAATTGTAGTTGGATTTCAAAGATAAGTCAAATTTTCCACTTATATATATATTAATAATATTTATCTATTAATAAGGGTAGAAGTGCTGAATTTAGGCGATAAGGTAATAATAAAATACAACTACTATATTCCGTTTCTAAATAATTAATTTATCAGATATACTATATCTTGATAACGTGTTTGTGGTAAAATAAGGGTGAAATAATTATCATTTATCTGAAAAAATTAAAATATTGGGGGAATTATATGAGGGGTAAAAATTATTTTTTGGGAATAATTCTAATTTTTATAGGAGTAGGGTCAATTGTAAGTAATATTTTAAACATTCGTTTGTTTACAATTAGTCAGTTGTGGCCTACTTTTGTTCTTATTCCTGGGCTTACCTTTGAAGAAAGATATTTTTCAAGAAGAAAAGAACCAGGGTTACTAGTACCAGGAGGAATTCTTACAACAATAGGGATATTATTTTTCTTTGAAACCTTTACTAACTGGAAATTTGCGCAATATACTTGGCCTGTATACCCATTAGCTGTTGCTATAGGATTATATCAGCTATATTTGTTTGGTGGGAGAAAGCGTGGAATACTTGTTCCAGTATTTATTTTAACTACTATTTCGGTACTAGCATTTACCATTATGCTAGTTGGTAATATTTTCTATTGGATAAATACAAGTTTAATGATACCTATTATCTTTATCGCTATTGGAGTTTATATGTTAATTAAAAATTTTAGTAAATAAAAACTGAATATCTTAAGAAGTTTAGAGAAGAGTTATATTTTAATATTTATGTAAAGATGAGATGGTTAAGGATACTTAGCATATTATAATTATTTAGGCACATTGAAATAAATCACAAGTCAAATTGCTAGTATACTGACTTGTGATTTATTTCAATGTGCCTTAAGAAGTTATTAAAGTGAATTAAACAAACATTTAAATTATGATTCTAACAATATGTACTTTTTACTTTACCCTTCTACCTGTTAAAAAACCTGATCTTGACATAGGTGATATTTTAATCACATCTCCTGTACGTGGAGCATGTATATAATTATTATCCCCAATGTAAATACCGACGTGATGGGGATTTGCAGAGGTTCCAAAGAACACCAAATCTCCAGTTTGAAGGTTGTCCTTAGATACTTGTACACCATCATTTATCTGATTAAAGGTGGCTCTTCCTATTGATATTCCAAAATGAGCGTACACGTATTGCGTAAATCCTGAGCAATCAAAGCCAGAAGGTGTTGTACCACCCCATAAATATGGTGTGCCAAGAAAGTTAGAAGCGTAGGCTATAATAGCATTTTCTGATATAGTAGCCGAACCTCGTGAAGGCGTATTTTTAGGTGCTGATTTTCTTATTCCATTTATTTTTGTTATGCTTTTATTTACTGATAGTTGAGACGTACGTCCTACAAGAAGGTTTTCCTTACTATTTAGCTCAGTCAACAACTTATCTTGCGACTTTTTAGTGACAATTAACTTGTCCAACTTTTGCTTATTTTCTGTATGTAAACTCAGTAATACATCTTTTGTCTTACTTAAATTTTGCTGCTTTTTATCTAATTCTTCTTTTGTGGCTTCAAATTCATCCGCTACCTTTTTATCAAAATCTATAACGGTCTTTATGTTTTCTACCCTTGATATAAAGTCTCCAAAGCTCTCTGATTCAAGTATTATACTGGTATAACTATCAAATCCGTTTATGTACATAACTCTCATCCTACTATTAAATAATTCTTGTTCCTTTTGAGCTTCTTTTTCAACCTGTTTAACCTCCGCTGAAGCTTTTTCTATTGCCTTTTCAGTTTCAGATATCTTGATTTTATTCTCTTCTGTTTTAGCCATGGTTTTTTGAATTTCGTTATCGAATTCTTCTATTTTCATTTCGATTTCTTCTCTTTGTTCTTGAATTCTAGTTAGTGAATCCTTTTGCTGTCTTAGCTTATTATTCGTTGGAGCCGCTAAGGCAGTTCCATTTAAAGTAATAATTAAAGTTATTACAATTGCTATACTTCTCAGGGAATTCTTCATCAGTTCATCTCCTTCATTTGTTTAGAATTTATAACTCATATAGTAAATGTATCAGAGTTTTATGAACTTTTTATGAATATTATCTATATTGGGATATATTACATGATTGGGAATTTAGTAAAATGGAGAAATAGGTCAGTAGCATATAAAGCAATCAATATTATCTATAATTAATCTATGATACGTCCATTTAACTTTGTTCCAAATCCATACATGTATATAATTATTTCTTACTAATATAGGTACGGACCAAAATTCTGTACCATTATTTAACCAAATATACATATATTTTTTCATGCAGGGGTTAATTGTTGATTGGCTAAGAATATTTGTACCAGGTGTTTTTGTGAAACCAAGAGCTTTTGCTTTATATATACTAGGAATATAACTAGGTGGGTTCCAATATAAAGGTCCTTTTTCTGAAGGTTCACTGACCTTTGGACCGCAACCTCATCGATAACCATAAGTGTAATAGGGTAACCCCTCACTAATCGTATTTTTATTTATATACATAGCTGTTTCCTCCATAAAATATAGTATTATAGATTAATATATGAATGGGTTTTTATATGTTTACACTATATAAGCTGGTTTAATAATAAAGAGCAGACTTGAAATTTTAATTTCAAGTCTGCTCTTTCAATTTATGGACGGATTATTAACTACACCAATAAAGAGGATCATGTCATTAGCAGATTTAATTACAAAAATAAAGGGTCTGTCTAAAATCATTTTTGCTACATTTTCTTTTGGTGCTGCTGACCCATCATAATCAATTTTCGTAAATGCAGTAGCTTCAACTCCTTTTTCATCAATAGCGATGTGTGTTTGCTGTTTAATATTTGAGATAAAGGCTGCACCTTGACTAATACCCGAAAAATCAGCCTCAGGCTGAAATGCCGATTTTATTCCCATAATCTTAAGTGTGTTATTTAAATCAAGGCTGTTACCAAATGAGAACTTTGGTATTTGAAATATTACCTTCCCACTTTTAATCTCCTTCTCATCGAAAAGCAAGGCTGTTTTCTCCGGGGTAGAAAGCAGATCATCAACACTCATACCTTTATCAGGAAGAATAAACATCATGCTGCTAGAATTCTTTAGACCGAGAGAGGCGCTTGTGAAACCATCTCCCTTTACATAGCTATGAGCTGCATATGTTCTGTTCATAAAATCACCTTTTATTTCGCCACCATCTGAAAAATAAAAGGTATCGGGCTTTGTATTATTTTCATCGAAGAGGTCAACCCATTCGTCCTTGAAATATATGGTGTTGATAATGGACATGATTTGATTTTTATCAATACTCATCTTTGGTGACAGTATACCGTTTGTATTTTCAGAAACCCATTTACTCATAAGTTTCGCTGAGTTATCATCAGAAAAATCAACATTGTAGATAGATGCATAAAAGTTTCGAACCGCATTGTCTATAAAAGTATTTTTGAAGCTAATGTTTTTTTCAAGCCATAGTGAATTTGCAATTTTAAGCTTCCCTATCTTATTATCAGAATACATAAGTCTGAAAAGCTTGCTGTTTTGCTCAGATAAATAATTTATTCCTTTTCCACTTGCACCAAGAACAGAAAATATTTCATCTTGTGTTACACCATTTGCCCCTATGCTTGCAAGTGATAATGTCATATAGAGACTGGTAGGTGAGTAGCTAATATTTTTAGACTGGCCACTTAGAATTTTTGAGGCCGAGCTAAAGGAAAATTTATTTAGTGCCTTTTTATAGCTTTCATCTATTGAATTTTCCTCCATAACTTCACTGCGACTATCGTAGTCATCAAATGAAATACTTTTAGGATAGATAGTGGTTTTTACAGTAGCATTGCTACTATCATAGCCGTCAAATGAAATACTTTTAGAATCAACAGGGGCTTTTACAGCAGTACTTTTGGCATCGCTATTGCAAGCTACAAGATTTGCTATTACTACAATGCATACCGCAAAAGAAAGTATTTTTTTCATAAAATTCACTCCTTAACATTGCCACCCACATGGTATGTGGCATATTTAATAAATATCATGTTGCCTTAGTAAATGTTAATGTAGAGAATAGACCTGGGACCTACCACCTTTTCAAATATCTATTTATAAGCTATACGTAATTAAATACTGTTTTGTCCTTATTTAATTATACAAAACATTAATAAATTTTGTTCCTATGGTCTATATCATTGAATTAGCACTTTAACAAAAATAAAATAAACTTTAAGTAAAATCAAAAAACCCTTTAATAAATTACATCATGTATCGTATATAAAAGTGAAAAGATAAATATGGGATAATGATCAATAATTGTTATCTACATAAGAACAATATGAGGAGGAATTAACATGAAAAATGCAAAATTAAGTTTATTTGTACTCGCTTTAACATTATCAATCGGTGTATCATCTGGAGTTTATGCTTGTGAACAAAATAAAACTAAGAACGGTGGAAAACCAACTTCTGTAGCACAGAAAATAAATTTCAAAGATGCAAAAACTCAGCAATGGGATGCGAAATTCCTTAAAAATCATGAAGATAAGAAAAACTTTAATAAGAATCACAAAGACTTCAAAAAGGGAAAAGAACATAAATACGACAAAATTAAGCCAGTTATTAGTGTAGAAGATAAAGCAGCTTTAAAAGTTAAAAGAGATAAAATAGCAACAGTTAAAGATGCTAATAAAGTTTTGAAAACTACAATTATTAAAAATGCAGAGGCAGTTAAGGTAGAATTAAAGAGAATTGAAGATACCAAGGTAGTATTAGATCCATTAGTAAAAACTGAAGCTGATTCAGTTTTATTAGCTGTAAAAGATGCAACTACTAAGAAAGCTTTAGTAAAACCAGTAGTTTCACCAGTTGTACCAGTTAGTGTTGTTGTAGCACCTGTAGTACCCATAGTTGAGCCTACAGTACCTGTAGTACCTGTAGAGAAAACTTACTTAGATAAACTGAATGAAAGATTAGATAATGTGTTTCAAAAGTATACAGAAAAAAACACAAAGTTAACTACTTTAGCAACTAGACTTTTAAGTCTTTTAAATGCTTTAACACTTATAAAATAGAATAGTTGTGAAAAATAAAAGTCTTGAATTCAGGGCTTTTATTTTTTACTCTTGAAATAGAAAATCTAATCAGAGAAAAATACAATCTGCCATTAACAAAAACAGTTAAATAATGTGTAATCTTAACAAAATCTAAAAAATAAAATTAGGGTATTACATGAATGAAAATATTATGCTACACTAGTAAAGTCAATGCGTTGTACCGACGGTCAGATCACTTGTCGTCGGTACAAGGCATTTTTTTGATTTAAATAAAACTAAGGAGGAAATTATGGAAAAATGTATGCCTAGAAATGAAAAAGAAGGATTGATTTATGGGGGTGTTATATGTACATTGACTTGTATATTCATGGCAACCATGAATATTTCTATTAACATGGGTGGAGTTTCAGGAGAAGCTATAGTTACAGCATTAAAAGCATTTCCAATAGTTTTTATAATTGCAATGATACTTGAAAAGTATATTGTGGGCAAGGTAGCTGATAAACTAGTGAATGTTTTTAGTTCACCAACAGATAGTTTGAATTCTCATATTCTGTTTAGGACATTTTTTACCGTTATTGGTATGTCCATTATTATGACAAATGTGGGAGGAGTTTTAGCAAGTGGGTTCAGTCTGGAAGTCATTAAAGAGTTCCCAATTAACTGGCCACGAAACTTTTGTGTAGTTATATTTTTGGAACTGCTTATTGTACAGCCTATTGCAAGAACTGTGATGAGAATAATCCATGACAAGAGTGAAACTGATTTAGATGAAAATGATTTGAAGTTAGGTTAAGTGATTAATTATCAATTAATTTATCATTAAGTTTTTCTTGATAATCACATGAAGGATCACATCGTTAATAAATTTATTAATAGTGTTATTCGATATTTTATTTAATAATAAGAGTAGAATCATTTTTTATGTTTGGTATATGAAAGATAAAATATTTTAGGAGGTTGAAATATGTCAATGTATGGGGATCGATTAGTAAATGTACAGGCATTAAAAGAATGGGTAATAGGATTATCATTAGATAGCGTAGATGAAGTTAATATTGCAGGTAAAATCATAGAATTAGGAGATACATTTAGAGAGATGCTTAAAGCACAGCTAGGATATTTTAAGGCGGCTGTAAATAATCTTAAAGAAGGAGATGATTGGAGAGAATTACGGGGGATATGTTCACCAATGTTTTATAATGTCTTTTTTAAAGTTGGTAATAATGCTATTAAAATTGCAAATTATTACGAATGTTTAGTTGTAGCTAGTGATCTTGGTACCAAAAAGAAAATAATTAAAGGTTTTGTTGATTATTTAGATATTGGTGCAGTAAATCTATATGATGGTAAAGAAGCAATTGGGTGTATTGGTATAAAAAGTGATCTAATCTGGTCAGTTTTGTATGATTACTTTGTATTTGAGGATGATTTTGGAGGAATAAATCATACAGTACCATGCCAAGAAGAGTATATGGCTATACAATTGATTAATGTTGATAAAATGTCTATAGAGCAAATAGAACATAAGGTTAATGAGATATTACTAAAATGTTCTATGGAATTAGAATTAAATTTTAAGGTAGTAAAATTAGATAAAGAATTAAGAGATAAGGGAAATGATGGACTATATGGGTTACAAGTTCATGAAAATGAATATGAATCAGAACCATTAATGTACTTTAATAATGGTATAGGAACTGAGGATATAAGAATGAAATATTTAAGTTATTATCAAGTTCTCGAATATTTCTTTAATCGTGCACAAAATTATAAAATAATTGATGAGATAAAATCTGGGGATTATATTACAACTGAAACTATAAATCATAGAGAATTAAAAAAAATTCTAAAAAAATATGTAAGTACGTTAAGTGAACGAGAATCATTAAAATTAGTTTTAAAAAGGGGATTAGATATAACTGAAATAAAGGGTTGGATTAATGAAAATCAAGAACGAATGGGACAATACACAAGTTGTTCAGTAGCAAGCTTAAATATTGATTTATCTAAATCTGATGAAAAAATTATAGGGAAATTGGCAGAAAGGATATACTATTACAGGTGTGCTATTGCCCATGCTAAGGGAGATACAGATGATTATTTAGCAATTCCTGAACAAAGTGACTATGTAATACAGCAAGAGATACCGTTACTAAAGTTAATTGCAGTAAAAGTGCTTAAAGATTGTTCGGAAATTTAGGTGTAAGTATATTTCTTGACATTCTACAATGTAAAAAGGGTATAATAAATTTATAGAAGTAGACACTAAGAATGGCTACCTTGTGTTGGTATAGAAAGTAGATAATCAAAGAAGTCATAGAATGGTATGACATTTAATTTATGTAAAACAAAAAATATATAAAAAAATATAAGAAGAAAAGGAGATACCATGACAGAGAGAAAAGAAATAATAGAAATAGGATGGAACTTAGACAACAGCTATGCTCGTCTACCAAAAGCATTTTTCAACATAATCAAACCAAACCCAGTATGCTCACCGAAGTTGATTATTTTCAATCATTCCTTGTCATCATCCCTTGGGCTTAACGTCAATGAGTTGCAAAGCAATGATGGCATAGCAGTGCTTGCTGGTAATCAGATTCCAAAAGGAACTTTACCTCTTGCACAGGCTTACGCAGGGCATCAATTCGGGCACTTTACTATGCTGGGGGATGGCAGGGCTATGCTTATTGGCGAACATATCACGCCTTCAGGCGAAAGGTTTGATATTCAACTGAAAGGTTCAGGTAAAACACCATACTCCCGAGGAGGCGATGGTCGAGCGGCACTTGGACCGATGCTACGCGAATACATCATTAGCGAAGCAATGCATGCGCTTGGTATTGATACCACCCGCAGCCTTGCAGTGGTGATAACTGGTGAGACAGTAATCCGCGAAACCGAGCAACTTGGTGCAATTATGACTCGCGTGGCTACCAGTCATCTCAGAGTCGGAACCTTTCAATATGCTTCAAAATGGGGAACAGCTCTGGATCTCCGCACTCTAGCTGATTACACATTGCAAAGACATTTTCCAGACGCTTTAGCGGGTGGGAACCAATATCTTTTTCTACTTCGGGAAGTAATTAAGCGTCAGGCCACGCTGATTGCCAAATGGCAACTGGTTGGCTTTATTCACGGGGTTATGAACACGGACAACATGGCCATTAGTGGAGAAACCATTGATTATGGTCCTTGTGCCTTCATGGATTCCTATGACCCAAAGGCGGTATTCAGTTCCATTGACATTCAAGGCCGCTATGCCTATGGCAATCAGCCCCATATTGCCGAGTGGAATCTCGCGAGATTTGCTGAAACCCTATTGCCGCTGCTACATGTTAATCAGGACCAGGCTGTTAAACTAGCTCAGGAAGCAATTGCAGATTTTACTAAGTTGTATCACATTAATTGGCTCTCGGGAATGAGAGCAAAACTAGGAATATTTAATGAGGAAATGCAGGATGAAGCCCTCATTGAAGGTCTCCTCAGTTTGATGCAGAAGTATCATTCGGACTATACCAATACCTTCCTCTCATTAACTTTTGATACAGGGTTGGATATGGCCCTATTTTGCACCACAGAATTTGTTCATTGGAATGAGCTGTGGCAGGCGAGACTAGGCAGACAGAAAGAACCGAAAGCCTCCTCGCATCAGCTTATGAGGAGTTCAAATCCAGCGCTAATCCCTCGTAACCACCAGGTAGAAGCTGCACTAGAAGCCACAGTGAAACAAGGCGACTACAGCGTGATGGAGCGTCTTCTAGATGTTCTGAAAGACCCCTACGCGCACTCCCCGGAGCAGGCTGATTACGCTAAACTACCTGCGATATCAACCCGTCCTTATCGAACCTTTTGCGGTACTTAATTTAAAAAAGTTAATCTTTTGTGAAAACTAAATTGGGATTACTGCACTTGCTTACCATTTACAAAGACTTTTTTCTAGTTCATTGATATAACAATGAATCCACCATGTCTACGATAGTAACATTATAGTTTGAATCTTTAAGATTTATTAAGTAAGGTGATACTAATTTATCCTCAGACTGTAAAATTTTTACTGAGGGTCTCAAACAATAGCAGGAATAGTTTTTAACAACTATTCCTATTAAATTATTACTCAATTTTACACAGGTACCTATTGGATAAGGTGCTATTTTATCAGAAAAAATCTTCACTAAACTCTGATCAAACATAGTACCACCACCACCCATAATGTACTCGATAGCTTCAGAGGGCAATACACCTTTTCTATAAGGTCTATCAGATACAAGTGCATCATATACATCAGCAATTGCTATTATACGTCCGAATAGAGATATCTTTTTCCCTTTTATACTTAAGGGGTATCCTGTACCATTATAATTTTCATGGTGCTGATATATTCCCATATAAACTTTAGTATTGATATATAAATTTTCTTTTATATAGCTATAGCCATTTTGGGAATGTTGTTTTATTATTTCAAACTCTTCATAAGTTAATTTAGCAGGCTTATCTAATATTTCATTAGGGGTATATATCTTACCTATATCATGTAATAAGGCGGCAGTGCCTAATAAATACAAATCTTCTTTTTTAAATTTAAGAGCTACACCTAATACCATGGATAATATACAAACATTTACGGAATGATAAAATGTGTACTCGCTTGCTACTCTTAAATCCATCATATTAACCATGATATCCTCATTACCTGATATCTCATCAACAATATTTCCCATTAATATTTCAATAATTTTAAGTGAAGATTGTACCTGCTTTTTTGTTCTATTTGGCTTCATTAAATTTTTTATTGATTTTATCGTTCTCATCTTTAAGTCTTCACTGATAACCTCCGCTACAGTAATATCTTCAGATAGTTCATCATTAATATAGATTCCACAGTAACCTAAATAAATCAATCTTTTTACATATGACAGATGAATAGGTGATTCTTTCTTTAACAGAACTTCTCCATTATTACCATACAAGGTTTTACCTAAAATCATGCCTTCTCTTACATATTTAATTGGTACATATCTCATTTAAACTCACCCCGAATATATTGAAAATATTGATAGTTTATTTCTTTTGCAAAGTCTAGTTTATACTCTTTGTTGTTATAATTATATATGAATGTGTCATATTTTGTCAAGGAAATACATCATTTATTATCAATAATTGTCGTATTTAACAATTTATATTTAGATGCTATATTTTATTACTTATAAAGAAATATGAGGTATTCACCCATCCCTCATAGAATTGAGGTGTTGTAAGTTAAAGATTTGTATATTGTTGAGGATTTTGTTATAATTCAGTTGTTTAACATTCATGTTTTCTCCTTAGTTATTTTTTTTGTCGTAACTTAATTATAACAGGAGATTCCAAGAACTTTTTTTTGCGTGGAAATTAGTGGAACCATTTACGCTTATTTTAGCTAATAATAACTTAAAAATAATGTATTTACTATATATAATCGAAATAAACAAATTGAGAGCAATATTTTAGAGTAATATTGTAATATAATTATGTTTTATATTTAAAAGGGGGATATGGATATGAAGTACACTGAATATGGAAAAACTCAAAAAATAGTTTCTGTAGTGGGCTTTGGAGGGTTAAGATTTGACTTAAGTAAAAGTAATGAGGAAAATGCAGAATTAATTAAATATGCCTATAGTAAAGGAATAAACTATTTTGATACTGCACCCGGATATTGTGATGATAGAAGTGAGGATATATTTGGTGTTGCTTTTAGAGAAATGATAAAAGAAGGAAAATTAGATTTTATTGTTTCTACTAAGGGAAAACCTAAGGTGTATGATACCGCAGAAAAGGCAGTTAATGCTGTAAAGACCTCTTTAAAGAGATTAGGAGTTCCTAAAATTCATTTTTATCACGTTTGGTGTATAAGAAAGATGGAGCACTATGAGTTGTGCATGAAAAAAGGAGGGCAATACGAGGGATTGCTTAAATGTAAAGAGGAGGGTTTGATAGATCATATTGTTTTTTCCTCCCATCAACCAGGTGAGCAAGTAATAAAGGTGCTAGATGAAAATAAGTTTGAAGGAGTTACCATGGGAATTAATTTATTGAACTTCCCGTATAGATGGAAGGGAGTAACTCATGCTTATAATAATGGATATGGTGTTGTGGCAATGAATCCCTTAAGTGGAGGTTCTATTCCGAGTCATGAAAAAGAATTGGCTTTTTTAACAAAAGACGGAGAAACAGCCACAGAAGTAGCCTTGAGATTTAACATATCTAGTCCTGAAATTACTATAACTTTAGTTGGGTTTGGAAGCATGAACGATATTGATGAAGCTTGCAGGATAGCTGATGAATCAAAGCCTTTTACAAAAGAAGATATTAATAAGTTAAGAAATATATTAGGAGAAAATATGAATGAGATTTGTACAGGCTGTGGATATTGCAAAGTTTGTCCAAAAGGAATTAATATACCAGGATACATGTTGTTTTACAATGAAAAGCAAATGTTTAAGAAAAGCGATGAAGAAATGATTCAGTCTGTTTATGGCTTAGAATATTGGAATTACTCTATGAGTAATAAAAAATTTGCTAATGAATGTGTTAAGTGTGGCAAATGCCTAGAAGAATGCACCCAACACCTTCCTATAATAGATAGATTAAAACAGATTGCGGGATGGGAAGAAAAAGGAACTAATGATGTAACTGTATAAGGTAACTTCAATAACATAAGCACATATTGCAAGAAAAATCTAAGGATGCCACGGGGTCATGAACAAATTGTGCTTACAATTTGTTCATGACCCCGTGGCATTTGCTTCAAAGACTCCACTTATGATAATATTGCTATGGAGTCAGATTACAGGTAAACTGATTATAACCCTAGTTCCCTTATCCAGTTCACTATAAACCTTAATCTCACCGCCATGAATGGTGATAGTTGACTTAGCTAAGGATAAGCCAAATCCCATGCCATTACTTGAGCTTATATTAAACCTATCCACTCTATAAAAAGGTTCAAAGATATTATTAATTTCCTCTATAGGTATACCTTTACCTGTATCCTTAATTTCAATCCTTATGGTATCTTTCTCCTGGTAGCAGTTAATGCTAACTTGTCCATGTAACTTGTTATATTTTATACTATTTTCTACTACATTATAAATCGCTCTGTAGAGGAGCACTTCATTTCCTTTAATAGATGAAACAGCGGTAAGCATTTTAAAATCTAACGCAATATGATTGGTTTCTGCAATGATTGCTAAATCCTCAACTACATCCTCTATAATCATAACCATATAAACCTGGTCATCTAAAGAAGTATTTTCCTCTCTAACTAAGTCTAAAAGAGTTTCTATCATGCTGTTCATCTTACCTACTGATTTTTCTACAATATCTAGCGTTTCTTTATACTCTTCTACCGTTTTTTGTTCTCCATCATTTAATACATCTATATTAATCTTCATGGCGGCTAAGGGTGTTTTAAGTTCATGGGCTACACTGGCATTAAATCGTTTTTGAGAGGTAAAGGCATTATTAAGCTTTGCTAACATTTGATTAAATGAAATGCTAAGCTCCTTAATTTCATCATGTGGGCCTTGAACCTCTAGGTTGGCTAATAAATTATTTCCACTAATATTTTTAATATTTTCATTTAGCACCTGTACGGGTTTTAAAGCCTTGTCTGCGATAAGATAGGCACTTATGCCTCCTAGAGAAATAATGATGAGTAGAGTTATGATAGACCCCGTATATATACTAGAAACAGCATTTGTCATTGTGGCTTCAGATGTTACAATGGTTGCTGTAAGTGATTGACTATTATCTATAGAGTCAGTTGGTAGGGATGGTGAGATTCCATTTTCTTTTACCTTAAGATTTTCAGTAGAGCTACTAGCAAGAATACTAGTTGGAATTGTTCTTCTAATATCAATATTCATAGATGTTACAATAGCAACACAGGATAGGGTTATAAGAAGAACTGTTAATAGGGTAAACCTCCATTTAAGTGTGATATTTAGTTTATTCATCTTGAACACCTCTAAATAGGTAGCCAACGCCTTTTAGTGTAGTAATGATATCCTCTTTACCTGTAGCACTTATCAATTTTTTCCTCAAGGAATAGATATGCACCCTAATAACCTTTGTGAAAGGGTCAGCATGATCATCCCAAACATGATTAAATAACTCCTCACTACTCACGGCTCTTCCTTTATTTTGAAGCAAGTATTTTAATATAGAATATTCCTTTAGTGTTAACGGAATATCTTTTCCGTCAAAACTTATTTTAAGCGTAGACAAGTTAAGTTCAAGACCTGCTTCCTTTAGGATATTAGGTTTACTAACAAATTCTCTTCGTAATAAACTCCGTATCCTTGCCTTTAACTCTTGGAAATCAAAGGGTTTAACTAAATAATCATTAGCACCTAAATCTAATCCTTTTATGCGATCTTCAATTTCTCTATTAGCAGATACAATTATTACTCTAGTATCTGGGTTATTTTTTCTTAAATCCTTTAGAATAGAGAAACCATCTACACCAGGTAAATTAATATCTAGTACAATTAAATCATAGGTGTTAAAACTTAAAAGCTCTATAGCTTCATCTCCATCTGGTGCCACATCTACTGCATAGCCATCCTTTTTTAGACCTTTTTGAAGCGCTTCTAATATACTGATTTCATCTTCCACAATTAACAATCTCATAAAGATCTCCTTATCTATAATAATAAATGCTGGTTATATTAATAATTATAATCAATTACTATTAGTATAACCAGCATTCTAAGCTATTATTTTTTAGTTGTTGCAGCTTCAGTTGGTGTAGCGGCAGTACTTGCAGTAGTTGATGTACCATTTTTAACCATTTTTTCATATTGAGCTATTTCTTCAGCTGTAAGTTTTGTAGCTTTTGTAGCTTCAGTTAAGGATGCAGCTGGTGTAACTAAAGTACCAGCTTTAGTTGCGCTTTCAAATTGAGCTATTTCCTCAGCTGTAGCTTTTGTTGCTGTTGTAGATGCTGTAGCGCCTATACTTGTTGTACCTAATTTATTTTCATTTTGATTTTGTGATGCAAAGGTAGTAGCTCCACCTAATGTTAATACTGTTGCTAATGCTAATGCTCCTAATTGTAATTTTTTCATTTTTTTGTCCTCCTAATATAATTTGTTACTTATTTGCTAAGTACATTTTCATATTAGCATAATCAATGTAAAGTTAAGGTTAACTTTTATTTGTGTAGCTTTTAGCAAAATAAATTGTCAGTTGCAACACAAAATGATTTCATTGGGCGAAGGAAATAGCCCTTGCCTTTTGCTGCTTTGATCTACTTCTCTGCACGAGGGCATTTATATTTCCTTCTATTAAACAAAGCACTAATCATAAATTTTAATGAAAATGATATGATTAAAAAGGCCCTAAATTAGAATGGAAATAGTCTCACATTATTGACAAGGGGTGTAAAGTGAGTTATGATAATATCATATACTTTAGGCATCTCCCTTATGCATTTGTGGGAAGTGTCTTTTGTGCTATTTCATGGAATTTCATAAATGTGTTATAAAGGAGATATAATTATTAAGCATTCAATTAATGACCTGACATCATATGCTTTTAGAGCTTTTTAAGTCATTTGGTTGTTATGGAGGAAAGAAAGAATGTTATCTTGTTTATCTGCGTTAGGAAAATCCTTAATGCTTAACAAACCTAGAGATATTATCAAAACTAAACTTAACGAAGATGAATGTCTCTATAAAATTAAATCAATACGGTATAATTAAATAATTCTACGTGGGAGGAGCACTTACAAATGTCTCGAAAAATATTTATAACTAAATCAGACAAGGATAAATTATTGGGAATAATTAGTAAATACGAAGATTTGAAAAACAAACAAAATCTAAAAGATCTTGAAGCAGAAATAAATAGAGCTGATGTCACTAGTCCTGAACAGCTGCCTAGAGATGTTATCACGATGAATACAAAGGTTAGCTTATTAATTGGAGATACTGAAGAAGAATTTAGTCTCGTATACCCAAGTGAAGCTGATATTTCAGAAAATAAGATTTCTGTGTTATCCCCTATTGGGACAGCTATTCTCGGTTATTGTGAAGGTAGCATTATAGAATGGAAAGTACCAAACGGTACAGTGCAGATTGAAGTTAAAAAAGTCCTTTTTCAACCTGAGGCTCAGGATTCTTATGAGTTATAACTCATCTATGAATCATTTCTATGTATATTTATAGAAGTGGTTCATTTTTTATATCTTAAATATTTATGAGAAAGTCAAAAAAATGAGAAGAAAGTGAGGAAAAAAATTATGATTAAAATACCAGATAGAATTAAATTAGCAAATCTTCCAACTAAGATAGAAAAGCTTGATAGGTTATCAAAATTTTTGGGCGGACCTGATATTTATATAAAAAGAGATGATTATACTGGAATTGAGGTTTCAGGAAATAAAATAAGAAAGCTTGAATTTTCAGTTAAAGAAGCACTTGACATGGGATGTGACTATTTAATAACTTGCGGAGGGATTCAATCAAATCATGCAAGATCCACAGTAGCGGCTGCAGTTAAAATTGGGATGAAAGCAGGTCTTGTTTTAAGAGGTAATGAAGACACGCAAATAGATGGTAATTTGTTTATAAACAAACTTTTAGGTGCTGACATAAAATTCATTACACCAGAGGATTATAAAAATAGAAGAATGGAAATAATGGAAGAGTTAAAATCCGATCTGGAAATTAAGGGCTTTAAACCATACATTATACCTGAGGGAGCTTCAAATGGTATAGGTAGCTTTGGATATTATAATGCTATGGAAGAGATAATCGCTCAGGAAAAAGAGCTAGGTATTCATTTTGATGGAATTTTTATAGCAGTAGGATCAGGTGGGACACATGCAGGATTATTACTTGGGAGTAAAATTTTGAATAGTTCGTCACAAATTTATGGAATTAACGTATGTGACGACGAAGAACATTTTAAAAATACTATTCATGAAATACTTATAGAAAGCAATAAGTATTTGGATATGAATATTCATTTTGACAGGAGTGAAATAAATATAATAGATGGATATGTTGGCCGTGGTTATGCACTAAGTACCCCAGTGGAACTTAATTTTATAAGTGAATTTGCAAAACTCGAGGGGATTATACTTGACCCTGTATATACCGGTAAAGGAATGTATGGACTTACAGAGGAAATCAAAAAAGGCAGATTCCATGACTTCAAAAACATATTATTTATTCATACAGGTGGGCTATTTGGATTGTTCCCTCAAAAGGATTTATTCGAATTTGATGGTAACAAATAAGCAATCAGTAGTATGGATAAAGTAATAACAAAAGGCAAGATTACCCTTGCCTTTTTATAGATAGAAAAGATTTCAGGCGTTTACATTTTGTTCACTACCGTCGAGGGTGTTTATGAGTGAAGTGAATTTTCTGTTTTTTGACTATTTAATTGGACTAGCTTGGTAACTTCGTTCCACACACTTTTATATAAAGCAACGATGTAATACCTACAACTCCAAGGGTAATCAATCCCGTAAGTATATTTCTATCTATACCTGGTAGAAGAAATAAAATTCCAATAGGTATTATACCGAATAGCATTCAGACCACAATTCCCAGGTGAAATTTGGCATCTTAAGGTTAATGAAGATTCCCCACACAGAAGTAAATCCCACATAAGCAAGTGGTGTGACAAACATCCATAGGGTTAGCATAATATCCGATTTCAAAGAAAGACTCATCAGTAGAGAACTTATTAGAGATACAGTGCCATAAGCATATCGTAATCTTTGAAGGCAAATAATATTCCGCTGGCCTTAAATAGAGTAAAAAACATGATAAGCAAACTTGTAATGGTAAATGCATAGTATGGAATAATAGCAGTAAGTCTGATACTACCCAGCCCATATCCCATTCCAAAGCAATATAGTGCCAACATAATCACAACTAAAGTCATTGATATAGTAAACATAACAACTCTAGTTTTCTTCTTTTTATCCTTCTCATATAGAAAGGTGTTCACTCCCGATTGATTTAGAAACTGTGCTTTTAAAAGAATCAAGATGCTATTTTTCATTTTTCACCACCTCCATATAGAGTGATTCCAAGGATTGATTTCGAATCAAAGCTTCAGTATCTCCCGCTTCAATGAGTATGCCCTCTTTAATAATGGCAATTTTATTGCATAGTTTTTCAGCCACATCTAGCACATGTGTAGAGAAGAAAATAGCACTTCCCTCCTTGCAAATTTCATGCATAGTATTTTTCAACGTGAGAGATGCTTTCGGATCTAATCCCACAAACGGTTCATCTAACAAGAGCAGTTTTGGTTTATGGATTAGAGCGGAAATCAGAGCCAACTTCTGTTTCATTCCGTGAGAATAAGAAGAAATCAAATCTCCTAGTGCTCTAGTAATTTAAAATGTATTTAGTTAATTATTGAGAAATCCTCATTTAATTCTTAGAATGGTAAAACCATGCTTAATATAAATCATATCTATAATTTTAAGAAATTTGAGAACAATATATATTAAACCAAATTTATTTCAAGAGCGCCTAACTCAATTAGTAATAATATAAGACCTCACTTCAGTGATGGGAGGTTCACAGAAAGGATTATGAAAAACATGGAAAAAAATACAAGCAAAAAACGTTATAAATGGTGGAAATTATTAATAATAGGGTTAATAATATACATAGTAGGTTTAAAAGTGTTGGTATTAACGCAAAACCCAAATTTATTTCCAGCAATAGTTATGCTAGGCAACTTCCTTATACCAGTTACCTACGTGGCCTTTTTATATCAAAAGAGAACTTTAAGCAATGTAAGTATGCCTATGACTCTTGCAGGGTTCTTTTATGGTGGGTTTTTAGGAATCTTTGCAGCAGCAATGCTTGAACCAATTTTTATCCAAAACCTAAATTTTTCAACAGCTATGTTTGTAGGTATAATTGAAGAATTTGCAAAAATCGTTGGAGTATTAGTTATTTTCAGAAATAGAAACCATGACCTTCAGCTAGATGGGTTAATTATTGGAGCAGCCGCGGGAATGGGCTTTGCAGCATTAGAAAGCTCAGGCTATGCCTTTACTACATTTTTAAGGAGTGGTGGAAGTTTATCATCTACTGTATATATAACACTACTCAGAGGAATATTATCGCCACTAGGGCATGGTACTTGGACAGCTATTTTAGCAGCTGTACTATTAAGAGAAAGTGCTCCGAGAAAATTTTCATTAAATTTAAGGGTTATTGGAGCGTTTGTTACCGTGGTTGTGCTGCATGGACTTTGGAATGGAATCCCCTCTATAATTGGAATGTTTACACCTTCCGCAATTGCTGCTTTTATCGGACAGGGCATCATTGGTATTCTCGGTATACTTATATTAATTAGATTGTGGTTTAAAGCAAAAAAACTGGCGAGAGAACGATTAGCAAGGAACTAATAATTTTTAGTTTATATTAGAACCCCTGAAGTTTTCTTTAGCAAGAATCTGACTTTCAGTCAGAACCTTGCGCCGACCGGGAAGTTAATATTGTTAGTATATTTTCATCAATTTATCCTAATCATAAAATAGTAAAGAAATAAAATAAAAATACATGTGAGGGGAATGAAAAAATGAAAAATACAAGAATTGCTTCAATATTAATTAGTGTCAGTATGACTATTATAGTATTTTCTGGTTGTAGTAGTCGTACAAAGGTACCAATTGCTATGAAACAACCAATGGTTAATACTACAAAACCTAACCAAGCTAACTCAACAACCATGATGAAACTTTATTCTACTACTCTTAAAGACCTAGTTACTGCAAAGACAATAACACAGGCCCAGTCAAGTAAAGTGCTTGCAGCAATAACAAACAATATGTCACCTAATACAGTAACAACGCCTAATACAGTAACAACGCCTAATACAGTAACGACACCTAATACAACAACAACACCTATTATTATAAGCTCATTAGTAAAAAGCAAAGTAATTACTCAAGAACAAGCTAATACAATAAACCTCAAAATTCAAGAAGCTATGAAAAGTTCAAAGTATTAAGTAATTAATAATTTTATAAAATAAGTTTAATGAACTAGAGATTAATGCTCTAGTTTTTTAATTGTTCAAAATATAATTGCGTAGTAGATAAGATAATAATATGAAGTTTTAATTGATTAGGGTACTCTAAATTAGTATCTAAATTTTTCATTTACAAATATGTCTTTAACCGTTAGAATTAGTCTATAATTGTTATAAATTGCGCAGTAACAATGTTATTTTATCACCTAAGGAGAAGTGATTTAATTCATGAGTATTAAAATTAAAATAATTATTAGTTACTTAATATTAATTCTACTTACAGTAAGTTTTCTTGGAATTTTAATTGGTAAAATAACAAAGGATGCAGTATTTAAAGAAGTTAAAGAAAAAAGTAAATCTGTAACTGAATTAATTGATACTACAATAAGTGTAAGAAATGATTCCATTGTAGAAAAATCTTATAGTGATTTGAATTCTGCCGCGAAGTTATTATATAGGTTGGGTGATCTAAAAGTAGATAATTCTCAAAGTATAAAAGTAGGGGATTATTATTTACCAGTTTTATATGCTGGAACACAAAGGCTATCATTAGATACTAAGCTTGTTGATGATATACAAAAATCTACAGGAAGTACAGGTTCTATATTTTTGTTAAATAATAATATGTTAATAAGAGTATCTACAAACCGCATTGAATACAACCGAGGAATTGAAGGAACATACTACTCTGCAGGCTCTGATGTTTACAATAAAATAATTAATAATCAAGAGTATTTGGGTTCACATTCATATGAAGGTGAAAGTTATTTATCAAGAATTAAGCCATTACTTAATAAAGATAAAAAGATTATAGGAGCAATAGGTGTAGGCAATACACTGCTTAATAATTATTTAGAAGAAACATTAAATAGCGTTAAAATAGGAAAAACAGGTTATGTATACATAATGGATTCTAATGGAAAAGCAATTATCCATCCTACTGATAAGGGGAAAAATCTAAGCGAATATGACTATAGTAAAAAAATAATTTCAAATAAGGATGGGATAATTGAATACACATATAAAGGCGTACATAAATTAGCTTATCATATGTATTTCAAACCTTGGGATTGGTATATTGTCACCACAGCTAACTATGATGACTTAGCATCATCAAGTAAATCAATTTTTTATACTACATTATTAAGTGGGTTATTAATGATTTTACTAGGTGGGATTATAGCTGTATTTATGGCCAACCATTTAGTTAAGCCCATTAATAAATTAAAGTCATATATGGAGATAGCGGGTAAAGGTGATCTAACAGTGCATTCAGATATAAACAATAAAGATGAAATAGGGGTATTATCCGATAGTTTTAATAATATGATTACTGAAAATAAGCGGTTGATAGAAGAATTAGTACAATACGATAAATTAAAAACCGAATTTATTGCCAATATGTCGCATGAATTAAAGACACCGTTAAATATAATTTTTTCTACAGCACAGTTATTTTCTGTATATATAAGCAAAGATTCAAATACAGATAACATTGACAAGTTAAATGAATATACAAATTATATAAAACAAAATTGTTATAGACTGTTAAGACTCGTAAATAATATAATTGATATTAGTAAAATTGATTCTAAATTTATGGAGTTAAATTTAAAGAATCAAAATATAGTACAAGTTGCCGAGGAAATAACCCTATCGACTATTCAGTATGTACAAGGTATGTCAAGAACAATTATTTTTGATACAGATATTGAAGAAAAAATTATGGCCTTTGATGAAGAACAACTGGAGAGGATTTTACTTAATTTAATTTCTAATGCTACTAAATTTACGAGGCCAGGAGATACAATTGAAGTCGGAGTGTACGACAAAGATAATCACGTTATACTTTCTGTAAAGGATAATGGCATAGGGATTCCAGAAAATAAGTTATCACGAATTTTTGAAAGGTTTAAGCAGGTGGACCCAATACTTAGTAGAGCACATGAGGGTAGTGGTATAGGACTTGCTATAGTTAAATCTTTAGTTGAAATGCACGGAGGTATAATTAATGTAAAAAGTAAATATCAAGAAGGTACAGAATTTACAATAAGCTTGCCTGTTAAGATGGTTGACCATAATGATAATCAAAATTCAAAAATAGGTTTAATGAATCAAACAAATATTGAAAAAATACAGATCGAATTTTCTGATATATATAAATAAAACACATCCATGATGTTATAAATATCATGGATGTATTTTTATGACCTTTAACCTACCAATGCTTAGCTGTAGCTTCATTATTTGAAATATTATCTTTTTTGCTTAGCATCAAACATAAAGCATCTAGAACTATATGAATAGTTTGGTCAAATAAAGAGCTTAACAACTGAACAGATTTTCTTCCTTCTCCATTATCGCCTTTTGTAGTGCCAGGCACCACAATTAACTTATGGGCTAAAGAGGCAATACTGGATTGTACTTTGCTTGTAACAGCTATTATAGTACAGCCTTTCTCTTTAGCTTTTTTTGTATTTAAAACTACGTTTCCACTTTCACCAGATCCAGAAATAGCGAAATATATATCATTTTTGGCTACTGCTGGAGTTATGGTTTCACCCACTACATATACGCTATAGCCTAAATGCATAAGTCTCATGGCAAAGCCTTTTCCCATAAGTCCTGATCGGCCTTCTCCATCTACAAATATCCTTGTATCCTTACTTATAGAATTTACAACCTCTTCAAGCTGCTTCCTATCTACCTTTAATAATACAGAGCTTATTTCATCGACTATAATATTTAAAGTATCCACTTATATCATCTCCTTAAACTTTTTAGCTGCCTTCCCTATGTTATCAGCCTTTGTTATGGCTCCTCCGATTATCACAATATCCACATTTGCTTCCTTGATAGTAGTTATAGTCTGATAATTTATACCACCAGCTACAGCAACTTTGCTGATTTTAGGGAACTTTTCCTTGAATTCTTTTAGAAGAGCAGTTAGATCTTGTTCTCCTCCATCAGAGGGGGAGTGGATGCAAAAGATCGCATCAGAAAAACTTGTTAACATATTTATTTTTTCATAACCTACCTCTAAAAGATCTATCATCATGAATTTACCGAAATCCTGGGCAACTTTATAGCAAGCTTCCAGGGTATTAACGGAAGCTGCTCCCATAACTGTAGCAATGTCTGCACCACTATTAAAAGCCGCTTTAAATTCATAAGCACCTTCATCAATTGTTTTCATATCAGCCAAGATAATCTTATTTGGAAAAGCTTCCTTAATTTCTTTAATTGATACAATACCAAAGTCTTTTATTAATGCTGTTCCAACTTCAATTATATCTATGTAGGGACTAGCTTCTCTTGATATTTCCTTAGCTTTTTCAATACTTACTCTATCAATTGCAAGTTGTATTTTCATATTTTTCCACCTCTTAGTGTTGCATGTATTCCTGAAGTTCTTCACGACTCGGCATACCCTCATTATCACCGGGTACCATTACCTGTAAGGAACCTATAGCATTACCCCTTGCTACTGCTACTTTAAGTGGTAAATTTTCTAAAAGCCCACTTATTATACCAACAGCAAATCCATCCCCAGCTCCAACAGTGTCTACTACTTTCTCAACCTTATACCCAGGGACTGTGTATGACTCATTTTGAGTTTTTACAAATGCTCCCTTATCCCCAATTTTTATAATTACAGTCTTAACTCCAAGGGTTAAATAAAAGTCTGCAATTTTATTTGGGTCGTCGCTTCCTGTTAGCGTTAATCCTTCTGCAACACCTGGAAGTACCATATCACATTTTGATGCAATATCATTAATTACTCTAACCATTTCCTCTTTACTATCCCAAAGAGCAGGTCTTAAATTGGGATCAAAAGTTACAAATATTCCCTTTCCTTTTCCTCTACTTATTAATTCATAGGTCGCTTCTCGGCAGCTATCAGATAATGCTGGAGGTATTCCAGTAACATGAATATGTCTAACTCCATCTAAATCTATTTTTTTAATATCCTCTTTTGTAATATGTGATGCTGCACTGCCTTTTCTAAAGTATACAACCTCAGGATCTCCAACCTCAGTCTTGCTTTTCATTTGAAAACCGGTGGGAAATTTTGCATCAAAAGTTATAAAACTTATATCAATGGACTCATTTATTAAAAAATTCTTTATATATTTTCCAAAAGGGTCTAGTCCAAGCTTTGTGACATAGCTAACATCATAACCCAATCTTTTTAAGCCAATGCACACACCAACTTCAGCTCCTGCTAAAGATTTTGTGAACTTTTCAACATCTTCCAGGTTGCCAACAGTGTCAGCTATAAACATTGCCATAGGTTCACCTATTAATATAATTTCAGACATTGTTATCAGATCCTTTCATTGCGAGTACTTCATCATATAACATTTTTGCTCTTTTCTCATCATGGGGATATAGGAGCAGTATATCAAATAGATTAGGATAGTAAGAGATTTGCAGCAATTCTTTAGCAAAAGCCATAGCTGCAATTTCCCCTAGCGCTATTAAGCCTGAATTGTATTTTATAGGACCTAATTTCCACAACCTTATTTTTGTACTATTTGTATATATTTCTTTGTTTTTACCCTCAATGAAGTGAAACATTTCATGGGCTATTAATATCGCTTCTATTTTCACTTCATCAATTAGCAGATTAAGATTTTCTTTTTCGACTATTTCTTCTGCTTTTTTAATATTATTTATATTGATAGATATCTTATTCGGCGAGTTAAATTTAGCAAATAGAATATAATCATTGGCATTAGTTTCCTCTATTTCAGAAATAATTAACCCAAGCTGCTGGGCATACTGGCGACAATTCTTTGTTCCATATTTCTCCTTAAGATCTATAGCTTCCAGGCGACCACACTCATTAGCCTTCTTAATCATATCATCTTTTTCTTTACCAGTTACTTTACTACACAAAGGATCTCTCTTAAAAGTATATAATCCCCATATATTTTTATCTACAGTTTTTAACTCTCTTATTAAATCCTTTATCATAAGTCATTCTTTGCCCCGACAATTATAACATTTTCATCTGGGTCTAAAAGCGTAGTCTCCGTTTCAATAATCATATATAATTGCTCAGTGCTGGTCATTCCTGAATAGTCCAGTACTTTCCCTCCAATACACAGATAAACATCTGGTGTAAGCCTCATATCGCTCTTATAAACTGAAAGGTTATCCCACATTTCATCTATAGCATTCTCAATATCCTTTACCGTGCATTTGATTCCTATGCCATCGCCTCTTTGAATTTTGATAAAGCCCTTCTTATCAACAACTCTAATTTGTATTTTTTCTGACTTTACATCCTTTACTCCAGAGAAGACATAGAATACATTATTTTTGCATTCAAGTTTTACTTTGTCAATTGGCAAACCGATAGATTTAGCAGCAAGCTCTTTAGCTTCCTCCTCCGTACATTTTTTTAGTAAGTCAGTAGTTTGAACTTCTGTAGAACCTAATGCTATGGCTGTTATTTTTGAAGTTTGAGGATCAATTTCAATTTGAACCTCTATAGTATCTGGAACAGCACCACTAGCAATTGCCAAATTTGCTACTTCCTTTTTAATATCAGCGATATCTTTACTTGTGGGACTCGGTATAACTCTCTCAACAACATCTCTTATCATAGCAAGCGCAACTCCTATAGAGGATATTACTTCTGCATTTTCAGGTATACTATATTCTAAACCCATATTCTTAGCCGTATATGGAAGTAATGCTGCGGCACCGCCACCCACACCAACTAATGAAATCTGGTCTTTTTCAAGTTTATATTTTTCAGCAAGACCTTCAATGACTGGTTTAATCTTTTCAAAGGATTTCTTTAGAATCTGTTTTGCAACTTCTTCAACTGATATTCCAAGATGCTTTGCTAAAGGCTCCATAGCCTTTACAGCAGATTTTACATTTCCATATGAAAAATCCTCTGGTTTTACAATGCCTAACACATTTGCTGCACAGCTATTAGTAATTGTTATTCTTTTTCCACTTTTTAATTTTATAGCTACATAATCCGCTGGGTCACCTTTCTTAGGTGAAAAGAATTCTAATTGTGGATCTACAATCTCATCCTCAGGAGTATATACAGAATATTCCATACCTGCTATATGAGCACTTCTTGGACCTACATCCACTATTCCAGTAGTATTAGCTCTTACCATACTACCTCCAGCAATACCAAGAACTCGTACGTCAAGAGAGCTTATGTAAGTAGCATGTCCTCCTACTATAGAATAATCAACGGCAGGTCTACCATTTTTAATAACACCAATATTTGTGCTTGTTCCTCCTACTTCAAAGTAAACACCATTTGAAGCTCTTAAATACATAAGAGCACCAACTACGCTGGCTGCTGGTCCAGATAACATTGTAAGCACTGGACGTTTTTTCATCTCTGAAATATCCATAACTCCGCCGTCTCCACGCATTATCATAAGGGGAACTTTTATTCCTGCCTTCCTAACGCTACTTTCTGTACTTATAGCAGTTTCTAGCATTTTGGGAAGAATACTTGCGTTGATGGCTGCAGTTCTTGTTCTTCTTGTCAATCCATAAAGTTTACTTATTTCTGAGGCAACGCTTACGGGAACATTTATTTTTTCGGCAACTGCTTGAACTTGTTGTTCTTCGCTAATATCATCAACTCCAAAAGCCTTAGAAGCAACAATAACACTAGAACCTTGACCTATTAGCTCTTTAATTGCATTTGTTATAGTTTCAGTATTTATGTTCTTCTTTTTTAAATAAGTATGGTGTACTTTAATAATCTTACCTGTTCCTAAATCAATATCAGCAATTCTTGTTTGTTTTTTAGATAAGTAACCCTCAAGGCCACCTGCTCCCATTCCTATAATTCCAACATCTGCAACGTCTCCCTCTAGTAATGCATTAGTTGCTTGAGTTGTGCTATGTGCTATAAAAATAACTTCATCTGGATGAATATTGTTGGCATTAAGGCATTTTTCAAAACATTCTATAACGCCAGCGGAAACTCCTAATTCATGATTATGAGATGTCATAACAGATGCTTTCCCTATAATCTCATGAGTATCATTGTCTATAGCAACTGCCTTTGTATGGGTACCTCCTACGTCGATTCCAACTCTAACTAATCTTTTTGTCATGGTTGTTTCCTCCTAAAATCCTTTATTTTAAAACTGGTCTACAGAATTTCTTCTGCAGACTATATAAATATTATAAAATACTTTTTAAGCTCCAAACATTACAAATGCAATTATTGTGTTTATAATACAGATTAACCATGCCCATAAAACCCCTGATTTCAAGAATTCCTTTACACTAACCTTTGAATAATTCAATGCCCATAAATTCCAAGATTGTGTTGGACAAGCTGAAATATTCATTGTAATTGTTGATATATAGATTAATGGGAATAATAATGTGGGAGTAAATACTCCAATTGCATTTAATATTCCAAGTGTTGCAGAACCCGCTCCAAATACAGTTAATGGTCCTCTAAATAATCCCAGTGGTGCAGCAATGGCAAATAGTATACAAAGGAGTACTACACTAGTTGGCATTATTCCACCTAGTATTGATTGAAAAAATACAGCATCTAAGCCAGCAACCTTGTTAAACATTGGAAGTATAAATAAAAATCCAAGTAATGAAGCAACGTCTAGAACGCCATCATAAAAAGTCTTTGTAACGATTTTTTCTGTGTTTTTAAAAGATTTAAGCTTTCCACAAACAAATAATGCATAGAATACCGCAACTATAAATGCAGGTATTGACTGCCACTTAAACACTATAGTTAAAATAACTGGAATAAGTGGAGTTATTAATGCTATAGCTGGAACATGCTGTGAACTACTTGAACTTGAGCTTTGAGCTGCCCAAGCATGATTCACTGAAGTTTTACGAAGTCTTACAGCAAGCATAATTATTACAACTAATAACTGAACTCCCATTGCAGCAAATCCGAATTTTAAATAATTAACATCATATTTGAACCCTTCGAAAAGTCCTTGCATTTGTTTAAATAAAACTAAGTTTACATACATGCCAGAACCAACTGACATTAAATAAGAACTAACAGCAAGTGGCTTTGGGACACCTAAGGATAAAAGGATTGGTAGTACTATAACACCTATTGCTACAACCGCACCTGCTCCAAAAGTACTAGTGAAAATAAGACCAGTTACAATTGATAGTAATACAGTTGTAACAAGAGGGTTGTCCCCGCCAAGCTCAACAGTTTTTCTTATGATAGTAGATGCAATCCCGGTTTCAACTAAAACCCTACCGAACCAACTACCAAAAATAACTATAACTGCTGTTGCACCCCAACTTTCAGGGCCGCCTTGGAATACTTTAGTCTGTGCTATTTCCCAAGTAATCTCTCCCCCTACCATACCTAGTGCCACCCATAGGACAGCCATGATTAAAAATCCTAGCATAAGATTGCCACCCTTAGCAGCAAAATAAATCAATCCAAAATAAGATATTAACAATAAAATTCCAATAATTACTGGCAAAGTCATTTTAATATTCCTCCTTCTATCACTTGCATTATATTTGTGTACCGGTTCACATGTTGGGCCTTTTGTACCACCTCCGTAATGCATTTAGGGATGTTTTGTTTAGTTCATATCCTGTAGCTTATTTATTTCTTTATTCAATCCCGCAAGAGTATCTGGGAAGCAGGGATATTCTATTGCTACAGGTATTTTTCTATCGAATATGTGAAGTATATTTATCCAAGGTATTATACCTTGATTTAATATCGTTGCTTGTGGCTTATCTTTCATATAAACATCTTTTAAATGTATATATGTAACGTATGGTTTTAGTTTATATGCATTTTCTATTGGTTCTTCCTTCTGCCAAAGCCAATTTCCTATATCAAAGGTACAGCTAACTTTCATTCCAAATGTTTCTGCATCCTGTAAGAATTCTTGAATCTTTTTAACTTGTCCATTTTCTTTAGTCTGGTCATTTTCTATAGTAAGCTTTATTGAATATTTATCACAAAGTGAGTTAATTATATAAACGTTTTCAGAACTTAAATGATTATAGTCGCCAATATTGAATTTAACATTTCTGCAATTCATCTTATCAGCTTCTTTAAAGGATTCTTCAATTTCATCAATATTTAACTCACCGCCCGCATATAAGTATCTTGGCACTGAATAGTAAATCTCCATTTGAAGCTCCTCTGAAATATCTCTTATTTCCAGAAGTTCTGTCTCAAAATCTTTTATAAACTCACGTCTAACCTCAACTTTGTTTATTCCTAAATCGTGAATATCCTTTAATAACTTTGATTGTTTTACTCCATTATTTAAATCTTCTAAGAATACTAAGGTATTTATTACTATATTATTTTTTTGCAAATTATCACCCCGTTATTTTGAATTTCCTATTATAAGCTTAGCCTCTAACTCTTTGTATTTTGGCTTGCCTTTACTTTTTCCAGTGATTCTTTTTATAAGCATCTTAGCGGATTCTACACCAACTTCATAAGAATGGTGTGAAATAACTGGCATTTCAGAATATACAAGGGTTGCCCAACCCCAGTCTTCAAAACCACATACATAAAAATCTTCCGGTATTTTATATTTGGACTTTTTTATTCCTTGTAGCAAGCTTAATAAAACAACTCCATTAATGGTAAATATAGCTTTAGGTTCGTGTTTATACAAATTATTAAACTCTTCAATTGCTTTAATGGACGTACTATCATCCTTTGAATCAATAGTATATATTAGACTATTATCATCTACATCTAGTAATTGCTTCATGGCATCCAAGTATCCACTCCTCCTAAGATGTCTGGCTCTATTCCCGCATGGCTCCTCAGTGAAGAATGCAATGTTTCGATAACCTTTTTCCACTAAATGCTTTATTGTATCAAAGGTTATGTTATAGTTATTTATAGCAACAGAGTCTATTTTTAAGTCCTCCATAGTTCTGTCCGCTAGTACTAATGGTACCCTTGTTTCATTAACCTCAACTAAAAATTCATCGTTATATCCAGTAGTATTTACAATAATTCCTTCAACTTTATTATCCATTAAAGACTCAATATACTCTCTTTCTTTATCTGGGTCATTATCCACATTAGATATAACAACTTGATAACCATGAGCTTTGCAAGTATCTCCAATTCCCTTAAGTAATATTGATGAGAATTGACTGGCTATATCTGCTATTATTACTCCAATTAACCCGCTTTTTTTAGACTTTAAAGACTTTGCAACATTGCTTGGCCTATACTTAAGTTCTTCTATAACGCTTTGTATTCGTTTTCTTGTATCCTTTGACATAAATTCGTATTTACCATTTATATATCTTGATATAGTGGTTTTGGATACTCCTGCTGCATTTGCCACATCAATTATTGTTGTTAAATGTCTTTCTTTTTCCATAATATCTCCTTACTGTAAATCAATTAACGGGACCAGTTAACAAAATACGAAACCGGTACACATAAATACTATAAATTCATAATATAACAAACATTCTATAAAATCAATAGTTTTTATAGAATGTTGGATATTTTCTTTAAGCTAATGTTGTGCTTTTCAGACTTAGCACCCCCTCACATTAATTGAATTTCTTAGGTTTAAGGCTATTAATTTATAATTTAAAGTTAAATTAGTGCTTGAAAAAAAATCATGCTTCTCCTCTGATAAACATGCAAAAATATTGTTATATTTTATAATTTATTGTATAATTATAACAGACATAAAAGAGGGAGCTTAAAATGAATAATTTAAAAGTAAGATTAAAACTTATAGTTTTTTCAATTGCGGCATTATTACTTATTACTATGATGAGTGGAGTAGGATATTTTTATCTTGCAAAGGCAAACCAGAACGTGGCAACAATGTACAAGGAAAACTTATTGAGTATTCAATACTTAAATGATAACAGAAACCAATCTAGGGCAATAGAGGCAGATACCTATTATATACTACTAAATACAAAGGATAAAGATAAGCAAGATAAAAAATTAGCAGATATAGAAGTTAGGAAAAAGGTAATTCAAACAAACTGGACAAATTATAAACAAATCCATACTGATCAGTATGAAAAAGATAGTATTTTAATTATTGAAAGTAATCAGGAAAAATTTATAAAAGGAAGAGATATCGCTATTAAACTAGCAATGGATGGGAAAGGTAAAGAAGCCATGGCAGAATTAAATTCTGTTGAAAATTATGGAGGAGAATTCCAAAAGGGTTTAAAAGAAATTGCAGAATATAACGTAAAATTAGCCTCTGATTTAGAATTAGAAAACAATAAAGAATTTAAAAATTCAAAAAAGGTAACTCTGGCAATATTTTTACTTTCATTATGTATTGGCGCGGGGTTAACCATTACACTTAGAAAAGCCATTGCAAATCCATTAGTTTTAGTTGTAAATCATTTAAAACTCATAGCTACCGGTGATTTTACAAGGGATGTTCCAGAAGAGACTAAAAAAAGAAAGGATGAAATGGGAGATATAGCAAAAGCAATTGATAGTATGCAAAGTTCATTAAAACTTTTAATTAGAAATGTAAGTCAAGAATCTAATAGGATTAAAACAGTGGTGCATAATGTATCTGAAAATATAAATATTTTAAATATGAATATAGAGGAAGTATCTGCAACTACGGAGGAATTGTCCGCAGGAATGGAAGAAACAGCAGCCTCCACTCAAGAGATGAATGCAACAGCGGATGAAATAGAAAGAGCAGTTCAATCTATGGCAAGAAAAGCACAAGAAGGGGCTATAGAAGCTCAAGAGATAAACAAAAGAGCTATGGATACTAAAAATAATGTTACAGAATCAAAAGACAAAGCATTACAAGTATTTTTAAAAACTAAAGATAAATTAGAGATAGCAATTGAGAATTCCAAAGTAGTGGCACAAATTAATGTATTATCTGAATCTATCATGCAAATATCAGACCAGACCAATCTTTTGGCATTAAATGCAGCCATTGAGGCAGCGAGAGCAGGAGAAGCAGGACGTGGGTTTGCTGTAGTTGCAGATGAAATAAGAAAACTTGCAGAAGAGTCAAGGACCACAGTGACTGAAATACAAAGTATAACAGAAAAAGTAACGGGTTCAGTAACAGATTTATCTGCAAGTTCTAATGAATTATTAAAATTCATGTCTGAGGATGTTCATAATGATTATAATACATTCTTAAATGTGGCAGGTGAATATAGCAATGATGCAGACTTTGTAAATAATCTTGTGTTAGAGTTTAGCTCAACTTCAGAGGAACTTTTAGCTTCACTTCAAGAGGTGATAAAGACTATTGAGCAAGTATCTCAGGCTTCAAATGAAGGAGCAGAAGGAACCACAAATATAGCTCAAAAGGTATCAGATATAACTGAAAGATCCAATGGAATTATTGATCAAGTGGAAAAAACTACAGAAAGTGTAGAGGGATTAAATAAAGAAATATCTGTGTTTAAAATTTAATATTGTATATAATTAAGAGAGTGGAAATAGAATAGACCATTGGTATACCTAGATATATTAAAAAACAAGTAAAGTAAATATGGTTATGATGTATGCTATTAAATTGGTATATCATAACCTTTTTTGATGTTTTTTAATAAATAATAAAGGAAGTTTTTAAGTGACATTAAAATTTTTAGTGATATTATTTAGTATTGTTAATACTGGTGCGATTCTAAGTTAGTGTTATAAATCACAAAGAAGTACTAAGGAGTGAAAATCATGGAAATTTTTTTTAAAAAATTACTTTTAAAGCGAGCTAGTCTAAGTAACCTTGAAACCCAAGTTTTAAATTATTTTCTTAAATATCATGAAAAAATATTAACTGCTAATATTGAAACACTTTCAAATGATATGTATGTCTCCACTGCCACAATTAGCCGTACATGTAAAAAACTTGGTTACAGTGGTTTTCAAGAGTTAAGGTATTCATTAAACCAATATAAACAAAATGAGTATGAGAAAAATAACCATATAATTCATAAAGATAATGATATTAATGATCATATTTCACGTTTTAATAATGAAATGAAATGTACGTTAATGAATATTGATTCTTCTCAATTAAATATTGCTACAAGTTATTTATTGAAGTATTATGGGGATATATAGCACAATGTCCGGTTATAATAAATGTGGAGTTTGGGTAAATGAATTTAATGATTATATAACACGAAATATGCATATCGTACAAGAGTACTTAGAGGTAGAGATTCCAGAAATAAAATTTACTATTCCTGAAGCAACATATTTAGCTTGGTTAGATATTAGAGATCTTCCTTATTCAATAGAGGATATTAAAAATGCGTTAGTTAATGTAGGTGAAGTAGCAATAATGTCTGGTTCTACTTATGGACAATCAGGGGAAGGTTTTTTAAGAATAAATGTAGGTTGTTCAAAATATAAACTTTATGAAGGGTTAAAAAGAATAAAAAAAGCAATTGTATTTTTAAAAGCTAATAATGTTGCTAAATAGATGAAAATCTTCTTAAACTTATAAACGATAATGGCTATTATTTTTGAATATAAGTAAACATTTTATTAAATTTAAATAATATATGTTATGTTAACCAAACAAAGAGGGCAAAATATGATAAACTAATAAGACTAACAAAACTGAAAAGGAAGAAGAGGGGTGTAAAAAAATGGAATTTATCAATAGTATATTTAATAAAAAAACTCAAAAGGTAATAAATGATTACAAAAATAAACTTCCAGAAGATATACAATACATTGATTCATATATAGAGATAATCAAACTAGCCTTAGTGAAGAATAATATAACTACTGTTGAATTATTTTATTCATTTGATGGCAGAGAATTATTTGATAAGATTAAGAATGAAAATTCATCTAAGAATATTTTAGTTTTATACAAAGGGCATATTGACAAACAAATTGCAAAAGATGGATATATCAATATACATCACTCAAAACGGGGTAATTACTCTTTAGTAGTTTTTCAACATCAGTTTATATATGAAGAATTATTTGGAGTTGAATTATGGAATGATGGAAGTTCAACACCTCAGAAAATACATACATTTAACTGTTACATATCAGAAAAAATTAATTATTATGCAGCTATGAATTGTAAAGTTATGGGTATAGGTATAGGGAATATCAACAAGAAACAGTATGAAAATTTGATGGAAGATTATCACAAGGCAGTTAAAACGCCTAAAAATAAAACAAACACAGGTAAAGTAGCAATATATACAGGCATTGCATCTACAATTGGGGCTGGATTGCTTATAGGTTTAAAAATGTGGTCAAAAAAAGATAAAAAATAATGTAGGAAATTATATATTTAATAAAAAAATCACGCTTATCCTAGCGTGATTTTTTTTATTATCCCTTTTATTGCATCAATTACTACCTGGGGCTTATCCTTCTGTATATAATGACTGCTATCCTCAACAATAATGTGTTTACTATAATCTGATAATGATACTAAGTCATTCTGATAGTTTAACCAAGTTTCTTCTGTAATGGTAGAAGATTCTTCACCTTTATGGTCAGCGGTAAGGACAATTATTGGAATATTCCTTAATGCATCCTTTTTTCTTATTTCTTTTACTTGTTTAGCACTAATTAGTAATTCATCAAAAGTTTGCTCTGCACCAATCAATTGGCTTTTCGCGATTTCTATTTCTTTTGAAGAAGAACGGTTCACCCTATCTTCATATTGATTTTCATGTGAACAATCAACAAATATAATACCAGACACTTCTTTAGGGTATGTACCTGCGAATAATCTTGCATTATAGCCTCCAATTGAATGCGCAACTATAATATAGGGGGCTTTAACCTTTGCCTTATTTAAAACAGTATGTAACTCGTGAACTTGGTCTAAGCTGGTTCTTGGCAAATCACCTGTATCACTATTTCCGAGACCTGCTCTATCATAAGAAAATGTTCTTGCATTTTTTGAAATTTGATTTTGAACTACCTTCCAGTCAAGATGAGTACAACCTAGCCCTGATTCAAATACGACAGTTGGATCTCCTTTTCCATAACAATTCACATATAGCTTCAGAAATTTCATTTTTTTTATTTTTATAAACATAGAATCCCCCTTTAGATATATTTTATCTATGTGATGCGTTAGTATTAATTTATGTTTATTATTAATAATAGGTATTACCAAGTCACAGGTAGACTTAGTAAATCTTTTTTATTGTGTAATTTTAAAATTTTAGGTGATACATCGCCATAAGCTGTATATATATTAATATTTTCATTGTTTTCATTTAAAATTTTGCCACTAGAAAAAATAGTATATAGTCTTCCATTAAAAAATTCAGCAACTCCATTATCTACAGCTTCGTGTCCACGAACTAATAAATCCACGCCAAGAATATTTATAAATTCATTAAAATGCTCTTGGTTAAAGTTGAATCTTGATTTTAGCAAAGATTTTTCATTAATTATATCTTTAGGGTCACTCCATAACATATTATGAAATATAGTTTTATTTAGTTCATCAACGATGGTTTCATCTGCAAGCTGAGAAAATGATTTAATATAGGAAAAATAATTGGATTGATTACTATTGATTTGAGGTCTTGGAATTCCTCCGTGAACAGCAAGTATATTAATATCTTTAAACCCCAGTAAGCCTATATTGCATAAACTATTAAAGAATTTTACGTAATTGTATACAGTTTCAATACTAAAGCTTGGATTATGTTTTGCTAAATTAAAAACATAATATAAAAAATAGCCTGTTTCCCCAACACTCTCCTGTTTTTTAACACATAAGACTACTTTATTATCAATATAACCACCATCATGATTCCCTTTTAGAAGGTAGCAATTATTCGGAAATAAATATTTCAAGAGCAATACAAGTTCTATGGTTTCAAGATGAGATTTACCTCTATCTACATAATCGCCTAAAAATATTAAACGGATATTTTTAGATTTAGTCATTGTATTAAAAAAATTACAGGAATTAAGTATGGCTCTAAGACTTGTTACATCCGAATGTATATCACCAATAAAATAGTATTCATATGTTTCATCATTAAAAGAATAAATGTTTAAAGCTCGCTTGCCGTCTATTAATTGATTTTTTATATGCCTAAAACTTAAATTATTTTTATAAATTTCTGCATTATGTAAATCCTCTTCTTGCTTATGTATACTGCAAACTTTTTCTATAAGAAAGTTATGGAGAAGACTTATATTATTTAAATTATCTTCATTGATATTTAAGATACCTCTCCATAAAGTATTGCTAATTTCATATAATCTTTTTTCTAAATTAACACATGATGATATTGTATTATTTTTAATATCATGTTTAAGTTTTTTAACTTCATTAATCATTGCTTATCATCTCCAAGTTCAATATATACATATTATCACAATATAACTTAATATTACATAATTATAACAAGTATATTAATTTCTCTGTTTTTTTAGCTTACAATACTAGAGGTATAGAGCCACTTAAACACTAGAATAAAATCATGAATATATGAGAAGTTATAATTTACGGTTTATTAGCAATAATAAAGTAATAATGTAATGTTATACCAAAATGTAGAATAATATGGTAAAATATAATTGGAAATGACAACTTGAAATTATGATATAAAATGTAATTTCTAAGGAAAGCAAATGTATTTATGTCTTTACTGCAATAACTTATTTTAAATTAAATAGTAGTGGAAATTATTTTTGGAAGAGAGGATAAGTAGTATGGATAAGATTAAAAGTAGACGAGCTTTAATATGGGGGTATCTTTCAATTGCTTTTTTATCGTTATTAATAATACTATTTAGTATTTATAGTATGAGTAAAGTACAGAAAGAGTCCAGTTTTATTATCGAAAGATTACTTCCAATAAAAACACTTTCAACCGGTATTTTAACATCACTAATTAATCAACAAACGGGTATTAGAGGCTATATTATTAGAGAGAAGAAGAAGTCTTTAGAACCCTACTACTTAGGAACTAAACAAATAGAAAATTACAATAATTCCCTGGATAATTTAAATGATACGGAATTAGGTGCATTTACTACTAATCAATTAAACAGACAAATTATAGAAATTGAAAATTTTTTTCAACAACAAATATCACTAGTCAGTAATGGAAAATCCTATGAGGCAAAATTGAACATGAACGATGGTGAAAATTTAATTGATAAATTTAGAACGGCTAATAATATAGTAGTCTCTAAAATTGATTTAGAGACTACTAACATGCATAACAAAGCTTTAAATACTCAAATATTCCACCGATACTTATTGATTTCTCTAGGTATAATACTTATTTTAGTTAATTTTATTTTTATTAAGTGTATTTTATATTATATGAATGAAGAAATTAGTAAAAAAAATGAGACGAATAAGGAGCTGCAAAAATTACTTATTTCAGAAGATGAGTTTATTGCAAATATTTCACATGAACTTAAAACTCCACTAAATGTAATTTTTTCATCTGCACAGTTGTTTGAAATGTATTGCAACAATGGTTCATTAGACGATAGAAGGGAAAAAATAATTAAATACATTGACTCAATCAAACTAAATTCTTATAGGTTATCAAAACTTATAAACAATATAGTTGATTCATCAAAAATTAAAGCAGGATTCTTCGAAATGCACTTGTCAAATAATAATATAATTAATATTATTGAGGATATAGTAATGTCAGTTATTGACTATAGTGATAGTAAAGGTTTAAATCTTATTTTTGATACTGATATTGAAGAGAAGGTAATTGCTTGTGATCCAGAAAAGATAGAGAGAATAGTATTAAATCTTATATCAAATGCAATTAAATTTTCAGAAAAAGGTACAGAAATTTGTGTTAATATTCAAAATAAAAATGAATTTGTTGAAATATCAGTTATAGATAATGGAGTAGGTATTGCTAGTAATCACAAAGATGTGATTTTTGATAGATTTAAGCAGGTAAATAAATCCTTATCAAGAAATGCTGAAGGTACAGGTATTGGTTTAAGTTTAGTTAAGTCGATAGTAGAATTGCATGGAGGAGTAATATTTGTTGAAAGTGAACTTGATAAAGGGAGTAAATTCACCTTTACTCTTCCTTGCATAAAAGTGGTGCAGGAAAGCATGTTACTTAATAGCAATTTGAAAAATAAAGATGAACGTATACAATTGGAATTCTCTGATATTTATTAGTAATATTCGTAAGCACGTAATTATATAGTTAACTATTAGACTATTAGACTATTGACGGAATGTAAAATGTATACCATTTATATGAAAATAATATGAATATGGATGAAAAATGCTTACCCATCAGCTGCAGCCAGACATTTTATCGAAGCCTTTGAAAAAAAGATCTAGAATAAGATATTTTAATGTAATTATTTATGAACCTCAAGGGTGTTTATGAGCGAAGCGAGTTTACTAATAGTATCATTTTTGAAACTATGAATAAAAAAAGTGCGTACTTGCATTGAAATCACATTACACTTAAAATAATACTATTGGCCAACTACAAATGAAATAGTGAGATAGGAGTGTGGAATTTTGAAAAAATTATTT
This sequence comes from Clostridium sp. CF012, assembly GCF_018861755.1. Lineage (GTDB taxonomy): Bacteria > Bacillota > Clostridia > Clostridiales > Clostridiaceae > Clostridium_AD. The sequence goes on along the minus strand of NZ_JAHLEF010000003.1, from coordinate 63,920 downwards.
ACAGAGTTTAGTATTAAAAATGTAAAAATGAAGAATCGTATTTGTGTTCCTCCGATGGTTATTGGATTTAGAGATGATGGATATGTAGCATTTGAAAATGTAGAACGTTATAAAGAATTGGCTAGAGGGGGAGCAGGACTCATAATTCAAGAAGCGACCTGTGTTAGTGCTGGTGGGAAACTACTAGAAAAGCAGCTTGGAATATGGAAAGATGATCAAATTGAAGGACTAAAAAGTATAGTTGATGCAGTTCACGAAGAAAGCTGTCCAATATTTATTCAAATTCATCATGCAGGAGTTGTTGGAATATCAGAAGACCCAATATGTCCAAGTCCCTATGAATATAAAAATTATGCTGGAAGTGTTGTTGGACATGAAATGACTAGGGAAGATATAAAATCTATACAAAATGATTATATTGAAGCTACAAGAAGAGCTTATGAAGCAGGCTATGATGGGGTTGAACTTCATGGATGCCACGCATATTTAATAAGCCAGTTTTTAAACAAAAAAGTAAATAAAAGAACTGATGAGTATGGCAAAAATCCTGAAAAATTTGTTGTAGAAATAATAGATGGGGTTAGAAAAGTAACACCAAAAGAATTCATTGTTGGAATCCGTTTGGGAGGATTTGAACCAACAATAGAAGACGGTATACATTATGCTAAAGTATTAGAAAAAAACGGAATAGATTTCCTTGATATTTCTTATGGATTTATGAGTGAACAGGAAATGCATGTAAATGAAGAGTATAAATACACTAATGCTGTTTATGCAGCGCAAAAAATTAAAGAAGAAGTTTCAATTCCAGTATTTGCAGTTAACGGAATTAATTCAGCGGAGATTGCAGAAGAAATATTAAGTGAAACAAATGTAGACATTGTGGATATTGCTAAAGGATTTCTCATAAATCCTAATTGGGCAAATGATGCAAAAGAAGGTAAAGATACTGGGAAATGCTTGAATTGTGCAAAATGTATGTGGTTTGGTCAGTCTAAGGTTTGTGCCGGGAAAGTTATATTTGAAAGAGATAATAAACAAAAATAATACTTATAAGCATCAACGTATTTTTGCTTCTTTTCTTATTTTTTTGACCAATATAAATATAGTTTTTTTATAAAAATCGACTTATGAAAATTTTTCAAACCTCAGAGAAATATAATTTTTATAAACTATATTTTATAACGAAGTGGGTAAACTATATAGTGCACACTATGTATATAGTGTAGTCTTTATATTCGAAGGGAGATTACTTATGAGTAAAGATGATTCAGAAAAATTAGAAAAAAGTATGAATACTATTGAAATTACAATCCCTAATGGAGTTATTTCAGTCGCGAGTAAAGGTTCAGACTCTTCAGATAATGGTATGTCTAATATGAATAGCAGCGATAATGATGCTACATCAAAAAAAGAACAAAAAAGTAATCAATCAGATGAAGGTGATGATTCCAAGGACACTACTTCAAAAAAAAGACAAATAACAATTAATATATCAGAAAAGTAGTGTTTAGATAACCTCAAATAGCCTTAAAATAAGAAAAGCTATGACCAATTAATATTGGCATAGCTTTTACTTTCGATTATACAAAACACTATAAATACTTTATAATTATCTGTGTCCTTGCTAAAACTTAATCTGCGGTGTAGCTTTTTCTTCCGCGTCCACATTGAAGAGAGATTCTTCCTTGAAATTAAACATGTATGCTACTCAAAGGTACGTTTGTGGGGTATAATAAACTAGTGAAATAACAAGGCATACCTTGAAAATATTTATTGTAAATATTAATGTAGAAGGTAGCGGCCATAAAGTATTTATAAAGCTATAACAAATAAAAAAAAAGAGGGTAAAAATATGAAAAATGATATAAATAAAACCATGGAATTAATGAAAAAAGTTATTGAAGAAAAAAAAGCAAAATCTTCTGCGCAAAAAAATAATAAGAGAGCAGCTGTCCATGGGTCACAAAGCTCATCATCAGGTAATGGTGGAGGTTTGGTTGGTAAAAATAACAGAGGACAATAAATAAATTTCCTTGTTATTTTTAAATGAAAAACAAGAGTAGAAAAATAAAACATTTCTACTCTTGTTTTTTATTATACTTTTTTAAATTTTCTTTTGAACTTTAGCAATTTTATTTATAAGTTTAGTTTTAACTGGGTTATCAGGCAAAGAGTTCACAAAGTTTTTAGCATAATCTAAATCACTCTGGCTTAAGCTTTTATTAGCTTTAGCAATGAGATTTTCAGTATAACTCCCGCTATTTTCTTTGCAAAAACATATGTTATTTCAATGGCTAATTATTATGTGCTTATGAACATAAAAACATTTTAAATTCTATACGAGATAATCCAGATAAATAGGATTAGTGCTTGAAAAAATCATGCTTCAGCTCTGATAAACATGCAAAAATATTGTTAAATTATATATTTTATTGTATAATTATAGCAAAAACACAAAAGAGGGAGCTTAAAATGAATAATTTAAAAGTAAGATCAAAACTTATAGTTTTTTCAATTGCGGCATTATTACTTATTACCATGATGAGTGGAGTAGGATATTTTTATATTGCAAAGGCAAACCAAAACATGACAACAATGTACAAGGAAAACTTATTGAGTATTCAATACTTAAATGATAACAGAAACCAAGCTAGGGCAATAGAGGGAGATACCTATTATATACTACTAAATACAAAGGATAAAGATAAGCAAAATAAAAAATTAATAGATATAGAAGTTAGGAAAAAGGTACTTGAAACAAACTGGGCAAATTATAAACAAATCCATACTGATCAGTATGAAAAAGATAGTATTTTAATTATTGAAAGCAATTATGAAAAATACGTAAAAGGAAGAGATATCTCAATTAAACTAGCAATGTATGGGAAATTTGAAGAAGCCATGGCAGAATTAAATTCTGCTGAAAATTATGGAGGAGAATTCCAAAAGGGTTTAAAAGAAATTGCAGAATATAACGTAAAATTAGCCTCTGATTTAAATATAGAAAACAACAAAGAGTTTAAGGATTCAAAAAAAGTAACTTTGGCAATATTTTTACTTTCATTATGCATTGGTGGGGCGTTAACCTATATCCTTAGAAAATCAATTTCAAATCCATTAATTTTAGCTGTAAATCATTTAAAGCTCATAGCTACCGGTGATTTTACAAGGGATGTTCTAGAAGAGACTAAAAAAAGAAAGGATGAAATGGGAGATATAGCAAAAGCAATTGATAGTATGCAAAGTTCATTAAAATTTTTAATTAAAAATGTAAGTCAAGAATCTAATAGGATTAAAACCGTAGTGCATAATGTCTCTGAAAATATAAAGATTTTAAATATGAATATAGAGGAAGTATCTGCAACTACGGAGGAATTGTCCGCAGGAATGGAAGAAACCGCAGCTTCCAGTCAAGAGATGAATGCAACAGCGGATGAAATAGAAAGAGCAGTTCAATCTATAGCAAGAAAAGCACAAGAAGGGGCTCTAGAAGCTCAAGAGATAAACAAAAGAGCTATGGATACTAAAAAGAATGTTACAGAATCAAAAGACAAAGCATTACAAGTATTTTCAAAAACTAAAGATAAATTAGAAATAGCAATTGAAAATTCCAAAGTAGTGGAACAAATTAATGTATTATCTGAATCCATAATGCAAATATCAGACCAGACCAATCTTTTGGCATTAAATGCAGCCATTGAGGCAGCAAGAGCAGGGGAAGCAGGACGTGGGTTTGCAGTAGTTGCAGATGAAATAAGAAAACTTGCAGAGGAGTCAAGAAGCACAGTGACTGAAATACAAAGTATAACAGAAAAGGTAACTGGTTCAGTAACGGATTTATCCGCAAGCTCTAATGAATTATTAAAATTCGTGTCTGAGGATGTTCTAAATGATTATAATACATTGTTAAATGTGGCAGGTGAATATAGCAATGATGCTGACTTTGTAAACAATCTTGTATTGGGGTTTAGCTCAACTTCAGAGGAGCTTTTAGCTTCACTTCAAGAGGTTATAAGGACCATAGAACAGGTATCTCAGGCTTCAAATGAAGGAGCAGAAGGGACCACAAATATCGCCCAAAAGGTATCTGATGTAACTGAAAGATCCAATGGAATTATTGATCAAGTGGAAAAAACTACAGAAAGTGTAGAGGGGTTAAATAAAGAAATATCTGTGTTTAAAATTTAATATTATATAATTAAATGAAAAACTGGACTCCGCTTCGCTACACCCAATTTTTCAATAAAATATGAACATCAAAGACGTAGCTAGACGAAGATAAACATCTAATGTGGATTTAGTAGAGAAGAATTTTGGATGAAAAGTTGAGGGCGTTGTAAAACAAAGGAAACAAAAAGAACTTGGCGTTAGCCATGGGTGGAAACTACTGAAATATATGGAAGTACATATTTCGGTAGTTTCTTTGTCGTGAAGTAGTAAATACAAGTGGAATTGGATAGGTCACGAAATGTATCTAAAACTGTAGATGGATATACAGCTAGTAATAGATACTTATAAGGGAGACAGATTAAGTAATAAAATGATTTGCTTAGTAATGAATAGATAAATAGCAAGAACAGTCTAAAAAACTATATATCCATATTACTTTAGTAATAACTATATTTATCTCTCATATATTTTATAAACGGAGGATGGATAAAGATTACATAATCCGCCTTGTGTATAAAAAGGAATAGCAATCAAAGTAAGTGGAGTTATTAAAATAAAGGAGATATTATGATTAAAAATATTTACTATCAATTTAGAAGAATAAATTTTCCTCAATTAAAGATTGGAAAAGTAATAATTATAGTTATTGTGATGCTAAGTGTAATTATGTTCTTTCCGCATTTTTTTAGAAATACTTATATAGTAACAATTGCAAATAAACGAGTAATAAAACGTAATAATATCGATACTTATTTAATTTATACACAAACGGAAAATGGTAACATAAAGATATTTAACAATACTAACAGTTTATTAGAATTCAAAATTAATTCTGAAGATCTGTATTGGGGATTGATAGTTAATAGTAAGTACGAGATTAAAGCATATGGCTTTAGTATACCTTTATTATCATATTATCAAAATATTATAAGTGTTAAAGGGGTAAAAATAGGAGAGAAATGAGCTGCTTAGTTTTAAATCCTTAGCGTATAGTTTCTGAGTAGCCAACTTTTTTAATAGGTCTTTAATACTTCACGCTAATCCAACTAAATCAAGGCATAAGGAAACCCTCAACTAAAATTAATTAGCCGAGGGTTTTCTTTATCAAAATTGTTATTTATGTATGGAACGTGTAACAAGGAACTCTCCACTTCACTGACTATGCAGAAATTAGACCCTTAGCGAGCCACGGAACGCCCTAACTCCATAGTAAGAGGGAGCACTGTTGTGATACACGAAGACAGTGTCGTAGCGGCGATCAGCAAAGAGAGCGCCACCGAGTTTTCTAATATCAGAAGGTGTTTTCACCCAGCTCGACGTTTTCGTATCAAAATTTCCAAGTTCCTGCAGCTCCCGATATTGTTCTTCTGTTAAAAGCTCAATGCACATGACAGCTGCCATATCAATAGCGTTATTCTCTGGTTTATGTTCTTTCCTTGACTCCAGCCCTTCACGGTCGTAACAAACACCTCGGCGTCCTTTAGGACTTTCCGCTGAACAATCATAAAAGATGTATTCACCCGTCTCTTTATCATAACCAACAACATCCGGTTCACCGACAGTTCTTTCCATTTCATTGAGTGACCACAGTTTTTCAGTATTAGCCTCCAGCTTTGCTTGTACTCTAGCCCAGTCAAAGCCTTTATGGCGGGTCATGTTTTTCTCAAAACGGGCTTTCAATGATCTAAGTAGTTCTTCACGTTGTTCTGGTGATAACTCCCTTTTTTCATTTTTCATAACGAAACCTCCTAATTAAGCTTTTGAAACTTCATATATTATTATACTCCCTTTCAAATTCTACTATTCAGACAAAAAATAGTGCTATATTAAGCTATTATGCTAATGGTCTGAAATTTAGTGGAACTCTTAAAAATACATTAATATTAAATTCAGTTATTGCTATTTACTTACATAGAAATTTCAACTTCAACTAAAATCTGAGTTAAATAATTGTCGTATCCTTTTACTGTTACTTCATCTAAAAGAAATTCTTCATAAGAATATTTTCCTATAGCTATATTAGAGTTTTTTAAAAATTGTAGTATTTTATTATAGGTTTTGTCGATAGCCTTATAGTCTCCTTCATGATATGCGATGCAATAGAGTCCTTTTGGTTTAGTGAAAGTAAAAGGAAGATCATTATTAGAATCTAGCTTTGTATATAAAAAGGAATAATTTTCAGCTACTCCTTTTAATATATTCTCTTTGCTAATCATCGCTCCAATAGAATGTCCAGCGTTAAGATTATTTAAGGTGCAATAATTCATATGCTCGGACACAATTTCAAAATAATCTTTTTGGCCTACATTTTCAATTGAATTACTAAGAACTAGATATTCCTCATCAAAATATTCTAAACTAATCTTAGAATAATCTATTATACACGCGTTTTCTGTTATAGAAATTTTTGTTTCCATAAGTTTACGTATTCTTTTTAGATTTTCTATTTCAATATCTATATCCAATACTTTCTTTTTAAATAACTCAACGAATCTACTGGGGCTCCTATTATCAAGATAAGCTTTAATCTCTTTCAAAGACATATTTGTTTCTTTTAAAATAGTAATGACATTAAAAACATCAAATTGTTGATAGGAATAATATCTATATCCGTTATCATCTCTTATTTCAGGGGAAAAAATGCCAATATCATCGTAATGGAAAAGAGTTTGTTTCTTTACATTACATAACTTCGCAAAATCTCCAGTATTAAAATATTTATTAAATTCTTCATTCATAGCTAATGTCTCCTCTTGACTATACGGTAACTGTATACTTTATACTTATATTATAATGTTATTGTAATAATATTTCAAGAATACACTTAAAAAAGGAGTAAATAAAAGGAATGAAATTAATATTAAAATATATAAAAAAGTATAAACTGCTTCTAGTACTGAATGTAATATCAATTTTCGGATTTGCATTAGTGGAGCTCGGCATTCCAACGATAATGTCTAGAGTGATTGACAAGGGAATAGCTAATAAGGATATAGGATATGTAAAATATATGGGTATCATAATAGTAGTAATTTCTATAATTGGAGTCATGGGTACAATACTATTAGGATACTGTTCTTCAAAAATCTCTACTAGTATGATTAGAGATATAAGAAACGATATTTTTAAAAAATCCCAAGAATTTTCACATAGTGAATATAATAACTTTGGAATATCGTCAATGATCACCAGAACAACCAATGATGTTTTTCAATTAGGACAGTTTACAACAACGCTCTTAAGAATAGCATTACTTACACCAGTTATGTTTATTGTAAGTTTAGTGATGATTATAAGAACCAGCGTGCAGCTGTCTGCAGTATTAGCAATAACAGTACCATTCATAGTGCTTGGGGTAATTATTATAGCTAAGATATCTTATCCAATGTCAGAAAAACAACAGAAAAAATTAGATAAATTAAATAGGATTTCAAGAGAAAATTTAACAGGAACTAGAGTAATAAGGGCCTTTGGTAATGATAATCATGAAAAACAAAGATTTGAAGAAATTAACAATGACTATACAGATGTATCTAAGAAGTTATATAAGCTTATGGCAATCTCTCAACCAACTTTCTTTTTGTTAATGAATTTAGCTATTTTAGCTATCTTTTGGATTTCTAGCAAAATGATAAATTTAGGAACACTACAGGTTGGACAACTGGTAGCATTTATAGAATATTTATTCCATGCAATGTTCTCTATTATGCTTTTTTCAATGGTGTTTATCATGTATCCAAAAGCACAAATTTCAGCAGATAGAATTCAGGAAATATTAAATGAAGAGCCTATTATTAAAAATCCTAAAGATGGTGTTAAAGACACAGTTATTAAGGGTATTGTAGAGTTTGATAATGTTACCTTTACTTATCCAGATGGAGAGCTTCCAGTTTTAAGAGATATATCTTTTACAGCAGTAAAAGGAGAAAAAGTAGCATTTATAGGAAGTACAGGCTGTGGGAAAAGTACATTAATTAATTTAATTCCAAGATTTTACGATGTTACAGAAGGTAGCATAAAGATAGATGGAGTAGATGTAAGAGATTATGATTTAAAGGCACTACGTGGAAAAATGGGATTTATACCTCAGAAGACTTTGTTGTTTACTGGTAGTATAGGCACTAATATTAAATTTGGTAAAAATGATGCAGATAAAAAGGAGCTTGAACATTCTGCTAAGGTAGCTCAGGCTTATGACTTTATTAATAGTAAACCTAAAAAATTTAAAGAGCTAATAAGTGAAGGTGGATCTAATATGTCAGGAGGGCAGAAGCAAAGATTATCTATTGCAAGAGCATTAGTTAGAAAACCTGAAATTTATATTTTTGATGATAGCTTTTCCGCTCTAGATTTTAAAACAGATGCAATTCTCAGAGAAAAGTTAAAGGAAGAAACTAGAGAGTCCGTATTTTTAATAGTTGCACAGAGGATAGGATCTATAATTGATGCTAATAAAATTATAGTATTGAATGAGGGAGAGATAGTAGGAATAGGAACCCATAAAGAATTACTAAAAACCTGTGAAATCTACTATGAAATTGCATCATCTCAACTTACAAAGGAGGAGCTGGAACAATGAAAAAGTTAAAGGATACTATAAGAAGAATATCTCCTTTTGTAAAAGTATATAGAACCCTATTTATTACTGCAATTTTATTTATAGTTGTAGCTGCTATCTTTACAGCTATTGCTCCAAAAATAGAAGGATTAATTACAACTAGCCTTGCCAAAGATGTTATGAATATAGTAAAAGGTGTAAAAGGAGCTTCGGTTAACTTTAATTATATTTTAAGAGTATTAGGAGTATTGGCTTTTATCTATGTATTTGGAACATTATCCACATATTTAGCAAGTTTATTATTAACTAATGCTATTCAAAATACTATGAAAGATTTAAGAAACGCTGTTCAAGGTAAAATTAGGAAATTACCTATAAGTTATTTTGATAAAAATAGCTATGGGGATGTGATGAGCCGTATAACAAATGATATAGATACTATTTCAAATGCACTTCAACAGAGTTTTAGCCAAGTTATAAATTCAATATTGTCACTAACGCTAGCTATTGCGATGATGTTTACAATTAATATAAAACTTGCATTTTTAGCCATACTTATAATACCTATAAGCTATTTAGTGTTAAAATATATAGTTAGTAAATCACAAAATCTATTTTATAAGCAGCAAAACGCTTTGGGGAAATTGAATGGTAAAGTGCAGGAAATATATACTGGCTTTAATGAAATAAAACTATATGGAAAGCAAGAAGATGCCATAAAAGATTTTGAAAATATTAATGAAGAACTTTTTAATACCGGATTTAAGGCGCAATTTATATCAAGTATAATGTCTCCATTAGTTTCATTAGTGAGCTATTTAGGAGTTGCAGTTATCGGAATTCTTGGCGCAATATATGCTATAAATGGAATAATGACAGTGGGTAATCTTCAAGCGTCTATTCGTTATATTTGGCAAATAAATCAACCGATTTCTCAAGTAACACAATTATCTGCTGCAATACAATCAGCCTTTGCGGCAATTGAACGTGTATTTGAAATATTAGATGAAAAGGAGGAAATTCCAGATAAAGTTGATTTTATAAAATTAGAAAATCCGCTTGGAAATGTTACTTTCGAGCATGTCAAATTTGGATATAATGATGATGAGATTTTAATTGAGGACTTAAGTGCAGATATAAAAAGTGGTCAGATGGTTGCTATAGTAGGTCCAACTGGAGCAGGTAAAACAACATTAATAAATTTATTAATGAGATTTTACGATATTCAAGGGGGAGCTATAAAGATAGATGGAGTGGATACTAGAGATATGAAACGTAAAGATTTACGTTCTATATTCGGTATGGTTCTTCAGGATACCTGGCTATATAATGGAACAATTTATGAAAATATTGAGTATGGTAGATTTGGAGCTAGCAAGGAAGAAATTATAAAAGCAGCTAAAATAGCTAACGTACATCACTTTATTAAAACTCTTCCAGATGGGTACAACATGTTTCTGAATGAAGAGGCTTCTAACATATCTCAAGGAGAGAAACAACTTTTGACTATAGCAAGAGCTATAATATCAAATCCAGCAATATTAATATTAGATGAAGCAACTAGTTCAGTTGACACTAGATTAGAAATATTACTTCAAAAGGCTATGAGGAATATAATGAAAGGAAGAACCAGCTTTGTTATTGCACATAGACTTTCAACTATTCGTAATGCGGATTTAATATTAGTTATGGATCAAGGAAATATTATAGAACAGGGAACTCATAATGAGTTAATGAAAAAGGGTGCTTTCTATGAAAAACTCTATAATAGTCAATTTGGGAGTCAGGTAGCAAATTGAATTAGAAATGCTGTTTATTAAAGAAAAAAGGCCTACTTATGTAGGAACATTATATTAAAAAGTACTCTTCCTTGGCAATAGTTGAGATAAGCTAATTATCTAATATTGTAAGGAGGAGTATTTTTATGTAAGGGGGGCTTATTTGCTAGTGATGACCTCCTTTCTTGAGTTTTTCTACAAAATTAAGGAGGAAATGGAATTCTTTTATAGAAATAAGTGTAATATTGGGTAAATTACAGGAACTAGTCTATATGGATGGATAGGGGGAGAATTTCTTATGAAGCGGATTGAGAATGTTTATGAAACCTTAAGACAACTTTGTGTTAAGCAATATAATAACGATAATATTGTTGTAGGAGCTAATGCTAATGAAATAGCAGATTTGCTGAAACTTCAGCGTAGTAATTCATCAAGTGATTTGAATAAATTATATAGGGAAAATAGAATAGAAAAGGTTGAAGGTAAACCTGTACTGTATAAAATTAAAAATAATAATTCACTTAATGTAAGAGGTGAAATTGATTTAAAACAAGGCATTAATTTAAAGAATAAATCAGATAATGTAAAGGATATATTTGAAGAGATAATTGGTGCTAAACTAAGCCTTAAAACAGTAGTTCAGCAGGCTAGAGCTGCAATTATTTATCCGCCAAGCGGGCTTCATACATTAATATTAGGCGAAACTGGTACAGGGAAATCTATGTTTGCAGAAACAATGCACAAGTATGCTAAAGAAATAGGGAAAATAAAAAGTAATAGTCCTTTTGTTACCTTTAATTGTGCAGACTATGCTAGTAATCCGCAACTGCTTATGGCCCAGCTTTTTGGAGTTAAAAAAGGTGCTTATACAGGGGCAGAAAAGGATAGAGTAGGTATTGTACAAAAAGCCAATGAAGGTATATTGTTTCTTGATGAGGTACATAGATTGCCACCAGAGGGGCAGGAAATGTTATTTTATCTTATTGACAAGGGAATTTATAGAAGATGTGGTGATCCAAATATTCAGTATTATGCAAAAGTACTCATAATATGTGCAACAACTGAAAATGTTGAATCGAATTTATTAAAAACTTTTACTAGAAGGGTACCTATGGTGATAAAGCTTCCAGCTTTAAAAGATAGAACTATAGATGAAAGATATCAGATTATAAAAGGATTCTTTGAGGTAGAAGCTACTTGTATTAAATCAGATATATCTGTAACAGTTAATAGTCTTAAAGCGTTTTTACTATATGATTGTTCCAACAATATTGGACAACTAAAAAGTGATATAAAGCTTTGTTGTGCTAAGGCCTTTCTTGAAAATATGATAAATAGAGATAAGGAAGTGTGTGTACACAGTGAAGATTTACCAGAGTATGTTTTAAGAGGGGCATTTAGATATAAGGAACATAAAGAAGAAATCGATAAGTTTTTAAACGGTAATGTTGCATGCTTTACCATAGATGGAAGTAATACTGCTGAGTTAAAGGATACCAAGGTTTTTAATTTTTATGAGGCCTTAGAGGAAAAACGAATGCTTTTAGAATATAAAGGCTTAGACCAGAAGGATATTAAGATTATAATGAGTCTCGATATTGATACCTATTTAAAAAAATATATTCTTAATATCGACAATGAAAATCTAGAGGAGTTATATAAGGTTGTTGACAAAAAAATAGTGAATATAGTTGAAGAGTTCTTAAGAGATGCGTCTGAAAGGTTACATAAAGTATTTAGCACCAAAATTTTCTGTGCACTTTCCATGCATTTAGCAAGTACTATAGAAAGAATTACCAATGGGAAAAACATTAAGAATCATCAATTAGAAGATGTGAAATTACAGCATAGTATAGAATTTAATATTGCAAACATGATTAAGGAAAAGATAAAATATACGTTTAATATTGTTATACCCGAGGATGAAGTTGGCTTTATAACTATGTTTTTGTGTATGGATGAAGAAGACAAAACAGATGAAGGCAAGGTCGCTATACTTGTTGCTATGCATGGAGAATCAGCTGCTACCTCAATAGTGGATGTAGCAAATCGTCTTTTAGGAGAAAGTCATGCGGTTGGATATAATATGCCCTTAGATCAAAAAGCTGAAAGAGCGTTTGAAAACTTACTAGAAATAGTAAAAAGGGTAAATAGGGGGAAGGGTGTCATTTTGCTTGTAGACATGGGGTCTCTAGTATTTTTTGGCGATATGATTTATAAAAAAACAAAAATACCTGTAAGGACGATAGAAATGGTGTCTACGCCAACTGTACTAGAAGCAACAAGAAAAGCGCTGTTAAATTTTCCATTAGATGAGGTATATGAATCTTGTACTAAATCAAATCTACATATTGGGAAAATATATAAAAATGATTTCGAGTTCAATGAAATGTTTAAGAAGGATGTTATATTGACAGCATGTGTTACTGGCAAAGGAGCCGCTGTGAAGTTAAAATCAATTTTAAAACAGAAAATTGACTTTGAAAAATTTGATATCGATATTATTCCAATTGAAATATCAGATAAAATAAAGTTTAAAAGTAATATAGAGAAAATTAAAAAACAAAATAATGTGCTGGCTGTGGTAAGTTCAATTGATCCAAAAGATGAAGAAGTATTTTATATATCCACTTCAGATGTCCTTAAAAAAGAAAAAATAGAAAAATTCTCTAGTGAACTTGATATATTACAAACAATAGATAATATGAGAGAAGTTATAAAAGGAAATGTTGATATAGATGCGCATAAGTACATTGAAAACTTTAAAAAGGTTTATATATATATTATAAATTCAGGTACAAGTATTAACGAAAGTGTCTTATTAGGATTAATTCTACATTTAGCTTGCGCAGTAGAACATATATTACATGGCAAAAAAATAATACACATAGAGAATAAAAAAGAATGGATTTCAGAACATCATAATGAGTTCAATGTGATAAAAAGGTCCTTAAAAACATTAGAGAGTGCCTTTGGAATAGTTTTCTTAGATGAGGAATATGTAAATGTGATGAAAATTGTGTATTTTTTATAATAATATTAACGTGTATTGTATTAATGTGTATTGTAAAACGTTTACAACGATACATATAGATACACATGAAACACATCCTTTGTAGTGCATTGATTTTCCAATGATGTATAGAGGCGATTAGATGTTGGCATAGTACTTGCTCTATATAATTTATAAGACAACTAATTAACACTCAAAGGGGGGTTTATAAATGAAGAAATTCATGGAATTTTTTCAAAATAGAATGATGCCAATACTTATTAAAGTTGGGAACCAAAGGCATCTGGTTGCAATACGTAATGGACTAGCTATAACTATTCCTTTTATAATCGTAGGAAGTTTATTTCTTATTTTAAGTAATCTACCATTCTCATGGTGGCCAGACTTTATTGGAACCTTTGGCACTAAGATGAACGTTGTTGTAAGCTGTTCATTCGGAGTTTTAGGTCTTATAGCAACATTAGGAATAGGGTATTATCTAGCAAAAGACTATAAGCTTGACCCCATTACTGGATCAATAATTTCTCTTGTAGCTTTTCTTTTAACACAAGTTACAAAAGATTATCAGTTAGACATAAGTAAATTTGGAGCAGAGGGTCTTTTCACAGCTATAATAGTTGCCATATTTGCAGTAGAAGTTCTAAAGTTTTTTATAAGAAGGAATATAGTTATTAAATTACCCGAAGGAGTCCCACCAGCAGTTGGGAATTCATTTATAGCTTTAACCCCTGCACTAGCAGTTATTCTTATTATTTGGATAATAAGAGTTGTCATAGGATTCGACATAACAGCGTTTATTACAGCAATATTTGCTCCGTTAGTATTCGCTCTTAATACTTTGCCAGGGATTTTAGTATACAGTTTACTTGTAACATTACTTTGGTCGGCGGGTATCCATGGAGATATGGCACTTGAAGGTGTGGCTGATCCTATTTTTCTTCAGTTTTTAGCAGCTAATACAGCAGCTTTTATTGCTCATAAGCCAATACCATATGCTACAGCATCAGGCTTTTACTCAATGTTCGTAAATGTAGGGGGAACAGGTGCTACCCTATGTTTAGTATTATTGATGATTAAATCAAAGAGCAAGGTTTATAAATCCTTGGGTAAAGTTGCATTACCATCAGCTTGTTTTGAAATCAATGAACCAGTTATATTTGGGTTTCCAATAGTTTTAAATCCAGTAATATTACTTCCATTTACGGTAGTACCTTTATTACTTACATCATGTACTTACCTTCTAATGCAATTCGATATCATTGGTAAACCAATAGCGATGATACCATGGACAATGCCTCCAATATTAGGGCCATTCATTGCAACTGGTGGAGATTGGAGAGCCGCTGTTTGGTCAGCTTTATCACTAATAATAGCGGTAACAATTTATCTCCCATTTTTCAAAACTGCTGAAAAACAACAATTAATTACTGAAACACAGGAAAGCGAAATGGCTTTAACAGCTGACGCTTCAATAGAAGTATAAAGTCTATTAAGGAAATTAAAATGATTTTAAATTATAGAGAGGAAGGTAAGTTTATGAAGATATTATTAATGTGTGCAGCAGGAATGTCAACTAGTTTATTGGTAGTTAGGATGGAGAAATATGCTAAAGAAACTGGAATTAATGACATAGTAATAAAGGCAGAACCTGTAGATGATTTGGATAAGAATGTAGAGGATTTTGATGTATTCTTATTAGGACCTCAGGTTAAATATAAAGAAAAATGGGTTAAAGAAATAGTCGAAGAAAAACATAAAAAGTACGCATGTATTCCACCTCAAGTCTATGGACTGGTAGATGGTAAAAAAACCTTAGAATTAGCTTTAGAATTATTTAAATAAATAGCATTGGAGGCAGGTTATATGGACTTAGAGGAAATAGTTTTTACAATAATTAATCATGCTGGAAACGCAAAGTCAATGTGTTTTGAAGCTTTACGTTCAGCAAGAACTGGAGATTTTGAAAAAGCAGAATTACTTATAAAGAAAGCGAAAGGAGAGCTTACGGAAACTCATAGTATTCAAAGTAGTATGATACAAAAGGAAGCTCGCGGAGAAAAACAAGAGATTACATTACTTCTGATGCATGCAGAAGATCATCTAATGAGTGCTCTTCTAGCAAAAGATTTAATTGAAGAAATGATTGAAATGTGCAAGGAAAATAGAAGATGCACGGAGGTAATAGCAAATGTCTAAAAAGGGTTTAAAAATTGTAACTATAGGTGGAGGGTCTAGCTATACACCAGAGCTTATAGAAGGTTTTATTAAGAGATGTGATGAATTGACTATAAAGGAAATTTATCTTGTTGACATAGAGGAAGGAAAAGAAAAGCTTGAGATAGTAGGGAATCTTGCAAAGCGCATGGTTAAAAAGGCGGGACTAGATATCGATATACATTTAACCTTGGATAGAAGAGAAGCAATAAAGGATGCTGACTTTGTTACAACACAATTTAGAGTAGGACAGTTGGCTGCAAGAATCAGAGATGAGAAAATACCATTAAGATATGGTACTATAGGTCAGGAAACTACAGGGGCTGGCGGTTTTGCAAAAGCTCAAAGGACTATTCCTGTTATATTAGATATATGTAAGGATATAGAAGAATTGGCACCTGATGCATGGCTTATTAACTTTACAAATCCATCAGGTATTATTACTGAAGCAGTAGTTAAACACACAAAAGTAAAGGTTGTGGGGCTGTGTAATGTGCCTATTGGTATGGTAAATGGTGTTGCTGAAATACTTGGAGTAGATGTGAGTAGAGTATATATAGATTTTGTTGGGCTCAACCATCTAGTTTGGGGAAGAAAAATATACCTTGATGGAGAAGATATTACAGAGGAATTTATACAACAGCTGGCAGATGGAAAATCTATGACTATGAAGAATATCCCTGATTTTACTTGGGATCCTGATTTTATTAAATCCTTAGGTATGTTCCCATGCCCATATCTTAAATATTTCTATCTAACAGATGAAATGCTTAAAGAAGAACAAAAAGAAGCTAGTAGTGAAGGAACAAGAGGAGAGGTAGTTAAGGTTCTGGAAGAGGGATTGTTTGAGCTTTATAAAGATCCCAATCTAAGTATTAAGCCACCGCAGCTTGCTAAAAGGGGTGGTGCTCATTATTCGGATGTAGCTTGTTCAATTATTAGTTCAATATATAACGATAGAAGAGATATCCAGGTCGTAAATATAAAAAATAATGGTGCTATTGCTGACTTACCAGATGATGTAGTAATTGAAACAAACTGTATTATAGGTAAATCAAATGTATCCCCAGTAAATTCAGGGCATATGCCAGTAAAAATAAGAGGGTTAATGCAAGTAGTTAAGGCTTATGAAGAATTGACAGTTGAAGCAGGCGTAACAGGAGACTACAATACTGCATTACAGGCGTTAACTATGCACCCTTTAATTCCTTCAGCTACAGTGGCTAAGAAGATTTTAGATGATATTATTAAAGAAAACAAGGATTATCTGCCTCAATATAAATAAAAAGTAAGGTTTTCTAAGTAGTTCAGCAAAGATGAGTCATCAGAAGAGGAATACGCTGAGCTAGGCGAAAATGGGACATTTAATGCGAATTAGGTATATGAAAAGTAGGGTTGAAAAGTTCTAATTTAGAGAAGAAAGCAAAAAAACTTGGAGCCATTGATGAGAACTGCTGAAATTATATTTTGGTAGTTCTTTCGTCGTTAAGGGTGAATTGGTATTTAACATAATGGTAATTAACTTAAGCTCATAATACAAGCTCTAACCTTTGATAAATAAGGGGTGGAGCGTAGTACCTATCATAAGCATATTATTATGGAATTTTTAATTTTAGATATGAATGTTTAGAAAATCTTTAGAATTACCACAACATTATCTTTAAAGATTAAGAGTATTATAAAGACATGAAATCGAAAGGGATGATGAAAATATGATTACAAAATGATTGAAAATGAAAAAAAATATAGAATCTAATTAATACATTCTATATTTGATATTGTATAATTAAAATATTATGGTAGAAAGAGGTATGCGAAATGGATATGTATAATATTTTAGTTGTGGAAGACGAGAGAGATATAGCAATTGGGATACAAGATTACTTAACAAACCAAGGGTACAAGGTTTTTATTGCCTCAAATGGACTAGAAGGTTTAGAAATAGTTGAAAAAGAGAAAATACATCTAGCGATTGTGGATGTGATGATGCCTAAGATGGACGGAATAGCATTTACAATGAAGCTTAGGGAAAGCCATGAATTTCCAGTAATAATGCTATCTGCAAAATCTGAAGAAGTTGATAAGATAATGGGTTTAAATATTGGGGCGGATGATTATGTAACAAAACCCTTTAGGCCTCTTGAGCTTTTAGCAAGGGTAAATTCGCAGTTAAGAAGATATAGCAGGTTTTCAAATATGGTGAGAAATAATAGTGTAGTGGATCATGTTTTTGTGATAGGGGGCTTAGAGCTCAATACAGAGACAAAGGAAGTAACTGTAGATGGAAATTTCATAAAAACGACCCCTAGTGAGTTTAAGATTCTTAACTTACTTATGAAAAGCCCAGGAAGGGTTTTTTCAGCAGAAGAAATATATGAAAGAGTTTGGAATGAACATGCAATAAGTACAGATACAATAATGGTTCATGTAAGAAATATACGTTCAAAAATAGAGATAAATTCGAAAAATCCAAAATATTTAAAGGTGGTGTGGGGAGTTGGATATAAAATCGAAAAGCAGTAATGCAAAATATATTATAAGTGCAATTATTTTACTAATATTAATAATAGTTTCTTTTGGTATGTATTCGTCATATCCTAAAATACAAGAAGAGGCAAAAAAATATGAATATAATATTTTTGAAAAAAGTGAATTTTTAAATGATATAAGCAATAGCAATTATGGCATATATTTTGATGTTTTAAAAAACAAAGAAAATAATAAGGTAGAACCATCGGATATTATTTTAAATCTAGACAAGAAATATGATGATTATATACAAGAAAATATGGAAGATAATAAAAGCGAATTTAATCAAAAGATGATTAACGATAAGGAGAATCTAGATCAATATTATGGGAACTTAGAATATTATGCTATAAAAAAGGATAATAAATTAATTGAACAGAGAAATCAGGGTGGAATAAGTGTCTTATTGAATGAGAAAATAGATGCTTCTGTTATTGCAGATCTTAATAAAAAATATAGTTTTTATATTGTTATTGACTATGATGCTAATGGAGAAAGTACTATTAAAAAAATATATGGAGCTGATAGGACGGTAGTAACTTCAGTATTTAGAAATGGTAGTCCTAAGAGTTTCGCTAATTTAGAAATGAAAGCCATTAAAAATATGAGTTACGTTTATGCTGTTCCAAGAGAATTAAAACATATTGATTTAATAGTTCATTATAAAAATATTAACGAAATGAATTCCTACAAAGAGGTAGCACTATTTTTTATAGGTATAGCCTTGCTTCTTATATTAATGCTTTCTCTGATAACTCCATATAAAATATCAAAGGAGCTAATTGGTTTTAAAAAGATTGCAAAAATGCCTATAGAGATAAGCAGTCTTATAATTTTTATCACACTTATGTTTATGTGTAATGAGCCATCGTATTTTATAATAAAAAGTACCATAAAAGGAGATCTAATTGATTTTTCACCAATATACATAAACACGTGGGTTGTAGCTACTTTAACGAGTATAATAAATATCATATATTGGGTAATAGGTTTTGGTATAATATATATTGGCGTTATTATTGTAAAACATATTTTTAAAACTGGAATTAGAGAATATATAAAAGAAACCTCGGTGACATATAAAATTTTAAGAAGTATTTGGAGTGGTAATAAAAGGGTATATAGTTATATAAGAAATATAGATTTAAAAGAAAAAAATACTAAGAAGCTAACAGTAATTTTAGGAATAAATTTAATAATATTAACGGTAATGAGCTCCATGTGGTTTTTGGGAATAATAGTAGCCATAATATATACTTTAGTATTATTTAAGGTAATAAGAAAAAATTATAATGATATTAGCAATAAATATAATAAGCTTTTTGAAGCTACAAATAAAATAGCAGAGGGTAATTTGGATGTAACTATTGAAGAAAATTTAGGAGTATTTAATGATTTTAAAAAAGAAATTGAAAGTATACAGAAAGGCTTTAAAAAGGCAGTTCATGAAGAAGTAAAGAGTCAAAGAATGAAGACCGAGCTTATTTCTAATGTATCTCATGATTTAAAAACTCCTTTAACCTCTATTATTACTTATGTAGATTTATTAAAGGATGAAAGTCTTTCAGTGGAGAAACGTAAGGATTATTTAGATACCTTAGATAGAAAATCACAAAGATTACAGGAATTAATTGAGGATTTATTTGAAGTAAGCAAGGCTACAAGTGGAAATATAAATTTAAATATGGTTGATGTGGATGTTGTGGCCTTAATGAAACAAACATTATTAGAGCTAGATGACAAAATATCAGAATCATCTCTAATAGTAAAAACAAGGTATCCAGAGGGAAAGGTAATATTACATTTGGATAGCCAGCGTATGTTTAGAGTGTTTGAAAACCTTATAATTAATATAACAAAGTATGCTATGAAAGGTTCCAGAGTTTATATTGATATTGATTCTAGAGAGGATAAGGTTGAAATAATATTAAAAAATATGACTGCAAGTGAAATAGATTTTAATGTGAATGACATAGTGGAAAGATTCGTGAGAGGAGACAAAGCAAGGAATACACAGGGCTCAGGACTTGGGCTAGCTATAGCTAAAAGTTTTGTAGAAATCCAAGGTGGACAATTAAAAGTAAATGTGGATGGAGATTTATTTAAAGTTATAGTTACATTTTAGTAAATGAGGGGGAGAAGCATCAAAATCAAAGTATTTTACAAGTTGTGCCTACAACTACAGCTTTATATAATATAGCAAAATCACTATAGCGGCTTAAAATCTAAGTTGCTATAGTGATTATATTTACTGTCAACAAAATATTCGATTATAGTTTTTTGCAGCTATCTCTAAGTATCAATTCTGTAGGTATTACAATTATTTTACTAATTTTTCTTTCGTATTTAATTCTTTCAACCAAAAGATCAACTGCTGTTTCTCCCATAAAATTAATATAGATTTTTATAGTTGTCAAAGCTGGAACTATAAATTGAGCAGTAGGGATATCATTGCAGCCTACTATACTGATATCCTCAGGAATGCTAAGCCCCTTCTCCATTATAGCTTTGTATGCACCTATTGCCATTGAATCATTTGCTATGAAAAAGGCACTAGGATATTTCCCAGTATCCAAAATATCCTTCATGAGCTCATATCCACTAATTGGTGTAAATCTCCCTACCCTTATAAATTCTTCATTAAGAAAGCCAAATTCACCCATATACTTACGATACCAAGACTCTCTATAATCAGGCAAATGGATGTTTTCTCCAATGAGGTAATCTTCTCCGCCAATGTACCCTATCTCTTTATGACCAAGAGAAATTAAATAATCAAGCACCTTTTTAACTACTCTACCCATATTTATTACTACACTATCAAAGGCTTCATCCTGTGGATTACTGTCCACAAAAACTATGTTGCCATTCATATTTTTAAAGTTCTTAATTTCCTCAGTGGTAAAAATCCCTACAGCTAGTATTCCATCCACTTTATTTAATCGCTCATCAAATAGCCTGTCCTTCGAAATTACTATATATTCTATATTCTCTTCTCTTAAGCTTTTTTCAATAGAAAGTCTTATAGAAAAATAGTATGGATCATCCAATTCTTCTTGTTCTGAATATCCTTTTACAATACATACTTGACAGATTTGTTTTTTGATTCTTCTTTCCCTAGTAGTAACATACTCTAGTTCCTGAGCAATTGCAAAAATCTTTTTTCTTGTAGATTCTGATGCATTCAATGATTCATCATAATTTAAAACCCTGGATACCGTAGCCATGGATACCTCGGCCATCTCAGCTATTTCTTTTATTGTAGTCATTTTAAGTCAGACCCCCTATAAGTAATCTCTATAAAGTAGATATATCATCCCTGCTGACCAGCTGAAGTTTGTGCAGTGAAGTCCCTCACCATTTTCTGGATTATAATTTTCTCTGAAGACCTTGCCATCTTCCATGATTCCTTCAGCATTATTTACTAATTTCTTAGCGAGCCTTACAGCATCATCTTTATATCCATAATTGTTTAAACCTTCTATTGCAAAATATGCCTGATCAAGCCAAACTGGTCCTCTCCAGTATTTTACTATATTATACCTTGTATTGTCCATTGAAGCTGTAGGAAATGGAACCTTTGTGTTAAACTTTTTTTCATCAGTTATGATATTTTTAATTTTCTTTGCCTGTTCATCTGATGCAGCGCCTGCCCAAAGAGGAATCAGACCTTCTACTCCCTTTCCTCTTTCAATAAGAGGCTTTTTGCTTTGAATATCTATATCATAAAAGAAACCAGTTTCCTTATCAAACATATTTTTTTGTATGAAGTTTTTAACATACGTTGATTCTTTTTCATACTTTTGCTTATCTTCATTTATATTTAGAACATCTGCCATTCTGGTAAGATAGTTCTTTTCAGCATAAAGGTATGAATTTAAATCAACTGACTCCTGATTAATGGAGTATCCTATAACTTTTCCATTCTTATCTTTATTTTGAAGAACCTTTACTCCATAATCAGTATCAAATCTAACAGCATTATCCATTCCGCTTTCCCAAGCTGCTGCCTGAATAATTTGATCTTCATCACTGTTTAGATTATCAACTGTAGCTCCATATTCAGCTATACCATTTTTATCATTATCTCTGGAGATGTACCACCACTCATGATATTTAACAAGTTTTGGATACATTTCCTTCAGGAATTCCTTATCTTTTGTTGACTCATAAACCTTCCAAACTGACCATGCTGCAAGAGGAGGTTTTGAGTTCCTTTCATTCCAGTTTCCACCCTTTTCTCCTGGGTAGTTATTGCTATTCTTATTGTAGAATATAGCATCAATTATCATTCCATCATCTCTTTGATAATCAAACATTGCCCTTATATTATCCTTTGCAAGTTCAGGTGCGAAGTAAGTTACTGCTGCGGCTTGCTTCCATGAATCCCAAGCCCATATACCATTAAACCAGCTGTAGGACATTGAAGGAGTTATAGCATCTCGTTTTATTTCTCCGCCTGGACTTCTCCAATTGGTTATCAGGGTTTCTACTACTTTTACTGCAACTTTATCATATTTATGATTCTTTCCCTTAAGAGCAGCGCGAAGGTAACCATCCCATCGAATCTGATTTTCTTTAATATAGCTTGATGGGTCCTTTAAGATTTTTTCTATTTTACTATTTTCTTTATTTTTTTCATCCTTTGTAAAAGTATATGTATTAGTAGTATTCATAACATATTCCATTTTGGGTTTTATAGATATTTTCTCAGCAAACTCAATTGTATAACCGCTTCCCTTAACACAGGTTTTTACTTCAAAGGGATACCTAATTTCATATTCCATTTCCTGTGAAGTAAAGGCACTCCATGTCCAGTTTATATCTGGAAATTTAACCTTTACACCCTTATTAAGGGCTTCTATATGCATATCTATTGATTCATTACTATTTTTCTGTTGATGCTTTAATAACTCTCCATCCCAAACTAGTTTCAAATCAAGTTTGTTTTCAGTTTTATTTTTAATTTTCGTAGTAACGAGTGCTGTTCTATTTGTAACAAATCTCAGTTCAAGACTTAGGTTAAAGTCCTCCATATCATATTCCTGCACAAGAAGTCCAGGATAATATGATAAATCAGGAATTTTACAATTTGATAGCTTTATTTCATTCCCATCCTTAGAATTATATATTTTAATACGATTAAAACATTTACTAATCCATATTCCGTACTCCTGTGCAATATATAATGGCCCAGTAAACCCCCCATAATACTCACTATCCTTTATACCTGGAAGATGGTAGGCGTGCCATGCACCCATATCAGAAAATGGATTTATCTCGTAATTATCATTAGGCTTTGCTTTACTAGGAAGACCTGTTACATCAATAAGATTCTTAAATTGATATCTTTTACCTTCTGACTTTATAGAGGAAGTTTTGGTACAGAATGTGATATTAGATGTTATAAATAAGCATGAAGTTAACGCTGTAATTACTTTTTTTGATAGTTTCATATTAAAACCTCCATATAAAACAATGATTCATTCTTTCAAATAATACTCAATTAAATCATCCCACTTTATTTACTCTTTTATTGAGCCTATCATAGCACCCTTTACAAAGTGCTTTTGAAGGAATGGGTAAATACACAATATTGGTATTGTTGAAATGACTACAGTACTATACTTAATTAATGATTTATAAGCATCTGCTTGAATAAATTGTGCTGAAGACTTAGGCAAATTCATCATTTCTCTCATATCATTTGAAATAAGAATTTGTCTTAAAATTAGTTGTAGTGGGTATTTGGATTTATCAGATAAGAAAATCATTGCATTAAACCATGAATTCCAGTATCCAACAGCATAAAATAAGGCTATAACTGCAATAGCTGCCTTGGAAAGAGGTATAATTATTTTAAATAATATTGTAAAATCATTTGCTCCATCAATCCTAGCAGACTCAATAAGACTTTCTGGTACACTTCGGAATGCTGTCCTAAGCACAATAAGGTTCCATACAGAAATAGCTGATGGAAATATGAGTGCCCATCTTGAATCCATTAATCCAAGTCTTTGAACCTGTAAAAAGAATGGGATTAGTCCACCACTAAAGAACATTGTTATTGTAACCATCAACATCAGCGACTTACCAAATAACAAATTTCTTCTTGAAAGCACATAGGCTGCCAAACAAGTCATTAATACACTGAATGCAGTTCCAACTACAACATAAAAAACTGTATTTAAAAATCCAGTCATAATACTTTGATTTTTAAAAACAAGGGCATATCCTTGGAGAGTAAATCCCAGTGGTTTAAATAAAAGCCCTTCATGCTGCATTAATTTATATGGATCACTTAAGGAAGCAAACAGAACATATAAAAGAGGATAGGCACATAGAAACATAAGTAAACACATCATTATTACATTAAACGAATCAAATATCTTTTCACCAATACTTCTTTTAACAACCATTTTATCACCCCTACCATAAACTTTGATCAGATATTTTTTTACTAATTTTATTAGCAACTATAAGTAATCCAAATCCTATTACAGATTCAAAAAGACCAACAGCTGTACTGAGGCTATAATCTGCCCCTATAAGACCTTTTCTATAAACATAACTTGCTATAACGTCAGAGGTTTCATATGTCATAGGATTGTATAAAAGAATAATTTTCTCAGAACCTACACTTAAAAGTCCTCCTATGTTTAGTATGAGCATAATCACAATGGTAGGTGCGATGCTTGGTAATGTTACATACAACATCTGTTTCCATCTTCCCGCTCCGTCTATGGTGGCCGCTTCATATAAAGATTGGTCTATTCCCGAAAGTGCAGCAAGATATATTATGGTATCCCAACCTATACACTGCCATATTCCTGAACCTATATAAATAGTTCTAAACCATTCAGGTTTTGTAAGCCAGTTAGTAGCTTCAATACCAAAACTAGATAATATTGAATTTATCAGTCCATCAGTGGAGGTAAAATCAACAATCAAACCACATATTACAACAAGTGATATGAAATGTGGTAGATATGTAATTATCTGTACGCAACGTTTAAACTTTTCTTTTCGTATTTCATTTAACATTAATGATAAAATTATAGCGGATGGGAATCCCCACAGTAATGAGTAAAAACTAATAATTGCTGTATTTTTGAAAGTTCTACCAAAATACATACCGCTAAAGAATTCTTTGAAATGTTTTAACCCTACCCACGGGCTATCCATTATTCCAAGCCTTGGACTAAAATCTTTAAATGCTATAACAACTCCATACATAGGCATGTAATAAAAAAGTATAAAATATACTACCATTGGTATTGCCATTAAATAAATATATTTATTTATCCTAAAGTCCTTACGTATAGTATTCCACAATTTAGTATTTTTTTTACGAGTTAATTTACTTCCAATCTTTAATTCACCCATAAATACAACTCCTTTTTTATAAATACTGAAGATGGCATAAGTCATCTTCAGTTTTCATATGAATTATTTAATTTTTCTAGTATTATATCTATCAAGGGCATTTTGCTGAATCTTAATTACTTCTTCAACTCTCATTTTCTTAAGCTGGTCTACGTATTTATCAAAGCTACTTAGTGGTTCTTTACCGATTATAAACTTTAATACCATCTCATCTCTATAAGTGTCGATATCGCCCATAACACTTGAATAAGTATCATTTTCTTCTGGAGTCATATTTGTTGGAGGGATTACGTAATCAGCTTCTGCTTTTGTCCACTTGTCCATACAATCTGAATCTATTTTTGTAAGCGCTGGTATTGCTTTGTAATCTCTAAGATAAGGTCCTATGTCCAACTTGAATTTATTACATACTGTCCAGAAATCAAGTCCACTAGGATCTTTTGTAAGAAGCTCTGTGAACTTTGGCTTTCCATCTACCATAGTGTAGCTCTTACCTTCGGTTCCGTAGTTAAATAGCATAAACCCTTCCTGGCTATATGCATAGTCAAACCACTTAACTACTGCTTCAGGATTTTTACATGATGAGGTTATAACAGCCTCATAACCACCATTTCTAGAGTTAGTTACTCTGTAATGAACATTTTCACCTGCTTTTAATGATGGCTGCACAAGTGGAGAAAATTCAGCCTTTGGATCTATAGTTTTAATTGCAGCTGCATATTGATCAACCAATGCATATTCTGTTATATAGGCTCCTACTTTTCCAGAGGTAATTAAAGCTTCTCTACTCTTTTTATCACGTGTAGCAAAATCCTTATCTATTAAGCCTTCCTTATACCATTTATTCATAGTTGTAAGGTATTCTTTAAACTCGGGATCCATTGGACCGTATTTTACAACATCATCTTTTTTATAAAATGATGGTCCAATATCAAAAGCACTAACAAGTGTACCATATGGATCTATTCCTGATTTTCTAAATACTAATGGGGCTTCTGCTTTCTTTTTAACCTTGAATTGTGTTAACACGTTATACCATTCATCGATAGTCGTTGGTTCTTTTAGTCCAAGCTCCTTAAGCCAGTCCTGACGAATAACTGGACCCCACCATGCAGGTTCATTCTTATCTACTCCTACTACAGGAAACGCAGTAATATTCCCCTGGTCAGTGATTGTCTGTCTTGCTAATTCAGGGTCTTCTTCTCTTAACTTTTTAAAGTTAGGTGCATTTTTGTCAATTAATTCATTAAGTCTTATAAATGCACCATCTGATATTGCTTTGTCCATACCGCCTTTATAGTTAATAGAGTATGTTTGTATAACATCTGGCAGCTCCTTTTGAGTCATTAAAAGGTTAAACTGCTCCAGTTCCTGACCTTCAGTTGGGTGTATAAACTCAACATGGACATTGGTTCTTGCCTCAAGTTCCTTATACATTTCACTTTCAGTTAGGCTCTTTATATACTGATTTGAAGCGAATGGAACCCAGTACTTAATTGTTATTTTTTCATTTGAACTTGGCTTTGAATCTGAGTTTGCTGTAGGTTTTGCCTTGTTTCCACATCCAACTAGCATTGACATTGCTATCATAGCTGCAAGAGTCAGTGATAACACTCGTTTACTTTTCATAAATGTCCCCCCTTTTATTTTTTATATTTAATGCACCATTAATTTTCATGGTACAGTTAAACCTTTTAAATTTGTCTTGATGCTCAATATTACTTTTTTACTTTGTAGGAATTTATAAAATTTCTCATTTGTTTATAATCCTATGATATATAAAATTTATATAAATTTTATAAATTCCATCCTTCACCACGCTGAAAAGTCATATATAGCATTTCTAGCAACATATGGACTTTGTTATTCTTCAATTAGTTCTTTTGCTAATGAAAAATCAGAAATTTCTTTGTTATTGTATACTGATAATCTCATAGAAAATTTAAAGGCTTCAAATTTGCATCTGTATTTGTCAAGCTGATTTTGACCACAAGAATTAGAACCTAAAGCATTTTGTTTGTAGTCTATATTTAAAACTATATAATCTCTTTTTAATAAGTCTACTGTATGCTTTGCCTTTTCCAAATCAATAACTTCATAATACATTGCACTAAAATTAAGCTTGTCCTTTGCAACTACCATAATTCCCATGCCTCTATCGTTAATTAACCTAACCCATTTACAATCTGTCCTATTGCCATTTTCCTGCGGTTTTACATAGTTTGTGAATAGATTATCCACTGTTTTTTCATATACTCCAAATTGATTACACTCTTTTGAGTCAGAATAGGATTCTCCTGGTCCTCTTCCATACCATTTGGCATTACAAGACTCTTTGTCCACTTGCATTTTTACCCCTATTCTAGGAATCATGCTTGGAGCATTTTCAAGCTTACCATCGGGAATACCATTTATATCAATCAATATATCTCCACTAGGATAAATTCTGTACTCGTAAGTTGAAGAATAGTACCAGGAAGCATTTGGAGTTCCATTCATTGCACTGATCTTAACAAGTACATATTTGTCTTTAATTTCATAACAGAAATCCTCTGTAATTTCCTGCATTAAGTGCATAAAATACTTTTTATAGTAATCCTCTAAAAGATACATATCGTTATCAATTGGAGCCCTCCAAAAATTAAGCTGCGGGCCGTTGTTAAGTATTTCATATCCATCCTTTATAATGTAAAGCATTCGCCCCTTAATCTTATCAAAGGCTGTTTCAAAATCTTGTCCCTTTATAACTAATCTGAAATCCTCTTCTATTACCTGAAGTCTTCCCGAAGGTTTTATATCTATAAACTCTTCATTTGAAGGTAATTTAAATTGAGCTGTGGCTAATTTATGTCCATTTTCTGCCCAGCTTACATCTTTATTAAGTACATAAGAAATATTTAAATAATAATCTCCATACATTTTTTCCGAGAAAATATTGCGGTAATCAAGCTTTATCTCTTTCACAGTTCTTGCAGCAATATGCCTTATGTCACATTTGCTGCTATAAATCACTTTGTCTTCTTTAACTATTGAATAAATTAAATCAATATTATGAAGGGATATAAAATCATATCTATTTCTAATTTTAATTAATCCCTCTTTCAAATCTATTTCACTTGTTTCAACTGGCTCTATTACTTTTTTATACTCTAAAAGTCCCGGTGAAGGGGTTCTGTCAGGCATTATTAGTCCATCAATGCAGAAGTTCCCATTGTTAGGCTCATCATTAAAATCTCCACCATATTTATAAAACTTCTTTCCCTTTTCATCTGTGCATTGTATTCCATGATCAAACCATTCCCATATAAAACCGCCTTGAAGTTTGTCATGTGCATAGAATAGATCTTGGTATTCTTTAAGATTTCCCGGTCCGTTCCCCATAGCATGACAGTATTCACATATTATGTGTGGCTTTTTAGCTTCATTTATAATTTTTTGCATAGAAAGCCTGTTTGGATCCGATGGTTCTATCCATGTATACATTGTGGAATAAACATCCGCGATGTCCGTCTCACGATCTCCTTCATAATGAATTAGTCTTGTTGAATCAATTTCCTTTGCTCTTTTTGCCATAGCTTTTAAATTATGTCCAAAGGATGATTCATTACCTAAAGACCACACTATAATGCATGGATGATTTTTATCTCTCTGTATCATTCTTTCAATCCTACTTACATATGATAGCTCCCAGTTAGGGTCATCTGTAATCCATTTATAGTCATTAGTGAGCTCAAAACCATGACACTCCAAATCTGTTTCATCCATAACATACATCCCATATTCATCACATAAATCATATAAATAAGATGAATTAGGATAATGAGATGTTCTAATAGCATTTATATTATGCTGCTTCATAAGCTTAATATCGGCTTCAATTTCTTCCAAGCTAACAACTCTTCCGTTAACAGGGTTAAAATCATGCCTGTTAACTCCTTTTATTTTAATATCAACTCCATTTACTAAAAATGTCTCTCCCTTTACCTCTATCTTCCTAAAGCCAATTCTTTGTGGAATAACCTGTTTTACATTTCCCTTTTCTTTTAACGATATAAGTAAAGTGTATAGGTTAGGATCCTCAGCAGACCATTTTAAAGGAGTTTCTACCACCCTTTCAAACCTGTTTTGAAGTTGCGAAATAGGCTGCTGCTCTAAAAATACCCTCTGATTTTTAGAGTCTAAAAGCTCATAAGTAAGCGTACATCCATCATTTACTCTATTGTTTTCATTTCTTAGTACAGTTTCAACCATTAACTTCCCATTATTATAATCATCATTGAAATCTGTAACTACATATATATCCTCAACTCCATTTTTGGGCTGTGAATATAGTTCTACATCCCTAAATATTCCACTAAGCCACCACATATCCTGATCTTCTAGATATGTTCCATCTGACCATTGATAAACCCTAACCGTGCAATCGTTTTCACCTTGCGTTATAAAATCTGTAATATCAAATTCAGATAATAACCTCGCTCCCTTACTGTATCCAACCTCTTTACCATTGACCCAAAGGTGAAAAGCAGAGTCTACTCCATTAAATCTTAATACCACGCTCTCATTCATGCATTTTTCATCTATAAAGAAATTTCTTTTATATATTCCAGTAGGATTCTCTGATGGAACATAAGGCGGTTTTATTGGGAAGCTATACCATAAATCTGAATAGTTCATCTTTCCATAGCCTTGCATTTGCCAATTAGAAGGCACAACAATATCATCCCAGTTTGAGCAATCATAGCTATTTTCATAAAATCCTTTAGGAGAATATTCCGGTGCATCTAAATACATAAACTTCCAAACGCCATTTAAGTTTTTATAAGCTTGACCATATTTTTTCTGATTTAAGATTGCCTTATCTCTATCAGCATAAGAATTGAAATACACTCGACTGTTTAATCTATTAATATTGTCTATATGTATATTTTCCCATACTTTTATCTTTCTCATATTGTTCCTCCCCATACCCTTTATTTGCTTAAAACATCATCTGCGATGCGGAAATATTAACTAAATGTTTACTAGGCATAAAACTTATTAAATGTAATTAATCGTGGTTAATTACAAGTTCAATATTTTTAACAATACCTCTAAAATGAGCTATAGCAACAAAATTTACTTGATTTTTAGTTGCTTCACCAATATGTTATTTGAAATATTATACTATTTATTTATCAGAATATTCCACTTATTAATATTTTACTTAATATTTACACATTTTGCAATATGTTTTAAGTAAATAATTACACATATTTCAATATATTTTTAGTAAATGTTTAGTTGCTATACCTGCCATCTTGGATTACTGCTGGCGGAAGTGAAGAAATGGTTGAAATACGTTGGAAAGACTGTAGGAGAGATAGCTAAAAATTTAGGTATTGACGCTGTAGGCTTTCTTGTTGTTACAAATAATTTTTAATTTTGTTACAATAATGACACGTAGAATTGTTATTATAAGTACATAGAAGGTAATTGATTTTTTTAATTAGAGCCCCCCTTTAATTAAATATAAATTTAATATAACGCCTTAAAAGAACTGGTTAATATAATCAGTTCTTTTTTTTCTGCATAAAATATTATTTTTATATTGTTATTTTTTACCTTTAATTGTAATATTGTATTATGAGATAAAAATAAAAATTTAGCAACTATATATTAAAAATATTTCGAGTATACACTAATAATTAATGAAAACTATAAACAAACATTTGAATGTATTAATTAAATAGGGGGAATAAAAATTATGAGGTTTTTAAAAAGTATAGGGGTCTTAGTGTGTTTTATATTCGGGATAGCATTAATAGGAGCTATAATACTAAATCTTATAATATTTATAGTCTAATAGTTATATATGTTTTTATTGAAGTAAAAAAATGCAGTCTTGCTTAGTAAAACAAATTGCTTCCAATTTCTTTATTTTCCTCAAGTCTAAAGTAAAAGCTGGAAGTTTTTACTTTTAATGCACTTTTTAAAGGCAATAGTACATTTTTGTTGAACTGTGTCAGTAGAATGTTTTACAAAAGGGGGCGTAAGGATGAATTTAAATAAAAAACACATAATTTTTGGGTCGGCAATTCTAGTATTGTGTTGGACTTTAAATATTGCTTATTACCAAAATAAAGTTATTAAAGAGCCTTTGTTTATAAATCATTATTATGAGATACAACAAGGTATGAATTGTTTTGATCTATATTATATTCAAAATCTAAGTTCACAAAGCGAAATAACAAGTATTATATTTCCTGAAATAGGAACGCAACATATGAATTTTACCGATACTGATGTTAATAGCGATAAACGATATTACAAAAGCACTTATAGAATTCTCAGATGGGAAAACCATGAATGTAAATTTGGGTAAGATATATCTGTTTAGCGATGAGTTGGTGGGCAGAGCTTTTAAATTTTATAGTGCCTCATCATCCAGTGATAATACTGGCAGTTCTAATCTTATAGCGGATAAAGATTTAAAAATTACAGGAATAGATGGTAGGTTTAATGAAGAGATAAAAGATATACTAGAAATTAAAGTTAATAATAAATTGCTTTCTGACATTAGGTTTCCTTTAAATTTAAAAGAAGGTGAAATACTTTATATAAATTATGGGTTTAATTTTAATGGAAATCGTATAAAGCAAAATAATGCGTATAGTTTTCCTTTGAATGTTCTAACAGAAGATTTATCCGGTAATAAAGGTAGTACCCCTTGTTTTTTTAATATGCATATGCAATCTCCAAAGTATTTTGATATAGATGTATTGAAAAATAATGGGGGTGGGGAGTAACCTGCGCCTAATAAAGAGCGTATAGGAGAAGTTAAAGAAGAAAGAATAGGAAAAATTAAAATTAAAATATGTATATAAATGATGCTCTACTTTTAAAAGCAGAGCATTTTTATTTATACATTGGGAATTTTGATTACTTTATCAATGCCACTTCTAAAGCTTTTCTAATAGTTTCTGTGGATTGATCACCTGCTACAGTATATTTTTTATTAATCAGGAAAAAAGGAACTACAGCTACTCCAATGTCTTGAGATTTTTTTTCATCCTCTCGAACTATATCAATATACTTATCACTATTTAAGATTTCACGAACAACTTCCTCTTCTAGTCCAGCTTCTTTAGAAATTTCAACTAAAGTATCTATATCTGAAATGTTTTTATTATCAGTAAAATATGCTTTAAATATTACGCTTACGAGTTCAGAATCTTTACCAATCTCTTTTGCATACTGCAATAACCTATGTGCATAAAGTGTATTTACTGGCATAGCCTTTTCAAGGTTATATACAAGTCCAAGTCCTTTAGCCTCAGAGGTTAATCTTTCATTATTTTCTAGGACTTCTTCGATAGTTATTCCATATTCCTTTGAAACTAATTCACTCATAGTACCATGGTACATTTTACTAGCATTAGGATCTAATTCAAAACTTTTATATATTATCTCTACGTTTTCTTTATCAGAAAAATCTTCAAGTGCTTTTTCAAACTTAGCTTTTCCTAAATAACAGTAGGGACATACAAAATCCATCCACATTTCTACGTTCATTTTATCACTCTCCCCGTATTTCGAATTTTAGTAATTAGATTATTTCACTTTGGATACATATTGTCAAGTACTAATGATTACATGTAACATTAATAGGAATTAAAAAACAATTTTTTTAAATAAAGAAAAAGTTTATTGATGGTTCATTATCTACAAGTTAAAGTACAATATCATCAATAAGGAAAAAACACCTGGAAATACAGTTGCAGGTATTCCCTTATACCACCTCTTTTTATGACATGATAGAAAAATAATTGCATTTACTATTTGACCTAAAATAATGGCAATACCTGTATACCAAAAGAATTGATTTTCACATAGTTTTGCTGTGGTAATTACAATAAGAATAAAATACGATAAATCTCCTACTCCAATTACTGGCACTAAATTTTCATAAAAAGGTATTGGCAAATTTATTGATAATCTTGAAACCATTTCAGGATTTTTTATTAGTTTAGCAGCTTTTGTTTTTTTACCTATATTAGTAAAATTATAAGAATCCATTATTATGACATATATCAGCCAAATCCAAAATAGTATTGGAATTTTCGTCATAATAAAAGAACCAATAAAACCTAATGCCATTGACCCTAAAATACTTAAAACATTTTGCATATACAGTGATTTTTTATTAATTTCTTTTTTTGCTAAGAAAAAACTGTACGATAAAGTAAGGAAAAATGTAAGTACAAAAATAACAATACTAATGTTTTTTAATAAAAACACACTGCTTATAGTAAAAAAAGGTACTATAACCATATAAAAAGCCATCCATATGTAATAGCTGTTTTGTGTTTTAAAATATTTATCCATTCATTTCCACCCCGTTTTGTATAAAGAAAATATAAATTCACACTTTCTTACTATTGTTCATATATCTCATTTTTACAATTAATGAATCCTTTAAGAATATTGCAACTTAAAATTTCCTAGCTTTCAGTTTTCTAAAGAACACTATTTCAGAAAAAGATAAACCTAAAGTACATAATGGGACTCTCAAACACTTGAATTGGTTGACATCCAGTAAGGAGTTTAAATTTACTTCTCTCCGTTAGCAAAACAAATTGATTGCAATTGGATAGATGATTTTAATGAAAATAGGGTCGCAGGTTCGACCCTTAACACTTGAAATTTCTAATGGGTTAAATTAGTTAAGAAAATACAAAAATTAAAGCATTTGCTTTGCTGATGTAACTGTTATTTCGAGCACTCTAGTTAAAAAAGAGAATTTTTCTTTCATCATATCAAATTCTGAACCTGACTCAAGGTATTTTGCAGTACCTTCAATTATGAAGCCTGTTCCTGGGTAATCTTTATAGCCCAAAACTTCCTTACTACCTAAAGCAATCTTTATTTTATTATTTTGATTTACATTTTTTTCAGTTTTACGCATGGCATATGCAGGAACTAAAATTCTTTCATCAGATGTTACAACTAAAAATGAGTTCCAAGTGTTAACCACATGTGGTTCATCTATCCCCCATGATACTATTGAAACTACACCTTCCTTTTTTAATACATCAAAAAATTTTTCTGTAAGCATTGTACATTCCTCCTAAAAATTATATTTAACAATACAAATGATTGTAGACAACATATATCGTCGATAAGTACTATCTATAATTATTATATATAGACTTTTTCAAAAAGTCAATATATAATAAGTGTATTAAGGATAAGTATTATCTATAATTACATAGTGTATATTAAATAATAAAAAATAATGAAGTATTATGTGATAGATTATTTTGTTATTGAGGAGGTTGATTGTATTGCAATTTTCAATAGGAGTAGAGTATGCGTTACATTGTTTATTATATATGGTAGATATCCCATCAGGAAGAGCTGTTGGGATTAAAGATTTAGCGGCATTTCAAGGAGTATCAGAAACTTATTTATCAAAAGTATATACAAAATTAAGGAAAGCAGGGATTGTGAAGTCAATTCCAGGTGTTAATGGGGGATATGAGTTAGCACGTATTCCAGAAAGCATAACCTTTTGGAATATAGTTGAAGCAGTAGAAGGGACGACCCCATTATTTCAATGTGCGGAGATTAGGCAAAATGAGATATTGCTTGATAAAAATAATTTGCCTGATACATATACAAAGTGTCCTTGCTTAATAAAAGTTGTAATGTTAGAAGCAGAAGACCAGATGAGACAGTTTTTGAACAATAAAACTTTAGGATGGTTACATGAACAAGTTAGTAATAAAATTCCCGAAGAGCATGGAAAAGCAACGATTGAATGGTTTAATAATATTAAATCGCGATAAATTTAAGCTGTTTAAAAAATCGAATTTTATAGAGATGGAGTTTAATTATGGGAGAAAAAGGACTGTTTGATATAAAGTTTTTGAAATTCGTATTAGTAGGAATAATAAATACTATATTCGGAACCGGAATAATGTTTTTGCTCTATAACTTAGCTAGTTTCGGCTATTGGGGTTCTTCTACCGTATCCTATATATTAGGAAGTATACTAAGCTTTTTCCTTAATAAAAATTTCACTTTTAGAAATAAAGAATCTACTGTAAAAACAGCATTAAGATTTACTGTGAATATTGCTGTTTGTTATTTGGTGGCATATAGTATTTCAAAGCCAATCGTAACAATGATACTTTCGAATACTTCTTTATCAAAGAGTATAGTTGAACAGGTTTCTATGCTTTTGGGGATGGTTCTGTTTACTACGCTGAACTATGTAGGGCAGAGATTTTTTGCATTCAAGGAAAAATAATTTAAGGCTACCTACTGAGTGGGCAGCCTTTTTTTATGTGATTTTTTAAAAATTTAAATTTCTTTTTTGATTATTTTCTATGCAAGCTTGAAATCTCTTTGGGGTATATTCCCATAGATTCTGCTTCACTTAGGCGATTTTCACTGCTCTTAATTTCGTCTGCAACAATATATCTTGGTCTGCATTTAACTTCTTCGTATATTCTGGCAATATAGGTTCCTATAACTCCAAGACTTATCATTAAGCAGCTTCCAATAATGAGGAGCAGCAGAATAACTGTTGTGAAGCCACTCAAAGCAATACCCATAAGCTTCATGTACAAAGTCTGGATTCCAAGCACAAGCGCCCCAGCAAGAAAAAACACTCCCATAAAAGTAACTATATAAAGTGGAAATGATGAAAAGGAAGTAATGGCCTTAACAGCAAGCGTGCACAGATTAAAAAGAGACCACTTTGAGACTCCATTTGTCCTGATTCCTACATTAAAGGGGATACTTATCCGATTATACCCAATCCAGGCTGACATTCCCCTGAAGAATGTACCTCTTTCATTCATGCTGCGCCATGCCAATACTACTTTTTTATCCAATAGCTTGAAATCTGAAGCCTGCTGCATATTAAATCCGGAAAGCTTGCTCTGTATTCGATAAAATAAATTAGCGCCGACTTTTTTAATCATGCTCTCATTTCCGCGTAAGGCCTTAACGCCCTCCACAACCTCATATCCCTCATCCTTCCAAAGCCGAATCATCTCAGGTATTAATGTGGGTGGGTGCTGCAGGTCAGCGTCCATGATTATACAGCAATCTCCCTCTGCAGCTTCTAGGCCTGCACAAAGTGCTGCCTCCTTGCCAAAATTCCTGCTAAGCCTCAATGCTTTTATACATGGAATTTCTTTGGAAAGCATTTTAAGTCTGGACCATGTGCCGTCAGTTGAGCCATCATCAACTAGCAAAATCATAAACTCCATACCTGTTTCTGCCAAACACTTCCGGATAACACTGACATTTTCACAAATCTGGCTTTCTTCGTTGTACACAGGAATAAGAACTGTAATAAATGACCTTTCCATTGTTATTTAGCCCCCTTTCTGAGATGCTTAATAGTGGAAACCATGATGCCTGACTTTTTTATGAAAAGAAAGATTAGTATTAGAACTGATACCAGGGTAATCATAAGACCCATGAAAAGTTTTTCTGGAAAAAACCACAGTTCAATCTTATGCGAGCCTTTTAACAGTTCAAAGCTCAATAAAGAATCATCCACAGCGCGTATTTCAACCTCCTGATTATCCACTTTTACGTGCCACCCCTTATCAAAAGGTATGGACATTACCATCAGCCCGTCACTTGCTGCTTTCACCGAGCAGCGGATGCTGGTATCCGTAAAGTTTTCAACAGTCATTGATTTTTTGCGGATAAGGGATATCGCCTCTTCAAATGCGGGTATATTCAAACTGTAGGCATATACTTTAAAGCTGCCTGTTTCGCTACTTGACTTATCGAAATTAATTTGCAGCTTAGCAGAAGATCCTGCCTCGCAAAATCCAAGGTTAATGATAGAGGAATGCTTTGGATTAAATTCAGATTGTTTGCCATTGACTGTAAGAAATCCACTGCCTTTCATATTAGAGGGCGCCTCATAGTATAGGTAGACTTGCTGCGCTTTATCAATTGCAAAATCAATACTTGCTTTAGAGGCATCATCCTTATTAATACGCTTAAAGCTGTAAGACTGTGAACCCTTGCCGCTAAAGTCAAGGTTACTTAGAGTTCCTTGCTTTTGGCCTATAGGGGTTAGAATATCCGGTATACCACTAATAGCTTCTATAAGAAGATTCTGAGTTTCAAGTGGATTAGTCCCGGAGCTGCTGTCGAATTTCTTCAACTCACTATTGGATTGAAAGCCCAGTGGCAAAACATAAGGGTTTGTAAAAATCTTTAATTCATCGGTGGTTGCAGTTTGTTTGTACAATTTTTCCTCAATAGCTATGTTTCGATAAATCAGATATTTGATGCCGAGAAGAGAATCCAGTATTGCTGTGGAACCCTCGTATGTGTAACTGTTAATACCGTTGCTCGAGTACCCGAGATTCTCAAGCATTTTTACAGGCCTCTCGGAGATGGTGGAAGAAAAAATCGATAGGCCCCGGTAATTATACAGAGCAGGGTCATTGGCGGTTTGGGGTGGCAGGATTTCCAAACGATAAAAGCCTTTATCCTTCTCGGAAATATCAGAAAGCTGATTACGAATTTGTGAAACTTCCTTGCCGCTTGCATAGCTGTTTCGACTTGAGTAGCCTTCAGTGGAGTCAATTTTAACAACTGTCACAATGGTATTTGTGGTTATCTCGGCAATTAATACAAGAAATACAATTAGAGTTTTGCAGGATGGCCGGATATTGCACGAGCGGTCAATGGTAAGGGCCACTGCATATAAAATAATAAAAGCTGCGCTTATATATATCGTGTGAAATCCAATTGATAAATTATCAAATTTCTGTGAGATAAGAATAATACCCAGGATAGATAAGCAAATATTGCCAATCTCTTTACCGGTAAATTCGTTCAGCTTTTTAAAAGCTTCATAGCTCATGGATAATACGAGAAAGATGTAAACAAAAGAAAACCGATATGGAAGCTGGTTAGGGTAATGAAAGCCATGCCAAATAAAATTCAATATATTAATATTGAAGCTTAGGGTTAAAACCAGAAGAAGAGCAATATTCCATAATTTCTCCTTCAGTGGAATGCTTTTACTTAAAAAATAGAGTGGAAGGAGTATTAAGACAACAATTCCACAATACAGATTGGGTGCACCTTCCCGGATAGTAGGAGATGCAGCTGTAAAATGTCTGGTTATAAAATCAAATAAATCGTAATAATTCGTCAGTGTCGTTGGGAAAATATCACCCGCAGCTGAGGTGGATTTCAATTGAAAAAAGGTTGGCAGCAGAAGTATAGCTGATAACCCGGCGGACAGTAATGAAAAACCTGCAAATTGACCTGTCCTTTTTATTAGCAAGGATGGTTTTTTAAAATCATGATATTTAAAGAGACAAACCGGGTAATAAAGCAAGGTAAAAAAACAAATAAAAAAAGCCATATAAAAATTCGACAAAAGAGCAATGGCCAAAGTAATGCAGTAAAAGAAACCTTTACCCTCCCGTATCAAGTTTACAAGGCCAATCATAATCAAGGGCAGAAGATAAATCGCATCCATCCACATAATATTCCAGGAAAAAGCAAGCACAAAACCAGAGAGTGCATAAAGTGTGGAGAAACCTACAGTAACCAAAGTCTTTTCACCATGCACAGCCTTAAGGTAAAAGGCAAAACAGGAGCCTGCTAGACCTACCTTTATAAGTGTAAGCACCAGTACTGCTTCACTCAAATAGTCTGCTGGAAATAAAATAGTTATAAGATTTATTGGGCTGGCCAGATAATAGGCAAATAACGGCAAGAAATTTACCCCAAGACCACCTGACCAGGAGTACAGCGGGCTTGAAGATGATCTAAGCTTGTCCTGCAAATCTGAGATAAAGGGAGCATATTGATGATATAAGTCTGATATTAATAAACTCCAATTACCAAAGGGGAAAATTCGAACAGCTATATAGGCGATTTCCAGGATAAAGGCAGGCAGAAAAAATGCGAGCAAGATTACATAATGCCTTTTAATATATATACCAAACTTTCTTATAATGTGAATGTTATCTTTCAAGAATGATCCCACCTTTATTGTGCTATATAAATTATAAATATTATATGTGAACATTTAATTTTTAAGTAATTTTTACATAAAATTAAAATAAATAAGAGATTGGCAATTAATAAATAGGAAGCAGAAATTATATCTCAAGCATCCAGTAATTTGTGAAAGATTAAATCGTCAACGTATTCACCAGTACACGGGTCTTTATGATGCCTTAAAACAGTTCCTCCATGTACAAAGCCTAGCTTTTTTACAGCGTTTAAGGAAGCTTGATTGTTGCTGTACACATAAATCCTTGCTATGTTAACTCCGGCCTTCTTCATCTGATCTAAACCATAATTGGTCAGTTCTGCAGCAATACCTGAACCACGAGCATCTGGGTGGGTGGCTGCTGTTAAAAATACAGCATGGGATTTTTCCTCTGTCATATCACGTCTACCTCTAACAAGGCATAAAACACGGGATGGCTCATCTGTTGTTACAGCAACATAGGAAAGTTGAGCTGGATTATCTACAAAATTCAAGACCTCTTCTTTTGCTATAAGTTCTGTAAAGGTTATTTCAGCGCCCTCTACTTTTAAATTTTCAATTAGTGACCAAATACTGTCAATGTCATAGGACTTTATCCTTCTTAAGTTATATTTCAAAATAACACCCCTCTGCCATTTATTTCTCGAAAGAAAAAACTAATAATTGTTTATCTAAAAGTCTAATTATAGACCTTTGGATACCATTACCATGCCATTTTATTATATCACAAGTAAAAACGTAAATAAAATATAAGTGTACTAATAGGACTCCTATATACATATTTCTAAAGGTATCTTAATGATTGTCCTAAGATTGATGTCTTGTGCACTAATAAGGGGTTTGGATAGTGAAATTTTAGAGCGTAGTGCCTATGGGGTTCATATATACTAATCATAAGGTAATTATAGGAATTAATATGAATATAATAGGAAATAAGATATAGTACATATTAAAACTTGGGAAATATATGAAAGGCGTTGTATTATGGAGAAAATGAGGAATTTTATTGTAGTTGAAGGAATAGTTCAAGGAGTAGGTTTCCGTCCATTTGTATATAATTTAGCAAAAGCTTTTGGGTTAAAGGGTTGGGTTAATAATAACTCAGAAGGAGTTTATATAGATGTTGAGGGATTTGAGGAAGATATAGATAAATTTATGCAAGCTCTTGAAAATAATCCTCCACCTCTTTCTCGAATAGGAAAGATAACTATGAAAGCTGATAAAGTATTAAATTATTCGAATTTCACAATCAAAGAAAGTGAACAAAGTCTTGATAAAATCACTTTAATATCGCCAGATATAGCTACTTGTAGTGAGTGCGTAGAAGATGTACTAAATTTATATAATAGGAGAAGGGGATACGTTTTTACAAATTGTACAAATTGTGGGCCCAGGTTTTCTATAATAAAAGAATTACCTTACGATAGAAGAAAAACTACTATGAAAGATTTTAAAATGTGTAAGCAGTGCAATAGTGAATATTTAGATCCTACAAATAGAAGATTTCATGCACAACCAAATGCCTGTGGGTCATGTGGCCCAGAACTTTGGATAGAGGATTTTAAAGGTAATAGATTAGAAATAGAAGAGCCTATAAGTTTCGCCCAAAACATGCTTTTGAAAGGGGAAATATTTGCCATAAAAGGGTTAGGTGGTTTTCATCTTGCATGTGATGCAATGAATGAGACCTCCGTGAATAATTTAAGGGAGAGAAAAAAAAGACCCTTTAAACCTCTTGCAGTTATGATGAAGAACATAGAAACAGTAAAGAAGTATTGCAGGGTTAACCAGTTAGAAGAGGAGATATTAACTGGAATTAAAAAACCAATCCTTATTCTAGATCAAAAGGAAAGTTATAATTTATCAGAAGAAATTGCACCTAATCAGAAAACAATAGGAGTAATGCTTCCATATACACCTATTCATGTTTTACTGTTTTCAGAAAAACTTAAGGTGCTTATTATGACTAGTGCAAATGTTAATGGCCTACCCATAGAGTATAAAGACGATTCTGCCCGATCTGGCCTTACAGGTATTGTGGATTATTTTCTCATGCATAACCGAGAAATACATGTTCCAGTTGATGATTCTGTATTAAAGGTTATAAATAAACAACAAATAATCATAAGGAGAGCTCGGGGTTTTGTACCTGAACCTTTTATATACAATGATATTAGGAATATCTTAGCCTGTGGTTCCAATATGAAAAATACCTTCTGTATTAGTAAAGAAGGCTTTTTGTTCTTAAGCCAATTTAATGGTGATCTTGAAAATTTAGAAACATATGAACATTACAAGAAAAATATTGAACATTTCAAAAATATATTTTCTTTTTCTCCAAAATTTATAGCTTTTGATATGCATCCAGGATATATGTCAACTAAATACGCTTTGGAATATGATTTGCCTAGGATTGCGGTACAGCATCATCATGCTCATGTAGTTAGTTGCATGTTTGAAAACAAGCTTGAAGAAAAAGTTATTGGAGTTTGTTTTGATGGAACGGGGTATGGCATCGACGGCAAAATATGGGGTGGTGAGTTTTTAATTTGCGATTACCTTGAATTTACAAGAGTAGCTCATCTTGATTATATTAAAATGCCTGGAGGAGAAAAAGCCATTAAAGAACCATTTCGAATGGCAGTTTCCTATCTTTATAAGTATTTAAGTATAAACAACATTAAAAAGGAAGTTTATGATAGAATTTTTGAATTATATGGTAATAAGGGTATAAATATAATTAATATTTTAAATTCAAACATTAATTGTACAGATACCTCAAGTATGGGTAGACTTTTTGATGCCATGGCAAATATAATCGGGATTACTGATCTAGTTACATATGAAGGACAGGCGGCTATTGAGCTTGAGGCTATATCAGAAATGAGTATTGAAGATTCATATAATTATAATGTAATAAAACAAGATATGTATATTATAGAGCCATATGAAATAATTATAGGAGCAATAAATGATAAAACAAAAGGTTTATCAGGCAAGATTATTGCTTCAAAATTTCAAAATACTATAGTGAATTTAACTGTGAGTATGTGCGTGCGAGTTAGACAAGACTCAGATATAAATGAAGTTGTGTTGAGTGGAGGGGTTTTTCAAAATTCTTTTTTACTTAAGAAAATATGTTGCAAGCTCAAACATAATAATTTTAAAGTCTATACTCATAAGAAATTACCTTGTAATGATGGAGGCGTAGCAATTGGGCAAATAATTATAGCTAATGCATTAATTGATAATAATTTAATTGAAAACAAGTAAAAAATACAAGCATAAACATTTAATATAAAGATTTCACATATATACTAATAAAAGAGCAATTGTAAATTAATTAGGAGATAAATATGCATGAGGTATCTATAATTCAAAATGTTATTAAAATAGTTTCAGAAAAAGCAATTGAAAATAGATTAACTAAAGTTACCAAGGTATCGTTAAAGATAGGGGAGTTATCTGGCGTTATGTCAGAATGCTTAAATTTTGCGTTTAAGATCTGCATAATTGATACTATGCTTGAAGGCTCAACTTTAGAAATAGAAAAAGTAAGTGCTGTAGCTGAATGCATGGATTGCATGCAAGAATTCCCTATTGACCATTTTAATAAACTTTGTCCATGCTGTAAGAAATTTTGTTCAAATATTATTCGTGGATATGAACTATATATAAATACTATAGAAGGAGATTAAAATATGAGTGAAATAAAGATAGTTACGAATATTCTTCAAAAAAATGATGAGATAACCTCTAAAAATAAAAGATTATTGGATGAAAAAGGCATCTATGTAGTAAACCTAATGAGTTCACCTGGTTCAGGAAAGACTTCCTTACTTGAAAGAATAATAGCAAAGCTTAAAAATGATATAAATATTGCGGTAATTGAAGGAGATATTTTTACTACTAAGGATGCTGAGCGAATAGAGGTCCTCGGTGTTCCAGTAATTCAAATTAATACTGGAGGAGCGTGCCACCTGGATGGGGAAATGATAAAAAATGCATTAAATGCATTAACCCTTGATAAGACAGATTTGCTTGTAATAGAAAATGTAGGTAATCTGGTTTGCCCTGCAGAATTTGAAATTGGTGAGGATATAAAAATTTGTGTTTTGAGTACCCCAGAAGGGAATGACAAACCTTTGAAATATCCACTCATGTTTGAAAAAAGTGGTGCAATTATTTTAAACAAATTAGATTTAATAGAATACACCGATTTTAATAAAAAAGAGTTCTACAGAGATATAAAATCACTAAATGCTAATGTGGATATCTTTGAAACATCATGTGTTAAAAATTCTGGTATAGATGAAATATGCTTCTGGTTAATGAGTAAAATAGAAAATAAAAAAATAAAGGTTAAATAAATTCAATATTTTTAAGTAAAAAGGGAGGAACTTGAATGTGCATAGCAGTTCCCGGAAAGGTTTTAAAAATAGACGGAAATAAAGGTATTGTAGAGATTGGGAATATGAAAATTGAAGTATTTATGCATATCGTGCCAGAGGCTTTAGTGAACGAATATGTACTTGTACATGCAGGCTGTGCAATACAAGTGATAGATGAAGAAGAAGCAAAAATAACCTTGGATATTATTAAGGAGTTTATTCAAAATGAAATTTGTTGATGAATTTAGAAGCAATGAATACTCCAAAAAACTCGCTTATAAATTAAATAATATTTCTATTGAAAAGATAAATATTATGGAGGTTTGTGGTACCCATACTATGGCAATATTTAGATATGGTATTAGGGACGTACTTCCTCCAAATGTAAATCTGATATCAGGTCCAGGTTGTCCTGTTTGTGTCACACCTCAGAGCTATATAGATACCGCCATATCGCTTTCAAAGGAAAAGGATGTAATTATTGCAACCTTTGGAGATATGATGAAAGTTCCTGGGAAAAAAGGTTCCCTCAGCAATAGAAAAGCAGAAGGTGCAGATGTAAGAATAATTTACTCGCCTATGGATTGTCTTAAGCTTGCCTCACAAAACCCTTCTAAAAAGGTAGTATTCTTATCAATAGGTTTTGAAACTACCGCTCCTATGGCTGCGGTTACCGTTATGGAGGCTAAAAAAAATAATATAAGTAAT
Source organism: Clostridium sp. CF012 (assembly GCF_018861755.1). Lineage (GTDB taxonomy): Bacteria > Bacillota > Clostridia > Clostridiales > Clostridiaceae > Clostridium_AD. Next base: position 19,132 of record NZ_JAHLEF010000003.1, on the reverse strand, counting down.
CTATTTTTTTTTACAGCTCACAAAATAGTTCCACCAGTCATGGAAGCTTTAGTTCAAGATAAGGAATTAAAAATTGATGGTTTCTTATTACCAGGTAATGTTTGTGCAATCATTGGTACGAAACCCTATGAATTTTTGAGCGCGGATTATAATATCCCTGGAGTAGTTACAGGGTTTGAACCTATAGATTTACTTCAAGGTTTAAATACATTAGTAAGCTTAATAAGCAAAAGGGAATATAGAATTGAGAATGAATATAAAAGAGTAGTTAAAACTGAGGGAAACCAAATTGCTTTAGAATATTTAAATAATGCGTTTAATATTGTTGATAGTAGTTGGAGAGGAATTGGTAGAATTCCTAAAAGTGGTCTGGAATTTAATAGTGAGTATGAAGAGTTTGACGCACTTAAGCATTTTAAAATAGATTATGAAGAATATGATGGTAGTCCTGGCTGCAAATGTGGAGAAATACTTAAAGGTAAAATTAAACCAACAGATTGTACGCTTTTTAAAAAACTTTGCAGCCCAGAAAATCCAATTGGTTCCTGTATGGTTTCATCAGAAGGTACCTGCGCTGCATATTATAGATACCACAAAGTCATTAAAGAACAGGAGGACTTCTAAATGAGTGACACTATAAACCTAAGTCACGGAAGTGGCGGTGTACAAACTAATAAATTAATTAATGAGGTGTTTTTAAAATATTTTAATAATTATATTTTAAATCAAATGAATGATGCAGCTCAAATAGATATAAATTTTGCGAGACTTGCTTTTACTACGGATTCTTTTGTAGTAAATCCAATATTTTTTAATGGAGGTAATATCGGTAAATTAGCAGTCTGCGGTACTGTAAATGATTTAGCCGTAAGTGGAGCAAGGCCACTTTACCTAACATGCGCTTTTATTATTGAAGAAGGTTTCTCTATAAAGAAATTAGAAGAAATTGTGAAGTCTATGGCAGAAGAAGCTAGCAATGCAGGTGTGAAAATTGTGGCTGGAGACACAAAGGTTGTGGAAAAAGGCAATGTGGACAGAATTTTTATTAATACTTCTGGTATTGGTAGGATTTATGATAATGTTAATATTAATTGTGCCAATGCAAGAGTGGGAGATATCGTCATTTTAAATGGTACGATAGGTGATCATGGAATGACAATAATATGTGAAAGAAATAAACTTGGATTCGAAGGAAATTTAAAAAGCGATTGTGCCTCCTTGAATTCCCTAGTAGACACAATGCTTGAAGCATATGAGGGGATCCATGTTATTCGTGATGCTACAAGAGGTGGGCTAGCGGCAGTACTTAATGAAATTAGTGAATTTAGCAACGTAACTATAGCCCTTGAAGAAAATAATTTACCTTTAAAAGAAGAAGTAAAAGGTGCCACAGAGATGCTAGGACTCGATCCATTATATATTGCTAATGAAGGAAAACTTTGTGCCTTTGTACCAGAAGCTTATGCTGAGAAGGTACTTAATGCAATGAGAAAGCATCCGCTGGGTTTCGATGCTGTAATTATTGGAAAAGTTACTGGGGAATTGGGACAAAAAGTTTATGTAAATACAGTAGTAGGTGGAAAAAGACTAGTTGATATGCCATCTGGGATTCAGCTTCCAAGAATATGTTAGTAATCCTAAGAAGATAATTAAATTAGAGGCGGGAGTAGGTTACTCTTGCCTTATTTATTTTGAGAATGAATATTTAGTGCTAAATGTTACATAATAAAAAGGATTTTTCAATATACATTAAGGAAGGATAGATAGGGGGGAGTATTTTGCATGAAAGAAAGCTTATAAAGAGTGCATTAGATGAAATTCATAGAGGAAAGGCAGAAAAGATTAATTTTGTATGGATGGAAGCTAATGGTTGTACGGGAAATATAATTTCTTTTCTTAATGCAGATCAACCAGATGTTCTTTATTTTATGCAAGAAATGGTTGATTTGAAATTTAGCCCTAGCCTTATGAAAGCAGAAGGTGAAGTCGCATATGAAAAATTCTTAGAAGTTTTAAATACTAATTTTATATTAGGAGTAGAAGGGGCCCTAACTAATATGGAAGAGGGTTTCTATAACATTTTTGCTACCTATAAGGGGAGGAGGGTACCTACAGCAGAAGCTATTAATCTAGCAGCGCAGAAAGCAAAAGCTATAATAGCTATTGGAACTTGTGCTTCTTTTGGAGGAATATCTGCTGCTAGACCTAATCCAACAGGGTGCACAAGTTTAGGCGAGTTCCTTGGACGTGAGGTAATAAATATTCCTGGTTGTCCAGCAAACCCACTGTGGGTTATGGGAACTATAGCTAGCATTATTCTTAATAAAAAGGTTGAAATAGATGAGAAAGGTCGTCCAATAATGTTTTTTAAAGAAAGCAACCACACTAATTGTCCAAGACGCTCATATTTTGATAATAAAATATATGCAGGTAAGTTAGGAGAGAAAGAGTGCATGCTGAAGGTTGGATGTAGAGGACCTATTACAAAAGCTTACTGTCCGCTTGGATTATGGAATTCAAGAATTAACTGGCCAGTAGAGGCTAATACGCCTTGTATAGGTTGTGCAAGCGAATTTTTCCCGGATGGTACTGAACCTTTTATTAAGTATTGAGGGAGGCTTAAGGATTAAAGGTAGACAACAATTGATAGTTCAAATTTATTCCATAGTGAGGTGATTTAGGTGACTACCAAAATAACTATAGACCCTATAACTAGAATTATGGGACCTTTAAGCATAGAAGTAGAAATAAAAAAAAATACAATAGTAGATGCCAAAAGCGGTGGTATTCAGTTTAGAGGCTTTGAAAAAATGTTAATAGGCCGCTCTCCATTAGATGCAGTATATTTTACTGAAAGGATATGTGGTATATGTTCTACGTCACATGGCTTAGTAGCAAGTCTAGCACTAGAAGATGCTCTAAAGGTGAAGCCAAATGCCAATGGAGTAAAAATCAGAAATCTTGCACATGGAGCTGAGTATCTTCAAAATATCATTAGGCAAATTTGTATTTTTGTATTTCCGGATTATGTGAATATAGCAGTGGTTCCAGCAAATTTAGATTATGATTTTAGACTATCCGAGAAATACACACAAAAAATTAATAATGATTATGTGAAGGCGTTAGAATGTAGTCGTCTTGCACATGAAATTATAGCTCTTATAGGTGGAAAAGTACCACATAACCATGGTGTATTTGTGGGTGGCACCACAGCAAACATGGATGCTTCTAAAATAATGAGACTGAAATCCATACTACATTCTATAAGTGAATTTATGTGCGGAAATATGGTTGAAGATATAAATATTATAGCTGATTATTATCCAGAGTATTTTAAAATTGGCGGTGGGCCAAGAAATCTTTTAACATACGGATTATTTCATGATTTAGAAAATAAAGAGATGCAGTATGTACAACCTTCAAGCTATATTGATGGTGAGGTAGCTTCTTTAGATTCAAAGGCGATAACAGAGAGTTCAGCATTTTCTTGGTATAAAGGTTCTAAAGCTAGTGAGGTTCCATCAGATTTTCCATCTGAAACAGATGTTAAAAAGCCGGGAGCCTATACCTTTATCAAATCACCTAGGTATAAAAGTAAAGTTGTACAGGTTGGACCACTTGCTCGCATGATTTTATCAGGTTCCTATAAAAATAGTATATCCAGCATGGATAGGCTTATGGCTCGAGTGCTCGAAGGGAAAAAACTTTGTGAAAAAATGTTTATAATACTTGATGCAATAGAGCCAATACCTGCAGTACAGGAAAAATATGCTATTCCAGAGAGTGCACAGGGGATAGGACTTTGTGATGCTGTTAGGGGGGCACTCGGACATTGGACTAGTATAGAAAAAGGGGTTATAAAAAATTGTGATATAGTAACTCCTACTGCTTGGAATCTTTCGCCTATAGACGAAAAAATGCAGCATGGAGCTCTTGAGTACGCTCTAATTGGCACTGAAATTCAAAACCTTAAAAATCCTGTGGAGATAGGGCGAATAGTGCGATCCTTTGACCCTTGTATATCTTGTGCTACCCATGTTAATACAGAATTTGGTGAGCCTTTTTATATAAACATTACTTAAGATATTTGAAATAAGTAATTGTAATGATTACCGGTTATTTTTCAAAATACCTAATAAAATATGCGCTATACTTTCATACAATAGAAGGAGAGTAATGAAATGGGTGAATTGAAAATTTGCGTTAATATGTTAAATACTAATGAAGAGATTCATATGGAAAATAAAAATCTTTTCGATGAAGAGGGCATATTTGTTATAAATCTGATGAGTGCTCCGGGGTCTGGTAAAACATCTATACTAGAGAGGTTAATTCCAAAGCTTAAACAAAACTTAAACATGACGGTAATTGAAGGCGACTTATATACAACTAAAGATTCAGAGCGAATTGAAGCCATGGGAGTTCCAGTAGTACAAGTTAATACTGCAGGACCCTGTTATTTAGAAGGAAGCATGATAAGGCAAGCATCATTGAACTTTGATTTAAGAGAGATTGATCTCATTATTATAGAGAATGTGGGGTGTTTAGTATCCCCGGCAAATTTTGAAGTTGGTGAGGATATAAAGATTTGCGTACTTAGTGTGACAGAAGGTAATGACAAGCCTTTAAAATATCCACTGATGTTTAAAAAAAGCACAGCGATAATTTTAAATAAAAGTGATTTAATTGGACTTACGAATTTTAAAGAAGATGAGTTTTATAGAGATATTAAACTAATAAATAATAAGGCGAGAATTTTTCGAACCTCTTGTACCAAAAACCAAGGGATAGATGAACTAAGTGAATGGATTTTGGAGGAGGTAAAGAAAAAAATATATAGACACGAATAAAAACTCCCAGTTTCGTTATGATCTCTGAGATCATAGTGAAAACTGGGAGTTTATTTATTAAAATATTAATTATTAACTAATTCAGAACAAATTTATAACATGTTCTTTACAATGAACTGTTAAAATAATTGAAACTGATACAATTTTATAAAATAATTTTAAAAATTTTAGTTTTATTAATCTAATAATTTATTAGAAAGGTGAGGATTAAAATGAGAGAAGAAGAATTGTTGTATAATGTGATTTTCCCGGAAGATGACGATCCTAATTACATTAATTATGGTTATTTTATAGGGAGGAACAAAAGAAGTATATATAAATTGAAAGCTTTTATTAATGAAAGTCAACTAAATCCAATATTAATTTGCGATGGTAATAAGGAAAATGCTTTTTTTGCTAAAGTTTTTCAAAACGAAGTAGATAGATTTTTGAAAATTATCAATGAGTTTAGTTTCAAACAAATGAAGATAGATACTCGGTATCTGAATGAAATAAAGTCCCTTTTTGGTGAAGAGGTGATAATTCATCAAAAAAAAGCGTATAAGGCAGCCCATTGTCATTATCCTCTGAGAGCTAACAACGAAAATCAACCAAACTTAAAAAGAGCAATATAACCTATGAAAGGGCGGATTAGAATGATTACTTGTTTACCAGAAGAAATTTTACTTGAGGTACTTGAAAGAACATGTAAGTACACAATTGATGATGAAGTTTTAAATGAAGCAGAAAAGTTATATGAAAAAGAGATTGCTGAGAGATCTAAAAAGAAAACATTGCTCATTAATAGTATGTTCAAGTCAATTGCATTTTCAGCAAAAGGAAATTAATATTTCAGAAGAATATCTTGTATATCACAAAAATAGCTGAAGATTTTAAAAATCTTCAGCTATAATTATTTTTGATTTAAATTTACTAAAATTATTTATAGTACTTTTGGATAAATTAGAATCGGTTATAATATAATTAATTTTGCTAATTGGAGCAATATTGATTGTTACATCTCTACCAAATTTGCTACTGTCAGCTAATACAAATATTTCTCTAGATCTCTCTATAATAGTCTTTCTTATTAGTGCTTCCTGCATGTTAAAATCAGAAATTCCATTTTCAATTGTAATTCCACCAGCACAAATGAAACTCTTTTGAATGTTCAGTTGTGAAAAGTTAAAGATATAGTCATAGGATACTATAGATCTCTCATTATGTCTTACCTTTCCACCAATTATAATAATTTCATGTTCGCTATTTAATAATTGGTTTAAAACTGGAATGGAGTTGGTTATTATGGTTAGCCTTTTTTTATTCATAATGTGCTTTGCAATATGATACGTGGTTGAACCACTGTCAATAAAAATACAGTCCCCATCATTTATAAATTCAATGCATTTCTTGCCAATGGATTCCTTTTGTAGCAGTTTATTAGTCATTCTATTCTCCATAGTTGACTCACCGAAGGTTGCAGCTTTAATCTTTGCTCCTCCATATACCTTATCTATTTTATTTTGTTTTTCTAAAATAGATAAGTCACGCCTAACTGTTTCTATAGATATATCAAACTCACCCATAAATTCAGAGATTGTAACCACATCTTTTGTTGAGAGTAATTCTAAAAATTTATTTTGTCTTTCACTTGGTAGCATAAGATCACCCTAACATAGTTTTTTTATTGTGGCACATTCAAATAAATAACATGCAAAATACTAGTCTATTTATTTTCGTGCTCATAATATATAAACAACTTATCATAAATCATGACAATATACAAGGAAGTATTAGAAAATTAATAAGGAAATTGTCATGTATGTTCACAAAGTATATCATCATATAGTAAAAATATAATAAACATATAGTAATACTTTACAAACTCTTAACCTATTCATAATATGTATTAACCTTTACCAATGTATACTAAAAGTGCGATGAAATAAAAAGAAAACATTTTGGAGGCGAGTCAAATGCTAGAGCTCAGAAATATAACAAAGCAATTCGATGGTAAATTAATATTAGATAAAATCAATTTAAAAATAGAAAATGGAGATATTGTTTCTATGCTAGGTCCAAGTGGAAGCGGTAAAACTACATTGCTTAATATTATCTTGGGCATAACTCCAATGGATAGTGGCTGCATTATATTTAATGATGTAGATATAAGTAAAGTATCTATGAAAGATCGTGGATTTAATATTGTTTTTCAAGATTATGCCCTTTTCCCTAATCTTAATGCCTATAAGAACATCGTATATGGTCTAAAAAACAAACCTAATTTAGTAACGCCTGATGACCTTTTGGGACTAATAGATTTTTTAGAATTAAAACCTCATTTATACAAAAAAATTCATGAGTTATCGGGTGGACAGAAACAAAGAGTAGCATTAGCTCGTACACTGGCAACAAAACCTAAAATACTTCTTTTAGATGAACCTTTGAGCGCTCTTGACGGAGTTATAAAGGAGACAATTAAGGAAAAAATTAAAGCTATTACTAGGGAATACAAGCTTACAACTATTATAGTAACTCATGATCCAGAGGAAGCACTAACTATGGCGGATAAGGTGCTCATTATTGATAAAGGTAAGATTTCACAATATGGTTCGCCGAGGGAAGTGGTACATCAACCTAAAAATAAATTTGTGGAGGAGTTCATATTACGCCAATTAAAAATAAAAAGAGATAACATTTATAACTTGTTTGGAGAGAGTTATGTATAAAAGAAAACTAGAAACAAAGATTATTTTTACTGTTATAACCTTGTTTTTTATTGTATTCCTTTTTACTCCACTACTAATACTTTCAATGAATTCATTTAAGGGTGAAAATGGCATAGGATTTACCAATTATTATTTAGTTACCCATAATAAGGAGTTTTTAATTGCTATAGGAAATAGTATAAAAATTTCCTTGATTACGGCGTTAATAACAACAATCTCTGCTTTTATTATAGCTTACGGAGTAAACTGTACAAAAATATTTAGTCCTATAAAAAACATGATAAAAATTGGAGTTTCTATACCAATGCTTTTACCTACCATAACTTATGGATTCGCCATAATATATTCATTTGGTAAGCAAGGACTATTAACAAAACTTTTTGGAAGGGAGTTATTTCAAATTTATGGGTTCAATGGACTTTTAACAGGTTATGTAATATATACCTTACCTTCAGCTTTCCTTCTTATAAATAATTCTTTTGAGTATATCGATAAAAAATTTATTGTTGTATCAAAGCTTATGGGTGATGATTTCTTAAGAAGTTTTATAAATACAATCTTTCGTCCCTTAATTGGTACCTTAGGAGGAGCTTTTGTACTTAGTTTCATTTTAAGTTTTACAGATTTTGGTATACCGGCTTCGGTAGGTGGTACCTATAGTGTAATATCAACTCAGTTATATGAAGTAATGCTCGGGTCCATACCTAATGTAAGTGGTGGTGCGGCAATAGCTATACTCATGCTTATACCTGCAGTTTTCGGGGTGCTCTTTTTGAATTATCTTGAAAAATATAATTTTAGTTATGATAAATTTACCAAAATTGAATTGTGTAAAAATAAATTTAGAGATATTTCTTTTGCTTTAGTGTCAGTTAGTGCCGTGGTAGGGATTATGTTAATATTTTTAGTGATGTTTATAGCACCTTTTGTTAATAACTATCCTTATGATATGAGCTTTAATCCTAAGCTTTTCAAAGATACTCTTTTATCAGGAAACATTTTAGATGTATATGGAAATTCATTTTACGTTTCAATTATTTCAGCAATTATTGGCACTATAATTTGTTATAGTGCAGCTATTGTAAATGCTCGTTCTAATATGAATAAGAAAGCTAAATTAGTAATAGATATATTCTCAATGATAACTAATACAGTTCCAGGAATGGTTTTAGGATTAGCTTATTTAATGCTTTTTAATAGAAGTGATTTAAAAGGAACTTTCACAATAATAGTAATTTGTAACACAGTACATTTTTTTACTACCCCCTATCTCATGGCTAAAAACTCCCTATCTAAAATGAATCCTGCCTGGGAAAGAACAGGAGAATTAATGGGTGATAACTGGATTAAAACTATAACTCGTGTTATTATTCCTAATTCAATAGCCACTATAGTAGAAATGTTTGGGTATTATTTTATAAATTCTATGGTTACAATTAGTGCTATTATTTTTCTTGTTACTGCAAGAACATCACTGCTAACAAGTAAAATTAATGAGATTCAGCATTTTCAAAATTTTAATGAGGTGTTTGTATTATCTATACTTATTTTTTTAACAAATATATGTATTAAATTTGGCTGTAGCTTAGTTAATAAAAAAATAGCTATTCACAAATAAATGTGGAATAAAGGAGAGGTTTCTTATGAAAAAGGTTTCTAAAATTATTACAATTTCTTTAATGATATGTTCATTGTTAATTACGCTTATAGGGTGTAGTTCTAAAGGTGAACAAAAGGTTGTTATATATACTAATGCAGATGAAGAAGCTGTGGCATCAATGGAAAAAAGTCTTAATACATCAGGATATGAAGGTAAATACGTATTACAAACTCTAGGAACATCTGAACTTGGTGGAAAATTGATGGCTGAAGGCGATGGAATTGAAGCTAATTTAGTAACAATGAGCTCTTATTTTATTGACAGTGCACAGAAAAAAAACAATATGTTTGAAAACCTAAATTTTGATACTAAGTCATTAGAAAAATATCCAAGCTATTATACACCTATACTCGCAAACACAGGTGCAATATTTGTTAATACAAAGGCTATGAAAGAAAAGGGTCTTGTTATGCCAAAATCTATAAAAGATTTAACTAAAGATGAATATAAAGGCTTAGTTTCAATTCCTAACATAATGAATTCCTCAACTGCATGGCTTCTTATTCAGGCCATTATTAGTGAATATGGAGAAAAAGAAGGTAGTATTGTACTTAATAAACTTATTATAAATTGTGGACCTCATATTGAAACTTCGGGATCAGGTCCAATAAAAAAGGTTAGAGTTGGAGAAGTGGCGGTAGGATTTGGGCTTCGTCACCAAGCGGTAGCTGACAAAACTTCGGGAAAAGATATTGATTATATAGATCCAATAGAAGGCAATTATTCACTTACAGAATCAATTGCAGTAGTTAAAAAGAAAGATATAGCTACAACTAAACTTGCTATGGAAATGGCAAAGATTATAGTAACTAAATCAAGACCTGAACTTATTAAAAGTTATCCTGTAGCACTGTACACGGGCGAAACTATAGATAAGCTAAATAAACCAGGTAATCCTAAAAAGTTTGAGAGTCCATTAACAGTAGAACTTCTTGCAAAACATCAAGAATTCTTCAAAGCTTCAAAATAAGTAGTAGAGAGGAGATTTCATATGAAAAATTATAAACTTTTAACACCGGGACCGTTAACTACTACAAAGACAGTTAAAGAACAAATGCTCTTTGACCGTTGCACTTGGGATGATGAATACAATGAAATTACTCAAAAGATTAGAAGGGAGATCCTTAACTTAGCAGAAGCATCTCCTGAGGTATATACTACAGTTCTTATGCAAGGAAGTGGAAGCTTTGGTGTTGAAGCTGTGCTACATACAGCTATTGGCAAAGAAGACAAATGTTTAATAATTACTAATGGTGCTTATGGAGAAAGAATTGTAGATATGGCTAAATTCATGGGAATTAACTATGCTATTTATAAGGTGGAATATAATACTTTTCCTAAAGCAGAGGGAATAGAAGAGATACTTAATAGTGATAGTGCTATAACCCATGTAGCTATGGTTCACTTAGAAACTACAACCGGCATATTGAATCCTATTGAAGAAATTGCGAAATTATGCAGGCAGTATGATAAAACCTTCATACTTGATGCCATGAGTAGTTTTGGAGGAATTCAGATTAATGTTCAAAAGCTCGGTATAGACTATTTGATTAGTAGTGCTAATAAGTGTATTCAGGGTGTTCCAGGTTTCTCATTTATCATAGCCAAAATACAGAAACTTTTGAATTGCAAAGGTAATTCAAGTAGTTTATCTTTAGATCTTTATGATCAGTGGAAAAATATGGACAAGCATGGAAAGTGGAGATTTACTTCTCCAACACATGTGGTTGCTGCTTTTTCTAAGGCGTTAGATGAGCTATTAGAAGAAGGAGGAGTTGTAGGTAGAAATAAACGATATACAGACAACAATAACCATTTAAGAAAAAAGCTTAAAGAGATAGGAATAAGTTCATATATAAATGAAGAACTCCAATCCCCTATTATAACAACCTTTCTTTTCCCAAGTGAAGATTTTAATTTTAGAAGCTTTTATAATTATGTAAAAGAGAGAGGATTTGTGCTATACCCTGGTAAGTTAACAGAGGTTGATTCATTTAGAATAGGTAATATTGGTGAAATATATGAAGAGGATATAGAAAAATTATGCTATATTATTGAGGCTTATATGAGAGGAGAAAAACATGAATAAAGTAGAAGGAGTTATATTTGATTGGGCAGGAACCATCGTTGATTTTGGATGCTTTGCACCTGTAAATATATTTTTAGAGATATTTAAAGCATTTGGTATAGAAGTAACTATGGCGGAAGCGAGAGCTCCTATGGGAATACTTAAAAGAGATCACATTAAGGCTATCCTAGAAATGCAAAGAATTAGGAAAATGTGGCAAGAAAAATATGGTAGGGATTTTAATGAAAAGGATATTGATGATTTCTATGGTGCATTTGAGCCACTACTTATAGCTTCGCTTAAACGATATACGAATCCAATTCCAGAAGTTATAGATACGGTTAAATTACTAAGAAATCAGGGAATAAAAATTGGTTCAACTACAGGATATACAGATGTGATGATGAAAATAGTAGCAGAGGGTGCTAAGGAAAAAGGATATGAGCCAGACTTTTGGGTAACCCCAGATTCTACAAACTCTTTTGGTAGGCCCTATCCATATATGATATTTAAAAATATTGAAACACTAAAACTTTCAGCAGCATGGAAAGTGGTGAAGGTAGGAGATACGGAAGCAGATATTAAAGAAGGAATAAATGCGGGAGTTTGGTCTGTAGGGGTAGCTGTAGGAAGTTCACAGATGGGACTAAGCTATGAGGAATTTACTATTCTTGTGGAGAAGGAAAAAAGTGAAATAATTAAAAGCACTGAGGAAAGTTTCTTAAAAGTTGGTGCAGATTTTACTATAAGTACTATGAGAGAACTACCACAGTTAATCCAAAAAATTAATGGCTTAATATCAGAAGGGAAGCGACCAAATGCAAAATAATTTAGGATTAAATCGTGAAGGCGATGTGAATTTAAGCCTGCATAGAGAAAAGTGGATTAATGCCCTCAATCAAAAGAGTAAAGATATTTTAAAGGCTGATGAATCTGTATTTATGAAACAATCTATGTCCACGCCCTGTATGAATGTAATTGTAGATGCAGAAGGGTGCTTTATTGAAGATATGTCAGGGAAGAAATACTTGGATTTTCATGGAAATAGTATTCATCAAATAGGTTATAAAAATCCCTATGTAATTGAAGCTATTAAAAAACAAATGCAAGAGTTGCCCTTTATTCCAAGAAGGTATACGGCTGATATTGCGGCACGCGCCGCAGCAGCATTAGTAAACAAGACAACATCGAAAGATTATAAGGTGTTATTTACTCCCTCTGGCAGCACAGCTGTAGGCATTGCACTTAAAATTGCACGAAAGGCAACAGGCAGACATAAGGTAATATCCATGTGGGAATCTTTTCATGGAGCAGGGTTGGACTCTATTTCTGTAGGAGGAGAATATGCTTTTAGGAAAGATATGGGCCCTCTTATGCCGGGGTGCATAAGAGCAATTCCCTATAATGGATATAGAAATCTAATTCAAAACATAGGTAAAGATGATATTGCTAAGTTTTGTTTGGATTACATGGAATACATAATAATCAACGAAGGAGATATAGGCGCAATATTATTAGAACCAATTAGAGCTACAGATACACATATACCTCCCAAAAGTTATTTTGAGCAGCTTAGGGCACTATGCGATAAAAATGGTATATTACTAATTTTTGATGAAATTCCTACAGCAATTGGTAGAAGTGGAGAGTTTTACGTTCATCAAAATTTTAAAGTAGAGCCTGACATACTTGTACTTGGAAAGGGACTTGGAGGTGGGATAATACCTCAAGCAGCTGTGCTTATAAAAGCTAAATATGATTGTGCACAAGATATTTCTCTAGGACATTATACTCATGAAAAACCAGCAGTAGGATGTGCAGCTATTTGTGCTACTATAGAGTATATTGATAATAATAACCTTTTAGATAATTGTAAAAAATTATCAGAGTATGTAAAAGCAAAAGCATATGGGCTATATAATACTTATGATTGTATTGGTGAAGCACGAATATGTGGATTATTAATTACATTTGAATTTGTGAAAAATAGAAATTCAAAAGAAAAGTATGAAGAACTTGCAGAAAAAATTTTATACAAATCTCTTGAGCTCGGGCTATCATTTAAAGTATCAGGTGGAAATTGTGTAACTTGGCATCCACCTCTAATAGTTTCAAAAAATGAAATTGATATAGCTTTTAGTATTTTTGAAAGGGCAATAGTGTCTAGCTTAAATATATAAAATTTTACAGATTCAAGTGGAGCTGTTAAAGGAATGGTCACAAAAACAGAAGGAGCAATAAGCTACTTAGCATTATCATACTTCTCTGATGCAGCTAATAAAGAAGGTTTAAATGTATTGAAAATTGATGGTATTGAAGCAAATGCAGAAAATATAAGCACAGATAAATATAAAATTTGGGCATATGAGCATATGTACACTAAAGGTGAGCCTACAGGAATAACAAAAGCATATTTGGATTATATGGTAAGTGATGAAATGAAAGCAGGAATAAAAAAACTGGGATATATTCCGATGGCAGATATGAAGGCTCAAAGAGAATAATGTTGCAGCAAGCGCTCATCTAAGGAAGATGAGAGCTTACTTTATTTGCATATTATAATTGTATAAGTATGAATTATATAAACAGTTAACAATTAATGATTTATAAGATTATTAGATTTATCTTCTTTAATAAAAATACGATATAAAATCTTATCATTAATTAAAGTTTGTACACAAACACCATCAGAGCAAACCATATATTGATCTCCCTCAAATTGAAACTCATCTTCTTTAGCCTTAATAGTATCAATCATAAGTTTATTAAATATATTACTTTTTTCAGGATTAAGTATCATAATAACACTCCTTAAATTAATTAATAAATTCTTATTTATGTTAACTAATATTCTGAACTTAGTTTATTAATAACATATTATGATTATGTTAAGTCTATGTAAATATTATAATTTTTTTAAAACTCCGCACAAAACTTTAAAGGGCATATATATTCAATGGAAACAAAATGAAAGTGCCTGTGAAAAGGCACTATTTTTTTATCATTGTATTATGATCCTAGAATAGTTTAGGAACCTCAATTTTATTTAATTCCTTATTAAGCCTCTTTAATGCTCTCTTTTCAATTCTAGAAATGTAGGACCTAGAAATTCCTAAAATCAATGCAATTTCTCTTTGAGTTCTAGGGTTACCATCAAGTAAACCATAACGCATTTGAATTATTGTCTTTTCTCTATCCATCAAATTAAAGTTTATGTTATCATAAAGTTTTTGAGTTTGTATTTTATTTTCTACTATCTCAAAGATAGAATCTTCATCACTACTGAATACATCCATAAGGGATATCTCATTTCCATCTTTATCAGTGCCAATAGGATCCTGCAGGTACACATCCCCTTTTGTTTTTTTATTATTACGAATAAGCATGAGTATCTCATTTTCTATGCACCTTGCGGCAAAGGTGGCAAGCCTTACTCCCTTACTTATATCAAAAGCTTCAATTGCTTTAATAAGTCCCACAGTTCCAATAGATATGAGGTCATCTACATCTTTTTCTTGGTATGAATATTTTTTTACTATATGTGCAACTAGTCTCAAATTCCGTTCAATGAGTATTCCTTTAGCTAGTAAATCTCCATCCTTAAATTTTATTAAATAGGATTTCTCTTCTTCCTCACATAATGGTTGAGGGAATGAACTATTGCCAGTTATATAAGCTGTTAAAAATGTAATATTTCCAATTATATCTAATAGATTATTTATGAAAAACAAAGATGTTCCTCCTAATAGAGCTTCTTAAAATAATATGCTTTATTTTATTAAAAATGCTTGTACATACAATTTTAAATTTTACAGGGCTACATATACTGACTAATTTGTTTCTATGCATCCAACTTTAAGTTCTTATAAAAAAATTTCAGTTGTTATAGACTTTAAATAAACAATAGGGATATAAATAAATCAAGATTTCTTTATATCCAATTTAAGGCGGTAATAGTATAATTAAAATATAAGGTAACAGTAGATTTATTGATTTTTATGAGAATAGAAAGCTAAAATTAGAGGAGAAGTTTATGAAAAAGAATGCAAAAGCTGCAATAATTGACTCATTTAAACAATTATTAAACAAGAAATCTATAGACAAGATTACAGTGAAGGAAATTTGTGAACATTGCGATGTAAACAGGCAGACTTTTTATAATCACTTTACTGATATCATGAACGTTTTTAAATTCATATTTTTTGAGGAATTATCATTAGAAATTGCGCAAAACAGAACCTTTGAAAACTGGGGAAGCGGGTTCCTGGCTACAATGAATTATCTGAAGAAAAATTCGAAAATGATTCTGCATGTATACAACTCTTCTTATTGGTGTGAATTTAATACATACTTTACAAATCTCTCTACAAGATTATTGGAGGATGTGGTGGATGAGTGTGTTGAAAAAACGGCAGTAAAATTAAAGGATAAAGATTATGATTTCATTGTTAATTTTTATAGACATGTGTTTAATGGGTTGATTATAGACTGGGTAAGTGAAGGAATGGAAGAGGAACCGGAAATTATCCTTAAAAAGCTTTTGACCATGATAACAGGAAGTATTCCTCGTTCAGTGACCGCATTTGTAAAAGAAGAAATAAAAGAATAATTAATTTTATAAATGGAAGTGTCTAAAATAGACACTTTCATTTTTTTGTCTATTGAAAATTAAATAACAAATATATACAATGGATATATAAAATACCAATGTATATATTTAGGGGGTAATAATATGTTTGTTTTCAATTATGCAGGGGGGGCATCAGCATTAAGCGTAGGGGGTGTTTGGATAATTGTTTTTATAGCACTCTTTGGCTTTAATGAAGTAGCTCGTAGGTTTAAATATGTTGGCTTTTTCAGTTTTGTTGTTTTACCACTAGCACTTTCAATACTATGGTTTACAGTACTCAGGGATACAACTTATACGGACTGGTTCCATTTAGCAAAGGTGTATTCTTCTACAGCTGGATGTATAGGCTTTTGGTGCATTAGGCATGTTAAATGGAAAAATAAACTGACAGGTAAAGAAGCTCGATTATCTGATAAGAAATGGGCATTATGTTTCCCGGCACTTATTCTTGCTATTAACATTATGGAGGCAGTAATCCGTGATTTCCAAGTTGGCATTCAATATGCCGGTGGGGGGACTTTAGCAGATGAAGCAATGTATGTAATTGGTGGTTCCTGGAATTTTATGAATGGTATAGCGGGTATTCTGAACATCATAGCTATTACCGGATGGCTTGGAATTTGCATAAAAAAACACACTGCTAAAGATGCCAGCAAAGATATGCTGTGGCCTGATATGCTATGGTTTTGGATTATAGCATATGATTTATGGAATTTTGCTTATACCTATAACTGTCTGCCAGGTCATGCTTGGTATTGCGGTTTTGCTTTGCTACTAGCGCCAACACTCTGTGCATTTACAGTGGGAAAAGGAGCATGGCTACAGCATCGTGCGCAAACACTGGCTATATGGTGTATGTTTGCACAGACATTCCCAGCATTTATTGATAAGGGTGCATTTGCTGTTGCATCATCCTACAATAAAGTAGCACTATTTGCATTTAGTTTCATAGCACTAGCTGCAAATATAGCAGTATTTGTTTACATGATTTACAAAGTAGTTAATAGAAAGAGGAATCCTTATCTTGGAGAGCTCTATACAGATTTGAAGGAATATAAGGAAATCAAAGCGCTTGCAGAATAAATTGCCTAGCAAAAAAAATAAAATTGAGAGGCATTTTTGGACACAATGGCTCTTTTGTATATTGTTATCCTCAGAATAAGTTTTTATAATATAGTTATAAATTAAAGATTAGGAGGTATGCTCTATGTATTATAGCAATGGAAATTATGAAGCATTTGCTCGCCCTTTAAAACCGACTGATGTGGATAAAAAGTCCGCATATTTGGTTGGTGCTGGTTTGGCATCATTGTCAGCTGCATGTTTTTTGGTGCGTGACGGTCAGATGAAGGGTGAACACATTCATATTCTTGAAGAACTTAATCTCCCAGGAGGAGCTTGTGATGGTATCAACGATAGTCAAAAGGGGTTTATTAGCCGTGGTGGGCGTGAAATGGAAAACCACTTTGAGTGCTTGTGGGATTTATTCCGTTCTATTCCTTCTATTGAGACGGAAGGCGTTTCTGTTTTAGATGAATTTTATTGGTTGAATAAAGAAGACCCAAACTTTTCTTTGCAGAGAGTAACTATCAATAGAGGTGAGGATGCTCATACCGATGGAAAGTTTGGACTAAGTGACAAAGCTTCTAAGGAACTTGTAAAGTTGTTTATGACTCGCAATGAAGATTTGTATGATAAGAAGATTTCTGATGTGTTCTCAGAGGAGCTTATTAATTCTAACTTCTGGCTCTATTGGAGAACGATGTTTGCTTTCAGAGATTGGCACAGCGCATTGGAAATGAAGCTTTACCTTCAAAGATTTATTCATCACATCGGCGGCTTGCCAGATTTATCTGCTTTGAAGTTTACCAAATACAATCAGTATGAGTCATTAATTCTACCAATGGTAAAATACCTTGAAGCTCATGGCGTTAAGTTCCAATATGATACCGAGGTAACAAATGTTGTTTTTGATATTAAAAATGGTAAAAAGCTTGCGAGGGAAATTGTTTGCATTCATGGCGGCAAGGAAGAAACTATAGAGCTTACTAAAAATGATTTAGTGTTTGTTACTAATGGAAGCTGCACAGAAAATTCTACCCTAGGTGACCAAAACCAAGCACCAAAGTTTGATGGCTCTATAAGAGGGTGTTGGCAGCTTTGGAGAAATATTGCGAAGCAAGATCCTGCTTTCGGTCGTCCTGATA
The DNA here is from genome assembly GCF_018861755.1 of Clostridium sp. CF012. Lineage (GTDB taxonomy): Bacteria > Bacillota > Clostridia > Clostridiales > Clostridiaceae > Clostridium_AD. The sequence continues at coordinate 1,009 of NZ_JAHLEF010000003.1, read as the reverse complement.
AATTCTGTACAAGTACAGAAGAAACATTCTGGGAATCTTCTTCAATTACCACACTTGATAACAGAATCCCTAAATATATTGAGAAAATTTGCAAACGTGATCCATTTAGCGGAAAGGTTGTTACCGGTGGCATTATTACTGTAAAAGACTCTAATTGGCTTATGAGCTATACTTTGAATAGACAACCTCACTTTAAAGAACAACCAAAAGATAAGCTAGTAGTTTGGGTATATGGTCTATTCTCCGAAATACCAGGAAATTATATCAAGAAACCAATGAGAGAATGTACAGGAGTGGAAATTACAGAAGAATGGCTTTACCATATGGGTGTGCCTGAATCCGAGATTCACGATATGGCCACAAAATCTGCACGCTCTATCCCTTGCATGATGCCATATATTACTGCATTCTTTATGCCAAGAACAGCAGGTGACAGACCTAAGGTTGTGCCAGAGGGCAGTGAGAATTTTGCTTTCCTTGGTCAATTTGCTGACACACCACGCGACACAGTGTTTACAACTGAGTATTCAGTTAGAACAGCCATGGAGGCAGTTTACACATTGCTAGACATAGATCGTGGTGTTCCAGAAGTATTTAATTCCTGCTATGATGTTCGTCAATTGCTGGATTCTACAGCAAAGATGATGGATGGTAAAAAGCCCGGGGATACGAAATTGCCATTCCCACTGAACTTTGTTAAAAAGAAAGTATTAAAGAAGGTTTCAGGAACTGTTATTGAAGATTTATTGAAAAGGTATAAAATAATCTAGTTTTGATAACGGATAGATAGACGTAAGGTCGGGGTGTCGACGTTAAAGCGATTACCCCGACTTTATCTTTCAGTTTAATATATTAAACTGAAAAAAAATTAAATGTCATCACCATGTTCAGGTAAAACCATTCTGACCCCATAACAGTCTTCGACAGTTTCTAACGAGCATGTTAATATAAGAATATACGATGGAGGTTAGAAATATGGCTAGAAGAAGGTTTACCCTAGAAGATAAAA
>NZ_JAHLEF010000002.1 GCF_018861755.1 Clostridium sp. CF012 | reverse complement strand
AAGAAAGAATACATGGAAGCTTAAATTATATTAGTCCAAATGAATTTATAAGGAAATCTATAAATTAGTTAGTATTCGTTAGAAAATGTCGTAAATAAAGGGAGCAATCCGAATTCCTTAGCGAAGCGAAATGAAGTTGTAGTAATATATACTTTTCTTTGTCACTATTAATCTTTTGAAACGTATATAAGGTAGAAACAAAGTCCATCCAAAGGAGGGAATTGCAAGTGGGGGAAGATTCAAAATTAATCCAAAGCATATTAGACGGAAATATTGATAGTTTTAATATATTAGTGAACAAATATGAAGGTATAGTTTTAAGGTTTATCTATAACATGATAAAGGATAAAGAAGCTTCAGAGGATATAACTCAAGAGGTCTTCATTACAATTTACAATAAACTTTATCTTTATGATAAAACCCATAAGTTTTTAAATTGGCTACTGCAAATTTCTAAAAATAAATCTATTGACTATATACGAAAATATAAAAGGGTATATGAATCAAATATAGAGGATATACCAAACATTACATCAAAAGAAATGTCACCAGAACAGTCGGCAGAATTCATGGAAACTAAAGAAAATGTAGAAGCTTATTTAAATAGTTTAAATGAAATAGATAGGCAAATACTAATTATAAGATATTCACAAAACCTTTCATTTTATGATTTATCGCAAATTTTGCAAATGACAGAATCAAATGTAAAACGGAGATACTATAGAAGCAGAGAAAATTTTAAAACTTTTATATCTCAAAAGGTAAAGGGGTGTAAATAATGAATTGTAATATATTCAAAAATGGATTACAAGATTATGTAGTAGGAAACATTTCAAGTGATTTAAAAATTGCATTAGATAAACACATGGATGAATGCGAAAGCTGCAGAAGGCTATATGAGGAAGAGGTTAAAATAGATAATGATTTTAAGATGGTTTTATCAATAGGTGGTGTAGAATTTAATAGCTCAAGGGCAAGCATAATTAATTCTATAGATAAAAATAGATATAGTAAAAAGACTTCAAATAAAGTATTATATAATTTTAAAAAATACAAAAACAGATATTTATCTTACTCAGTAGCTGTAATAGCTATGGTAGTATTCATTCCAATGATTTTAAAGGGCTTTATAGGAGGGAACTATAAAACAGCCACAAATAACCCCACAGCTATGTCTGATTCAAGCGCAAAAGATAATTATAATAGCAGTGCAAAAGTTGGTGCGGATAGCCCTGAAAGTAGCATAGCAATGGAAAAATCCAACCAAAAAAGTGTTCCACTACAGAATGGACCATTGCAATTTCAAAAAAGCATAATAGCAAAATTGCCTATCCTAAGTTATGAGCTTAAATGGAAAAACTCTACAGATGGGAAAAGCTCTGCGGCTATAGATACAGTCATTGGAGGGGAGGTAGATTTTGGTATACACATAATTTATATTAAAAATTTAAGCACCAATGAAATAGTAAAGTATGAAGTTGCTAATAATCAAAGGCAATTCACACCAAGAAATATAGAATGGTGGGACAATGAGCATTTAATAATTGTGGCTGGCTATGGATATGGTACAATAGAGTATGGTTCAGAGGTGTATAGTTTAAATGTTAATACTACTGAACTTTCTACCTTATACCAGAGAAAAGATAAAAAGCAGCAAATAGTGGATTTTAAAATAGAGGGCAAGGATTTAATATTTCAGTTATTAATCTATGACGATGATACCTATAATCATTTTCATAAAGGGTCTGGTAAGATGACGTTGCCACAATTAGACAAACCATCAGATATTCAAATTATAAGTGAAGAGAAAAAATAAAGTTTAAATATGATTCTAAAAGTAAGTATGAAATTTCTCCTACGTGCCTTGCAATATGAAATTGAAACTTGAAATTCGATTAAGAAATTCAATAGCTTCTTCTTTTCGTATTGCAAGTCACTTCGGAGAAATTTCATACTTTATTTGCATTCTTAATCATATTTTGCATTTAACAGGTTAAGAAAAGTATATATTACGTGAATTGCATTCGAACAAGCTTTAATAATTCTTAATTAATTTCAATGAAAGATGTGTTAAGAAAATTGCATGTTCGAGTGACTTGGAGTGTGCACATTTCAGTATATCTCAACCTTTAAAAATTCTAATTATTTATCAGTAACTGTTGATAGATAGATAGATAGATAGATAGATAGATAGATAGATGTCCCAATGTTTAAATGAGGACAGAAAAGTATATATTACGTAAGATTCATTTGAGCAAGCTTTAGTAAGTCTTAACTAATTTTAATGGAAGATGCGTTAAGAAAAGTGCATGTTTGAGCGCTAGCGAGTTTGCACATTTTAGCATCTTCCAGTAAAATTAGTTTAGACTTACTTAGCGAAGCGAAATGAAGCTGTAGTAATATATACTTTTCTATTATATAATTAAACTGCTCATAAATATGTGAAATAAAGGTGAAACTATGGATAAATCAGGGAAATTGTATGTGAAAGCAATGAATAAATATAATGATGGATATATAGACAAAGCATTAGCTCTTTGTGAAAAAAGTATTGCTTTAAATATTACAAATGCTGCAGCTTTAAATTTAAAGGGCATTTTATACTATTTAAAAGGTGATTTAGAAAGTGCTAAAAAAATGTGGAATATAAATTATAAAAGAAATAATGATAAAGTATCAAAAAAGTATTTAAAGGATAGTACAAGGGATAAGGAAAAGCTACAATTGTATGTTAATGCCTTGGATCTCATAAAGCGGTTTAATATCTCTGGAGCTCTAGAAATTCTTAAGCAATGTGAAAACAGCCACTTTAATTTTATAAACGTTAATAATCTTGTTAGCCTTTGCTATATAAAACAAGGAGAATATGATAAAGCGCTACCTTACATAATGGATGTTTTAAAAACAGATAAAAAAAATACTGCGGCTATTATGAATAAAAAAACCCTAATACAATATGGTAACTTAAAGCGAGAAATAGACTATAAAAAGATATCTATAGTAACGGCAAGTATATTTTTAACTATATCTGTGTTGCTATTAAGTAAGGCATATATATATAAACTAAGAAATCCATCAATAATGGGTAAAAGTGAAGTTGAAAAAAATACTCAGGTAGATAAGAAGAGTACAAGCATTATTGAAAATAAACCCATAGAAAATAAGCTACAAGAAAATAAACCAAAGCAAAAGCTGGAATTCCCACAAGAAAAATTTGCAGAGGCTATAAAAACTAACAATATGGAGCAAATTATTGGGTATATAAATCAGTGGAAGACTGCTGATTTGGAAATGAATGATAAAATACTTATGGTAAAAGCCGAAGAAATTATTAAGGGTGATGGAATAGTATATTTTTATGAAAAAGGCCTAAAGTATATGCAAGATAAAAAGTTTGTTGAAGCTGAAAAATATTTTTTATATGCATTGCCATATTCTGAAGATAATTATTTAAAGGAACATATAATTTATATGTTAGCGCTTAGTTACAAATCTGGTTCTGACTTTCAAAATGCTGTGGTGTATTACGAACTTAGTTTAAAACAATTTCCTAAGGGAAGCTACACACAGGAAATTTTATATAATTTAATCCTTATAAATAAAGACGTAGATATAGTGAAAGCTAAGGGTTACGCAGAAAAATTAATAAAAAAGTTTCCCGATTCACAATACAACAACACTGTAGTGAAAAATATATTGAAGTAGCTGGGGATATTATTACGGTTAAGTTAGGGCATACTAATGCTAAAGTATGTAACATTTGCGCAACAATTTTCATAAAACATCAAAAACCTAATTTTAACAAATGATAATAAAAAATTATTGACTAGTCACAAAATAAGGTATACAATAATACTATAGAACATACCCTGATGGGGTATAACAACTGGAGGTAATAAAATGATTAAAGAAGTCAATGATAAAAACTTTGATGAGGAAATTGGAAATTCAGATAATATAGTTGTAGTTGATTTTTGGGCGCCTTGGTGTGGACCTTGTAGAATGCTAAGTCCAGTAATTGAAGAATTAGCAAAGGAAATGGGAACAGAAGTTAAATTTGCAAAAGTTAACGTAGATGAAAGCCCAATGATCTCATCTAAGTATAGAATTGCAAGTATTCCAACAGTTATGGTATTTAGCAAAGATACAGTTAAAGAGACTATGGTTGGATTTAGACCTAAGGCAGACATAAAGAAAATAATCCAAAGAAATTTATAAAGGTTAACTACATTTCAGAAGATAATTTAATAGAGATGTTCTGGAGATAGTTTATTTAAATTTTTATAATTTAAATAAACATCTCCATTTTATGGATTGCAGACTTTATAAGGAGGAATATAATGGGAGAAAGATATGATATAGCTATAATTGGGACAGGACCAGCTGGGCTTGAAGCAGCTATTAATTCTAAAATTAGAAATAAAAACATAATACTCTTTGGAAGTAAGGAATTAAGTCGGAAACTAGTAAAAGCGCCAAAGGTAAATAATTTTTTGGGATTTTATAATCTTACGGGAAAAGAGCTTAAAAACCATTTTGCAGCACATATTGAAGCTATGGGCATAGGCATCGTAAATGAGAGAATAAATAATGTTTACGCTATGGGAGATTATTTTGCACTGATGGTAAATGAAAAAATATATGAGGCTAAATCAATAATTTTAGCTACAGGCATAGAATACACTAAACCATTAAAAGGCGAAGAAAAGTTATTAGGAAAGGGCGTAGGCTACTGTGCTACCTGTGACGCTCCGTTATACAAAGGGAAAACAGTTGTTGTAGTAGGATATAATAATGAGGCTGAAGAAGAAACTAATTTTGTCAGTGAGCTGTGTGGCAAAACCTATTATATTCCGATGTATAAAGGGGACTATAAACTAAATTCTAATGTAGAGATAATAAGTCATAAACCTATAGAAATAGTAGGTGAAGACAGGGTAACTAAGCTTATTTTAGATCATGGGGAAATAATTACAGATGGGATTTTTATGCTCAGGGATAGTTTATCTCCAAGTCAATTAGTTCCAGGTCTTAATATAGAACAAGATCATATAAAAGTAGATAGAAATATGCAATCAAACATAGAAGGCTGCTTTGCAGCAGGAGATTGCACCGGAAAGCCGTATCAGTATATGAAAGCAGCTGGTGAAGGCCTAGTAGCTGCTTTAAGTGCAGTTTCCTATTTGGATTTAACTAAGAAATAAATAAAGGCAGCCAACTGTAGTTAGTTCTAACTACAGTTAACTGCCTAAACTGTAGTGCATAACTACAGTTTTTTTATTTAACTACAAAAAATACATGATTTCCTATAGTCTTAATATTGGCCTTTTTTATATCCTTCATCCACTGAGAAGTTGATATTTCAGGATTATAAAAGAAAACAGCCTTATCCGTAGGGTCTTTACCTTTTAATGCATCTAATACAGCTGCGTAACTAGCGGAATCTGGAATAACATCCGGCTTTCCTTTATGAACTACCTTTCCCCTTTTAACACAAGAAAAGGCATTCCTTTGATTAATAACACCAGAAATAGATTTTGGAAAACTACCATCTCTAGTACGATTTAATATAACAGAGGCTACTGCAAGTTTGCCACTAGCAGGTTCACCACAACTCTCAGCATACACAACTTGAGACATTAGATAAATATCCTCATCAGTTACATAAATTGAGTCATTGGAGCCATTAAATACAGCTATAGCTTCTATTTTCTCATTATATAAATCTCTAATTTCGGAACCTTTTGAATACAAATATTCTCCCTTTACGTTTAAACTAGGTAATAATGTGAATAATGTTAAGATACAAGCTAAAAAAGCAAATTTTTTCATATTATCCTCTCCTTTTGCCTACGGAGTTAGCTGACGGGTTCGGAAAAGGTTTAACCTACACAACTTGTGATTCACCCCAAATGCTTGGTTCCTCCGCGTTTTTTTACTTAGGCAGTAATAGTGTGCCCAAGAGTATAAAGATAATACATTAATTATATTTATTTTTTAGTTCAATAAAGAGTTTATTAAACGTATTATAAAAATTTTCTAATTCACCAAATTTTACATTAGAAGAATTATATAAAGTATCTGATGCTGATGTGCCTATAACAGAACTTAAGGCTTGAATTTTTTCACTAGTAAGTGAGAGTTTAAAATCGCTTAAATAACTTTCATACATATCCAATAATGGTTTAAAGGCTTCGTAAGTAGGGATGGTAGAAGGTGGTATAGATAAGCCTTTAAAAGTAGTTTTCACATTTCTTAATTTTGTAATATTATCATCTACTAATAACAAGAGCTCATCATAGGATATATCTTTTTTTCTTACTTTTAGTACATAGGAGTAATAATTAATCTTAACATCTGAAAAGTTCTTGGATATGACGTCGATATTACTAATGAATTCCTGGACTTGCTTAGATTTAATATCTTCTTCCTTTTGTATTCTTATGGCCATATAACTGTCATTAAGAACTTCATCAATGAAGGTTAATGAAGTTTTTGGAAGTTCTATTTTAATCTTTTGAGTATCTATCATGGAATAAAAATTCATGCAGTCATTTCTATAAGTTTTAAGAGTAGTACTAAATTCATCTACTGAAGGTCCGGAAGGTGAGTTTAAAATTGCCAGTGATTGCCTATAGATTAATAAATTATTAGCTAAACCTAGTTTTAGATTTTCATGGTCCTTTTTATATTTTGAAGTAGGCTTCGAAGTTGCTAAATCATCTTTTAATTTAGTCAAATCATTAATGATACTGGGTAATTGTTTTTTTGCATATTCAACATCTATCGTCCCGCTACTATTAAAAGATTGCTCTATATTTTTATTAACTTCGTTAATACCATTAATACTATTTACTATGGTGCTTTCATAGGAGTCATATACCTTATTTATAGATGAATAGTAGCTAGCAAAGAAGATCCCTACGGAGGTCATTATAATAGATAGAAAAAGTATAATTTTAAAGGTTTTTCTTTTCGTAATAGCATCTGCAATATCTTTGTTTTCGCTCAAATAAACTCACTCCTTTATTTTTTGGCTTATATTGTTATATTGTTATATTATCCTAATTTATATTCTTATATTATCATAATTTATAAATTATTCTAGTTAAATTATAAAATTCGAACCTTTAGCATTTGAAACTATTAATTCAATAAAATAATTTACGATTATAAGTCTAAATATTATAATAAAATTAACTTATAATTTATATTAATAAGCCATAGCATGGTGTATAATTGTATATAGGAGTCTTAGTAAGGGGGCGTGAGCTTTATGGATGTACTTAAATTAATGTTAAGCACAATTAAAAATATAAGTTTTTTTTCAGTTTTGGATATATTAGTGGTGGCGTATATATTCTATAAAGGATACATATTAATTAAAGAAACAAGAGCTGTACAATTATTAAAAGGAATAGTTCTTATTTTTGTGCTTATACCAATAAGCGGATTGCTTAATTTAACTGTGTTAAATTGGATTTTAAATAAGACAATAACAATCGGTGTTTTGACTATAGTTATAATTTTTCAACCAGAAATAAGAAGCGCCTTAGAGCACCTTGGAAGGACCGCTTTTACAGATAAACACATATTTGAAAATGAAGAGACGGTGGAGATAGTAATAACTGAAGTTGTTAATGCTGTTGAAAACCTATCTAAAAGTAGAACAGGAGCGCTAATAGTAATAGAACAAAAAACAGGTATTGGAGAAGTAATTAAAACTGGAACTACAATGGATGCAGTAATATCTGCTGCATTACTAGAAAATATATTTGTGGTTAATACTCCACTTCATGATGGGGCTACAGTAATTAGAAATGATAGAATAATAGCGGCAGGATGTTTTCTGCCTTTAACAAGCAATGATAAAATAAGTAAGAAACTAGGAACGCGGCATAGAGCAGCCATAGGAATAACTGAAACTTCAGATGCGCTAACAATAATAGTATCAGAAGAAACAGGGAATATATCACTCGCCGTGAATGGGAGATTGGTAAGAAACTATGACCGGGATAAGCTTAAGAAAATACTTGTTCAAATAATAAAGAATAGGCAAAGTAAAAAAATAACTTTAAAGGAGCGAGTAAAGTCATGGATAAAGAGGGGAAACAACAATTAGTAATTAAAATTTGCTGTGTAATAGCTGCCTTTGTACTATGGCTTTTTATTACAAGTACAGAAAGTCCACTGACTGCTTATAAGCTTAAGAACATACCTGTAAAGCTCTTAAATACAGATATATTAACTCAATCAAAGCTCATTATAGTGCCAGGGCAAGATTTAACCACATCCTTAAATATTAAAGGAGCTAATACTGGTATGCTTTTAAATACGAAAGCAGAAGATTTCACGGTAGTGGCAGATTTAGGTGCATATGCCCTTAAAAGAGGAGAACAAAAAATTCCAATTGAAATAAGGAAAAGTCCTAATAATATAAATGTGACTAATAGTGATGGTCTTTTTATAACAATAAATTTAGATGAGATAACTGAGGCTAAAAAGCCTATAAGTGTAAATATAACTGGAAAGGCCAAAGAAGGCTATTATGCATCTGCAGCAAAATTATCACAAAACAATGCTATGGTGGTCGGTGGGTCAAAGTTTGTAGATATTGTAAAAGAGATATTAATAGAAATAGATATACAAGGTAAGGATTCCGATGTTATAAAAAGCTATAAACTTAAACCTGTAGATGCCGCGGGGAAAGAAATAAAGGAAGTTACTGTAAACCCATCTCATATGGATGTTAAGATCCCTTTAAAAAGGACTAAATCTGTAGGAATAAAAGTAAAAACCACAGGGAATTTAGACTCGAAATATACTTTAGGAAGTATAAAAGTACTGCCGGAACGATTTGATGTGACCGGAAGTATAGCTGACCTTAACCAACTAGAAAACTTAAGCACGGAAGCTATTGATTTAAGTAAAATAAGTGAGAGTACTACAATGGATGCAAAGGTAATAATTCCTAGTGGAGTAAGTTTAGTTAGTGCTAGTGGCGAAAGTGTAGTTAAGGTTGAAATTAATATAAATAAGGTAGTAGAAAAAATCCCCGATAAGGTAGTGGAAAAAACCCTAAGTATAGACATCAAATATAATAATTTAGATGAAAAATATGATGTAAAGTTAGAGAAAGATAAGGGTTCATTAGTTATTTCGGGCACTGAAGCAGTTATAAATGCCTTGGATTTAAAAGAAATTACCGCTACTGTAGACTTAGCTAATTTAGTAGAAGGTCAGCACACCTTGAAAGTAACGGTGACAATGCCAGAAGACGTAAAATTAATATCCGAAGTTCCAGATAAAATATTAGTAACTATTACGAAAAAACAAACGGAGGTAACAACTACTAATGGCAATTAAAGTAAATAACATAGTTCTTGATATAGACGAAAATATAGAAGATGTAAAAATAAAGGCAGCAAGAAAAATGAAGATTGACCAAAGTGAAATAAAAGTTTTTAAAATAGCCAAAGAATCCATAGATGCAAGGAAAAAAAATAATATTAAGTTTAATTATGCAGCTCTTATTGAAATGGATAATGAAATGAAAATCGTTACCAGAGCAAATGATAAAGATGTTAAAATTGAAGAAGTCAAGTATAATTCTGAGTTTGAATTTGGAACTAAAGATATGAACCATAGACCAATAATAGTGGGAATGGGACCAGCGGGAATGTTTGCGGGTCTTCTTATGGCACAAAAGGGATATAAACCTCTAATTATAGAAAGAGGAGAAAGTGTAGAGCGTAGGACAAATACCATAAATAAGTTTTGGACAAGGGCAGTGTTAAATACGGAATCTAATGTGCAATTTGGTGAAGGTGGAGCAGGGACCTTTTCAGATGGAAAGCTAACTACAAGAATAAAGGACACTAGATGTGACTATATATTAGAAGAATTTGTGAAAGCTGGTGCGCCAGAAGAAATATTATATATGGGCAAGCCCCACATAGGTACAGATATACTAAAAGTAGTTGTGAAAAGCATTAGAGAAGCTATTATAGGGCTTGGCGGAGAAGTGAGATTTAATAGTAAACTTGAAGATATAAAAATTAAAGATAAAAAAATAAAAAGTGTAGTAGTCAATGGAGAAGAAATACCATGTGATAGCGTAATCCTAGCCTTAGGACATAGTGCGCGCGATACCTATGAAATGTTATATGAAAAAGGAATATTTATGTCTAGTAAACCTTTTGCAATAGGAGTTAGAATAGAACACCCACAAGGTATGATTGATGAAAACCAATATGGTAAATTTGCTGGTCATGAAAGATTAAAAGCTGCTGATTACAAGCTCACTTATACAAGTGAAAAATTAGATAGATCGGTATATAGTTTTTGTATGTGCCCAGGTGGAGAAGTGGTAGCAGCAGCTTCCGAACAAGGATGCCTTGCAATAAATGGAATGAGTAAATATAAGAGAGATAAGGCCAATGCAAACTCAGCTATAGTAGTATCTGTAGGGCCTAAGGACTTTGGATCAGATAGCCCGCTGGCTGGTATTGAATTCCAAAGGCATTGTGAAGCACTAGCTTATAATATTGGAGGAGCAAACTATAATGCGCCGGTACAATTAGTTGGAGATTTCTTAAAGGGAAGGGTTAGTACTGAAATAGGCGGTGTAAAACCGAGCTATACCCCTGGATATAAATTTGCTGATCTTACTAAATGTTTGCCTAGCTTTGTAACGGATGCTATAAAAGAGGCGTTGCCTAAATTTGACTATAAAATAAATGGGTTTGCACGGGAAGACGCAATACTTACTGGTATTGAAACAAGAACCTCAGCACCAGTAAGGATTGATAGAAATGATAAACTCCAAAGCATATCCCTAGAAGGCCTATATCCAGCAGGAGAAGGAGCAGGATATGCAGGTGGAATAATTTCTGCCGCGGTGGACGGACTAAAAGTTGCAGAAAATATAATGAAAGAATGGAAGCAGCTATAATAAATTTTTTTAACCCTTGAATTTCATCTATGATATTTGTTAGAATGGTAGTGGCAACAAAACACATATGGAAATAGCTAGTAATATATTTATATAGTTAGTAATAAGTAGTTGCTATTATTATAGAGGCAAATAAGGAGAGGTGTTTAAATGAGTACGAAGGGATATATTTTAGCAATAAATCCTGGTTCAACATCAACTAAATTATCAATATTCAAAAATGAACATTGTGTAATTACATCTAATTTGACCCATAGCTCTGATGAAATTAAAAGATTTGAAAAAATTTATGATCAAAAGGACATGAGAACTGAGTTGGTTCTACAATGGCTAGAGGGAGAAGGCATAGCCCTTGAAGATTTAATTGCAGTAGTTGGCAGAGGCGGATTATTAAGGCCAATGCCAGGTGGTACATATGAAATTACACCGAAAATGCTCGCGGATCTAAAAATAGGGTATCAGGCAGAACACGCTTCTAACCTAGGTGGGGTAATAGCCTTTGAAATTGCAAGAAAAGTTAATATACCTTCATTTATAGTAGACCCTGTAGCTGTAGATGAGATACTGGACGTGGCAAGAATATCTGGACTTCCAGAGATTCCAAGACGTTCACTAGTCCATGCCTTAAATATAAAAGCAGTAACAAGAAGAGTTTGCACTAAATTAAATAAGAATTTTGAAGATAGTACTTATGTTGTTGCACACATAGGTGGAGGAATTTCTGTGTCTCCAGTTAAAAATGGAAGAATTTTGGATGTTAATAATGCCAATGAAGAGGGTCCTTTTTCACCAGAACGAACGGGAGGACTTCCAGTAGGAGATTTAGCAAAACTAGCTTTCAGTGGAGAATATACTCTAAAGCAGTTAAAGAAAAAATTAACGGGCGAAGGCGGCCTTGTAGCTTATCTAAATACCAATGATGGTAGAATTGTTGATAAAATGATAGATGGTGGCGATGAGAGAGCAGAGCTTATTTTTAAAGCTATGGCATATCAAATAGCTAAAGAAATAGGCGCCATGGCAACAGTAGTTTCTGGGAAAATTGATGCTATAATCCTTACAGGTGGGCTTGCTCATAACACGCGACTTACTACTTGGATAAGTGAAATGGTAAGTTTTATTGCCCCAGTTGAATTGGTACCAGGAGAAGATGAAATGTTAGCTTTAGTACAGGGAACTCTAAGAATATTAAAGGTCGAAGAAAAAGCTAAGATATATGAAGAACAAACAAAATAGGAAATAGAATAGAAGGAGTGTAATCTAATGATTAAAACTTTTAATGAAGTATTAAATACCGCAAGGACGCAAGGAATGAAAACTGTAGCAGTAGCTGTAGCACAGGATGAGCCAGTTCTTGAGGCAATTCAAGACGCAAAGAAAAATGGCATAGCTAATGCAATATTAGTGGGCGATAAGGAAAAAATAATTTCTATAGCCGCTACGATAGGTATGAATATAGAAGAGTTTGAAATTATAGATGAGAAAAACGATAAAAAAGCTTCCATGGTTGCAGTTGAGCTTGTATCCTCAGGAAAAGCGGATATGCTTATGAAGGGCTTAGTAGATACAGCTACCTTCTTAAGAGCTGTATTAAACAAAGAAGTAGGTCTTAGAACTGGAAAGCAAATGTCTCACATAGCAGTCTTTGAAATACCAGGCTATGATAGATTAATATTTTTAACAGATGCTGCCTTCAATATGTATCCAGAGTTAAAAGAAAAAATAGATATAATAAACAATTCAGTAGTAGTTGCAAAAGCTTGCGGTGTGCAGCTTCCTAAAGTTGCAGCAGTTTGCGCAGTAGAAGTAGTAAACACTAGTATGCCAGCAACGCTAGATGCAGCAATGCTTTCAAAAATGAATGAGAGAGGTCAGATAAAAGGATGTATTATTGATGGACCTCTAGGTCTGGATAATGCGTTGTCAGAATCAGCTGCAAAACATAAAAAACTAGAAGGCCCAGTAGCAGGTAAAGCAGATATTCTTTTAATGGCTAATATTGAAGCTGGAAATGCAATGTACAAATGTTTAACTTATACCACCCAGGCTAAAAATGGTGGGCTTTTAGTAGGTACTTCTGCACCAGTTATATTAACTTCTAGAGCAGATACTCCGGAAACAAAATTAAATTCTATAGCACTTGCAGCATTAGTCGCAGAGTATAATAAATAATACTACTAATTATAAGGCTGCATTTACATCTATTGCCTTAACAGAAAACGTTTTGCAGAATATAATAAATAACTTTTAAGTACAAAGGAGGAACAATATGACGCACAAATTGTTAATGATTAATCCAGGTTCAACTTCTACTAAAATAGGTGTATATGAAGATGAAAAAGAGGTATTAGTAGAAACCCTAAGACATTCATCAGAAGAGATAGGTAAATTTGAAGATATATATGAACAGTTTAATTTCAGAAAAGATGTTATATTAAATGTACTTAAGGAAAAAAACTTTGATATAAATACTTTGGACGCAATAGTAGGCAGAGGCGGGCTTCTAAAATCCATTGAGGGTGGGACTTATGCTGTAAATGAAGCTATGCTCAAGGATTTAAAAATTGGAGTACAAGGTCAGCACGCATCAAATTTAGGTGGAATAATTGCAAATGAAATTGGAAAAACTTTAGATATACCAGCATTTATTGTTGATCCAGTGACTGTTGATGAAATGATTGATGTGGCTAGAATATCAGGACTTCCAGAAATAGAAAGAAAAAGTATTTTTCATGCACTAAATCAAAAAGCAGTAGCTAAAAGATATGCAAAAGAAATTGGTAAAAAATATGAAGATCTTAATTTAATAGTAGCACACATGGGTGGTGGGGTTTCAGTAGGAGCTCATGAAGCTGGAAAAGTTATTGATGTCAATAATGCACTAGACGGAGAGGGTCCATTCTCACCAGAAAGATCTGGGGGATTACCTGTAGGCGATTTAGTTAAAATGTGCTTTAGTGGAAAATATACAATTGAGGACATAAAGAAAAAGATAAATGGTAAAGGTGGCTTCGTTGCTTATCTTAATACAAACGATGCTAAAGAAGTAATAGATAAAGCACAAGCTGGGGATGAAAAATGTAAATTGATTTTTGAAGCTATGGGATATCAAGTGGCTAAGGAAATTGGAAAATGCGCAGCAGTTTTGAAAGGAAAAGTAGATGCTATAATTTTAACTGGAGGAATAGCTTACGGTAAACCTATGGTGAGTTATATAAAAGAAAGAGTAGAATTCATAACAAAGGTAGTAGTTTATCCAGGTGAGGATGAATTATTAGCACTAGCTGAAGGCGGCTTAAGAGTATTAAACGGTCAAGAAATGGCTAAAGAATATAAATAATAAACTATAGGGCACATTTAAATAAATAACAATAATGCTATTTATTTGAATGTGCCTGAACTTATTTGATAATTTATTAAATATCAAAATAAATTATTTTAAAGCAAAACGAAAGGAGCCAGTAAAATAATGAGTAGAATAAGGGTATTTACAGGACATTTTGGTAGTGGTAAAACAGAAATAGCAATAAATTATGCAATAAATCTTGCAAAAGCAGGTAAGAAAGTTGTAATAGCTGACTTAGATATAGTGAATCCATATTTTTGTGTAAGAGACGTGAGAAAGCAATTAGAGGAGTATGGAGTAAGAGTCATAGCATCAAATCCAGAACTAGTTAATGCGGAACTCATGGTGGTTCCAGCAGAAATAATAGCTATATTTAATGATAAAAGCTATGAGGTAGTAATAGATGTAGGGGGAGATGATTCAGGTTCGACAGCGTTAGGCCAGTATAATAGGTTCTTTGTGGAAGAGCCATATGATATGTTCTTCGTTATAAATACCAATAGGCCATTTACATCAAATCCTTTAGATGTTGTAGAGTACTTTAAAGCCATAGAAAGAGCTTCAAGACTTAAGATAACACATTTAATCTCCAATACTAATTTATCTTATGAAACTGTAGAACAACATATAATAGATGGAGATAAGGTGGTAGCCCAGCTTTCCAAAGAATTAGATATACCTCATGCTTATACTGTTTGCAGAAATGATTTAGTCCCAAAAATGACAGGAAAATTGCAAGGTGACATATTTGGTATAGATATACATATGCTACCACCCTGGAGATAGCAAGAAAATAATCAAATAATAAGCCTTGTTGACAGTTTGGACTTCAGGATGTAGAATTGGGTAGTAAACGTTTAAATTTTATAAATTAGGATTTTGAGGAGGTTTAAACATGCCAAGAGTAACTTTTAGAGAAGACAGATGTAAAGGGTGCGGACTGTGTATAACAGTATGCCCTAAGAAGATCATAAGTTTTTCAGATAAGTTAAATAT
Organism: Clostridium sp. CF012; assembly: GCF_018861755.1. Classification (GTDB taxonomy): domain Bacteria; phylum Bacillota; class Clostridia; order Clostridiales; family Clostridiaceae; genus Clostridium_AD. Next base: position 348,360 of record NZ_JAHLEF010000002.1, on the reverse strand, counting down.
AAAAGGATATCATCCATCTACAGTAACAGAAGAAAAGATGAAAGAATGTATTGGATGTGCATCTTGCGGAAAAATGTGTCCAGATTTAGTAATAACAGTTGAAAAGTAAAGAATAGGAGGATGAACTTATGGGAGAAAAAGTGTTAATGAAAGGTAATGAAGCTATAGGGGAAGCAGCTATTAGAGCTAACTGTCAAGGCTTCTTTGGATATCCAATAACACCTCAAACAGAGATAGGTGCATATTTATCAAGAAAAATGATTAAGATTAACAGAGTATTCTTGCAAGCAGAGAGTGAAATTGCTGCAATAAACATGGTTTATGGAGCAGCGGGCGCAGGAGTTAGAACTATGACTTCTTCAAGTTCACCAGGAATAAGTTTAAAAGCTGAAGGAATATCTTACATAGCAGGAGCTGAGCTTCCATGTGTTATTGTAAATATAGTTAGAGGTGGTCCAGGCCTTGGTGGAATTCAACCAGCTCAATCAGATTACTTCCAAGCAACTAAAGGTGGAGCACATGGCGATTTTAGTATGCCTGTATATGCACCTGCATCAGTACAAGAAATGGTGGATTTAGTTCAAGATGCTTTTGACACTGCAGATATGTATAGAACTCCTGTAATGGTAATGGGAGATGGAATGCTTGGACAAATGATGGAACCAGTAGAATTCAAAGAAAGAGAACAAAAAATATTACCAGAAAAAACTTGGGCAGCCAGCGGTTTAAAAGGTAGAAAAAAACATAATGTCATAAATTCACTTTATCTTAAAGCAGAAGACCTTGAAAAACATAATGAAAAATTACAAGCAAAATATGCTGAGATAAAGAAAAATGAAGTAAGATATGAATTATACAATTGTGATGTCGAAGTTGATTTAATAATGGTTGCATACGGAACTACATCAAGAATATGCAAAAACGTTGTTAAAATGGCAGAAAAAGAAGGCATAAAACTAGGACTTATAAGACCAATTACACTTTGGCCTTACCCAATCGAAGCTTTTGAGAAAACCATAAAAACTACAAAACATGGATATATGTCAGTAGAAATGAGTTGTGGTCAAATGGTTGAGGATGTTAGACTTTCAGTTGAAGGAAGAAAACCAGTACACTTTTACGGAAGATCAGGTGGAATGGTACCTACTCCTGAAGCTATATTAGATAAAGTTAGAGAAATAGTAGGGGGTGCAAAATAATGGCAATCGTATTTCAACCAACTAAAGCATTATTAGACGTTCCTACACATTATTGTCCAGGATGTACTCATGGACTAATTCATAGACTCGTAGGAGAAGTACTTGAAGAGTTAGATGTATTAGATAAAACTATAGGAGTAGCACCAGTTGGATGTTCTGTTTTAGCATATGACTATTTTGCCTGTGACATGTTCGAAGCAGCACATGGAAGAGCACCTGCAGTTGCTACAGGAATAAAAAGAGTTAAACCTGATGCAGTAGTATTTACATATCAAGGAGATGGAGATCTTGCAGCAATAGGAACTGCTGAAATAGTTCATGCAGCCACTAGAGGCGAAAACATTGTTACTATATTCGTAAATAACTGTATTTATGGTATGACAGGTGGACAAATGGCACCAACTACACTTCCAGGTCAAGTAACAGAAACAACGCCTTATGGAAGAGATGTAAATATACAAGGACATCCTATTAGAGTATCAGAAATGATAGCAACTTTAGGCGGTGCTTGTTATGTAGAAAGAGTATCTGTAGATAATGTACCAAATGTTAATAAAACTAAAAAAGCGATAAAGAAAGCTTTCCAAAATGCAATTGATGGAAAAGGATTCTCAATGGTAGAAGTATTATCAATATGCCCAACTAACTGGGGATTATCACCTAATGAGTCAATGGGATGGCTTAGAGACAATATGATGCCATTCTATACTCTAGGAGTTAAAAAAGATACAACTCAGGAGGTTGAATAATATGGCAACACGAGAGATTATATTTGCAGGATTTGGTGGTCAAGGTACACTTTCTATGGGGAAATTTTTAGCATACGCAGGAATGGATGCTGATATGAACGTTTCATGGTTACCCTCTTATGGACCAGAAATGCGTGGAGGTACTGCTAACTGCTCTGTTATACTTTCAGATGAGCCAGTTGGTTCTCCAATAATTAACAAGCCGAACGCATTGATAGTTATGAATAGACCTTCCCTTGATAAGTTTGAAGATACCTTAGCTAAAGGTGGACTTTTAATAATGGATTCTGATCTTGTAGACAGAATGCCTACCAGAGATGATATTGAAGTAATAGGTATTCCTGCTCAAACAGAAGCTATGAACATTGGAAGCAAACAAATTGCTAACATGGTACTACTAGGAGCTTTGGTAAAGAAAACAGGAATAGTAACTATGGAACAATTAGTAAGTGCTTTAAAGGCGCATGGTAAAGAAAAATTCTTTGAAATAAATAAAAAGGCACTTGAAATAGGAGCCTCTTACGTTAAGTAAGTAGAAAAAAGTATATATTACTACAACTTCAGTTTGCTGTGATGAGAAATTCTAAACAAATTTTAATGAAAGATGCTAAAAAGTGCAAAATCGCGTACGCTCAAACATGCACTTTTCTTAACGCATCTTTCATTAAAATTAGTTAAGAATTACTAAAGCTTGCTCACATGAAGTTTACGTAATATATACTTTTTTAATCACATTAAACATTAGAGACATCTAAGACGTTATAGACTAACATAGACATCGAGAAAAGGCTACTGAGAAATCAGTAGCTTTTTTACTTTTTATTTCCACACTACTTGGAATTCTTCGCAGACAATCATCATGTTTTTATCAAAATCGATGTCGTATTCTTTGAGTTCCTTTGAAAAAAAGTCTTCATGTACCTTTCTCCAATATGCTATGGAACGATCCCCTTCGCCCTCTTTAAAAGCATGGTTTTCTGATATTTTCCAAAATGGGCAAGTATAAACTTTAATTGTTTCAGTTATGCAAACAGCATTATTATCAGAGTCCAAAATAATATTCAAACCACCTATTGGTGGCAATGGACTGTTATCAAGTTCATACAATTGATAAGCCGATGCGGTTGCTGTTTTGACATCATCTACTACAAGTTTTGCAAGTTCATTTGGAGTATCCCCACCAAAACACCAAGCATCGTAGGTTTTATTTTTCATATGGTTGTTTTGAGTATATAAATTCCACATTTCTTTTTCGGTCATATATTTTTAACCTCCTATTATATAAACAATCTTTGCGCAGTGGTAACTCCTACAGGTAAAAAACTAAATCTCTTTAATTAAACAATGGTTTATAGGTGCGTATTAAATTAAAGTTCAAACTATATACTAATTATAGCATAGATGAAAATATTGGGAATTTGATTAAGATTAATTGTTGTTAGAAGATTTGGTATATTTAGGTTTTTACTATTTACAACGTAACAATGTTATGTTACACTAAATATATAAAGTTAATAAGAATTACTAATTAGGATCTACTCCAGGGATCTAAAAAAGGTATACAAGGAGGATAATATGGATGAAGATTTAATATCTAAAAAAGAATTACTAGAAATAACTAATGTTTCCTATGGGCAGCTGTATAGATGGAAAAGAAAAAATCTCATACCGGAAGATTGGTTTATAAAGAAATCTAGCTATACCGGTCAAGAAACTTATTTTCCTAGAGAGAAAATATTAGATAGAATAGAAAGAATTAAAGATATGAAGGATGATGTATCTTTAGATAGCTTAGCACAGATGTTTTCTCCGCAGCTCGGGGAGGTATTTCTAAGTGAAGAGGAGTTATTAAAGAAGAACATTGTTGCACGGCAAACACTAACAATGCATAAAAATATATACGGAGAAATAAAAACCTTTTCTTTTGAGAGAATCTTATATATTTCATTGCTAGAAAAGAGCATGCTATCTGGAAATGTATCATTAGAGGAAGGAAAACTTATAATAGAGACTTTAGAAGAAAATTATAAATCATTAGAGGGTAAAAATTGCGAGATAGTTTTTTTAAGAAAATTTGGAGTGGCACTATGTTTTTTAATTACCCTACCTAATGAGTTTTATATAGAAAAGGGTGGGAAAATAGTATTAAGGCTTAATATTTCACAGTGCATTCAGGAACTAAAAATTAAGATTTAATAATTATGATATATTTTAGAGAAATATGAGGAGGACGAATATGGAAAAAAATAATACTGGAGATATAAAAATATCAGGGTCAGGTTCAGCTGGTGGCGGAAAGTATAATGAGGTAAGCATAAGTGGATCAGGAAAAATAAATGGAGATATAGAATGTGTAGACTTTAAAACTAGTGGTTCATCAAAAGTTATAGGAGATTTAAAAGCAAGCACTATAAAAATAAGTGGGTCTACAAGGATCGAAGGAAATGTAGAAGTAGAAGAAATGAAGGTCAGCGGTTCAGCACATGTCACAGGACAAATTAAATGCCAAAGTATAAAAATTAATGGGTCAACTCATGTAGGAGGAAACCTATGTGCAGAAGAGGTTACTATAGCGGGCTGCGCTCATATAGAAAAAAATTGTGAAGCAGAATGTTTTAAGGCAAGTGGTAGTTTTAAAATACAAGGCCTGCTAAATGCAGGAGAAGTAAATATAAGGATTGGCGGTAACTGTAATGTACAAGAAATTGGTGGAGAGCATATTGAAATAAGGGTTAGTCCTTTAGACAATTCCTTCATTAGAAAAGTAATTGACAAAATGTTTAATTCTAAGGGGATGTTAACTACTGCCTTAATTGAAGGGGATGAGATATATCTCCAAAATACCAATGCAAAAATAGTAAGAGGAAACACTATAACTATAGGCGAAGGGTGTAATATAGGGCTTGTAGAATATAGCGGGGAGATTATTATATCAAGCGACTCAATAGTTGGAGAACAAAAGAAGGTATAAACCACTTTTAAACACAAAACTTCAAAAAAATCATATATATATATTAACATTATCAATATATATATTAAGATAATAAATATATATCGGAAAAATATTAAAATAATCAATTTATAGATTGATTATTTTAATTAATGGTAATATAATGAATATAAAGAAAGAGGGTGGAAAAAAATGACTTATAAAATATTGTGTAAATGTCCAGTTTGTAGATCTAAACTAAAAGTAACTAGACTTAAATGTGATGAATGTGGCACTGTGGTTGAAAATCAATTTGAATTGTCAAAATTTGATTATTTAAATAGTGAGCAGTTGTATTTCATTGAAGTATTCTTAAAATCTAGAGGAAACATTAAGGACGTGGAAAAGGAACTTGGCATATCATATCCAACAGTTAGGGCAAAGCTAGACGAGGTTATTACTTCACTTGGGTACCCTGTTATAAAGCAAAAACCTTCTGTTGATAAAAAAGATGTAATAGATATGTTAGAAAAAGGTGAAATCACTGCTGATGAAGCATTAAATATGCTAAATGGTAAGTAAGAAAGTTGTGAATTGGAAATTTCGGGCTACAAAAAGGAGGATATATAATGAATGAAGAGATTTCAAGAATATTAAAAATGGTTGAAGAAGGTAAAATTGATTCAGAAAAAGCTATGCAACTTATAGAAGCGCTAAAGGGAGAAAGTAAAGAATTTGTTGTTTTAGACAAATCACCATCAAATAATAGTCACGGTAATAGTAAATTCAAAATTAAAATGCTGAGAATAAAAGTAAGATCTAAAGAAAATGACATTGTGAATATTAACCTTCCACTGGCATTTGTAAGTGGCATGATAAAAACCTTTGGAAAAATTCCAAATATAAATGTAAATGGAATGAACGACGTAGACATGGATGCCATGACTCAAACTATATTAGACGCCATAGATGGTGGTATAAGTGGAAAAATTGTGGACATACAAACTGCAGATGGGGATGTAGTCGAGGTTGTTATAGAATAAATCTAAAATTTTTGAGGTGTTATATGAGGATTTATATTAAAACAGAGGAAGGTAGAAAACTAAGAATTCCGGTGCCAATGTGGGTAGTAAGACTGGTTACAAGACTTCCCATAGAGAGAATTGTAAGAAAGCACATGAAGGAAAAGGATGCTAAGTATTTAGAACTAATAGACTGGAATGAAATGAGAAATTTGATTATTTCATTAAGTGATTATAAAGGACTAAACTTAGTAGATATAAGAGCTAATGATGGCACGGAAGTACTAATACGAATCTAAATCTAATTTTACCCCAGAGGTATCAACCCTGGGGTGAAAAATAAAGTAAAAAAACTAAATGGGGGAATTTTTTAAGAATAATATATTGTGGGGGATATTAAAATGGAAAAGGTGGTAGAGGTTAAAGAATTAAAAAAATATTTTATGAGCAAGAAGAAAAAATTCTTTAGAACTATAGAGAAGAAGGAATTCAAAGCTGTAGATGGTGTTAATTTTGATATATACAAAGGGGAGATATTTGGGCTTTTAGGACCAAATGGAGCAGGAAAAACTAGTACTATAAAAATGATAACAGGACTTTTAAAGCCTACAGGTGGTGAAGTACTTGTAATGGGAACGGATGTAGAAAAAAACCCCATGGACGCATTGAAAAATATAGGAACTGTACTTGCGGGAGACAGAAGCGTTTACTGGAAGCTAACTGCAAGAGAAAATCTAGAATACTTTGGTTCCCTTTATGGCCTAAATAAAAAAGAAGCAGCTCAAAGAACCGATGCTATTTTAAAAAGACTAGCGTTTTATGGAAAAGAGGATGAATTAGTTGAAAAATTTTCTACAGGCATGAAGCAGAAGGTAGCACTTGGAAAGGCATTAATACCAAATGCACCAGTAGTTCTTCTAGACGAACCAACTTTAGGACTGGATCCACAGTCTGCATTAAATTTAAGAGAAATAATTTTAGATATTAAAAAAGAAGGTAGGACAGTGCTTTTGACCACTCACTATATGGAAGAAGCAGATTTCTTATGCGATAGAATTGCCATTATAGATGGAGGTAAGATTATTGCATTAGACACCCCGGAAAATTTAAAGAGGAGCATGAACCATATTAAGTCTATAAAAATAGATTTAAGTAGCGTATCAGATAATCTAGTGGAGCAAATAAAATGCATGGCTTCAGTAGAAAAAGTCATTAAAGAATACAAAGAGGAAAGTAGAAGTTACACACTTACGATACATCATACCGATGGAAACGCCATCATTCAAAGCATAATTGATAGCATATCACAAAACAAATCTCAAATACTCAATATAAATATTATAGAGCCTTCCTTGGAAGATGTATTTATTCATCTCACAGGAAAAAGTTTAAGAGAGTAGGTGCGATAGTATGGGAAGAGTAAGAACTATCACAGCAGTCGTAAAGAAAGAGACTATTCAATTGGTAAGATACCCTACCTGGATAATTCAGATTATAATTTGGCCTCTAATATTTCCACTAATGTATATTCTAAGTGCATTAGGCTTTGCAGGCCCTAATAGTGCAGGAGTAGATACTTTTAAAATTGCCACAGGAACAGGAAGCTTTAGAGCATTTATAGTAGTTGGAACTATGGCGTGGATGTGGGTAAATACTACAATGTGGGGTTTTGGAACTTGCCTTCGCGAAGAACAAACAAGAGGCACCTTAGAATCTAATTGGCTTTGTCCTATAAAGAAATTTGATTTATTAATAGGAGGAGCAATAGTATCAATGTTTCAAGCTATTATAATATCTGTTGTTTCAGTACTAGAATATAGATATATATATGGGATTCACTTTACGGGTAGTCCATTATTATGGATTCTAATGTTCGTTATAATGATACCAGGAGTTTACGGTCTGGGAATTCTTTTTGCTAGTTTAGTATTATGGGCTAAGCAGGCCAATGCAGCAGTTAATGTAGTAAGAGGAACCATGATGATACTATGTGGCATAACATTTCCAATAACTATTATGCCAGATTTCATGCAGTCATTATCTAAATTAATACCCTTTACCTATGGAATTTCAGCCACAAGGCAAATAATGGTTAGTGGAGGAACATTGGCTATGGTTAGCGGGGATATTTACATGTGTTTAGTAGAAGGAATTATACTTGTGATTCTTGGAAGAATCGCATTCACATATACAGAAAACAAGGTTAAAAATTTAGGATCTTTAGAAAGATTCTAATAAGTGTGGGGGTGAGAACATGAGCATTAGAAATGTATTAATAGTATTTAGATCAAGGTTTCTAATAAGCATGAAAATGTATTTTAGATATCCAATAAATTTTATAATGACTCTTTTAGATCCACTAATGTGGCTAACTCCATTTTATTTTATGGGAAAAACCTTTAGCTCTAATGGAAGTATAAGTGGCTTTGAAAGGTATACAGGAAATTCAGATTTTATGGGGTACTTAGTAGTAGGATATATAATTTCAGCTTATGTAAGTACTGTTTTTTGGACCATGGGATTTTCACTAAAGGAAGAGATGAGGGAAGGCGTTTTAGAATCTAATTGGAGCGCACCAGTGAATAGAATAGTACTAATGGTTAGTAAGAGTTTGTTCCAATTCTGTGCTACAACCTTTGAAGTCATTTTAACAGGCATAGTTTGCCACTTTGCTTTTGGATTTACCATAAATTCAAATATACTTCAGTTCTTAGCCTTTTTAATTCCAGGAATAATAGGTATGATGGGGCTTGGTATGGCGGTAGCAGCGGCAGTGCTTATCGCAAAAGAGGCAAACGGAATAATTGATATAACCAGTTCAATGGTTTCCGCTATGTCAGGGAGTTATTTTCCTATAAAAGTTATGCCTAAATTCTTTGTATTTATATCGTTATCTCTACCCCTAACCTATATTTATGATAGTAGTAGAGCAATATTAATTAACCAAGTACCGCTATTTTCTTTAAGAACGGAATATTTCATAATTTTAATAGGCATGATTATATTTTGCATAATAGGCAGCTGGATATTTATGAGAGTTGAGAAAAAATGTAGATCTTTAGGTATTCTAGGTACACATTAATGAAATTTCAGAAGGGTGTGTTTTATATTACAGCAACAATCATGATGATGTAATATGAAAAAATTAATTACTAAAATGGAGGGCATTTCATTAATTTCAATCCTGACTTTAAAACTTTAGAGGATATAATAAAATAATTAAACCTATAAAAATAATCCAGTTGGGTTATTTTTTTTGTTTATAAAATTACAAAATATTAGGTATTTTTTACAAGGACTTATTATTGTAGTATAATACAAACTAGATTATAATTAGAATGCATGTATTTATATATAAGAGTTTTTGTATATGTGTATATAAATAGTGAAACAATAATGAGAGATTTTTCATATAATGTACATATGATTATCATTGCATATCTATTTGGACAGTACCTTTCAGGGAATTAATTTATTATATTAATGTGGATAAAAGAAGAAGAAATAGAGTAATGAAAAATAAAGTAGCATCATAATAAGTAGCTATTTTGATTGGTATGATCTGTAATAAACCTATAATTTATTGAGAAAGAGGTAGAATAATATGAGTAGAATATTCGGGACAGATGGAGTACGTGGTATAGCAAATACAGAATTAACAAGTGAACTTGCATATAAGTTAGGAAGATCAGGAGCGTTTGTATTAACAGATGGAGCTCATAAACCTAAAATCATAGTAGGAATGGATACAAGAGTTTCAGGAGATATGTTAGAATCGGCATTAGTTGCAGGAATTTTATCTGTAGGAGCTGAAGCCATATGCCTTGGAGTGGTGCCTACACCAGCGGTAGCATACTTAACTAGAAAATATGGAGCAGATGCAGGAGTCGTTATCTCAGCTTCACATAACCCGGTAGAATATAATGGAATAAAGTTTTTCAATAACAAGGGGTTTAAATTGTCTGATGAATTAGAAGATACAATACAAGCAGTTATAGAAAATGATTTTAAAGATGTACCATCACCAATAGCAGGGGATTTAGGCAAAAAAACAGTTAAGTTAAGTGGCGTAGAGGATTATATAGAATTCGCTAAATCTACCATTTCAGGAGACTTAAAAGGACTTAAAATAGCATTAGATTGTGCTAATGGCGCATCTTATATTACCTCAGTAAAAGCTACAAGATCTCTTGGAGCAGAGGTTTTAGTTATTAACAATGACCCAGACGGCGTAAATATAAATAAAGACTGTGGATCCACTCATCCGGAGCACCTAATGGCTTTTGTTAAAGAAAATCATTGCGATTTAGGACTAGCCTTTGATGGTGACGCAGATAGATGTTTAGCCGTGGATGAAAAAGGAAACCTTATAAATGGAGACTTTATAATTGCTATTTGTGCTAAACACTTTAAGGAAATGGGGAAATTAACAAAAGATACGGTAGTAGTAACTGTTATGAGTAATTTGGGACTTGATATAGCAATGAAGGAAGAAAATATAACTACAGTGAAAACTAAAGTAGGAGACAGATATGTGCTTGAGAAAATGCAAGAAGAAGGTTATAGTCTGGGGGGGGAACAATCAGGTCATGTAATTTTTCTAGATTTTAATACTACAGGGGATGGGCTTGTATCAGGAATTCAATTAGCCACTGTAATTAAAGAATCAGGGAAACCACTATCTGAGCTAGCAGCAATGATGACAGAACTTCCACAAGTACTAGTTAATGCAATGGTACCGAATGGTAAGAATGACATCCATGAAACTGATAGTGAAATAGTGGAAGAAATTAAAAGAATAGAAAAGAAATTAAATGGAGTTGGAAGAGTACTTATTAGACCATCAGGTACAGAACCTCTAGTTCGAGTAATGCTCGAGGGTAAAGTGCAAAGTGAACTAAATGAAATGGCACATGATCTTGCAAAAATGATAGAAGAAAAAGCAAATAAATAGGTAAAAGAGTATATATTACTACAATTGCATTCGCGACTCTAAGTAATACTAAACTAATTTTAATGAAAGATGCTAAAAAGTTCAAACTCACGTGCGTTCAAACATGAACTTTTCTTAATGCATCTTTCATTAAAATTAGTTAAGTATTACTAACGCTTGCTCAAATGCAATTTACGTAATATATACTCTTTTTATACGTTTGAAGCTAAACTTAATAGTTTCTACGCAACTTATTGCAAGTCACTCCGAAGTGCCATTATTGTTACTATATATGACGTTTGTATGTTTTAATTATACCGAAGGAAAGTAACCATTTGATGAATTTATTGTGAAAAGCATTGACGTTTAGGGTATAAAATGAATATAATAGACTGAAACCTTATGGATAAGGAACATAAGATTTCAGTCTATTTAATATTATAGTAAAGGAGGATAGGAGAAATTAATTAAAAAGCGCCAGGACTCAGGAGTATTAGTAATTATAATGCACTATGAGTTGACGAGGATGGGGAGTATCGAATCTTCGGCGGATGCCCCGCGGTAGCGCACTACCGTTAATGATTGATAAAAGCGAAAAGTGATTTTCGTAACAACATCAATCTGGTGTTAAAACCTTTATAAATATCACAGTACCTATAGGTGATGAATTAATTAGCATATTTCATTGGATTATTAAGAGCGCATATTTTCAGTTATTCAACATTAATAATTTTATGTATGATAACTGTGAATACTATCATTAAAATAATTATTAAAAAACAATGATAATAAATATGTTTAATTAAGTATGGCTTTTAGGTGATGAGCGCATCTAAAGATGATGCGTTGTGCAAAATTTTAAATTTGAGAGGAAGATGAATATGTGCGGAATAGTTGGTTATTTTGGAAGTAATCAGGCTTCACCAATATTGGTAGAAGGTCTTAGTAAATTAGAATATAGAGGATACGATTCAGCAGGAATCGCAATTATAAATGATGGAGTTTTAAAAGTAACTAAATGCAAGGGAAGACTTGCAAATTTAGAGGCTCAATTATTAGAAAAACCACTAAAAGGGAATCTGGGCATTGGACACACTAGATGGGCTACTCATGGTAAACCATCAGATGAAAATTCTCACCCACATACTAATGAAAGTGAAACTATTAGTGTAGTCCACAATGGAATTATAGAAAATTATATCCATTTAAGAGAATGGTTAATGGAAAAAGGATATAAATTTACATCTGAAACTGATTCAGAAGTAATACCACACCTTGTAGATTTCTACTACGATGGAAATATAGTAGATGCGGTAATGAAGGCTATTGCTAAAATGGAAGGTAGCTATGCCATAGCAGTAGTTACTAGCGATGAACCAGATAAATTAGTAGCAGTAAGAAAAGATAGTCCATTAATAGTAGGACTAGGCAAGGATGAATTTTTTGTAGCTTCAGATATACCGGCAGTATTAAATCATACAAGAGAGGTATATTTATTAGAGGATAAGGAGTTTGTTGTAATTTCCAGTGAAGGAATAAAACTACTAGATCCAGAAGGCAAAATTATAAATAAAGAAATTTTTCATGTAACTTGGGATGCAGAGGCTGCTGAAAAAGGTGGATATGAGCACTTTATGTTAAAGGAAATCCATGAACAGCCAAAGGCAATTAGGGACACTATGACTTCAAGAATAGTTTTAGGTCAACCAATTACACTAGATGATATAAATATAACTAAAGAGCAAATTAAAAATTTAAATAAAATATATATAGTAGCTTGCGGAACTGCATATCATGCAGGAGTTGTAGGTAAATATGTTATAGAAAAACTTGCAAGAATACCAGTGGAACTAGATATAGCCTCTGAGTTTAAATATAGAGATCCTATAATGGACAAAGACACACTGATGATAGTTATTAGTCAATCAGGAGAAACTGCAGACACTATGTCAGCTTTAAGGCTTGCAAAGTCAAAAGGTGCAAGAGTTATAGCGGTAACTAATGTAGTAGGTAGTGCAGCTTCAAGAGAAGCAGATGATGTACTATACACTTGGGCAGGGCCTGAAATAGCAGTTGCATCTACTAAAGCTTATGTAACTCAGCTTATAGCAATGTATATAATAGCATTGTTCTTTGCTCAAAACAAAGAAACAATAAGCAATGAAGAAATTGAAGAAATTAAAACAGCTATGATGGAACTTCCAGAAAAGGCAGAGAAGGTTTTAGAAAATAAAGAAACACTACAAAAATTCACTGCAAAAACTTATATGCACAAAGATATGTTCTTCATAGGACGTGGACTTGACTATGCGGTTGCACTCGAAGGTTCATTAAAGCTTAAAGAAATATCATATATTCATTCAGATGCTTATCCAGCAGGAGAGTTAAAACATGGTCCAATAGCACTAATGGAAGAGGGAACTATAGTAATAGCACTAGCTACTCAAGAAGAAATATTTGACAAGATGGTAAGTAATATAAAAGAAATAACTACTAGAGGAGCAAAAGTATTTGCTTTCGCGCCAGAAGGTCACACGGAAATTTCAAAATCAGTTTTCTCTGTAACTTATATACCAAAAGTTATGGATATATTGGCACCAGTAATTTCAGTAATTCCACTACAATTATTGTCTTACTACATGGCAATCCAAAAGGGCTGCGATGTTGATAAGCCAAGAAATTTAGCAAAATCAGTTACTGTAGAATAGAAAAAAGGGGCCTGGGTTTACGCCTGTTGTGAGTTATAATTACTGTTGTCACAAATTATAATTAATAATGTCATAATGAAAATACTATAGTTTGTCATACAACTATAGTTATATAAAAGGTAATAAACTCATAATTCTTTAATGTATAAAGATTTTTCAAATAAAGCATGAATAAAAATATATTTTTATTCATGCTTTATTTTTACTCTCAACTAAAGAAACAGAAATACACTGTGAGTTATAGTTGTAACTTTATAAGAAAGATTAACCATTTATAAAAAAGTCATTAAAAAATCAAGTATGGCGATTGTTATATAATACAAAGAACATCGTTCCATTCATAAGAAAGCCATGGGCAAAGTCAGGTATTTTTAATCAGAATTGATTGAAGGTGCCTGGTTTTTTTGCGTAGCGAAGAAGGGAAGGTCAAAGGTTTAAGCATCATGAAATAAGTGAAGACCACCAACCAATTCTAAAAATAATAGACTTTAAAATAGAATTATTACTAGAATTTCAATCAGAAGAACGCTATCCCAACCCCTATAGAACAAGGATTTAAAAGAAAATGTAAAAAAGAATAGAAAAGAAAATAGACATAAAATTTTAGAAAAAAGATTAGAATAAAGGCATTAAAATATAGTCCTTAGTAATTTTTCCTTAAATGTTGAGCCTGTTTACGGAACGACTTTATTATGAAGGAGATTTTGGGGAAATGGGGAGGGTGAGGAACGACATTTTTGTAATATTCAATTGTATATTATGAAATAGGAATTATAGCAGTTAACTATAGAAAATATAATAAATACAGAAGATATATAATTTTTAAAATTCTACATTTAGTTACAAAAAAAGAGGAAAAACTTAGTTAATATAGAATTATTAATAATATAGATATAAAAATATACATTTAAAATAGGAGAAGGTTATGGAACTAGAAGAATTTATTGAATTGATAAAGAAATATAAATTAAATAAGGATAAAGAAGTTATTATGTTTTGCGGTGCAGGAGTATCAAAGAAAGCTGGTATTCCAAGCGGACCCGAATTCGATGAGTTTTTTAAAGATGAAAAATTAAACAAAGAAGAATTTGAGGAAGATAATAATAGATTAATGATTTTTTGGAGAAGCTTATTATCAAAATTTAACTATACTGATAATCATACAAAGATTATAAGAATTGCTGATAGAGATTATATAAATAAGATAATTACAGCAAATTATGATATGTTGTTTGAACAATGCATAGAAAAGGAATTCCCATATTGGATAAAGAAGAAAATGATAAGACAAAGAGGTATAACAAAGTACTTTTTTTATGATAAGAAGATACTTTTAAAGATACACGGTGACATAAATCAAGATAAAGCGACAAATATTAACCTAGGTTTATCATGTGGCTCTAAAATCGAAGATTGTGAAAAGGCATGGAATAAGATTTTTTCAGGAGAAAGCAATAAAATACTTTGGGTTATAGGATACAGAGGTAAAAATACGGACTTTGCTTTTGAGTTGATTAAAAGTGCAGTTGAGAGTAATAAAATAGAAAAAGTATATTGGATGCATAGGGGTAAAATAGAAAATAATGTGCATATTGCAGAAATAGTAAAAAATATTGGAGAAAAAAATATTGAATTAATCAAAATTGGAGATATAAATCAAGTACTACATGAGATAAATAAAGTACTATTTAATGAGGTAAAAAACGATAAAAATTCAGAAAACAAAGATTCTATTGATGTAAAAAGCATTAAAAAGTCATATGAAATCGCAAACAAAACCATTGGATTATTAGAAAGAATTGATCATAAAATCATAGAGGATATGCATAAGGCTCAAGATGAATTCAATAGCTTGCTTACATGTGGGAAAAGAATCAAGGAAAATGATACAAAATTATATGTATTAAGAAGGTATAATTCTTATACACCTATTCTTCCGAGAAACAACGAAGATAGCAAAGGAGGGGGGTATTTTTTAATTCACAATGGTAAAGGGATAGTAATCGATCCTGGATATGATTTTTTAGAAAATTTTTTTAAAAATGGTTATGATATAAAGAACAATGAATTTTTTAGATTGAATCATATAAATGCCATTGTTATTACACATGCACATAATGATCACTATGGTGATTTTGATTCAATACAAAATATGGTATATCAATACAATAAAAGAGTTAAGTTAAATAAGAAATTATGTAAGGTACTTAAATGCGTACTTGAAATTAATGAAGTATCGAATTTTGAAGAAAAATATTCTTTAATAAATGATGTTACAAATGAAATTAAGATAATTACAGAAGATGACCCAAACCACAAGGAGGCTCAAGAAGCTTTAGTATTATTAAACTATTATATCAATAAAGATGAACCTGAAGTTGAAATTAAAAACAAGATAAAAAGCATAGCTGAATATATAATAGAATTTGAAAACCAAGAAAAAATAGAAATAGATTTATTTGTAAGTAGAAGTGCCTATAAAGCAATTGATGGATTGATTCCCTCAAATGCTAATTCTTTTAGAAGTATCAACATTTTAAACCCCGGGGATGAAAAAGAATGGAATGGTATAAAAATTAAAGCTATTAAAGTAAAGCATCAGGACCTATATGGTAAAGATGGTGCGATAGGTTTAAATTTTCAACTAAATCTAAGGTCAGGAAAAGATTTTACCATAGGACTTACATCAGATACTGGATATTTTATAGGATTAGAGGATAACTTTTTAGAATGTGATGTTTTAGTGCCACATATTGGTTCGATTAAACCTAAGGAACTTAATATATATGAGAAAAACAAGCTGAATGCTATAGAGAACGCCAATTGTAAAAATATAGGACTAAATGAAGAATTAAATAAAAGATATCTGATACCTAAGGTTAATGATGGTGATGTTGAAACAGCATTCTATGGAAATCATTTGGGGATATTGGGACTTACTACATTATTAGCAGCAACAATCGCACAAAATGAAAAGCTAAAGTTAGTAGTTATATCTGAATATGGTGAGGAAATGAATTGTTTTAGAACGGATATCACTAAAATATTAGGCGAATTGTTTGAAGAATACAAAGAATTAAAAATTATAACTGGGGATATTGGATTAGAAATTGACTTTAATAAGGTTGATGAACGAACATTTACGGTTAAAGAAGTTGTAAGAACAAGTACTACTATTGAATATGAATATTAATTTAGAGGTGAAAAATTTGATTGAAGAAAAAGTTACATATAGCTATGATCCTAGAGAATATATTAGAATGTTAAAACAAATTTTAATTTCTGATTCTAAAAAAATTGGATTTTTGAGTGGGGCAGGAACCTCAGTTTCAATAAATAAGGACGGTAAAAAATTTATATCAGCAATGGAAGAAATGACGGAGACTATTATTAAAGAGGTAAAACAATCGCCCAAGTTTATTGAGGTAATAAAGGATATAGAAGATGAATTAATAAAGAAAAAGGAGAAGTTTCAGTTAGAAAATATTCTTTCTGTAATAACACAAAAAGCATCAGTAATTGGAAATGGAACACTATCAGGATTAGATGAAAGTGGTTTTGAAGAATTGAAAAAAAACATTGAAAATCACATTAAAGACAGTGTATCTGTACATAACAATAAAGATCTAAAAATAAAAGAAACACCGCATTTTGATTTAGCAACATGGATTGTACAAGCATCAAGGAAATACCCTATAGAAATATTTACTACCAATTATGATTATCTTTTTGAGATGGCATTAGAAGAACACAAAGCACCTTATTTTGATGGATTCGTAGGTGGATACACTCCATTCTTTTATCCTGATGCTATAGAACAGGATGACAAAAGTGTTCCAAAATGGACGCGCTTGTGGAAAGTCCATGGTTCGTTAGGATGGAAGGCAGATGATAAAGGTATGGTAGTAAAAGGAAATAAAAATATAGGGGAATGCGGAGAAGAGGGAGATATAATGATATACCCATCAACTTTAAAATATGCGCATTCTAAAAAGCAACCTTATGTTAGTTTAATAGATAGGTTGAAGGATTTTGTTAAACAAGAGGATTCAGTGCTTTTTGTGTTGGGTTATTCATTTGGAGACCAGCATATAAATGAAACAATAATGAGCGCTTTAAACAAATCAAGAATCTCTCATGTATATGCATTTAAAAGAAGTGATTTAAAAGAGACTGATCAAGTAGCCCAACTTGCTATGAGTCAAAAAAAACTATCCGTATATGGAATGCGACACGCTGTAATTGGTGGAGTATATGGAGAATGGAGATTAAGGGATCAACCTCAAAAAGAAGAGGATATAAAGACATACTTTGAGCAAGATGAAGTGATTTTGGATGAGGAATTTGATGGAAGAGGTAAATTTACTTTAGGAGCTTTCGAAAAATATGTTAAATTTTTAAATGTTCTTAGTTGGAATAATTCATATAAAAGTGAAAAGCGTGATAATAATGGGATGTGATAATCAAACTTTTATAGGAAAGATAAAAAATGTATCAGGAAATAAAATATCTGTAAGGTTGGATGAAAGGGTAAAGTCCATGATGCCAATTATTGACGGGATAGTATATAGGGTGGGACAAATAGGTTCATTTATTAAAATACCTTTGGGATATACTCATGTATTTGCAATAATTACACAAATAGGCGCAGATGCGATACCAGAGTCTTTACGGTTAAATCATGAACAAATAGAAAAAGAAATGGATTATGGAACAAGATGGTTATCGGCGGTGTTAATTGGAGAAAGAGTAGGTACGAAATTTGAACGAGGGGTATTGCAAATTCCTTCATCCGATGATGATGTACATTTAGTTACAAAAGAAGATCTTTCAATGATTTATGGGAGTGAAGATGGTAGCAGATCCATTACGATAGGTCATATAAGCAATTCGGAAAGTTTGCCTGCGTATGTTGATATTGATAAGTTGGTTTCAAGGCATTGCGCGGTGTTAGGAGCTACAGGCAGTGGAAAATCAAATGCAGTATCTGTAATACTTAAAGAGATAGCATTAGGGGATTTTAAGAGTGCTAGAATATTATTGATAGATCCGCATGGTGAATATAATAATATTTTTAAAGGATATAGCAAGGTATTTAGAGTCAATGCAAAAGAAGTAGGTGAAGAAGAATTAAATATTCCATATTGGGCATTACCGTTTAACGAGTTAATGAAGATATTTCCAGGAGAGTTAAATGATAAAAAAGAAGATTATTTTCGTCAAGAAATATTAAAAAGAAAAATCAGTGCTGCAAAATATTTAGAACATATACCAAGGGAAGAAACTATTACATCTGATAGTCCAATACCATTTAGTATTAATCAATTATGGTTTGATTTAGATGATTTTGAGAAGCAAACACATGAAAGAAGTAGACAGCCTGAGACAAAAATGACCTTAATTAAAAAGGGTAATGCAGAGAATTTAGTGTCTAACGAGTACCCTCCTGCTAGTTCTGGTAGTGGATCACCATTTATAAATTTCCAAGCTCAAGGAATTCAGGGATTCCTAGATGGAATGAGAAATAGATTAGTGGATCAAAGGTATAGTTTTTTATTCAATCCTGGAGAATGGACACCAGAAGCTAGCTTGGAAGGGAGAATAAAAAAAGATTTAGACAAGTTAATTGAAGGTTGGATTGGTCATGATAAACCTATAACTATTCTTGATTTATCTGGTATACCATCAGAAATGATGATGTCTATAGCTGGAACATTGATAAAAATTGTCTATGATTGTTTGTTTTGGGGCCAAAATTTGAAAGTGGGAGGAAGGCAACAACCATTATTATTTGTATTAGAAGAAGCGCACAATTATCTTAAATCTGGAGAGAATTCTGTTGCATCAAGAACTGTACAGGCTATTGCAAAAGAAGGTAGAAAATATGGAGTAGGACTTCTCCTTGCTACTCAAAGAGCTTCAGAATTAGATGAAACAGTTCTAAGTCAATGTGGAACGGTGGTTGCACTTAGAATGACAAATAATGGTGATAAATCTAAAGTAGCTGGTGCTATACAACAGGATTTAGATAATATGATAAGTTTATTACCAAGTTTAAGAACTGGAGAAGCTATTATTAGTGGAGAAGCAGTAAAAATTCCATGTAGAATTAAATTTGATAAAATTCCAGATGCACCTAAGAGCAGTGATCCTAAAGTATCGGTAGAGTGGAAAAAAGAAAAACCTTCAAATGAGGGTTATTCAAAAGTAATTAGTTTATGGAGAAGTGGAAGATTAACTGATAATGAAAAAGAAACAAATAAGGAGGAATAAATTTATGTATAACGATATTGAAATGATACAAGTGGCATCTTCAAATGTTGAAAGCGTTGGGTATGATGAGCAGGAAGAGATTATAATGGTGAAATTTTTAAATGGTAGTGAATACCTATATAAGAATGTGAGTAATCCAATAGTATTCGAAGAACTAGTGAATGCGCCATCAGTTGGGGCTTATCTTAATAGAAATATAAAAGGTGTCTATCCATATGAAAAGATATAGGAATATGGGTATATTGAGATGAAAAGAATATTTCTAAGGAAGTTTTGAAATAGCTTTAAATGCCAATTAAAGCTGTGATTATTAATAAAAATAGCTAGTGTTTTTGAAATACTAGCTATTTTATTTTACAAAATTCCAAGGGTCAGATAAGCAATTTAACTGAGAACACATGTATGTGCGCGGATAAAGAACGTATAGTACAAACATATAGCTGTATAATACTAAAAAACCCGTGTGATTCATAAAAAACTCGTGTTACTAATAAAAAAGCCATGTTAGAAGTCAGGGATTTTTAATCAGAATTGATTAGATCTTCCTGGCTTTTTTTCATTTACGAACGAAGTTAAAGAAAAAAGAAAAAAGAAAAAACCACCCTATGAATCATCAAAATAATAGATTTCCATTCAGAATTCTTACCAGACTTTCAATCAGAAAAACCCCACCTCAACCCTCATATAACAAGGCTTTAAAAGAATATAAAAGAAAATAGAAAGGTAAATAGAAAAAACACTATAGAAAAAAATTAGAAAAAGAGCATTAGAAAATGAAATCCTTAGCCCTTTTTCCTTAAACCTTGATCCTATTCTGACACGACTTTATTATGAATTAGGTTTAAGGGGAAAGGTGAGGGAATAGGGTCAAGGGGTTGAGGCGTAAGGGTTTGGAGGGGGTTTGAGGGTGATACGAGTTTGTTTTGAATATACAGCAATGTGACGGTTGCTTAAATGCACTTGAATACCTTCTAGAAAGCTATCATTGAGGACCAAAGATGCAGAAATAAGGGAGTCTGGGGCAGGGCATGTTGTATTAGAGGCATATATAAAGGAGTTAAATAAGTGGATATTTATTGATGGGCAATTTAATATCATATCTATATTATTTTGTTTCTAAATTAGATAATAGAGTAGATATCTCAAAATCAAAAATGCTAATGCGTGTACCAATTGGTGGAGCAGAATTTCCTAAAGTTTTTCAACGAATACACCCTTTAAATGATCATGTATATACAAATTCAGTACAAGCTTTTTACCCAAATTCAATAAAAAGTACTATTAGCTAACTGTTTTGAATTTAGAAATAGGACTTAATTCTATAACTTAACAATGCATTCAAGTATGGCGCTGCTATACAAAAGGGAGTATTAAAATAAAGAAGTTAAGTTACCTAAATAATCATTTTGATCAAACTTTATTATAAAAATTTAAAAGTGGTTATAAGTTGTTTATATAGTTTTGATCAAACTATATTATAAAAAAAATTAATGAACACTACGGATTTAAGCCATTTATAATAGGTATTCTGATCAGTCTTTATTACAAAGCTACATACGCCTGTAGACAAACAACAAACCTTGTCCAAGAATATTAAAGTCTGTCCCAATAAATGAAGGAAATGTGGAGCACAACCCCGCACTCCTTCATTTTTTTATTCCCCCCACCCCTAAATCGCAGATTATCTCAAAAAATAAATAATTAAAAGCACGATAAATTACCTGAATAAATGATAGAAAAAAAGCGGAACTAAAGATCTATAAATATTGGTCTCACTGTGGATAATTTTAATTTGAAAGATACCCCCGAATGAACTCCCATCCACACTCAGAACACCAGTTATTGGAACGGTTGGCCGTTCCTTTTCTCTTATTTAACCAAGCACAAAGATTGATCAAATGATTCAAACTGGTATTTAAAGGCGAAGTTAAGATAATATGCAGACAAATAGTAATTTAGTGGATAGATTTAAAATAGTACGTACTAAAAAAATAGAGCAAATGGTGTTCTATTTTCTTATATGATTAACCTATCATAGGTTGTATTTGAGAGCTTTATCAGCTTTACATCTCTTTTCTGCATTTTATCATTAAAAAGTTTACTGGAGGTTTATTTGGATTTTCCTTATATATTTCATCAATCTCTACAAAATCTACAAGCCCATAATTTCCAAACTCTTTCTCTATTGATTTAAAATCATAGAAAAACAGTTTTACCCCATAAGTTGTTTCATAATAATTTTTAGCAAGCTTCGTGCCATTACCGTACATTGGAGCTTTTTCTGAAACAGCCGTAAAAATCATATATCCGCCTGGGTTTAAATGGTTATAGCAATCATTAATAAACTTTTTTCTTTCATCTTCATTTAACAAATGAATAAGTGCAAAGCTAACTACACCATCATAGAGTTTATTTTCAAAAGGCATATCTGATACTGACCCATGATAAATTTTATTATTAATTCCATTTTGCCTTGCTATATTAATGGCTGTTTGAGAAATTTCGATCCCTGTAACCTCCATGTTATTATCAATAAATGGTTTTGCATTTCTTCCATATCCAATACCTGGTATTAAGATATCCTTTAGATTATTTTCAGCAAAGTAATCTGCTACTATAATTGCAGTGTTTGATGGCTCAAAACCCCACATCGCTTGCTTTTCTACAAAACTTTTTTCCCAAAATTCTGACATATATACATCTCCTTCAAAATTTTTATTCACTAAATAGTATTTAAATTTTTTATAATTTTATTATTAATATAAATCTTATTTTAGACTAAACATTGTTAATAAGCTATTTATAACAAAAATATAATTATCTTAATCAAATATATTAAAGACTGTATTTATCTATAATTAGAGTATAAAAACACCTATGAAATTATGGCGTTTTTATATAATTTCAAATAGTTTTTTATTTTTAAGATAGGTTTCCATTATATTCTCTGCTTCTTCCATTGATTTTTGGATTTTGCACGCATGATTTTCATCCATTTCACATGTAAACATAGGGCTACTTCCTTCTGTTGCCTTAATTACATCTAAAAGTGAAATATCTTCTTTGCTTTTACGCAAAACATAACCACCATTTACACCAGGAGTTGATTGAATTATATCAGCTTTTACTAACTGCGTTAAAATCTTTGACAAATAACTCGGCGAAATATTTAAATGGTTTGCCAAAGGATGCAAACTTAAATTATCTTTTTTATCATACTTAATCATATATGCAACTATATGTAATGCATAATTAGTAGCTTTGGTATATTTCATGCTAATCCTCCATGTATCATTAATCAGATATTACAGACTGTATTTATCTATAATATATCCATTCATACTTTTAGTCAATACTTATTAATGATTAAGTAACTTTTATTATGTTTTTTTATCGAACCCTATAAATTCCAATTTGTAGGGTTAGGTGGCTACAAATATTCTCTTTGAAAGCTTCTTAAGTTTTCTATATTTATATATAAATATAGTGCTTATATAGTTGAAAATCATACAGAAAATCATAATGCTTATATATTATAACTTATATTGACAAATATATATTACATGTGTAATATATATTATGAAGTTACAAATCGTAAAATACAATTTATTAGAAAAGGGATGATGGAATGATTAATGCATCTAAAATATCAAATTCAGAATGGGAAGTTATGAAATGTGTTTGGGGAAATGATATCTGCACTGCAAATGAAATCGTTGATGCTTTAAGTAAAAATATTGATTGGAAGGCAAATACTATTAGAACTTTAATAAATCGCTTAGTAAAAAAAGAAGTCCTAGGTTACACAATAGATAAAAAAGATAATAAAACATATTATTACTTCCCTTTGTTATCAGAGAATGAATGCATAAAAGCAGAGAGTGAATCATTTATAAACCGTGTGTTTAATGGCTCATTAAATGGTATGATAGCTAATTTCTTAAATGAATCCAAGCTATCTGACGCAGAAATAAAAGAACTAAAAAATATTCTTGATAAGAAGAAAGGGTAAATGGGTGTATTTATGGTGTTGGTTATATCTATTTTTAAATGGGTATTATATTCAACCGCTTTGGCAAGTCTTTTAAGCTTAATAATTCTTGTCTTTAAGTTTCTTATTAAAGACAAGTTAGGCGTGAGGTGGCACTATGCTATTTGGCTTATCGTTGTAATTAGATTATTAATCCCCTATGGACTACAAAGCTCATTAAGTATCTTTAATATTATAAATTTTAAAAGTACAACTGTTATACAAGTACCTTATACAATAAATAACAAGGTAATCAAAATTATTAATAATAAGGAGAAAGATATAAATGTAGCTCCAAATCTTATTACGCCCAATTTACAAACAAATACATCTAATACTAATCAGAGTCCGGTATATTTACAATTGATAAGTTGTCTGTGGTTACTGGTCGTTATACTAATTGGTTCTTATACAATTGTAATGACGATGAAGTTAAAGGCCAGGTTTAAGAAGGGTCATGTGTGTGATAATGAGGACGTTTTACTGCTTTTATTACAGTGCAAAAAAAAGTTAAATATAAAATCTCATATAAAAGTCATATATACAAATAAAATTAAAACACCCTGCATTTATGGGTTTATAAAGCCTAATTTGCTACTACCAAGTGGCATTGAGAACTATGTGGATAAAAACGAATTAGAATTTATAATCTTACATGAATTAGCCCATGTAAAACGGCTCGATATAATAGTAAGCTGTTTATCAGGAATACTCCAAATAATACACTGGTTTAATCCTATCATATGGTATTCATTTTATAGAATGCGTAATGACAAGGAACTCGCTTGTGATGCATTAGTCTTATCTCATGTTAAATACGGGGACTATATAAATTACGGTAAAACTATTATAAAGTTGTTAGAAAGTTATAAAAAGACTCCGCAGGTTTATGGGATGTCATCTATTATTAGTGATAAATCTCAAATTAAAAGGAGAATTACTATGATTTCTTTATTTAAGAAAAATTCTTATAGGTGGACAATCATTCCTATCGTAACATTAACCTTATTCGGTGGAGTAATGCTTACTAATGCTAAAAATAAACCAGTGCTTGCAGATAATAAATATAAACAGGTTTCAAAAGCTATCACAACTTTAAGTAACGTTAGTAAAATAAGCATTGAAAGGTATAATACTTCAAATGGAAAAACGTTCACAGGAAATCTACTTATCATTAAAGACCCAACAAGAGTTAAAGTTGGATATAGTAATAAACTAGGAAAGCAGGGGGAACTAACAAGTCAGATAGCCCAAGATAATGGTGCTATAG
The DNA here is from genome assembly GCF_018861755.1 of Clostridium sp. CF012. GTDB lineage: Bacteria > Bacillota > Clostridia > Clostridiales > Clostridiaceae > Clostridium_AD. Next base: position 323,247 of record NZ_JAHLEF010000002.1, on the reverse strand, counting down.
CAGCTATTAACGCAGGAGGTTTTTATGATTTTATTAAAACAGAATCCCCATCAGGACTTATAATGCGGGATGGAAAGCTTATTTTTAATGATATAGAAGACAATAATAGTAAAAGTGATATAGCTGCGTTTACAAACAAAGGTACCCTTCTAGTTGGTAAATATTCCTTAAATGAATTAAATAAGCTGAATGCAACGGAAGCCGTTTGTTCTGGACCTGCACTTATAGTTAATGGCAAACCCACAATTACACAAGGTGATGGTGGCTGGGGCATTTCTCCAAGAACAGCTATAGGACAGAAAAACGACGGCACCATTATTATGTTAACTATTGATGGTAGAAGTGTAAAATCTATAGGTGCTACATTACGCGATGTTCAAAATATACTTATAGAATACGGGGCCATAAATGCAGCAAATCTTGATGGAGGAAGTTCATCAACTATGTACTATAAAGGAAAAGTAATTAATAAGCCCTGCGGAGGACTAATTGAAAGTGGAAATGTAATGATTAATGATCCAGACAGAAAAGGAGAAATAAAAGTAGTATCTACTTTTATGGTATTGCCTTAATAAGCTAATATTTTGATGTGTTTCTTTAATGTAAATTAATTAGCATTGGTTACCTTAATACACCTCTGTTGTTGACAAAACTTGGGAGATGATAAATATGAAAAAAAATAAAAGAAAACAAAAAATAAAAATGAAACTTATTTTATTATTTATAATATTTGAATTGACGTTCACAACAATTACTGGCCCATTTATGCTTTATTATGGTCCATTTAAAAATGCGAAGACTACAGTAGTAGGTGCGGCAATGACTACTTATTCATTACAATGGCTTGCAACGACATTTTTATCAAAAGAGGCAATAGCAAAAATCATGAGCACGCAAAAGGTGGATGCCTTAGTCCAAAATAACTTAGATGGTGTAAAAGTAGAAAATAAAGATGATGATAGTATAGAAAGATACGATGTAAAAGGAAATAAATTTGAAGGTTACATATTAATAATTAATGATCCAACTAGGTTAAAAGTAGGTTACACTAGTTTGCTTGGTACGGAAGGGCAACTAACTAGTGATATTGCAAAAGATAACAATGCAATTGCGGCAATCAATGCTGGTGGATTTAAAGATGAGAATAGTGGATCAAAATACACAGGAACAGGAGCAAACCCAACTGGAATTATAATGGCCAATGGAAAAATTGTTGCTAATGATATAACGGATGTAAATAAAAAAGCAGAAGTTGTAGCAATGACTAAATCAGGAAAATTATTAGTTGGTCCTCATAGTCTTTCTGATATGAAAACGGCTGGAGTTACTGATGCAGTATCTTTTGGACCAGCACTTATAGTTAGTGGACAAAAAGCTATTACTAAAGGTGATGGTGGTTGGGGTATTGCACCTAGAACATGTGTAGCTCAAAGAAAAGATGGAGCGATAATATTTTTAGTAATTGACGGAAGGCAATTAGGGAGTTTAGGAGCTAGTTTAAGGGAAGCGCAAGATGTATTATATGATTATGGAGCTGTTAACGCTTTTAACTTAGATGGGGGTTCTTCTTCTACATTATTTTATGATGGTGAAGTTATAAATAGTCCATCAGATAGCTTGGGAGAAAGGACAATATCTTCAATTATGTATATAGAGAGTAGAAAATAAGAATGAAATTTAATTATAGGATATTTTGAAGTTAAAGGAGAAAGAAATATGAGTTGGACGAAAAGAATAAGCATATGGATAGTAGTATCTTTATCTTTGCAATGTTTAGGTCTCTTTTACATTGATCATTATTTTTTAGCTACCGATTCAAAGACAGTTTCCAAAAGAGTTGTGAAAGAGGTAATTACCAAAGCCGAAGATGTTGATATTACTATACCAACAAATGCAGAAAATATATTAGTATCTTATGATGCCAAATATATATCTTATTATGATGATGAAAAATTGGTAATTGTTAATTGTTTGACTGGGGAAACTAAAAACATAAAGTCGGAAGATGGATGTAACATTTCTTTTGCTTTATGGGTTCCCGGTAGAAATAGAATTATTTTAGTAGAAAAAGAAAGTGATGATGAATCTAGTAACTTAACATTATATTCTTACGATGCAGTAAAAGATGAAAAAGTAAAAAACATAAAATTTGAGGGTGATGGCACTAACCTTAATGTAGAAGATGTTCAAACAGCGCCATTAACAGGACTTATTTACGTTAAGGTATCAAACAATGAAAATAAAAGCAGCATTTATAGAATCGATAGAAATCCAGACATGTCAAAAATCGATACAATACCTAACCTGGTGGGCAATATCGTATTGACTCGCCATGAAGATGAATTAGTCTATGAAGGCTCAGTATATAATAAAATATATGTTACTGGTAAAAGCAATGCTATAAATGTGGGTGATGTTGATAAACTTACTTTAATTGGTGCTGATGCTGATGATAATATATATCTTGCACAATTAAAAGATAATTTAATAGGTAAAGTTTATTATGGTAAGACATCACAAGATACTAGCACATGGAAAGCTATTGAATTACAAACACCTTGCGCTAAAGAAAATTTATTTGTATCAGGTAATGGTAAAATATATCAAAATGATCTGTTAAAAGGTGTTATAAAAGATATAAATTCTGGAACTCAAACTAGCTATAAAGGTAAGTTTGTCCAATTATATAATAAGGGAGTAGTATCTATTGTAAATAACAAAATATCTTTTGTGCTTTTCAAGTAATAAGTGGATACAGACTATGCCTTTAGCATAGTTGCTTATTTACTAAGAAATTTTAAAATGAAGTTTATATATGGGGTGAGCCAACAGAGTCGGAAATGTTGGCGCTACCCCATGAATGAATAAATATAATAATCTACATCGTGATAGTATATTATAAAAAAGCAGCCCTAAATAAAGTGGACCCTTCGTCAAGGACATTTTAAAAAAAGAGAATTAAATAAAATACCCTCCTGTCATAAATATGATGTGAGGGTTTTTTTCTATATTTTTATAGGATATTCACCGATTTTTAAGTAAGTAGCAACAAGAAATCTTCAGTGCTGACATAAGTTGGCAATGCAATGGACAACTTATGTTTAGCTTAGATCATTTCAAGTTGCAATCGCTAGAGTAAAGAAAAGGCCTGAGTTAGTTAAAATTTTAATTCATAAACCAGGTCCATTAAAAGCAGATGGGGAATAAAAACAAACTTGCAGTTATTTATAAAAGAGGATTTGTTTTTATGTATTTATAAGGTCTATCAGTATGAATGGTTTAGAGCGGTTAAAGATGAAGCTATTAGAAGATTATTGAGGAGGGGGATAGAGAAACTATTTTCTACAAAACATTTGATAAGCAGTAGTTAAATATTGTATATAATGGTATAGTTTATTTATAAGAGTTGTTTCGCAACCGTAATTCATTGTGCCTTTAGCAATTTTATTTCGTATATGCAAGTAAATAGGTTGATACAATTCAACTTATTCTTATAAAATGGTGCAATAGTAGGAAAATGCAATTTGAGTAATCATTAAGGAGGACAATAATGAGGAAAGCGGTATGGATTTCTGGTTGTATAATATTAATAATATGCATTGTTATCACAACACAAATTTTCAAACCAACCACTATTAGCAATAAAACAAAGAGTCAAATAGAAAATAGTATAAGTTTATATTTATTAAATAATGAAAAATTTAATGCTCAAATTCCAGCAAATATAGATATATAGTTTGATAAGAAGGCAGATATTTATATAGTAACAGTTACATTTGAAAATACATCTAAAGAAATGAACATATTTGTTTCCATGGATAGTACAATTTTAAAGTCATCTAATAATTAAATGTAAGATTATGTAATAAATATATTTTATTATGACATTAATGGGAGGGATACGTATGAATGAAAAAAGGCCTTTAGGCATAACATTAATTGGTGATTTTTATATTTTTGGTGCAATTGTATTAATAATAACATTATTTACAAATACTACAGAACAATATGGAATTGCAGTTAGATTTGGATTGTCAAATGTTCCAGAGGTCATAATGAAGATATTTGTTTCCATAATTTTTTTAATAATGACTTATGGGTATTTGAAACTTAAAAAGTGGGGTTATTGGTTCATGGTATTCTACTCTATATACTTTTTAGTAGTAAGTATTACTCTGTCTCAACAATATAATCAACGACTTTTTTATGGAAATGTAATATGGTCAATTACAGTATTAATATATACATTATCTAAGAGAAAATATTTTAGTAAGGAAAAAATTCCTTCATATTATTCATAAAAGTTGCAATAATCATGATTTAGAGATTATTGCAACTTTGTAAAATATGTAGAAGTATTTAAAGGGGGGGGGGATGTGAGGAAAATTATATTAATATTGATTATTTGTACTGCATTTCTAATGGGATGTGAAAAAGGGGGCGTCAACGATAATGATGTAAGTCGAAATATCAGTAAGAATATTGTAATTAACTATGAAGGTACGAGCCTTGAAAGTTGTATTTCAGAATCATCTGGATGTGCTATTTCAAAAGGAAGCATAGGATTTTTCTTGTATTCTTCTAATCTATAACCAAACATATCTTCTGCAGAACGACTTAAATATGTAAATTTTGGCTCGGGTATGATTTCTAATCTACATACAATATCTTTAGAGCGCTCAAGCATTTTAAATACCATTTTTTCTTGGTCTATAGATTCTTTATATTTCCTGATATTAGTATTTAGTATTTCCACATCGGTATAACCTAATATATCATAACAATTAGATGTAATTTGCGTTATAATCCCAGAAGTATTTACTTCTACTTGAAGTTCTCTTGATACTATCCTCGTATTACCCAATAGACTCATTGTATATTCCCCCATTAACATCTGGATATTAAGTTATAAATATGATATTACGACATACTTTTACACATAATATATCATATCACAAGAAGTTGATTTTTCCTATAATCTGTACATACTCCCCAACATATGATTAAAAGCCAGATAATTTGAACTAATAAATGATAGAAAAAGCGAGATTAAAATATGATGGAAAGACTTATTAAATGCAAGAAAAAGGACAGGCAAGAGTACTAAAGATTCTATATTTTGAAGGATACTCGGTATATATGTAGAATAAGGGTATTGTAAGGGGTAAAGTAACATATTGTAAGTATGTCTATAATGAGCAGTTGAAAAAAATGTTAAATACCTAGTATTTGATATTCTTATGTGACATAATTTCTACTTTGCTCCTAACCCATAACCACCAATATGCTAATATGCCCTTTTGGAGGGCAAGGTAAAAGCACACAAAATGGAATGATAACAAGAGATAAAGAAAGGAGTAGCTATAATTATGAAGATTAGTACCTTAAATTTACTCTTAAAAGATGCTTCAAAAAATCTTAGAAACAATGCTACTACTAGCATTGCCTCCATTGCTTCAATAATGTCAACGTTATTTATTTTAGGACTATTTGTGCTATTCATGTTGAATTTCAAAATGGGAATTATTGGTATTTACACTCGATTCGAGGTGCGGGTGACTTTAAAAGATGATATAAAGATTGCTGATCAGCAAAATATACGTAAAAAAATAGAAGCGGCAAATGTTGTAACTTATATTACTTTTGAAAATAATACACCCCGATCATCATCATATATAATTAAAGTGAATGGACCAGATGATATACCTAAAATGATTTCTCAACTTAATGGGTTACAAGGTATAAATAAAATTAACGGTGTTCAAAACTTTCCAAGGAAAATTTTGGAGATAATTAAAACAATTCAATGGATAGGAGTGATACTTTTCCTTATACTTATGGTAGTAACATTTTTTTTAATTAAATGTACAATAAAACTTACTATATATCCAAGACTTAATGAAATTAGTATAATGCAATATCTTGGTGCAACAGATTGGTTTATTAGATGGCGATTTATTTTTGAGGGAATGATAATTGGATTCTTAGGAGCAGTGTCCGCAGTAATAGCAATTTATTTCTTATATAGTTTTGTGTATAGACAAGTAAATTCTTATTTTGCAACAATGTTCATTATTTTTATAGATCCGTCTTTTATATTCACAACTATATCATGGATCTTTATACTTATTGGAATAATTCTAACTACTATAGGAAGTATTTCGGTTATAAAAAAATTCTTAATAGTTTAAAAAAGGCATATTAGATCTGTTACACCACAAGCTAAATATACAGTATTGACCTTTTTAATATTTAGCATGATTTTGTTGGCTCCTTAAGTATAGCTCCTTAATAAGAAGAAAACTTTTCTAAAAATCCTATCCAGATTATAAAGTTCTTTGCAATTACAGATACCCACTATTCTTGTTATCTGTAATTTTAGCAAAGGTAATATTAACTATCTAGGAGTCGATTCTTTTACGCTTACCTAAATGATAACATGGGAATTATAAATAACAAAGTGAGGGAGCATAGCAAGACTCAACTTTTCAATTAGTAAGGAAAGATTCCTTTTCTCAATAAGTAAGATTTAGAATGATTACAGTTTTTCTTAATTATGACATAATTATATTGTAAATATAAACCTTTTTTACTATATTTAAACTTGTAAAGGTAAGTTCTATTTTTCATAAAGGAGGAACAGTATGTATGAACTCATTTAAAGGTAAATCATTTAAATGGTCGCTTGTAGGGTTATCCGTTATAACCTTAATTGTAATTGTATTTTTGCTGAATTCTAAAGCTGTTGTAGGTTCTTATAAGGAACCTCTATTAAAACCAAAAGAAGTCATAGAACAATTTTTTAAATATTATAACCAAAAGAACGTGCAAGGTATAAATTCATTGACAGCTGCGAGGAGTAATTCTCCTGCAACAAACTGGGGATTCGATAATTTAGAATATATTAAACTTATCAATATTGTTGAAGATACAAATCAAGCAAACAAGGAAACTCATATACGCAGTAGAATGTACATAATAGACGCAGATAAAGTGAAATTAGAATTAGAGAATATAATTATTTTTAAAGTGGATTTTGAAGTTAAATATAAAAAGGAGGGCGTAGGTCCCAGAGATAGTGGAAGAGATACTTATTATTATACTTTAGTAAGAAAAGATAAAAATTCACCTTGGTTAATAGATGGCTATGGTTATTGATACTTTCTAATATTTAATATTATATTTTTAAAAATAAATTAGTTTTTTTATTTCATATCACTATCTTTATAATTTTATTTATAAATCACTGGTAAAATTCATAATATTCTATAAGGTTGCAATAATTATAAAGACACAGTTATTGCAACATTTAAGAACATTACGAATTAATTAAAAAATTTATCCCTCTCCATAGTATCTTGCAAAATAGAAATGCCCTCTTTTCTTAACTATATAATTCCGTAGATCAGAATCTGTGGCTTCTTCTCTCACAGGGATTACTAATTTATAACAATGAGCATTTTCGGTTTCAAGGAAATTACTATCTATCTTATTATGAAATTCATCATCAGTTATGGGTGTTATAAAGGCTATAATGGGGTGGCCACTAATAAATAAATAAGTTCTTAATGCTCCTTTTGGTGTAAGACATGAAGCGTTGAAAACTACAATTATTACTATAATAGCACCAATTAATTTTAGCTTATTAATTCTCATTATTTTTTCGAATTTACCCCCCTAAAATTATTATTTAACTTTATTTTTGTTCGCTATTTTCTTATCTATTGATGCTCCAATAGCAATCCCAAAAGTAAGACCAATAGCTAAATTATGTAATGCTACTCTAAATACAATGCCTAAAGCAGTACCAGTAGCAAGGTATTTCCCTTTTTTAGAGCTATTTTTGTTTTTATTAATGTTTTTTCTATCGTTATTCTTTTCTAAATCACTCATAGTGGACCCCTCCTCATAAAATATAAAATAAACTTACTTCGCTACATTATGGATGTCTTACCCTCAATGCGTTTCTTCTATCTGCTTATCCCCTTTTATTAATATGTAGTAGAAAGTGCCAATAGTTTTATTCATAATTTATTGGATTAAAATAACTTGCTTCATTATTTTTTACAAGATTGCAATAACTATAAAGCCACGGTTATTGCAGCCTTAAAGAACATTGTGAAGTAAAATAAGTTCTAATTATGCTTATAATGCAGGATTGATATATTTAGCTTTTTCATCTCGCCATTGATTTAACAACTTTTCCATTTTTGCTCTGCTATCAATAACGAAAAACGGTTTATTGGGATATTTTTTATGTAAATTCATTATAGTACGTTTACGTGTTTTAGAGAAACTCCATAACCCTATACATAAATGTAAAAACTCCTTATCTAATTTTTCTTCGAGATATGGGGGGGTATCCGAACGCTTTTTACCGTTTCTTAATAATACACTAACCAAACATACAAAACGGTTTATATCAAGAAATATAACTATGTCCGCCGCTTTAAATCGCAACTCCATTGTGTCAGTATGATTTCCATCGATTATCCATTTTTCCTTTGATGTAAGCTCCATTTGTCTGTTTATCCATTCTTCTTTCGGTGGTTTTTTCCAATTAGGACGCCAAAACTCAACATCAAGATGAACGAGTGGCAAATCCATGAAAACAGCCAATTCTTTAGACAAAAAACTTTTTCCGCTTCCATTATTACCAACAATAATAATGCGATTATATCCAAATATATTCAATGCTATCACTTCCTAAAATATAAATAATCTGTAGTTCGTAGTTTTTTACAATTATGTAGTAATTATAGCTAACTCTAATACTAATTATAACCTAATATTTTATATATTAGGAATTTTAATATAATATATTAAAATTATTTGCAATATAGTTACTTACATCTAAAATTGGATCATATTCGGGGTCATAATAAATTAATGTCATCGTTTGAACCTATAACTATTGATGCTGATAAAACCCTTGACATTATATCCTCAAATAGGTACAATTTACATATAAATACACAGGAGGTGCTATAAAATGATGATTACTACTTGCTAATTAATTTTCAATTTCGAAAATTAAAATTAAAGGAGTTTAATTTGCCTAATTCATTAGGTTTATTTGTTGTATTTCTTTTAAAGAGTTGCAAGTAGAGACTGTCAAACTTATAGGACTAAAATTGAATCCACTATTTACATTTCATTAGCTACATGATTGCTTTGTTATGTAAAATATTGTAGAGGTTTTTTAGACTGTAATAAGGCTTTGCTTTATTACAGTCTTTTTGGTTTATGTAGAGAAGTAAATTCAGCATTTAATATTATTGGATTAGGCTAGATAAAACTAAAGGAATGAAAAACATAGGGATAAGGGGTGTAAATATATGAAAAATGAGATAAAGAATGAATTAATGGAAGTGCTAAATATATTTGAAGAGGGTTATATACAAAAGGATGTAAGCAAAATTGATAGCTTCATGGATTCATTATTTGATAAAGATGAGAATGTAATTGTGATGGGTACAAGCTGTGGTGAATTGTGTTTAGGCTACTCAGAAGTTAAAGATATATTTCTAAGTGATTGGGAATATTGGGGAGATTTGAGAATTAAGGCTGAGGAAGCTACTGTAATACCACTTGGAAACACAGCTTTAATCCACACTACAGGTACTATTAAATATTCTTTTTATAGCAATGATGAAACTTATACACGTCATTTAGGCTATATTAAAGAGTATTTTGATGGAGTTTCTTTTGATAGCAAAAAACCTGATAAGGTAAAGCTAACGGAAATCAATTGGAAGCTATGTCATTTGTTAAATAAATGGGATGGTGAGGAAAGACATTATTTATGGGATTTGCGTATCTCCTTTCTGTTAATCAAAAAACAAGATAGATGGATAATAAGACAAATGCAATTTTCACTTCCGGTAGTAGGATATATGCCAGATGTAAGAATTGATAATATGGGTGATAATTTAGAGAGCTTTAATGGAGAAAAAAACAAGCTGAGGGAGTATTCTATTAACAATACTTTAGTATATAAAGGTGAAATATTAAAGCTTCTAAAAGCTTTTAATAATGAATACTTAAAAGTAGATAAAGAGACAGGGGTACTAGCAAGTAAATATTTCACGGAGTATAATCCATTAATTATAAATACAGACAAGACAGTTTATAATAACCAAGAAGAAATCAAGAAATTGATAGAAAATCATAGAGCATGCTACGATGAAATGAAATTAGATTATGAAAATTGTTTAATTAATTCCAACGAAGATGTGGTTTGGATAGTCACTCATGGTACTATGGAAAAAGTGATTTCCGAAAACAGTGCCTTCGAAAATACAGTAGACATAATCAAGGATATATTTGCAAGTGATTTAGATGATAAAGATAAGCTTTTTAACGTAAGAAGGAGGATTTCGGACACTCTCAAGGAAAATGCTAAAGGAAAAGAATATATTTGGCCATTTAGGTTTGAAGCAGTACTTATTCGAGAAAAGGAAAATTGGGCATTCAAATATCTTCAATTTTCGCTTCCATTTAGTTGGTTTCTTGAAGGGAAGACAGAGGCAGCTTCAATCATAAAATGAAAAACTACTATATCATGAAAGAAATATCAGATATAATAAAATTAAAAGGAGGTAATTTATGTGAGTGAATTATCCCAGTTGCCTAATATAGGTGAAATATTGGAAGGTAAAATAATGGATGTTGAAGTTAAGACGCCAGAAGAATTGCGATTAATAGGCAGCAAAGAAGTATTTATAAGAATTAAGATGATGGATGATACTGCTTGTTATAATATGCTATGCGCATTAGAAGGTGCTGTGCAAGGAATTAGGTGGCATAATTTATCTGAAACAGTTAAGAAGGATTTAAAGTGTTTTTTTCAATCGATAAAATAAAGTCTGCTCAAAAACATGAAGGGGTAGGGGGATAATTCCCCCTACCCCTTCATGTTTTTATTAAAATGTATTATTTGTGGATGCAGTTGTAATTATTAAAGTACAAGATCACTTAAAGAATTATATACGGGTACATCATAAATTTTAAATTTATCTAAATGTTGGTGTCCACAGGCTACTAAAAAACAATCACAACCAATAGCTTTTGACACCTCATAATCATGAAGTGTATCACCAATTAAAAGCACTTCTTTTGGGTTAAGAGAAAGATCTTGAAGCAACCTTTTTCCGTTTTCAACTTTGCTCACAGCATAATGATCATTTAAACCAACAAGCTTAATAAAAAAATCATTGATTTTGTAAAAACTAATAGATTCATCTAAGTAAGTCTGTTGTGATGCTGAAAGTATAGATTGAGTTATATTAGAATCACTTACTAATTTTAATATTTTTTCAGCATCTTGTTGTAAATTGCAGCTTCGATAAGCATCTCTGTATAGTTCAACATATTCATTTGCAATTTTTTCAAAGGGTTCCAATGAGAAATCAAAACCTAACTTTGTGTAATAATTAATCACAGGAAAATCAAAGATTTGCAAATATATTTCCTTATCAATTGCAGGCATTTTTCTTTTTTGTAGTAGTGAATTCATAACATTTATCACCACTTCTACATCATCAAGTAGTGTACCATTCCAGTCCCAGATTATATGTTTGTATCCTGAATTTAAAATATTCATGCCATATACTACCCCTCATTAACCATGAAATGGATTAATAATTATATTATAACATGAGCTATTGGTATTAGTAATATGTAAGGATATTATTAATACATGATATAATAAATTATATATAAATGAGATGTGAAGATGATGATTTCACGGTCACTAAAATTGGAGGTATAGATTTAAATGAGCGATAGAGAAATAAAAATAGGAAAGAAATATAGGCATTTTAAAGGGAATGAATACTTGGTATTATACGTTGCCAAACATTCAGAAACACTCGAGGAGCTGGTTGTTTATAAAGCACTTTATGGAGAAAGAGGAATATGGGTTAGACCTTTAAGTATGTTTTTAGAGGAAAAAGAAGTTGAGGGTAAGATAGTAAATAGATTTGAAGAAATTTAAACTAAAATAGACGTATTAAATGAAATTAACCTGAATGGTAGTGATGAATTTCATTTCAACTATTTATGAAATAAAAGAAAAGATAGAAGTTGTTGGATATGAGGAAACTGAAAACTATCAGATAATGAAGAGTTTTATTAATAATAGGAGTAAGATGCTTGATATTCTGGTGGAAGGGGGCCATTAATAATAATCAACATTTTGGTGATAATATAGTATTGGTATTATGAAATATAAGAATAAACGCATATAAAGAAGGTGTTAGAGATATGGATGATAAATTAGAAGAGAGTTATGAAATGAAATTACTTTATAATGATATAGCTGGATTAATAGATAACACTAAGGAAAAAGTTTATAGGTCTGTTAATACTGAACTTATAAATTTATATTGGAATATTGGAAGAACCATAAAAGAAGATATTATAAAAAAAGAAAGGGCTGAATACGGAAAAAATACAATAGATAATTTAAGTAAAGAATTAATTGAGAATTATGGAAGAGGATATGGTAGAAGAAATTTGTTTAATATGGTTTCTTTTTATGAAACTTTTGGGGACTTTAAAATTGTGCATACACTGTCTGCACAATTGACTTGGTCTCATATTAAAGAACTTATATCCATACAGGATAACTTGAAAAGAGAGTTTTATTCAACTATGTGCAATACTGAAAGATGGAGTGTAAGAACTTTAAGAGAAAGAATTGGTTCGATGATGTATGAAAGAACAGCTATATCTAAAAAGCCAGAAGAAACAATAGTAAATGATTTAAAGCTGCTTAGAGAAGAAAATAAAATGACACCAGATTTATTTTTTAAAGACCCATATGTATTGGATTTTTTAGGACTTGAGGATACTTATAGTGAAAAAGATTTAGAAAATGGCATACTTGCAGAACTTGAAAAATTTATATTAGAATTGGGTTCTGACTTTGCTTTTTTAGGAAGACAAAAGAGAATAACTATAGATGATGAAGATTATTATATAGATTTGCTATTTTATCATAGAAAAATGCGAAGACTTGTGGCTGTTGAACTCAAATTAGATAAATTTAAACCAGAACACAAAGGACAGGTAGAACTATATTTAAGGTGGCTAAATAAGTATGAAAGAAACGAAGGTGAAGAAGCACCAATAGGTCTAATACTTTGTGCAAAGAAATCACAGGAAACAGTAGAACTTTTAGAATTAGGTAAAAGTGGAATCCATGTAGCACAATATATAACACAACTTCCTCCTAAAGAAGTATTTGAGGAAAAGCTTCGTAAGGCAATATTAAAAGCAAGATTACAATTGCAGCAAAGGGATAATGGCATTGAAAATCAAGTGACATGAAGACACTAAAGACTATTAACTTGCACCCCACAGACACCCTTAATTTTATAAAAGGAGTTAAAATATGTTTAACCTCTCGCCAAGTATAAAATTTTATGATATGGTAATATTATGTAATGAAATATTGAAAAAATAATAGGAGAAGATGCTTATGAAGCAAAGCAGTTCTGTTAAATTTAACTTTAGTAAATTAGATGCAGATACCTTAAATTATATTATTGATGAAAATGGAAAATTAACCTTTGTTCTTAAATTACCTGATTTAGAATTTTATAAATTCACCAAAAATGATAAATCAGAACTTTTTGCAGATATTTTGCATGACGGATATTTAAGTTTTAAATTGTCTATGTTAAGCGTTAGAGATAGTTCAGAATACACGGTAGAAATACAGCCCAGTTATAAAGATGATGCAGATATAGTAAATGAAATAAAGTCCTTAGTGCATAGAAATACTGTAGAATTAATTGTAGTTTCATTTAGTGATGAGCAGCATATAGTAGAACTTGCTATTTTCGATAGCGATAAATTGCACATTAGAAAATGGTTAGGCGAAGATGTTCAGATAAGTAAAGCAACAGTGTTTTGCACGGATTATGCTATGATTCCAGAGCAATTTATATTGCCAAAGCGGACAGAAACTAAATTTTGGTTTATATGTAAAACAACTACTGAAATATTTGATTCTATAAAAAATAATGTTTCTGACATTACATTTGATGTGAAGGTTATTAATGATTACTTGGTATTTTATTTAATGGTAAATAATAATTACATTGCTAGGTTAGATATTGAAGCAAATATAATTAACCATGAAATTAGAAGTGATTTTAAATTGTTTGTGCAGTATAAGGTTATGACATTTATAATTAGTGATAAAAATGCAATAGAAGATGAGGTCATATCAATAGATAGACAAGTAACACCTAAGATGGTGAAATTAATAAAAACCTATATGAATATATAACTATTGGTTAAAAATATAAAAGGTACTCTTAATTGAGTGCCTTTATTTTTATCTATTATGGCTAAGCCACAAATACAGAAGTAAGAGTCTGTTTAATAGCAGCCTTTTACTTATATCTAAAAATAATCTGCAAAACAGTAATGAAGAGCATATAGAGAAATTTAGTATAAAATGGTATAATTAAGTAATGTTAAAATATTAAGAAGTTATATGAATTTAAAGTAAGTTAAATAAGCTAAGAACAAAAATTATAAATAGTGGAGTGATTTAAATGGACACGAGCAAAATGGAATTTGCTACAAAAGCACTTATACTAAGAGAGGGTAAGTATTTAGCATTACACAAGACTGGAGCAAAGCATGATTTTTATGAACTGCCAGGCGGTAGGATGGAGTTTGGAGAAACCGCAGAAGAAACTCTTATAAGGGAATTAAAGGAAGAAACAAATTTTCTTGTAGAGCCCATAAAATTGTTAGATACCTGGAATTTTATTTCAAAGAATCATCAGATAACAGGGGTTATATATTTATGTGAAATAATAGAGGGTGAATTTAAATTATCTGATGAACATGATAAATATCAGTGGCTTAAATTTAACGATGTAAGCATTAACGTGATGTATGATGCTTTTAAGGAGAGAATGGTAAATTGGGATATGAAAGAGATTGAGAAAGGTATGAGAATTATATGATAAAGCGATGTATTATGATATTTCCACATTTTGAAAATCAGCAAATTATAGATGATATAAGAAAAAAATATGATCCACTTGCAAAATGTGTAGGGCCTCATATTACTTTGGTTTTCCCTTTTGAAAGTGAAATAGATAAAAATAATCTAAAAGAGCATATAGAAATTATGCTGTTGGACATAAAAGCTTTTCATATTAGCCTTAGTGGAATTACTCCTTCCACCCTAGCAGGAAACTATCTATTTCTAAATGTAAAAGAAGGTAATACTCAAATAGTAGAGATACACAAAAGATTGTATAAGGGAATTTTAAAAGAGTTTTACCCACAATGGCCAAAGGAGATAGATTTTTTGCCGCATATGACCGTTGGTAATATTAGTGATTTGAATGCTTTTGAAATGGCAGTAGAGGAAACTAAGAATATAGATGATGTGTTCGAGACAACTGTTGATACTATAAGTGTTGAGATTATTGATGAAGACGAAGATTCAATAATAGAATTAAACATTCCGCTAAATATTTGTAAATAATAATGCAAAGGAAAAAACAATTAAATTATAGTTAGATTGAGTATTATAGGGGGTAATAGTGTGAATAATGCTCCAAAATTAGAAAGCTATAATATTATATTAAGGCAACCAATAGAAGAAGATATTACTAGCCGTAAAAAGTTAGGGTTAAATATGGAATGCGTTATAATGTGCGGTGGTAATATTAGTAAGCTTGGTGAATTTACTGTAGATGAAGCTGTGAAATGGTATGAAAGAATAATTCAACATCCATGTAAGTGGATTATTGAGTATAAAGGTAATTGTATCGGAGCCGTTGGTCTTAGGCCATATAAAGAAGATAATAAGGGCAAATTATCTATCGAAATATATGATAACACCTTATATGGTTGTGGGGTTGGAACAAAAGTTACTAAAATGGTTTTAAATTATGCCTTTGAAGTTATAAAATATCATAAGGTGTATTTAAGGGTCTTAGACTATAACGCTAGGGCAATAAGATGTTATGAAAAATGTGGATTTGTAAAAGAAGGTATAGACAGAGAAGGTGCATTAATTAATGACACTTATTGCAGTGATATTTATATGGGAATTATTAAATCTGATTATATTTCTTTAGACAAATAAAAATAATCTTTATAATTAAGAAAGGGGATGTGGGGTTTGTATGAATTCATGAATTTTGATTATTTAACTGATGAGGAAATTGACCTAATTATTGAAGAAAAGGTTCCAGAATATGAGTCTAAAGGATATGTACCAGCATACAAATACGAAGTTAGGTTGCATAATGGTGAGGTTAGAATAGGCAGAATAGACCTTAGAATTGGATACAACAAGAATACTTTTTATGGTGGAAATATTGGATATGAGATTGAAGAAGAATATAGAGGAAACCATTATGCTGTAAAAGCTTGTAGATTAATAAAACAAGTTGCACTAGCACATGAAATGGACAAGATTATAATTACTTGCAACCCATGTAATATAGCATCAAGAAAGACATGTGAAAATGTAGGCGCAAGATTAGTTGAAATAGTCCAGTTACCCTCGGATAATGAGATGTATCAATTGGGGGATAGGGAAAAATGTAGGTATGAGTGGTTATTATAAATATTATTTTTAATGATAAAAATTGAGATGAAACATGTGGAAAATTTGGTTATAAGAGAATGTAGAATCAAAAATGCAAATATTATTTGTGAATTACAGAAAAAATAGAATAGGGGTGCGATAGTATTAATAAGATAATATTTTGGGACTTTCATGGAACTTTAGCACACAATGATTGGATGTTTAGCAAAGCCTTACATAAAGTTCTTATTAGTTGTGAGCCTAACTCCAATATAGGAATTGAAGATTTTAAAAAGAAACCAATGATTGGCTTTCCTTGGCAAGATTGTGACAAGGCATATATACATTTAATTGACGGTAATGCTTGGTGGAAACATGCCGAAAGTATATTTATAAATTGCTATAAAGGATTTAACATAATAGAAGAAAAAGCAATTCAATATGCGGGACAAGTGAGAGCAGAATTTATAAAAGCAGATGAATTCATTTTATATGAGGATACTATAGAAATGCTTAATTATTTCAAAGAAAAGGGATACTCAAATATTATTCTATCTAATCATATCCCAGAACTACCGAGGATAGTAGAAGATTTAGGGTTATCATCATATCTAATAGATTGTATATCTTCAGCTAATGTAGGCTATGAAAAACCTAATGCTAAAATATATGAGCATGCATTAGAAAAATATAATAACCCTAAAGAGGTTTGGATGGTAGGAGATAGTCTTGCGGCAGATGTCAAAGGCCCAGAAAATTTTGGTATAAAGGGTGTTCTTGTAAGAAGTAAAATGGAAGATGGAATTAGATATTATTCAAAGAATTTATTAGGATTGAGAGAAATAATAAAGGAGTAGATTATCTATTTGATGGAGGACTTATATGGAAACCAAAGTATATAATTTAGAAACAGTGAATGATGAAGATTTAAAATTTGCCGTCATAGTTTCAAAGTACAAGGGTAAATACCTTTACTGCAGGCATAAAAAGAGAGATACGTGGGAAGTCCCAGGGGGCCATAGAGAAATAAATGAAGATATTAATGATACTGCAGCAAGGGAATTAAAAGAAGAAACTGGAGCAGTTAAATTTACTATAAAACCTATAGGAGATTATTTATGTGATTACTCTGCAGAAATAGAAAAGGTTGATAAAAGTTATGGCAGAATATATTATGCAGAAATTGAGGAATTAGGGGAGCTACCTAATCTAGAAATCGGAGAAATTAGATTATTTGATAATATGCCTTAGAAGTTAACATATCCACAAATTCAACCTATTTTACTTGATTGGGTATTGAGAGAAATAAATAAAACAGATTTAATAAACACAATTTCAAATATAGTAGAGCAGCAGTGTAAAAGTGAGGAAAATATATTTGGTTATGAGGGCTGGTCGTGCCACATTGTTACTGTAGTTAAATATGCTAAGATTTTAGCGAAAAGCTTAGGCGCTAATGAAGAACTAGTTGAGATAGCAGCATTGCTACATGATTATGCAAGTGTAAAGGACAAAAACATGTATGCGGAACATCATATATATGGGGCTATAGAAGCAGAAAAAATTCTTAAAGGATTAAATTATCCACAAGAAAAAATAGAAATTATAAAGGAGTGTATCCTATGTCACAGGGGAAGCGTAAGGAAGGAGCAAAAGACTAAAGAAGCAATATGTGTTGCAAGTGCGGACGCCATGGCTCATATAGATCAAGTTCCAGCATTATTACATCTTTCTTACCATAATAGAAAAATGGATGTAACAGATGGTGCAGAGTGGGTAAGTAGAAAAATTGAAAGAAGCTGGAATAAACTGTGTCCAGAAGCAAAAGAGATTATGAAGAAAAAATATGAAAGTGCTAAAATGGTTTTAGAAGGGTGATTAATATGACACTAAATTTTAAATTAAATTCACTATATATTTGTGTTAAAGATATGAATAGAGCAATAGATTTTTATGAGAAATTGCTCCAGCAATCTATTGAAAAAAGAGATGAAGTATTTAGTAGTTTTAGTATTGATGGCTTTAGATTTTGCCTATTTAATAATAATAAAGCCCAAGAAAAGGTTAATTGGGGTGATAATTGTTTACCAAGTTTCCAGGTTAATGATATGAATAAACTAATCGATAGGTTAGAAATATTAAATGCTAAAATAGTTTTTCCAGTAACAAAAATCAATAATAACTTGGTATTAGAATTTAAAGATACTGAGGGGAATGACATAGAAGTTTATTGTAGGATTTTGTAGAGGAGATTTAATATGGATAAGTGGTTTACAATTGAGAAAATTGATGATGAAACCTATGCAATAAGTGAATATGGACATTGGGAAAAGGTACACTCCTATTTGCTAATAGGCAAAACATCTGCTCTTTTAATTGATACAGGGTTAGGGATAGGAAATATTAAAAAAGAAATTGATAAGTTGACCGAATTACCTGTGGTAGTAGTCACAACTCATGTACATTGGGATCATATAGGTGGACACGCATTATTTAATAATATTTGTGTTCATAAAAATGATGTGGAATGGCTAAAAACCGGTATTCCTGTTCCACTTAGTATAATTAAGAAAAGTGTAATGTTGGGGCCTTTTAGTAAGAAGCTACCAGCGGAATTTAATATTGAAGATTATAAAATTTATACTGGAGAGCCAACTAAGATATTAAATGATAACGATATTATAGATATTGGTTTAAGAAAAATTAGAGTTATACATACTCCAGGACACTCGCCTGGACATATTTGTCTTTTAGAAGAGGAAAAGGGATATTTATATACAGGAGATTTGGTTTATAAAGGGACTTTATATGCATTCTATCCAAGCACAGATCCTAGACTTTTTAAAGAATCTATTGATAAAATTAGCAGTTTAAAAGGAATAACAAAGATATTACCAGCGCATAATGACCTGAATGTACAAGTAGGTTTAATAAATAGTATTAAGAAGGCATTTGAACATATAGAATATAAAGGCATGTTAAAGCAGGGGAATGGAGTATTTGATTTTGAATATTTTAAGATACACATATGATTCATATAAAATCAAGGAACATATATAGATTTGTGAAAATCAAATCTGTGTATGTTCTCTTTTCATATTAGTTTCAAATTTTTTCAAATAAATAGATGAAAATTCATCTGCAGAAACCATGAAGTTGGCAAAATGGCCCTTGGATTCACACACAGGACCCTCTATATTTAACAAATAATATAGAGGGTTGTGTGTGTGAATTTATAAGTGACTATAGGTATAAAAAATAATCATCATTTTTGTGTTTTGCATCTCATAAAGGAATGGGTCAATGAAGTTCATGAAATTTAATTACATCTATAGAATGATTATTATAGTGTTTATGTAAATAGTAGATAAGGTAAGAAAATAAAAAAATAGAAGGTAATTAGTAAATACTTGTAGAATAGATATAAGATTACCAATAAAAAGATGGAAAATATAGAAACTTATTATATAAGTTAAGGAGATTTTAAAATGGAAGTGTTTGCAAAACCAGGGGTTGGCGGAATTATAATTAAAAGTGAAAAAGGAATTGAATATATACTGATCCAAGAGAGGTGCAAGGAAAATGGGGGGTCAGAGAATGGATTAATAGAAATACCTGCAGGAAAGATTAGAGAATTTGAAAATATATTTGATTGTTTAAGAAGGGAAATTTTCGAGGAAACAGGGCTTAAGGTCATTGAAATCCTAGGCGAAGATGAAGCGGTAACTAATAAATCCAATGGCTATAAGGTTATAAATTATATTCCTTTTGCCTGTTCTCAAAATATAGAGGGTAATTATCCTATCATGGTTCAGACTTTTATATGTAAGGCTACGGGACAAATATTAGATAAAACAAATGAAAGTAAAAATATTAGATGGGTTTCCATAAATGAATTAAAAGATATGTTAAATAATAATGAAAATAGATTTTATCCAATGCATGTAGCCACATTAAAAAAATTTATAGGTGAGAGGTAGAAAAAACGGTGAATACAAATATATATTTAGTAAGACATGCGCATTCTATCTATACTGCAGATGAATTAAATAGGCCATTATCAGAAAAGGGATATAGAGATGCGGAGAGGATAATGGAAATTCTATTAACTGAAAATATAGATGCGGTTCTATCAAGCCCATATAAACGTGCAATTCAAACACTTGAAGGTATAGCAAAACAAATTGGTACTGGGATAATACTTGAGGATGGATTTGAGGAAAGAAAAATAGCAGAAGGTTTAGTAGAGAATTTTGAAAGTGATATAACTAAATTGTGGACAGACTTCAATTATGCTTTTGAGGGCGGGGAGTCAAATCTAGAAACACAAAACAGAGGGATTCTTTCACTAAATAAGGTGTTAAATAAGTATAATGGTAAAAATATTATTATTGGTACTCACGGCAATATTATGGTCTTAATAATGAATTTTTTCGATAGTAAATATGACTATGAATTTTGGAAAAATCTCAGTATGCCTGATATTTATAAGTTGAGTTTTAATCATAATAAGTTTGCAGAAGCTAAAAGGATATATAAAGATAAAATATAAATTTATATATAATAATTAAAAGTTTTAAACATGTATTTATATTTTGTATAAATGATGAGGTGTTATAGATGAATAAAATAGGAAAAAGAATAATGGTAGTAGGTTCACCAGGCAGCGGGAAGAGTACATTTTCAAGAAAACTTGCAATGATAATGGACCTCCCACTTATTCATCTTGATAAAGAATTTTGGAATAATGGATGGATAGAAACCCCAAGAGAAGAATGGGTAAAAAAACAAAAGGGTTTAATAGAAGGCGTTGAATGGATAGTAGACGGTAATTATGGTGGGACTATGGATATTCGTCTAGAAAAAGCTGATACAGTAATTTGCTTTAAATTAAGTAAGACAGTATGTTTGCTGAGTTATTTTAAACGAGTTATAACAAATATACGTAAAGTAAGACCAGATATGCCAGAGGGATGCCCTGAGAAGTTTGACTTTGAATTTATGAAATATATTTGGAACTTTCCTGAGACCTCAGGACAAGGGAATATCAATAGACTTGAAAAAAATAAGGATAAACAAATAATAGTATTTAAAAATAGAAGACAAGCAAAACAGTTTATTATAGAATTTTCTAATGGAAGAAGTATGGGAAAAGTAACAGATTGAACTAGAAAGTGTGTTAAGATAGTGAATATAGAGCAGAAAATTATTTAATGAGCAAATATTTATTAATGACTCATATAAATTAATAATAAATAAGGGGGCAAAATACAATGGATTTAATAAAAGAAATATATGAAAAAGATATTGGTTATAATAACGAAAGTATAGAAATTGCTTATAAGCTTAGGAAAGCATCAAGATCAATTGTAGTAAATGATTCAGATAAAATAGCCTTATTATTTGTATCAAAGAATAACTATCATAAGTTACCAGGCGGAGGGATTGAAGCAGGCGAGGATATAAAAACTGCTTTAAATCGTGAAGTGATGGAAGAAGCTGGAGTTAACATTGATGTTTTAGGTGAAATAGGTACAATCATAGAATATAGAAATAAGTATGAAATGCTACAAATCTCATATTGCTATTATTCTGAGGTTAAGGGTGATATTAAAGAGCCATCATTTACAGAGGAAGAGACGAATAGTGGTTTTAAACTAAAATGGGTTGCATTAGATGAGGCTATAGCTATGCTTGAAAATGACAAGCCAGATAATTATCTTGGAAAATTTATTCAGTGTAGAGATTTACTATTCTTAAAAAGTGCAGACTGTATTTTAAGTAATAACAATATATAATAAATATTAGATATTCAATATTATTATAGTCAGGGGATGGATGAAAATTGAAAATATACATAACAAGACATGGAGCAACGCAGTGGAATAGTGAAGGCAGGATGCAGGGCTGGCAAGATTCTAGTTTAACTGAAATAGGTGTTGATAACGCTAAAAAGCTAGGTGAGAGTTTGCAGCATATAGATTTTGATTATATTTATTGTAGTCCATTGGGAAGAGCTTTTGATACAGCAAAATACATTAGAGGAAATAAGAATACAGAAATAATTAAAATTGAAGATTTAAAGGAAATGGGATTTGGTATATGGGAAGGCATGGACAATGAAAAAGTAAAAGAATTATATCCCGTGCAGCAGTTTAATTTTTGGAAAAAACCTCACTTATATGAACCTATAGAGGGGGAGAGCTTCCAGGAATTAATTCACCGAGTAAAAAATGCCTTATATGATATTATAAATAATGCTACTGGTGAAAATATCTTAATAGTAACTCATACTGCTGTAATAAAGGCAATCTATTCAATAATCAAGAATTATACTATTGAGGATTTTTGGAGTAAACCCTTTATGTATGATACATGTTTAACTGTACTCGAAGTGGGAGATAAGAAAATTAAAATCATTTTAGAGGCTGATATTTCACATTTAGATTAGTTTTCTAAAAATAGTTTTAAGTTTATATCAGCGATCTTATAATCTCTTGAATTGGAATCTTCAAAATGCCACCATTCGGTGTTAATGGTGGTAAATCCACTAGCGACCATGTATTTTGTTAATAGATCCATATTTTTTTTAGCTTCCTTTGTAATTTTGGAGTTGCTTCTGTAGGCATTAGATGAAAAATCATCAAATTTTGAAGGCATGGTAAGTTCAGTACCATTCTTATCTACAAGAGTTACATCAACAGCAGAGCCCCTATTATGTATTGATCCTCCAGTCTTAGGATTAGCAACGAAACGATTATCTTTTACTATATCCCAAAATATTTTCTGTACATAAACAGGTCTGTAGGCATCCCAAACTTTAATTCTATATCCTAATTTTTTAAGCTGAGTATTTGCCTTGGCAAGTTTGCCGGCAGTATTTTTACTTAATACACAAACCGTATTTGGGTAAATAATTTTCTTTGTGAAATTATCAGTAGTTGCATATTTTAATTGAATTACAATATCCTTATCTAAAGACGATAATAAGACAAATCCATTTATTTCTTTAATTTCAGCCTTTGGAGGATTTACAGTTTCATTTTCAGTTGTAGTCTCTAAAGGCTTTTGAATCTTATTTATAATAATAAGAGGTTTTTGTGGTTTAATGGTTACTGTTTTAACGCTATTTTGGTCCGATTTTACTAAGGGACTATTGGAAGCATTGTTTTCTACAGTTTTTTCTTTAGGAAAACATCCTGTTAGAAGAATAACCATTAATAAAAATAAAGTAAAAAATCTAACCTTTTTCAATTCAAAAACCTCCTATTAAATTACTACATCTTTATTACTTCAGACATTGGTCCTTCTATTATTATAGGACTTTTAGAAGGATTTAGCCATTTTAAAATATTTATTACATTCCCCTGAGCTGCTGATATACATCCTGCTGTTCCACTACCTGCACCAGACCATACATGAAAGAAAATAGCAGATCCTTTTCCAGGTGTTCTTTTAGTAGTATTATAGTTTACTACAAAACCATAATTATATTGGGGAATATACATCTTTTCAGCAGAATTCCATCTACCGCTTGCAGGACCTTTTTGCCACGTATTATATAAGGAGGAATTAACATCATCTACCCAAAAATCATTAGTAGTAGATTGTCTATAGTTCATAGAAGTACCAGGGCTTGAATATCTACCAAAGGCTGTACCCAATGAAAAAATTCCTATTGGCGTATGTCCATCACCTTCCACTTTATTATATGCAAAACCGGTTCTCCCCACATTGCCAGAAAAAGAGTAAACTTGTTTCCAATTCCCATTAACGTTTTCAAATGCTTTAATGGTAGCACTTACCCTGCCAAAACCATTAGTAGTAACAACTATAGCCTGCTTGGCATTTCCTTTTCCCTTTATCTTATTTATCAATAATTCAGGGTTTGACTTAGACGCAACGGAAGGTGGTGCTAGTTTGGCTTGACTAATAGGGCTTGTCTGCTTTTTTGAAGAAGTCTCTTCTTTTTTTAAAGCAATGGCCTTTTGCTCCGCTATTTCTTCTTTCTTCTTTTGTGCCGCTAGCTTTTTCTGATCTTCTAATTTCTTCTGATCTTCCAATTTCTTATCATTTTCTAACTTCTTTAGTTGAGCCAATTTTTGCTCGTTTTCTATTCTGCGCTGCGCTTCAAGTTGTTTAGTATTTTTAGCAACCTCAATTCTAGTAGCGTTTTGAAGTTCATTTTTTTCAGCTATAGAAGCTGACTTAAGATAGGACGCAATGGCAATAATTACTGCCAACGCAAATATAGATATAATTATATATGATTTTATTGATAATTTCATATTCATCTCCTAAAAATATGGCTTTTAATAGAAAAAACAGTATAATATTAATAATATAGACAATTTATATAACTGCAATTGCCCTTTGATGGTATTATAGCATAATGTAACGCCAATTTAACGGAAAATTCGACAAAATATATGGTGACATATATAACTGCATAAAAATGTATTCGAATGTATAAATATGTATAATGAGAGTTTTATATAATCAGAATGTTCACTGCCGAGGGAGCAAGGATATTTGTAAATTCTCAAGAGGATATAGAAAAATAACAACTATTAGGGGGAGGAAAATGCAATATAAAATTGAAGAAATGATACAAGCAGACTGGGAGCAGGTAGCAAATATATATTTGGAAGGTATTAAAACAGGAATAGCTACATTTCAGACAGAGGTACCTACCTATGAAAACTGGAATAATAGTCACATAAGTTCATGTAGACTGGTTGCTCGCTTAGGTGATAATGTACTGGGGTGGGGAGTTTTGAGTCCCACCTCAAGTAGATCTGTTTATCAAGGGGTAGCAGAAGTAAGTATTTATATTAGTGAAAAATATAAAGGACAAGGAATCGGAAAGGTTATTTTAACAGAGTTAATTAAAGTATCCGAAGAAAATGGATTTTGGACTTTGCAGTCTGGAATTATTAGAGAAAATATTTGTAGTATAGCATTACATAAAAAATGCGGTTTCAGAGAAATTGGTATAAGAGAAAAGGTTGCTAAAATGAATAATGGAAATTGGCTAGATGTAGTTTTAATGGAACGTAGAAGTAGGGTAGTTGGTATAGAATAAAGTGCCACCCACGTGGCAAGTGGCAAGTTTTTATTTAAAAATAAAAATTCCTTTACATTTTACCCAGATAGTGATAATATAAATCTAATTTAATAAAGCAATTAATTCTCATCAAGAGAGGTAGAGGGACTGGCCCTATGACACCTCGGCAACCGTCAGATATCATTTGTCTGAAAAGGTGCTAATTCCTGCGCTAAGTTCCTTAGAACTTAGCGGAAGATGAGAGAGGTGACCTTGTAATTTTATACCTCTTTCATCATTTTTATTGATGGGAGAGGTTTTTTGTTTTTAGATTTCGAAAGTAAAATTTAATATTGTCTTATCAAGAGAGGTGGAGGGAATGGCCCTATGAAACCCGACAACCAGTATCATATATATATGATACATGGTGTTAAATCCTGCAGCATTGCTGCGAGATAAGAATAAGTTTGGCATTAGAGCCTAAGTTTATTCTTGGGTTCTATTTTTTTAGGGAAAATTATTGTTAATAGCAATATTAGCAATAAAAAAAGAAAAGGAGAAGGGATATTATGATTAAAGTTTGCGGCGTAAGTAAAAGTTTTTCCAAGGAAGAAGTACTAAATAATGTTTCTTTTACAGTGGACAAAGGCGATATTTATGGGGTTATTGGTCACAGCGGTGCTGGTAAATCCACTTTGCTTAGATGTTTTAATGGTCTTGAAACCTATGATAAAGGCAGCATTAATATAATGGGTAGTGAAGTAAAGAAGTTAAGTTCAAATGAACTTAGGGAATTTAGAAAAAATGTAGGTATTATATTTCAAAGTTTTAATCTGATCAACAGAAAAAATATTTTTGAAAATATAGCCTTTCCACTGGAAGTATGGGGAAAAGATAAAAATTTTATTAAAGAAAGAGTAGATAGCTTAATAGATTTAGTTGGACTTAAGGATAAAGTGAATAGCAATGTACGAGAACTTAGCGGAGGCCAAAAGCAAAGAGTTGGAATAGCAAGAGCCTTGGCATTGAATCCCAAAATATTACTTTGTGATGAGGCTACCTCTGCACTAGACCCTAAAACTACAAAGTCCATTTTGGAGCTTTTAAGAGATATAAATAACAAATTAAATATAACAATTATTGTAGTTACTCATCAAATGGAGGTGGTAAAAGAGATTTGTAATAAATTTATTCTTTTAGAAGGAGGGGAAATTAAAAGTAGTGGAGTTACAGATGAATTATTTGTTAGACCGACGAGTGAAATGAAAACACTTATGGGAGAGGAAGAATTATTACCTAGCACTGGCTATAACATTAAAATATTTTTTCCAAAAGAAATTAGCCAAAGTTGTTTGATAACCTCCATAGCAAGAGAGTTAGATATAGATTTTTCAATAGTATGGGGGAGGCTTGAAAAATTCAGAGATAAGGTAATGGGCAGTCTTATAATAAATGCCAGTGGGCAGAATAAAGAAGTGATTTTTAAATATTTAGATGAAAAATCTATAGACTGGGAACTCATTAATTATTTAAGTACAAAGGAGGAGGGTTTATAGATGCTATTTAAAGATGTTTTACTACCTGCACTAATAGAAACCATATATATGGTTTCTATATCCACAATTTTTACAATAATTTTAGGGTTTATTTCAGCAGTGGGATTGATTGTAAGTGCACCAAAAGGCCTAAGACCAAATGCGTTACTTAGTAAAAGCCTGAATTTGGTAATAAATATACTGAGATCCTTTCCGTTTATTATATTAATGATATCTATATTCCCATTAACTAAGCTTATTACTGGAACAACTATAGGCACTAATGCAGCTATAGTTCCACTAACCCTTGGAGCGGCGCCTTTTGCTGCAAGAATAATTGAAACCGCACTACTCGAGGTGGATTACGGAATTATTGAAGCAGCTAAATCTGTCGGTGCAAAAACTCATCAAATTATATTTCAGGTTATGGTAAAAGAGGCAATGCCCTCTATAGTTCTTGGAGTTACCCTAACCATAATAAACATTATAGGTTACTCAGCTATGGCTGGAATAATTGGAGGAGGCGGTCTTGGAGATGTAGCAGTAAAGTATGGCTACTATAGATTTAAAACAGACATCATGATATACACAGTAATTATTTTAATTGTACTTGTGCAAATTATTCAAGTTTTAGGCAATTTATTATACAGAAAAATGATTAGATAATAGAAATTCGAGGGGGATAACAATTAGTAATTGTTATCTACCCCAGAGGAATATGAGGGGGAAATTAAAAATGAAAAAAATATTAAGCGTATTATTAACAATAGTTGTGATTCTAACAGTAAGTGGCTGTGGATCAAAAAAGGATGTGGCTACAACTCCAAAGGTCGCAGCTGAGAAAAAAATAATTAAAGTTGGGGCGTCGCCTGTGCCTCATAAAGAAATATTAGAGATAGTAAAGCCGTTGCTCGCAAAAGAGGGATACACGCTTGAAATAATAGAATTTACTGACTATGTAACACCAAACACTGCGCTAGCCGAAGGGCAACTAGATGCTAATTTCTTTCAACACGTACCTTATTTGAAATCCTTCAGTAAAGAAAAAAATCTTAAACTTGACTATACAGTAAAGGTTCATCTAGAACCTATGGGAGTGTATTCTAGTAAATACAAAAAACTCACTGACTTAAAAGATGGAGCCCAAATAGCTATTCCAAGTGATCCTACAAATGGAGCAAGAGCACTTAGAGTACTTGAGAATGCAGGACTTTTAAAATTAAAGAGTGGAGAACTTATTTCTAAGCTTGATATTACAGAAAATCCAAAGAAATTTAAAATAGTAGAACTCGATGCACCTCAACTCCCAAGAGTTTTAAAGGATGTTGATGCAGCAGTTATAAATTCAAATTTTGCCATAGAAGCAAAATTAAACCCAACAACTGATTCGCTAGCCATTGAATCAAAAGATTCTCCATATGCAAATGTACTTGCAGTTAGAAGTGAAGACAAAACTAAACCATATATAGAGGCACTTTCAAAGGCATTAAATTCTCCAGAAGTTAAAAAATTTATCGAGGATAAATATAAAGGAAATATAAATGCGGCCTTTTAAATAAAATTTCAGGTGCCATCCACGTGGCAAATGGCAAGTTTAACTCGCCATTTGCCACGTGGATGGCACCTTTTTAAGTGTAAAGTTCAGAAGGAGTTCATATGTTTTATCTGTTTATGAACTTATTTCCTTGCCTGTTGGTGTATAATTATTCAAAGCTTATAAATTTCATTTGAAGCAAATGGATTTATAATATAAAAATCTGGTACGCTATTGCTATAATTATACATTTATATAACAAATAGGAGGAGATTGCATGTTTCATGTAAGAAATAACAATGATGTTTTATATTTTTCGCAATTTGAAGTCAAAAAAATGTTGAAATTAGAGGATTACTGTCATATGGGGGTTAATAAATGAATGTAATATTCGAAGGGATAAATAGATTTTTTGATTTTATAGTCCCTATTGCAGATTTTTTATGGGAATTTCCAACTAATTTTGAGTGGTATGCTAGCATTCCTATTTTAGGTAAATTTGCTCTTGCAATTATTTTACTTCTTGGGACAGGCATTTACCTTACATTTAAAACTGGATTTATTCAAGTTATGGCTTTTAAAAAAGGAATCAAGATTCTTGCTACGAAGAAGACCACAGACACTGGAATTAGTCCACTCGCTTCGTTTTTACTAAGTTCTGCTATGAGAGTCGGACCAGGTAATATTATGGGAGTTACCGGAGCGATATCTGTTGGTGGGCCAGGAGCACTATTTTGGATGTGGGTTTCAGCTTTTTTTGGAATGTCCACAGCCTTTGTTGAATCAGTACTTGCACAGATTTATAAGGAGAAAAATGGAAAGGAGTATGTAGGAGGACTTCCCTTCTATGGGCAAAAGATTTTAGGGGATAAACGTTGGGTAGGTGTTGTACTGTCTTCACTTTTCATAATCTATGCATTGTTTGTTATCCCATCTCAAGCCTTTCATTTATTTACAAGTTTCGGTTCAATAGCAGATACTATAGCTGGTAAAAGCTTTGGACGTCAATCTACTGTTTATTATGGCATAGCGATAGTCTTAATAATTACTGTGCTTTTAACTGTAATAGGAGGAATTAAAAGGGTTACGGCTGTTACGGATATAATGGTTCCTATCATGGCAGTTATTTATACAGTCATAGTTATTTTAATAATATTAGCTAATTTAGATAAAGTTCCATATTTCTTTAAAGAAGTGTTTGGTGGAGCCTTTAAGCCTAATGCCTTATTTGGTGGGGCCTTTGGTGTGGCACTCGCCCAAGGAATTAAGCGAGGACTTATGTCCAATGAAGCTGGTCAAGGTACTATTACAATGGCGGCAGCTACAGCGGAGAATGATCACCCGGCAGAACAAGGATTTGTACAATCACTAGGAGTTTTTCTAGACACCATGGTAATATGCAGCATGACTGGCTTTGTTATTGTTATGGCACATGTTTGGACAGGCACTGCTGGAGTGGCCTGGGATAGTATACAAGCATCTAAACTTACAGTTTATTTATCCTCAATACAATACTTAGTTCCTGGTACTGCCTTGGATGGAACAGTTAAAATTATTGTTTCACTATGCTACGGAATGTTTGCATTTACAACATTGCTGGGATTAATATTGTTTGCAGAAGTCTCTGCAAATTTAATATCCAGAAATGAGAAATTTATTATGGGAGTACGCTTGGTTGGTGCATTATTCTTTGTTCCCTTTGGAGCACTAACTGTTCTTGCGGGTTTAGAGCTTAAAAACCTATGGTACATAGGTGACTTTGTAAATATTGTTTTAGTTTATGTAAATGTACCAATTATATTAATCGGGTCTAACCTTGCATTGAAAGCATTAAAAAATTACAAGGAAACTGAAGGAAGTAAGTTTAACTCAAAATCTATTGGTATTGATAGTGAAGTTTGGAAATAAGGTGGTGCACCTATGGCAATTGGCAAGGTTGATATAAGATTAGCCTAGGGTAAGTAGTGAATTTTTAAAAAATAATAGGATTTAAAAGAGGGAAAGTATTGTATTTAGAGAATACTATATTATACACAATTATTTTCTTTTAGGAGAAAAAAGGAGGCAATTTATGAAAATGTTAAAAGGTACAAAAACAGCTGAAAATCTTATGAAATCATTCGCGGGTGAATCACAAGCTAGAAATAGATACACCTATTATGCGTCTGTAGCGAAAAAAGAGGGATATATGCAAATATCTAACATATTCACTGAGACAGCAGGCAATGAAAAAGAACATGCTGAAAGATTTTTTAAATTTTTAAGCACAAGTTTAAATGGAGAAGTGGTAGAAATTAATGCGACATATCCTGTAGGACTTTCAGATACTAAATCAAATTTATTATGGGCAGCAAATGGAGAAAATGAAGAATGGTCAGAACTTTATCCAGAATTTGCAAGGGTTGCTGAAGAAGAAGGGTTTGCAGATGTTGCTTTTGTTTATAGGAAAATTGTTGAGATTGAAAAGCATCACGAGGCAAGATATAGACAACTATTAAGTAATATAGAAAATAATACAGTGTTCAATAAAGAAACTTCAGTTAATTGGATATGTAGTAATTGTGGTTATATTTCTGAAGGAAAAAGTGCTCCAGAAATATGCCCAGCTTGTGCACATCCAAAAGCATACTTTGAGGTGTTTTCTGAAAATTATTAAAGTTAGGAAGTCATGTGCCACTACCTTATTTATGAGGTAAACACAAATAGCAAGTTGCAGTTTGCAACTTGCTATTTGTCATTTAAAAACCCTTAGTCTATAAGCATTGTAATTATTAACTTGCCACTTGCCATGTGGATGGCACTTTATTTTGGTAAACTATCGATGTATTCTACCATTTTAGATTGATTCTCTACTAATATTTTTTGGTTTTGAATTAGTATATCCATTTTCTTATGCAAATCTTGAATAATTAATTCTGATTTAAGATTTATTTTATAATCATTTGTTGATTTTATTCTATCTTTATCTTCCTGTCTATTTTGACTCATCATGATTACAGGAGCTTGTATAGCGGCAATGCAAGATAGTACTAAATTAAGAAGTATAAATGGAAAGGGGTCAAATAAATTTTTGAAAATGGAATTGAAGGCTATCCATATTGATATAATTGATAATGCAATTATTATAAAAGTCCAGCTTCCTACGGAGGCTGCTATTTTATCCGCCATTTTATTGCCAAAAGTAAGGGTCTTTGCATGAGCAATTACGTTATCTTTGGATATCTTATTTCCTATTAGTTCATGTAATAAATCTTCTTCAATATCATTAAACATCTCACCTTGTTCTAATATTTCATTTACAATTCTTTCAGTATCTAATTTTTTATTTTCACTTTCCATATAAATTTCCCCCCGCATATAAATTTAATATGTATATAATTTTATTCAACATAATAATTCGTTGTTGTCCATGGCTTTATTCAAGTTATTATACTATATTTTTAATCTTATAAATAGATGCCAATATTTTAGGTGTCACCACATGCCACTTGCCACGTGGATGGCACCTTTTAAATGTTGACAAAACATGCAGTTAATATTAGAATATGAGTATAAACGAATATGCGAATATTCAAATTGTGTTTTAAAATTAATACTATTATATATAACAAAAGGGAGGGTTATTTTATGATGCCAAAGGTAGCATTTATATGTGTTCACAATTCTTGTAGATCACAGATGGCAGAAGCGCTGGGAGTGTTGTTTGGGTCAGAGGTGTTTGAATCTCATTCAGCAGGTACTGAAACTAAGCCTCAAATTAATCAAGATGCGGTGAGAATAATAAAGGATTTATATAAAATAGACATGAATGAAACTCACACATCAAAATTAATTGACGATATACCAGAAGCCGATGTTGTAATAAAAATGGGATGTAATGTAGTCTGTCCAATAATGGCTCATAGGCATGAAGAAGACTGGGGACTAGATGACCCAACTGGAAAATCTGATGAGGAATTTATAAAGACAGCAAAAATAATCGAAGGAAAAATAAAAGACTTAAAGAAAAGAATTGAAAACAATGAAATTGAGTTAAGTGGAGAAGTGGTGTGGTAGTATGTTGTTAGTACTTTTTAAAGAAAGCAATATAAACTGTGAAATCATTGTAACAAGGGTGTTTTAAACGCATAGTATATGAGTGCATGAGTATATAAAGATACGGTAGGAGGTGAAAACAGTGGTTGATATATTTAAAGCATTGTCAGAGGAAAATCGACTTCGCATACTGGCACTCCTTTTAGAAGGTGAAATGTGCGTATGTGAAATTGAGGATTGTCTAAATATGACCCAGTCAAATGCTTCTAGGCATCTAACAGCACTTAAAAAGTGTGGAATACTTGAAGCCTACAAGAAAGCACAATGGGTGTACTACAAGATAGATAATAACTTTATAGAGGAAAAACCTGATCTGTTTGCTTATTTAACAAAAGAACTGAAACAATTACCTTTCTATAATAGTGATTGTGAAAAACTGGCTAAATCAAAACTTCAATGTTTATGTGATGTGAAAATGAAATTATAATTTATAAAATTATTGTGAAATTAGGGAGTGATTGATTATGAGTGAAGTAAAAACACCTGAGATTGGATTCTTCGCGAGGTATTTAACGGTTTGGGTAGCTATTTGTATGGTAGTAGGAGTGCTTATTGGCAAGTTTATTCCAGGGATTCCGGAATTCTTAAATCAGTTTGAGTATGCCAGGGTTTCCATACCTACAGCTATACTTATTTGGGTAATGATTTATCCCATGATGATGAAGGTAGACTTTAAAAGCATTAAGAATGTTAGAAAGGAGCCAAAGGGATTATATGTAACGTGGATATCAAATTGGCTTATAAAACCATTTACAATGTATGCAATATCTTCATTTTTCTTTTTTGTGGTATTTAAAGCGTTTATAGCACCGGAACTAGCTACGCAATATCTTGCAGGAACAATCTTGCTAGGAGCGGCTCCTTGCACCGCTATGGTATTTGTATGGAGTCATCTGACCAAAGGTAATCCTGCTTATACCGTTGTGCAAGTAGCCACCAATGATTTAATTATTTTGGTTGCATTTATACCTATCGTGAAATTTCTTTTAGGTGTCAGCAATATTACTGTTCCTTGGGACACACTAGTTTTATCAGTGGTTTTATTTGTTGTTGTCCCTCTAGTTTTCGGCATTTTAACTAGGATTATGGTAACAAAAAAAAGAGGCTTAGAGTATTTTGAAAATGCCTTCCTGCACAAGTTTGATAATGCAACTACTATTGGATTACTACTTATGTTAGTATTGTTATTCTCATTCCAAGGTGAAACCATAATAAATAATCCACTACACATTTTATTAATTGCCGTACCACTAACTATTCAAACATTTTTGATTTTCTTTATTGCTTATTTAGCAGGTAGAAAGCTAAAGCTAGCACATGATATTGCTGCACCGGCTGGAATGATAGGAGCATCAAATTTTTTTGAACTATCAGTTGCCGTTGCCATTTCACTGTTCGGTATGGACTCACCAGCAGCGCTTGCTACAGTGGTAGGCGTATTAGTTGAGGTACCAGTGATGCTGATTCTTGTAAGAATAGCAAACAAAACCACCCAGTGGTTTCCACAGTCAGTAACTCATAACAAATAATATTTATGAGTGTTAAATATATTGAAAATGTTAAAAGTGCTAAAACTAATAAAAAATGATTGGAGAGATTATCAATGAAAAAAATGCAAATATTTGAAGCTGCTATGTGTTGTTCCACAGGACTTTGTGGGGTAGGTGTTGATGCTGAACTTCTTAGGATTTCAACTGTCCTTAGTGCATTAAAGAAGAATGGTGTTGAGGTGGAGAGATTTAACCTCTCAGGTTCACCGCAGGAGTTTGTAGATAATAAAGTGATTAATAAGTTCATTACCGAAAAAGGTGTTGATGAGATGCCGATTACTATCTTAGACGGTGAAATAGTGTTAGTAGGAAGATATCCAACAAATGAAGAGGTAGTGAAATTTTTAGAGGTTCCAATGAGTTTTATAGGCGAAAAACCTAAGAGTTTTAAAATAAAAGCGGCTCCTAAATCAGGGGGATGTGGATGCTCTGGCGGGGACTGTTGCTAATACTGAAGTTTATGAAAATTGAGAATTAAACAAATGCCAAACCAATCCCATATGGAGTGGTTTGGTATTTAAAATTAATGGATAATAAAATGGAGGTAATAAAACATGGAAATTTTTAATCCACAAAATATTAAACTTACAAAATATTTATTTTATACAGGGAAGGGAGGCGTAGGTAAAACTTCAACGGCTTGCGCTACAGCAGTTAATCTTGCTGATAGAGGAAAAAAAGTGCTTCTTATTAGTACTGACCCTGCATCAAATTTGCAGGACGTTTTTAACACTGAACTTACTAATAAAGGTATACCAATTAAAGAGGTGCCAAATCTTGTCGTTGCTAATCTTGACCCAATAAAGGCAGCAGCAGAGCACAGAGAGAGCGTTATTGCCCCTTACCGTGGCAAATTACCTGATTCAGTGCTTAATAATATGGAAGAACAGCTTTCTGGTTCTTGTACCGTTGAGATTGCGGCCTTCAACGAATTTTCGAAATTTATAACGGATGAAAAAGTCCAGGAAAAATATGACCATATTATATTCGATACGGCTCCCACGGGTCATACTCTTAGAATGCTTCAATTACCGTCAGCCTGGAGTAATTTTATTAGCGAAAACACTCATGGCGCATCTTGTTTAGGGCAACTATCTGGTCTGGAGAGTAAAAAAGAAATCTATAAAAAGGCAGTAGAAACCTTAAGTGATGGAGCTTTAACAACGCTTATGCTTATTTCACGTCCTGAAATGACACCTCTTAAAGAAGCAGAAAGAGCCTCAAAAGAACTTTCAGAAATCGGTGTAAACAATCAAACTATGATAATCAATGGTGTACTGAATTCCTATGATGACAGTGTATCTGAAAGTCTGTACCAGAAACAGCAAAAATCACTCCAGGCAATGCCACAGGGCTTACAGG
This sequence comes from Clostridium sp. CF012, assembly GCF_018861755.1. GTDB lineage: Bacteria > Bacillota > Clostridia > Clostridiales > Clostridiaceae > Clostridium_AD. Next base: position 287,549 of record NZ_JAHLEF010000002.1, on the reverse strand, counting down.
GAATTACCACCTACATGGTACCGCTCAGAGCCTACAATATAACTGGTATGGAAAATGTGCGTGCATTACTTACCAAAGACAATTACAGTATCAGTAGTGAAAAGATAAAAGCTGAAACAATTCCACAGCTTAAAGATGTCATTGAGGATCTATACAAAAGCAATAAAAAAGTTATTTTTACCATGGGAAAGGGCGGAGTAGGTAAAACTACAATTGCAGCGGCTATTGCACTAGGATTATCTGCAAGAGGCAAAAAAATTCACCTTACCACAACTGACCCCGCGGCTCATCTAAAATTTGTAATTAATGAGAGTAGCAATATAACTATGAGTCACATTGATGAGCAAGCTGAACTTGAAAAATATAAGGAAGAAGTGCTATCCAAGGCAAGAGAAACCATGGCTGATGAGGATATTGCCTATGTAGAGGAGGACCTTAGGTCACCATGTACACAGGAGATTGCAGTGTTTAGAGCCTTTGCACAAATAGTAGATAAGGCAGAAGATCAAATTGTTGTAGTGGACACAGCTCCAACAGGGCACACTCTCTTGCTACTTGACTCCACACAAAGCTATAACCAAGAAATCAAGCGCTCACAGGGGGATATCCCGGAATCTGTTAAAAGGCTATTGCCAAGGCTCCGAAACGCTGATGAAACTGAAGTCATAATTGTAACCCTTGCTGAAGCTACACCTATATATGAAGCAATGCGTCTTGAAGAAGATTTGAAACGTGCAAAGATTGCCACAAAATGGTGGATTATAAACTCATCACTGCATGCCACAGTTACTACGAATAAACTGCTATCTGCAAAGGCCAGCAATGAAATAGAATGGATTAACAAGGTTGACGCAAATGCTAAGGGTAAATTTGCTGTAATACCTTGGAGTCCTGATGAAATCAAAGGTGATAAGTTAAAAGATTTATTAGTATAAAAACTTATCAAATACACTATAGGATATAAATTGCTCCAAATAATTAGACATAGTTCTCTAATTATTGGGGGCTTTTTTATGGTAAAAGCAGAGAAAAGTGAGAATATAATTCATAATATAAAAGAATTACTTTATTTATGTACAATATGAACATAAATAGTGTTTTAAAATAAATTATGTTTTTTATTGAACCTTAGTGTAAAATAGTGGTACAATAAAAATGTTGATTTAAGAACGTTTACATTTTATAGATATTTACATATATTAAATAGGGGGGGATTTGGTTGCGTAAAAGTATAATATCGTTGATAGTGACAATTGGATTAGTTACTACAATGAGTATAACCATATTTGCAGAACCATTATCAGATAGTTTTAGAAATAAAAAGGACACCTATGAGCAAGCACAAAACAAGGTAGAGGATATACAAATTTCCATTGAAAAATTGGATTCAAATATAGAAAAAATTTATGCAGAAATGGATAAATCAAAAGTTCAAATGGGTCAAACTCAGAAAAAGATAGAAAAAACAACAAAAGATATAGAATTTGCAGAAGTTAATATTAAAGAAGAAGAAGACCTATTTAATAAGAGAATGCGAAGCATGTATATGAATGGTGTGGATAGTTATTTAGAAGTTTTATTAGATTCTGAGGGAATAGAGGATCTTATTTCAAGAGTTGAAAACATCAAAAAGATTGTTGAATATGATAATAAAATTATTGGAGAATTAACAGATAAAAAAAATGGAATTGAAAATCAAAGGCAAACGCTTGAAGCTGAAAAAACTAAGCTAGTGCTTTTGACAACTGATAATAAAAACAAAATAGTGAAGCTTGAAGGTAAGAAGAAAGAACAAGAAATACTAATTGCAGAAGCTAAGGTGCAACGAGAATTATATGCTGGTCAAGTTAGTGATGGACAAGCTATCGTAAATGTTGCTATGGTGCAAATAAATCAAATAAAAGCAAAGGCACCTAAATATACCCCATCTAGAGGATCCTCATCACTTAGCTCGAGTTCCGTAGTGGCTTATGCAAGTAATTTTTTAGGAACACCATACGCTTGGGGGGCTAATGGTCCTAGTAGTTTTGATTGTTCTGGTTTTGTGAAATATGTATATGGTCATTTTGGAGTTTCCATGAGTAGATCTACCACAACACAGGTAAATGAAGGTTCCTATGTAGCTAGAGATAATTTAGAGCCAGGAGATTTGATTTTCTTTGGATCTGGAAGTCCACATCATGTGGGAATGTATGTAGGTAATAACTCATATATTCACTCGCCAAGTACTGGAGATGTGGTTAAAATATCAGCACTTACAAGAAGTGATTACCTTACTGCTAGAAGAGTCAAGTAATTTTAGATATGGACAAGTTAATTTAAATTGGACATTTTAGAATATATATTCTAAAATAATTATTGATTTTGATTATAAATATAGTATAATATATTTATAAAATAGGTGATGGAGTTCACCTTAACTATTGCGATTTTGCAATTAATGACTCCTACTTAGAGCTTGGCTTTAAGTAGGAGTCTTTTATTATGGAAAAATTTCGAAGGAAAGGTAGTGATTACAAAATGGCAATGAGTTTAGCAATTATAATTATTTTAGGACTAATATTCAATAAGTTATTTGTTAAATTAAAGCTTCCTGGGCTGCTTGGAATGTTAATCCTTGGTTTGTTACTAGGACCCTATGGAGCAAATATAATAAGCAAGGACATACTTAGAATTTCTCCGGATTTAAGAAAAATTGCACTGATTATTATTTTATTAAGAGCGGGTCTTGGAATTAAAAAGGAAACTTTGAATAAAGTAGGTGTTCCTGCATTAAAAATGAGTTGCATACCTGGTATTTTTGAAGGGCTAAGCATAATGTTTATAGCAAGTTATGCACTTGGAATATCAAAAATTGAGGCTGGGATGCTTGGATTTATAATAGCGGCAGTTTCACCGGCGGTAGTTGTACCACCTATGCTTAATTTTATATCCAGAGGAAAAGGAGAAAAAAAAGGCATACCAACCATAATACTAGCAGGGGCATCAATTGATGATGTTTTTGCAATAACTATATTTTCAGCCTTCTTAGGCTTGTACACTGGTAAAAATGTAAATATTCCAATGAAAATATTGGAGATTCCTATATCTATATTACTTGGAATAACAATAGGTGTTATTGTAGGAATTGTATTAACGTTAATATTTAAAAAATATCACATACGGGATACTAAGAAAACTTTTATATTAATAGCATCAGCAATAATGCTCACAGGAGTTGAAGATGTATTTGTGAATATAGTACCCATTGCAAGTCTTCTAGGGGTAATGACTATTGGGTTTGTATTGTTAGAAAAACACTCTACAGCAGCGAATAGGCTATCCTTAAAACTTAATAAGGTATGGGTAATTGCAGAAATTTTTCTTTTCGTATTAGTGGGAGCACAGGTTAACATATACGTTGCCGTAAGTTCTGGTGTATTAGGGATAATTATCATTATCCTTGGGTTAGTAGCTAGAAGCATAGGGGTATTAATATCACTTCTGGGAACTAATTTAAATGCAAAAGAGAGGCTGTTTTGTGTGATTTCATATATTCCTAAAGCTACTGTTCAGGCAGCTATGGGCGCGGTACCTCTAGCTTCTGGAGTAAAATCGGGGGAACTTATATTAGCAATTGCGGTATTATCTATATTTATTACAGCACCATTAGGAGCCATTGGTATTAAAATAGCAGGCGAAAAATTGTTGCCAGATGATTAAGCAATAAGAAAAAAAACCTGACATACTGACTTGTTTGTTCCTTTATGTATTAAAATTTATAAAGTGGTTAATAATTATAAATAGCTATAATATCGTTAAAACGTTTACAGGGAAGAGATATTATAGCAAATATAATGCCATAAATCAATATAAATTATAAAGTAAGTTGATTATATATCATGAATTATATATAATAGAAGTACACAAGAAAAAACATGCAATAGATATAATAATATTATCCATATTATATAAGGAGGAAGATAAATGAATATAGATGTAAACACACCAATTGACGACCTTTTAGAGACTTGGGCTACCTATTCAAAAACACTTTTCTCCACAATGCTAATTAACAAATCAGAAATAGATGAATTTAATAAAGTAAAATTAGTTTTAAAAACAAAAGGGATTACAAATCTAGAAATACATAATGTTTATGAAAAAGAATATATTTTGCACTATACGAAACAAGGCGGACTATTTAAAAAGCAATTCATTATAGATAAATAACTTAAAAGGCAATTTGTAGGAAAAATAGTGCACACTATTATAAAGTGCCATATTTTCTTCAAATTGCATTTTTCGTTATAGAAAAGACAAATAAGAGGTCTTTGAAACATAGGAAATCCATGGGTTTAAAGATGTTAAAAGAAATTGGTGAGAGCACCTTTTAAGAATAATTCACACTGTAAAAAGTGTAATTTTCAGGTTGAGAAATTATTTCTCAACCTTTATTATATTATAATCGAATATAATCGAATATAATCAAATGTAATATGGTATAATTATATTTAATTAATACAATTGGAGTTTTTATAAATTTATTAAAGTTAATCGCATTTAATTAGATAATTAAAGTATTACAAAATATATAGTTAAATAAAGAGAGTGATGTTTACTTAAAAAGCAACACTTTGAAATATAGGTTTCTTTAAAAATAATTTAAGAAAGGAAAAGACATAACTGTATTAACAAAAATATAAAAAAAGGGTAGGTGAAAATCCTGATTTATGGTTAGTTAATAGGAATAAAATACTTGGAATAGTGTGTTTTTATAACGGTACTGTTTGTATAACAGAACTATTTGTATAACAGAACTGTTTGTATAGCAGAACAGTTTGTATAACAGACCTGCTATAAATAACATAGCGAACCTAAGTAGTTGAATCCTGTGATACACCATGCTGTTTAGTCGACAGAACGAAAATATTGGATGAATAGATTGCTTAATATTTAGAAATCGGGAAAATATTGAATAATAATAATTATAAAAGCAAAGTTAAAAATAAAATCAGAATTATTCCACTAGGTGGACTTGGAGAAATTGGAAAGAATATTACTGCAATAGAATACAAAGATGAAATTGTTGTTATAGATTGTGGAATTTCTTTTCCAGATGCAGATATGTATGGAGTGGATTTAGTTATTCCAGATGTAACATATCTTCTAGAGAATAGAGACAAGGTAAAAGGAATTTTTCTAACCCACGGTCATGAGGATCACATAGGCGCTTTACCTTATATTTTGAAACAAATCAATGTTCCGGTATATGGAACACGTTTAACCTTAGGACTTGTAGAAAATAAATTGCAGGAACACGGGATAATAGCAGACTGCACGCTAAATGTAGTAAAACCTGGTGATATTGTAAAGCTAGAAAAGCTTAGTGTAGAATTTATAAGAGTTAGTCATAGTATAGCAGACGCTTGCTCTATTGCTATTCATACGCCTATTGGTAGAATTATACACACAGGAGATTTCAAAATAGATTATACTCCTATTGATGGAGAAGTTATAGATTTAGAGCGTTTTGCAAAATTAGGTGGTCAAGGAGTACTATTATTAATGGCTGATAGTACTAATGTTGAACGTCCTGGATTTACTATATCTGAGAAAGTAATTGGAGAAAATTTAAATAAACTATTCCAAAAGGCAGATGGCAGAATAATAGTAGCTTCATTTGCATCAAATATCCATAGAATACAACAAATTGCCAATGCTTCAATTTTAGTTGGAAGAAAAATAGCCTTTAGTGGAAGAAGTATGGAGAGAATCTCACAAGTAGCTATTGAACTTGGATATTTGCATATACCACCAGAAGCTATAATTACTGTGGCAGAGATTCATAATTATCCTAATGAAAAGGTAACAATAGTAACTACTGGTAGTCAAGGTGAACCCCTTGCTGCATTAACAAGAATGGCATCATCAACGCATAGGAGTATTGAAATACAAAAGGGTGATTTAATCATTATATCTGCATCACCTATTCCTGGAAATGAAAAATTCATATACAATGTTATAAATGAATTATTCAAAAAAGGTGCTAATGTAATATATAACACTACAGAAGAAATCCATGTTTCTGGGCATGCTTGTCAAGAAGAATTAAAATTAATTCACACATTAGTTCGCCCTAAATTCTTTATGCCAGTACATGGTGAATTTAGACACTTAAAACAACACGCGCAACTGGCAGAAAGAATAGGAATGAATCCTGATAATATTTTCATTGGAGAAACAGGACAAATATTAGAAGTATCACAAAATGAATGTAAATTCGCTGGAAGAGTACAAACTGGAGCTATAATGGTAGATGGACTTGGCGTAGGAGACGTTGGGAATATTGTACTTAGAGACAGAAAACACTTAGCTGAAGAGGGTATTCTTACTGTTGTAGTTACTATAGAAAGAGAAACTTATAGTATCCTAGCAGGACCGGATATAATAACTAGAGGATTTGTATACATGAAAGAATCTAATGAACTTATTAATGAAGCTAGGGACATTGTTAGAAAAGAGTTAGAGCAATGTTTAGATAATAAGATTAAAGAATGGGCAGTAATAAAATCTTGCATAAGAAATGCATTAGGTCAGTTTTTATATATAAAAACTAAGAGAAGACCTATAATTATACCAATAATAATGGAAATATAATAAAGACTAAATAAAAAACCCATTTCTTAATTTAATTAAGAAATGGGTTTTTAATTTTGTGGAACCATCATTTTATCTGAATATTAATATAATATATATTAGTACTAATATGATTTTTGAATGGTTTTTTTACTTATATTTATAAAAATTAAAAAAAATAACCATTTGTTGAAATATATTGTTAAAAGGTGTAAATAAATGTATAATAGAAATAGTAACAAATAAAATTAATAGATGTATAATTGAAATAGTAGCAATTATGCATATTTGCGAGGCGAGGTGCATATGAGTAATTTAACCCTTAATAATATTACAATGGAAGATCTCAACAAACGAATAAATGATCTAAGAGATATTTTAAATGAAATCTGCTGTACAGACCAGAATACCGAAGTGCAAGAACAAAGGCTTATTACAAGTAGGAATTTAGACGAATTAATTGTTAAATATATGAAGGGAATTGAGAATTAGGAGCCATGAAAGATAAATATAAGTGCCACTCGCGTGGCAAGTACGAATCCTGTGGCAAATTATTAAATTAAGGCATGAAGATGAAAATTAACTAAAGTATAAATTAACATAGGAGGATAAAAGCATGGACGTTTTTCTAGCCAGACAACCCATTCTTGATAGAAATGATAAATTAGTTGGATATGAATTATTATTTAGAGATAGTGAAAAAAACATATACCAAAGCGATGATGGAGATAAAGCGACCATTGCAGTTATAAGAAATAGCTTTGTAAATATAGGGATTGATAAAGTAACTGGTGGTAAAAAGGCTTTTATTAACTTCACCGAAAATATATTAAAATCTGACATTTTTGAGGTTTTGCCTCCTCAATCAGTTATAGTTGAGATACTGGAGAATATAGAGCCTACAGAGGAAGTATTAGATCTATGTAAAAAATTGAAAGCATCAGGCTATACTATAGCCTTAGATGATTTTGTCTATTCTAATAAATATAGAGAACTAATAGAAATAGCAGATATTATTAAGGTGGATTTTCAGGTAACTAAAGGATCCCAAAGAAGAAAAATAATGGAACAGGTGAACTCTAAACATATAAAGTTCCTTGCAGAAAAAGTTGAAACTATGGAAGAGTTTAATGAAGCATTATCCCTGGGATATACATACTTTCAGGGTTACTATTTTAGTAAACCTACAATACTTTCAGGCAAAAGGATATCAGAAAACAAGGCTGTTTATATGAAACTATTGCATGAAATCAGTAGTAATAAATTCGCAATAGATAGCATAGAGAATTTAATAAAAAAAGATGTATCCTTATCCTTTAAACTATTAAAACTCATAAATTCAGCAAATTATGGTTTTGTAAGTGAAATAAAGTCAATGAAACAAGCACTGGCACTTCTTGGAGAAAAAGAAATAAAAGATTGGCTATATTTAATGGTCTTTAGGATTATGGGAGAAGATAAGCCTGAAATCCTAATAATTAATTCTTTAACAAGAGCAAGGTTTGCAGAATTAATTGCGAGTAAAATGGGGAAAAAATTTAACCCTTTTAATGCTTATTTGGTAGGAATGTTGTCTATGATAGATTTGCTCTTAGATAGGCCCTTAGAGGAAGTACTGCAGGAATTATTAATACCCGTTGAAGTAAAGGATGCTTTAAATGGAATTAATGATAATAGCTATAGTAAATTACTCAATTTAATTGTAGCCTATGAAAATGGACAATGGGATGAGGTATCAAAAATTTCAAAAGAGCTTAATTTAGATGAAAATTCTTTGCCAGATGCATACTATGAAGCCATTTTCTTTACGAAAATTTAGTGCCACCCACGTGGCAAGTGGCAAGTTGTAAGTATCACCCGGGTAGGTCACTATGATTTCTAAATCAATAAACAAAAAGGAATGGGTTGTAATACAAACCATTCCTTTTTTTGTTTATTGTAGAAAATTCTATTCTTCAGCGACACGGTCTATAGCCACATCTGCAACTTTTGAATTTTTAAGTTTTTGTTCTTTAATAAAGAATAATTTAAAGACAATCCATGCAAGTAAAGTACTGCCAGCTGCAAATATTGTAGGGAGGTTTATACTTATAGAAGTTATAAAACCCGCAATAATTGGAGGTATAGCTTGAGCAAGAGACAAAATAGATTGGTTTATACCTAAAATTTCTCCTTGCTTATCCTTGTCTGCTAAATTAGAGATAATGGCTGTGCTATTTGGTTGAGTAAGTCCTTGAAATATAGCTATAAAAGGTATCAATACGTAAATCCAAATAGCTTTAGTAGGTATTAACAATAGTGGGAAGGTTAAAGCTAATAATATTATGGAAACACTTAAGATGCTCATAGGCTTAAATTTTTTAGATAAGGGGCGCAAAATTGCACCTTGAGTAACTGCAATCCAAAGTCCCATATAAGCAAATAAATCACCTATTTTAGACTGATTAAATTGAAATTTACCTATTAGAAATACTTGGAAAAACTGAGTGAAGAAATTAAAACCTACAGTTAATAGAAAAGCAACTAAAAACATAGTTCTTAATTCCTTATAAGAGAAAGCCTTTTTAATATTCTTAAAACCCGTAAGTAAGCTAACTTTAGTCGCTTGCGTTGCTTTAACTAAGGTTTCTGGGAAGTACAATAAAACTAACAATATATTTATTGATGTTAGTATAACGGAAAGCCAAAATGGTGTAGCGTAAGTAAACCAGCTTACAATAGAAGGATCTGCGATCTTTCCACCTACGTAAGGCCCAATAATAAAACCTAAACCAAAAGCCATACCTATAAGTCCAAAATTTCGAGATTTTGTTTCTGGAGTGCTGATATCAGCTATAGCAGATTGTGCAATAGAGATGTTACCACCAGTAAAGCCATCTAAGATTCTGCCAATAAACAAAAGGTAAATATTACTATATATGATTCCAAGAGCAAATAAAACATAACCAACTAGGGTTCCGATTAATGAAACTGTTAATAGCTTTTTTCTTCCCTTTTGGTCAGCTAAGGCACCTAAAATAGGGGCACCGAAAAATTGAGCCAAGGGGTAAGAGGCTATTAAGAACCCATATATTAAGGTTCTAGTTGAGAAATCATAACTAAAAGGTAATACTGCGGAGCGAGGATCTAATAGAACCGCTGGTAATATGGGAATTACAATACCAAGACCTAGCAGATCTAAAAATACAGTAAAAAATATGGGTAGTATGGTGAATTTCTTATTTTTCAAATTTATCACTCCTTTATAAAATATTTATTATTAGCTAAGAAAATATATATATATATATTATAGTGAACGTTGTTCATAAGTGCAACAAATATTCAAAATATTTATTTGAATATTTTGAATATTATAGGAAATAAGATATATGCAATATACTAAAAACAATGTATAATATATATGATTGGTGTCATATAAAAGAGTATATAGCTCATTATTATATAATTGAAAATTATGAATAATCATAGATAAATGGTGAAAACCGGAAAATAATGAGAAGTTTTTGACTGAAAATGAAGATTTATAAAGGAGCTTGATATGGAGATTATTGAAATAATCAAAGAAAGATTGTCAATATTTAAAAATTTATATGATACAGTAAGAGTTGTAGATCCAATTAATAAGAAAGTCGTGAATTTCGAAGGAGGTAATACCGAAATAGTAGCAGATTCATGTTTTGGGTTTTGGAAAACAGATGGATATTGTAAGAATTGTATTTCCATGAGAGCTTGTCTTGAAAATGATACTTTTATAAAAATGGAGGTAATAGGAGCAAAAGTTTTCCTTATTATTTCTTCTCCTGTTACTATAGAAGATAAAGTATATATTGTAGAAATGTTAAAGGATGTATCGCAAACGGGAAGCATAATTAATAATGAAAAAAAAATAATCAATATTGAAAATTTAATAAAAGAAATGAATGATGCTGCAATTAGAGACGAACTTACGGGAATGTATAATAGAAGATATATAAATGAAAGACTTCAATTAGATATAAATGATAGCATGATTAGTAACAAGCCACTATGTGTAGTTATGGCAGATTTAGATTTTTTTAAAGATGTAAATGATAATTATGGACATGTTGTAGGAGACTGGGTTTTAAAGGATTTTGCAAAGATTCTTTCATCATCTGTAAGAAGTGACTCAGATTGGGTTGGGAGATACGGTGGGGAAGAGTTTCTAATAGTTCTAAGGAATACTGATGGCAATAATGCATTTGAAGTAATAGAGAAAATTAGGAAATTAGTTCAAGAAAATGTTTTTGAATATAAAGATATAAAAATTAAAATAACATCAAGTTTTGGTGGCTATATCACTATGAATGAGAAAATTACCATTGATGAACTTATAAATAAGGCAGATAAAAATTTATATTCCGCAAAAAATAGCGGAAGAAATAAAACAATTATATTACACAGTGAAGACCACTTTGAATGAATACCTCGTTATACTCTTGCAAATCTTTTTCATGTAGCTGAGCAACATGAAGAAGATTTTTACTCCTTATTTAATAGGGAGTATTTTTTTGTCCGAATCGGTGAAAGGGTAATAGGTTCACCTACGTAGTTTTATTAATTCGTATAATATAAATGGAAACATCCCAATGATGAAAGAGAATTTCTTATCTAAATACCAATTCACAGTACCTTCTAAACTCCATTGCATAGGAATTTTATCCGGTAAAATAGGTATAAGTAGTACTGAAATAATTACTGGTATTATTAAGATTAATAAGTCTTTTTTATTAAATTTCATTTAAGCCACCCCCATTTTATAAAAGTGCATAATAAATATGTATATACTTTTATTATATCTAAAATTTATGTTAATACCAATAGTTCATATACTTATATAGATTTATCTTTAAGATAATGACAGATAAAAATTCACAGCATAACGGCTAAAAGATAGATTTTTCAATAAACTTAAATGCTGTTAACGAATGCACTACTATCTATAACATTCCTACGTCCTTTCACCTTCGTAATTATAAGTTATAATAGTCATTGACATCTCAGAAGGATAATTTCTTACTTCTATGAGTGGATTTATATGATTAGATAAAATTAAAAGTATGAAATTTGTCCAGAGTGACTTGCAATACGATACGAAGAAGCTGTTGAAATTAGAATTTCTTAATCGAATTTCCAGTTTCAAGTTCGTTTGCAAGGCACGTAGGAGAAATTTCATACTTTCGCTACTTTTTTTAAATAATTAAAGCCCGCGATACTTATGATCTATATATTCTTTACTCTTTTTGCTCCCCGCTATTCTATTTATTTCATTCTGTTTCCTTTGGAATATTTTGGCTTCCTTTTGTAGGGCTAAGTAGCTTTTATATCTTTTTTCATCCATAATACCATCTTCAATAGCTTGCTTTATGGCGCAACCCGGCTCTTTTTTATGCAAGCAATCAGAAAACCTACATTGGGCGGCTAAGGCTTCTATATCTTCAAAGGCTTCACTTATACCTTCAGTGCCACCCCATAGCTGTAACTCTCTCATTCCGGGGGTATCTATCATAATAGCCCCACTATCTAAAATAAACATCTCTCTAGAGGTTGAGGTGTGTCTTCCTCTATCATCATAGGCTCGAACTTCCTTTGTCTCTTGAACCACGTCTCCCGCTAGGTAATTAAGCAAGGTAGATTTACCAACCCCTGAAGAACCCAGCAGTGCTATGGTTTTACCGGGCTGTAGATACTGATTTAGTTCAACCATGCCCCTGGCATCAATTGCACTTATTACATGAATTGGTACTCCCATAGCTACTTTTTCTGTTTGTTTTAGCTTCGAGTCTAAATCTTCACATAAATCAGCTTTACTAAGCAAAATAACTGGATCAGCGTTGCTCTCCCAGGCCATAATTAAATAGCGCTCTATTCTTCTCGCATTAAAATCCTTATTTAAGGAATTTACAAGAAAAATTGTATCTATATTTGAAGCAACAATTTGCTCCTTAGTATTAATCCCCGCAACCTTCCTTGAAAACTTACTTTTCCTAGGAAGCACTTTATGAATAGTAGCTCTCATTTCAGAAGTTCTAAGACTTACTACTACAAAGTCTCCAACTGTTGGAAATTCCTCGTCACTTATTGCCTCATGTCTTAGTTTGCCTGATATTTCAGAAAGCATTTCCCCATTCTCTGTATAAAGTTTATAAATATGCTTATGCTCTGCAAAAACTCTTGCGACGGTATAACCATCTTCTATAAAAGTATCAAATTCTTCTTTATAAAATTCGTCCCAGCCTAATTGTTTTAAACTATAAATAAATATCCTCTCCTATGCATTTAATTTTGACTTTTCATTATTCATATTAATCATCTACTTCGAAGCTGCAATACCAACGACTTCAGAAGGAGATTTTCACTCCCATTAAAATTTGACCTTCTTATAGTAATTCTCTCCACTTGCAGAAATGATGGACTTACCTTCTGAATTGCCGTTGGAAATTATCTTTCTAATGCTATCCTCTGATAGATTATAAGATTCTGTAAGTTTAGTAATTGTAGTTCCAGCTTTATAAAATTTATATATTTCCATATTACGTTTTCTTAGAATATTACGAGTACCATTATTCTCACCCCAAGCCTTCCGAACATTAGCCTCTTTTGGAATATATATAATCTCTCCTTGAATATACTTTTGCAGTTCCTTTAAAAGTGCTGCTGGCAATACATCCTTCCCATTCTTGTAACACAATATAAAATTCCTCCTCTTTATTTTCACTGATAATCAATAAAGTATTAGAAATTCCCATTGAAACCACCTCCTGTATTTATTTGTAGGGATAACAACTATGAAATGTTATCTTATTTATTTTTCTATAGAAAAATCCCGTGGATATAAAAACCATCCACGGGAATATTAAAAAAGGCAATAAAAAAACACGATAACTTCGTGCATTCTGCCAAACTTTAAATTCGTTTTAACGTTTCAGATGACGGTTATTAATTATATTTCGAAAGCACACAAAATAATGGGTCACTGAACCCAATTTCATATTTTATAGATATAGTAAAAAACTTAACTACAAAATTTTATGTTGCCTTTCGAACAATATTCAGTTATTGATTAAGCACCTCAAAAGCTACAATTAAATTCATCATATATCAACATCTCCTTCATCTGAATTATTTTTATGTTTAAATTGATTATTCACACAATTACATTTTAGTATAAAAATCCTTTTATGTCAATAATAATTGGTGACACCCACGTGGCAAAGTTCATATAAAAGGAGGCAGGTAGCCTCCTAGTATTGATCTGAGGTAGCTAAAAATTATTAATTGTTAGCTACCTCAGATTTAATGGTAAACTTTTAACCTTTTTAGGTCAAAAGCCACCTCCTAGTTATGATCAATGTTACCATCTCCTTTCACTAGATTACTGGTTAGTTATATTATTACATATTTTTAATTGTATTCTCAAGTTAAAGAATTATTATAATTGTTTTTTCCTAAAAATTCACGCAAAATCAAAGACGATTTATCTGTTTTATGTCTTGGATTGTTGACTCTACACAATGTAATACGAGCGTAATTGTGTTACATTCAAAAAACTTCAAAACATAATAAGCATTTAATTTTACATTTAACTTTAGCCATAAGGATATTATCATTTTTAACAATAAAAATGGTAAAAAAATATGTGGAAACAAGTTCCACAAAATGAATTTATTTCTTCGTAACTACTTCACAAAGTGTTAATTTTAATATATAATAAAGTTGATAATAATTTTAATATAAAATATTATAAATATTTTAATGTGATTAAAAAATATATACAAAGGTTGTGTTTTATAATGACAATATCTAACGAAAAGAAATTCCAATTAAAATTAGACAAAACAAGTAAAACATTATTTGTAGAGGTTTCTGGTTCTTTTGGACCTACCGATGCTAATGTCTTTTTACAGGAATATACTGAAATTCTCAAAAGTATTAATCCAAAGGAATATAAACTATTGTTTGACGGCAAGGAGTTAAAAGTTTCAGGAAAAGATGCAAAATCAGGAATTGATATGACTGAAATGCTAAAGGGCTGTGTTCAACAATACAAGAAGGATGATTTTAAAGAAGTGATAATTGATTGTGGAACAAATATTGTAATGAAAATGCAATCAGCGAGAATTGCAAAAGAAGTCGGTCTTCTGAATTTTAAAGCTATTTAATTAAAAAAACGTGGAAATCTCCACGTTTTTTTTAATATCTTATAAGCATAGTACATATAGTCCAATGAGTACCAACTGACCATAAACAAACAAGGTCTCCTCTTTTTATCTTACCAGTTTTGATTCCTTCATATAATGCTATAAATGGACTGGTTGTTCCCGTATATCCATATACGTCACCTATATAAATGAATTTATTTATATTTACTCCTAACTTTTCTGAACCAAGGGTTTGAAATACTTTTGCATATTGAGAAAAACAATAGCTATTTATATCTTCCATTTTAAGCTTGTTTCTATCTAATAGTGTATGAATTGAAGATACTGCATAATCAATCGCAAATGTACCGTCAAAAGGTGTGAAATCCATCCTTCTATCTTCAGATGATATATTTTCTTTATATATATTTGAAATGCCACAGCCTGGGTATTTAACTAAGTCCCATGTAGCACCATTGCTTTTACACAAGCTATCTACGAACCCGCTGTCTTCTTCTGTTTTTTCTAAAATAATAGCGCACGCTCCGTCTCCAGTTAGAGGGTAAGTCATTTCATCATCTTTGCTACAGTGAATTGAAACATAATCAGACCCTACAATTAATGCTTTTTTTACATAAGGATTACTCATCATAGCCCGTATAGTACTTTCAACTGTTACCAACATGCCAACACAACTCGCATTAGTATCCATACACATGCAATCTTCTTTTCCTTTTATTGCATTATGGACTATAAGTGATTGGCTTGGGGCGGTATATTCGGGAAATTGAGAAGAAAATAACACCATGTCAATATCTTTTCCTCCTAATTTGGCAAGCTTTAATACTCTTTTGGCTACTTCTATACCCATAGTAAGAGTGTTTTCGTCGTCATTGTCTATAATATATCTTTTTTCTCTTCCAAGAGCTTTTAATAAGCCTGAAATATCTTTTCCTTGTTTTTTAAAATGTTCAAAATAAAAACTATTATCTACCTGTTTCTCAGGATGATAAACGTCTATCGCCATAATTTGTATGTTTTTCACTGATTTAAGTCCTCCTTAGTTTAATTAAAATATAATTAGAAATTAGTTTGTTGAAGTAAAAATATAATAAAAGGATATATATATATATACTACAAATATTGTAATATATTACATTATATTAATACATTTTGTAACATTTTAGCATATTACAAGTATATATGCTACAAATTAATTTTATGGTATTAGCCAAAGAAGGGTTGCAATGAATTTTGTTGAGGGTGTAACTGAGGTTAAGTCTCTTTTTCTTTTTTTCTCAGCCATTGCGTGATGACTGATTTTGAGTGGGATGAAGACATAAACAGAGGTGTAATTCTTTATGCTAGAATTAAAGACGGTGTATTAGTAGAAGGTGCTTTAAGCAAATTAGAAGATGTTGAGTACATTGAGACTGTAGAGGAAAGAATAAGATATCTCTAAAATTACAGAGAACATAACTAAATGAGGCTATTTTAATTTAGAAAGTAGATTCTACATTAAAACAGCCCCTAATTTAGCTTAAATATTTTTTATTTATAATTTAATTATCCCTATCGAATTCAAGAAAACAATTATAAGTAGAATTGGTGTGATAAATTTAATAAATACGTACAAAACATTTATTACAGCACCATTATTTAAAGTTCCTTGATTGGATAGCTCTAATTTAAAATCTTCCTTTTTAACAAAGTATCCAACAAAGATTGCTGTTAAAAGCCCGCCTACTGGAAGTAATATATTTGAAGATAAGTAATCAAAGGAATCGAAGAATCCCTTTTGTCCTAAGATATGAATATTACCAAGGACACTTGATGGATGAGCAGATAATGTTGCTAGTATTCCAATGGACATCATTATGCCTGTTGTAAGTAATACTGCGCTTTTTCTGCCCATGCCTTTTTCTTCCGTAAAATATGCAACCGGAACTTGGACATTTGATATCATTGCTGTTGTAGCTGCAATAGCAGTTAATAAGAAAAATGCTACTAATAGTACATTACCAAAAGGCATTTTTGAGAATACAAGTGGAATGGTTTTAAATAAAAGTCCAGCGCCTTCACTAGGTTTCATACCAAAGGAGAATACGGCTGGGAATATTGCAATTCCTGCAAGTATTGAAACTAGTGTGTCTGACATTGCAACCCTTGCTGAAGTTGCTATCATATTATTATTTTGTGTAAAATAACTTCCATATGTAATCATTATTCCCATTCCCAATGACAATTTGAAAAATGCTAGTCCAAGAGCAGTTAATATAACAGCTCCATTTATCTGTGAAAAGTCCACATGGAATAAAAATCTTAATCCTTCTGATGCCCCAGGAAGTGTTAATGCAGTTACATCACATATAAGAATTAGTATAAATAATACAGGCATAAGTGTTTTTGTTATTCTTTCAATACCATTTTTAACGCCTGCAAGTAAAACTAATGAAACTACTGCAAGAACTATAAACTGCCATACAAGTGGAGGCATTGGTCCAACTAGTGTTGACATGAATTTTGTGGAAGAGGTAGCTGAGGTTACCCCCGCGAAATCACCCTTTATTGCTTTGAAAACATAGGAATAAACCCAACCCGCAACACAACTATAGAAAAACATAATTAGAAAGGCTGAAACTACCCCTATAAATCCAATACTTTTCCAACCTTTTGCAGCCTTTAACTCTTCAAAAGCTCCCACTGCATTTTTTCTTGATTTTCTACCGATGTAAAATTCACATACCATAATTGGGATACCAACCAATGCAACACATAAAACATATATTAAGAGAAAAGCTCCTCCACCATTGGCTCCTGTTAAATAAGGAACTTTCCATATATTACCTAAACCTACTGCTGAACCTAAGGTTGCGAAAAATACTGCAAATCCTGATGAAAAGGTCTCTCTCTTTTTTTTCTCCGACATTACAAATCACTCCTCTTTATATTTAATTAAATCATCACCTGCGGTGATCCATAGCCTAAAATAGCACAAAAAAATAGACTTGTCTTTTCTCTATGAGGCAAAAAGATGTCTACGTTACCACAAAAATTTATAATGTACTTTTGACCCTTAGTTTGCATAACCTTCATATCTTTTCATGCCTTTAACAAAGTATCATGTATATATTGTTAAGTCAACAGAGAAATCGAACATAACAAATCATATAAAAAATAGCTATAGATGAGGCAATACCTATTTGAAAAACCAATTTGCATATGATTAAAGTAGAGTGTAAGCTTTATGTGTATTAATTTAACTAGAGTAAAAAGGTTACAATTAACCACTCTAAGAATAAAACATTATAGTAGGGATGTAATCCTATAAGGCCTCTGGAAAAAGTAACAAGCGAGTATGTTATTCTATTTTTTTCAGAAGCCTAAAAATATTTAACCCTACAATTTTTTGAGGAGGAATTAAGATGAATCAAATTATAAAGCCAGATGAAATGACGCCCAGAGAAAGAATGGAAGCTTTTTCAGCTGGAAAACAAATTGATAGAATCCCTTGTAGTCCATTTTTAGGGGAAGCCTGTGCACCACTTTTTGGACATACAATCAAAGAACATAATTTTTCAACAGAAGTGATTATAGATGTAGCAGTGAAAAGCTTTGAAACGATTAGACCTGATAGCATAGGGATTGGTCCAGGACTCCAGGGTATACCTGAAGCTATGGGAAGTGAATTTAAGTTTCCTGAAAATGGTACCCCATATTTTAGCAGTCCTATATTAAGAGACTATAAGGATTTAGGTAAATTATCACCTTTAAATCCTTATAAGGATGGAAGAATATCATATTTTCTTGAAGCACTTAAGGTAACGAGTGGAAGAATTGGGCATGAAGTATTCGTAGGAAGTTCTATGGGAGGCCCCTTTACTACTGCGGCTTTTCTAAGAGGAACAGAGGATTTTCTAAAGGATATAACTAGAAACCCTGAAATGGTACATAAGCTACTTGAGCTATCCACCCAAAGTGTTATTAACTATATTGATGCAGTATGCGATTTAGGCTTAAGTCCAAGTATAGCTGAACCTGTTGCTTCTGGCACTATGATTAGCGCAAGGACCTTCAGAGAATTTGCAAAGCCATATTTGAAAAAATGTATGGATAGAATTATTGAAAGACGAGGAAGTGGCACCACCCTACACATCTGTGGCACAACTAAAAAAATATGGGCAGATATGGTGGAGGTTGGTATTGCAAATTTAAGTTTGGACAATATTGATGACATAGGCGAACTTAAAGAGCAATTCGGAGATAAGGTTTGCTTAATAGGAAATGTAGCTCCAGTTGAAACTATATTAAGAGGAACTATTGAAGATATACATAATGCAGGAAAATTGTGTATAAGTAAAGCAGCAGATAGTCCAAAAGGATTTGTTTTAAGCTCAGGTTGCGATATACCTATAGGAACCCACCCAGATAAAATAATAGCACTTATGGATTCAGCAAGAATATATGGTCGAAGGAGCTAGTGCCATCCACGTGGCAAGTGGCAAGTTGATTACAGTAGATATTGCCACCCAAAGGGCTTGTGGTAAGCAGTAGGTTTTTCATAAATTTTAAAATTAGAAAGTGAGGTGGATACTGGTTTTTAAATTAAATGTTTAGATATATTTAGATTAAAAAACCAGTAGTAATATATGTCAGATTTAAAAGAAAAATTATTACAAGCAATTTCTGATTCCGTGGTAGACATGGAAGAGGAGAATACTATAGAAATCACTAAACAATTTATTGAAAATAATTTTGATGCTTACGAGGGTATTGATATGGGACTCGCTCATGGAATGCGTAGAGCGGGACAATTATACGACGAGGAAGAATATTATATTCCAGAATTATTAATTTGCTCAGATGCTATGTATGCAGGTCTTGATATATTAAAGCCTCATTTAAAAAGTAAAGATGGGGATAAAAAACATAAGGTAGTCATAGGTGTAGTAGAAGGTGATACCCATGATATAGGTAAGAACTTGGTTAAGATTATGATGGAAACTGAAGGTTTTTATGTAGAAGATTTGGGTAGAGATGTACCTGCTATTAAGTTTGTAGAAAAGGCAGTGGAAATAAATGCAGATATTATATGCCTATCTACGCTTATGACTACAACTATGTGCGGTATGGAAGAGGTTATTAAAATATTAGAGAGTGAGAATTTAAGAGATAAAATTATGGTTATGATAGGAGGAGGCCCGGTATCATCTAGCTTTGCTGAAAAAATAGGAGCAGATGTATATACCGCGGATGCATCTAAAGCTGCTAAAACGGCAAAGAATTTGGTTAATAAAGCAAAGGAAGCCGTTAAAATATGATTACTCCAAAGGAAAGATTGTTTAGGGTTTTAAAAGGGGAAAAGGTGGATCGTCCACCTTGCATTTGCCCTGGTGGAATGATGAATATGATAACGGAAGAGTTAATGGATATTACAGGAGTTAAGTGGCCAGAAGCTCATAGTGATGCTGGAATGATGGCAGACCTTAGTTTGGGTGTTTACGAAAATGGTGGCTTTGAGAATTTTGGAGTGCCATTTTGCATGACAGTAGAAGCAGAAGCCATGGGAGCGTATGTATATATGGGTACGAAAATTAATGAGCCTAGGGTTACTAAGTATCCAATTAATAATGCTTTTGAATGGGGTAAATTGACCGATATAGATGTAAATGTGGGTAGAGCAAAAGTGGTGTTAGATGCAATTAAAATTCTAAAAGCAAAAAATCCACAGGTACCTATAGTGGCAAATTTAACAGGACCTGTGAGTTTAGCTTCTTCACTAATGGAACCTATGGTTTATTATAAGGAGCTTCGGAAAAGTCCGAAAGAAGCTCATAAACTTATGAAATTTGTTTGTGAGAATCTTATTATCTTTGGGAAAGCGCAGTTAGAAGCTGGAGCAGATATTTTAACTATTTCTGATCCTAGCGGAACTGGTGAAATATTAGGCCCCAAAATGTTTAGAGAATTTGCTTTGCCTTATTTGAACGCAATAATTGATGCACTAAAAGAAGATTGCGCGGGTGGAACCATCATTCATATTTGTGGAAGATTGAAAGGTATATACAGTGAACTAAAGGAGCTACATAGTAATGTTATAAGTTTTGATGCAATAACTAATGTTACTCAAATGGTAGAGTTTGTTGATAATAAAGTTATTATGGGAAATGTAAGCACCTTTGCGCTAGAGAATAATTCTAGGGAAGATATAAAAACTATAGCTGAGAATTGTATGAATGGTGGGTGTGATATTTTATCTCCTGCTTGCGGAATAGGTACAAAAACCAGTATGGATAATATTCGAAGTATGGTAGATGCGGCAAAAGAATATAGTAGGAAGATATAGTGAATTAATATAATAAATAATATAGAAATAGATACAGTTAATCAATAGAGAAAATATAATATAGGAAATAAACAATGAGGTAATATAATATGAGTTATTTAACAATTGCAAATACTGGAGAAAAATATGAATTTATAAGGAAAATTTCCCTATTAAATATAATACAAGAAAAGGGAATAGGCATGGAGGGTCCATGTGGTGGACAGGGCAGCTGTGGGAAATGTAAAATAAGAATCTTAAAAGGTGAGATAAATCAGCCAACAGAGGAAGAAGCTATCCATTTGACAAAAGAAGAAATAGTTCAGGGAATACGGTTAGCTTGCTATGTAAAACCTCAAAGTGATTTAACCGTAGGATTATTAGAAGACAAAAACATTAAACATGAAATTTTAACGCAGGGGTATATGCCTTCTCTAAATATAAATCCAATGATACACAAAAAAACTTACAAACTTATGAAAGAAAGCTTTAAAAAAGATTTATCCTATACAGAAATAATAGAAGAGGTTGTTCAGCAGAAAATACAACTTAATAACATTGATTTACTTAAACTTTTGCCAGAGGTTTTTCAGCAGGGTGAATTTACTACAGTTAATTCAGGTGAAGATATTATAGGCATAGAAGCAGGTAACACTATAGAAGAAACTTATGGAATAGCTGTGGATATTGGAACCACAACTGTTGTAGCATCACTAGTGGACTTAGTGGTTGGGGAAGAAATTGCCTCAGTGAGTGAAATAAATCCTCAAACAGAGTATGGGTTAGATGTACTTTCTCGAATTGCCTTTGTTCAGTATAATCCTAAGGGGTTAGAGCTATTACATAAGGGCATTATCAATTGCTTAAATAGCTTAATTTCGAAGTTATGCCAAGAGAAAGGTATAGAAACTCCTAGTATATATGAAATAACAATAGCTGCAAACGCAACCATGCTGCACTTACTATTAGGTGTTAATACAAATTCTATAGGAAAAGCGCCCTATACACCAGTGTTTAAAAAGGCTCAAAATATTTCAGCAGGGAGCCTTTCCATAAATATATCACCCTTTGGTAGGGTATACTGTCTGCCCTCAGTGTCTAGTTTTATAGGCGGAGATATTACAGCAGGAATAGTAGTTTCAAAGCTTTCAAAAGTAGATAAAAACGTATTGTTTATTGATATAGGAACTAACGGGGAAATAGTAATATCAAAGGCCGGACAACTTTCTTCCTGCTCCTGTGCTGCGGGGCCGGCACTGGAGGGTATGAATATTAGCTGTGGCATGAGAGCGGCAGAAGGTGCCATTGAAGGTATAAAAATTTATGAAGATAAAATAAGCTTAAAAGTAATAGGTAATAAAAGCCCTGTAGGTATTTGTGGTAGCGGAATTTTGGAGTGTATTTCAGAGATATGGCGGGTAAGACTTATTGGAAAAACTGGCCGTATAAAAAAGAAAGAGGAAGTATTGGAAATCAATCCTGGTCTACAACATTTAATAGTAGAGGAAAATGGGAAACGAAAGATACATATTGCAATGGGAACTGTGGAAATATATATAACACAAAAGGATATTCGTCAGGTGCAATTGGCAAAAGGGGCTATTTCATCTGGTTTTTATGCGTTACTTAATTTAATGCAAATAGATATGTTAGATTTACAAGAGGTGATTATTGCAGGACAATTTGGTAAACATTTAAATGTGGATAGCTTAATAGGTATAGGCCTAATTCCGGAAGACTTAAGGGACAAAATAACTTATGTGGGAAACTCATCTAAATCTGGGGCAGCCATGTGTTTATTATCACAACAGGTAAGAAATGAAATAGAAACTATAGCTAAAGATGTAAATTATTTTGAGCTTTCTACCATGGAGGGCTACGAGAAACTATTTACGAAATGCTTGGGATTTTCTTAGAAAAAATGTAGTGCCACCCAAGTGGGTGGCACCTAGGAGGTAAAAATGCAGGATAAATTGGATTTTAAGTGCGTTGGAGATAATTTTGAACAAATACCAGAAGAAATTATTGAAGATTTAAGATTAAAATTTCCAGAGATACATAATAACTCGGGTGATATGGTAAAACTATCTATAGAACTAAAAAAACATAATAGGGATGGTTTATGTAGATTACCCTTTTGTGTAACGGTAGAAGCAGAAGCTCTAGGCGGGGACATAAAACTTGGAGATGAAAAAATAGGTCCAAGAGTTAATAAATATGCATTTGATAACTTAGAAGGATTAAAGAATATTAAAGAAATTGAATTTACAAAAGGACGCATACATAAAGTACTCGCAGCAGTGGAAGAATTAAGTAGCCAAGGAGAAATAACGGTTTTAAATGTAGTAGGTCCAATGACAATAATATCCTCACTTATGGATCCAGTAGTATTTTATAAAGGCATAAGAAAAAACAGAAAAATTATTGATGATTTTATAAAAGTCATTGAAAATAGTATTGTGGAATATATTATGGAAGGCTTTAAGAGTGGCGCAAGCATAATATCCTATGGCGACCCAGCTGGAGCTTTGGACATAGTTGGTCCAAAGATATTTAGTGAGATAAGTGGAAAAGCTACTTATAGTATATTGAAAACAGTTAAGGAAAAGTCAAATCATGGCATGATTCATATTTGTGGAAAAACCTCTACAGCTTTAGAAAAAATGGGATTTGTACAATCAGAATCTACGGTATATGATAATCAGCTTACTTATGGTGCTGCTCTAATAGACTTGTTAGAAAAAAGCAAAGAACTTGTGTTTATAGGGCATAGGTGCATTAAAACAACGCCTTATAAAGGCGGAAATTGTAATATGTGGAACATTAAATTATCTTGAGGATAACCACTTTAGAAGGAGAATTATATAAAATACCATAAAAATCCTAGGAAAAAATCTATTTTTGTGATATATTTATTAGAATATAGAGAAAATTTAAAAGCCAGCGAAATTACAAGTATACTAGCTTACAAGTATGATTATTTGCTTGTAAGGCGCTTACAAATAATAAAATTATCCGTAAAACTTACGCATAAGTCAGATTAAAAGGAAGGTGACAAATATGGAAAACAAAACTATTTCATCAAATTTTATAAGAAATATTGTTATGGATGATTTAGAAAGCGGAAAACATAGTGAAATCATAACTCGTTTTCCACCAGAACCAAATGGATATTTGCACATTGGGCATGCAAAATCAATTATTTTAAATTTTGAATTAGCAGATGAATTTAAAGGTAAGACAAACTTACGTTTTGATGATACGAACCCAGCAAAGGAAGATAAAGAGTACGTTAATTCCATAGAAGAGGACATAAAATGGCTTGGATATGAGTGGGATGAACTATTTTTTGCATCAAACTATTTTGATGAAATGTATGATCGTGCTGTATTACTAATAAAAAATAACAAAGCATATGTTTGTGATTTAACAGCGGGTGAGATGAAAGAATACAGAGGAACACTAAGAGAGCCAGGAAAAGAGAGCCCATATAAGAATAGAACTGTGGAAGAAAACTTAGATCTATTTGACCGTATGAGAAAAGGTGAATTTGCAGACGGAGAAAAGGTTCTAAGAGCTAAAATCGATATGAGCTCACCTAATATAAACATGAGAGATCCAATAATTTATCGTATGTCTCATGCAGAGCATCATAATACAGGTGATAAATGGTGTATTTACCCTATGTACGATTATGCGCATCCAATTGAAGATGCGATTGAAGGAATTACACATTCAATTTGTACCTTAGAATTTGAAGATCATCGCCCTCTATATGACTGGGTTATAAACAATTGTGAAATGGAACATAAACCAAGACAAATAGAATTTGCAAGATTAAATATAACAAATACTGTAATGAGTAAAAGAAATCTTAAGCAATTAGTAGACGAGGGCATAGTAGATGCTTGGGATGACCCACGTATGCCAACTATAGCTGGACTTAGACGTCGTGGCTACACTGCAAATGCTATACGTAATTTCTGCAGAGAAATTGGAGTTGCAAAATCTAACAGTACAGTAGATGGCCAAATGCTTGAGCATTTTATAAGAGAAGATTTAAGCGCAAAAACACCTAGGACTATGGCAATTCTAAAACCATTAAAAGTAGTTATTACAAACTACCCAGAATCTCAAGTTGAAATGCTAGAAATTGAGAATAATCAAGATGATGCATCTATGGGAACTCGTCAAGTATCATTCTCAAAAGAAATATATATAGAACAAGAAGATTTTGTAGAGCATCCACCAAAGAAATATTTTAGATTGTTTCCTGGAAACGAAGTAAGACTCAAGGGAGCATATTTTATAAAATGTAATGATTTTGTTAAAGATTCAGAGGGGAATGTATGCGAAATACATTGTACTTATGATATTGAAACTAAGAGCGGCAGTGGATTTACAGGAAGAAAAGTTAAAGGAACAATCCATTGGGTAGATACAACAAATGCAGTGTCAGCAGAATTTAGGTTATATGAGCCTTTAATTTTAGATGAAGAGCAAGAAGAAGGAAAGACTTTCTTAAATCAAATTAATCCAAATTCAATGGAAATTTTGCAAGGATTTGTAGAACCAAGCATGGAGGAGTCAAAGCCACAGGATAAATTCCAATTCTTTAGACATGGATATTTCAATGTAGATTCTAGGTATACGTCGCAAGATAAACTAGTGTTTAACAGAGTAGTGTCTTTAAAAAGTTCTTTTAAGGTTTAAACAAAATATAATATTTAACAAACATAATAAAAACCGGTTCAGGAATTCCTGAACCGGTTTTTATTATAATAGTCTAGTTTCTATTTCATTTTTAATTCGTGCAATAAAGGAATCTAGTGCAATTGCACCTTCATCATCATTTCTGCGACTTCTAACAGAAACTTCATTTAATTCAGCTTCTTTTTCACCAACTATTAGCATGAAAGGTGCTCTTTCATTACGAGCTTCACGGATTTTGTATCCGATTTTTTCTGCTCTAAAGTCTCCCTCTACTCTGATGTTCGCTGCTTTGAGCTTTGCTACTACCGTATCTGCATAATCATGATACTTTTCAGAAATAGGTAATACCTTAACCTGTAATGGTGCAAGCCAAGTTGGGAAAGCACCTGCATATTTTTCTATTAAAAGGGCAAGTGTTCTCTCATAGCAACCAATTGAAGTTCTATGGATAACATATGGACGTTTTTTAACTCCATCTTTATCAACATAAGACATATCAAATCTTTCTGGTAGTGAGAAGTCAATTTGTACAGTAATTATAGTATCTTCTTTACCATGAACATTTTTGATTTGAAGGTCAAGCTTAGGGCCGTAGAAAGCAGCTTCACCAATAGCTGTTTTATAGTTTATTCCTAAGTGGTCTAGTATATCCTTCATCTTAGATTCAGTATCTGCCCAAGCTGCTGGGTTGTCGATATATTTTTCTTTGTCATTTGGATCCCCTTTAGAGAATCTATAAGTGATATCATCTTGGAGCCCTAATGTTTCCATGAAATAGTTAATTAAAGCTACAACATCCTTAAATTCTTGTTCTAGTTGATCAGGCCTAACAATTAAATGACCCTCAGATATAGTAAATTGTCGTACCCTGATAAGACCATGCATTTCACCTGAAGACTCATTTCTAAACAATGTTGAAGTTTCAGCATATCTAATTGGAAGGTCACGATAACTCTTTTGATCAGCATTATAAATTGTGAATTGGAATGGGCAAGTCATTGGGCGAAGTGCCATAACTTCCTCTTCTTTAGATTCATCCCCAAGGACAAACATTCCGTCTTTATAATGATCCCAGTGACCAGACATTTTATATAAATCGCTCTTAGCCAAAAGAGGAGTCTTAGTTATAACATAGCCTCTTTTTTGCTCTTCATCTTCAACAAAACGTTCGAGTAGTTGGATTACCCTTGCACCATTAGGCATAAGTAGTGGTAAACCTTGACCAATAACATCAGAAGTTGTAAAGAATTTTAGTTCACGCCCAAGCTTGTTATGGTCTCTTTTTTTAGCTTCTTCCACTCTTTCTATATGAGCATCTAAATCAGATTTTTTTGTAAAGGCAGTTCCGTATATACGACTAAGCATTTTGTTTTTTTCGCTACCTCTCCAGTATGCTCCTGCAACTTGAGTAAGTTTAAAGGCTTTTACATACTTTGTAGACATTAAATGTGGACCTGCACAAAGATCTGTAAATTCTCCATGTTTGTAGAAGGATAAAACTGCATCCACTGGTAGATCTTCGATTAATTGAACTTTAAAATTTTCATCTTTTTCTTCCATTAAAGCTATGGCTTCAGCCCTTGAAAGTTCAAATCTTTCTATTTGTAAATCTTCTTTAACAATTTTCTTCATTTCTTCTTCTATTTGTTTAATTTCCTCAGCAGAGAAAGAACCTTGTTTATCAAAATCGTAGTAGAAACCTCCATCTATAGCAGGTCCTATGGCAAGTTTTGTACTAGGAAATAATCTTTTTACTGCTTGAGCTAAAATGTGAGTAGCACTATGTCTGAAGGCTCTTTTGCCTTCCTCATCATCAAAAGTTAATATACTAAGTTCAGAGTCCTCAGTAACTTCGAAACGTAAATCTACAGTTTTACCATTGACCATGCCAGCACAAGCAACTCTTGCAAGTCCCTCGCTAATATCTCTCGCAATTTCGATTACTGTCATTCCAGATTCATAAGCTTTCATTGAACCATCTTTTAATTTAATATTTATCATATATATTACTCCTTTCTTTTTTACCTTCCAAGGTATCTTAAAAAAATAACTAGAGCATAATATTATGCACAAGTTTTTAAAAACATATTTTTTATTTTTTATAAAACAAAAAAAACCTCATCCCAATTCTAACTATAGAAAAGGGACGAGATTATAATTTCCCGCGGTTCCACCCAAATTGTTTATAAAAATAAACCACTTTATAATTATAACGGAATTACCGGACTTTATTGGAGTCACTCAGAGGTAGTCTTCAGCTACTTCCATTTAAGAACACTTTCAGCTAATGTATTCTCTCTCTGTAAACGGTATATGGCTTACTTTTCTCTTCGCAGTATTAAATTATTTAATTAAGAGTAATTATAGCACTTACAATAAGAATGTCAAGGTAACAATAATATTAGTCTATGTTATATGATTCGTTTATGTTACTACTTTAAATTGTGGTGCATAAATATCCTTAGAAAGTACATCAAAGATAAATCCTTGATTTTTGAGACCCTGAATGATTTCAGGTAAGGCTTGTACAGTAGTAGTCTTTGGTTCTAAATCATGCATCAATATAATGGGGTGCTTAATTTGACTACTTTGATTCAAAACTGCTTGTACAATAATATTTTTGTTTTGACGATAGGTGGAAGCATCGCTAGAATCAACATTCCAATCAAAGTATTTATAGCCTGATGCATTCATCTCTTTAATTATGGCAGTCATTATTTCCTTACCACCGTAATCAGAACTGATATTATTATTAGATCCACCCGGATATCTTAAAATATGATTAGATTCCTTGCCAGTTACTTCAGTAAGAAAGTCATCTAATTTTTTTGTATCTCTTTTATAATTTTCCACAGATGAATAAACATTTTTATAATCATGACTATAAGTATGATTTGCCAAGGCATGTCCATCATCAGAAATTTGCTTATATAAATACCTTAAATTAGGGTGACCATTTACAAAAAAAGTAGCTTTTATGTCATATTGTTTTAGGATTTTTAATATCTCTAGTGTGTTTGCTGATGGCCCATCATCAAAAGTTAAATAAGCTATTTTTGCATTTTGTGAAGTTTGTTTATAGGAAGTTTCATTTTTTTTGATACTGCTTTGAAGATTTTTATTTTCTGATCTTAACTTCTCATTATGGGAATGCATTTGGTTTATTTCTTTATGTAATAAAGCACTTTCATTTACACTTTTTACAACGGTTGCTTCACCAACAGCTGCTTTCACAATTGAAGAAATAAATAAAGTAAGAATAAAAACTTTTACTAATAGAAGTGATATTGAACCCTTTTTCCTTTTTCTTGAAGTTCTCATAGTACAACCTTCCTTTTTTAATTTATTTTAATTTTCTTATATTAATTTAAAGTAATTTTTAATTTACTAACTTTTTCTTCAACCTTCGCATTTGTTTTAAGGAGCTGATAATTAATTTCCTTTAAATTTTTATTTTCAGATTTTAGGGACTGAAATTTGGTTTTTAAATAATCATTTTCTATTGTAGTATCTTTAATTTTGCTATTATTTATAAAATAAACAAATATTGAACCTAAAAATAATATAATAAAAAGAATAGTGGCAAGTACATTGTTTTTTTTCATTTCATAAGCTCCTTTATTAAATATTTACCGATATATAATATAATACGATATATTATATTATAATACATTACGATAAGGTTACAAACATAAATTTTAACAATATTAGCTAAAATATAGGATGAAATTTATTGAAAATTATTCTATTATATAAGTATATACAAATTTATGGTTTATATTGTATAATTATACTTCCTGCAATTAATTATAGAAACCTTAATTTTTTTAAAAAAAATTAAATATAAATTGTTGAAAACTATTAATAAAAATCATAATTTGACGATAATTATAAAGGATAATGTTAAAGTGAAAATAAAATATAAAACGGGCTGAATTGCACTGTAAATGTTAATAGGAGGAGTCTAGGTGAATGAAAAAAAAATTGACTTAAATAAGATTGCAAAAAAACAATTAAAGATGAATAATGAGGTACCTAATATTGATTGTTTATTTCAAGATGATACTGGACTAAAAAGGATGCCACTGAAAGTAACTTTGTTTTATGCCTTAATTGGTGGACTTTGGATATTATTTTCAGATAGAATTTTAAACTATCTTATTGAAAGTAAATCTTTAATGGTACATGTGCAAACCATCAAAGGATGGGCATATGTCTTAATATCGTCTTTTATAATATATATTTTAATTAATGAATTTACTAAGAAAAGTAATTCTTATTCTCATACATTAAAAGGGAATTATCAAGAAATTCAAGCTACCTATGTGCAATTAATAGCTGCAGAAGAGGAGCTAAGGGCACAATTTGATGAATTGAATGAAAAACAAGCAATAATTGAAAAAAGTGAAGAAAGATATAAATTGGCTTTAGAAGGATCTAATGACGCTATATTTGAAATTGACCTTATAACTAATGAATTTTTTTCTTCGGATAAAATTAGTGAGATTACGGGATATGACAAAGATTCAATAACCTCATTAAATGGTTTGCTTAAGCTAGTTTCAAAAGAAGATAGAAGAATTGCGGTAAATGATTTTAAGGATCACATTAGTGGTAAAACATTACATTATCAAAGCAGCCTTAAAATTATGTTTAACGGCGGAGGGGATAAATGGGTTTTAATTAGAGGCAAGTGCCTGAGAAATAAAAAGGGCATTGCAACGAAAATTTCTGGCTCTGTCACAGATATTTCTGGACAAAAGGATTTTGAAGAAAAAATTAATAAATTGAAGTATTATGATATATTAACAGAGATACCTAACAGAAGACTATTTATTAATACCCTGGGGAATGAGATTATTAATGGAAGGGATAAAACCGTTAAACATGCTGTATTGTTTATTGATTTAGATAATTTTAAAGAGATTAATGATACATTAGGTCATGATTATGGAGATGAATTACTGAAAGAGGTTGCAATATCTCTAAAAGCCTCTATTAGACAAGGGGATCTTGTTGCAAGGGTGGGCGGAGATGAATTTTTTATTTTAATGAAAAATACTGAGGATTACACAATCATAAGCAACCTATGTGAAAAAATATTAGGTGTGCTAAACTGTGAAATAAGTATAGCTGGTAAACAAGTATATACTTCAGCAAGTATTGGTATTACTGTTTTCCCGGATGACGGTAACGAAACTAATATACTATTAAAAAATGCAGACACTGCAATGTACAGTGCTAAATATAATGGTAAAGCTAAATATTCTTTCTTTAATAAGAATATGAGTGATATAGTGGTGAGAAGGGTTGAAATAGAAAAAGGCTTAAGGAATGCACTTCAAAATAATGAGTTTGAAATTTATTATCAACCACAGATAGACATTATAAACAATAAAATAAAAGGGTTTGAGGCACTTTTAAGATGGAACAATTCTGAGCTTGGAAGAATATCTCCCGCAGAGTTTATACCTGTGGCAGAGAATAGTGGACTAATAATTCCTATGGGTGACTGGATTATAAAAACTGCTTTCCTACAAAGTAATTTATGGAAAAGCAAAGGATATATATATGATACTATTGCAATAAACTTATCAGCAGTTCAACTTCAGAATGACAAATTTGAAGAAAATCTAAAAAGGATTATAACTGAAACAGAAGTGAATCCGAGATTTGTGGAACTGGAAATTACAGAAAGTATTCTCATGAAGAATTTTGAAAAGAGTGTTAAATTACTTACAGAAATCAGAGACTTAGGTATAAACATTGCCTTAGATGACTTTGGAACAGGATATTCTTCTCTTAGTTATTTAAAACAGCTACCTATAAATACATTGAAAATAGATAAGTCCTTTATCGATAATATTGTTACAAATGAAAGAGAAAAAGCCATAGTAGATGGAATAATACAACTTGCACAAAAAATTGACTTAGACGTTATTGCCGAAGGAGTAGAAACAAAGGAACAAATTAAACTATTGCAAGGCATAGGTTGTAATCAGATTCAAGGCTATTATTTTAGCAAACCTCTTCCAGCGGATGAAATTGAGGAAAAATTCTTAAAAACAAATTGGATTCAACCATATAATTAGAAACAAAGAGCTGTGATTTTTTAAAATCACAGCTCTTTGTTTCTAAAAAAAATAATAAATATTAATAAGGTATGTTCAATAGAAAATATTTATGCTACAATAATACATAAATGTATAATTAAGTAAAAAATAAACCTTCACAGAAACTACGTAAGGTTTTGATACATTTTGTGTATGATTTATTATTAAAGCCTAAACAACGAGGGGGATGTAAAATGAAGCATGTTTTTAAAAATATGGCAATTGTGACAACCTTATTTTTTACTTTAAATATAACTGCATTAGCGGCTGAGACAAATGCTAAGTTACAACCACAGAAGGATTTACTAACTAAAATCCAAACCGAAAGTCAAGCAATTGAAAGAAAAATAGAAGAATTTGATAATGAAATTGAGAAAAATATGGCTAAAACAGAGGAGAATAAAATTAAAATATTACAAACTGAGAAGGCAATTAAAAGTGCAGCAGAAGAGATAAGTATGGTTGAAAATAAAGCAAAAAAGGAACAAGAATTATTTGATAGTAGAATGCGAACCATGTATATAAATGGCTTTGAGGGGTATACCAGTATATTACTAAATTCAGAGAGTTTTGGAGATTTTATATCAAGAGTAGAAAATATAAGAATAATAATAAAGTTTGATGAAAAAATAATGAATGAGTTTGAAGCCATCCAAGATAAATTAAATGAAACCCAGATTTGTTTAAATAATACGAAGGTTGAATTACTAGATTTGCAGTTAGACAACAATCTAAAGTTAGAGAAGATAATCCTCGCTAAAGAATCACAAAAAAAATTGATAAACCAGCTAAATATCAAGGAGAATCTTCTTATAGATGGGACAAGTAAGTCTCAAGTATTATCAAATAAAAGCACGACAAAACCAAGCGAAATGCAAAAATCAGTGGCTAAAATTATGCCTTCAAGAGGAGCAACTAATTTATCAAAAGATTCTATAATAGACTATGCTTCTAACTTTCTTGGTACACCATATTTATGGGCTGGGACATCACCTTCTACGGGCTTTGATTGCTCAGGATTTACTCAATATGTATATGGACATTTTGGGATATCGGTAGGAAGGTCCACATCTGATCAGATAAATGATGGTATACGGGTAGCTAAAAACAATCTTCAACCGGGGGATTTAGTGTTTTTTGGAAGCGGCAATAATCCTCAGCATACAGGAATTTATGCTGGGAATAATAATTATATTCATTCTCCTCGCAGCGGAGATGTGGTTAGAGTTTCACCTATGACAAGAACAGATTATATAACAGCTAGACGAGTGAGGTAACTGCCAGTCTAGTAAAACAAAAAAATATACCCTCAGACGGGCATTCAAATAAATAACAAGTCATTAGCCTTAGCATATTGACTTGTTATTTATTTTTAAGCGTCTAAGGGATTAATAATTTGCTGATTATAATATCATACAAATTTTCTTCATCACTACCCACTAATAGTTCCTTGTTAACCATAGCTACAGGATGTGACTTACATTTATGACACTTTCCAAAACATTTTTTCATGGATATCTTTATATTTGGATGAGTTTCAGTTATCATAGTAATAACAGTATCGTTCCATTGATTATGCTTACAAAATTTAACTTTCATCGGATCAACTCCTTAAAATGTAGCGCATTTAGATGGAAAAAGTATATATTTATATTCTATGCTAAATCTTAGGGGAATAGTGCAAAATAATGGGGGACGGTTAACAAATGATTAAACAAATCAAAAATAGTGGGGGACGGTTAACAATTAATTGCTTCTATATTCATTAATATTTGTAAATTGGATTTTAAAGAGGAGTGATTTGACATGGATAATATATTAATTATTGAGGATGAAGAAAAGGTTTCGGAAATACAGAAGGCATATCTCGAAAAAGCAGGGTATAATGTTTATTGCACCACAAAGGGTATGGATGGCATAAGGCTTTTCGAGAAAATACCATTCAGCTTAGTTATATTAGACTTAATGCTACCAGACATATCTGGGGAAGAAGTGTGCAGTATTATAAGAAAAATTTCCCAGGTTCACATATTTATGCTTACTGCAAAGAGTACTTTAGAAAACAGGATAGAAGGATTAAACCTTGGGGCAGACGAGTATTTAGTTAAGCCTTTTAGCCCACGAGAACTAACGGCAAGAGTAAATGCGCTATTTAGAAGACTTAATATACATGAATCTGAAACAAGAGTTTATAATAATGGCGATTTGGAAATTAATTATGAAAAAAGAATAGTTAAGGTACGCGGGGCGGAGATATCTCTTACACCAAATGAATTTGACATAGTAAATATTCTCTCATCTAATGGGGGCAAAGTATTTAGCAGAGAGCAGCTCATTGAGAGAATTATGGGGATAGATTTTCAAGGGTTTGATAGAACAATAGATGTACATATTAAAAACATACGTAAAAAGATAGAAGAGGACAGCAGGAATCCTAAATATATAGTAACCGTAACTAGAATTGGTTATAAATTTGGTGGTGAATAATTTATGCAAAGCATAAGAAAAAGATTAAGTATTATTTTAGTATGTACTGCTATATTGGCGCTTTTTATATCCACGCTATTGGTAAATATAACAATATCAACAACCTTTAACAAGTACTTATTGGAAATACAGAATAAGAGGAATACTAGAATAGTTACATATTTAGAAGATGTATATAAGAAAAATGGTAAGTGGTCGGAAACTTCCGGAATAGAAATTTCCCATGAAGCTTATATGAGCAACTATTGCCTTACACTTAAAGATGTAAATAACAAAGTGCTTTGGGGAATGAATCCTAATGAAATTGTTAACAACATGAATGTCAATATGCAAGTTAAAGATGGAGGAGTTTATAATACAAGCACCTTCGATATAAAATCTGGGGGCAAAATTGTAGGGTATATAGAAATAGGACAATACGCACCAGTACTATTATCCAAAGAAGATGTAGATTTCAAGGTCTCAATAAATAAGAGCATTATTTTAAGTGTTCTACTTTCAATTTTAATAACAATATTAATTAGTTTATTTATTTCAAAGCAATTTTCTAATCCTCTTAGGCAAGTTTCAAAGATATCAGTTCACCTTTCAAATGGTAATTATGATGAAAGATCACAGGATAAGAGCAATATTTTAGAACTTGAGGATTTGAGAAATAGCATAAATACACTTGGAGACAAGCTTCAACATCAGGATGTTCTTAGAAAAAGATTGATATCAGATATATCACATGAAATTAGGACGCCTCTTAACATTCTCCAAAATAATTTTGAAGCAATGATCGATGGTATTTTTCCAGTGGACAATGAGAGACTATCTTATCTTAATGAAGAAGTTATTAGGTTTGGAAAACTTATAGATAATTTAAATGGACTAAAGGAAATTGAAAGTGAAGAAACCAGTTTAAGTATGGAGAAGATTTCACTGAAGGATATTTTATCCTCAGTTGTAAATGAATTTGAACTAGTAGCAGAAAATAAGAATCTTAAAATGACATTAGAATGTGATATAAGCAAACAATTCAATATTTTAGGGGATACAGATAAAATAAAACAAGTAATTATTAATATACTTTCAAATGCGGTTAAGTTTACTAAAGAGAATGGTAAAGTAAATATTACGTTAAAAGAAGCAGATGAAAAAGTAATATTAAAAATAAAAGATACAGGCATTGGAATTAGTAAGGAAGATCTACCTTATATATTCGAGAGGTTATATAGAGGAGACAAAAGTAGACATGAAACAGCAGGCACAGGAATAGGGCTCACCATAGTAAAGAATATATTGATCCTTCACAAAGCAAGCATAGAGGTGAAAAGTGAAGAAGGGAAGGGTAGCGTGGTTATTGTTTATTTTAAAAGGGGTTAGTCACTTGGACTGACAAGTGGACACTGACAAACAGGGACGAACAGGAACAGGGACGGTTAACAATTAGATTAATA
This sequence comes from Clostridium sp. CF012, assembly GCF_018861755.1. GTDB lineage: Bacteria > Bacillota > Clostridia > Clostridiales > Clostridiaceae > Clostridium_AD. The sequence continues at coordinate 251,692 of NZ_JAHLEF010000002.1, read as the reverse complement.
AATTAACAGGAACAGGGACGGTTAACAATTAGATTAATAAATTAATAAAAGAATGGGCTAAATAGTGGGGGACGGAAACAATTAGTTAGCCTATTCCTTAAAAGGTAGAAGTTTTTTAAGAAAAACTTCTACCTTTTAATTTTTAAATACATTTATTAACGGCTTGTTTTAATTACTTTTAGGATATATGCGTATATTTCTTTATTTTAGATGATTGTCCAATTTTAATATATTAAAAATAAGTATCAACTATTTTCAGATTTTTTGTAGTTAATACAACAGAACAGTGAATATATCTTTTGGGTAAATATTTAAAATGAAATTTAATTATTAGCTTTAGATTAGGTATCAAGGCTAATAATGAAAGAGATAATAAAGCACCTGTATATGAGTATTTGCTAAGTATAACATTTAATAAAATCTCCGATAATACTTTCATATTTTTCGTCAGTACTAATTAATTCAATGCCTATGACAGTTAATTGAGACACTCTAGCCTGCGTAATATTTCCAAGAATGATGGATATATCACTGGACTTTAAATTACCAAGGCTCCTCATTAGAACAATTGTTAATGCTTTTGCATGTACAAGCTTTCTACTATACTTAACATTAAGAAGAAGCTTTGATACATTCATCTTTGAGGTTATGAAATCTATTATATCTTCAGGCGTGAAATATCTGAAAAGTACATTTCTTCCACTTCTATATTCTGTTTTTTCATCTTTAAATTCGATCTCTTCTTTTAATTTTTCATCGTTGCATCCAAAAACAAGACTATAGTAGTTTTTCCTTGCAGTGCCAAGGTCATTGCCAAAAAAGCCCAAGACAAATCCATAATCAACTATGTTGAAATGGTCACGTCTTTTACCAATATATATTCCTAAACTAGAAAAAGCATATTTCTCAGGACAACCTTTAAATTCTCCTATATCTGTAGGATTATTATGTATATATAAGGAGACAGTCTTCAAGTATTGGCCATTATCAACTATTATACTCTTGAATCTATCTTTAAAAAGATGTCCATCTCTTTCATGTTTTTTATTAAAGTACATTGCGTAAGAAAAATTTATTCCGTGCATGACTTTTGATATATCTGCACCATTAGCATCGACCAATAAATGTGCATGGTTATCCATAAGGCAATACCCGTAAATTTTAACATTATAGAGCTTTTTATACTTCTTCACAAGTGATAAATACTTTTCCTTATCTTCAGAATCCCTGAATAAATCTACCTCGCTGATACTTTTGCACATAATATGAAATATAGCATCAGGTGCCTTTAATCTTGCCTTTCTTGCCATAAAAAATCAACCCCTACTCCTAAGCTTTTTTTAAAATTATTGCCTATGGATCGAGATGATATTCACATTCTTATGCATAATTTAATTATTTAAACAGTTATTAACCGTCCCCACTATCCCGTCACTATTCTCATTGAAAAATAAAAAAATATAATGTTTTGACGAAAGTTGAGGTATAATGGAGTTATTAGAAAGGAAATTTATAAATTTTTTGTAAAATTGTCATTATAATTGCATAGAAAAAATATGCTTTAATAGTAAGAGGATTTTAAGGGGATAAGATTTATAATTGATATCCCTATCATAGATGGACAAGGGGGAATGGTTAGATGAAAGGTAAGGAATTTTTCATTTCATTAACAATAATAATGGCATTCTTTGCAACATTAAGTATAAGTAAACAGCCCATAGTAGCTAGAGAAAATATTGCTACGTTTGATTATATTTCCACTTATAATAAAAGTAATAATTATGGAATATCCAAAGCCATATCTAAAATGGACTATGAAGATCTAGTGTATAAACAGGAATTAGAGCACAAGCTAAGTAAAGTAGCAGAAAATGCTGTGAAACAAGCTCAGTTAGACAACTTAGAAAAAGAGATTAAAACTTTTTTAGGAGAAAATATAAACAAAGTTGGTTTAGTTTACTATGATATAAATTCTAAAAAATTTATTGAAATAAATCAGGACAAACAGTTCGTAGCGGCTAGTACAATAAAAGTACCTATAAACATGCTTATGTATGATATGGTTCAGGAACAAAAAATTGATATAAACGAAAAATTATTATTTAAAGAAGGCGATTTCGAAGAAGGTGCAGGAATACTTCAAGAAACGGATTTAAGTAAACCTATTGCACTCAAGACCTTAAGTGACTATTCGATTAGGTATTCGGACAATATAGCTATAAATATGATTTTAAGAAAAGTAGGTAATGAAAATAAATATGATTATATCGAAAAAATCGTTGCACATCCTATAGTACATAGTGGAAATAATACTACACCAAAGGATTCTTTTAAAATCTTAGAAAAATTATATTTAAATCTTGATAAAAATAAATACTACAGTGCTATGATTGAAACCATGAAAAAAACAGAGTATCATGATAGGATAGATAAGTATATTCCTAAGGCAATTGTAGCTCATAAAATAGGCGACTATGGCGAATGTGTAAACGATATTGCCATTGTAAATAAGGAAAATCCATATATTCTTGTAGTTTTCACACAGAACCTGACCGAAGCAAATGAAGTTATCGCACAAGTGTCTAAGCTTGTATATGAAGCCCAAGAATAATAAGGGACAAGTACTCTAGAGTAATTATGAGATTTAAAATATTTAAAGCATGTATGCCAGAATATATTTTGGCATATAAGAAAAGTATAACCCACGTAAAATTAATTTTACATGGGTTATACTTTTTTTATTTTCAGTGACGATTTCAACTTTAAATTCATAATATAATGCAAAGGCACATTCCAATAAATATACTATCGCCTTTGGCATCTTAGTTATTATCATGTGCCTAAATACCTTAACTTAGCGAAGAGGTGATAAAATGGAAAATACATCAATAAAACTAACAGAAATTGCCGTAGGCAAAAAGGTCCAAGTGGTAGAATTATGTTCAATAGGCTTATCAAGACAACGAATGCTGGATTTAGGGATAGTACCAAATACTATTATCCATGTGCTTAGACAAAGTCCCTTTGGAGATCCTACTGCCTACCTTATAAGAGACACTTGTATTGCACTAAGAGAGGAAGAAGCAAAGAATATTATGGTAAGACACATATAGAAGCAACTCTGACATGGCAATCTGTAAAGTAAAAGGATGCAAATAGCAATAGAAAAGGGGAAGAAATATGGGGCTAACTCACAGTTCCAGCACCAAGCAAGGGTTAAAGGATCTATTTAATGTAGAAAAATTAAAGGAAGAGGATTACGTAATTGCACTTGCAGGAAATCCTAATACAGGCAAAAGTACGGTGTTCAATGCACTAACAGGACTTCATCAACATACAGGAAATTGGCCAGGTAAAACTGTAGTAAACTCTCAAGGGAAATATAGTCATAGAGAAACAGACTTTATTATTGTGGATTTACCAGGCACTTATTCTCTTCTCGCAAGTTCTGTAGAAGAAATAGTAGCTAGAGACTTTATATGTTTTGGAAAGCCAGATGTAACAGTGGTGGTTTTGGATGCCACCTGTATTGAGAGAAATTTGAACTTGCTTTTGCAGGTAATGGAGATTACGGGTAATGTAGTAGCTTGCATAAACCTCATGGATGAGGCTAAAAGTAAAAATATAAGAATAAATATTGAGGCCTTATCAAAGGAATTAGGTATTCCAGTTGTACCAACTACTGCTAGAAGTAATATAGGAATGCATATTTTGAAAGACAACATATATGATTTATGCACTAATAAAATTCATACCTGCCCAGTACAAATTCAATATCCTAAGAGCATTACAGCGGAGATTCAGAAGCTCACCCCAATGCTCAATTCAATTTTTATGGATAAAATTAATACTAATTGGCTTGCACTAAGACTTTTGGATGGAGATGAATCCCTTTTGAATTCTATAAGTAAATATCTGGATTATGACCTAGGCATCTTAAAAAAATAGATTAGCATACTGACTAATTATTTTTAAAGGGTGCCTACACCAGCAATTAATAGGAAGGTGTAAATATTGAACTTAAAGAAAGACATAAATATAAAGGCAATTTTAGAAGAAACCAAAGTTTTTAGAGCTAAAAACAATGAAAAAATAAGAGACACCATTGTGTCCACTATTTATAAAACTGCAGAGGACATAACTAGAAAAACTGTTACGAGGGACACTGAAAGATTGTTATCGGGGCAAAAAATTGATGACATAGTCACCTCTAAAAAAACTGGTATCCCTATCATGATACTACTACTCGCGGTGGTGTTTTGGCTTACAATTCAAGGAGCAAATTACCCTTCGCAACTTATAGCAAAATTCTTATTTTGGATAGAGGCAAAGCTTGGTTTATTCTTTATCTATATAAATGTCCCACTTTGGCTAAATAACCTTTTAGTATTAGGAGTATATAGGACTTTTGCCTGGGTAGTAGCTGTAATGCTTCCACCTATGGCGATATTCTTTCCTATATTTACACTCCTAGAGGATGGCGGATATCTGCCTAGAATATGCTTTAATTTAGATCATGTTTTTAAAAAAGCTTGCTGTCATGGGAAACAAGCACTAACCATGTGTATGGGCTTTGGTTGTAATGCCGCAGGTGTCATAGCATGTAGAATAATAGAATCTCCAAGAGAGAGACTCATAGCAATTGTAACCAACAATTTTGTACCCTGCAATGGAAGATTCCCCACTTTGATAGCTCTATCAATGGTTTTTGTAGGCGTGAGTTTTTCCTCAGTTACCAGCTCTATTATAGCTGCATTAATGGTAGTAATTTTAGTACTTATAGGGATAGGAATTACCCTACTATCCTCCTACGTACTATCAAAAACAATATTAAAAGGCATGCCCTCAAGCTTTACCCTAGAGCTGCCACCCTATAGAAAACCTCAACTTGGTCGAGTACTATATACATCTATAATTGATAGAACAATGTTTGTACTAGGTAGAGCCATAACTGTAGCAGTGCCTGCTGGAGCTATAACCTATATTCTTGGAAATATAATAATAGGAGATATAAGCATACTAGCTCATGCAGCAAATTTTATAAACCCTTTTGCCAAAATGATAGGACTCGACGGGTTTATCTTAATAGCTTTTATTTTAGGTTTTCCAGCAAACGAAATCGTCCTTCCTATTCTTTTAATGGCATACCTATCAAAAGGGTCTATGCTTCAGTTTGAAAGCATAAGTCAGCTTCGAGAAATTCTGCTCAATAATGGTTGGACTTACTTAACGCTAATAAATACCATGTTATTTTCACTACTGCATTTCCCTTGTGCTACAACAGTATGGACTATCAAAAAAGAAACAGGCAGTATAAAATGGACATTGCTGTCTATACTAATGCCCACAGTCATAGCTATAATCATTTGTTTTTGTACCACTCAAATCTATAGAATCTTTTAAACCAAAAGCCCGGGGACGGTTAACAAATTTAAGCATTAACCAAAAATCATGGGGACGGTTAACAACCCTAAAGCATTAACCAAAAATAGCAACACCAAAAGGGACGGTTAACAAATAATTAAATAAATATTTATTTAATTATTTGTTAACCGTCCACACACGTCCCATGCATCCCTGCGAAAACACCTAAAAAAGTCTTGTTTAAAAAACATAGGAAATAATGTATAATGTTATATAATATTAGTAATTATTTGGAAAGGTGTGAATTAAAATGACTTATATGAAAAAATACGAAGAGTGGTTAAATAATGAATACTTTGATGAAAAGACCCGAGAAGAATTAAAGTCAATAGCCGCAGACGATAAAGAAATCCAAGACAGGTTTTACATGGATTTAGAGTTTGGAACTGCAGGGCTAAGAGGGAAATTAGGCGCGGGTCTTAACAGAATGAACATATACATTATTTCAAGAGCAACTCAAGGACTTGCAGATTATATTAAAGGTTATGGCAAGGAATATATGGATAGAGGCGTAGCTATAGCTTACGACTGTAGACATTTTTCTGAAAAATTTGCAGCTACAGCAGCGCAAGTTTTAGCAGCAAATGGAATAAAGGCTTATTTATTTGAAGAATTAAGACCTACTCCAGAATTATCTTATGCGGTAAGAACATTACATACTGCCTCAGGAATAGTAGTAACTGCTAGCCACAATCCTCGCGAATACAACGGATACAAGGTATATTGGGAAGATGGCGCGCAAATTTTATCATCTATTGCAGAAGATATAACAGAAAAAATTCAGAGCATTTCAGACTTTAGTGCTATAAAAGTCATGGATATGGAAGAAGCAAAGGAAAAAGGATTAATAGTAATGCTTGGAAAAGCCATGGATGATGAATACTTTGAAAAAGTAAAAGGTCTAGCTATAAGAGACGACGTAGATAAAGATATAAAAATTGTGTATACTCCTCTAAATGGAACAGGAAATATACCTGTAAGGCGTGTCCTAAAGGAAAGAGGTTTTACAAATATAATAGTAGTGCCAGAGCAAGAGAATCCAGATCCAGACTTTACAACAGTTGGATACCCAAATCCAGAGGATGTAAAGGCCTTTAAATATGCTCAGGCTCTTGGTAAAAAAGAAGAGGCAGAGTTACTTATAGCTACAGACCCAGATTGTGATAGACTTGCCATAATGGTTAGAGATAAAAATGGTGAATATGTTGCCTTCAATGGTAATCAAACAGGAGCTATTTTAATAAAATATATAATAGAAGGAATGAAAGAAAAAGGCACACTTCCAAAGAATGCAGCCATAGTAAAATCCATAGTAACAGGGGATCTAGGCAAGGCAATAGCTAAAAAATATGGTGTAGAAACCTTCGAAGTACTAACAGGCTTCAAAAACATTTGTGGTAAAATTCCTGATTTCCAGAAGGACAATAGCAATGAATTTATCTTTGGATATGAAGAAAGCATTGGATATGTTGCTGGTACTTTTGTTCGCGACAAAGATGGGGTAATATCCTCCATGCTTTTATGCGAAGCAGCAGCTTACTATAAATCACAAGGAAAAACTCTAATAGATATACTAAATGAGATCTATGAGGAATTTGGGTATTATAGAGAAAATCTATTATCTATAGTTTTAGAAGGTATTGAAGGCCAAAAGAGAATTTCTAGAATGATGGTAGAATACAGAAAAGACAATCCAAAGACTTTAGGCGACGCAAAGCTTATTAAATATATAGATTATGATATACAAAAATCTTATGACATAACTCTTGGCACAGAAGAATCTACTGGAATTCCAGTATCTAATGTACTTAAATTTTATTTTGATGATGAGAGCTGGTATGCTGTAAGACCTTCAGGTACAGAACCGAAAATTAAAATATATATGTATTCTAAGGGGAAAACTTTAGAAATATCAGAAAAGAAATTAGAAGAAATGAAAGAGATAATCGTAGGAAAACTTCAAAGCACAAAATAGAAATACAAAAGGGAGCCCTACCAATACATGATTTCAACTTCACAATCTAGAGCATAAAAATACCCAATAGAGTAGGCATATTATTGTCACTCTATTGGGCTTATTTTAGTTCAAACTGTTTATGCAGTGTTAAAATCAATTTCCATATGAACATTTACTTAATCAGCGTTAAACCTTATCTAATGCTTTGGATTAGCAGATACTATGTCTATAGCTTTTGTAATAGCCATGACAACATTAATTTGTTCTTGTTTATCAACTTCATTTAGTGCTTTCGTATATATTTCACCTTGCTCAGAAACAATATATTTTGTGGACAAGGCGTTCAATGCTAAAGCCTTAATATCCAATTTACACTTTTCACATTTACAAATAGTATCATATCTTTGTAATATCTCGTCTAACAGTTTGCTTACTTCTATTTCAGAAAAATTCTTCAAATTATACATTATAAACCTCCTAATGCTTGTCTCGTTAGATAATTAATATAAAAATTATAGCACAGATATTCACTATTTTATATACAAAATTTAGCATATTTTATAATGCATTTTCATTGAGGATTCAAAGAAATTCATCTGTAATTTCTTTCATAGGAAGAGTTACTTACTCAGCGTAGCTTCAATTTTTACCATATAAATAAATGTATTTTTGCAAACAATTACAGAAAATTATAAAAAAATACAATTTTCTTGTAAAACCTTGTATATAAATTTTTAAAGGACTATAATTAAATCAGAAATAAAAAATAAAATTTAATAATTCCACATAAACACACAAATACATAAATACAATTGCGGAAGAAGAGTTTTTTCATTGCATTAACAGTTTTAGTATTTTGTTAATTAAGGCACTGAAAACTCAGGGTCTTTTTTGTTTTAAAATAAAAATAAACATAAGTGTTGCAAAGTTTACAATTGTACTAAAATAAAGGAGGGGAAGTAAATGAATAAGGTTGTATCTTTAGATAGCGTTAGACCATTACTTAAAGACGGAATGTCAATAATGATAGGTGGATTTTTAGCCTGTGGAACACCAGAAAAGATGATAGACTTATTAATAGAATCAAATGTTAAAAATTTAACTATAATAGCAAATGATACAAGTTATGTAGATAGAGGTATAGGGAAACTTATAGTTAATGGACAAGTTAAAAAGGTTATAGCTTCTCATATAGGAACAAATGCTGAGACCGGAAGACTTATGACAGAAGGAAAAATGGAAGTAGAACTTGTACCACAAGGAACATTAATTGAGAGAATAAGATCAGCGGGAGCTGGCCTTGGTGGAGTGCTTACGCCTACAGGAGTTGGTACTATGGTGGAAGACGGAAAACAAAAACTTACTATAGAGGGAAAAGAATATTTATTAGAACTTCCAATTAAAGCAGATTTAGCACTTGTTTATGCAAGTGTGGTAGATGAAATTGGAAATGCAGTTTATTATGGAACGACAAGAAACTTTAATCCAACTATAGCTACTGCTGCAGAAATTGTAATAGTAGAAGCTAGAAGTATCGTTAAAGCAGGAGAGCTTGATCCAAATAATATTGTTACTCCAGGTGTATTGGTTGATTATATAATAGGGGAGGCTAACTAATATGATTACAGATAGTAAGCTTGCAAAACAAATCATTGCAAAAAGAATCGGTAAAGAATTAAAAGATGGGCAACTTGTTAATTTAGGCATAGGTCTTCCAACATTGGTTACAAATTATATTCCAGAAGGTGTCCATGTTACTTTCCAATCAGAAAATGGCATGGTTGGAATGGGAGCAACTCCGCTAAAGGAAGAGGAAAACAATGATGTAACTAACGCAGGTGGTCAATGCTCTACAATACTTCCTGGTGGAGCATACTTTGACAGCGCAATGTCTTTCATCTTAATAAGAGGCGGACATGTTGACATGACTGTTCTTGGAGCACTAGAAGTAGATCAAGAAGGCAATTTAGCTAATTGGATTGTACCAGGCAAAATGGTTCCTGGTATGGGTGGAGCAATGGATTTAGTAGTAGGAGCTAAAAAGGTTATTATTGCAATGCAACATACAGCAAAAGGAATTCCTAAAATATTAAAGAAATGTACCTTACCACTAACCGCAAAAGCGCAAGTTAACCTTATAGTTACGGAACTTGGAGTAATGGAAGTTACGGACACGGGGCTTGTACTTATTGAAATTCATAAAGACACAACAGTTGAAGAAGTTAAATCACTTACGGGTGCAGAACTCATCATATCAGAAAATCTAAAAATAATGGATGTATAGATAATAAATTATACCTAAAAGGCGGATTCCTTGGAATCCGCCTTTTAGGTTCAGAAGAAAAAAGAGATGTCCCCCTCTAGAAATTACTTTCTAGAGGGGGACATCCTCATAACTATTAAAATAAAACCTTCTAAAAAAAGAATAATCCGAGTCCAATAATAACACCGGAGTATAATAAATCAACTATACAAAAACCCATTACGTCCTTAGCATTGAGTCCTGCAATTCCAAGAGCAGGTAATGCCCAGAAAGGTTGAATCATGTTAGTCCATGCGTCTCCCCAAGCAATAGCCATAGCAGTTTTTGCAGCAGGTACACCAAGGGCTGCACCAGCAGGCATCATAATAGGAGCTTGTACAGCCCATTGCCCACCACCAGATGGTACAAAGAAGTTAACAAGTCCTGCACTTAAGAAAGTGAATAGTGGGAAGGTACGTTGGTTAGATATACTAACGAAAGAAGTAGACATAACTCCTGCAAGAGAAATTCCTGAAACGCTTGTACCTACCATCATCCCCATAATACCTGCGTAGAATGGGAATTGAAGTATAATCCCAGCAGCTCCCTTAGCAGCATCTGTTATTGCAGCAACAAACCTTCTAGGGGTTCCATGAAGAGCAACTCCAAGGAATAAGAAGATAGCATTAACAATGTTTAAGTCGAGGCTACCACCTTTAACGAAATAATAAATAATATAACTAAAGCCCATAAGTGCCAGTAGCATTGAGATAATAGTGCTATTCTCAAGTTTATCAGCAGGAGTCATTGATTCCTTAGATATTATAACCACTGGTTCATCCACCAAGAGCTTTGGATCTATAGTAACGGTATTAGCCTTATCAGGATGCATTGCTTTGTTTATAAGAGGTAATGTTACTAAAAGTACACCTAATATAATTAAATTAAAACCTGAAAATAATGTAGTACTGGTTGGTATAGCTGTAGTGACAACGCCTGCAGTAGCTTTTACTACGTCAGGACCACCTGCAGCGACTACTAGTGGTATAGAACCGGAAAGCCCAGCATGCCATACTAAAAAGCCTGAATAAGCAGAAGCTATTAAAAGCCTATAATCTACACCTTTAACTTCTTTAGCCAGTTCTTTCGCAAAAATAGCTCCAATAACTAGTCCAAAACCCCAGTTAATCCAACAAGCTATAGTAGAAATAAGAGTAACAAGAACAATCGCTTGAGTTGGTGATTTAGGTATTTTAGCAAGGGTTTTAAGACCCTTTTTAAAAGATGGTGCATTGGCAAGCGCATGGCCTGTAACTAATACTAATGCCATTTGCATTGAAAATGCCAGCAATGTCCACAAGCCTTTACTCCAGTGAATAGTCATGGCTAAAGGACTTTGACCAGTAAGAACTACACCTAAAACCAATACAAAAAAGGTTAGAAGTACAGCAAATATGAATGGGTCTGGCAAATACTTTTGGACAATATTAACACAACCTTTTGTAAATTTTTTAAACATTAGATTCCTCTCCTTTGTATATTTAGTTTTTAGAAACGTTATAAAGTCACATAGACAAATATAATATGTTAGTACTCGAAAGTAATGATTCTGATTTATGTTTTTTTACATTTGTATTACTATAATAATAAATTATAGTAATACAAATGTTATTGAAAATAATAAAAAAATTTAACCTATAATGTGAATTTATAATATAACTAATATCCTTATTATATACCTCGAAACTACTTCATGCCTGTTTGTGAAAAATTTATTTATCTAATGAAGAAGGACATTGTTAAAGACTGTCCCCAGCATATACTTCACATGTTATAATATAAGGATAACCGCTAGAGAAAAGATATTTATTATGGTAAAATTATACATGATGTAAGATATAGAGGCAATTATAATAAATAACAAGCAGTAAGCTTGTTATTTATTTTCATATTGCTTAAAGTATAAAAAAGAAGGGATGTGTTTTTGTGAGTTTAAGATTTATTTATGGAGGAGCTGGAAGAGGGAAAAGTACGTTCTGCCTCGCGGATATAAAGCAAAGGCAAGTAGAAGAGTGTGAAAAACCACTAGTACTTTTAGTTCCAGAACAATTCTCCTTTCAAGCTGAAAAAAATCTTATAAAAGTAGTTGGATCCACAGGAATAAAAAACGTCCAAGTGCTTAGTTTTAATAGGTTAGCTTACAAAGTATTTAGTGAAGTTGGAGGCATAAATCTTAAAGCTATAGATGCCTCAGGAAAAGCAATGCTTATTCACAGCATAATGCAAAAGAAACAAGAGGGATTCAAGGTATTTAGTGCAGCGTCCAGGCAAAAAGGCTTTGTAGATAACGTAGCTAGTGCCATTACAGAGTTTAAAAAATATGGAATCTCTGTGGAAGATTTAAATATGGTAAAAGAAAAATTAGGGGAAACCCCTTTGTTAATAGATAAAATAACTGATTTATCCCTTATATATGGAGAATTTGATAATATTTTAAATCAGAACTACGCGGACCCAGATGACGATTTGACCCGTTTATATAGTGCCCTTGATGAATGTAATATTTTTGATGGTTCAGAGTTTTGGCTAGATGAGTTTACGGGCTTTACACCACAGCAATTTGGAATAATAGAAAAACTATTTAAAAAGGCTAAAAGGGTAAATATAACCCTGCCACTAAAAAGCTCCGAGCATTCAAAAGGTATGGAAGAATCTGATGCTTTTTATTCTATAAAATCTACAGAAGATAAGCTTTTAAAAATAGCTGAAGAAACTGGAACTAGCATAGAAAAAGCTATAGAACTACAAACCAATAAAAATCATAAATTTAAAGATAATGCACAACTTTCTTTTCTTGAGAAAAATTACTTCGCCTTCCCCTACACTCCATCCACCGAAAAGTGTGAAAATATAAAGGTGTTTAAAGGGTTAAATGCCTATTCTGAAATAGAGCATGTGGCAAAGGATATCTTAAGAATTTGCCGAGATGAAAACATAAGATTTAATAAAATAGCAGTAGTAACTAGAGATTTACCAGCCTATGAAAAGTTAATTAAAGCAATCTTTACAGAATATAACATTCCCTTATTTATAGATAAGAAAAAAGATATTACAAGTAATCCTTTAATTGTATTAATAACATCCACCGTTGAGATCTTCACTAAGAATTTTAGTTATGAATCAGTGTTTAGGTATCTCAAAACAGGCCTATTAGATATTGAGATCGAGTGTATAGATATACTAGAAAACTTCGTACTAGAAACAGGCATAAAGGGCAAGAAAAAATGGACAGAAGCCACGCTATGGCAAGAGAAAATAGAATATTATTTTAGAGATTACTATGACCGAAAAGCAGCGGAAATGGAGCTGCAAAAGACCATGGAAAATGGTGGATATGAGGGAAATCAGCAATCTAAAGAAAATGGACAACCTGAGGGAAATCAGCAACTTGAAGAAAATACAGCATCTGGGGAAAGGCAAAAGCACCTAGAATATCAAAAGCTAGAAGTAAATAATGAAAACCCAGAACCAAGCATTGAAAACCCAAGAGCCTACGAAGAAGTGGAAGCTGAAAAAATAGAAGCTACCATCAAAATTCTAAATGATACAAGAGATACTTTCATAAAGCCACTACTAGCCTTAAATGAAAAATTAAAAGGTAAAAACACCACAATAAAAATTTGCACTGCCCTATTTGAATTCCTGGAGTGCATAAAGGTATATAAAACTCTAGAAGGGTGGATAGAGAATTTTAAAAATGATGGTGCCCAAGAGCAGGTAACAGAGTACGGCAAAATATGGAACCTAGTTATGGAACTACTAGATCAGATGGTAGAGGTCCTAGGTAGTGAATGCCTATCCCTTGAGGAGTTTGTAAAAATCCTATCCATGGGCTTTAGCAAACATCAAATGGGACTTATCCCACCAGCACTAGATGGAGTTTCCATCACAAGCCTGGATCGGATAAAAAGTCACGACATAAGTGCCTTATACATTATAGGTGTAAATGATGGAGTCTTCCCAAAGGCCAATAAGGAAGAGGGAATATTTACAGACAGTGACAGATTAATCTTAAAAGAAAAGGGAGTAGAATTGGCCAATGACACAAAAACGGAAGTGTTCAATGAGCAGTATTTAATCTATGCTACAATAACTATCCCAAGTAAATATTTAAATATAAGTTATCCCTTGGGAGATTACGAAGGCAAAACTCTAAGACCTTCTATTATAATATCTAGATTTAAAGCCTTATTTAAAGGGCTTATAGAACAAAGCAGTTTAACGGAATATATTGACGATATTCATGAGATGCAAGGCATACAGGATATGCAAGAAGCTCATGAACTTTCAGAGGTATGTGCCAAAGTTCCCACCTTTAATGGCTTAATCTTTGCTCTTAGAAAATATTTAGAGGAGGGGTATATATCCCCACTTTGGGTTAAAGTTTATAAGTGGTACCAAAAACAAATAGAATGGAAAGAAAAGAGCGACAGCATGTTTCAAGGGTTCGACTATAAGAATGAAGTAAAGATGTTGGAAAAAGAAAAAGTAAAACTACTTTATGGAGATAAAAACTATTTTAGCGTATCTAGAATAGAAAAATATGAAGAGTGTCCCTTTGCATATTTTGTGCAATATGGATTAAAAGCAAAGGAAAGAAAAACTTTTACCTTTTCTTCCCCGGATCTAGGTAGTTTTATGCACAGTGTCCTTGATAATTTTTCAAAGCTTGTGGATAAAAGTGAACTAAAATGGGCAGATCTTGATAAAAATTGGTGCGAGACAAGTATCTCAACCATTGTAGAAACAGAAGCAGATCAAGGGGCAAGTGGGTATGTACTAAACAGTACTCCTAGGTATAAGTACTTTACAGAGAGATTGAAAAGAGTTTTAAAGCGAACCATCTTTGTCATAGTTGAGCAGATGAAAAATAGTGGCTTTGAACCTTTTGGCTATGAAGTATCCTTTGGCTTTAATGAGGGAGATTATCCACCAATCCAAGTAGAACTATCCACAGGAGAAATCGTGAATTTGGTGGGCAGAATAGATAGGGTAGATAAGTTAATAACTGAAGGCGAAGAATTCTACAGAATAATAGATTATAAATCCGGCAATAAGGATTTTAAACTATCCGATGTATATTACGGACTTCAAATACAGCTATTGACCTATTTAGACGCCATGCTTACCAATGAAACCGAACTTTCAAAGGAGCCAATTTTCCCAGCGGGTATACTATATTTTAAAATAGATGATCCAGTAATAAAAGCTAAAAATAATTTAGATGAAGAGGAACTGGAAAAAGCTATAATGAAGGCTTTGAAAATGAAGGGGCTACTGCTAGCAGATACTAAAATAATTAGAGAAATGGATAGAAATATTCAAGGTGCCTCTCTAGTTGTTCCAGCCTCTATTAAAAAAGATGGAGAATTAGGCTCAAGATCATCGGTAGCAACAAAAGAGCAATTTGATATGTTGCTAAAACATGTTAAGGAAAACTTAATAAGTACCTGTGAGGAAATGTTAAGTGGGGAAATAGACATAAAACCCTACAAGAAAAAGGATATGACTCCTTGTGCTTATTGTGAATACTCAGCTATTTGTCAATTTGATCCTACATTAAAGGAAAATACCTATAAGATAATAAAGGATAAAAAGGACCAGGAAATTTGGGAAATCTTAAGTAATGAATTTGATATATCGAGTGGAGAGATAAATCCTGGAGCTGAAAAGGAATCACATGGCCAGGCGCAGTTAAATAATGCAAATGCCCAAGAGACGGGAGGTAAAGAATAATGGAAAAGGATACAGGCGGAATTGTGCAAGTGGAAAAAAAGGTTTCATGGACGCAGGATCAACAAAAGGCTATATTAACTCGTGACTGCAATATTCTAGTAGCCGCAGCTGCGGGTTCCGGAAAAACTGCAGTGCTAGTTGAAAGAATAATAAAAATAGTTACGGATGAAGAGAGACCAACAGATATAGACAAGCTCTTAGTAGTTACCTTTACAAATGCAGCTGCATCGGAAATGAGAGAGAGAATAGCGCAAGCAATCTCAAAGGAGCTGCGTATTAATCCACAAAGTAAGCTATTGCAAAGACAGCTTACACTATTAAATAAATCTAGCATTACAACTATTCACTCCTTTTGTCTTGAGGTTATTAGAAGTAATTTTCATATAGTAGATTTAGACCCTAATTTTCGTATAGCGGACACAACAGAAGCCGTACTTTTAAAACAGGAAGCCCTAGAAGAGCTTTTTGAAGAAAGATACGTGTCCATTGCAGAAGAGGAGAACAATCAAGAATCAGAGAAAAACCTAGAAGAAAATAGCAGCCGAGCCTTAGAGCAGGACCCTAGTTTTGAAAAATTAGCTGCAACATCTAGCTTTTTAAGCCTAGAGGAAGCGCCTAGCTTTATCAAGCTAGTCGAAGCCTACAGTAATAATAAAGAAGACTTAGGCCTCCAAACCATAGTTCTTAGCCTTTATAATTTTGCCATGAGTTCTACAGATCCAACAAAGTGGCTACTAAATGCGGCGGAGGATTTTAACATTAAAGAAGGTTACAGCCTTAGCGATACCCCTTGGGCAACGGTTTTAATGGAAGATATAAAAATAGAGCTGCAAGGTATTGAAAAAGTAATGATAAAGGCATTGAAAATTGTAGAGGGTAGCGTTGCTATAGCATTGTATAATGAAGTTTTTATAGCTGATTTAGCCATAATTTCAGATCTTTTATCTGCATCTAAAAATTCTTTTGAGCAATTGGCAGGGACTATAGAAATATTGAACTTCCAAAAGCTACCTACAATAAGGGGCTGCGAGGATAAAGAAAAACAAAAGTCAGTTCAGGAGATAAGAAATAAGGTAAAAAAACAATTACAAGAGCTATCCCAGCAGGTAATGGGCGCAAATTCAGAAACAGCTCTTGAAGATATTAAAAAACTATACCCACAAATGATGGCGCTATCACAGCTAGTTATAGATTTGCAGGAAAAATACACACAAAAGAAAAAAGAACGGTCAATTATAGATTTCAACGACTTTGAACATTTTTGCCTTGATATTTTAATGGAAAAAGACAAGCAAGGAGAAATAGTATTAGATTCTGATGGAAAACCACAACCTTCTCCTGTAGCGGTACAACTAAGAAATAAATACGAAGAAATTTTGATAGATGAATATCAGGATAGCAACATGGTTCAGGAAACCTTACTCAATATAATTTCAAGAGAAAAAATAGGGGCTCCAAATGTATTTATGGTAGGAGATGTAAAACAGAGCATATATAGATTTAGGCAGGCAAGACCAGAGCTTTTTCTAGGTAAATATAGTTCCTATTCCAAAGAAGATGGTGCAAAAACCAGAAAAATAACACTATACAAAAATTTTAGAAGCAGAGAACCAGTTATAAATGCTGTAAACTATATCTTCAAAGGAATAATGTGTAAAAACATTGGAGATCTTGACTACACAGATGAAGAAGCACTAAATTTAGGAGCATTTTTTGAAGAGCTCAAGGAGCCGGGAGTAGCAGGTGGACCTGTGGAGCTACATCTTATTGAAAAGGAGGTCATGGATATCACGCAGGAAAATGAAGACTCTGAAGAGGAAAATGGTTCAGAGGGCGAGGAACTAGTCAAAAGCTCTGAGGAAGAAACCCCTACAAATATTCAGTTAGAAGCTAGAATTGTGGCTAAAAGAATAAAAGAATTAATGCTACATGAGGGTGACCAGGCTTTTAAAATTTATGATAAAAACATTAAAAATTATAGAAACGTGGATTATAAGGATATTGTAATATTACTTCGTGCTACCTCAAATTGGGCACCTTCATTTTTAGAAGAGCTAAAGCTGGTCGGTATACCAGTTTATGCAGATACAGGCACAGGATACTTTAACACCTTAGAAATTCAAATAATCATGAGTCTTCTTCAAATTATAGATAACCCAAGACAGGATATCCCTATGCTTTCAGTACTACGTTCCCCAATAGGTGGATTTACCCCAGAGGAGTTAGTAGACATAAGAATAGGTCAAAGGGAAATCTCTTTTTATGAGGCTATGCTAAATTATATACACGACGAGGAAACAAAGCACAAAGAGGAAAACGCCTCCATAACCCAAAAACTCACTAAATTCCTAGAAAGATTAAACCACTTTAGAAGAATCTGCAAGTATATGCCCATTGATGAATTTATCTGGTATTTATACACAGACACTGGCTATTACGGTTATATAGGAGCCATGCCAGGGGGAATCCAAAGGCAGGCAAATTTAAGAGTGCTTTTTCAAAGAGCTAGGCAATATGAAGAAACTAGCTATAAGGGATTATTTAATTTTATAAATTTTATAAATAAGCTAAAAATAAGCAGTGGAGACATGGGTAGCGCTAAAACTCTGGGGGAAAATGAAAACGTAGTTAGAATAATGAGCATTCATAAAAGTAAGGGGTTAGAATTCCCAGTAGTATTTCTAAGTGGTACAGGAAAAAACTTTAACCTCATGGACATAAATAAGAGTATATTATTCCATCATGATTTAGGCTACGGTCCAGATTTTGTAGACCCAATAAGAAGAATATCTTACCCTACAGTTCTAAAACAGGCACTAAGAAAGAAAATAAAGATAGAAAGCCTTTCAGAGGAAATGAGAGTGCTATACGTAGCCTTTACAAGAGCAAAGGAAAAGCTAATAATTACTGGGTCAATGAAAAATATAGAGAAAAACATAGGAAGAATGAGCTTTAGTTTAGAAGAAAACACTGAAAAACTTGGAGAATACGAAATTTTAAAAGCTAAAAGCTATTTAGATTGGATTGTGCCATCCGTAATAAGGCATCCAGATGGAAAAATGCTAAGAGAACTAATCGGAATAGAAGACGATAACGTAAACCTACTAGATCATCCCTCTAGCTGGCAAGTTAGGTTTTGGAATAGAGATGACATAGTAATATCACAAGAGGAGCAGGAAGAAGCCCTTGTGAGTACGCAGGAAAAGTTAACAAGGCTTCAGGAAAAAGTCACAGATGAGAAGTACCTTGCGGAGATAGAAAAAAGGCTAGGGTTTGTTTATAAATACGAAATGTCCACAAAAATGCCTACAGTACTTACAGTAACTGAGCTAAAAAGGAAATTCAATGTAGAGCTTACAGAAGGAACCTCAGAAAATATGTATGTACCTAGACTTATAAGCAAGCCCAAATTTTTAGAAGAAATAAAGGGGTTAACACCAGCAGAAAAAGGAACCGCCATGCACTCAGTGGTGCAAAGATTAGATTTAAATAAGGTGGCAAACACAAGTGAGATAGAGGCGCAAATCCAAATTTATGTTGAAAAGCTATTAATGTCAAAGGAAGAGGCCAAAGCCGTACGGGCCGAAAAACTAGTAAAGTTATTTAATACAGAGCTTGGAGCTCGGATGGTAAAGGCCTATAGGCTGGATCTATTAAAAAGAGAAGTTCCTTTTCATATGGAAATTAACTCAACAGATATATATAAAAATCTGGACAGCGACATATATGGAGAAGAAAAAATAATGCTTCAAGGGATTATTGATTGTTATTTTGAGGAAGATGGAGAAATAATCCTAGTAGATTATAAAACGGACTCAGTAAAAAATGGAGATGCGAGTGCTTTAGTAGAGAGATATAAGTCTCAGCTGGATTATTATGCTAGGGCCCTTAAGGCTACTCTTGGAAAAACAGTTAAAGAGAGCTACCTATATTTATTTAGTATAGATGAAGCCGTAGAAGTTAAATAGAGTTCTTAGGAAAGGGGAGAATAAAATGAGAATACTTCATACCTCTGATTGGCATCTGGGAAAGACCTTAGAGCAATACAGTAGGCTAGAGGAGCAGGAAGAATTTCTAGAGGAATTTATAGAAATAGTGGAAAAAAATAATATAGATTTAGTGCTTATAGCTGGAGATATCTATGACAATGGCAATCCTCCCGCAAAGGCAGAAACTATGTTTTATAGTACTCTTAAGAGAATCACAAGTAGTGGTAAAACAGCAGTGCTTGTAGTTGCAGGCAATCATGACAATCCAGAGAGGCTAGTTGCAGCTAGTCCCCTTGCTTATAAACATGGAACGATACTACTGGGGGAACCAAAAAGCGCAGCAAGAAAAGGCGGCTTTGGAGAATACAATGCTGAAAACAAATGCGATTTCGAAATAATAGAAAGTGGAGAGTGTTATTTAGAGCTTAGTATAAGAGGGGAGAAGGCAGTTATTATAACACTGCCCTACCCAAGTGAAAAAAGGCTTAACGAAGTGCTTTCAATGGGTCTAACTGATGAAGATAGGCAAAAAAGCTATTCTGATAGAATAGGACAACTATTTGAAGTATTATCCACTAAATATAGAGATGATACCATAAATTTAGCAGTATCTCACCTCTATGTTATGGGTGGAGAAGAAAGTGGATCAGAGAGAAGTATACAACTGGGGGGGAGTCTTTCAGTTTCTCCACTTAAATTTCCGGAAAATGCCCAATATTCAGCTCTCGGACATCTTCATAGACCACAAAAGGTACCAGGAACTAAGGGGAAAATAAGATATTCCGGGTCCCCAATTCAATATAGCAAAAGTGAAATAAATTATAGTAAGGGAGCATATCTAGTAGAGGTTAAAGCTGGTGGCGAAGCCGAAATATCACAGATAATGTTCAGAAACTATAAGCCCATAGAAGTTTGGAAATGTAACAGTGTGGAAGAGGCCTTAGAAAAATGTATAGCAGAAAGCGAGAGAAACATTTGGGTATACCTTGAAATAAAGACCAAAGAGATAATTAGTACAGAACACATAAAGGAAATGAAACGCAATCGCCGTGACATAGTTTCCATACAGCCAATACTAGAAGGCGAGCAGCGGGAAGAAGATTTAGCTGAAAGCCTAAGGGAAAAATCCATGGAAGAATTATTTAAAGAATATTTTATAAAGGAAAAAGCAGGACTCGAGCCTTCAAAAGAATTAATGGAATTATTCTTAAGTATAGCAATAGAGGGGGAAGCAGAAAATGAAACCAGTTAATCTTAAAATAAAGGGCCTCAATTCCTTTGTAGAAGAGCAAACTATAGAATTTTCAAAGCTTACAGAAAAAGGACTTTTCGGTATCTTCGGTCCTACAGCTAGTGGTAAATCCACCATCTTAGATGGTATAACCATAGCTCTTTATGGAAAAGTATCCAGAGATACTAAGGAGTTTGTAAACACAGAAACCAATGTGGTAGAAATAAGCTACGACTTTGAAATAGGGGTAGGAAAAACTCGAAAGCTATATAGAGCAGAAAGATGTATTAAGAGATTAAAAACTGGATACTTCAAAACTGCCTATGCAAGACTTATAGAAATAAACAAGGAAAACGCAGAAGCAAACAAGGTGCTAGCAGAAGGACCAAAGGATGTAGAAGAGAACATTATAGATATTATAGGACTAAAAGTTGAAGATTTTACTAGGTCTGTAGTACTACCTCAAGGTAAGTTCAATGAATTCTTAAAACTTTCAGGAAAAGATAGAAGAAATATGCTAGAGAGAATATTTGCCTTAGAAAAATACGGCACAAAGCTCTATGAGAAAATAAGAACAATTAGAAATGAAAACATAAAAACTAAAAATGAGCTTGATGGAGAAATGAAGGGCTATGAAAATGTAGGGGAAGAAGCACATAAGGTATTAGAAGCTTCACTATCCGACTTAAAAAAAGAAGAAAAGGACCTCAGAACTGAGAAAAGTACAATAGACAAACAATATGAAGAATATAAAACCCTATGGGAGCTACAAGAAGAAAAAAGCCAGTATGTAAAAAAGGTAACCCAGTTAAAGCTTCAGGAAGAAGAAATAAAAAATAAAAGTGACAAATTTACAAAAGGAAGCGCAGCACTAAATGTAAAACCCTTTATTGACAATGTAGATGAGATTAAAGAGTCTTTAGTCATAAATAAAGCAACCTTCCAAAAACTAAACAATGATTTCATATCCCTAAGTGAAAAGCTAAATAAAACAAAAATCTCCTATGAGGGAGCCTTAAATAATAAAAACAATAAACTTCCTATTTTAATTGAAAAGGAAGTAAGCCTTAAGCAAGCTATAACTATTGAAGAAAAAATAAACTATCTAGCAAAGGAAAAAGATATTCTTTTAGAACAATATAAAAAACTTATGATAAATATAAATGAAAAGAATTTAAATTATAATCTGCTAGAAACAAATAAATCAGAAACAGAAAATAAACTAAAAATTACAGAAGAACGCCTAAATGAAATAGAAATACTTCCAGAATATAGGGAAAAACTGCAAAATACCTACAATCTTGAGCTAGAAGTTTTAGCTATGGTGAAAAATGTAGAAGGGCTTAAAAATAAAGAGGAATCCTCCCAAAAAGCCATACAAATAACGGATGCACGTCATAGTGAAGCATTATTACTTCAGAAAAATAGTGGGAATAAATTAGTGGTTTTAGGGGGAAAAAATGAAATTCTAGCGAATAATTTCCCGGGAGATAATAATTTGTTGTTAGACAAGCAGAATGCTTATAGCACACTTCGGGATACTTTAGAAAAAGCTGTAGAAAACCAAAAAATATTAGAAGAACTCCGAAGAAAATATACAATTATTAACATTGAAAGTGAAAAAGTTAGCTCAGATTTAAAAAACAGGTCACAAACTATAGAAATGGCAAAAGCTCAGCTTAAAACCATAGAAACTGAGATAAAAGACATAGAACTAGGTGGCATGGCAGCAGTTTTAGCTTCTAATATAAGACCAGGGGACCTCTGCCCAGTATGTGGATCGGAGCATCATACGCATTTAGCCCAGGTAATAATAAACACAGACTTAGAAGAAAAGAAAAAACTAAAGCAAAGTGTAGAGCTAAACTTAGAAAAACACTCTAAAGAACTTCAAAAAGATCAAATCAAAGCTGCAGAGCTTTTAAGAGATGCACAGCATATAAATAACAGTCTTTCAGAAGTATCTGAAAAACTACGTGACATAAATATGGAAGAGCTACAAGAGCAGAAGAACCTAAGTGAAAAGGGATTACTTCAGTTTAGAGCAAACACAGAATCCTACAATAAGCAAAAAACTGAGCTAGACTTAGCATTAGTTGTACTTCAAGATGAAAAAAGTAAAGTGGATTTGGAGGAAGCAAGACTGTCAGAGGGTTTAAAAAAGGAAAAAGAAGTGCTAATAGCAATAATTGTAGAGCTATCTATTGCCACAGAAAGACTAAAGATACTCCAAGACAAGTACATTCTTTTGAAAGAAGACTTGCTAATGGAGGAATTCTTGTCCAGGCAAGAACTCTCCCTTAAGCAAGATCAAAGTGGCGGGATATCATCAGTATCTATAAGTGAAAAAATAGTGCAGCTTAAAGCTACAGATAATGAAGTGACAAAACTGTCTACCATAGCTAAAAAATATAGAGTAGAGCTAGTTTTATTAGAAAAGCAAAGGTGGGAAGTAGACAAAAGCTTAAAGGAACTTACCACCTCAAAAACAGAAATAGAAACCAGCGGCAAGGAAAAAAAGGCGGAAATAAAACGTTTGACTATTCAAATTGTGGAACTTTGTGGAATCAAGCCTTCAATGGACCCAGCACTAGATTACACACCTAAAGTTGAAATAGAAAAGGTAAGAGATGAAATAAAAAGCATAACTTTGAATGAGGCAAATTTAAAAGAAGTTTTAGAAAGAGAAAATATAGAAAAGCAAAATGTGGAAACTCAGAAAACCAGTGAAGAAAAGGAAAGTAAAATGCTTTTAAAGCTACTCGCTACAGGAGAAGAAAAATTAAAAATTGTTTTAAGTGAAAATTCCTTCCAAAATAGTGAAATAGCTATTCACTATTTAATTACAAAACAAGCATTGCTGATTTTGGATGGTGAAATAAAACAGTACGAAGAGGTACTACGTAGAGTTTTAGATAATTTGCAAAGAGTAGAAACCCTTCTTCGCGGAAAAGAGATAGACCCTATTTTATGGGAAGGGCTAAAAGAAAAAAGGCAAGTATTACAAAATGTATTAGAAGAAAAAAATAAAGCGATAGGTGCTGAAAATCGTGAACTTGAGGAAATGGAAAGAAAACTAAAAGAGTTTGCAGCACTTATAATAAAGCGCAGCGAAGTAGATCATATGCTAGGCCTTTTAAGAGAGCTTGACACCTTAATTCAAGGGAATAAATTTGTGGAATATGTAGCCATGAAGCAACTTAAATATATATCATTGGAAGCCTCAAAACGCCTAAAGGAAATAACAAGGGGGCGTTATGCCTTAGAGCTTGACTCTGATGGAGCTTTTATAATGAGGGATGATTTCAATGGAGGAACAAGACGTGAAACCAACACCTTATCCGGTGGAGAAACCTTCTTAACCTCATTATGTCTTGCGCTGGCACTATCCTCACAAATTCAATTAAAAGGTAGTGCTCCACTAGAATTCTTCTTCCTAGATGAAGGGTTTGGAACTTTAGACACGGATCTATTAGAAATAGTAATGAATTCACTTGAGAAGCTTCATTCAAGTACGCTTTCTGTGGGAATAATAAGTCACGTGGAGGAGCTTAAGAGTAGGGTTCCTATAAAACTAATAGTAACGCCGGCAGAGCAGGGACAGGGTGGGAGCAAAGTAAAGCTGGAGTATACGTAGAATAATTCTCCTACGTGCCTTGCAATAAGTGCTTGAAACGTGAAATTGCATTAAGAAATTCTAATCTTTTGCAAAAATAAAATTCTCTACCGCTCACACTCGGCGTCCTGCCTCGGGTTCCCTAGCCTGCCGTCCTGGCCAGGCTTACGAGAATTTTATTTTCGCAAAAGAAGAATTTCTAAATGCAATTTCAATGTTTCTGCGCCTCTTATTGCAAGTCACTTCGGAGAGATTTCACAACCAAAGCCCCCCCATCAATGGCCAAAGACCCCGAGGCATGTGAGCGTTCGAATGGAATTTCGATAACCCGCCCAAAATCTTTTAGCCGATAGGCTGTGTTTGCCATGTATTATATAGGAGAAATGAAAACAATAAATCCCCCAATGGAATTTCATTTAATGCATTGGGGAATTATTGTTAAAGACAAGCATTTAATATATAATAAAAGCACTAGAATTCAATTGGAGGAAAAAACATGAAATTTTTGTTGTATTATATTTTAGCTATTAACTTATACGGTATTTTTGTGATGTATTCAGATAAGAAGAAATCAAAAAAGAAGAGCTGGAGAACGCCAGAAAGTACTCTTTTCATTATAGCTTTTGCGTTTGGTGCTTTGGGTATATTTATGGGTATGCGATTATTTAGGCATAAAACTAAGCATAATAAGTTTGTTATAGGAATACCTATAATACTGATAGTTCAATTGTTTATATTCTTTACATATATTTATAAATTGCTGTAGGAGACAATAAAAAGTGCTATAAAACATATTTCAAATTAGGTTTAAAATGTGAGTAAAAAATGATTATATTAGCATGAAGGAGTTAACGATGAACGGGATATATTCATGATGAAAAAGAAATTTTCTGATAGAATTTATATTTAGACTTAATTCGTGCCTGTGTATAACTATTCTGTTAATTAGAATGAATTTCATAAAATTTGGAGTTATTAGCATCGTATGGCTTATTACATGTACATTTAAACAAAGTTATCCTCTTTATGTGGATAACTTTGCTTAAATTGTGGATAAATTTTTAATTATCTGAAAATTTATTATCTAAAAATATATTATAATATTAACTTTTCGCTATTAAAATAATCTAAATTTCTTAATATATTGAAAAAAATTCCTTTAATTCATAATAATCAATACTGCTAGAAATATGAAAAATATAGCTCAATTAAAACTTGTAAGTAAAAAAAATTAGCCTGTTAACTTTTTTTTATAAAAGTTGCAGGCCTTATATTTTTGATAAAGAATCATTTACTTTATTATATCTACTAAATCGGTAATTCCATTTCTTTCAAAGGTATCTCTAATTACAATCTCGAAAAACTCATTAATCAAGTCAATATCTTCAGTTTTAGGTCTGCTAATTTCTATATTTATCATAAACAAAACTCCTTATCTTGATTTTGATTTTATTACCATCTATAACTTATAGTTTTAATAACTTATTCAGTAGCGAAACTGAAAATCTTCGACTTCACTTAATCCGTGTTTAATCTCATTCTTAATCTATTGTGTAAAATTATACAGCGAACAATTCATTAAAACTCTCTGCAAAACCAATCATCATAAAAGAGAAAATCATAATTAAAAATACAGTACTAATTATTTTTTTTGATACTAATTTAGATTTATTCCCTATTTTGTATGATAAAAAACCTATGGTAGCTCCTAGTGAGTTTACAATTATATCTTCTATATCAAAACTACCAAGGTATGTTATCATTTGAAGAATTTCTAATGAAAATATAGAAATCAAAAAAATAAATATAAATTTGTGATATTTATTACCAAATATCATAGGTATTAGTATTCCAAAAGGTACAAAGGCTAATAGATTACCTAAACTAAAAATCCATGATTTAAAAATACCAAGTGATAAACCTTTTGGATACCATAAAGGTATTCGAGTAGGAATTACTGAAAATCGATATTCTCGAAGGGTGTTACCCATATGTCTACTGAATCCAAAGAACATAAAATAGATTATGGCAATTGTATAAATTATTAATAATGTTAGTTTAATTTTTTTGTTTGACAATAAATTTCGTCTTTTTATATTCATAATTCTTACTCCTTAGTTTAATAATAGCATATATTTTCCTATTTCGAGCCCGCTGATAAATTAGAATACAAAGCTTCTTTTCTATCTTCTTTAAGCCTAAAGGTTTCCCTAATCTGAGTAACATTCTCAGTGCAGATATCAGCTATAATTAGACCATCTTCCATATATAAGCTACTTATTATATTTCCTAGTGGATCTACTATCATGGAGTCCCCACTGTAGGTTAGAGCATTTCCTTCCCCAACTCTGTTTATACCCGCTATATAACATTGGTTTTCTATAGCCCTTGCTTTTAGTAGAGTAATCCAGTGTTCACGGCGCTGGAGTGGCCAGTTAGCTGCGACGGTAATTAAGTTCGCAGTCTTTGAAGCTATCTGAAATATTTCTGGAAAGCGCAAATCGTAGCAGATGAAAGGGGCAACAGTAAAACCAAAAGCATCGAAAAATTCTATTTGATTTCCACTTTGGTAAAATTCAGTTTCCTCTCCGAAGGAAAAAGGATGGATTTTAGTGTAGTTTACAAGGTCTACGTTAGAGGGAGCCACTACAGAGTATTTATTTTTACTATTAGAAGTACCTTCTACATATCCAAAGCCTATGAAAATATTAAATTTAGAACTCATCTCTTTAAAGAATTCGGTGGTTTCATCATTAATCTCTCCTATTAAAGAGGTATTCATAGAAAAGCCTGTTAAAGTCATTTCAGGGAAAAGTATCATATCCACCTTTTCTGAAGCTGCCTGCTTTATGAATTGCAACGCAGTTTCACTATTCACAGCTTTATCTTCAAAGGCAATATCTAATTGGGCTAGTGCTAATTTCATGCTAAGGACCTCCTCTGATGTAATATCTTCATATAATACATATTATATCAGAGTAATTACAAAATGCGTATAGTTACTATCGCCCCTGAGACAGTACGTCGAATAAGTGCGCTAGGAAATTTTTCATAGAATAAACTTAGGGTCTGTTAACGAATGCTCTACTATCAGAACATCCTATATGGCGGACCTTCATGGGTTGATTAGCCTACCGCTGGATAACTTATTGGAATATAAATACACTTTAGGTTATAATATTAGAATATAGAGATTATTAATAAATCTCAGCGGATCATTGTTGATTGTAAACTGAAAAGGGTGGTGACTATATGTTTAAGGATTTAAAAAGACTTGTATCAAGGGTTATTGATGATGATATTACTGCCTTGGCAGCTCAGGTTACTTATTATTTGTTGTTATCTTTTTTTCCTTTTCTATTACTGCTACTTAGCATGCTGGGGTATAGTGATTTAAAGAGTAATGATGTGTTAGTATATCTAAGCCAAATAATGCCTAAGAGTACTTTTGATTTAATTTACACTACGGTTATAGATGTCTTTGATAAAACAAGTGGTAATTTAGTATCACTAAGTATAATAGGTTTATTGTGGACTGGGTCTAGCGGATTTAGAGCTATAATAAAGGCATTAAATAAAGCCTATGATGAGAAAGAAACAAGACCTTACTGGAAAACTCTAATTATATCTGTATTATTTATGGTAGGTCTGGCCTTGGTTATCATAGGTGCAGTAGCCTTAGTAGTATTTGGACAAATGATAGGTGGAGTGATTGTAAATAAGTTTCATGTATCTAGTAAGTTCATATTAAATTGGGATATCATAAGGTACGTAGTAACTCTAATAGGGATGGTGTTTATATTTGCATCCTTGTACCATTTTACTCCTTGTAGAAGAATGACCTGGAGAGAAGTAATGCCGGGGGCTACTTTTAGTACTTTAGGTTGGTTGTTATCTTCTTTAGGTTTTGCATATTATGTGAATAACTTCAATAACTATTCTAGTGTATATGGCGGTATAGGAGGAGTTATAGTGCTTATGCTGTGGCTTTATATTACCTCTATTATAATATTACTGGGGGGAGAGCTTAATGCTCAGTTAGCGTTTGATAGAGAAGGTAAAGAAAAACCCAAGTGCAAAAAATATTAAGGGGAGTAATTCTCCTACGTGCCTTGCAATCGGACTTAAAACAGGAAATTCGATTAAGAAATTCTAATGCTTTGCTCATGTAAAATTCTCTAACACTCACACTCGGCGTCCTGCCTCGGGTTCGTAAGCCTGCCGTCCTGGCAGGCTTACGAGGATTTTACATTCGCAAAGCAAGAATTTCTAAATCCAATTTCAATAGTTTCTGCGTATCTTATTGCAAGTCACTTCGGAGAAATTCACACTTAATAGTTGGAGAGGGAAGGGAAATTAAAAACAAAAATCAAATCTTTTGCTTATGTAAAATTATATAGCGTTCACCCTGGCTGTACTGCCTCGGGTTCGCTAGCCTGACATCCTGTCAGGCTTACGAGGATTTTATATTCGCAAAAGAAGAATTTCTAAATGGAATTTCAATGTTTTTTCGCTTCTTTATTGCAAGTCACTACGGAGAAATTCATACTTAATAGACGGGGAGAGAAGGGAAAGAATCCGAAGGAAGAAAATCTATTTTTTCTATTATATGAAATTATCCAACTGTCACATTCGATAGTTATTGCGATTTTTTATTGCAAATCACTTGTCGAAATTTATACTTAATGCGTACAGAAGGAAATCAAAAGAGAACGAAAAAAGAATTATCACTCTTTTATTCATGTAAAGTTCACAGAATGAGGGATTGTTGGGGTATTGAAAGAATTTAGAGTGACTATTTAAATTATAATCATAAATGTGAAAGTATGAAATCAGAAGTAACCTTCTGGTTTTTTTTGCGTCGAGTTATAGAGGTCCTTATGGGTGCAGTAAGACCAAGGGGGGCACTATAAGTTATAGGCAGAAAGGGTGAATTAGAGGGTAAAATACATCATCACACTACTGCGGTGATATTCAAATTATCCATATTTATCAGAAAAGATTTAATTAAATTAAAATATAAGTCGAGAAAAACAACAAAATTGGAATAATAAAGAAAATAAATGTCGTAAATATTGGATTTAATAAGATTTTAACCAAACTTAATGAAAAATTAACACTTATTTTGTAGAATTATGGTATACTCTAAATTATAGAAAAAAAACGCACTAAATTTAATATTTCTTTAATTACATACAAGATATTAGAAAAAAGATCATGTTTTTTAAATGTGAAATTAATAAAAAACGAGATAGTATTATTGTCCATACATATAAAATTAAAACCTAAATACATAACACTTTAGATAGTGTATATATTTTTAGAAATATCATTTACATGAAATTACATTTTTTGAATATAGTTTTAAAAATGTAAAATAACTAGTGGTTAACTTTATATTGCAGTACATGGTTATTAATGCAATAGATTGATAAATTGAAAATTTGCATATTATAAAACAAGGAGGGAATATAAATGCAAGAAACAAAGACAGATTCAAGAGTTACACAGGTGGAGTTTGTAAAAGAGAATGAGAAAAACCTAGGATATTTTATAATTAAAAGAATAATTGATATTGTGGGCGCACTGTGCGGGATTTTAATAATAAGTCCAGTTATGATTGTGGTGGGTATTTGGATTAAGTTAGATTCCAAGGGGCCTGTTTTTTTTGCTCAGAAAAGAGTTGGACAAGATGGCAAAAGATTTTTGATGTATAAATTTAGATCTATGTGCCCAGATGCAGAAGTTCTTCTAGATGATCTTGAAGAGGATAATGAAATGTCAGGACCCATGTTTAAGATAAAGGAAGATCCAAGAATAACTAAAATAGGAAAGTTTATTAGAAAGACAAGTATAGATGAGTTGCCTCAACTTATAAATATATTAAAGGGCGAGATGTCACTGGTTGGACCAAGACCAAGTTTGCCTAAAGAAGTAGCGCAGTTCACCCCTTTTCAAAAGCAAAGATTAGTTGCTAAACCAGGCTTAACTTGCTATTGGCAGGTTGGGGGTAGGAGTGATGTTAGCTTTGAAGAATGGATGGAAATGGATGTTGAGTATTTAAAGGATAGAAATACGCTTGTAGATATAGTACTTATTTTTAAAACTGTTGGAGTTCTATTTGGAGATGAGAAAGCAAGTTAGAATTAGAACAATTTTCAGCTATATTAATTAGTAAGAGGAGGAAAATAAATATGTTATGTGCGTTAATAATGGCAGGAGGAAAAGGAAGTAGATTTTGGCCCTTGTCCACGGAAGAAAAACCTAAACAGTTTTTGAATCTTACAGGTGAGGATACAATGATTCAAATGAGTGTGAATAGATTAGTGAAGCTTATTCCTATAGAAAGAATATTTATAGTAACGGGAAGTCGTTATATGGATTTAGTTAAGGCGCAGCTACCTAGTTTGCCACATAGGAATATTATTATAGAGCCAGTAGGGAAGAACACAGCTCCTTGCATAGCGCTTTCGGCTTTTCACATTAATAAAATATATGAAGATGCAACTATTGCCGTATTACCCTCAGATCATCTTATAGAAGATGAGGAGAATTTCCTTGAAGTATTAAACTCCGCGGATGCTTTTGTAAATGAGAATAAAGAAGCTATAGTAACTATTGGTATGAAACCAGATAGACCAGAAATCGGCTATGGCTATATAAATTACGGCCATATGAATTGTAAGGTAGCTGGGAATGAGGTTAGACATGTTGAAAAATTTGTTGAAAAACCAGATTTACAAAGGGCTGAGGAGTATTTAAAAGATGGAAACTATCTTTGGAATGGTGGAATGTTTATTTGGAAGGCTGCGAACATCTTAAGACTTACAAGGCAGCATTTGAAAAATACCTTTGATGTGCTAAGTGAAATAGCTGGGGCCTCAGATGAAGATTATAGTAGAGTACTAGAGGAAAAATACAATAATGTAGACAACATATCTGTAGATTTTGGAATTATGGAGAAAGTGGAAGACATATACGTTATTCCAGCAGATTTCGGATGGGATGATGTGGGTAGTTGGGAGTCTGTAGAGAGATATAGAGAGAAAGACTGCGATAATAATGTTTGTATGGGTAATGTACGTAACATTGATTGTAGCAATAATATTATTATTAGTAATGGTAAACCTATTGTTATTGCGGGACTTAAGGACATATTTGTGGTTGAAAATGACGATATGATATTTGTTGGAAATAAGGATGAAATGGAAAATATGAAGGAACTAAAAAGTAGAATTAGTTAGATTGAAAGGGAGTAATATATATGAAAAAAGCATTGATAACAGGAATAACAGGACAAGATGGATCTTATTTAACAGAATTATTATTAGGAAAAGGTTATGAAGTACACGGAATAATTAGACGTGCTAGTTCTTTTAATACAAAGAGAATAGATCATTTATTTGAAGATCCAAAGATAGGAAATAAAACACTATTTCTTCATCACGGAGATTTAACGGATTCAAGTAATCTGAATAGAATAATAGAAAAAGTTAGACCAGATGAGATATACAATTTAGGTGCTCAAAGTCATGTTCAGGTATCTTTTGAAGTGCCAGAATATACTGCAGAAACAGATGGAATAGGTACACTTAGGCTACTGGATGCTATAAAAGAGAGCGGACTCAAATGCAAATTTTATCAAGCTTCCACATCAGAACTATTCGGTGGGCTGCCAGGTACTGCACCACAAAGTGAAAAAACACCTTTTTACCCAAAGAGTCCTTATGGAGTAGCTAAATTATACTCTTATTGGATGACTGTAAACTATAGAGAAGCTTATGATTTGTTTGCTTGTAATGGTATATTATTTAATCACGAATCCCCTAGACGTGGAGAAACCTTTGTTACTAGAAAGATAACAAGAGCAGTGGCTAGTATTATAGCAGGTAAACAAGAAAAACTATCTCTTGGTAATATGGATGCAAAAAGAGATTGGGGCTTTGCAGGAGACTATGTAGAGGCTATGTGGTTGTTGCTTCAACAAGATAAGCCACAGGATGTTGTTATAGCTACTAATGAAACTCATACTGTTAGGGAATTTGTAGAACTGGCTTTTAAGGAAGTTGATATAGAGGTAATGTGGAAGGGCACAGCAGTAGATGAAAAAGGATATGATAAAGAAACTGGAAAGCTTTTAGTTGATATAAATCCTAGATACTTTAGACCTACAGAGGTTGAACTGCTTTGGGGAGATTCCACAAAGGCTGAAACAGAACTTAATTGGGAAAGAAAAGTTAGTTTTAAAGGACTAGTTAAGATGATGGTAGATGCTGATATGAGAGCAATAGCTGGAATTAGTTCAGAGGAATTTATAGCTGGAATAGATGATGAATTTATAGATGAAGAGGATTATGTAGCTAGAGCAAAAGCTGCGGTAAATATGTAAGGAAGTGTTGTTATGAATAAAAATAGTAAAATTTATATAGCTGGAAATCGCGGACTTGTAGGGTCCGCTATAGTTAGAAACCTTAAACAAAAGGGATATACAAACATAATAGAAAAAACTCATAGCGAGTTAGATTTAATGGATAAGCAAGCTGTTCGACTTTTTTTTGAAACAGAAAAACCTGATTATGTAGTCCTGGCAGCGGCGAAAGTTGGCGGAATTGGTGCTAATAAAACCTACCCAGCTGATTTTATATATGAAAATTTGGAAATACAAAATAATGTTATTAAAGCTGCACATGATTTTAAGGTTACAAAGCTTTTGTTTTTAGGAAGCTCATGTATATATCCTAAAATGTGCCCTCAACCAATTAAAGAAGAATATTTATTATCAGGATATCTTGAACCAACAAATGAAGGCTATGCATTAGCTAAAATTGCTGGGCTTAAGATGTGTCAGTTTTTCAAAAGACAATATGGTGATAATTTTATAAGCTGTATGCCAACTAATCTTTATGGTCCCAATGACAATTACGATTTGAATAATTCCCACGTTATGCCTGCACTTATTAGAAAATTTCATGAGGCTAAGGTTAATAATGATAAGGTAGTTGAAGTTTGGGGAACTGGGAAGCCACTAAGAGAGTTTTTATATGTAGATGATATGGCAGATGCTTGTGTTTTCCTTCTAGAAAACTACGATGGTGAAGAGCATGTGAATGTGGGAACTGGCAAGGAGCTCACTATAGGGCAATTAGCAGAGATGATACAGCGGGTTGTTGACTTTAAGGGTGAATTAAAATTTAATAGTGATAAGCCTGATGGCACTATGAGAAAGCTTCTAGATGTAAGCAAGCTTGAAGAGACAGGATGGAAGTACAAGGTGGAACTAGAGGATGGAGTTAAGATGGCATACCAATGGTTCAAAGAAAACTATAAGGGTTAGGAGATAAAATGCTTAAATTTAAAAGTAATTACTTTAAAGTGTTTATGAAATTTAATAAGGTTGAATATGGAGAGCATTTAAATTTAATTGGATTGCCTGTTATTTTTAAGCAGAAAAAGGCAGAGCTAAGCCTAGGTAATAACTGTACTATAAAAAGTGATTTCCTATCTAATTTAGTTGGATTATATCAAAGAACAATAATTGTAGCTAGAGAAGGAGGAAAAATTCACATTGGTAATAATGTGGGGATTTCCGGGGCTACAATTTATTCTAAACAATCTATCCAAATTGGAGATTATACTAATATAGGTGGAAATGTTAAAATATTGGACCACGATTTTCACCCTATTGAAGCAGAAGCGAGAAAAATGAATAATATGAGTATGGTAGCTAAAAAAGCTATTGTCATTGGAGAAAATGTTTTTATAGGCTGTAATTCACTTATTTTAAAAGGATCAGAAATAGGAGATAATTCTGTAGTTGGAGCTGGCAGTGTGGTAAGTGGTAAATTCCCAGAAAATGTTATTATAGCCGGCAACCCTGCTAGAATAATCAAAAGACTAGACAGTAATTATGAATTAAACAGGTTTTAAAATTTTTTTTTTGCAAGTGACAATTAAACAATAATATTACGATCAACAATTAAACAATAACATTACAATCGACGATTAAACAATAACATTACAACTAGACAATCAAAAGGAGCAGATTATGAAGAGAAAACTATTAGTGTATGCACACTATTTTTATCCGGATGTAGCCTCTACTGGGCAAATATTAACAGAGTTATGCGAGGGCCTTCGGGAAGAGTTTGAAATAACCGTAATATGTGTTGTGCCTAGTTATGATGGCAAGGTGGCAGATAAATATAAAGGTAAAAGAATACATAAAGAGGAGTATAACGGTATGCAGCTTATACGTGTTAGAGTGCCTGAGTTTCAAAAGAAAAATAAAATCAGCCGCGTGAAAAACATTTTAGCATACTTTTTTAATGCAATAATTGCTACTTTTAGTGCAGGAAAACAAGATGTGGTTTTTAGTATATCTCAACCACCAATTTTAGGTGGATTACTAGGAGTAATAGGTAAGACGCTAAAAAGAGCTAAATATATATATAATATTCAAGACTTTAATCCAGAACAAACGGAAGCTGTAGGCTATTCTAAAAATAAATTTATATTGAACTTTGCAAGGGCCTTAGATAAATTCAGTTGCAAAAGAGCTGACACTGTTGTGGTAGTAGGAAGAGATATGCAGCAAACACTAAGGGCGAGATTTGAGGGCCAGGAGACTCCAAATAATGTTGTTATAAATAACTGGATAGATGAAGAGCAGATATATCCACTATCACCTCTGGATCCAAAGGTAGTTTCTTTTAAAGAGAAATACGGATTAAAGAATAAGTTTGTATTCATGTGTTCAGGAAATATTGGTCTTTATTATGATTTAGAAAATATTATTAAAGTTATTGGTGAGTTTAAGCATAGCACGGATGTGGTTTTCGCCTTTGTAGGGGATGGCACTATGAAGCAGACACTAGTTGATTATGTGGTCAAGCATGATATGAGCAATGTTAAATTCATACCTTATCAGGATAAAGAGGATTTAATTTATTCCTTGAATGCTGCAGATGCACATCTAGTTACTAATGCTAAGGGCATAAAGGGTATTTCCGTACCTAGTAAGATTTATGGGGTAATGGCATCAGGAAAAGCAGTTTTAGGAATACTCGAGGAAGATTCTGAAGCAAGGCTTCTAATTGAAAATTGTGAGTGCGGCATGTGTGTATGCCCAGGTGATTATTCGAATATCAAATCTGCTATAAGTGAAATTCTCGAAGACAAAGCTTCCTTTAAAAAACTGGGAGCAAGAGGCAGAAAAACCATAGAAGATAAACTTAAAAAGAATAGTTCAATAGATAAATACGCCCAAATGCTTAATAGTTAATATTGCAGCACCACAGGTGATGATTTATAGATAGATTTGCAGAAATGCGTAGTAATAGATAATAGGTGCTAAATAGTAGATATTAGGTTTTAAATAATATAGATAGTAGGTGATCTTATGAAAAAGAAAATATGTTTTATAGCTCAGTTTCCACCTCCAATACATGGATTATCTAAGGCGGTGGATACATTATACAATTCAGAGCTTAAGGAAAAATATGAGTTTAGTAACGTGGATATTACAAATAATAAGAGAATAATCTCTAATATATATAAAATTATTAAGAATGATGCTGATTTGTATTATTTAACAATAGCACAAACTACAGGTGGAAATTTAAGAGACTTAATAATAATTAAGCTTTTACTTATGAAGAAGAAAAAAATCTTAGTACATTTACATGGTGGATACTTCCGAACTATGCTAGAGAGCGATTGCAAAAACCACATAAAGAAGATCAATTTGAAACTTTTCGGAAAGCTCAGTGGAGCTATAGTACTGGGGAATTCGCTTAAACATATATTTAAAGGCATTGTGGAACCAAGTAAAATACATGTTGTAGAAAATTGTGTAGATGAACAATATTTAATTAATGAAGAAAAATTTAATTTAAAAATGAGTGATTTAGATACTAAGGCCAAATTTAATATAGTGTATTTAAGTAATTTTATTGAAAGTAAAGGGTATAAAGACGTACTCAAAGTGGCAAAGCTATGTAGTGATAATTCAGTGAAAAAGTTTAATTTTATCTTTGCAGGTAAATTTTATAATAGTGAAGATGAAAGTGAGTTTAATGAATTTATAGATGAAAATAAACTCAGAGATATTATTGATTATAGAGGTATAGTTCAAGGAAATGAAAAATTAGAAATGCTACAAGAGGGCGATGTATTTATGCTCTTAACAAGATATCCTAAAGAAGGTCAGCCTATATCAATTATAGAGGGTATGGCAAATGGAATGTCTATTGTAACAACAAATTATGCTGGTATACCAGATTTAATAGAGCATAGTAAAAATGGATATTTTGTGAGGTATGATGATCACGAGAAAATATATAAATTATTGTTGTCTATTGAGGGAGATCGAGATATGCAGAAAACAGTGATTTTAAATAATAGAGAAAAAGTGTTAAATATGTTTACCCAAGCAAAATATATAAACAGGATGGACAAGGTATTTAATGAAGTGCTAGATTGTGAAAGTTAATTTGAGTATCTATTATAACTCTTTTAGAATATGACGGAAAAGTGATTTTTAGTTTATTATAACAGCAGTGTTATAAGAAGGAGAGATATTAATGGAGTTTTTATTTAAATTAGCGGTATTTTTTATTCCCTTTGACAATTTATTTTTTGCACCCTCTAAGGGCTGGGCAACAATTTCACCAATAATATTTGCCTTTTATGCCCTTACCAACATCAAGCAATTAGGACAGAGTATTAGATTAAATTCAAAATATGTTTTTTTAATGGTGATAATTGCGATTTATACCTTTTCATTATACTTATTTTACAAACCTGACATAGCAAATACTATTGACGGGGTAATTACATTATCCTTTGGGATGTTGTTTTATTTATCCCTATATATTAGATATATAATTTATAAAATTGATATGAAAAAAGACGTGAAGATCTTAACCTTTGCATATTCAATTGCTTTTGTTTATGGAGTAGTTAAGTTTATAGCATTAAAGTTTGGAATAGGCTTTGTACTCTCCATATTTAATCTAATAGAAAAAAGATATTACGATAGACTAGCATTTTCTTTTACAGAACCATCTTTTATTTCACTACATATAGCAGGTGTTCTTTACTTAACTTATTTAGCAACTAAGGATAAATTGCTAAAAAAGAAATTAGTTATATTAATGAGTTTGTTTTGTGCCCTAACCTTAATATCCGGAGATAGTGCTAGATTTTTAGTGGATTTCGTAGTTGTTATGGCACTTATAGTTGCAAAGCTCTTTGCTCAGAAAAAAATAGTGGTTTCTAAGAAAATTGTGGTTTTTGTACTGATTATTTTAATGTCTAGTGTATTATCGCTTCAGATACAAGGAAATACAAGGGTTAC
Organism: Clostridium sp. CF012; assembly: GCF_018861755.1. Lineage (GTDB taxonomy): Bacteria > Bacillota > Clostridia > Clostridiales > Clostridiaceae > Clostridium_AD. The sequence continues at coordinate 214,080 of NZ_JAHLEF010000002.1, read as the reverse complement.
TAAGATGTTAAATGGAGACACCTACACTGATATGATATATAGTGATCCCTCGCTAGCAGCAAGGTTTTTTAGGATAAATAGTTCTATACGGGGCTATCAAAAGGAACCCATGAGAGCACTATTTGGTGCAGGACTTGGGAATTCGTATTATTTTCTTCAATATGGATTTTACGATGCCTTAGCGGAATATTCAAATCCTTATACGAGTGAAGTTGCGGTGCTTGCTAATTCAAAGGAAAATCAATTATTTTGTATGCCTATAAGACTAATAAGTGAGCTAGGGTTCTTATGGTTTATAGCTATAATGCTTCTTATATTATCAAAAGTAATTAGAAATAGAGAAAATATATTTGATTTGATAATTATTTTATATTTATATGTACAATTTGATAGCTTTGCATTTTATACCTTCCCACTTTATTTGTTTATTATTGATTATAAGGCTCACAAAAGGCGAGAAGTGGAAAATAAGGTAATAGAATGAGAATTATCTCATCACTATAAAAATAGAAGATTCTAAAGACATTGTGCTTTAGGAGTAATGGAGGTTCAAATGGAAAAAATGCCAGAGATTGTAGTTAGTTTAATTATGCCTGTTTATAATGTAGAAGCTTATATTGAAAAATGTTTATGTAGCGCGCTTAGTCAGACGCTGACCGATATTGAAATTATAGTTGTTAATGATGGATCAACGGATAATAGCATGAAAATAGTAAATAGTTTTGCAAGTAAGTACAATAACCTTCGCATTATAAACAAGGAAAATGGAGGACTTAGCTCAGCAAGAAACAGCGGACTTGAAATTGCCAGAGGGAAATACATCGCTTTTATAGATAGCGATGATTATATAGATAAAGCGATGATTGAAGAAATGTATGCTAGTGCTAGAGATAGACAACTAGACATTGTATGCTGTAATTTAACAAAGGTAGATTCTGAAGGCACCATCCTTGGCCAGGAGAAGAATATTGTGGATTATGATCGCATCTATAATAAAGATGAAGTTATTCGCGCATACTTAACAAATAATATTCCAGCATATGCATGGAACAAGCTATATAGTAAAAGCTTATTTGTGCAAGGTAATATTACTTACCCAGAAGGCATGCTTTACGAGGATATTGGGACAACCTTTGAATTATTCTTTAAAGCGGACCGTGTGGGGTTTATAGATGAACCACTTTATTCATATGTTCAACGAGAGGGAGCAATTACGAAGGTACCATCCTTTAAGGCTGGTAGAGATATAATATCTACGGTTAACAACATAAAATCCAGTTTAAATGAAAGCGAACTGTATTATAAATATGAAGAAGTTTTTCAAAGCTTTAGCCTAAAATATCTATTTTTAGCTAATGTATTATTTTATAAAAGATACGGACAGGCAAAGAAGTTAGAAAAAGTAAATAATTATAAAGAACATGATAATTATAAGGACTACAACAGTTACAAAGAACTTGAAGGTTTTAGAGAATTAGTTTCTATTAAAATAGCTGAAATAAATTCTAAGTCAATAATGCATAGTAAATATTTGAGTACCGCAGATAAGCTAAAGTATTTACTGCTTAAAACAGGATTATTATATTTTGCTGTATCAATCAGGGAAACACTCCTGAAAGTGAAAAACAAACTATGCCTGGAGGGATAAGAAAATGAAATTAAGTATTATTATCCCCACCTACAATGTAGAAAAGTTTATAAAAACAACAATTAACTCCCTTTTGGTACAGTCCCAAAAGGACTTTGAAATAGTTATAGTGGATGATGGCTCCACGGATAATACCCTGAAAATTATTGAGGAAGTAATAAAAGATAGCAAATTAAATAATTGTATCCTAATAAAACAAACAAATGGTGGAGTAAGTTCAGCTAGAAATAGTGGAATTCACGGGGCAAGTGGCAAATATATAATGTTTTTAGATGGAGACGATTATGTAGATATAGATTTAATAAAAAATATATATGAAAATATAGATAAAAGTGAAAGTGATATTATCTGCTTTGGATGTAATATTGTTGACGAGCAGGGAGTCGCTATAACAAATTACTTTGATACCTATAAATTAGAGCAGACCCAGATGACTGGAACTAGCGCATTAAATAATATGATTAATCATAAAAATATGTGGATTTATACAGGGAGTGCAGTTTACAAAAGTGAAATGTTAATCCGATACAAATTAGAATATACGCAAGGCTGTGCTAATGGGGAAGATCAAGAATTCACAATTAAAGCCCTATCCAGAGCAAAAACCGTAAGCTTTATAGATAAAAGTCTAGCGTGTTATGTACAAAGAGCAGCTTCAATATCTAATAGCTATAATATAAAACGGTTTGATGCAATAGCTGCTCTGGAGAGAACTTACAAATACATTGAAGATCTAGGAAATAGTGAACTTAACATAATTTATGCATTGTTAAAAAATCGGCATATTGTGGACAATTATATATATAATTTTGACTGTTGTTTGGATTATATTTATAAAAACTCTAAGTTAAATAGTGATAGTTTTAAAATTTTATATGATGACATTGAAAAAGCTTATCCAAGCTCTCATAGCAATGTAATTTCTAGTATGAAAAATTATAGTGGAAACAAGAAAGTATTCTTTAAGGTTAAATTGTTTTTGATGGCACCTTCACTATATATTTGGATATTTAAGTTGAAGAATAAAATAGTGTAAAAAATGATAAAGAAGATAAGCTAAAAACAGGAAAGTAAGGTCACAATAAAATAACCAAATAAACATAATGAGAAGAGGTAAATATGAATATATATGTGTACAACTGTCCCAACACCTTTAATTACGGTTCAATGATGATGGGAGAAAACTTTATAAGCGCCTTTAATGATATAACGGGTAAAGAAAATAAATATTACGTGGAAACTGATGATGAAATAAATATAACAAGATTAAAAGAGGCTACAGGCATTAATGAAATTTATGCAGTAAAGCAAAATTCACTTTTTAAAGCAGATACAGAAAAAAATGATTACATTCTCGGCTATTTAAAAATGAAAAATATAATTTCGGATTTTATTATGAATATAGATTTAGTAGTTATTTTAGGTGGAGATGATTTCACAGAGGATTACGGCTGGAAAAGACCTATAGTTAATGGGATAAAATTTAATATATTAAAAAGAGAAGGCTTAAAGGTTGTAATGCTGGGACAAACTATGGGACCGTACGTTTCCTTTAGAAAGCCAGTAATGAAATTTCTCTTAAGTAAAATAGATAAAATATATCCAAGGGATCCAATTACGTATAATTACCTTAAGGAAATGGGACTACGCAACATAGATATTACGGATGATTTAGCTCTGCTTACCCTTTCAAAACAAGAAGTAAAGGTAAGGTCCAAAGAATATATAACCTATTGCCCAAGTGAGCTAATTTATAGATTTTCAAAGGAAGGCAACAGGCAGGACTGGATTGATTTCAATTTATTTATGATAGATGAAATAATGAAAAAATATCCAACAAAAAAAATAGTAATACTACCTCATGTTACAAGGCCAGAAGCTGTAGATGATAGTATTATTGCAAATGAACTTTATGCATTGGTTGAAAATAAATATGAAGATAGGATTATTGTTGAAAGTAATAGTATGTTCCCCTACGAGGTAAGAAACTATATACAACAATCCTTCATTACTATATCTAGCAGAATGCATCCCGTGGTTTCCTCCATTCAATGTGAGATACCAGCTATAGCACTATCTTATAGTTCTAAGTACTGGGGAATTATTGGAGAAAGATATGGTCTAGGGGATTATATAATAGACGTGAGACATTTAAATTATGATGAAATGAGAACAAAGTTCTCTGAGCTGCTTAATAATATTGAAGCAGAATATGAGGTCATACAAGAGAAAATGAACCATAAGAATAAACTAGCAAAGGTCACAATTTTGAAAACACTTACAGAGATATCCAGTGCAAATTTTTAGAAAAATTGAGGTAGATAGAGTTGGCAATTAATCAGAGAAAAGCAGGAATAGTTTTATCCTATGTATCAATGTTTTTTAGTATAGCCATAGGTCTTATATACGTACCAATGCTGCTACATTTTCTAGGGAAAGCGCAGTATGGTCTATACCAATTAATGGGCTCACTAATTGCTTATATGGCAGTTATGGACTTTGGTCTTTCGAATACCATAACAAGATATTATTCCAGGTATCTGGCGCTAAAAGACGAAGAAAATCAATCTAATGTACTAGCTATATCATCTATTATATATGGTGTAATAACAGTGGTTGTACTAATCGCCGGTGTTATTTTATATTTTAAGTTAGGGGATATATTTAAAAGCTCCTTAACAGCAGATGAGCTTACGTCCGCCAAACAAATATATATTATACAACTAGTAAATATAGTAATAACAATACCTTCAAATATATTTAGCGCGGTTATTAATTCCCACGAGAGATTTATATTTATTAGAGGCTTATCAATTCTTCAAACCGTGCTTCAGCCTTTTGTGGTAATTGCGGTTATGATGTATAAAGCAGATGTTATTGGCCTTGTTATAGTAATATCAGTATTTAATATTGGCACAATACTTATTAAAATTTATTATGCAATGTTCAAGATAAGGGCGAAAATAAAACTATACTGCTGGAATAAGGTTCTTGTACGGGAAATGACCATATTTTCATTTTTTATCTTTTTAAATATGGTTATAGATCAAATTTATTTCAAAACAGACCAGATAATTTTAGGGATCGTCGCTGGAACCTCAGTTGTAGCGGTATATTCTATAGCCTCTCAATTGAATCAGTACTACATAAACTTTTCATCCTCTGTTAATAGCGTTTTCTTGCCGAGAATAGCGGCAATTTCGGCTAAAACAGAGGATATGACTGAGATAAATGGTATGTTCAATAAGGTAGGGCGAATACAATATGCCATTATGGCTATGATGCTTTCAGGATTTATATTATACGGCAAAAGTTTTATAGTGTTTTGGGCGGGGGCGGATTTTGTGGATGCTTATTATATGTCCTTAATAGTAATGGTTCCACTCCTGGTACCCTTAATTCAAAGCATGGGAATTGTAATACTTCAAGCAAAAAACAAACATGCCTTTAGATCAAAAATGTATTTTGCTATTGCCTTATTAAATATTGCATTGTCCATACCTCTTGCAAAAATTTATGGAGGGATTGGGTGTGCCATTGGTACAGCTCTAGGGCTTATTATTGGAAATTGGTTTGTCATAAATATTTATTATCATAAGGTAATAGGAATTGATATCATAGCCTTTGCAAAAGAAATATTATCAATGACTTTGCCTATAGTAATAGTTATGATCCTTGGTGTAATTACAAACTATTTTATACCTACAACAAACTTTATAATACTAGGCATAAAAATGATTGCATATATAGGTATTTACTCGCAACTAATGTGGGCTATGGGTCTTAATGCTTATGAGAAAGATATATTTGCCTCCATATATAAAAAGGTAAAGAGGAGGAAACAAGCTCTATGATTAAAATTACTGATAAAAAAAATTGCTCCGGCTGCAAGGCCTGTTATAATATATGTCCCAGAAACTGTATTTATATGATTAGTGATGGAGAAGGTTTTTGGTATCCAGAGGCTAATGAGGAAAGGTGTGTTAGCTGTGGATTATGTGAAAATGTATGCCCTGAAATCAATATTTATAAAAATGGGAGAGCAGGGGATGTGCCAACTTGCATAGCCGCCTGGAATTTAGATAAGGGTGCAAGGGAAAACTCCTCCTCAGGTGGAGTATTTACAAGTATAGCAGCGTGGATATTAAAGAATGATGGAGTAGTATTTGGTGCAGCATACGATGTGGAGCACAATGTAATACATAATGAAGCTCATACAATAGAAGCTTTAAGTGAGCTGCGTGGTTCTAAATATGTTCAAAGTGACATTAACAATACATATAACAGGGCAAAAAAACACCTGAAGACGGGAAAACGCGTTTTATTTACAGGAACACCCTGCCAAATAGCAGGTCTATATAATTTTCTTCGAAAAGATTATGCAGAGTTATATACTTGTGATATAGTTTGTCATGGGGTGCCATCACCTATTGTATTCCAAAAATATAAGAAAAATCTAGAACAATCATATAATTCAAATATAAGTGAAATAACTTTCCGAAATAAGAAGCATGGTTGGAAGAGTTACTGCGTAGCAATGCAATTTGAGAATGGTAGTGAGTATAGCAAAACCTTTATAAATGACGTGTATATGAAGGGATTTCTAAGAAATTATTATTTAAGACCAAGTTGCTATAAATGCTCTTATGCAAAGCTCCCAAGAATAAGCGATATAACTCTAGGAGACTTTTGGGGAATAGCAAGCAAATACCCAGAACTTGATGATGATGGTGGAACCTCACTATTATTAATCAATACTAATAAGGGAAAAGCTATGCTTGAGGGTTGCAAAAATGGAATTGAGAAACATAAATGTGATTTAGAGCATGCGTTGCGAGGCAATCCTTCTATAATAAGTTCTGTAAAACAGCCCCAAAAAAGAAAGAGTTTTTTTGAGGATTTACATAATCGGGATTTTAATTATGTAATTAAAAAGTACATGAGTCCCCCAACTTATATGGAAAGAGTGATTATTTTTGGAGTGAGAGTACTTAGATTATTGAAAAAACGCGTCAGGATGCTTATCAAAAGATAAACACAACAAACAACAACTAAAATGAGGTGTGAATATTAACCAGCAAGCAGTGAAAACTAAAGACAAAGACAATTATTTTGAAATTATAAGAGGTATTTGTATAATTTGTGTTGTGCTTATTCACAGTCAAAATGGAATTGAATATAAAGATTCAGGGATATACTCATTTAATTATGATTATTGGTTAATAGGTCGGCAATTCATCAATTTTCCTGTTGCAGTGTTTGTGTTCCTAACAGCATATTTTACTAATATTACAAAAGTAACAGAAAGTCCCTTGCGGTATTATAAAAGTAGGGGAAGCCGCCTCTTAATTCCGTTTCTGGTTTGGTCCATACTTTATTCTGCTCTTAGTGTAGTAATCGGTGGATTTAATATAGATATAGTGTCAATCCTATTAAAAATAGTAGAGGGACAAGCGTCAACTCCCATGTACTATATTGTTGTATTGATGCAACTGGTATTAATTACGCCAATACTAATAAGATGTATAGGAAACAGATATTTAAATTTAATGGTTTTTCTAATCACACCAATTTACTTAATTTTAATTTACGCTTATTCATACGTCACGAAACATCAAATGCCTCTTTACGGGACCCTTTTTCCTGCATGGCTGATATTTTACTACTTAGGATTATATATAAAAATTAAGGGTTATCCAATTACAATAAAAGTGAAACCTGTAGGTAAGGCATTAATCATAGTTTTAGGTGTCTCATTATTTAGCATAATTGAATGTTATCTTATGATATATTTGGGATTTGAAGATGGATTTGCAAGTAGTCAAATTAAAATTTCATCTTTTTTATATTCAATATCAATAATAAATCTGATTCTCGTGCTAAAGGATAATCATCACAAAACAATGCAAAATGCTATTGTTAAAATTGGTAATTACTCCTACGGAATATTTTATGTGCACTGTTTCTGGCTACTGATTATTAATGTGGTAATAGTTAAGATACCATTCATTCATAACCTATTACCAGTATATCAGTTAACGCAAGTTACGGCCGCACTAGCACTTAGCATCGCTTGCATAATAGTAACAAATAAAATTATTGGGAAAAAACTCTCCAGTAAATATTTAGGCTTTTAAAAGGTCCTAATAGTGTATTATAATTAACTTAAATGAAAGGGGTTGGAAATATTGGCTATTTTAGTTTGTGGTGGAGCTGGTTATATCGGAAGTCATATGGTAGCAGAGCTAATAGAGCGTGGTGAAGAAGTTGTAATTTTAGATAATCTCCAAAAGGGACATAGACAGGCTGTGCTTGGTGGCAAGTTTTATGAGGGAGATTTAAGAGATGATAAAATACTCAATCTTGTTTTCAATGAAAATAAAATAGAGGCAGTTATAGATTTTGCAGCAGACTCACTAGTGGGAGAAAGTGTTGTGGAACCACTAAAGTATTTTGAAAACAATATAGGAAGTACTATTAATTTATTAAAAGCTATGAGGGATCATGAAGTAAAACACATAGTATTTTCCTCAACGGCTGCAACTTATGGAGAGCCAGAGCGTGTACCAATTCTTGAAGGGGATAAAACCCTGCCAACTAATCCCTATGGAGAGTCAAAGCTTGCGGTAGAAAAGATATTAAAGTGGTGTGATAAGGCCTATGGAATTACCTATACAGCTCTTAGATATTTTAATGCAGCAGGAGCCCATATAAGTGGGAAAATAGGAGAAGATCATAGCCCAGAGTCTCATTTAATACCATTAATTCTTGAGGTGGCTCTAGGAAAAAGAGAGAAAATCATGATTTTCGGTGATGACTATCCAACAGGCGATGGCACCTGCATACGTGATTATGTACATGTAACAGATTTAGCAAGTGCTCATTTGTTGGCCCTTAAAAGACTTATGAATGGAGCGGAAAGCACAATTTGTAACTTAGGTAATGGTGAAGGTTTTTCTGTTAAAGAAGTTATAGAGGTTGCAAGGAAAGTTACAGGTCATGAAATAAAGGCAGAAATTGCTCCAAGGCGCGGGGGAGACCCAGCAGTACTTATAGCTTCAAGTGATAAGGCTAAAGTGGAACTAGGTTGGAAGCCTAAATATAATTCATTGCAAACTATAATAGAAACCGCCTGGGAATGGCATAAAAATAATCCTAATGGGTATGAAAAATAATTTATAAGTATAAGTTTACTTATAAATAAACTTATACTTATAAATAAACTTATACTTATGAAATAAATTAGAATTAAGAGGAGATGTTTATATGAGAGTTAAAAAAGCTATTATACCAGCAGCAGGACTTGGAACCAGGTTTTTACCTGCTACAAAGGCACTACCTAAAGAAATGTTGCCTATAGTTGATAAGCCTACTATGCAATATATTATAGAGGAAGCTGTAGCTTCAGGAATAGAAGAAATATTAATTATTACAGGAAGAAATAAAAAGTCTATAGAAGATCACTTTGATAAATCTGTAGAACTAGAGCTAGAACTAGAAAGCAAACATAAAGACGGTTTACTTTCGCTGGTTAAGGATATATCAAACATGGTGAATATACATTTTATAAGACAAAAAGAGCCTAAAGGACTTGGACATGCTATAAATTGTGCAAGAGCCTTTGTTGGTAATGAACCTTTTGCTGTAATGCTAGGTGATGATATTGTAGATGCTAAGACTCCATGTTTAAAGCAGCTTATGGATTGTTTTGATGAAAAACAAACCTCTATATTAGGGGTTCAAGAAGTAGCTAAGGAAAATGTAGATAAATATGGCATAGTTGATGGAGCTCAAATTAGTGATAGACTATACAAAGTTAATAGCCTTGTTGAAAAACCACCAATAGGTTCAGCACCCTCAAATGTTGCTATACTTGGTAGATACATAATAACTCCAGAAATATTTGATATATTGGATGTTGCAGTGCCTGGCAAGGGTGGAGAAATTCAGTTAACGGATGCTCTAAAAACTCTAATTTCACAGCAAGACATGTATGCATATGTATTCGAAGGAAGAAGATATGACGTAGGTGATAAATTAGGATTTCTTGAGGCTACAGTAGAGTTTGCATTAAAAAGAGAAGAGTTAAAGGTTCCCTTTATGGAATACCTTCAAACGCTAAAGGATAATGAAGAATTTAGTGAGCTATATAATAGTGTAGAAAAAAGCAGATTGTAATAATGAGTGATGTGAACTATGAATTTACTAAAGCACATACTCAAATAGCAAAAGGCCTTGCCATTACCCTAATGATGATTCATCACTTATTTCGTTTCCCGGATAGGATACAAAATGTTTCTTATATTTCTATATTACATTTTGGAAATACAAGTATTGAATATCTATTAGGGGATTTTGGGAACATATGCATAGCTATGTATCTATTTTTAAGTGGGTATGGGCTATGCAAGGCCTCCCTAAAAAAAGAAAGGGTTACCTTGAAGGATTCATTGGGAAAGATTTTAAAATTTCTCATAAACTATTGGGTAGTTTTTATAATATTTGTACCTGTAGGACTAATATGGTTTAGCAATAGTGCAAGGTATCAGTTTAATATAAGGTTCTTTATGGCAAACTTTTTTACTCTAAGTTCTTCTTATAATAGTGAGTGGTGGTTCGTCCGCCTATACATAGAATTATTACTGCTATTCCCACTTATAGTGCGAATATTAAAAGGGAGCATTATAGCCTCCTTTGCCACAAGTTTAGGTTTTTATATTGTAGCAATTATTATGGAACTAATACCAGTAATTATACCAAAGCTTGCTTTCCTTAAAAAAAGTTTCATATATGGTGATATAAGAAATATACTATTCTGGCAAATGGTATTCTCTGCGGGATACATAATTTCTAAGTTTAAGCTATTTTTACATATAAATAAATGGATTTCACGCAAAAAGCTAGATAAAAAGACATTTTATATTGCCATAATATTAGGAGTAGTAGCAATTAGAATTGGAAGCACCTATGTGTTTGAGCAGGTTGGGAAAGGTAACCCTACCTATGTTGATTTTATATTAGCTCCCATATTTATATTAATGGCAACAAATTTTATTTATAAGAGTATGAGTAAAAAGATATTCGGGATCCTGGGAGTTCATTCCACAAATATGTGGTTAACTCATACTTTTTTCTGCTATTACTATTTTCAAAGCATAGTATTTATGCCTAGGTTATCCCTGCTAATTGTAATATGGCTAGCTGCTTTAAGTCTTGGGTCCTCTATAGCTATTAATTTTGTGATCAAATTCTCAGCGAGGCTTATGAAAAAATCAGTTTATTAGAATCTTGAAAAGGTGGTGTTAAAATAAAATGGATATTGCTTATTGTATAATTTGTCATAAAAACACAAACATTTTAAGAACTACTATTGAAATTTTATGGCAGGGAAATAACAATATATATTTACATGTAGATAAAAAAGCAAATATTGAGGATTTTTATGAGTATACTGATAAAGTTCATTTTATGAAACATCGAATAGATATTACCTGGGCGAGTTTCTCTCAAATAGAGGCTACTCTGCTGGTTTTAAAAGAAGTATCAAGAAAAAAATATGATTATGTATGCTTATTATCTGGAGATTGTTTGCCACTAAAAAATTCAGAGGAGATTAGTGAATTTTTAAGTAAAAATAGTGGAAAAGAATTTATAGGAATACAGAAAAAGCCTGATGATAACGAGCTGGAAAATAATATTAAATATGAACACAGTAATTTATATTTAAAAAGACGTAAAAGTGTTTTAGATTCTATAATGTTTAAAATACAAAGACACATAGAATCCCCTAAAATAAATCCTGGCTATAAATCCTTGCCAAAGCTGTATAAAGGGGCTAATTGGTTTTGTCTAACGGGAGAGCTATGCAATTACATTCTGAAGTATTTACAAGAAAATGCTTGGTATAGTGAGGCTTTTGAAAAATCCTTCTGCGGAGATGAAGTGTTTTTTCAAACTATAATAATGAATTCCAAGTATAGTGAAAAAATATATAATTATAATAAAGAGTATGATGATAATCATATGGCCCTTCGGTATATCGACTGGAACAGTGGCCCGGAATATCCTAAAATATTAACAGAAGAGGATTTTACAAACATTAAAGCAACTGAAAATGGAGATTGTATTTTTGCTAGAAAATTTAGTGAAAATTTAGATATAGATAAATATAAAAGTGCCTTTAATATAAATTAATTTTTTTATTATAAGAGGCTTTGGGAAAGTTATTGATAGGTGAAAAATGAAGAAAATTAAATTTAATAAAACAATTCCACTTAGTACAATTTTTTTATTATTGTTTATATTTGTATTGGTTAATGCAAGCTCCTATGTAAATAATGGATTTAGCTTTGTAGACTTATATACCAGGGGCGAAGTAGTTAATATAAAAAGTTACGGGGCGGTGCTTGATGGAAAGCATTTTGATGACAAAGCCTTAATAAAGGCAATTAGCTCCATAAAAAAGGGTACAGTTTATATTCCCCGTGGCACACTTTTAATAGGGAATAAAACAACTATTACTGTTCCAAAGGGTATAAATATTAGTGGCGAGGGTTTTAATAAAACTACAATAAAACAAATTAACGGATATCCCTCAAATAAAATATTCAATGCCATGGGACAACAAAAGATCCAAGGTCTAACCATAGATTCAAAGCTTGGTATAAAACCTAGTGGAGACGATATAGAAATATCAAAATGTAAATTTACTAATGCTGTGCAAGCAATCCAAGTAGCGGATACAGTACATCGATTAATCATAGATAAGTGTGTATTTGAGAATAATCCTGGGTATGGCATTTTGTTTAATAAAAACCCTTCTTATGATTGTATAATTTCAAATTCTGTGTTCAAGGAAACAAAAGGTGATTTTATAGAAATAAATGCTCCCTGCGTTGGAATAAAAATTGAAAATTGCAGCTTTAAAGATAATTATGGTACTGGGCAATGGGCTGGATTTGGTATTGGGGTTGCAGTAAAAGCGAAAGAGGTTTCTATAAATAACTGCAGCTTCAATAATATTTATGGTCAAGGTATACATGTAGAGGATAGTGCAGAGGTCACAATTTCTAATTGCAAATTTAAAAATTGTGGGAATGCAGCATACAAGGGGTCCCCAAAATCAGATATAGCTGTATTATCCCGGGCAAAAGTTAAAATTTCAAAATCTATTCACAACGCGCCAGAGGGTAAATATAGCAAAATACCTGTGTTTTGTACTGGTGCAAAAGCTAAGGCAGAGGAATGTACTTATTATGGAAGATCTGCTAGTAATGGAGTAAAGGTATCAAAAGGTGTGTTTTATGGTCAAGTCACTAAAAAGAAAAATACAAATAATTAATATGAAAAAAGAGATAAGTTTGTATGCCCGCAAACTTTATCTCTTTTTTTCTTTAAAAAAACCAATCATTACGTATATGATATATATGGGAAAAATATATGTTTTGATAAAGAAGCACAATGGTTGGATTGACATTTTATAACATAAAATACTATTGCGGTCTATGGGTATTTAGTGAATATTATGGTATAATTAAAGAAAAAATTCAAACTAGTGTAAATGTATGTAAATGTATGTTTAATTTTATTTTTAATAATATTCTAAAAAATGATTATAATGTTTTAATTTTATTACATATGGAGTAAATAAAAGATAAATATAAGATAAATAAAATCATATTAAGTCGATATATAAAGAACTGCAAAGTCTGTATATACAGCGCTTTCAGAGCGATTTATATATCGAAAAATAAGCTTAAAACCGTGAAATAAGTATGAATTTGAAGTATGTAGAAGTATGTGGCTATTAACGTATTAAATTAGCAAAATATAAAATTGCTATAAAAATCACAATAATATATACTTAAGTTCGATAGAATTGCATAAATTTGTAAAAAAATAATTTGAGAATTTTCAATCAATTTCAAAGTATAGTTATTATTTGGAAAGAAAAAATATAACATGAAAATGGATGAATTGCTTTTCAAAAAACAACAGAAGAGGTGGATAATATGAAGGCGCTCGGAAAATGGAAAAAACCAATATTAATCCTAAGTGATGCAGTTTTAATAAACTTAGCTTATATATTAGCTTTTTATTTTAGATATAATTTTACAACTTTCAAGTTTTATTCAAAAAACTACAAAGAAATAGCCATAATTGTAACAGTTATTTACATAGCTTGTTTTTATCTCTTTAAGCTTTATGAAAGCCTTTGGAGTTATGCAAGTATAGATGAATTTATGCTAGCTATTGGCGCATGCCTTACTGCCAATCTTGCAACCATCGCCTTTGTTAGAACCTTCGGCCATGGATTTGCTTATGGAGTAAGTATAATAGCTTGTGCTTTTTCGATTATTTTTATACTAGGGCTACGAATGTCCTTTAGAATTTATGGTAGATTTGAAAGTATTCTAAATTGTAATGCTAGTAAAATTGTAAAGTCAAGAGTAATGATAATTGGAGCTGGGGAAGCTGCAGCTATGGTTATAAAAGAAATGAAAAGAAGTAGCCATAGTAAATATATGCCGGTAGCTGTAATTGATGATGAAATTTACAAAAAAGGAAACAATATTATGGGAGTAAAGATTCTTGGAAGTAGGAAGGATATACCTACCATAGCTACCCAGCAAGCTATAGAAACTATACTTATAGCTATTCCCACCATAAAAGATGAGGATAAAAAACAGATTTTAGAATTATGTAAAAAAACAAATTGCAAAATAGAAATCATTCCCGGCATGTATGAAATAATAAACGGGAAAGTATCCTTAAGTCAAATTAGAAAAGTGGATATTGAAGATTTACTAGGACGTGAAACAGTGCAGCTAGATATGCAAGGCATCGCAAGTTATATTCACAATAAGATAGTCCTTGTAACTGGGGGTGGAGGGTCCATTGGATCAGAACTCTGTCGCCAAATTATAAAATTCGAACCCAAACAATTAATTATTTTCGATATATATGAAAATAATGCTTATGATCTTCAAATGGAGCTACAGTATAAATATCCGAAACTAGATTTAAAGGTATTGATAGGATCTGTTAGAGATATTAAACGACTAGAGAGTGTCTTTAAAAAGTATTCGCCAAATATAGTTTTCCATGCAGCAGCACATAAGCATGTTCCGCTCATGGAAGAGAGTCCTATGGAAGCTATAAAAAACAATGTGTTTGGAACCTTTAATATGGCAGAATGTGCACATAAGTTTAATGTAGAAAGGTTTGTTATGATATCTACGGATAAAGCAGTAAACCCCACAAATGTAATGGGTGCTACTAAGAGAATGTGTGAAATGATTATACAATCCATGGATAAAATAAGTGAAACACACTTTGTAGCAGTGAGATTTGGAAATGTACTGGGAAGCAATGGGTCAGTTATACCACTGTTTAAAAAACAAATAGAGCATGGTGGACCGGTTACACTTACTAATAAATATATAACTAGATTCTTTATGACTATACCAGAAGCGGCGCAATTGGTACTTCAATCTGGAGCATATGCTGAGGGTGGAGAAATCTTTGTGCTAGATATGGGCAAGCCTGTTAAGATTTATGATTTGGCTTGGGATTTGATTAAGCTGTCTGGGTTTGAGCCTAACAAGGATATTAAGATTGAAATTACGGGGCTGAGACCGGGAGAAAAGCTTTATGAGGAATTGATGATGAGTGAGGAAGGGCTGAAGAATACTAGGCATGAGAAGATATTTGTGGGGAGACCTACGTTTAGTGATTTGGTGGTGCTTAGGGAGAGAATGGAAGAGCTTAGGGAGATTATTGATAGGGATGATGTTGAGTTGTTGATTGAGAAGATAGAGGAGATAGTTCCAACCTACAATAGAAATATGGAAGAAAGCGCAGTTACTACTATGCTGGATTAATAGCTAACCTTCCAGCCATATCCTAGCGTCACAGGGGTGAAGTGAATATTTACTAAAGACTATACGTGGAAGCTACTGAAATTTATAGGAATATATTTCGGTAGTCTTTTCGTCGTTTAAAATGTTATACATTATTATGACTTCATATCAATAAAAAATATACAATATTTTGATTATAAAGAAAACATTGTATGGCTATATCTAAATAGTATATAATATGGGAAAGCAATAGCATTAAGATAAGCAACTAGTCTTACAATGGATTCTACTAATGTATTTTCAACTCCACTCGACTTATTGGAAAGGAGAATTTTAATTAAATGGAAAATGGTATAGAGGATATTGATTTAAGTATAAATGAAAATATTATAAACCCTAGATTATATGGATTTGTGGGTGATGGAGTTTTTAATGACTCTATAGCCTTAGATAATATGTTTTTATATATTTCAGAGGGTTCAACTGTTAGATTTCCAATGAACAGTATTGTAAGAAGTAATTAATTAGAAGCATGGAATAAATTCACATGGAGAGTAATTATTGTATTAAACTAACAATGAAAGCAGGGATTTTAACACTAACTCTTGCTTTTGATTTTTAAATTGTTTTTGAATTATTTTTATCAACTGCTTCAGGATGGTTAATGGTTTCATTATAATGATGTACTTTCGAAGAGTTATCACAGGTTAACTCTTTATTATCATTTGTTTTATTTAAAGTGAATAACGGCTCTGTTGTTGGAATTAGTGAGCCTTCAAGATAAGCGCAATAGCAACTAGAAGCATCATGTGTGCTGGATAAAAAATATAACCTACATATTTATTGAGCCTAATTCTGCTAGTATTTATACTTTCCAATATCAAAATCGGAATTAATGCAAAAACTCCCAATGCATTAAAATAGTATACTTGCAATTGTGATAATCCATTCTGTAAGTCAAGCTGGTTCCATACATATTTAAAATTGAGAAGGTTGCTCCAAAATAGTACTGATGAATATGCGGAGTTCCATAGGGCAACTCTGTAATAACCATGAAGTAGATATAATAGTATAATACTTATTACGGCAAGGTGCATCTTTTCTTGAAATACATGAAATAATAAAACTAAAGCGAGTCCCAGCAAGCCGTATTCCAAATAAAAGTCCTTTATAAGGAAACTTAATATTTCGGGAAGAATGATTATTACAATAGCTAGAGCTAGCAAAAATATACCATACAAAAGGTGTATATAATTCTTGTCTTTAATAAAATTCTTAATATTTATGATTCCCATATCATAAACACAAAGTAGACCAATGGCTGCTAGAAACGTAAACAATACATTAAAATGAATAGGGTTAAATTTAATATCGGGGCTAAAAAAACAATAGGGTATTTGAGTTATTAGAGCAAATAAGGAAAGTCTTAAAACATATTTTTTGATATTAGATGTCCGGGAATAGCCTATGGCAATTTGATAGGCAAAGATGGGAAAGGCCAATCTTCCTATAATTCTTAAAAGTATCTCATTTGGAAAATACATATACCCAATATGATCTACAAGCATTGTTACTAAGGCTAGTAGCTTTAGCATATCATTACGATATGCGACTGTTTGTAGTACCATTTTTTCAATAACGGATGTTTCCACCATAGATTTCCCTCCCACAAGTTGTAATGTTTCAAATGATTATATCATTTAAATTCAATATGACAAAATTTTCAATTATATCTTCTATCAATATTTAAAAAAAATGCATTTTTAAAATAAAAATAAAATAAATAATTTTATTTTTATATTTTAAATGGTATACTTTATGGTGATAGTAACGATGAATTACAGTATTACTATAAACAAAAGCATGGAAATAATAGATAGTAGCAAAATTAGAGAGGTTGTAGATGTTATATTTGAGACCATTTGACATTGTCAAGAAGAAAAATACCCATTAGGAAAAGGAGAATTAATTATGAATTTATATAAAGAGTTATTAAATAAAAATACAAAGCTATCATTAGTTGGGTTAGGTTATGTAGGGCTACCTTTAGCCATAGCTTTCGATAAAAAAATTGATGTTATAGGCTTTGATATAAACAAAGAGAAGTTAGAAACATATAAGTCTGGAATTGATCCAACAAATGAAATAGGTGATGAAGGAGTTAAAAATTCATCAGTGTATTTTACTAATGATGAAAGTAAATTAAGAGAATGCAAATTTCATGTAGTTGCAGTACCAACGCCTACTAATGATGATAAATCTCCAGACTTAAGACCAGTTATAGGTTCAAGTGAAATAATAGGAAGAAACTTAACTAAAGGTTCTATAGTAGTATATGAGTCAACAGTGTACCCAGGTGTAACTGAAGAAATATGTGTACCTATATTAGAAAGAGAATCAGGTTTAAAATGTGGAATAGATTTCAAAGTAGCATATTCACCAGAGAGAATTAATCCAGGAGATAAGGTTAATAGACTAGAGAACATAGTGAAAATAGTCTCAGGAATGGACGAGGAAACATTAGATACTGTAGCAAAAGTTTATGAGCTAGTAATAGAAGCTGGAGTGTATAGAGCAGAGAGTATAAAGGTTGCAGAGGCAGCTAAGCTTATAGAAAATTGTCAAAGAGATGTTAATATAGCTTTTGTAAATGAACTAGCTATGATATTCGATAAAATGAACATAGATACTAAGGCTGTAATAGATGCAGCAGGTAGTAAGTGGAACTTTATTAAAATGAATCCAGGCTTAGTTGGAGGACATTGTATAGGGGTTGATCCATACTATCTAATACACAGAGCAAAGGAAGTAGGTTTAGAGTCTCAGGTAATAGCAGCTGCTAGAAAAATAAACGATGGTATGGCTAAGTATGTTGCTGAGAATACAGTTAAGAGTTTAATAAAAGCTAATAAGAGAGTAAAAGGTGCCAAGGTAGCGGTACTGGGAATTACATTTAAAGAGGATTGTGGTGATACTAGAAATACTAAAGTTGTAGATATTATTAAAGAGTTAAAAGAGTATGAAGTAGAAGTAGTAGTTACAGATCCAGTTGCTGATAAGGATGAGTTAAGAAGAGAATATGGAATAGAGTTAAAAGATATTCAAGATATAAATAGTATGGATGCAGTTATATTAGCAGTATCGCATAGTGATTATAGAAAAATGGATATTAATGATTTTAGCAAATTATATTGTGTAAATGATGCATTGCAAGAAGTTGCAGTAGATAAAGAAGTGAATGATAAAAATGTATTTATAGATGTTAAAGGAATAGTGAGTAAAGCTAGTGTTGATAAAGAGAAATTTGTGTACTGGAGATTATAGGAAATCCCCCGAGTCGTGTGAACTACTGAAATTTATTTTCGGTAGTTTTTTTTCGTCGTTAAATACTAGATTTCGTCACATTATCTTAATAGGATAAAAGTGTAAGAAATGAACTATTTAGACTTTTAAGGAAAAACTAGAACAGACTAATTTGTTTTATGATAAAATGATAATAAATTATGAATGGCGAGGTGTAGCTAATTTTATTGAGATTAGTAGAAAAGGCAGAAATTAAATTTACAAGCAAATAATTGTTGTTGGGATAATAATAGAATATGTTAAGGTAGGTGAAATATGGTATATACAGATGAAGTAAAACAATATGTAAATTCTAGCTTTATAGAGGTATTAGACTTATTTGGATATAAAAAAGAGGATATAATTAATAAGCTTTCCCTATGTATGGAAGAAGAAAAATTATTAATGAAATACTTATATTCTACAATGCCTTTAAGTGATATCACAAATTATGATTTTGAGCTTTTTTATGAATATGTTAAACATGCTATCTTTTTAAGGGGAAATACCCCGTGGGGGGCTACAATTCCTGAAGATATTTTCTTGAATTATGTGCTTCACTATCGTATTAATAATGAGGCTATAGAAAATTGCAGAAAAACATTTTATGATTTGATATACCATAGATTAGAAAATAGGAGCATATATCAGGCAGTTTTAGAAGTTAACTATTGGTGTGCTGAGAATGCAACATATAAATCAACAGATGAAAGGACAGCCTCACCTCTGGCAGTATTAAAGTGTGCATATGGAAGATGTGGAGAAGAATCCACTTTTACAGTTACTGCGCTTCGAAGTGTGGGAATACCAGCGAGACAGATCTACACCCCCAGATGGGCTCATTGTGATGATAATCATGCGTGGGTAGAGGTATGGTGTGATGGGAAGTGGCATTATCTCGGGGCCTGCGAGCCAAAACCAGTGCTAAACAAAGGATGGTTTACATCAGCAGCCTCTAGAGCCATGGTTATCCACAGTAGAGTATTTTCCAGCTATTTTAAAAATGAGGATGTAATCTCAAAGAATAAGGCAGTAATTACTATTAACAATATCAGTAAATATGCCGATTCAAAAGCTTTCTATGTAAAGGTTATAAATTCAAAAAATAAACCTATAGAAGGTGTAGAAGTAAGATTTGAAATACTTAATTATTCTGAATTAACACCGATAGCAATATTATTTACAGATAAGAAAGGACAAGCCCACATAAATATTGGACTTGGTATCATAGCTATTCATGTGGTAAAAGATGATAGGTTTATATGCAGAATAGTTGATACAAAAGTTTCGGAGGAAATTATATTCAATATTGATGATGCAGTAGATTATGAAGAAGAGATTCAAGGAATTGATATTGATATAGTACCTCCAGTTGATAAAATGGTTTTGGCGCGCGCCACATCTGAAGAAGAAAAAATTACACAAAAGAAAAGATTTGACTATTGTAATAAAGCTCGAGAAGAAAGGAACAAAAAAATTGTAAACATAATAGATAAAATTGAGTATTTAGGTAAATATGATTCTGAAATTAGAAATATCCTATTAGGTGCTATGGGAAACTATAAGTCTATATTAGAATTTTTAAATTACAAGCATAATGGTGAGGACTTAAAAAAGAGAATAAATTTATTAATGTGTTTATCAAAGAAGGATTATGTAGACAGCGTATGTAGCATATTAAACTCCCACATTAATAATACTACCGGTTTTGAGGTGGATTATCCTGAAGGAATATATTTTAAATATGTTCTTTGTCCAAGAATCTACCTAGAAAAAATCACGGATTTCAGGAAGTTTATTATTAACTATTTTGCCGCTGATTTAAAAGATGATTTTATAAAAAGTCCTAGCAAGGTATGGAATTATATTAAAGAAAATATTACAGAACTCCCAGAGCGTGAATATGAGTCATTATATGCTACCCCTGCAGAGGTGATTAAACTAGGAAGGGGAAGCCTTATATCCAAAAAGATTTTGTTTGTTGCTGTATGCAGAAGTTTAGGTATACCTGCTAGAATAAATAGTAGTGATTTATCTATAGAATATTATAAGCATTGTAATGAAAGTAACGGGAGATTTATAAAGGTAGAGGATAAATATAGCTCAGTAAATTCACATGTTTTAATTGTTAATACTGGTAAAGCAAAGCTTACGTACTATAAGAATTGGACTATTGCATTGCTTGAAAATGGAGTATATAGAACCCTTGTTTTAGATATGGATATATTAGAGGGTAATAAGGCAAGTATTAGTGTTGCTTCTGGGCATTATAGAATTTTAACCTCCAACAGATTACCTAATGGGAGTATATTTGCAGTGAAGTATACTTTTGAGGTAAAACATAATGAGACAAAAGCTATAAATATAAGCCTTCGAGATGCAAAAATTTCAGATATGCTAGAGAATTATGAGCTTCAAGATTTTAATCTTAAGGATGCTAATAGAAATGTAATGCATGCCTCTGATTTAATAAAAGATGAAAAAAATATCATTATATGGATAGAGGAAGGTAAAGAACCTACAGAACATATCTTAAATGAAATGATAGAAATGCAACGAGATTTCATAAGTATAAAGGGACAAATTATATTTATTTTAAGAGATAGTTTTGCAAAGCAGAACAAAACATTACAAAGAGTGTATGAGTTAATTCCAGGCATAGAAACTTACTATGACGATTTTTTCCAGAGTGTAAATACCATAGCTAGAAGAATGTATTTGGATCCGGATAAACTTCCACTAGTGCTCGTTTCCAACGGCTGCATTAACCATGGTGATATTACTAATAAACGCATTAACGTAATTTATGCTTGTAGTGGATATAGTGTGGGTATAGGAGATATGCTAATTAAAATTATATAACAAAGACCCCCGAGCCGTGTGAACTCCACTCAAGTTATTGCAAAGGAGAATTATAATTAAATGGAAAATAATTTAGAGTATATTGATTTAAGTATAAATGAAAATATTATAAACCCTAGATTATATGGATTTGTGGGTGATGGAATTTTTAATGATTCTATAGCCTTAGATAATATGTTTTTAAATATTTCAGAGGGTTCAACTGTTAGATTTCCAATGAATAGCATTGTAAGATTAGAAAGTGATGTTATTACAAATAAATCCTGTAATATAGATTTCCAAAATAGTACTATATTAAGTTACTGTGATAATGGCTTGAAATTCAGTGGAACTCTTAAAAATACATTTTCAGTAGTTGAAGACTATGTTGAGATAGCAAATAAAAATACGTTAACATTAAATTCGGTCATAGGTATTGAAGTTGGAGATTTAATTAGTGTTATATCATCTGAATTATACGACACTTCAAGATTGTATTATTTTAAGGGTGGGAATGCTATTATTACAAAAGTAGTTGGCAATATAGTTTATTTTAATATTATATTTCCTTTCGATATGTTAGCGGGTTCTATTACTGTGAGTATATACGAACCAATAATAGTTAAGATAAAAAATATTAAGTTATTAGAGGGTAAAAAAGATTTGAGTTTATCAATAGCTGGATTATCTATAGAGTATGGTAAGAATATTTGCTTAGAGTATATAAATACGAGGGGCTTTCATGCCAATATATCATTAAAAAGATGTGTAAATTCCAAATTAGATTTTATTAATACTGGAAATGCTAAAAATATAAATACTGATCCTTGGGATGGGTATGGAATATGTATTTATAGCTGTAATAATTTAAGAGGAAACAATATAATGACTAATAGCGGACAGCATGGATTAACTTGGGGAGGCCAAGAAGTTAATTATGGATTACACTTTGAAGATTGTATTTTCAAATCAGAGGTTACAACTTATGGAGTAGGAGCACATGAAAATTTGCATGATGCTATATTTATAAATGTAAAAATATTTGGCGCTTCTCTTTCTAATAATATTAATTGTATAAATTGTGAATTTGTATCTTCCGAGCTTGGAAACGTTGCAGTTTTGTTATTTTGTGCTGAAAATCCTAGAAGGGCAAATTATAAATTTTCAAAATGTAATTTCTCTAATCTGACGATAGTACTTGCGGATTATTATCAGGTAGTATGTCCCACTCGTAAATATGTGGGTAATATTGTTCTTGAGGATTGTGAGAATTTTTCAATGCTAATAAAGGTAAATGCACAAACTACAGGTGGCAAGATTGCTGAGATTGGTAGGATAGCTTTTAATAGAGTAAAAAACTACTCCTTTAATTGTACCGATATTTTAGGTTATTTAGAAATAAAGAATAGTGATAGTGAAAAAGATGGAGGAATTATTACTCAAGCTGCTGTTAATTCTACATACCAAAAGATAAAGAATGTATACCTAGAAAATATAAGTATATGTAGGGGCTATGATAATGTATACTTTGGTAATTGTGATTCCGTGGTTATTAAAGGATTTAGCTATAATGCACTAGATAGGACAAATGGACAAGAGACATTTGCTAATGTAGGAAAATTATATTTAGAGAATTACGTTAATAGTTCTGCTCCAAGAGGAATAAGACTCACTTCCATAGGAGAATTGATGATGATTAATTGTGAGATAAAGTTACTTTGTGTACTGGCTACTGCACTTGCAAATGTTGTTAGAGCTGAGGCTAAGGGTTTAAAAATAGGAAATGAGTATATGGATATAATTACTTCAACAAGTAATAAAAAATATAAATTACAAGTAAATTCTAATGGTGCCCAAACCTTACTGTTAACCTAAGAAATTTGTAGCAAGGAGCTGACCTTCCAGTCATCATCTAATGCCTCGGTGGAAGATCTTTTCAATCATTTGTTTTAATGATAAATCATTAGAAAAAGGGTTTTCTCTTAAAAAGAGATAGAATTCATAGTAAATTATGAGTTCTATCTCTTTTTTATTAGCTTAGTTTTTTATCAAGTATACAAATGTTATATTACCTATTACTATGGAAACTGGTTGTGGTTCAGTCAATGCTTTGGGAGTAACCCCATCATAAAAAAACAATGCTTTATTTGTTGGATCGTTTCCACTGAGTGCGGCCTGTGCAGCCTTAACAGCACTCTCATTTGCAGGTCTATTAATGTTACCATTAAGTACTGGTGTAAATTCATAATTACCATTTGTCCTTTGATTAATAACAGCACCTATTGAATTTGGAAAGAGTTCATGCTTAACCCTGTTTACAACTACGGCTCCTACAGCAACCTGAGCTTCATAAGGCTCTCCTTGTGCTTCGGCAGTAATTAATCTAGCTAGCATGTCCAAATCGCTTGCAGTATATTTTATTGCAGTAGGTTTGGTTTGCTCAGCAGCAGAACTATTGGTTACAGTAACCTTGAGAATTTGTCCTGGAAAAATAAAATCATTCCATATATTATTAGCCTTCCTTAAATCACTTAATGATTCTCCGTGTTTTTGTGCTATCACAGATAAGCAATCCCCACTTTTCACAGTGTAAGGTCCAGTTGTTAAGGTAGCTGCAAGTGTGCTCTGTGATGCAATTACTGAGACACCTATTGTTAATACTGACGTTAAAAAAATAGTTCTTAATGGTTTAAATTTGTTCATTATGTATCCTCCTATTGCCTCCCAGGTTAGTTGACGGGTTAGGGTAGAGGTACCCCGCTTCATTATAAAGCTTCACCCCAAAATTAAGTCCCCGGTACTTTCTTTGAAAGATTCGGCTATTGCCCCATAATAATACAATGATAATAAAAAATCAAGCGAGTTCATTGAAAGTTAATATTGATGGTGCCACTCACGTGGCAAGTGGCATGTTGTGTAATGATTTATTTAACTAATTAGTGATAATTCATATAAAATGTGGAGTTCAAAGAAAGTATTCAAAGAAAGTTCATCATAATCTTTAAGGAAATAGTGCAGAAGATAGGAAAAAGGGATATAATAGAGTGAGTTTTAAACAAACTGCTATTGTACATAAATAAAAATAAATAAATTAGAAAGTAGTGAATTACATGGAACAAGATTCAAAAGGATTTTTAAAAAGCTTATTTGGTTTTTCAGTTGGACCTATAGTGGCGGCTATATTGTCATTTATTACGGTTCCTGTTACAACTTATTTTGTATCACCTGGTGATTTTGGAAAAGCAGCAATGTATACTATGGGTTATACTATAAGTTCAATGTTTATTTTTTTAGGCCTAGATCAAGCTTTTGTAAGAGAGTATAATGAGCATAAAAATAAGAATAACCTATTTTGGAATTCGCTAATTTTTCCTTTGATATTCTCTTTTTTACTGGCTTTTATTTTTATAGTTTTTTATAAACCCGTATCATTACTTATGTTTGATAGCGTAGAAAAGTACGTAATAATTATATTAGCACTATCATTACCGTTTGCAATAATAGATAGATTTAATATGCTAGTATTAAGAATGGAAGAAAAAGCTAAAACCTATTCTTTTTTTAATATATTAAATAAATTTCTAACTTTAATAATATTAATTCCATATTTAATATTTATAGATAGAAGTTTTAAAGGCATCATAAATGCAACTTTCATAAATTTAATTGTAATTTGCATAATAGAAACTTATTTTGTAAGACACATTTGGAAAGTTAAATTTAGACTTGATAAAGAATTACTTATGAAACTATTTAGATATGGAATACCATTAGTGCCAGCAACATTAATTGGCTGGTTTTTGAGTTCTATGGATAGGATTGCGCTAAGGCAATGGTCCACCTTTAATGAAATTGGAATATATTCAGCAGCATTTAAAATAGTGGCTGTACTCGGAATTATACAGCAAGCATTTTGTACATTTTGGGTTCCTACAGCATTAAGATGGCATAAAGAAAAGGTTTCAAATGATAAGTATGTGCAAGTGAGTGATACTATTTTAGCAGTAATGGTAATGGTATTTTCATTTATTGTACTCTTTAAAGATTTAATAATAAGGTTACTTTCTTCAGACTATATTACTGCAGCAAATAGTGTCCCGTTTTTGTTATTTTTCCCAATTATGTATACTGTATCTGAAACTACAACTTTGGGAATTTCTTTTTCAAGAAAGACTTATTATAATATAGTAATATCGATAGTAGCTGCCGTAAGTAACTATGTAGGTAATTATTTATTAGTGCCTAGATTTGGAGCAGTGGGAGCTTCTATATCAACAGGAATTTCTTATATAATATTTTTCTGGATGAGAACACTAATATCCCGAAAATTATGGTTTAAATTTGATATAAAATTATATGTATATAATACAATTTTAATGGTAGTGCTCTCATTATTAAGCATTACAATTAATAATATATTTATTAATTTAATTGTTGTGTTGCTTTTGATATTTGTAAATAGAGTTTGCATTTTACAAACAATTGAAACAGTTAAGAAATACATAAAAAGTAAGGTTTGATATATTGATAGCCTTTGGAGAACATAAAGCTCAAGGATATTTTCTAATATCCTTGAGCTTTGTTTTAATATATTATATTTTTTTTATACTTACATCGTCCCAATCCATAACGGTTCCTGAACTTCCATAAAGACGCAATGCTATAGTTTTGGTGTTTGGAGGTATACAAAAGACAAAGCTTACCTTTTTCCATGATGTCCCTTCACCTACTACTTTATTAATTATTTTGAGTTTCTTAGAATCATTATAATCCACTACCTCTATTATCCCGGTTGCCTTTCTGATGCCCTGTGGCCTAATCCATCCTTCAAATAGGAATTGTTCACCTGTTACTCCTAGCTTATCTAAGGAAATAATCTTCTGAGTTACACCGGAACCTTTGCCATTTATGCGTAAAAAACTAGATCCTGTTCTACCGCCACTTGTTTCAATGGTCTTTCCCGTCCAGTTTGTTGTTTCCTTCCAGGCGCCTGAACTTACCACAGTTAAATTTTCGAAACTACCATCAGTAGTAAGTTTAAGCCTATTTACGCTACTGGGATCTGCAAAGAGAAGTCCAGAGGGTGTTAAGACCTCTATTGAACCCTTATCCCATTGTTCTTTTATATAATCCAGCAAGATAGTAAAATCAGAAAATGACATACGGCCAGGTGTTCCTAAATTACCTGCGTGACACATTAATTCAATACCAGACTTATCTCTACTAGCAATATTAATAGCTTTTATTGAAGCTGCCAATGTTCCTCTACCATCAGAAACAGTTATATGATTTAATCCGTGATATATCTGTGTTGGTAATGTCCTTGGTGGACTATATGCATAGGCTTCCGTTAAAGCATAAGTTTCCATTAGTAATTTTCCTACTGCGCTGTTGTAATCACTTGGTTTAGTTAATCCATTATAGGGTAAGTTCTTTGTTTTAGGAGTAACACCTGGGAGTGCCCAACCAACAACTTTCATATTTTGTGCTTCTATTTCTATTTTAGAAGTTACTATTTGACTATATAAGCCTGCATCGCCTTTTAAGCTATAGTCCTTATGATCGGTTCCATGACTCCATATTTCAACGCCATGTCTATTCCAATTCCGTACTTCACCCCAAGTTGTGCCTTTACCCCAACTTTGCTGCGTGTTAAATTGTGATATTAAAACCATGCTGCAGGGTAGACCACGAGCAACTAATAAGGGGAAAATTCTCTCTCCAAATACATTTTGATAATCATCAAATCTTAATGCAACTACCCCTTTGCCAGCTGTACCAATTACTCCACCTTTTGAAGTACGCTCTTTCTGTAATAAAAGTAATGATTTGTTAAGCGTAGTAGAAGGTAACTGGAAGTTGAAATTAGTAGGTTGATTATTTTTTTCAGTTTTCAGAGAAATAGAGTCTACTGAATTATACTTTACTTGCAGTGGCTGAAATACACTTGCAGATCTATATATTACTTTAAGCCCTACAATAGTAAAAAAAATTAATAAACACATTATAATTATAACTCCAAAAGTTTTTTTCAATTTCTATACTCCTTTTCTATTGGTTTATATGTAAACACCGGATTTAATAGTTATATTTATAGTTTATTCTGCTCTATTAATATAGTTCTAAACATTAAATTTTTGAGCCCATAAGTAAAGTGCCATCCACGTGGCAAGTGGCATGTTGCATTTAAATTAATAGTTACTACTCAGGAATTCCCAATAGGGAATGCCTGAGATAATATAAAAGCATGGTCGTAGCCCCCCTATCTAAAAATAGGTATAATAATAAGGGGAGCCGAGAGGCGTCCCCTTATTATAAAATTTAATAGAGCTATATCTTTTCAGGGATAAATGGTTCACCTTTTATTGCATTCTTTAGTGATTCCATTATATCTTGCCCATTCTTATTGCAGGTAGAAATATAGCTTCTTATTCTACAGAACAGGCTACCGCCATCATCACTTCTAAAGCAGCCAGATATCTTTTGTCTGAGCTTTGCCATTCTAATATCTCGCTCCGTCAAATTATTATCGAAGGGGATATTGAAGTCATACATAAACGAAAGTGTTTCCACATCATATTCTTCTAATTTTCGTAAAAATTTCAAAGCATCGATTTTTGCAGGCTTACCATGCTAGTAGCCACCACCAATCAAATCATATTATTAATCTCTCTAGTGGTATATTCTACATCGGATAGGCAATATCCTTTTTGCTAATATAAGTATTTTATTGATTTACAATGCCTGAGTAGTAACAATTAATAAAGAAATCAATTGATAAATATTTAAAATATGAAGGTGGTAAGGAAGCAGTAGGACTGTAATAAAATTAGGAAATTATTACAAAAATGATATAAATAACTTTAAGAAGGGTATAAAGTTACGATATAGTTATATCGAAGTCAGCGTAGAAAACTACCGAATTGCAATGCAATTGGTAGTTTTTGTTTTTCAAAAAGTTAATTGGATATAATTTAGAAGGCAAAATTTATATAGAGAATTTGCATGTATAGGAGGAATTAATGAAAAATAAATTGACGAACTTTAAATATTTTTGATATATTAATTGACTTTAGCGGTGGGATTTTAGGAATGTTAACATATAATATTGCTTGCAAAATGCATATTATTTATCTTCATCCTCGACATATTTAATAGGGGGCATCGGGGGGGTTGGCTTACCAGCCGCTTTCATCAAGCTAGCATATGAAATATAGATAATAGATAATACAATTGCAATAATTATAAATTTCAGCATAAAGACAACATCCTCCTCTACTAATAACAATTAATAGAATTTTATTCGTATAAAGATATATATAGAGTATATGTCTTAATGTAAAAAAAAACAATATATGCATATAAGATTTTGTTTATTTATGAAGATTATTGTAGAATATTAAGATTATCTAAATTTGGAATGATTTAATAAGGTAAAGATAACACCCTTAGTTTTTATAAACTAAGGGTGTTATCTTTATTGCTTTGCTTCACTATGGCAAATATAAAACATGATAAAGTTGTAAACATATTGAACAACAAATAGTATTATTTCAGGTTTAGAGTACCAACCAAATAAAATATAACTTCATACATTTTAACAATATGACATAGGATCCATTTTAAATGGTGGTGAATTATATGTCTTTATTTTTTTGTAATCAAAACCTTAAAGTTGGTTATAAATATAGGGGGGGAGGGAATAAGATAGAGGATAGAGATTAGTAGAAGTATTTGAGGGGGGGTATAAATGCAAGAATTAGAAAGAAATTTAGAAGTGATACAGGTGGAGATTGTCAGTGAATATGAGAAAAACGTAGGATACTTTATATTCAAAAGGATAATTGATATTGTAGGTGCTTTATGTGGAATTTTACTACTAAGCCCATTGATGGTTGTGGTTTCTATTTGGATTAAGTTAGATTCAGTGGGACCTGCTTTTTTTTCACAGGAGAGAGTTGGACAATATGGTAGAGGGTTTATGATGTATAAATTTAGGTCTATGTGTTCAGATGCAGAATCTCTTGTGGAGGAACTTCAAGAAAAAAACGAAGTGCTAGGACCTATGTTTAAAATTAAAAAAGATCCAAGAATAACTAAAATAGGGAGATTTATAAGGAAGACAAGTATAGATGAGTTACCACAGCTTTTTAATATATTAAAGGGAGAAATGTCATTAGTAGGGCCAAGACCAAGTTTACCTAGGGAAGTTGCGCAGTTTACATCTTTCCAAAAACAAAGGTTAATCGGAAAGCCAGGGTTAACTTGCTATTGGCAGGTAATGGGGAGAAGTAGTTTGGGCTTTGAAGAATGGATGGAGTTAGATATAAAGTATATAGAGGATAGAAGTTTATGGGTAGATGTAAAATTGATATTCAAGACTTTTCGAGTTTTATTTGGAGATAGAAATGCAAGTTAAGGAGGAGTTAAATGGAAAACAGAAGTGAGTATATAGCAAATGAATCAAAGTATAAGAATGTGTGCATATTCGGGCAAGGTTTTGTTGGATTGCCTCTAACATTAAGTTTCGCACTTAGGGGGTGTGACACTATAGGGGTGGATGTGAACAGTGGATTAGTAGAACAAATAAATAATGGAATAACGTATCACACAGAAAAGTTTTATGGCACAGGAATTCAAGAGATACTTAGAAAGGAACTAAAAAAAGGGAAATATAGAGTAACAAATAATGCTTCAGAAGCAGTTCGGAAATGTAATAATATTATAGTTACAGTGGGTATTCCTGTAAAAAACGGGAATTACAATATGGAAGATTTAGAAAGTGCCTGCAGAGTAATAGGGAAAAATCTTAAGAAGGAAGACTTAGTAGTCATAAGAAGTACTGTTATACCAGGTACCACAGAAAATTTTATACTACCAATATTAGAAGAGGAATCTGCAATGAAGGCGGGAGAAGAATTCTATTTAGCATATTCATCAGAGAGAATCGCTGAAGGCAACGCTTTTGATGAATTTGAAAATATGCCTACCTTAGTTGCAGGAATCAATGAAAAAAGCACAAAAAAAGCAATTGGTTTATTATCAATTGTATGCAAATCTGAAGTAGTGCCTGCAAGCTGTATTAAAGTAGTGGAAACTGCAAAGGTATTTGAAAATGCTCAAAGGGACGTTAATATTGCTATGTCTCAGGAATTTGCAAGATTTACGGAAGGATTGGGAATAGACATATTCGAAGTTATAAAATTAGCCAATACCCATAAACGAGTTAATCTTTTAACACCTGGTCCAGGTGTTGGTGGATATTGCGTACCCAACGCCTATCACTATATATCACATAAGGCAGAGGCTATGGGGATTGATATGGAGATATTAAAACTTGCAAGGCGAAAGAATGCTGCTATACCTAAGCTTATTGTAAACAAAATAGAAGAGTTGTTAAAGGAAGTTGGGAAGGAGATAAAAGGTTGCACGGTTGGAGTTATAGGTCTTGCTATGAAAGATTACTCAAATGATGACAGAATAAGTCCTCCCGTGGATATATGCAAATTACTCCTTGAAAAAGGAGCAGAGATTAGAGCTTTTGATCCAGTAGTGAAAACTTATTATGATTTTAAAGTGAATAGCCAAGAAGAGGCGCTGCGAAATTCTGATGTTGTTGTAATACTTGCAAGGCAGCATAATATAGTCTTTGACGATTATGAATATATGGCGAAACTTATGAATGAAAAGCCAGTGTGTATAGATGCAAAGGCTGTGATAAACAAAACAGAAGCTGAAAAGTATGGGTTTTTATATTGGAGGCTTTAGGTGTTTTATATTAAAAGCTGTATAGGCAAAGTGAGGAAGATGGGCTTTCAAGCCTTAATAAATAAAGTTTTTGCAAAAGTAAAGCATAAAATATATTTTTCATTAAGAGCATATTATTTAAAGATTTTTGGAGTAGATATTGATGAGAACTACTTTAAAGATTTTGCACCTAGATGTAATTTTTTATTTGATGTATCACAAATTGATATGTATGTGGATGAGCTTATAAAACTAGATAAATCAGAAGAAATAATAAAAGATGGTGAAAAAATATGTAGCCATGTATTCAATTTATTAGGTTCAGGAGATATATATTTAGGGGAGAGGCTTCCTTGGAATAAGGATTTTAAGACTGGTTTTATATGGAAAAACAAGTTTTATAAAAATATTAGAATAATTGATCTAAATAATAATTCAGATGTGAAGATCCCTTGGGAGCTTTCACGATTTCAACATTTTTTTACACTAGGAAAGGCCTACTTGTTAACTACTAATGAGAAGTATTCATTGGAATTTAAAGAGGAAATTGAAGATTGGATTAAAAGTAACCCCGTGGAGATGTCAGTAAATTGGGCATGCACTATGGATGTAGCTATTAGAGCAGTAAATTGGATAATCGGATATTTCTTTTTTAAAGATTCCGTAAGTATTTCAAAAGAATTCTTGGTTAATTATAATAAAAACCTATATCTTCATGGGAGATATATAATTAAAAACTTAGAAAACCAAGGAGAGCATACAGGTAATCATTATCTATCAAATATTGTTGGATTAATATGGCTTGGAATATATTTTGGTGAGTTTGTGGTGGAGGATAATACCTACGAGAATAATCCAAGGCTATGGCTAGGCTATGCTGCGGTGGAACTTGAAAAAGAAATGTTTATCCAGGTAAATGAAGATGGAACTAATTATGAAGCATCAACATCCTACCATAGATTAGTAACGGAATTATTTTTATTAACAACAGTGCTATGTAATAAAAATACTATTAGTTTCTCTGGTGTGTATATGAGTAGATTAGAAAAAATGTGTGAGTTTATAATGGACATAACTAAACCTAATAACTTATCACCATTAATAGGAGATACGGATGATGGAAGATTGGCTATTGTTTCTAATTATTCATCTTGGCTCAGAAGAGATTTTGGTCATATTTTAGCCATAGCTGGGGAGTGTTTTAATAGAGAGGATTTTAGATACTATGGTAGGCATTATAAAGAGGACGCATTATGGATTGTAGGCTCCTTTAAAGAAAATGTACCTGTGCCAGAAAAATTAAAATCCAAGGCATATAAAGATGGAGGATTTTACATATTACGCAATGATAGGATTTATTGCTTAATAAGATGCGGACAGCTTTCATTTAGAGGGCAAGGGTGCCATAGCCACAATGATCAGTTAAGCTTTGAGTTAAATGTTGATGGTGAAGATTTTATAGTAGATCCAGGAGTATATGTTTATACTGCGGATTATAAAATGAGGAATTTATTTAGAAGTACAGAGATGCATAACACATTATATGTTGTCGGATATGAACAAAATAATTATGAAAAATATGATTTGTTTAATATGGAAGAACAGACATTTGCGGAGTGTGTTGAATTTTGCGGAAATATATTTGTTGGAAGACATTTGGGGTATAGAAGTAAGTGTGGTGTTATTCACCAGAGGACTATTGATATAAGTGATAATTATATGAGAGTAATAGATGAAGTAATAGATGAAAGCAATGGTAAGGCAAATAATGAAAATAATTTGACAGCAAATTTTATATTAGATAGTGAAGTTGTGGCTTTAATAAAAGATGATGGTGTAGAACTGGTGAAAAACAATATAAGAATAACACTGGCTACTGAAAATGAAAAGAAAATAAAACCTAGTTATTTATCCTGGAGTTACGGTGATATAAAAGAAACTAGGAAGATCGAAATCTATAATAAATTATAGAATGGTGGGGATGTAATGCTGAAACAAATAATTAGAAAAGCTCCAAGCTTTATTGAAAAACCAGCTAGATATGTATATATGAGTATACCAGATTATAAGCGGTACGGTAAAACCTATAGAGAAAAATATGATTTTTTAAAGAAGTCAGGGAGCTGGACAAAAGATCAACAAGAAGAATATCAGATGGAGCAAATCAACAAACTATTAGAGCATGCATATACAAATGTTCCATATTACACAAGGGTCTTTGATGAAAGAGGAATAAAACCTAAGGATATTCAAAACTTTAATGATTTAAAACAATTACCCTATTTGACCAAAGAGATCATACAAAATAACTTAGAAGATTTAATTTCAAAAAATAAGAAAAAAAATAAGTTTAGATATGTTGAAACTAGCGGAACTACAGCTATGCCCATGGGTTTCTATATAGACCCACAGTTAGATAAAGCTAGGGAATGGGCTTATATATCTAATTTATGGCGACAAGTTGGATATGATGTAAATAAAGTTAATAAGTGTGTAATCATAAGAGGTAATATTCCTAAAAATGGGATATGCGAATTCAAAGGCAGAGACCTAATACTGTCCTCTTTTCAACTGAAGGAGGAAAATATGAAAGAGTATATTAAACAAATGGTAGCATTTAACCCGGATTTTATACAGGCATATCCTTCTTCCATTCATACACTATCTAAATACATTTTAAGAAATAATATAAATATAATATTAGATAAGCTTAAGTGTATTTTATGTTCTTCAGAAAATTTATCTGACAATCAAAGACTAGAGATACAGAAGGCTTTTGGTGTAAGGATATATAATTTTTATGGGCATACAGAGCACGCATGCTTAGCTGGTGAATGTGAGCAAACCAGCTATTTTCATTTGCAAAGTGAATATGGGTATACAGAAATAATTGATGAAAATGGACAAGAGGTAAGCAAAGAAGATGAAGTAGGAGAAATAGTGGCAACTGGATTTAATAATTATGCAGTTCCTTTTATTAGGTATAAAACTGGGGATTTAGCAGCTAATACAAATAAAGAATGCGAATGTGGAAGAAATTACAAGAAAATCAAGAGGATTGAAGGAAGAAAACAAGATTTTTTAGTGGATAGGGATGGAAGGCCAATTGATGCTCTCTGGTCTGATTATCCATTGTGGCATATAAAGGAAAAAGTTTCGACTTTTCAATATATTCAAAATGAACCTGGAAAAGTTATATTAAATATTCAGTGCAGTGAGAAGCTTGTGGATGAGGATATAAAATGCGTTATGGATGTTTTTAACTTGTATTATTCCGGTTTTGAAGTGAGAATTAATATTGTAGATTATATTGAGAGAACTAAAAGGGGGAAATTTAGGTTTTTAGTTCAAAACTTAGATATTACTAAATTGGAAGGAGAATAGGAGCATGGATCTAATTAATCAATTTGAAAATTCATATATGGGATTTGTTCTAAAGGAAATAAAGTATCGTTTAACATGTAAAAAATCTTATGAAAGAATGTCAATTTCTATGGATAGGTATAAAAAATGTACTACTAAAAAACCCTTGAAGCAAATTAGAAGTGAAATAAATTTATGTAAAAAATATTGGAAGTGTTATCCACTACATTATTTCCGATATGACTTATATGAAAGGGATGTACAATTATCAGAAAGTGAATTAATTAATTATATTCCAGAATTTTTTTTCTACCGATTATTTTTAGCTTATCATGATTCAAATAAGTATACAACTCTGGTTGAGGAAAAAAACATAACAGAACAAGTATTTAGAAGCTTAGAGATAAATCAACCAGAAACAATATATAAATTAATAAATAACAATTTATATGATATATATATGAAAAAGCAATCTATAGATAATTTTATAAAAGATTTAGAAGTTAAGAAATATAACAAAATCTTTGTAAAACCTGTTAATGGAGAAGGTGGGAGTGGGATATATGTTTTCCATAGAAAAGCTGATGGAAGCTATAAGACTAAAGCTCAGGAAGAATTAACGAGAGAATTTATAATGAAAATTGGTAGTAACTGTGATTATATATTTCAACTAGCAGTGAGTCAGGATAAAAGACTTTCTGATATATATCCAAACGCTGTAAACACATTCAGGATAGCAACAGAAAACAAAAATGGTAAGGTTAGAATAATTTGTGCAACGTTAAGAATGGGTAAGTATGGTAATGAAGTTGATAACAGCTGTCAAAATGGATTATCGCTAGGAATTGAAATTGCCACAGGTAGAATCCAAGAAATTGCTATTACTAGAAATGGAGAAAAATTCTATAAGCATCCGGATACAGGCTTTGTTTTTAAAGATTATGAAATTCCAGAATGGAAGAAGATAAAAGCTTTTGTAATGGACAGTGCTAGTAAGCTGGCACAGTGTACTTATTTAGGCTGGGATATAGCATTGAGCGAGAGTGGACCATTGGCAATTGAAACTAATCTGAATTTTGGATTAGATCATTATCAATCATCATTAGGTGGCTTAAAGGAGTTGTTTTCCATAGATAATGTGAATTTTTATTGGAAAAAAAGGGGGAGAAAATCAAAATGATT
This sequence comes from Clostridium sp. CF012, assembly GCF_018861755.1. GTDB lineage: Bacteria > Bacillota > Clostridia > Clostridiales > Clostridiaceae > Clostridium_AD. Next base: position 178,095 of record NZ_JAHLEF010000002.1, on the reverse strand, counting down.
GTTCAAGTTGGACCCTATCCTGAACCTATCGGCGGTATATCAATATATATTAAAAGAATGAAACAATATATGGATTTATTAGGAATGAAAAATGAGGTATGGGACTTAAACAGAATAGAAAAACATAAAGAAAAGGTGTTACAGGTAAGATTAAGATATGTCCCCTTTAAATATTTATTTCGAAAAGATATACAAATAATACATTATAATTTATGCGGAATAAGACCTAAAGTATATATAAGCATTTTTAATAAAATATTCTTTGCCAAAAGAAAAAAAATAATCACTGTACATGGGGACTGTAAAGAAACATTAAAAAATAATAAGAGAAAATTGGTTAAAGCCTTGAATAGTTTTGATGCCATAATATGCGTTAAAGTCGGTGATGCAGCGCAGTTAGAAAGTTCAGGTGTAACTAAACCAATATATGAGGTCCCTGCATTTTTGTTTCCTCTCAAAGAAGGGGAAGGAGATATACCAGAGTATATACTTAACTTTATAGAGAGTAAAGACTTCGTTATTTCAGCCAACGCCTCCTCCATACAATTTCATAACGATATTGATTTGTATGGAATAGATATGTGCATTGATTTAGTAATAGGGTTGAAAAAGAAAGGACTTAATATAGGAATGGTATTTTGTCTTCCTCATGTTGACAATGATGTGTATTACAGAAAACTAATGACGAGTATTGACACAAACATAATAGAAGATAATTTTTTGTTTGTACACGAACAGATGGAATTATGGCCAATCATTAAAAAATCTGATTTATTTATTAGGCCCACCAATTATGACGGATACGGGGTGTCCATAGCAGAAGCTATACAGCAAAGTATTCCTGCTATTGCCAGTGATGTATGTGAGAGGCCAGAAGGAACAATAGTGTTTAAATCAAGAGATTCAAAGGATTTATATAACAAAACCATGGATGTAATTTATAACTATAATTCTTATAAGAATAGGATAAAAGATATACAGTATGAAGACAATAGTAAAAAAATTTTAGATATATACGATAGGATAATAAATACATAGATTACAAAATAATATAATTAGATTGGATGGTAGATTGGAGCTAAATTTATATGTCAAATGAAAATAAGTTTGCAAAGCTAGGAGTTATTTATGCTATAGGCCAAGTAATGTCTAAAGCCATATCTTTCATTTTATTACCTATTTATGTAAATGAACTAGGAATGGTTGGATATGGACAACTTGCGTTGGTTGATACAGTACTTGATTTTATTTCTTCTTTTACAATTGTTGCTATTTATTCTGGTTATATAAGATTTTATAGGGATTATGAGGATGCAGAAAGAGAAAAATTGAAAAATACAGCTTTAAATTTTGCCATGATTATGAGCTTAGTAAGTATAACTTTAGCACTAACTTTAGGCAAGGTTGTTTGTAGTTCCATTTTTAACTTTGAGAATTCACATTATGTTTTAATTTTAGTGGTATTTAGAAGCATAATTTCCCAATTGGTAATATTGCTTATGTGTGACTATACCTTAAATTATAGAGCGGGAATTACTGTCACATTAAACTTCGCAAATCTTTTACTGAATTTAATGTTCACCATTGTATTTGTTGTATTGTGGAGTCGTGGAATTATAGGGGTCTATGAAGGATATATACTGAGTAATATATTTATGTTTATTTATCTCATGATTGTTAAGGATTCCAAATATAGGTTTGAAATGGATTTAAAGATGCTAAAAAACATGCTTAAATTTTCGGCAGGCTTTATACCTTCCTGCATGGCTTCTACAGTACTAACACTTTCAGATAGATATTTTCTAAGAAATTATAGAAGTTTTGGGGAAACAGGTATTTATTCAGTTGGGTATAAATTTGGAATGCTTATTGAACCTTTATTTGTCAGTCCCTTTCGGCAAATATTCACGCCATACAAACTACAAATATGGAAAGAAAAGAATGCAGAAGAAAAGTTTAATGCCATGTTTATTAAATATCATGTAATGGGATGTTTTGTAATGTTAGGGATTTGTATGTATAGTAAAACAATGATTTTATTACTTAGTACAGCGGATTCAATAGTAGCTTATAAAATTGTACCTTTTGTAGTGATTTCTTATTTTTTATATGGAATGTCTATTTTTTATTCTTTGGGAATAGAACTTAAGAATAAGACCTATTTAGATGGTTTCGTTATGATAGCGGCAGGCATAGTAAATATTATATTAAATATACTACTGATTCCTAGTATGGGGATGTATGGAGCAGCGCTTGCAACTGCAATATCCTATATAGTAATGAATTTAATATATTTAAAGTTTTCCATGCCACTATATTATATAAAATATAAATTTGATGTTGTGTTTAAAGTATATGGTATAACTTTTGTTTTGTATTTAATCTATTATATAGTGTCTGTTTTTAATATTCCAACTTTAGCAGAAATGCTAATAGGTATGATTTTATTAAGCAGTTATTTGATTTGTTGTATATATCTTAAATTGATTAAAAAAGAGGATTTACTAAAATATTTACCGCTTAATAAGAAAGGAAGATGCAAAGATGATGAATAGTAAGTTGAACTTTTCATGGGAGGTGTATTTTAATAATAAAATCTTATATTGAAATATGTAAATGGTATAATAACGCAGATTCGCCAGTGCTTCTTATGATTGATGATTTGGCAAATGTATGGGTGGATAGAAGTGGCAGCGGTGAAGTTGATTTAGAAGAAGACTGGGGATATGCCAGGAATAGTGAAAATTCTTCCTTTCGATTTTTAAATGAAGTAATCTTGAAGCATTATCCAGATGTAAAAGTAACTTTTTTTACCCCAGTTGGAATAAGAGTAGGGATGATTGAAAACGCAGCAATAAAATCAATTTCCAAAATGATTAATTGCGATGAAGAAACTAAAGAGTTTTTTAGAAGTATACATAGAAACGATAGGTTTGAAATTGCATATCATGGTACAACTCATGGGAAGGTTGGGAAAAACATTCAAGGTTTTGCGCAAGAATGGGAATTGTTTAGTAATTTAGAACAAGCAATATCAACGGTAAACTATGGCAAAGAAGTTTATAAGGAAGTATTTGGTGAGTATCCTAAGGGCGGAAAATATTGTGGATATAGTTCAAATAGTTTTAGTGATAATAGTATAGATAAAACCGGTTTTTCATGGTGGTGTAGGTTTTGTAATTTAGATACAAAAGATGTTGCTAAAAAAGGATATTTTAATAAGTTTATCTATGGCGAAGATAGCTCTAATATAACAAATTTCGATGTGAAAAAATTTGGTGACAATGATGTCATTGATATCCCAACCACTATAAATGGTGAAATGTTTAATAGTGTCATTTATTCTGATACAAAAACCATTAAGGGCATGCTAAAAAGAATTCTTAGAAAATATTTAATCAAGAAAAGAACAAAAGAGATAGGCTATTTGCTAGAGAATAATTTAGTTGTAAGTATTCAAGAACATATATCGCCAATGCGGGATGATGGAAAAAGGCAAAAACCCAATATTTTTGATGATCAATTAAGCTTAAAGCGAATTTTTGACTATTTAAAGGGAAAAAACGTTTGGTATTGCACTGGAAGTGAACTTACAGAATATGTGTATTTAAAAGATGCTATTAAATTAATTCCAGGGTATGAAAGTAGATTTTCCTTCCAGTTTAATATTGAAAAGCAGGTAAAAAGGAATGAAATAACATTAAAAATAGTGGATAATAATAAGTCTATTTTAAAAACACCAGATGGAAATTATTTAAAAATAAATGCTGGAATAGTAAATGTGCCTCTCTTACAGGGAGAATACGAATTAAGTTAAATATATGTTTGGAGATGAGACAATTTGCAGCTATCTAAAGAAGTAGGTAATAGTGACTATTTTAAATTTGAAAAGGACTATGTAGCATTGGTTTTTATTGGAATAGTAATATTTATTTTAAACGAAACCACAAGAACAATATTTACAAATAACAAAGTCAATCAAATAAATATTTTATATAGTATTAGTGCTCTAATCATATTGTTTAAATATATCTATTATTTAAGATGCGAAAGAATCTATGTATATACATTACTTGTTTTTACAGGAATGATTATGGTAAATGATTATTACCTAGGTAAAAATGTTGCTTACTTCGCATTAATGCTTACTTCTTTAATACTGCCACTATTTCTTTCTACTATAAAGCTAGATGAAGAAACATCCTTTAAAGTCTTTGATAAGTTTTTATATATTTATAATGTGTTATGTATAACTTTACTCCTTTCAGGACTCATTGATTATATAACTCACGGACAAATTCAATATATATTGGCAAAGTATTTAATTAAAGGAGAGATGGCTGACTTAATATTATTTGAAAGAGCAGGGGGGACATATAGATTTTATTCTTTTATTGGACATCCACTTACTAATGCCAATTATTTTCTGTGTTTTTTTAGTTTGAATAATATATGCTCTAAATTTTACAAATCTAAAATGAATAAGTATCTTCTTGTTGTGATTACAATTCTAGGCTTGATACTAAGCGGTAGTAAAACCGCTATGTTACTTGGGCTATTTTTAATACTATTTTGTAGTGAGATAAAAAAATATAAGTGGCTGTATTATTTACTATTCTTTGTGATGGCGGTAATCCTATTTAATTCATCCTTGTTTCAAGAAAATTTAATGCAGAGATATTTAGAAGGGATGAAAAGTGGTGATATTAGCACTGGAAGGAACTTGCTATTAAATAAATGGTTAAATAGTGATACCGAAATGCCGAATTGGATATTTGGAGGGGGTGGAGGCTATTCAAGAGTAATTTCAAAATCTTTAGGATATGGTATTAATTTTGAGTACCCCTTACTTATGTTAGCCTATGATTATTCAATAATTGGGGTGGTTATTATATATTTTGTTATTTTACTTAACCCAATTATTTGTTTTATAAAAAATAAAGCGTATTATATTTTAATTAATTTTATTGTACTGAGTTTGTATCTTAATGGGAATAATGGTATAGCAAATTTTTCGGATTCAATGGCTCAGTTATGCTTTATAATACTCTTGTTTAAAAATACGGCAAATCACAAAAAAAGTCTGTAGGGAGTGGAGAAAAGTATGTGCAAAGTAAGTGTCGTTATTCCATATTACAACAGCCGTGATACAATTTTACGGGCTTTAAACTCAGTAAAGAATCAAAGCTTTAAAGATTATGAAATAATAGTAGTTAACGATGGTTCAAAAGATGACAGTGAGGAAATAGTGAAGCTTTATATTTCTAACAATAAGGAGCTAAGAATTAAAAGCTTAAACCAAACCAATAGAGGCCCATCCGTAGCAAGAAACAATGGAATAAAAGCTGCTAATGGAGAGTATATTGCCTTTTTAGATTCAGATGATAGCTTTGAGCCAAACAAATTAGAAATACAAATAGACTTTTTGGAAAAGAACAAGGATATATTTATAGTGAGTACAAATTATATCATCCAAAAGGGAGAAGAACCAATAATTAGGTATAAGCAAGATAAAGAATATGAGGAAGCAAATTTTTATAAAATGCTATTTAAATTTTTCTTTTATTTATCATCCACGGTTATAAGAAGACATATTTTTGAAGAAGGATTGGGTTTTAAAGAAAATAAAAACTATGGAGAGGATCATTTATTATTTTTAGAGGTAGCAAGAAAGTATAGGGGGGCAAGACTTGCTATTCCGCTAACTAGAATATATAAATTTGAATTTGGTGAAGGAGGATTAACGGAAAATCTAAATGCACTAAAAGTAAATGAATTTGATAACTTTAGAATATTATATAAAAACAATATATATAGCGATAAGAAGATAAACATTGTACTATATTACTTTATTATATTTATGGCCTATTTAAAGCATTTAAAAAGAGTATGGAAAACGAAGCTCATGCATAAAAGAAATAGGGAGATGATGTAGAAAATGAAAATATGTATGGTTGGTTCTAGTGGAGGGCATTTAACTCATTTAATGCAATTGCAAAAATGGTGGGAAAAGCATGAGCGGTTTTGGGTTACTTTTAACAAGGAAGATGCACAATCAGCCTTGAAAGGAGAGCAAACATATTGGTGCTATTTTCCTACTAATAGAAATATTATAAATTTAATAAAGAATACTTTTTTAGCAATTATGATATTAAGAAAAGAGAGGCCAGATATTATTATTTCTTCAGGAGCAGCAGTGGCTGTTCCATTTTTTTATATAGGTAAGCTTCTTGGAGCAAAATTAATTTATATTGAGGTCTATGATAGAATTGAAATCCCTACATTAACGGGAAAATTAGTATATCCAATAACGGACAAATTTATAGTTCAATGGGAGGAGCAAAAAAAATTCTATGAAAAAGCAATAAACTTGGGAGGATTATTTTGATATTTGTTACTGTGGGTACCCATGAGCAGCAATTTAATAGGTTAATAAAAAAAGTTGATGAATTAAAAGGCAAAAATATAATCAAAGAAGAGGTTTTTATGCAGATAGGATATTCTAATTATTTACCTGTTAACTGTGATTATAAAAAGTTACTTACCTATGAGGAGATGACAAAATATATAATGAGTGCAAATATAATAATAACCCATGGTGGGCCAGGAAGCATATTTTTGCCATTGAAGTACAATAAAGTTCCAATTGTAGTACCAAGGAATCCATTGTATAAGGAACATGTTGATGAACATCAGATTAAATTTGTTAAAAAAATGGAAAGCCAAAATAGAATTATTGCAGTTTATGATATAGAGGAAATTGAAGAAAACATAGTAGAGTATAATCATTCTTTAAGTAAAATAGCCATATCAAATAGTAGTAACCTTGATAGTTTTATTGAAAAAATAGAAGAGATATGTAATGGGCTACTTTCAAACTAAAATAAATAATTCAGGTTGGTGAGGGTATGAAAAAAATTATAATTTCAGATTTTGTTGAATATAATGATGAATCTAGCAAGCTTGGCAATTATCATTATGCAAATTGTTTTGCTAAGGAAGGTTACGAAGTATTATGGATGTCTAATGCTTTTAATCAATTGGTGTATATTAAAGATAAAAAAGATTATAAATTTAAAAAAAATATGTCAAAGCCTATAAAACATGAATTAGCACCAAATATATATGGGTATGCGCCCTATTCACTATGGCTATATGGGAATTATATGTTTCATAGAAACTCAAGTATTGTTTTTAACCTGCATAAACTTATTAGGCCTAATATAAATAAAATATTAAAAGAAATCGGATTTGATGAAGTAGATGTACTGTGGATCTCTAATCCAAAGCAGTATTGGTTAACCAATGTAGTAAAGTACAACAAACTTATATATAGAATAGCAGATGACTTCACCAAATTTTCTGAGTATCCGAGTTCTGTGGCTCAAATAGAAGAAAGATTAATTGATACAGCAGACCATATTTTTATTACTTCTAAATTGTTAGAGGAAAAGGTTTTAAAAAGAAATAAAACACCTTATATATTGAATAATGGTGTGGAGTTTGAGAGATTTAATAAAAGTTATAAATGTCCAAAAGAATATTCTGGATTTAGAAAAAGAATAGTATATATTGGAGCAATAAAATATTGGTTTGATAGTAAACTTGTAAAAAAGCTTGCCTCTGAAGTGGAGGCAGATATATATTTAATTGGAAAGCCGCAAATTGATTTATCAGAGCTGGGTAGCATGCCCAATGTCTTTATTTTAGGAGCAAAATCATATCAAGACATTCCAGCATATTTACAATATGGAGATGTAGCTATCATTCCTTTTATAAAAAACGAGCTTACAAATGCCATAAGTCCAATTAAATTATATGAATATTGCTGTGCAGGAATAGCTGTCGTTTCCACAAATATGAGAGAAACAGCAAATTTAAATGCACCGATCCATATAGCTGAAAATGATAAAGAGTTTATAGATGGTGTAAAATATTATTTGGAAAATGAATATGATAAGGAAAGGTTAATAGATTTTGCTAAAAGTAATTCATGGCATTCAAGATATGAATATGTGAAAAATATAATTACGTAAACTTTTTTTAATTTATTCTCTCTTATTACATAAATGAACAATTTTTATTTTGGATAATATTATGTAGTAGAAAATAATACTTAATGTATTATTTTAAATTAGGGGGAGTAGTATGAGTATAAATTTAAATAGCACGTTGCAAATAGATGGGTATGTATCTGTAAAAAGCTTTGGAGCCCTGGGAGATGGAACAACTGACGATACAATTGCAATTCAAAATGCAATAAATAGTTTGACCACTGGAGGGACACTATTTTTTCAAAAGGGAACCTATTTATCTAATCCACTGAAAATTAAATCTAGGGTAATATTGCTGGGGGATGGCTTTGGAACTGTATTAAAGGCAAGACCTAGTCTAGGAAACCATTTTATTACCTTGGAGAATGTAAATGTAGAAAGATGTGGTATTGTAAATATGGTTGTAGATGGGAATAATTTAAACCAAACTGCACCCTACGATATCATTCATTTTGATCCAATAGGCGGACAATGGGAAACCAATGAGCAGAATTATTTATTTGAAAATTTAGCAATACGAAATAGTAAAAATCATGGGGTATATCTTAGCCAAGAGTGTAGAGGGGGTAAATTTAATAATGTAGATATTTATTGGTGCGATGGTGATGGTAGTTATGTTATAGGTTCAGATAATTTTTTTATTAATTCTGTTTGCTGGGGCAATGGCTTAAATGGATTTCATAATCGGGGTGGTAACAATTTTTATACCAACTGCAAAGGCTTTTATAATGGAATGCTTAATTCTGTAGATGCTGGGGATGGTTTTTATATGGATGAGAGTTCTGTTTCTACAAAATTAAGCAATTGTGAGGCACAAGAAAATGGAAGAAATGGGTTGACACTGTATGGTGCCTCTAATGTTTTAGTTAGTACTTTTGCATCTGATTCTAATGCAATTAAAAATGTAAATGGAGTAGCTTATTTACTAGATCATTGCGATTATTGTGTGATAGATAATTTTACAATGACAAATAGAAGTAGTCTAGCTGGAAATATGAAATATGGCATAAAAATTATAAATAATTCTGTAGGAAATATTTTGAATGGGGTTATGCCTAATTATTCGTCAACTAAACCTATGAAGCCCATCTTTAATTATATTCCTATTAGCAATAAGGTTACTATAAATGGTATAAGTAAAAACACGAAAAATATAATCTCACCTTATGAACAAATGAATAGTGATAGTAACTCTGACGGCTTAGTGGATGGATTTATTTATTCTAAAGATACTGGAATTACAGGTGCAAAAAGTTTTGATGCTGTAGAGCAATGTCAAAGATTTGATATAATGGGAGGAACTCTGATTGGGAAAATGGTGTTATATCAGGATATAATCTGCAAGGCTGGAGATAAGATAGGATTCTATTGCATAGGGAAAATAGTAGGAAATGTTGTTTTGCAAGTGCAAATATCTTTTTTAAAAGGAACAAATTATATATCAACAGTAACAGGAAATGTTTTGAAATCTAATCAAGAGGATATTTCCATGATTTTAGAAACAATAATACCCGCAACAGCAGATAAGTGCAGATTCCAGGTATCAGTAGTTCCTCAAAGTATAAATAGCAAAGGAACAGGATTTGTAAAATATATGGAAGCCACAATATATAGTAACAAAATAGTATAATAGTTGAAAAGCAGAGCTTAATTCTCTGCTTTTTTAGTACGGGCTATCAAAGACTATGAATTAGATTAATCAGAAGTTAAGGGGTGTTTTTTTTGATATAAACTACCAATAATAATGGTATAAAATAAAAATTTATATCATAATAATGTATAAGTTGAATTATTTTATTAAAGGAGAAACTATGGAATTTAAAGATTATTTTTATATTCTGAGAAAGCGATTTATTTTAATATTCCTCATAACTTTAATTGTAACTTTGGCCACTGGCGCTTTCAATTATTATGTAATTAGACCTACATACAAGGCAGACATTTCCGTTATAATTGGTGATATAAATCATGGTTATGATGCTACTATACAAGATTACAATGATATCTTAATGTATCAGAAAATGGTTAAAACGTATAGCAAGCTTGCAAAATCAAGAATTGTTTTAGAGGATGTAATAGAGAAACTAAAGGCTCAGCCTATGAAACCCGCAGACTTGTTATTAATGACATCTGTTGAAGCTGATGAGGAAACGGAGTTTTTAACCATTACAGTAAAATCTGGAGACCCAAGCCAAGCAATGAATATTGCAAATCAATTTGCTAAATCATTAAAAGAGGTCGGAGCTGAAGTCAAGAGCGTGGATAGTGTTAAGCTTATAGACAAGGCTATATTACCATCAACGCCAGATAGTCCACATAAAGCCCGTAATATCATTATGGCATGCTTTTTAGGACTTATGTTTTCTATTGGGTTGGTTTTTGCGCTAGAATATTTAGATAATACAATAAAAACCAAGGAAGAGGTTGAAAAAATCTTTGGACTGCATGTCATAGGAACCATTTCTTTAGTTAAAACAAAAAATAAGGATGTGATGATATGTTAAGCAAAGGTAGAGCATTGAAGAATTTAAAAGCACAAGTAGCAGAACAATATAGAACGCTTAGGACAAACATACAATTTTCATCTTTAGGAGATGAAGTTAAAATTATTGTTATTACTTCTAGCTTACCTTGTGAGGGGAAAAGTACGATTATTTCTAATTTAGCAATTACAATGGCCCAAATTGATAAACGAGTGGTTGTAGTAGATTGTGATCTTAGGAAGCCATCCATCCATAAAAAATTTTTACTGTCTAACGTGCAAGGGCTTACAAATATATTGGCCCAAGGAAAAAAAATAGAAGAAATTATTAGTACGACAAATGTGCCCAATCTATATGTAATAACAAGTGGACCTATCCCTCCAAATCCATCAGAACTTTTAGGTACCCCAAAAATGAAAGATATTTTAGAGGAATTAACGGAAACTTTCGATATTATATTGATTGATACGCCACCAATTTTATCCGTCACAGATGCGCAAATTCTATCTTCCTTAGCACAGGGGACGATTATCATTACATCTTACGGAAAATTGGAAAAAAAACTACTATTGAGTGCAAAAGAAAATATTGAAAAGGTTGGTGGCAAGATTTTAGGCGTTGTAATCAATAAAATACCAGAGAAGGCGAAGGGGCATTATAATAATTATTACAGTTCTTCTTAAATCTGAAAGGCGTAACCATATTTCACGAAAAGACTACTAAGATAAATTTAATTTAAATATATCTTAGTAGTCTTTTAATCGTTAAAATATTTCCATTTCAATAACATTAATGCTATTTTCACTACCCTCTTTAATTAAATAGTCATAAGGTAATAACCAAATGAATAACATAATAAAGGGCGTATTATTTTATGACTATATTCCTCTTTTTAAATATACATAAAAGATTGAAGAAGGTGAAAACATGAGTAAAATAAAACCATGGATGAAGCTATTTTTAGGTGTATTTATTATTGTTGTACTAGCAGTTAGCGTAACAATTAGTTACACATTCTATAAACTTAGTAAAATAAACACTACAAAAATAATACAAACCGATGAGGAGCTAGGTATTAAGCCTAAAATACCTCAAAAACAAGAAGTAACATCAAAAAATGAATTACCAATAATACAAGATGTCCCTTTAAAACAAGAAGTTCCTTTAAAAGAAGAAGTGGGCACTGAAATAATAAATATTGCCTTTTTCGGTGTGGATAGAAGAGCTGCAAATGAGCCAAGTCGTTCAGATGCCATAATGATAGTTTCTATAGATACGGTGCACAAGAAAATAAAAATATCTTCTATTATGAGAGATACTTATGTAGCAATTAAGAATCATGGTGACACAAAGATTAACCATGCCTATGCATACGGGGGGCCACAACTTGCCATAAGAACTCTTAATGAGAATTTCAATTTAGATATTAAAGCTTATGCCAGCGTTGATTTTTTTAATTTAGAAAAGATAATAGATGTAATGGGAGGAGTAATTATAGATGTTCAGGCAGATGAAATTAGCTTAATAAACAGCTATATGACTGAAGTTGCTAATATTGAAAAAAAATCGGTGCCTCAGGTTACAAAATCGGGACCCCAGACTCTAAGCGGACTACAAGCTGTAGCATATTCACGAATACGTTATACTGCCGGTGGGGATTTTGTGAGAACCGAAAGGCAAAGGACGGTATTATCCGCTATGCTTAAAAAAATTCAGTCCCTAGGGATAACGAAATTCCCATCTGTTGTTTCTAAGCTTCTACCATATACAGAAACAAGCATTAATAGTATAGACATAATAAAGCTTGGCACAAAAGTGTTTACCTCTAATATTACCACCTTGGAGAAGGAGAGATTTCCAATTGATGGATACTGCAAAGGTAAAACGATGGATGGAGTGTGGTATTTGGTTACTGATTTAGAGGCTACGGCAGAGCAACTCCATAAATTTATTTACGAGGACATAAAGCCAAAGTAGTGCCACCCACGTGGCAAGTGGCAAGTTAGATAATAAACAATGCTAGTCAGCTACTAATATTGTAGAGTAGGAAATGTAGCTAGAGTTGTTTACACAAATCTAGCTACATTTCCGAAAAGCGAGATATGGTATTAAAACATATCTCGCTTTTTCTAATTTAATCTATTAAATTTTTTGATCTTAAAAAGTCTTCTGCAACTGTTTTAGGATCCTCTCCATTATCTGCTTTTAAATTCAGCTTTTGCATTTCTTCATCGCTGACTTTTCCCTCGAGTTGTAGTAATAATCCCTTTAATTCGGGGAATTTTTTCAATGAATCTGCGCGAACTATAGGAACTGGATTGTAAGGCGGGAAGAAATTCTTATCATCTTTTAATAGTGAAAGATCGAATTTCTGTAATAATCCATCCGTAGAGTTTGCATCTAGAACTTGGGTTTCATTTTTATCAAGTGCAGTATATCTAAGTCCGCCATCTATACCTTTTACACTTTTAAAGTTTAGATTATATTTTTTTTGAAGCCCAGGATAACCGTCTGATCTATTTGTAAATTCCATAGTAAACCCAGCATTTAGTGTTGGACTTATTTTTGCTAAATCAGAAACAGTCTTCAAATTATTTTTTTTAGCAAGCTCTTTGTTTACTGCTATTATATATGCGTTATTAAAACCTATGGGTTTCATAAACTCTATACCATAATTTTTAGCAAAATCCGATTTTACTATATCATAAACTTTAGCTGGATCGCTCATAGAAGGTTTTTTTAGGATAGTTATAAGCGCTGTTCCAGTATATTCAACATAACAATCTAAATTTTTAGATTTCATAGCATTAAATATTACAGCAGTTCCTCCTAAATTAAACTTTCTTTCTACTTTATATTTGGTCTTATTTTCTATTAGTGAGGCTACCATATTTCCAAGTATTATTTGTTCATTGTAATTTTTAGAGCCTATAACTATTGTATTTTTACTTTTATTAAAACTTAAAGCTACTGATGATATTATCAGTATAAGAGCTAATACTGAAGCTCCAATTTTAAATTTTTTGTTCTTAAATAATTTATTAGTTTTTCTGACTTTAGTCGTAGTTCTTATGCCTTCTGGAACTACTATGTTTTCTACCTTGCCTAAAATGAAATCTAGAATGACAGCAAGTAAACAAGCAGGAATAGCTCCAGCTAGAATCATATTATTATTAACAGTTGAAACACCAGAGAACACTAAGTATCCAAGACCACCAGCACCTATAAATGCGGCTATGGTCATAAGGCCTACTGCTGTAACTGAGGACACTCTAACACCTGACATTATGATAGGCATAGCTAGTGGGAAACGAACTTTTAGAAGTACCTGAGTTTGGGTAAGTCCCATACCATCTGAAGCTTCAATAAGTGCAGGGCTTATGTTAGTGAGTCCAGTATAGGTGTTTTTTACAATAGGTAGAAGAGAATACATAACTACCATAATAATTGCGGGCTTACTGCCGATACCAACTACCGGTATTAAAAATCCCAAAAGTGCTAAACTAGGTATAGATTGTACTATATTTGTAAAACCAATGACTGGAGCTGCAAATTTTCTAAATCTAACTATAAGTATTGCTAAGGGTATTGCAATTATTACAGACATTAAAATTGAAAATATAGTTAGTTGAATATGTTGCATAAGTAAATTTGATATTTCATCTTTTCTCTCTACGACGAATTTTATAAAAGCAGTTATACTATTCATTGTCATCTACCTCCTCATCATCTATAAATTGATTACTTAATATAGATAAAAGGCTGCTCTTGGTAATAAGCCCTGATAGCTTTAAGTTATCATCGAGTACTGGAACAAAGCTTATGTCTTCTTTCTTTATGATTTCTAATACATCAATTATAGAATCTTCGTTATTTACCGTTATAATATCTTTTATCATTATATCCTTAAGCATTTTAGTTTTATCTGGATTTTTCCTAATTTGTTTTAAGGTAACAAGTCCACATAAAAGGTTAGCTTTATCTACCACAAGCAAGCTATCTACATGACTAGACTTCATTATTTCAATTGCTTGCAAAATCGTTCGTTCTCCAACTGATTTTATAGGCATTTCTATCATAATATCTTTTGCCTTAATTAGTTCAGGCTGATTCCATATTCTGTTTTTACCTACAAAGTCTCGTACAAAGTCATTAATAGGGTTTTTTAATAGTTCCTCTGGAGTATCAAATTGAACTACTGATCCAGCATCTAGGATACAAATTTTATCTCCAAGTTTTAGTGCCTCATCCATATCATGAGTTACAAATATTATGGTTTTCTTGAAGTTTTGTTGTATATTGAATATCTCATCTTGAAGTTGTGTTTTAGTTATTGGGTCTAGTGCACTAAAGGGCTCGTCCATTAATATTACATCAGGGTCCATTACAAGAGCCCTTGCCACTCCAACTCTTTGCTGTTGGCCACCACTAAGCTGCTTAGGGTATTTACTGAGATAATCCTCAGGAGCTAGTCCTACTAAATTTAATAATTCAAGAACTTTCTTCTCTATTTTATCCTTTGGCATCTTTTCTATAGATGCTATTAGCCCAATGTTTTCACCTATAGTTAAGTGAGGAAGGAGCCCTGCTTGTTGTATAACATAGCCCATGTTACGTCTAAGCTTTATAGTATTTTTATCTCCAATTTTATCCCCATCTATTAGAATTTCACCAGAAGTTGGAGTTAGTAATTTATTTATCATTTTTAGTGTTGTAGTTTTTCCACAACCACTAGGTCCGATAAAAACAACTAATTGTCCTTTTTCTATAGTGATATTTATATCCTTTAATATAACCTTGCCGTTTATGCTTTTATTTACATGTTTAAACTCAATCAAAATATAGCCTCCTTAATTACTAAAAGTAACAACTTAAGTATATCATCAAGTTGTTACTTTGTAAAGAATGCATGTTTATACCAATAAGGAGTAAATTTCCAGTGAGGCACCGTAAAGTCCTCTAAGAGGCTTAAAAGGAGCGTGATATACTAATTTGCTAGTATATCACGCTCTTTTAATTTATTTCATCAAGTTTATTGACTTTAAAAAGTCTTCTGCAACTTTTCTCGATTGTTCTCCATTGTCTACTCTATAGTTGAGCTCTCTCATGGTTTTATCATCAATTTTATTTTCTAAAGACAGTAATATTTCTTTAAGCTCAGGATATTTCTTTAAGGTTTCTGCTCTTATTACAGGAACTGCATAGTAAGGTGGGAAAAAATTCTTATCATCTTTTAAAAGCTGAAGATTGAATTTTTTAAGTAACCCATCTGTAGCAAAGGCATCTAAAACCTGGGTTTCACCTTTTTCAAGAGCCGTATACCTAAGTCCACCATCTATACCTTTTACACTTTTGAAATTTAAACCATATGATTTTTGAACTCCAGGGAAACCATCTGGCCTATTTGCAAATTCCATAGTAACTCCCGCATTTAATGTAGGACTTATTTTTGCTAAATCAGAAATAGCCTTTAAATTATTTTTCTTAGCAAAATCTTGTTTTACTGCAATTACATAAGTGTTGTTAAATCCTAAGGGATTCATTACTTCCATGTCATAATTTTTAGCAAAATCAGTTTTCATCACATTATAAACTTTAGTTGGATCCGTCATAGTGGTTTTTTTAAGTATATTTACAAGTCCGGTTCCAGTATATTCTACATATATATCTACATTTTTTGATTGCATAGCACTAAATACTACTGCAGTGCCTCCTAAATTTAATTTTCTTTCAACTTTAATATTGGTTTTACTTTCTATTAAAGAGGCTACCATATCTCCAAGCAATAATTGTTCATTAAAGTTTTTAGAGCCTACCACAATAGTATCTTTAGATTTAATAAAACTGAAGGCTACTGAGGATATGACCAGTAAAAGTGCGAGTATCAAGGCTCCAAGTTTAAATTTTTTGTTGTTAAAAATAGAATTAGCTTTTCGTGGTTTAACAGGAGTAGTTCTTATTCCAATAGGAATTACTATATTTTCTACCTTACCTATAATTATGTCTAGAAAAATAGCAAGGAAACAAGCAGGAATAGCTCCAGCGAGTATCATATTATTATTAACAGTTGAAACACCAGAAAACACTAAATATCCCAGACCGCCAGCGCCTATGAAAGCGGCTATGGTCATAAGTCCTACTGCTGTAACTGAAGATATTCTAACACCTGACATTATTATTGGCATAGCTAGTGGGAACCTAACTTTGAGAAGTACCTGTGTTTCAGTAAGTCCCATACCCTTGGCTGCTTCAATAAGTGAAGGATCTATATTAGTGAGTCCTGTATATGTGCTTTTTACAATAGGTAGAAGAGAATACATAACTACCATAATAATTGCTGGTTTACTTCCAATTCCAAGTATAGGAATTAAAAATCCTAGCAATGCTAAACTTGGTATAGATTGAACTATATTCGTAAACCCAATAATAGGGGCCGCAAGCTTTCTATATCTAACTATAAGTATCCCAAGGGGTATAGCAATTGCAATAGCAATTAAAATTGAAAATATAGTTAGTTGGATATGTTGCATTAATAAATTTAAAATTTCAGACTTTCTCTCTATTACGAATTTTATAAAAGAATTTATACTACTCATTATCGTCTACCTCCTCATCTATAAACTGGTTACTTAAGATAGATAAAAGGCTGCTCTTGGTAATTAGCCCTGACAGTTTTGAGTTTTCATCTATTACAGGTACAAAGCTTATATTTTCACTCTTTATCATTTCTAATATATCAATTATAGAATCTTCGTTATTTACTGTTAAAAGATCCTTTTCCATTATATCTTTAAGCTTTTTAGTTTTATCTGGATTTGATCTAATTTGTTTTAAGGTTACAAGTCCACATAAAAGGTTAGCTTTATCTACCACAAGTAAACTATCCACATGACTAGATTTCATTATCTCAATTGCTTGCAAAATTGTTCGCTCACCAACTGATTTAATAGGCATTTCTATCATAATATCTTTTGCCTTAATTAGTTCAGGCTGATTCCATATTCTGTTTTTACCTACAAAGTCCCGTACAAAGTCATTAATAGGATTTTTCAATATTTCCTCTGGAGTATCAAATTGAACTACGCTTCCAGCATCAAGGATACAGATTTTATCACCGAGTTTTAGGGCCTCATCCATATCATGAGTTACAAATATTATAGTTTTCTTGAAATTTTGTTGTATATTAAATATCTCATCTTGAAGTTGGGTTTTTGTTATAGGGTCTAGTGCACTAAAAGGTTCATCCATGAGTATTACATCAGGATCCATTACAAGAGCCCTTGCCACACCTACTCTTTGTTGTTGGCCTCCACTAAGCTGCTTAGGGTATTTATTCATATAATCATCAGGATCTAGTCCTACTAGATTTAATAATTCATGGACCTTAGCCTCTATTTTATCCTTTGGCATTTTTTCAATAGATGCTATTAAGCCAATATTTTCACCTATAGTTAAATGGGGAAGAAGTCCGGCTTGTTGTATTACGTAACCCATGTTACGTCTAAGCTTTATAGTATTTTTCTCTCCGATTTTTTCCTCATCAATTAAAATCTCGCCAGAAGTTGGAGTTAGTAATTTATTAATCATTTTTAATGTAGTAGTTTTTCCACAACCACTAGGTCCGATAAAAACGACTAATTGTCCTTTCTCTATAGTAATATTTATATCTTTTAATATAACTTTACCATTTATGCTTTTGTTTACATTTTTAAATTGGATCAATGTATGGCCTCCTTAATTATTGCAAAGTAACAACTTAAGCATAACATTGAGTTGTTACTTTGTAAAGAATGTATTATTATGTGGAATTTATTATTCCCTTATTAAGGTATATTATAATATTTTTTTATAATTTGTTGAATATTTTAGATTTGAATAAAAATAAAGTGATAAGAACAACTAATTCTCCTTTTTCTATAGTGATATTTATAAAAAAAGCCCTTACATCACATTATCAAATATCTGTGAGGTAAGGGTTAAGGCACATTTAAATTTTTAGCTTTCTTTAAGAAAGTCTTTAATTCTATAATAACTATTTTCGCTACAAATCACTATAAATATATCATTATCTTTAAATACTGTTTTTGGTCCAGGAGAAAGTATTAATTCATCATCTCGCCTTATACCAATTATAGTTGCGCCTGTATTTTGCCAAAATTTAACTTGAGATATAGTTTTATCTATTATACTCATGTTAGAGTGTATTTCAAACTCAAAAGGTATGAATGGGTTGCTATTTTTAAATCTGCTAGAATAATCTACTAGTTCTTCAATAGAATGTTCTATATTTTTATCCAACTCTTTTTTCTTTTCAAGCAAATCCACAATATTTTTTTTAATAGAAGTTATAGAATCTATATCTTTAAATTTATCTATAAACTGCAAACAATTATCTACTGAGTTTATAACAATCCCGCTGCCTTTTGTTACTTTCACTATATCCATGTCACTTAAAAGACTTATAGATCTTCTTACAGTTTCTGGTGACACATTATATTTACTTGCAAGTGAAGAACGCCCATGTAGCTTATCACCTATTGAAAGATCCCCAGATACTATTCTATTAGCAATATCTATAGCTATTTTTTGATATACAGGCTTTAAAGTAGAGTTATTTTGCATTCTTGTTTTTATCAAAAGTGAAATTTAAACTTTTGATAAATTCACCCCCTTCAAATATATAATAAGTTTTTCAAATTAAGTATAGGGTATAATGACCATATTGTAAACAAGAAAACGGTGCCACCCACGTGGCAAGTGGCAAGTTTAAGCCGAGATTTGTAAGAAAAACTAAGTAGAGTTATAAAAGCATATAATGGAAGAGATTTATTATAGTTAGTTTAACATTAAAATATAAAAATAAAGTAATTTATAAAGGTAAATAGAAATAAACTTATTATATTGTAAAATGTAAAACAACTAAGGTATTTATTTTTTTCCTTGTGGCTACATTCATTTACGTAGAGTTTATAGGAAATAACACTAGCTAAAGATGCGATGAGTGTTCCAAGGCCACCTATATTAACCCCCAATAAGAGCTCTCTCCAGTTTGAGGTGAAGTTGGCGAGTAGTATTGAACAGGGAACGTTGCTAATAATTTGACTTAATATAATTGAAGAAAAATAAGTTGTAGTTTTATCTTGCAAAACACCTTTGGCATAGTGCTCTATAAAAGGTAAACTTGACAAGTTACCGATAAAAATAAAAAAACAAATAAAGGTAAGTAGTAAACTATAATCTACTTTTACTAATAACTTTTTATTTAATAGTAAAACTATTAAAATTGTAATTATAGTGGCTAATTTATAATTTATAATATTAAAAACGGATAATAATATAAATAAGAACAAAGCGAAAAAAATCAGCACTGGCAAGCTATTTTCAATAATTACCTTGTCTAGATCAAAATCAAGTTTTCTGTTTTTTTCTGTTAAATTTAAGATGAAAAGCCAAATAGCACCCAGAATTGCAAAGGGGAGCATTACTTCTAAAAATCCAAAGGCTGTTAGTTTATAATAAGAAAAAACAAATAGATTTTGTGGACTCCCCATAGGGGTAAGGCTACTACCAATATTAGCAGCTAGTGTTTGAAAGACAACTAACTTCATGGGACTTAAGTGGGCTCTTTTACTTACTATAAGGGCTAAGGGGACAAAAGTTATTAGAGCTACGTCGTTAGTTATAAGCATAGAACTAAAAAAAGTAAGGAATATTAAAATAAATGAAATTTTTCTAGAATTATTGAATTTAGTAAGTAGACCTACAGCTATTTTGTCCAATATTTTCATGTGTTTAAAAGCACCTACAACTATCATGAGATTAAACAAGGTAAATAATACTTTAAAATCAATATATCCTATTTTCGGAAATGAAAAAAACGAAGTGATAATGGCCAATGTTAAGGATATGGAAAAAACTACTTCATTTTTTAATGCATTTACTATGTGCGTTGTGTTATGCTTAAGAGATATCGTATTTAACATTTTTTATCACTCACTTTATATTCAATATTTCAAACTAGAATAGTATAGCATCTTTTAGTGTTGAAATCCATTGGATATTAGTGTGAAGGTGACGTGTGAAAAGCCTAACACTTAAAAATAATAAAGTTACGTATAGGAGAAATTTATGGAAAATATATTTAAAAGAAAAACAATAGCTAAGGTTTTACTTTGTGTCATTTGGCTTGGTGTGATTTTTTATAATGGCACAAGACAAGGAGAGACATCACAAAAAACTAGTAAAGAGGTTATAAAGGTAGCAAGTAAGGTTATGAGGATTACGCCTGTTAGCGTTGCTGTACCCGGTTTTAAAATTAGTGATATAAACTATTATGTAAGGAAAAATGCGCATTTTTTCCAGTACTTTATTTTTAGCTTATTGTTATGCAGTGCAGTGAGGGAATTTAAATTATATAAGACAAGTGAAATATTTTTATTATTATTTATTCTTTTACTTTTTCCTGTGATAGATGAATTTATTCAAAAACTTGTACCAGGTCGAACCTCATTGGTTTTTGATATAGTAATTGATTTTGCCGGCGGAGTTTTAGCCCTGTTAATATATAATATTGGCTATAAATTCCGCGGAAATAAGGTGGCAGCGAGGATATACTAATGCATATTATTGATTCAATATAGTCATAATAAGTAGGTACTAAAATTCGCTGTAAGGAGAGTTAAATATGAAAAAAACATCTTTAAGAATTAAAATATTAAGTGGAATGTTATGCACAGGCTTAGCATTTTCTGGAACAAGTCTTAGTTTTGCTGCAGTAAAAGATAGTGGAAGTGCAAATATGAAACTTGCTTCAAGTATGGATGTTAAAGTTCCTATGGAAAGTGAAAAGTTAATGCAAGAAAGACAGGCAGAGATGAAGGTTATACTAGAAACTGTAATTGGGGATAGTGTAAATTCAGGTATTATAACACAACATGAAGGTGTTAAGGTCTTAGAATATGTAAAGACTAAATCCCAGAATAGATCCATCGAAAACAAAACCGATGAAAAATGCAAAAGTGGAAAGTGTGAAGGTCCAAAAGGTGGATTATTTACGGGCCTAGTAACGGATGGTATCCTAACTCAGGAAAAATCTAATGCACTTAAAGAAAAAATGCAACTTAAACATACAGAATTGAGAAATGAAAAAATACAAAAGGGCTTAAATACTCTTGTAACTAGTAAAGTATTAACTGCAGATCAAAGTGTTAAGGTTAAAGAAGCTATAATGGCAAGGGATGCTGAAAGAAAAGAAAATTATAAAAAAATGAAGGACATGAACGAAAAAGAAAGAAACGAATATATGGAAAAAAACAAGAGCAATATGGTAAATCCAATGAAAGTACTCCTTGATAATAAAACTATAACTAAAGAGCAAGAAAAAGAAATACAAAAAATATTGCCGGAGTATAACCATGGCAAACATGGTCACCATGTAGAAAAAAAATAATTTATTTCTTTAAAAAAGTTATACATGCTTTCCATTGGATAGCATGTATAACTTTTTTATTTTTTTGACTTTTACTCGGCTAAAACTAATTGAACGCCATACTTGTTTTTAAAGTCTTCATCTTTGCTACAATTTTTTACAAAAAAGGAGCTTCTTAAAAAAGTAGTTATAGAAATTAAGATAATAAAATTTTTGAATATTAAATTAATTTTCATAACATTTCTCCTTTCCGACAATACTATATTACTATAATACTATTTTGCTCAAAAATAAAATTAAAACACTATTGAATCATAGGGAAATAGTTAAAATATATACATGGTTTAATTGTTAATTGACATTAAAAATAAAAATAAAATTACAAAAAAAGCCAAAAAAATTCACAAAACTACAAAAGTGTTGTATGGTAGTATATAATTGTTATAATTATGGCATGGTCATAAAAAGATTAAAAGGGGGAATTCATATGAAAAGATTTAAAATTAACTTTTTGATCTTGTTTTTATTTGTTTTTATTTTATCAGGGTGTGCTAGTAGTGTAGGAGATAACTCAACTAGTGTTGTAAATGAAAAAATGAGTAACAATACGCAGCAAGCAGTAAAGTCAAAGGAAAACAGTAAAATAGCAGATGAAAGTACTAAGATAGCGGTGGATAATAGCAAAACAACCCAAGACACAGGTAAAAATGCTAATTTAACTGTAAATGGCAATTTAAAAGTTCATTTTATTAATGTAGGACAAGCAGATAGTATTTTAATAGAGCAAGGTTCAAAATTTATGCTTATTGATGCAGGAAATAATGGTGATGGTAAGCTAGTTAAAAATTACTTGTTACAGCAAGGCGTAAAGAGCTTAGATTATGTTATTGGAACTCATCCACATGAGGATCATATTGGAGGCTTAGATTATGTAATTAATGATTTTAAAATAGATAAAATATATTTACCTAAAGCTACATCTACTACAAAAGCTTTTGGAGATGTAATCGTAGCAATAAAAAATAAAGGATTGAAGGTAGCAGTACCAAAACCAGGCGAAACCTTCAATTTAGGTTCTGCAAAACTTACTATATTAGCACCAAACAATAGTAAATATAAGGATCTCAATAATTTTTCTGTAGTGGTAAAATTAGAATTTGGAAGCAATTCTTTCCTTTTAACAGGAGATGCCGAAGACATATCAGAAAGTGAAATTCTTGCAAAAGGTTTTAATGTGAAGTCAGATTTACTTAAAGTAGGCCATCATGGAAGCCATTCTTCTTCTAAGTCGGAATTTCTAGCTAAGGTAAATCCAAAGTATGCAGTTATATCTTGTGAAAAAGGAAACGATTATGGTCATCCACATAAGGAAACCATGGATAAGTTAAAAAAGAAAAATATAACTGTATACAGAACAGATGAACTAGGCACAATTATTGCCACATCTAATGGGAAAACCATAACTTTTAACACAAAACCGGGCAGTTATAAGGCAGGTAGACCTTAGGCTATCCTTCCTATGATTCTTCTTCATATCAAGCTTCTACTAGGATAATTACAGTAAAATATATGAAGATAGCAAAAATAAAACTATCAAGATACCTGAGAGGTATTTTGATAGTTTTATTATTTTAGTAGAGATACAAACTATATTTTTATTTAGGAATTTCAATGTCAGGTGGAATTTCAAGCCCTGCCATTTTCATTAAGTATAATGCATTTCTAGTGGTAGAAACGCCAGGTCTAAGTTTATAGTCAAAGTATAATTTATCATCTTTATAATATTCTTTAAGGTGATAATTTTTTACTTTCACATTGGTATTCTGTATTTCGCCTAGTTCTAAATCGTGGGTAGATACAAAGCCTAGTGCATTCTCATTACTTAGTTTGCTTACCAAAACCTTTGCCCCGGTATGCCTATCTATAGAATTTGTTCCTTTAAAGATTTCATCTAATAAGAAGAATATTGGTGCTTTATTTTCCGTAGCGCTTACAAGCTTCTTTATTCTTAAAAGCTCTGCATAGAAGGAAGAAATATTTTTTTCTAAATTATCACTTGTCCTCATGCAGGTATAAATATCCATTATAGAGCAGTAAAAGTCATCTGCACATACAGGAGCACCAGCATAGGCTAAGACCAAGTTAATGCCTGTAGTACGAAGTAGTGTGCTTTTTCCAGACATATTGGAACCAGTTATTAAAAGAATATTTTGTGATTTTTCTATGAGAACGTCATTGTATACTCTTTTGCTTCCAAGTAGTGGATGGCCAAGCTTTTTAGCTTTAAATATAGGGGATTCGGCCTGGAACTTTGGCATAGCCCAATCACTATGCTCATAGGCTATAGCTCCTAAACTATTCAAGGCTTCCATTTCACCAATAACCTCTAGCCAAGATTTTAGTGAAGCACCGCTAGCTTTTTTAAAACGCTGTAGATTAATTAAACATTGGTAATCCCACAGAGTAAGGATATTTATAGGAATATAATACATATTGCTTCTGTCAGATATTAGGTTTACTAGATTTACTAACTTTTTTATCTGAAAAGAAGCCGTAAGTCCTTGACTATTTATAAGTTTTTCTTTTAATTTTATCAAATACTCTGAGCTAAAAGCCTTATTTTCTATATGCAAAAGGAGATTATTATATATAAGAATTGTATTTTTATATTGATGTACAGTATTCAAATCCTTACTTGTTGGTTTATAGCCAAGTGCCAGCAGTATTATGTGAAGCACAATGGATAAAAGTCCTATTTTATAGGAAACCTTTGAAAAAATAAGTGAGGCAAGAAAAATTGATATAGTTATTATTGGCAATATCCTTATTGTTGCTATTACCCAGGATTTCAGGAAAAACTCATTTGAATCCTCTGCCCATTGAAATAATTCTTTAGGGTCATGATTTTTGTTTTCACTTAGGATCGCTTCCGCTTGTAATCTTTGTGTCCACCCAATATTATTTGCCAGCTCCTTAAGGGCGGTCTGTCTTTTATGTATTTGTTCAATACTATAAATAGGGGCAGAGAGAGTATCCTTCAATTTTTTTCTGCCAAAATAAGTTGTGCAGGTGTTGATCCATTGAAAAAGGGAGCTTTCACCAAATATATCTAAGTCTTTTGTATAATTGTGATTTTCATCAGAAAAATCCTCACCATTATCAGCGAAATCCTTCCAATTATTATCAAGACGTTTTATACAATTTTCGTTAATTTCAGACAAAATTGAACAACGAATTTTATTGTGTTTTATCTTGATATGTTTAATTGCCAAAAATACAAATATGATAGAGGTGGCAATTAATGCAGAAAGGCACAAATAATAATTAGTTCGCATGTAGAAGAAAATCGTAAAGCCTAACCCGCTTGCAAAGACTAAAAATCTTAATAGGCTTATAAAACTTACCGTTTCATTTTGTTTTTTTAATAGATTATCATAATGTTTTTTTCGATTAGCATAAAGTGTTTTTTTAGTTTCCATGATATCCTCCTAGAAGTTTCTATATTAGATATATAATATCATAAAAAAGGCTTGGTCCGCAATTTTCGATAATAGGATAATATAAACAAAAATATGGTAGGTAAGGATAAACTATTTGTGAACTATCTAATTTGCGGGGTTATGATATATTATATGTGATAATATATAATTATTAAGAATAGAAGGAGAGATTATGGCTAGAAATAAAAAAATGAAGAAAATCAGCGGGATATTTAAACTAATTATTAAAGTAGTACTACTGGCAGTCTTTGCATACATGATATTATATACTGGTGGAGTAGCTGTTAAAAAAACAGATTCCACAGAGGTTATAAATAAGCTTAAATTTATTAAGATAAAAGGTGGAGAATTTGGATTAATTCAAAAGGAAATAGATGAGTTATGTAACATATATTTTGCGAAGCCTATAAGTAAGGGCAATATAACTGTACAGGGCGTTAATGTAAATGTATTAAAGGATGAGCTTTTAATTGAGGTTCCTATAAGTTATAACAAACTTAATTTATTACTTTCTTCTAGAGGCAAACTAAATTACTCAAATGGAGAAATTTCATATGTTGCTGACAATTTTAAGATTGGCAAGATTCCATTACCTAAGAGCCTTATAATTTCACAAATAAAAAAGCAAAACAATACGGTGTTTTATGTAGAAGGCAATCTAATAAAAATCAATGAGAGCGCACTTCCTTTTAAGATCGAAAGTTTGAAAATTGTAGATAATAAAATATTAGGAACAGCTGAGAAATTAGATGTTAAAAAGATAATTGAAGATTTCAGTAAGAGTAGTGTGGCGGATATAGACAAGCAGCTAGCAACTTTAGAAGAAAAAATACAAAGTGCTGTTGTGTTTATGAATGAAACACAAAAGGAAGAAATAAAACAAGTTCAAAACACCATTAAAGAAGTTAAAGGTAAATCTATAGAAGAAAAGAAAAAGGTCATAAGTGATATTAATAGCAAGCTTAATAAAGCTTTAGGTGAAGCTAAGGGTCAGTAAAAATTTAAGGTGTTGACTCGAAATGATTTTTTAATCATTTCGAGGCAACACCTTATTTTTCTATTTTTCTAATTGCTTAATTAAGTGATATAACAATCTAGCTCCTGAGCCAGTCCCACCCTTGGATGCATAATCACTGTCTTTTTCTGACCAAGAAGTTCCAGCTATATCAAGGTGTAGCCAAGGATTTTCTCCTACAAATTCGCCAATGAATAATCCAGCGGTTATAGTTCCAGCTTTTGGACCACCTAGGTTTTTAAGGTCTGCTACATCAGATTTTAGTAATTCTTTATATTCATCAAAGGCAGGTAATCTCCAAACCTTTTCATCACAAATTTTTGAAGCTTGCTCTAATCTATTATAGAAGAAATCATTATTTGAAACTACCCCTGTAGCTGTAGTGCCTAAAGCTGAAATAACTGCTCCAGTTAAGGTGGCTACATCTACTACTTTAGTAGCGTGCTCTTTTTCAATTATATAATTTACTGCATCTACAAGAGTTAATCTTCCTTCGGCATCAGTATTAAGTACTTCTATGGTTTTTCCACCCATGGAGCCAATTATGTCTCCTGGTCTGTAACTTTTTCCACTAATCATATTTTCACAAGAAGCAACTACTGCAACTACATTTACCTTTGCTTTTAGTTTTGTTATAGCGGTCATAGCGCCAATTACGGCTGCTGCTCCACCCATATCAGATTTCATTGTAACCATTCCGGGAGTAGTTTTTATAGATAATCCGCCGCAATCATAAGTAAGGCCTTTCCCAACTAGTCCTATAATTTCATCTTTGTTATCTGGGTTACCATTGTATCTCATTACAATTAATCTTGGTGGGTTCTCAGAACCTTTAGCAACTTCAAGGAATGCTTGCATATTCAATTCTTTAATGGAAGGTTCATCAAATATTTCTACTTCAAAGCCACTTTCATCACCAGCTTTTTTTGACGCGCTAGCTAGCTCTATAGGACTTAATATATTAGCAGGTTCATTAACTAAGGTTCTAGCTAATAAGTTAGCCTGTCCAAGTATTATACCCTCATTAATTCCCTTATCAATATTTTCTAATTGGTCCTCCTGGGTATAGATTATAGTAAATTGTTCTAAGGTAGAAACTTTTTTATCTGATTTATACTTATCAAACTTATAACCAGCCATAATCGTAGCTTCGGAAATAGTTCGAGCTGTCTCATCTAAGTTCATTAAGCTAATTAAGTTTTCTATATTTATGTCAATGGATTTAGATTTAAGATTTGCTGATTCTTTTACTGCTTTTGCAATACTTTTTCTTAATTTGTCTAAATTAAAATCTTCTTTTTTACCAACACCAACTAGGATTATATTTTTAGGGCTTTCATTTCTAAATAAATTGATAATTTGAAGCTGGCCATTTTTACATTTAAAGTCTTCATTATCTAATGTAAATTTAATTTTAGAGATTAATTCATTATCTAATGATAAATTTAAATCTTCTAATTTGGAATCCTCAAAATATGTAATAAATTTTGTTTCAGCTTCATTTTCATTGCTGCTAGATTTTATATTTTTGCTATTGAATATCATACATATTCACCTTCTCTTTCTTTTTTTGTAAATGCGCATTTATTTATGGGCCTAATTTGTATAAAACGATAATGATTATCAAGTAATATCTAATTTGATTGTATGCTTAGTGACTAATTTTGTCAATAGCCATTTAGTTCATACATGAAGTATGAAATTTCTCATACGTGCCTTGCAAAAGAGCTTGAAACTGGAAATTCCATTAAGAAATCTAACAGTTTCAAGCTTCTTATTGCAAGTCACTACTGAGATCTACTAGAACTCACCATAGCGTAAATCTCTTAGCATATTGTGACTGTTTAAGGTGAATAAGTAATTGTATTTAGCACTATGCTTTATTTCGTCAGTTATAATGTTGAAAAGAATGTCTCTATACATTGTAGATGGAAGGCCTCTTCTGATTTCTCTATATCTTTCTACTGCACTAAGTTCTCCAAATAAAGCTTTTTTTATACCATCAAGGTAAGAAATAGGCTTCACAAATTCCTCAGCTTCACCAGGGGGTAGGGAAGCACCAGTTATGCTTTTATATATTTGTCTAAACATTTTATTATGTCCACGTTCATCGTCTCTTATAGAGGCAATGATTCTCTTTTCATCGTCCGTAGGGGCAATACTTATTAAGTAGTCATAGAACAATTCATCTTCTTTTTCACCTTGAACAGCTAATTTAATCCCTTCTAAGGATTTTTCTAATAAAGCCATATCATACATGGTATATGGGCTTGTAAACATTTTAACCCTCCTTTTAGTGTTTTTTAGGGCACAACAATTATTAATTGTTGTGAAAATAATTGTAAAGTCAATATTATATATAATATGAAGAACCCTTGTTATTTGTTACTTGGATGGTTTCAAAAAGTATATGAATGAAGTATAATTGGAGTTATAATTTGATGGATTATTTTAATGTATTGGAGATGATTTTAAATTGAAAATAACTATAACGGGAGCCTTATATTCAGGAAAAAGCAGTGTTGCTAAGGCTATAAGTAAGGCTTTAGATTATACTTATTTTAGTGTAGGTGAATTACAAAGAAGGTTAGCGGTGGAAAAAGGGATGTCCATAACAGAATACAATAAGTATATGCTTGATAATAATTTAGATTATGAAGTTGATAATAAGACTATGGAAATTGGAAGGGACAAAGTGAATTTTATTTTTGATGCTAGACTTGCATGGTTTTTTATACCAGATTCCTTTAAAATTTATTTAAAGGTAGATCTAGATGTTGCAGTAGAGAGGTCTATGAAGAATGAAAGAGGTAATTCAGAGAAGTATGCTTCAATAAAAGAAGCCAAGGTGAGTATAACTGAAAGAAGGCGACTCGAGGTTAGTAGATTTAAGGATATTTATAAAATTGATATAGATAAGGAAAGTAACTACGATTTAGTTATTGATACTTCACACGTTAGTATGGAAGGGGTTATAGAAAACACGGTAGAGGCTATAAAAAGGGTAATTGAGAAAGTATGAAATTTCTCCTACGTGCCTTGCAAAAGAGCTTAAAGCTGGGAATTTCTGTTTTTAGTATCTTAAGTGAGAACTTCATTGAAGCAGCATTATCACCTCTGTATATTTCTTGACCAGAGGCATCTTCCAAAGAAAATTTTTTCATAATAATTAATCCTCATTAAAATACTTGAATGAAAATAATAATAATCTCTATTTAGAATATATATTCCGCGAAATATAAAAGTAATCATAAATCCCTTGAATATTTAATACTATTAATAGTGATTAGAGAACAATAAACAAAGAGGGGGATTTGGAATGGGAAAAGAATTTCGCGGTAGAGCTTTGTGGAAATTGCCATCAAGAGGAAGAGGAACTTGCCCAGTATGTAAGACGGAAAGAATAAAAGTGTTATATGAAATAATGTTAGGTAATAATGAAAAAATTAAGGTTTGCAAGAGATGTCAGAATAAAAAAATAGATAGTCTTTAACAAGGAAATAGAGAAAGTATGAAATTTCTCCTGCGTACCTTGCAAAAGAGCTTGAAATAGGAAATTTGATTAAGAAATTCTAATTTCAATTATTTCTGCGCTTCTTATTGCAAGTTACTCCGTCGAAATTCCATACTTTTATTTAATAATCGTTATGTATCCTGGCAGGCTTACGAGAATTTTATATTACCAAAAGAAGAATTTCTAAATGGAATTTCAATAGTTTTACCGTTTCTTATTGCAAGTCACTCCATAGAAAATTCATACTTTTATTTTCACGATTTGATAGGTATCCTCTCCATCTAAGTTAATATTAAACTGTCTAGATTTATTGACACAACCTGATTTTTACCTAGAGCTTTCGCCTGGTACATCGCTTTATCAGCCGCTACAAACAAATATTCCAAATCTTGTTTTGTTGGAGTAATAGACACAACTCCAATGCTTAAGGTTATAGGGATTGAATCCGTTTTTCTAATAATTATAGGATTATTTTCTATAGTGCTTCGTAGTTTCTCCCCAATTATTTCTGCCTCTTCAAAGGACGTGGCTGGTAATAGAACAATAAATTCTTCACCGCCAAAACGACCTAAAATATGATTCTTATTTAAGACTTCAGAGCAAACTTTAGATAGACGTTTTAATACCAAGTCACCGGTATGGTGACCTAGGTTGTCATTAATTTTCTTGAAATCGTCAATGTCCATCATAATGCCTGAAATAGTCTGTGGCAATGCTTTTGCTTTATCAAAGCTTATGTTTGCAAGTTCAAAAAAACTACGTCTGTTATATAAATTAGTTAGGGGGTCTATACTAGCTAGTTTTTGAGTTTTTCCATGCAACTTAGCATTCTCTATAGCCATTCCTGCATGACATGCAAAGTATGAGGCGATGTCGCAGTGGTACTGGGTATAAATATCCTTTTCAGTTGAATCTAAGGTTAAGATACCAACAAGTCTGTTTTTAAATAATATAGGTATTCCCATCCAACTTTCAAGAGTAGTTAGCTCCATATGATGCTTAAAACGAGGATCAGCTTTAACGTTAGAAACTAATAATGGAGTTTTAGTTTCTAATATTTCTTTAAATAGCTTGTCTTCTTCTTTATTAATAGAAATTTTGTATATTATTTCCATATTTTCGAAGCCATTAGCGGCACTAACATTAAAACAACCATTTTCTTCCATAAAAAATGAGGCGCTGTCATAGGGTACTAATTCTTTTAAACTTTTTAATAGTTTATCTAGAACCTCTTGCAAATTTAAGGTGGAATTTAGGAGAAAGGTAACTTGTGTAAGTTTTTCTGCTAATAGATACTGTTCTTTTTCTTTAGATAAATTTTCTATTTTTCTATAGGATTTAGATTCATTCATTGCCAATATAAAAGCATTTAAGAGTATGAGAAGGAAAAATCCCGATAGTGAATAGTCATTGGCATTATTTAAACCAAGATATCGTAGTATGGACATAGCGGTTATTGCAATAGGAACTAAGCAACCAATTACAATAATTAAGCTTGTTTGTTTTCTACTGCGGTATGCTTTTAATATAATAAAAGCAGCATAAAGAATCATTAGTAAAGTGAATATTTGAAAGATCATAAGAAGCTTTGATGCCAGTAGTGGAGATATAAGCATGGTAGCAATTATAAAGAAAAAACAAAAGAGTTTGGAACTATTTCTAACCCATTTTGAATAATTATCTCTAAAAACCACATATATGTAACTTATCATAAAATAAACTCCAGCATAAAAAGTTAGGTATTCTAGTTTAAGAGCCGAGCTATAACCTAAGTTATTAAACATGGATATAAGGTACTTGTTACCAATAATCGAGGCCCTTACAGATAAAGTTATACAAAAAGCACCGAAATACAGTTTGGACAGATCAGCTGGCCTAAAAGCAAATAACCATAAGTGATATAAACCCATTATAAGAAAACCACCAAAATGAAAAATTTCAAGTGCAATGGAAGCCTCTCTTTTATTGGACATTTGAGATTGGGTGCCTAGATATATTTTGTCCCAGGTACCGCCATCTCTAAAGTTATAATTGGATACTTGAAGTACTAAATGAACTTCGCCTTTATTATTCATAAAATAACTAGTTATGGGCATGGTTCCTGGGCGTTCTGTAGAAAGGCTTGTACCAACAACTCCATTGGTGGATAATAGGTTTCCATTCACCCATAATTTATATGAAGATAACATGGAAGGCACGCTTATACCTAAAAGCGTGTTTTTATATTTTTCATTTAGTTTTATTGTTAAACTATAAGTAGCATAGCCATTAGAACTGTAATTTTTATTATATTTATTCCACTCCATTGGCATTTCCATATAAGAGGGAGGTGTTAAGTTCGTAGCAATTTCTTTTGGTGTCAATAATTGTTGCCAGTAAAATTCCCACTGACCGTCAAGAGAAGTAAAGCCATCTTTATGAAAATTCCAATTTGAAAGCTCCAATACACCCTTTTGGGAGCTAATATTTGAGGTGGTATTTATGGTGGCTAATTTATTTAAGGTGATAATAACAAATAATAATGCTCCTAAAATAATAATTGATAGAAAAATTATTAAGGGTCTTTCTTTTTTAAGCATTATAATTAGCCTCCTAATTGTATAGAGTTAGTGTATTTTACATATTACAGTTATTATTTTACATTAATACAACTGATTTGTCAGTATATTTTCTCTAACTTAACATTATTATGTATTGAAATTCACAATAGCTAGTTATAATTAAAATATTTTACAAAAAAGAAGCTATAAGATATTTATAGAGTTAGTATTAAGTAAATTTTAGGGAAACTTATACTTTTATAATTGATATAAAGAGTATCGAAATAAAAAATTCACGTAAAGTTCACAAACTCTGAAATCCATTACTTATAAAAATTCATGATATACTTAATAAGAATATAGTTAAGAATGATTTTGTCACTTTAGAGTGATTTATAATAAATGTAGTTACATGGAGGTTATGAATGTATAAATTATTAGCATTAGATATGGATGGAACATTATTAAATGATGAAAAGAAAATTTCACCAGCAAATTATGAGGCAATACAACTAGCGATAGAAAATGGAGTAAAAGTTGTGTTAGCATCAGGAAGACCTTTAGTTGGTTTCAAAAAATATTTAGAGCAACTTAATTTAGTTTCAGAGACGGACTATGCTGTAGCTTTTAACGGAGCCCTTGTTCAAAGCTCTCAAGGTGGCGAAATAATATCTAAAACAACATTAACACTCGAAGACTATAAATATTTGTACAAGCTAAGTAAAGATTTAAAAGTGAATATACATGCATTAACAGAGACTAGCGTAATTTCGCCTAAGGATACTAAGTATACTAGAGGCGAGGCTGAAATGAATGGTATCTCAAATGAAATAATTCCTGTAGAAGATGTATCTTCAGATACAACTATAGTAAAGGTTATGTTTGTAGACGAGCCAGAGTCAATAGAGGAAATAATGCAGAATATTCCTGAAGAAGTAAGTAGCAAGTATACAATAGTTAGAAGTGCACCGTTCTACTTGGAGTTTCTTCATAAATCAGTGAACAAAGGTGCAGGGGTAGCGGCTCTTGCAAAAAAACTTAATATTAAACAAGAAGAGGTTATATGCATAGGCGATGCAGGCAATGATATCCATATGATTAAATATGCTGGACTAGGAGTTGCCATGGGGAATGCCTTCCCAGAAGTTAAAAGAGTTGCAAACTTTATAACTAAAACTAACGAAGAAGATGGAGTAGCATATATAATCAACAAGTTCATTTTGAATGGCGAAGAGGCTTTCGCAGTATAAAGAAAGAATGAATACAATTAATATTAGTTAATAATAGTTGTTGACAAATAAATTAAAGCAGTATATAATAAAAACATAGAAACTGTTAATACATTGAGTATTGATCATCTTTATACCCCCCAGTTAAAGAAAAAATTAATACTAAAAAAATAATTCCCTCTAAAAACAAATATCGAAAGCTAGTAAGAGTCCAATTACTAGCTTTTTTTATGTTTAAATAGGCACAATTCCGTTAAAAAAATCTGTAAACTGCTTTGGGATTCTGATATAATACAAAGGAATACAAAGGGGGAATTATAGTGAAAAAAAATGATTTAATATGGCTTGGAGCATTACTGATAATTGTTTTTTTATTGGCTTTTCCATCAACTAATGAAATATATACAGTAGCTAACAAAGCACATCCTTACATAATGGGATTTATAAAGGTTTCAATTTTAGCTACTATGGGAGAACTTTTAGCACTTAGAATATCAACTGGAAATTATAAGAAACCTGTGGGAGTTATATATAAATTTATAGTTTGGGGTTTTTTAGGAATGGGGTTTGTTATAGCCTTTGATTTATTTGCAAATGGAGTAATTGGATCGATGAAGAAGGGACTATTGCCTAGTGGTGTACCGGATACTTTTTCAGCTAAATTATTATTTGCCTTTTTCACAAGTGCTTTTATGAATTTGATTTTTGGACCTACCTTTATGACGCTGCATAGACTTACCGATACTTATATAGATTTGGGTCATGGGGAATTTAGTGAAATTAGAAAGGTTAAGCTTAGAGCTGTAACGAATAAAATAGATTGGTATGGATTTATGAGTTTTGTTGTGTTTAAAACTATTCCTTTTTTCTGGATACCTGCTCATACAATAACTTTCTTGTTGCCAGGTGAGTATAGGGTACTTATGGCTGCATTTTTATCCTTGGCCTTGGGTGTAATTTTGGCTTATTCAAAAAGAAAAAATCTTAGAATTGCCTAGTGGGGTAACAGGGGAGTATGAAATTTCGCCTGCGTGCCCTGCAAACGAACTCAAAACTGGAAATTCCATTAAGAAATTCTAATCTTTTGCGAATATAAAATTCTCTGACGCTCACATTCGCCGTCCTGGCTCAGGTTCGCTAGCCTGACTTCCTGTCAGGCTCACGAGAATTTTATATTCGTAAAAGAAAGAATTTCTAAATGGAATTTCAACAGTTTCTTCGTCTCATATTGCAAGTCACTCCGGCGAAATTTCATACTAGCCGTAAGACTCTTACATGATTTCAACTTTATGATTATAATAAACACTGTATATAGAAATACATTTTACGTTTTTTTAAATGCTTGGAGTTGCTGAAATTCCTTTTATCAGGATCGCGAGGATTTTACATTTAATTTCACCTACATTTGTAGTAATCAAATTTTAGTAGGAAAATATTTAGCGGATGTGTATTTTCTATACATAAGAAGGACATAAGAGGAGTATAAGATTATGGGGTTTTATGAGAAATCACTAAGTAAGATAAATAGAGGAGGACACTGGGACATGATAGTTATCGATGGAGTAGTTGGCGTGGGGAAGACCACACTTATGAACATATTGGCGGAAAAAGGGTATGTGCGTTTTGAAGAGCCAGTTGTGGATAATCCAATATTAGAAAAATTTTATTATGACAGAGAGAGATATAGTTTTTCACTCCAAATATTTTTTCTTAATAAAAGATTTAAACATATTAAGGAAGCTTCAAAAGTAAAAGATGCGGTTATGGATAGAAGTATTTATGGAGACGTAATTTTTGCTAAAATGCTAAAGGATGCAGGAGAGATGTGTGTAGAAGAGTTTGATTTGTATGCCGAACTATTCGAAAATATGATTGAACATTGCAATGCACCAAAATTACTTGTATATCTTGAAACATCTGTGGATGCAGCTATGGAAAAGATAAATAGAAGAGGCAGAGAGTATGAGAAAATTGTGGAACGTGAGTATTGGGAAAAGTTAAATTCTAATTATAGAGCTTATTTTGAGCAATACAATATATCGCCAATTTTGAAGATAAATGTAGAAGGATTAGATTTTGAAAATAATGAAAAAGATAAAGAATATGTGCTGGGGCTTATAGATGAGGCGCTAGAAAAAATAAAGTAAGAAATCTACGGAGTGACTTGCAATAAGAGCTTAAAACGTGAAATTTGATTAAGAAATTCTAATGCTTTGCGATTGTAAAATTCTCTACCGCTCACATTCGGCGTCCTGCCTCAGTTCGCTAGCCTGCCGTCCTGGCAGGCTTACGAGGATTTTACAATCGCAAAGCAAGAATTTCTAAATCAAATTTCAATGTTTCTGCGCTTCTTATTGCAAGTCACTCCGTTGAAATTTCATACTTACTTTTATCAACTTCTACGTGATTTCGTCTTCATGGTTATAATTTATATCTTCTTCTGGGCATGTCTCTGGGGGACATAACAATTATTAATCGTTATGCGGATTGGGAGACTTACGAGAATTTTATATTTGCAAAAGAAGAATTTCTAAATGGAATTTCAACAGTTTCTGCGCTTCTTTTGCAAGTCACTCGTTGAAATTTCATACTTGAACTCTTTGGTTATCAGGAGTATAATGACTATATAGACTTTGAAAATATTTGAGTCTTGTGAGGGAATAAGCGAACGGCCCCGCACTCTCGCCTAGGAGACAATAAATATACTAGGAGCTTAGCCGATTAGGGCATAAAATACTAATATGCTGTTCATCTATACATAGAATATATTTTTTTAGAAGTCTTAACTTTTATTAGTTAAGACTTTATTAGTATCATAGAGTATTATAAAATTTTTATATTTAGAATGAGTTTTAACGACATTCCTTATGGAGGGAATATGCTAACTACAGATGAGCTATTAAATTTAACTAGATTACCCAAGATTTCTGAAATTTCTTTGAAGCTTCTACAGGAGTTTTATGATATATATATTTGCCCTAACATATATGTGTTCCAGTTGGAAAATGAAAGTATAATTAAGTTGGAATTCTTAGATGTTAATCTATGCCATTTGATGGGGTTTCAACATATTGTGCCCTATAAGTCGAAAAAATTCTACAGTGGTGAAAATGGCTATATGGGTATATTTAACGGGGATATAACTATTAAAAAACTAAAAAGCATGGATGAAAGAAAATTTTCTAGGGATAAAGACAAAATCCTTTGCTTTTCATTCCTGTATCAATTATTGAGGCAATGTGAAATTATAAAATTTAATAATATTACGGGTCATTCTAAGATATCCTGTGAATTTATATTATATGATACTCACTATGAACGTAGGATACATTTGGGAATTGAGAAGGATGAGAAAAGAGGAGTTTACTACCCCCGCACTTTTATTGTTGAAAGAGACAATAGTGATAGGTTTATTATTAATCAAGAGTACATGAAGATTATAAATAAAAAAATCATTTCTAAACATCCTTTTAAATCAGAACTAGAGGTTGCAGCAACTATTGAGGTTAAACAGCAAGGAAAGAAAATTAAAGTATTAAAAAGAAAAGGCAGGCAAAATCCTTAGGATTTTGCCTGCCTTTTAAGTTAATCCGTTCATCCTGTCCCTTCGGTTTTGCTGCTTTTCTTTCATGTTTTCTAAGGCTAGTTCATCCATGTGTTCTTTGTTATGTTCAATGTATCCATTAGCAAAGGTATAATTTCGTGCTAGGCCTTCTGATTCATTGGACTGGGTCTTGTTTCCACTTACAATTTTATCTTTTAATATTTCGATATTATCTTCTCTCTCAGCTTGTTTTTCTCTTGATTCACTGATTTTTCTAGGTGAAGAAATATCAGAGTGTTGTTCAAGATGTCGCTCTGTTCTAGTGTGACTTTCTATTAGGTTTTCAAGTTCCTCTATTCTATTAGCCTTTTCTATTTTATCACGGTCCTCATTTACGTAGTTATCTTTTTTACGTACCATTAAAAGGCCTCCTTTTTTAACATTCATCTTTTTTAGTTTAGGGTTTTTAGGCTATTATAATACTATGAAATGCTTGGAATTTAAAATATAATATTTTTTTAAATTTTAGTTAACAAGCTTATATAAGTATATACATTCCCATAAAGGAATAGTAAGATAGGCATTGGTTATTGTTATTTTTCAAGAAAAGTGTTGGGAGTGTTTAAATGTCGAAAATGAAGAAGATTATTTTGATTTTTATTTGTATACCTATTATTGGTGGAGTAATATATGGGGCAACTTATGTGAGTAAAGCAAATGGGAAATCTGAACAAGATATGAATGTTAATAAAGAAACTATAAATAAAACTAGTAAAGTCGCGTTGACGAGAATGGAAAAAGAAAAAATAGCTAGGGTAGGAAAAAAGGTAACAGCTGAGGTCAAGACTGAAACTAAAAAAGAAGTTAAAATTCCGGTATTGAAAAAAACTTCTGACATGGTTATTGTTATAGACCCAGGACATGCAAGTGTTACCAGTATAGAAAAAGAGCAACAAGCTCCAGGTTCCAATATAATGAAAATAAAGGAACCGGGTGGGGGTCAGGGGATTAATACAAAAACTCCTGAGTACATGATTAATATGAGAGTAGCAGTTAGGTTAAAGAGGTTGCTAGAAGAAAAAGGCTATAAGGTAATAATGACTAAAACAGAAAATAAACAAATGTTAGGGAATATTGCAAGGGCACAGGTTGGGAATAAGGCCGAGGCAGACTTAGTCATAAGAATTCATGCGGATTCAAATAATAATTCATCTGTTGAGGGAGCCTCAATGCTAGTTCCAGCAGATGGTAAAAACACAAATGCTATATATAAAACAAGCAAAAGATATGGTGAGATAGTTTTTAATAATTTAATTAACAGTATTGGGATGAAAAATAGAGGTGTTGTGGAAAGAAATGATCTTACAGGTTTTAATTGGTCCGTGGTTCCTGTTATTTTAGTGGAAATGGGTTTCCAATCTAATGTGGAAGAGGACAAGCAACTCGCAAATGTAAATTACCAATATAAATTATCGAAAGCATTGTCAGAGGGTATCGATAAGGCGTTAATGCAATAGAAAATTCTCTTGCGATTACCTACTATTTTAATCACCAGTTAGGTATTATTTAGGAGGACATAGCAATTACTAATTGTTATGCATCCTGTTCAGGCAACGATAATTTTACCTTCGTAAAATAAGCAAAGAGCACATAAGACATTTAAGTCTTATGTGCTCTTTATTACGTGGATGCCTAAAACTAAAAAATGCAACATGCCACTTGCCACGTGGGTGGCACCAGCTCTAAAGCATATCAAATACTTCTTTTAGTGTTTTTGATTCTTCAATGGAACTTATTAGTTTGGCTGAAGACTTGTTGTCTCCTATTAGAATTCCACCGGTTAGGATGTTTTCAGTGAAGAATAATTTTTTATATATTTTGTTTTCATCATCCTTTATACTAATAGCAATAGATCCTGCTTTGGATATCTCACCTACGGATAATAGTTCTAGTCCCATAGCATTGAAGGAGATAGCACTTAGAGAGATGGCTAAGTCTTTACTTTCGCCTACCGCATTCATTCCTGCCGCTTTACCCATTTCTACAGAAGCTGGCCAATTACCATATACTCTACCCCCGAATTCTGCAATGTCTCCACAGGCATATATATCTTTAACATTGGTTTCCATTTTATCGTTTATTAGTATGCCTCTGTTAGTGATTATATTAGTTTTATGGGCTATATTTTTATTTGGTACAATACCTGTTGAAAATAGCACGAGATCTGCCTCTAGCGTTCTTCC
This sequence comes from Clostridium sp. CF012, assembly GCF_018861755.1. Taxonomy (GTDB): domain Bacteria; phylum Bacillota; class Clostridia; order Clostridiales; family Clostridiaceae; genus Clostridium_AD. The sequence continues at coordinate 138,545 of NZ_JAHLEF010000002.1, read as the reverse complement.
ACTTTTTAGCTTAACAGAGGAAACTGATTTTTCACCTACTATAGAGGTCACAGAATCGGAAAGTATAACTTCGATATTTTGGTTTTCAACTGCAGTCTTAAGGATAAGGCTACTTTCACTATCTAATTGCTTATTAAGTAGGAAACTACTGACTTCCACTACACAAACGTCTAGACCAGTCTTGCTTATTTCGTAGGCTGCTTCAAGACCTAGGAGTCCGCCACCTACAATTACTACGTTCTTTGCAGTTTTCATATTTTTTCTAATGGCTTCTAAATCTTTTAAATTTCTTAAAGTGAAGACTCCTGGTTTTTCTACTCCTTGTATAGGAATTATGAAGTTTTGACTTCCATTTGCTAAAATTAGTTTATCATAACTCATAGAGCTACCATCTTTAAGTAATACTTTTTTTTCTTCAGGCTTTAGGCTTTGAACCTGAACTCCTAAGGTAAGGCTAATGTTATTATCCACATACCACTGTTTCGGAGATAGATAAAAAGTATCTTCTTTAAGGTCTTCACTTATACCATCAGAGATGGAAGGTCTATAATAGGTTAAGTATGGTTCATCAGAGATTATTTCTATAACACATTGTTTATTTCTTTTTCTTATGGCATCCGCAGCATAATATCCAGCAGCACCGTTACCGATGATTAGGAATTTTTCATTTTTATCAGAACTAAAGGTTACTACATCTTGTGATACTTGAATAAATTGGTCAGCACTGGCTCCACAAGCAGGGCATGTTTCAGGTGGGTTAGGGCCATCAAATTCTTCTCCACAAACTACGCATTTCCATCTTTTTTCTGTAGCAGGTTTGATTGGGCAACTTTTTATTTTAATTTTTTCAGCTATTTTTTCTGCAAAACTTTCTCCGAATTTGTAGGCAAAGTTTAAATCTCCTTCTGTGGGGTTAAAATTATATTTCATGGAAGGATATAAATGTAGCTTAATTTGTTTTAATCTAGCCTCTATATTTGGAACGGCTTCTCCACTCCAACCATAAGAGCCAAATGCAGAAGCTACTTTACCACCATGAACTAGAGGATTTAAATTTATTAGAATATCCCATATTGGTTTTAGAGCATCTCCATTCATAGTAGGAGAACCGAAAATTATTCCTTGAGATTTATCTATACTATCTAGAATATCATTCATATCACTATGTATAACATCATACATGTTAACTTTGAAGTTACAGTAGGTGTTTATGCCCTGTTGTATTTTTTTAGCAACAGCCTCAGTATAGCCGTAAGCTGATACGTAGCATAAGGTAATTTGCGGCTCCTGCGAAGCTTCCATTGGAAGGCTCCACTCTTTGTACTGGCTTACTATATTCCAAGGGTCTTCTCTTAAAATGGGGCCATGTCCTGGGCATATAATATCTATTGGAAGGTCTTTGATTTTGTCTATAGCTTTTAACACATATGGTTTAAAGGGGGACATAATACCATCAAAGTAGTATTTTAAGGCTTCTCTATAATTATCCTGGTTTTGGTTTAAATCATTATACATTTCAGGATTGCAGTAATGACTTCCAAAGGAATCACAGGTGATAAGAACCTTGTCTTCCACAATATAGGTAAATATTGAATCTGGCCAGTGAAGAAAAGGAGCTGAAATAAAGGATAGGGTTTTATTTCCAAGATTTATAGTATCGCCATCTTTAACAGTTATGTATTCAAAATCTCTATTTGCAATACCCTTAAGAAATTTAATGGCTGCTGCTGAACCCACTACTTTTGCATTTTTAGAAATTTCTAAAAGTTTAGCAACTGAACCTGCGTGGTCTGGCTCTGTATGGCTGACTACAATATAATCAAGGGTTTCTATATTAATGTCTAAAGATTTTAGTCTTTCAATATATTCATCAAAAAATTTTACTTTTACTGTCTCGAATACAGCTGTCTTTTCGCTACCTTTAACTACAAAAGAGTTATAAGTAGAACCAAAAGGGGTATACATAACTATATCAAAAATTCTAAGGTTTGGGTCTAATGCACCTACCCAGTAAATATCTTTTTTTACTTCTAATGCCTTCATTGTCAACACTCCTTTAATTACTATTGGAAAATAATAGTTATTATTCAACATTATAATATAGGCGTATTTATAAAGCAATAATAAATTACTCTGTAAATACAATTTCGTTGTACAGTGAACGTTTTTATGCTATAGTTTTTACTGTATTGTTTAACAAAATATTTGCGGAATTATAAAAACTAGGAGGAGTACAAATGAGAGATTTTGTTATTATGACAGATTCTTGCTGCGATTTGCCAAAGGAATATATTTATGGAAATAATATACCCTTTGCTATGTTACCATTTAGTTATAATGGTAAAGAGTACTTAGATGATTTTGGACAAAGTTTAAGTCAAAAACAGTTTTTTGATGACCTTAGGGAAGGCGCATTGCCTAATACCTCTCAAGCAAATTCTGAAAGCTTCTATAATATGTTTAAACCTGCGGCTAAGCGTGGTCAGGATATAATTTATGTTGGAGTTTCTTCAGGTCTTAGCGGAACGTATAATAGCGCTAACATTGGAAAGACCGCTATATTGGAAGAGTTTCCAAGTGCTATAATATATATTATCGATGTGTTAACAGCATCACTTGGACAAGGTCTTATGGTTAGAAAAGCTGTGGAAATGAAAAAGGACGGATGCACTGCAGAGGAAATTGTGTGCGAAATAGAAAAAAACATACAAAATTTAAATACTTATATTACTGTGCAAGACTTGAATTTCTTAAAAAGAGGCGGAAGAATATCTAATATGGCGGCTACCTTAGGGCTAGTACTACATATAAAGCCTATACTTACACTTAACCATGAGGGACGCGTAATGCCAGTGTTTAAGGTTCGTGGGCGTAAAAAATCTATAACAAAGCTTGCAGAAATATTGAAGGAAAAGATTAAAAATCCTGAAACTCAAACCATAGCTATCTGTCATGCAGATTGTTATGAGGAAGCTGTAAGGCTTAAAGAGGAGATTTTGGAAAAGGTTAGTGTTAAAGAAGTACTTATTCATTATATTGGACCAGTTGTAGGAAGATTTAGTGGACCAGGGGCACTAGCAGTGTTTTTTATTGGTGAGAGTAGACAACACCATATAATTGATATTTAGAAATGTGAATATATAGTTAAATATTAATTTATTTATAATATCTACTTGAAAGTATGGAAGCATAATACTTATAATAGTAGAGTAAATAATAAATTAAGCATCAAAAAAATAGACTAGTATATAACTAGTCATTTTTTTTGAAGGTACATTAAGAAAAAATTATAAATGAGGAGAGTTTTTATGGAGTGGTTACAAGTGTTTTTACTATCTGCAGTGCCTCTTATTGAGCAGAAAGGTGCTATACCTCTTGGAATAAATGTTTATAATATTAATCCAATAGCGGTATTTTTAATAAGTTTTTTGGGAAGTTTGCTTCCGGTTCCTTTTGTATTGATATGTTTCAATAAAATATTTGAATGGTTAGGCAAATATAAGGCCTTTAGTGGCTTTTACAATTTAATTGATAAGAAGATAAATAAGAATAAATCTAAATTTCAAAAATTTGAAGAAATAGCGCTTATAACATTTATTGCAATACCTCTTCCAACTACAGGAGTTTGGACAGGGACTGCAATAGCAGCTTTTTTAAAGTTGGATTTTAAAAGATCTGTTATGTGTGCAGTTGTAGGATCTTTTTTATGTGGACTTATTATTACTGGGCTTGCTGTAGCTTTCCCAGCGTTCTTGAATATGCTTTAATTAAAAATCTCTTACCTAACGGTGAGAGATTTTTTTTATAAGTGATCTACACAAAGGGGTATGAAATTCCTCCTACGTGCCTTGCAATACGAACTTGAAGCTGGAAATTTGATTAAGAAATTCTAATGTTTTGCAAATATAAAATTCTCTGACTCTCACACTCGCCGTCCTGGCTCGGGTTCGCTAGCCTGACTTCCTGTCAGGCTCACGAGAATTTTATATTCGCAAAACAAGAATTTCTAAATCAAATTTCAAAAGCTTCTTCGCCTCGTATTGCAAGTCACTTCGGAGAAATTTCATACCTAGTATATAGTTGCTATAAGAATCTTCTGGGTATTCCTTAGGGGGTCAATAACACTATGTAAATCATCATAGAGCTTACATATATAATTTCAATAAAAAGTTAAGAGATTTAAATCGAAAAACAAGCATGTATTTCTATGTTAAATATTTGAAATTTATATATATATTTTATATAATTGAATAATTAGATAATTATAATCTATTATGATATTAATGGGAGGGATATGTATGGGTAAAAAAAGACCTTTAGGTATAACATTAATTGGGTATTTTTATATTTTTGGTGCAATTGTATTAATAATAACGTTATTTACAAATGCTACAGAAAAATATGGAATTGCAGTTAGAGTTGGATTGCCAAATGTTCCAGAGAGGTTAATGAAGGTATTAGTTTCAATAATTTTTTTAATAATAGCTTATGGGTATTTGAAACTTAAAAAGTGGGGTTGGTGGCTTATGATAGCCTACACTATATACCTTTTAGTAGTAAGTATTATTTTGTCAAATCAATATAAGCAACAACTTTTTTATGGAAATGCCCAGTGGTCAATAATAGTATTAATATATACTTTATATAAAAGAAGCTATTTTAATAAGTCTCAAATAACAACAAATCATATTTAAAAGAATTACTATATATGGTATATTTACATTAAAGAATTTGTAAGTCACTATATGTAAATATATAAATTAATGGGGGGGGTTAAAAATGGATACTAAGAAATTTGAGGAATTTAGAGGCAAAATCAAGGGGAATGTGGGTAAAGTTATAGTTGGAAAAGGGGACAATATCGATAAAATTATAGTAGCGTTTATATGTTCTGGACATGTTCTTATTGAGGATGTTCCCGGACTTGGTAAAACAAAGCTTGCGAAGAGTCTTTCAAGGTCTATGAATTGCATGTTTAAGAGGATACAGTTTACACCGGATTTATTGCCTTCAGATTTAACTGGAATATATTATTATAATCAAAAGAACCAGGACTTTGAGTTTAGAAAAGGTCCGCTACTCAGTCAGATAGTTTTGGCAGATGAAATTAATAGAGCTACACCTAGAACACAGTCAGCGCTTTTAGAGTGTATGGAAGAGAGACAAATTACTGTGGAGGGTAATACTATAAAACTCGAAAAACCCTTTTTCGTAATTGCTACTCAAAATCCAGTGGAACAGTTTGGAACCTTTCCATTACCAGAAGCACAATTAGATAGATTTTTTATGAAGCTTTCATTGGGATATCCAGATATTAACGAAGAGAAGACTATGATGAATAGATTTATGACAGTAGATCCACTCAATGACCTTGAGGCAGTGGTTAGTATGGAAGAAATAGAGTACGTTCAAAATAATTATACTATGGTACATGTTAGTGAAGAAATAAAAGATTACATAATAGCAATAGTGAGCGCTACAAGAAGTCATAGGGAAGTGGAGCTTGGATGTAGTCCAAGAGCTACATTAAATATGATGAAGGGAAGCCAAGCACTAGCTGCGATAAGAGGGAGAGACTATGTAATTCCGGAGGATATAAAGGAACTCGCAATCCCGATCTTAAGCCATAGGTTGATGCTTAAGAATGATCTTGGCCTTGGGAATAAAAGTAGAACAATTATAGAGGATATAATAAGTACTATTCAAGCTCCACTCGAAAAGTTATAGGGGGCGCACTATGTTTATACAATTTGCTTTGATTCTGGCAATAATAACTACTATTTTTTTTATAGGGGAGTTTACAAGGAAAAAAGGCTTTGATAACCTTAAAATCAGTAGAAATATTGATAAAGATAGAATGGTACCAGGTGAGGAATTCACACTAACTACAACTATTGAAAATAATAAATGGCTACCTATATCATTTCTAATGCTAAGTGAAAAAATGCCTGCAGTTATAGAATTTGTATCAGACAGTAATAAATCTAAAGAAGGGGCTGACTTATGGCATTTAAGTAAATACACCATAAGCTGGTATGAGAGAAAAAAAAGGATTTGTAAATTGAAGTGTAACACCCGTGGGGCCTATATTTTAAGAGACATTAACGTTACAGTGGGAGATTTATTTGGGTTATCAGCAGAAACTATGCCCGTAGAGGATTTCTTAGAGTTTTTGGTTTATCCTAAACTTATTAATATGAATAATGTTCAGTTTGCAAATACGAATCTGCAAGGGAATAATTACGTTAAAAGATGGATTCATCAAGACCCATTATATATTAAAGGCATAAGGGAATATAACGTAGAGGATAGAATGAAGGATATTCATTGGAAATCTAGTTTGAAAATGGATAGGCTTATGGTGAAGGAATATGATTTTACTTCAGATAGAGAGCTTACAATTATTTTCAATGGTCAATGTGGTGAACCTTATTGGGGCAGCATTCAACCAGTGCTTATAGAAAATGGAATTACAGTGGCAGCATCACTGGCAGCTATTGCCATCAAAGAAGGGGTTCCAACAGGGATGTGGACTAATTGTCAATTAATAGGGATTCAAACTAAAGTAGCTAGTGAGGTTTATCCAGACATTAATGCGCTTAATAAAATAATGGAACTTAGTGCTAGGATTAGTTATAGCATTACTATTAGATTTAGCGAGTATCTAAGAAGTAAAATAAAAGAATTTAATCCAAATTCTACTTATGTAATCATTACCCCTTATTTAGATGAGGAGAGCGTTGGTATTTTATCTAAACTAAAAAGACGTGGTATTTTAATTAAAGTTATTGATGTTTCTTTAAAAGCTACTGTTCCACACATTGCAGGTATTGAAAAGATGGATTATAAAGGGGGGGTATAGGGATGAGCTGGTATAGAAAAGTCAAGAGTATGTATAGTATAAGCCTTGTCACTATTTCTTTTATAATTTGGTCAACTTTAAGTAACTGGCTATTTAAAACAGCCTTGGACTATAAACTGTTTTTGATTTGTTTATGTATTGTTTTTTTTACACAGTATCTTAACAGTGTGAAGTTGAAAAAGAGTCTTTTTATAGTAGTGCTTTTGGGAGTTAGTATATTAGCTTCTTTTATATTTTTTAAAAGTAAAACCATATTAATAAATACAATTTTTTTGCTTTTTATGAGTTTAATAACTTATTCATTGGAAGATAGCCCTGTAGATCATTCGCAATATAAAGAAGATATAGGAAAGTCTATGGTAGTTTTAGTATTCATTTGGCTCCTTTCCTTCACCTTAGAAATTGACTTTGTAAATGAAATGTACAGGTTTCATGTTATCTATATAATCATGATTGTTATTCTTATGCGAGAAGCGCGAAGCTATGTGTATGATGTTAAAAGCAATACATCTATAGTTACAAATATAATTATAGGCATATCAGTACTTACACTATCTTTAGATTTTGCTAACAAAATTATTGCGAAGGTATTAGATATGCTTATTAAGCTAGCGAATTTTATTTTGTTTCTAATTGTAGCCCTCTTAACTACAGTTTTTGGTGCACCAATAAGTTGGATTGCTGAAAAAATAAAGCAACTTCTCATGAAAAGTGAAAATAATTTCATATTAAAAGGTAGCACAGCAGAGGAGAGTTTAAAGAATCAACCCGATATGACTAAATATCAAAATATTGAACTACCACCAGTGCTTATTTTAGTTTTTAAAATTATTATTTTAATAGTTATTTTATATGGAATATATAAATTTTTATCTAGATTGACAAATAAAACAAAAATATATGATGGATTTATAGAAGAAAAAGAAAGAATTGTTAACAGAAAGAATAAAAAACATTGGGTTAAGAACTTGATTTCTAAGATTTTTCAAGGTGGTGGAAGTAATAGAGATAAGATTCTTTATACATACAAAGGCTTTGAGAAAATAACTGAAGAAGCAGATATTTATAAGCCTTACATGACCGCAACGCAGCTAAAGAATGTAACTAAAATTAATGTGGACAATTCTGATAGTTTAGATGAGATGACACTGGTATATAACGAAGCTAAGTTTTCATTGCATCCTATGACCGAGGAAAATGTGGCGAGTGTTAAAAAGGGACATAGTAATATTAAAAAGCAACTATAAGGTCAAAGCACAGGAAAACAAATAACAAGTCAGTAGGTTAGTATACTTGACTTGTTATTTATTTTTCTGTGATTTAGTATAGTTTGAATTAAATTAGCCACACTAAATATGGTTGACTTAGAATTCACAAATAATTTATTATAGTGGGAGTGATAGGTTTATGAGTGATATGGATTACAATAATAAAAGTTATTTAAATAAGGCTTATAAAAACTTTTCAGAGCTGGTGTATATTGTGTCTACTAAAGAACTTCAATATTTCATTACAAAAGGCGAATTTACTAGTTATTTCAACTATAGGATGAAGAAAATGTTATCAGAAATTAATGTCCAGAAGAATGGGCTTTTAGATGCTTGTATTTTTTTTAATACGGAGGGTGAAATTACTCTAATAGATGTCGAAATAGTTGGGAAGTTTATCCAAGAAAATTATGGATTAAAAATGTTAGAGTATTACAAAAATACTTCTTTAAATAAAATTATTAGAGAGGTAGTTAATGGTAGTGAGAAAGCAAAAGGGGATTTTATTTTAATATCATATTCTATATTGTACAATACGTTAAGGGAGTTATATAAAACTATTAGTTGCAAAAAAGATAATACAATTGTGTATAAAAATCGTTATGAATTAGAGGATTATTACAAAGATGATTGCACTATGGTTATTGCAGTATTATTAATATTGGAAGATTTATGTAAATACATTGGCGTTGATAGGAATAAAATGGTAAAAGAAATAAAGGGAAAATTTACAAATAACATAATTTGATTAAAAAACAAAGAAAGTAGTTGGAAAGATTAATGATTAATATGCTAAATATTTACATAATAATTATAATTTTCATTATATTGTGGGGCAAATAAGAAACAATCGCAGATTTTCAAAATATATTCAAGTTAAAATCAAAAAACTTTTATATATATTAATTATAATTTCGACAAAATAAGCTAGCGTATATACAAGTAGATGTCCGTTAACACTTTGTTAATAAAAACATTATGGGCGTGGAAGGTTGAAGATGTCAGTTTTAAGAGATAATACATTTAAGACCATTTCATAAAATGACAGATTTTTCTGAAAAGTAATGTTACTATGTTTTAAATAAGATAAAACAAGGGGGACGAACATGGTAGTTTTAGAAAATTTATCTAAAAAAGTGACAGAGGAAGATGTAAAGCATAATTATTTTTATAGATTAGTGAAAAGTCAAATTTCTGTTTCAATGGATAATGAACCTACTTCAATACAAGCTTATGGTATTGAGATTGAAAGACAAGACATCATTGATGATACAGTGGTATTTATTGAGAGAGATTGTGTAGAAAACATAAGTCCTCAAAGACATAAAGTTAAAAATCTTTTGAAAATGCTATATGAAAATACAGTATCACCTATCCACATGATTGAAGTATTGGGTGATTATATTGATGAGTATATTAGCGATTTTGATGAGATGTTAAAAAATATTGGCACTTGCTAATTTTTAATTAGACTAACATAGTGAGGAGGATTCTCCTCTTTTGGAGGAAATCTCTTCTTTATATGAGGAGACTTATCCTCCTTTTGTTATATAAAAAATAATATAGCTTGAAATACAAATATATAAAATAAAATATCTTATGAATAATACTATAAATAATCATAATTTTATTATATTATTGTAATAATATTAATAGTAAAAATAATAGAATGATAAAAATCGGGAGTGATAGTTTTGATTATTGGAGTAGGTACTGATATTGTTGAAATACGACGAATAAAAAATGCTATGGTCGCAAACAACAGGTTTTTAGAAAAAATTTTCACAACAACTGAATTAGAATATCTTGAAAGTAGAAATTTGAGGCCGGAATATGTGGCTGGAAGATTTGCAGCTAAAGAAGCAGTAGCGAAAGCTTTAGGTACAGGATTTAGGGGATTTGATTTTAAAGATATTGAAATTGACAGGACAACCCTTGGAAAACCAATAGTAATTTTAAAAGGAAAGGCAAAGTTAATAGCTAAAAAAGAGGGACAATACAATATTCACCTTAGTATATCTCATGGTGAAGATTGTGCCATAGCTTATGCTATATTGGAAGTAGAAAAAAAAATTGAAGAGGTGTATGAATAGCTGCAGATAATGATTTTTTTATCCTTAGTTATTTTTGTAATAGTATCAAACCATGAGTAATAATAATAGTAGTAGAGTGATTTGTTATGGTAAAAAATAGGAGGTAATCCTATCTGCTCTAGAGAAATGCTAGGAGGATAACAATGAAAAAAAAATTACTATTATTTTTAATTCTTTTACTTGCTTTTAGTTCCATACTATTAATTTCATGTAATAAAAAACCTAAGAATTCTAATGATATTGTAAGCTTTTTAAAAAACATGGAAAGTTATACTACAGAAATGAACATGGATATAAAGAATGATAAGCAGACTATTAACTATAAGGCAAGGCAATCATATTTGAGAGGAGGTGGATATAAACTAGAGCTAAACAAAGACAGGGTGTTTATCTATAAGACCGATGATAATATTTATATTAGTGATAAAAACAATGGAACAAAGTATGTGCAAAGTAAGGATTTCGATGAGGTTCTTAAACTGTGTTTTATTGGAGAGTACATAGGATTATTGTATACTAATGAGGAAATAAAATATTCAATTGAAAAGATTAATGATATCGAATACTCAGTAATTAATTTATTTATACCTGGTAACAATAAAAATATTAACAATGCATTGCTGTATGTTAATTATAAAAGCATGATACCAGAAAAATTAGTTATCTATGATATAAAAGGGATAGAAAAGATTAACATAACATATTCAAATTTTCTTCCAAACGTAAAAATTGAACCATTTTAGTTTTGATGACCTAGTGCGAGTAAAAGCATAAGCAAATGAGTGAAATTTCAATAACGGATGAGGTGAAGGTCATGTTTAGACATTTAAGGCCTGTATGGGCAGAGGTTGATTTAGATAAATTAGCTTATAATATGCGAGAAATTCGCAGGGTAGCTAGAAGCGCAAGTATTATAGCTGTTGTAAAGGCAGATGCCTATGGACATGGAGCTATAGATGTAGCTCCGGTGCTCTTACAAAATGGAGCTAATAGATTAGCGGTAGCAGTAATAAGTGAAGCAGTGGAGCTTAGGCGCTCAGGGATAGAATGCCCAATTATGATTTTAGGGTTTACACCACCAAATTTAATAGATAATCTATTGAAATATAACATTGAACAAGCCGTATACTCTTATGAATTTGCAAAAGAATTATCAAAAATGGCTAAAAACAAAAATAAAATAGCTAGAATTCATATAGTAGTGGATACTGGTATGGGTAGGTTAGGCTATCTGCCAAATGATGACAGTGTGGAAGAAGTATACAATATTAGCAAACTACCTAATATAATTGTAGAAGGAATGTTTTGTCACTTTTCCAGCGCGGATGAAAAAGACAAGGCTTATACCTATAGTCAAGTGAATAAATACAATTATTTTTATGAAAAGTTAAAAGAGAAAAAGGTGAACATATATATGAGACATATGGCCAATAGTGCTGCTATTATAGATTTGCCAGAAACGCATTATGAGGCAGTACGTCCAGGAATAATATTATATGGCTATTATCCATCAGAGGAAGTAAACAAGGAAAATATAAATCTAAAACCTGTAATGACCTTAAAAACAAATGTGGTACACATAAAAACAATGCCACCTGGAGAATACGTAAGTTATGGAAGAAAGTTTAAAACAGAAAGAGAAAGTATTATAGCTACACTTCCAGTTGGCTATGCGGATGGATATACAAGGCTACTATATCAAAAGGGAAAGGTTATCATAAAGGGCAGCTTTGCTCCGGTAATAGGTAGGATTTGCATGGATCAATGTATGATTGATGTTACTGATATTCCTGGAGTTAAAATTGGTGATGAGGTTATACTAATGGGTGAGGATGAGAAAAATAAATTTACAGCTGATACAATTGCGGAACTAATAGGAACTATAAACTATGAAATAGTTTGTATGGTTGGTAAAAGAGTTCCACGAGTATACATTAAAGATAATAAGGTTGTAAAAATAAGAAATTACGTGTAATATTAAACTATTATATGTATAATAAACCATTTATGTGTATAATTCCTGATGAAGAAGGTTGAAAACACTCATAATTTCTTTGACAGACTGACATAGGTTGAATTATAATATACTTTATACATATTGCTCTAAAGTAAATAGGAGGTATTAAAATTTCTATGTCAACTTCAAAGAAACTAGTAGTAAACCTCTCAGAAACACTTTATATTGAATTTAATAAGGCACTTTTGAAAGATTCTAAAAAAAGAAGTGAATTTTTTAGGGAAGCTATAATACTATATATTGAGGAAAAGAAAAGACTTAGTTATATAGATGAAATGAAACGTGGTTATTTAGAAATGGCTGAATTAAATTTAGAAATAGCTGACATGGGTTTTGAAATTGATATTAAAGATTTTAAAGATTACGAAGTTAAGCTTTCGGAGAGTGATTTGTCTAATGACAACAATAGTGAAAAGAGGAGATATATTTTATGCTGATTTGAGTCCGGTTGTAGGCTCAGAGCAAGGTGGGGTTAGACCAGTAATTATAATTCAAAACGATATTGGTAATAAGTACAGTCCCACTATTATTATTGCAGCTATTACGTCTCAAATAAACAAGGCAAAACTCCCTACTCATGTTGAAATTTCTTCAGAAGAGTATGGGTTAAATAAAGATTCAGTAGTTTTGCTAGAACAAATAAGAACACTAGATAAAAAGAGATTAAAAGAAAAAATTGGTCATATGACTGATAGCGATATGAAAAAAGTAGATACTGCACTTTTAATTAGTGTAGGTTTATAAAGTAGATAAGGGCATATATTGCCCTTATTTTATTTTATGAATTAGTAGTCCGAAGTAGTTTAGTAAAGCTATAGATTTTTTAATTATCCTATAGGAATTTAATTATTTTTGTGGAATTTCTAATAAATATGTTGTTATAGTATATAATATTGTTATAATAATTGTGGAAGATAAATAGGAATACAGGAAGATAACTATTAATAAGGTTATTTACCCCAAAGCAATATTAGGAGGAATACATATGGAAAAAACAGTAGAAAGATTAAAAGCAATTGCTAAAGAAGTTCGAAAAAATATAATAGCTATGATTACAGAGTCACGTTCTGGTCACCCAGGTGGATCATTATCTTGCGTGGAAATTATAACTACCTTATATTTTAATGAGATGAATATAAGTGTAGAAAAGAAAAATGATCCAGATAGAGATAGATTTGTACTATCAAAGGGGCATGCTGCACCTGCATTGTATAGTGTGCTTGCTGAAAAGGGATTTTTTGATAAGGATGAGCTAATTGGGCTAAGAAAATTAGGATCAAGGCTTCAAGGACATCCTAATATGAATACAGTACCCGGAGTAGATATGTCTACGGGTTCACTCGGACAAGGTATTTCAGCAGCAGTAGGTATGGCCCTGGCTGGAAAACTTGATAAAAAAGAATATAGAGTATATTCATTACTTGGAGATGGAGAGCTTGCAGAGGGTCAAGTATGGGAAGCTACTATGGCAGCTGCACATTATAAGCTTGATAACCTAACGGTTTTTGTAGACCATAATGGACTTCAAATAGATGGCAAAGTTTCTGAGGTTATGGGTTCTGATCCAGTAGATGCTAAATTTGCAGCTTTCGGATGGAATACTATTTCTGTGGATGGGCATGATTTCGCCTCAATTAAAAATGCTATAGAAGAAGCTAAAAAAACAAAAGGAAAACCAACAGTTATAATCTGTGAAACTATAAAGGGAAAAGGCGTGTCCTTCATGGAAAATGAAGCTAGTTGGCATGGTACGGCTCCAAGCAAAGAACAATGCCAAATGGCAATAGACGAAATTGGGGGTGTTGTATAATGGGTAAAATTGCAACAAGAGAAGCTTATGGCAAGGCCTTAGCTAAATTAGGACTTGAAAACGAAAATATAGTAGTTTTAGATGCAGATTTATCTAAATCCACTAAAACTGCAGATTTTAAAAAAGTTGCTCCTGAAAGATTTATTAATATGGGTATTGCTGAAGGGAATATGATGTCCGTTGCGGCAGGACTTGCTACTTGTGGAAAAATTCCTTTTGCAAGCACTTTTGCTATATTTGCAGCAGGAAGAGCTTTTGAACAAATAAGAAACTCTATTTGTTATCCTAAATTAAATGTTAAAATTTGCGCAACACATGCAGGCTTAACTGTAGGAGAAGATGGAGCATCTCATCAAGCTATAGAAGATATAGCACTAATGAGAAGTATTCCCAATATGGTAGTTATAAGCCCAAGTGATAATATTGAAACGCAAGCTGCCATAGAAGCTATTACAAAATACAATGGACCATGTTATGTAAGACTTGGAAGAATGGGCGTTGAGACAATAAATGATAACCCTGATTACAAATTTGAACTAGGAAAAGCTGTAACACTTAGAGAAGGCCGCGACGCAACTATAATAGCTACAGGTATTATGGTAGACGCTGCACTAGAAGCTTATAATATTTTAGCTGAGGAAGGAATAAAGGTTAAAGTGTTAAATATACATACTATTAAACCAATAGATGAAGAAGCAATTATTACTGCAGCTAGAAAGACTGGATTAATTGTTACTGCAGAAGAACATAGCATTATAGGCGGACTTGGCTCTGCAGTAGCGGAGGTTGTTTGTTCAAATCATCCAGTACCCGTTATGAGAGTGGGAATTAAAGATACCTTTGGTGAAAGTGGTAAACCAGAGGAACTTTTAAAAGCTTATGGATTAACTGCAGATGAAATAGTTAAAGCTGTTAAAAAAGGTCTCAATTTAAAATAATTTTTAAGACCCTTATGTATTTATACATGAGGGTTTTAACTATTTTACTCCATAATGTTTTTTGTGATGCTTTATGATATAATACATCAAGAATAACTATGGGGAGAGGAACAAACATGAAAGAAATTTTAAAGGATTTATTACATTGTTTTATATTATCGTTAAAGATATTTTTAGTTCCTATAATTTTGGGAGCCTTAATTGGCGTAATAAGTGGGCTTGTGGGTGGTGACTTAAAGCTTCAAGGAGTACTCGCTTCAGTAAACAGAACAGCTATTAGAATATCTTGTTTTGGTCTTGCTATTTCAGGTATAGGCTTTGTAAAAAGAGAAATGTTAGAACCACTAAATTATGAGGAAAAATGGATGGAGTACTTTGAAAAATTCAATTTAGTTGGTGTAATATTTTTTATTTCCCTATTTATGTTAGCTTATTCAACAATAATAGACCTAGTTTTATTTCAAATTTATTAATCAATAATAATTCCTCATAAATTTAATTTTATAGGAAACTATAATAATAATATTATTTATGAATTTTTGAAGAAGTAAATTAGCGTATTATGAGTAATATTCACGAAAATTTTATAATAAAATTTATTATAGGCCTAGTCCTTATGATATAATGTTGTTATGGATTTTACTGAAATGAATTACAGAAACGTGGTAAGGAGAATGAATAATGATAGAATTTAAGAAAGTAACTAAGATTTATGACAATAATGTAATAGCTTTATCCAATGTTGATATTACTATTGAAAAAGGGGAATTTGTATTCCTTGTAGGGCCTAGTGGAGCAGGAAAATCTACTTTTATTAAAATACTTTTAAAAGAGGTAGAGCCAACTACAGGTAGTGTAATTTTAGACAAAACTGATATAACGAAATTAAAAAGAAACCAGATACCTTATTTTAGAAGGAAAATTGGAGTGGTTTTCCAAGACTTTAGATTAATTGATAATTTAAATATTTACGAAAATGTAGCATTTGCACTTAGAGTTACAGAATGTTCACCAAGAGACATTAAGAAAAGAGTACCTTTGGTTTTAGATCTAGTTGGATTATCTAAAAAACATATGGCTTATCCTCATGAGATTTCAGGTGGAGAGCAACAAAGAGTTTCTCTTGCTAGAGCTATAGTAAACAATCCTACATTGCTAATAGCAGATGAGCCAACAGGAAATTTAGATCCTGAAACAGCAATAGGTATCATGGATATTTTAAATGATATTAATAAGGCTGGTACTACAATAGTTATGGCAACACATGCAAAGAATATAGTAGACTCGATGAAGAAGAGAGTAATAGCGATAGAAAAAGGTGTTCTAGCTAGAGATGAGCAAAGGGGAAGATACGGTTATGAAGATTAGTACAGTTAAATATTATTTTGTAGATGCACTAAGAAGTTTAAAAAGAAATAGAACTGTTAGTATGGCGTCAATCGCTACTGTGGCAGCTACTCTATTTATTTTAGGCGTATTCTTACTAATTGTTTTTAATGTTAATGCAGGAGTTCAAGAACTAGGTTCTAAGTTGCAGGTGAAAATTTATCTTAAAGATGATTTAACAATAGGTGATAAATCAGCTATCGAAAAAGCTCTTAACAATGTGCAGGGCGTTTCAGAGATTAAATTTGAAGATAAAGGTGATGCACTAGAAAAAGTGAAGGAACAATTTGGAGAAGATAGTAAATCCTTAGTACAAGGTTTTGAAAAAAAGAATCCATTCCCAAATGCGTATGTTGTAAGTGTAGAAAAACCTGAAATAGTAAATAATGTAGTTAAGGCTGCTGAAGGATTAAAGGGTATAGAGAAGATTAAGGATGTTAGGGAAATTGTTGACAAAATTATAAAAATAACAAATACATTAAAGATAGTAGGCCTAGCCTTATTTGTAATTTTAATAAGTGTATCACTGTTCTTAATAGGAAACACAATTAAGCTTACATTGTACTCTAGAAAAAAAGAAATAGGTATTATGAAATTTGTTGGAGCTACTGATTGGTTTATAAGATGGCCATTTATTATTGAAGGCATGATGCTTGGTATATCGGGAGCACTTATTTCTACAGGTATACTATATTATGCTTATAGAATGGTTTTCCTGAAGTATACTAATGTATTATTAGGAGTTAATCTAATAAATCCTCATTTTATATTAAGCACGACTTTATGGCAATTTATGTTAGGAGGACTAATTATTGGGGCAATGGGCAGTATTATGTCTATTAGAAAGTTCTTAATTGTGTAAATACAATATATTTATTTTCTTGTAAGTGTTATAAATTTATTATATTTACATAAATAATATATATAGAATTACAAAGAGGGGTATAAAATGGGCGATGAAAATAAGTTCGGACAATTTAAAACTGTACAATATAACGATGGAGTACACAAACCTAAAAAAATAAAAGGGATTATTTGGATTGTAGTTATAGTACTTGTTACTAACGCCATAACCCTAGTAGTTTCAAATAAAATTTCCTTAGGAACTCCCAATGGAAAAGTAATAATTGGAAGAGAAGATTATGATCAAGTATTAAAGTTTCAAAAACTATTTTTAGTAAGAGACAAATTATACGAGTACTACGATGGCAAAATCAGTGATGATGTTTTAGTAGAAGGTGCTATAAAGGGCATGACTAATTCACTAGAGGATCCATATACAGTTTTTATGAACAAAAAAGAGTTTACAGATTTTAATGCTCAAACAACAGGAGCTTATACAGGACTTGGTTTACAAGTTGGGGTTAAAGAAGACAATATAGTTGTAATTGCGCCTTTCGATCCATCACCAGCTAAAAGTGCAGGAATACTTCCTGGGGATGTTATTGAAAAGGTTAATGGTATAGCTGTAAAAGGAAAAGAACTAGAAAAAGCTGTTACAATGATGAAAGGCAAGGAAAATGAAGCTGTAAAGTTAACTCTTAATAGAAAAGATAAAGGTGTTTTTGAAGTTAGTGTCAAACGTGCTAAGATCGATTTGATAACAGTTAAAGGTGAAATGTTAGACAAAAATGTTGGATATATTCAACTTACAATGTTTGATGAAAATACCTCTAAAAATTTCAATAAAAAATTAGCAGAATTAAAAGGCAAAGGTATGAAAAGTCTAGTATTAGATATAAGAGGAAATCCAGGTGGTCTTTTAGATCAATGTGTAGAGCTAACTTCTAATTTTGTACCTGAAGGAAAAGTTATAGTTTATACAATAGATAAGAATAAGAAAAAGAAAGAATATAAGTCTACAGGAGGCCTAGCAGTAGGTATGCCTCTAACTGTATTGACAGATGAGGGAAGTGCAAGTGCTTCAGAAATTTTTGCAGGAGCAGTTAGGGACTATAAGGTTGGTACTTTAGTGGGAGAAAAGACTTTTGGAAAAGGCGTGGTTCAAACTATGCTTTACCAAAGTAGGGATGGATTTGATGATGGTACTGCATTAAAAGTAACAATATCAAAATATTATACTCCTAATGGAGAAAATATACATCATATTGGAATAAAACCAGAAATTGAAATTGTGTATCCAAAAGCACTTAAAGAAAAAACATATGATAGAACTTTGGATCCACAGTTTAAAAAAGCACTAGAGATAGCTAAAGGTAAAATCAAGTAATAACATACCAAGTATCTACCAATAAATTTGGTGGATACTTGGTTTTTAACAACATCTCAGAACCGCAGATGATTTCACACATCCTAGGCTATGTCATTACCAAAGGTAATGGCTTCACTGTAGGTGAGCGCATCACTGTAGGTCATGTAACGCATTTACATAGGAGATATTGGAAATATATAGTTTTTTATAGCAATATGAAAGGAGAATTTTATTCAATGGATATTGCAATACATACTTTAAGAGCAGTTGCTTCTGCAATTTCAGATCCTTCAAATGCGTTTATCCTAATAATGATTGGAGTAATTTTTTATAATAAAAATAAGAAAATCGCTATTATGCAGAAAATGATAATGGGAGAAAAGTTAGATTCACCCTTTGAGTTAACTATATCTCAGATTGTAATAGGAATTTTTGCAGGAGCCCTAGCAAGTCTTATGTTTACATTTTTAGGGCTAGTTTTTGATGAGAATTCAAATATTTATTTATTGTTTATGTTGTCATTGTTTTTTATGGCATTTAAGCCTAGATTTATCTGTTTTTCTTATTCAGGTGCAGTTTTGGGTATAACCAGCCTAGTATTTAAATATGCAGCTATTATATTACATATGCCGAAATTGGATTTTATAAACATAGATATTCTTACCTTAATGACTTTGGTTGGGGTATTACATATTATAGAGGGAAGTTTAGTGATGATAGATGGATCAAGAGGAGCCATTCCTGTGTTTACAAACAGAGATAATAAGATTATTGGTGGATTTGCCTTGAAAAGATATTGGGCATTACCAATTGCTATACTTATACTGTTAAGTTCAGCTTCATCAGATTTAGTGGCTGGACAGAGCTTAATGACTCCACAGTGGATGCCTGCAATAAGAGGGGATATTGCTTCTAGAATCCTAAAAAGTTCAGTTATAGCTTCTATTGCTCTTTATGGGGTTATCGGTTATAGCAGTATCACCTTTACAAAGAGTAAAGGCAAGAAGACCCTTTTTTCAGGAGCGTTAATAATGGCCTATGGCGTACTGCTAACAGCCATATCACAACTCGCAGTATTCGGGGTAGCTTATCAATTTTTTATTTTGATATTTGCAGCTGCGTTGCATGAAGCAATGCTGCATTTAGAAAAACATATGGAGCTCACTTTAAAGCCTAAATTTTTTAGCAGCGATGAGGGAATTATGGTGCTAGAAGTAGCACCTAGATCCCCTGCTTTCGAAATGGGGATTCAAAGTGGAGATTTAATAGTCCAGATTGATAATAAAAAAATAGAGGTTGAAGAAGAGATTTTAGATATTGTTAAAGGAAATTTTAAGTCACTATCTTTAAAAATCAAAAAACCGTCTGGGGAACTAAAGGACATGAGCTATAGCAATATGGCTGGGAACAAGAGACTAGGAATAGTAATTGTACCAAGGGAGTTACCAAAAGATAATTCTATAGTAAAGATGGATGATGAAAGTTTTAAAGATGTGTTAGAAAAAATGAAAGACATAGATAAGAAATAAAAAAAGGTGCCCAGTCTCCTGCGTGCCTTGCAATCAGAGCTTGCAACTTGAAATTCCATTAAGGAATTCTAATCTTTTGCAAATATAAAATTCTCTGGCGCTCACATTCGGCGTCCTGCCTCAGGTTCGCTAGCCTGACGTCCTGGCAGGCTCACGAGAATTTTATATTTGCAAAAGAAGAATTTCTAAATGGAATTTCAATAGTTTCTACGCTTCTTATTGCAAGTCACGCAGGAGAAATTTTACGCTTTGTTTTCTAGGTAGTGGGAAAAACCTTGGGGGGATATAACGATTATTATTTTTTTAGTAGTTCATTAGCTTTATTTGAAGATTGTGGGATAACTATTTTAATTGCTATATTTCTTTTTCCAGGTTTCACTCCATTGCTGAAAACTCAATACTGTTACTTCCTGTAATGATTTTCCATATAAAGAACTGCATGCTCCGAATACATCTGTATTAGGATAAGAGTAACCGCCAATGACTTTACCTGCTAACATAATATATAAATTCACGCCACTTTTAGCATTGTTATCTTTTTTTGCAGAGGATGATTTGTGACTACACTTATCTTCTACGAGATTTTTTTGATGCAAGTCATAATAATATACTCTTGTGACGCGGTTTATGAATATTCCGTCATCTTTTTTTTGATTTTCTCTTATAAGTAAAGTATGTAATAAATACTACATAAGACTATACATATTATCTGATATTAATTTTTCATATAGTTTAAACCAATCCAATCCGTAGTTTCCAAGTCCCAAATCAACAGTATCAATATATTTAAAACTACATTTTTCATACAACTTTATGGCAGGTATATTTCCTTCATATACATCCAGCCTAATTGATTTAACTTGTGACTTAATGCTGCATTCATCAGCAAATTCCATTAGTGCTTTGCCTACACCACATTTCATAAATTTCGGATGAACAACAAATGTATGTATAACAAAAACATCTGAATAGTCAGACTCAAATCCCCATTTAGCATTATAATATTCTGGTTCAGGTTCATTACTTAAAATAATAGAACCAATGATTTTCCCATTATGCTTTGCCACATAAAGGTTGTCGTTTTTGACTCCATCAATTGCATTTTGTCTTATAGGATATATACCCTTTTTCCATCCAGGATAATTTACTCCTTTTGCCAAATAGTCATTTAAATCATTGTAAAGTTGTTCTAATTCATCAATATCATTTGCTTGTCCAAATTCAATAGTAAAATCCATATGTATCCCCTCCAAATAAATGTAAAATAAAAATTTTGCTCCATCACAATATACGAAAATTACGTCTTAACATCAGTCAATAAGTGAAAAACAAGAATAATACTATACTATCGTAGTTGTATCAATATTTTTTAATATATCTGCAACTGTCTCATCTAGTTCAAGGTCTTTTGGTATAAGTAATAATGTATCATTTATTAACTCAAAACAATTCTTTAAATTCTCTTTAGTATCTTTTATACATATAATTGAATCTATCCTCTCTTCTAGATTTTGTGGTTTTATCTCTAGATTACTAATTATATATTTTGTCCATTTCCAATCTGGTTCCCACTGTCTATTTATTGCATATAAAATTCTTAAAATCCTTTGAATATCTGGTATCATTCTTTGAAGGAATGGAATTTTATCCTCTCTCTTAGATAGCATTTTTCTAACCGCTATTGACAAACCCATAGTCCAAGGTTCAATTGTATTTGCTATGATATCTTTCTGAAGTTCTTCTGGATAAAGATTTAATTGTCCTTGTAAATCACTTAATATAGCATTATCTCTGATAAAAATTGCATCTTTTAATACTGAAGCAAGAATAAGTTTATCATGGGTAATTACTTTACCTTCTATAATTGAATTTATGTTATTTTTCATGCTACTAATAGTCTGCCATCCTGCTTCAATCCAATAATCTTTATACTTAAATATTATCCAAACTGATCCATCCCCTATTGGTACACCATACGGATGTATATCTGTTCCTCCAATCTGTTTAATCCAATTAATCATGTTTTCTTCTGATATTAAATTATCTACTAAAAATTCTATTTCAATATCAGAATCTTCATCTGCAAGATTCCTTGAAACAGAACCAACAATAATGATTTCCCTTCCATATTCTATTGAACATTTACTCGCAATTTCTCTTGCTAACTTAATTCTAGCTTCACACTCTTTATTAAATATATCTTTTGACATAATAAGCCCCCCCCTATCTCATATGTTTTTTTATTAAAACAGTAAAATTATTATATACTACAACCCCACTCATATAGCATTATATGAATAACGAACTACTATTTTATGGCTGGTATGACATAAAAAATGAACATTATGAATCAACCTATCTTTTCAACTTTATCCCCTAATACCAATATTGCTTGATTGTTATTTAAGCGAGTAACTTCGCATTTATATTTTGATTCAAATTCTAGAATCCTTCCTACTAACTACACAAACTTTAAGAAAAATATGTACTAACTATAACTTGGCATTATTCATATTTGGTATGGCTATCTAGCTGTTTTAATGATAAATGCATATTCACATTCATTTTTCCCCCAAGAAGCAGTTATTCTATAACCTCTAAAATAAGTCATATTTGGAACAAAATACGAATCCAATTCTGCTTCTATGTTTTTCTTAATTTCAAAAGAATATTTGCCATCCTTTAGTTCAAATGGAATATTAATTATTGGGGTAAAATACCTCTTACTTCCGTTTTTATCAATTAAAATATCAGATATAGTGAATTTGTCTGGAGGATTATTTTTAAAATTAATCACAACAATTTTACCAAACTCAAAATATGGAGTCTCAATGCTAGAGTCTTCTTTTAATATACTTTGAAATGTATTTTTCCTATCATATATAGCACCATCCCATTTGTTTTTTACAGTAACATATTGTAATCCTTTGTCTCCAATAGTTATTGTTAATTTAGGTGGTTCTTGTGATAATTTCTGTGAAGTACATCCAATCAATAGTATATTTGATAGTAACGTAATAATAATCAGGAATATTATTCTTTTAATTGTAATCAGTTCCTTTCTTTCAAATTCTTATTATTAAGGAAACCAAACTTATTTACTTAAACTATAATTATTTGATTAGCAAGTTAGGAATTATCTGAACAAGCCTAGCTTGCTGCATACCCAAAGAAAAGCAATAAAGATACCGAAATATGTTAGTAAAAAAATAAGGAGATTAATAAAGTCATTATATTCAGGGTCTTTAGAGTCTTTAATCTTAAACAGTTCAAATATAAACCCAATAATAGATTCCATAACTACGATTACCTCCGAGTTTATTAATATTTATCCCATACTTTATGAATAAGTTATTTAGCCATATTATACCATCATGTTCTTATTTAATTATACAAATTCCTAAATTAATTTTAAATAATTTAACATTATTACATAGAAATAACTTATACTTTATGGAAAATAGTATTTAATATAAAAGAGTTGTAATGACCAATATTAAAGACTTCAGAAGGAGATTTATACTCCTCCTGAAGTTTTTTATTTTAAGTTAATCTATTTTTATAAGTTCATCTTCACTATAGCCTTCAATAGTTCTTTTGACGAGGCCTAAGTCCTTCGCATAATACATTTTAGATTTAAAGGTATCCCTAATCGATGTAACTTCTATGGCGGAGAAGGAGCCTGCTGGAGCATTTACTGGAACATTAATTCCAGTAATCTCATATTTTAACTCTGAGGCATCAGTCCATCTTGTGCCAACTTCTAGAGGGGTTTTCAATATAATATCATTTGCGTTAGGTTCAACTAGCCCTATATAGTTCTCTTTAAACTTTCCCTCGGGCTCTTCCTTACTAAATATTAATCTTATATCCGTATCGGAAACTTGGTAAATAAGTATTACTCCAGTTGCTGTATCTTGTTGCTTTATCTGAAATTTATTTCCATTTATTTTATCAATTATTTGGGTGAATCCTGAATTTTCGAAACCACCACTGAACTTTTTTATCATTCCTTTCTTTGGAAAATAGTCTTGAATCCTAAGCACTGTGTCTTTGCTATTTTTAGCACAGGAACTTATTGTTATAATTATGGATATCAGGATTAAAATAATTACTGAAATTGATAATTTTGTTTTCATAACAAATCCTCCTAAGTGCATAATTTTTATGATGAAAATTTTATAGTTATAACTTTAGTATACATAACTTTCCATATAACCACAATATATGTATTCAGTAATTATGGCTTTTGGACATAACTACAATTCATTATGGGAAGGTTAATAAAGAGGTGATATTTATGCTATTAGAATTCCACTTTATCCTGCTGTTAAGGTAAATGGGAAATTTTTAAAGACCTTAGTACATGAAGTTTATATAATAATTTCTGAAAGCCAACCAGCATTTTTTATGATTTTTGAAGATGAAACTAAACTATTATGTTTCCCTTTTGAAGGTAACATTGATGAATTATCAAAAGTTTTAAACTTCAAATTAAAAGCGAATAATCTGGATATTAAAGAATAATAAGTAGTGTAATTTATATATCATAGGTTTTTCTAAAATAATAAGATTGAATTTCTCAAAACAGCTATATTTTAGTATAAGAGTGCTATAATACTAAATACTACTTAATCATATTTCCCTTAGTATTTTTGAATGGGAGTTTTAATATTACTCAAAAAAAAGGGGGCGAATGCACGAATCTGACTATCTCATAAATTAAATTATGACGAAATATAGATATAAGACCAAAATCATAAGTAGTGTTTAAGGTATAGTATATGTTTGAACTGAAATATAGAGTATAGAGAGAAGGTAATCGAATGAAAAAAAGAATAGCTTTTATAGTAATGTTACTTACAATGGTAAGTTCCAAAGTCGCACTTGCTGATAGTGGAGTTGTGAATACAGCCTCACTAAATGTTAGGCAAAAACCTTCACTGACCTCTGCTATTACAGGTTTTATTTTGAAGAATACAAAGATAAATACCCTTGGAAAAGAAGGGGATTTTTATAAAATAAGTTATAGTGGGAAAACTGGATATGTACATACTTCATATATAAATATAGTAAAAAGTACTTCTCCTGATAATAGTGCGGTAAGTGTAAAACCCGCTAACGTAGAAAAATATGGAGTTATAACAACAAGTATTTTAAATGTAAGGTCTGGAGCTGGGACAACCTATCCTGTTACTGGGACTATTAAGCTTGGAAGCAAAGTGACGATGCTTGAAAATACAAATGGTTTTTATAAAATAATTTTTTCAGGTAAAACAAGTTATATAAGTGCTTTGTATGTAAAAGTTACAGGGCAAAAGATTGTGAATACAAATGGTACAAGCAGTCCTACTGTACCTGTAACTAAACCAGCAACTGTACCTGCAGTAAAGCCTACGGGAGTTGGAACTGTTACAGCCTCAGATTTTTTAAGTGTAAGAAAAACAGCTTCATTGACTAATAATATTACTGTAATGGGAAAAATATATCCTAATGATAAAGTGGATATATATGGAACTGAAGGCGAATTCTATAAAATTAAATATGCTGGTGACTGGGGATATATATATAAATCTTATGTAAGCATGGTTACGGATACATCAAACAAAGCTCAATATGTTGAAAATGGACAACAATATGATACAAAAACAACTGGAAATAACTTAGTGTCATATTCGAATACATTTTTGGGGTCTCCTTATTTATGGGGTGGCGCAACACCAGCAAAATTCAACGCTACTGGCGGATATATAAGTGGTGGATTTGATTGTTCGGGCTTTGTACAGTATAGTTATAAAAACTTTGGTATAAGCTTGCCTAGAACAACTATGGATCAGGTAGATAAAGGTGCATCTGTTAAAGTAAATAATCTTCAAAATGGGGATTTAGTCTTTTTTACTACAAACACAGCTGCTCCTGCTGAAGTATCTCATGTAGGAATATATATTGGTAATAATAAATTTATGCATTCTCCTAAACCTGGTGATGTTGTTAAAATATCTGAATTAACTGGCTATTATCAAGATAACTTTGTAATAGGTAAAAGAATAATACAATAAGTAAAATTTAAGCTAAAATATACGGTATGAAATTTCTCCAGCGTGATTTGCAATACGAACTTGAAACTGGAAATTTGATTAAGAAATTCTAATGCTTTGCTCATGTAAAATTCTCTAACGCTCACATTCGGCGTCCTGCCTCAGGTTCGCTAGCTTGCCTTCCTGGCAAGCTTACGAGAATTTTACATTCGCAAAGCAAGAATTTCTAAATCAAATTTCAATAGTTTTGTCGTTTCGTATTGCAAATCACTACGGGGAGGTTTCATACCTGTTTTTATTTTTAGCATGCTATAAGTATTCTTTAGGTGGGACATAACGATTATTAGTTGTTAAGCATATCTTTATGCTAATATTTTAAGCGCCATGTGAGTATTCTTATGAGTATGTAACAATTATTAATTGTTTAAATTTAAGATAAAAAGTGAATAATATTTAATGAATAGGGACTTAGTTTCCTATTTTTTTATTTAATCTATAATATAAGAAGGAACAGAATTATGTATGACTTAATGGTTATAATTTGTTAACATTATTGACACCTGACTGTAACAATTATCTAGTAATATGAACTAATAGGATAAGATGTTATTAAAAAATAATATCAACTCAGTATTAAATTGAAATTATAATGTAGCCTTAAAGGGCGGAAATGGGGACAAATTATTATGGGAATTAAAGAAAAGAATGTATCTAAAAAACTTAAAGGATCTGCTATTTCAACTGTTATGTATGTTGCAGCATCAGTTGTTGCACTGATTGGAGTTGCTTTATTAGTAAATAACATTTTATTGTATAAAACTACTGTTAGTCAAGCTGTAACTCAGGGGTACGATGTTGCTACTGTAAGAAAAGCATTATTGACATCACAATTGCTACCAGGAATGTTTGAACCAATTGGTATATATGGAGGTATCGCATTTCTAATATTTGGTGTGGGTAAAGTCAATAAAAAAGTTTCGAATTGCTTTATGCTACTAACTAAAGCAGAGGTTTGTAACGATATTATTGAAGAGAGCATTGTGCAGCAAAATGTAGTTGATGTTGAAAATATAGAGGCAACAGAAATGGCTGAAACAACTGAACAGATAGAAATTGTGGAAGAAGTTGAAAAGGCGTAATTGAAATAAACAAAAGGACTTGCCAATTAAGTAAGTT
This sequence comes from Clostridium sp. CF012, assembly GCF_018861755.1. GTDB lineage: Bacteria > Bacillota > Clostridia > Clostridiales > Clostridiaceae > Clostridium_AD. Next base: position 111,216 of record NZ_JAHLEF010000002.1, on the reverse strand, counting down.
TTTTTCTTAGAGGATGATATAACTAAAAGTATATATTGCTAAAATGCGTTCACTTGGCCAAGTAATTCTAAAATTTATTTTACTTCCAGCTGCTAATAAACATAAACTTACGCTCAAACATATGTTTTTCTTCACGTAGCTGCAAATAAAATAAATTGTGAATTACTAAGGCTTGTTCAACGTATTTTACGCAATATATACTTTTGTTGCATCCTCTTGAAAAAAGAGCTAATCTAAAAACTAGAATTTCTTAATGGAATTTCTAGTTTTTAGTTCGTTTACAAGGCACGTATGACAAATTTCATACTCGCTATTAACATTAATTACTGGCAAATTAGTTGTAGGAGATATTGACATATCAAAAACTTATAGTTAAAATGTAATAGACGAACAAATGTTCAGATACATGATAGCAATTAATAGTTGTTATCGCACAAGGCGGTGTTTTTATGAATGAATTTAAATTACATTCGAAGTTTAAACCTACGGGAGATCAACCACAGGCTATTGATAGTCTTGTAGCAGGGCTTGAAGAAGGTAAAAAATTTCAAACTCTTAAAGGAGTAACTGGTTCAGGTAAGACTTTTACTATGGCTAATATTATTGAAAGAGTTCAAAAGCCTACCTTGGTGCTGGCTCATAATAAGGTTTTAGCGGCACAGCTTTGCTCGGAGTTCAGAGAATTTTTTCCTGACAACTGTGTGGAGTATTTTGTGTCTTACTATGATTATTACCAGCCTGAGGCTTATATTGCACAAACGGATACTTTTATAGAAAAAGATTCATCTATTAATGATGATATAGATAAATTAAGACATTCAGCTACATCGGCACTACTCGAGCGTAATGATGTTATTGTGGTGGCTTCAGTTTCATGTATATATGGACTTGGAAACCCTGAAGAATATAAAAAACTTACAGTTTCCCTTCGGGAAGGCATGGAAAAGGATAGAAATGAAGTTTTAAGACAATTAGTAGATATACAGTATGAGAGAAATGACATTAATTTTATTCGCGGAACCTTTAGAGTAAGAGGGGATACTGTTGATATATTTCCGGCTTCATCGAGCAGTGAAGGAATTAGAGTAGAGTTTTTCGGTGATGAAATTGATAAAATTAGATCCTTTGATTCGCTAACAGGAGAAATTATTGGAGCTAGGAAGCATGTATCTATTTTCCCGGCTTCTCACTTTGCAACTTCAAAGGAGAAATTAGAGCCTGCCATAGAACAGATAGAAGAAGAATTAGAGCATAGGTTAAAGGAGCTTATATCACAGGATAAATTACTAGAAGCTCAAAGGCTTAAGCAAAGAACTAACTTTGACATTGAAATGATAAGAGAAGTTGGCTATTGTAGTGGTATAGAGAACTATTCTAGAATTTTAGATGGTAGGCCTGCTGGAACAGCGCCTCAAACCTTGATGCACTATTTTCCAGATGATTTCTTAATGTTTATAGATGAAAGTCATGTAACGCTACCACAGGTTAGGGCGATGTTTGGGGGAGATAAATCTAGAAAAACTAATTTAATTGAGTATGGATTTAGACTTCCTTCTGCCTTTGATAATAGGCCTCTCACCTTTGAAGAATTTGAGGGTACTATGAACAAGACAGTTTTCGTAAGTGCAACCCCGAACGTCTATGAGGCAGAGCATAGTGAGAATACTGCAGAGCAGGTGATAAGACCTACAGGCCTATTAGACCCTGAAATAGCTATTAGACCTGTTAAAGGGCAAATAGATGATTTATATGCGAGTATTCAGGACACAATAAAAAGAGGGTTTAGAGTTTTAGTTACAACGCTTACAAAAAAAATGTCAGAGGATTTGACTAAATACTTTAGAGAAATGGATATGAAAATTACCTATCTACATTCGGATATTGATACTATAGAAAGAATGAAGATTATTCAAGATCTTAGGCTTGGTACATTTGATGTACTAGTAGGTATTAATCTTTTAAGAGAAGGCTTAGATATTCCAGAAGTAGCTCTTGTGGCAATCCTGGATGCGGATAAGGAAGGGTTTTTGCGTTCTGAAACCTCTCTAATTCAAACTATAGGAAGAGCTGCAAGAAATTCAGAGAGTAAAGTAATAATGTATGCTGACAGAATCACAAAGTCTATGAAAAAGGCTATAGATGAAACTAATAGACGTAGAAAACTTCAAATGGATTATAATGAAGAACATGATATTATACCAACTACTATTATTAAAGACATTAGGGAAGTACTGGGAGCTGTCACAGTGGCTGAGGAAGAAGCGGTATATGAAACCCTTGAGGCTGCAATGGAAGCAAACTACGATGAAACAAAAAAGCTAATGGATAGGTATGAAGGTGAAATGAAGCAGGCGGCTAAGGATTTACAATTTGAAAGAGCAGCGCAGCTTAGAGATATAATTTATAAACTAAAGAAACAGATTAAAAATATTTAAGAGTTAATAGCCGAGAGAGATGTTAATTATTTAAGGGAAGTATACGAGGAGTGAAATTATGAGGGATAAGATTTTTATAAAGGGTGCTAAGGTTAACAATTTAAAAAATGTAGATTTAGAGATACCAAGAGATAAATTTGTAGTGTTTACTGGACTTTCAGGATCTGGTAAATCCTCACTAGCTTTTGATACATTATATGCAGAAGGTCAAAGACGGTATGTAGAGTCACTGTCAGCTTACGCAAGACAGTTCTTAGGTAATATGGATAAGCCAGATGTTGAGTACATAGAGGGGTTATCTCCGGCTATTTCAATAGATCAGAAAACTACTAATAGAAATCCACGTTCTACAGTAGGTACAGTAACTGAAATTTACGATTATTTGAGATTGCTTTATGCTAAAGTTGGAACGCCTCATTGTCCTAAATGTGGCAAGGTGATTTCTCAGCAGACTGTAGATCAGATGGTGGACAGAATAATGGAGATGCCACCGAAAACTAAGCTTTTGATCCTCTCACCTATAATACGAGGGAAAAAGGGTGAGCATGTTAAGATAATAGAAAATATTAAAAAGAATGGTTTTGTTCGTGCTAGAATTGATGGCAGTATAGTAGAGCTTATGGAAGAAGAGATAAAGCTAGCAAAGACTAAGAAGCATAGTATAGAAATAGTTATTGATAGAATTTCTGTAAAAGAAGAAATCCGTGGTAGACTTTCTGAATCCTTAGAAAGTGCTTTAAAATTAGCAGAAGGAACTGCAATAGCAAGCGTTGTAGATGGAGAAGACGTGCTTTTTAGTGAACATTTTGCTTGTCCGGATTGTGGTATAAGCCTGGGAGAATTGGCACCTAGGATGTTTTCTTTCAATTCCCCTTTTGGTAAATGTGATACCTGCGATGGACTTGGTACTCTTATGGAAATTGATGAGGATTTAATTATTCCAGATAAAAGTAAGAGTATTTTAGGGGGAGCTATTTTGTCTTTTGGAGAAGGAAGCCTTAAAGAGGATTCTTGGACTTTTGCAGTACTAAAGGCACTAAGTGAAAAATATAAGTTTAATTTAAATACGCCTATAGAAGAATATGATCCAGAAATCCTTAAAATACTATTATATGGAACTAATGGAGAGCGAATAAAGGTAGAGTACGTTAAAGAGTATAGAACAGGTACCTTTAATCATATTTATGAAGGAATTATAAATAATTTAAAAAGGCGATATTTTGAAACCTCTTCTGATTATATAAAAAGAGAAGTTGAACAGTATATGGGGGATAATGCATGCCCTAAGTGTAATGGTGCAAGGCTTAGCCCCGAAGCACTAGCCGTAACTGTTGGGGAAAAGAATATATATGAATTTTGCAACATGTCAATTGTAGATGAAGTGAATTTTTTAGGAAAAGTAAAGTTATCAGAAAAAAATGAGATGATAGCTAATCAAATTTTTAAAGAAATAAGTAGTAGACTCAGTTTCCTTACCAATGTGGGACTTGATTATCTAAATTTAACAAGATCTGCAGGTACCTTGTCCGGTGGAGAAGCGCAGAGAATAAGACTAGCAACTCAAATAGGTTCAAGCCTCATGGGAGTTTTATATATTTTAGATGAACCTAGTATCGGACTTCATCAAAGGGATAATGAAAAGCTTATTAAGACATTAAAACATCTAAGAGATTTAGGTAATAGTTTAGTTGTTGTAGAACATGATGAGGACACTATGATGGAAGCAGATTATATCGTAGATATTGGGCCAGGAGCTGGGGAACATGGAGGAGAAATTGTGGCAGCTGGAACAATCGACGACATAAAGAACTGCGAAGCGTCAATTACAGGGCAATATTTAAGTGGTAAAAAGAGAATTGATGTTCCGGAGAAAACTAGAGTGTCCAATGGATCATGTATAAAAATAATCAATGCGAAGCAAAATAACCTTAAGAATGTTAGTGTAGATTTTCCACTGGGCGTTTTTACTTGTGTTACTGGTGTCTCAGGCTCTGGAAAGAGCACTTTAGTAAATGAAATTCTATATAAAGGTCTTAACAAAAAACTAAATAACTCTAAAAAGAATGCAGGGCTGCATAAAGATATTTTAGGGGTAGAGAATATTGATAAAATTATAGATATTGACCAAGGTCCTATTGGACGTACTCCAAGATCCAATCCAGCTACGTATACAGGGGTATTTGATATAATTCGAGATGTTTTCTCCATGAGCTCAGAAGCGAAAATACGTGGCTATAAGCCAGGTAGATTCAGTTTTAATGTAAAGGGTGGAAGATGCGAGGCTTGCAAGGGTGATGGAATAATTAAAATAGAAATGCAATTTTTATCTGATGTATATGTACCTTGTGAGGTTTGTAAAGGCAAAAGATACAATAGAGAAACCTTAGAGGTTAAGTATAAAGGTAAAAATATCGATGAAATCTTAAATATGACCGTGGAGGAAGCTGTAAGGTTCTTTGAAAATATTCCAAGAATCCATAGTAAATTTAAAACACTTATTGATGTTGGATTAGGTTACATTAGACTAGGTCAGCCTTCCACTCAATTATCTGGTGGTGAGGCCCAAAGAATTAAACTGGCCTCAGAATTATCTAAGAGAAGCACAGGTAAGACTTTTTATATTTTAGATGAGCCTACTACAGGACTTCATATTGATGATGTTAGCAAACTTATTAAAATACTTCAAAGATTAGTTGACGCGGGTAACACTGTAGTGGTAATAGAACATAATTTAGACGTTATAAAGTGTTCAGATTATATTATAGATTTAGGTCCTGAAGGTGGAGATAAGGGAGGTTACATCATGTGCAGCGGAACTCCGAAAGAAATTTCCTTAAATGTAAATTCATATACAGGACAATATTTAAAAAAGATGTTATAATTTATTCAAGGCTAGCATATTAATTGAATGCTAGTCTTTGATTATTTTTATAAAGAGGAGAAAGTGACTTATGACTATTATAAGCTCGATCATGAAGTATGTAATTATAGCGATTATTTACCTCATAATAATATTTGCTTTGAGAATAATGTATAAAGACATAAAAGGTGGGGCAAAGAAGAAAACTGTAATAAAGAAAACTATGGGACTTGAGGTTATAGAAAGAGGAGAAAATTTCAACTTAAGAGTTGGTGCGGTCATTCCTCTGAATGACGAACTTTCCGTAGGTAGAAAAGCAGATAATCTTTTAATATTGGGTGATAAATACGTGTCTTCTCAGCATGCAAGAATATATAGAAAAAATACAGATTATATTCTGCAGGATTTGGGGAGTACTAATGGTACATTAATGAACAAGAAAAGGGTGAAGGACAGGGTTGTTATAAAAAAAGGCGACGAAATTAAAATAGGAACTTCAATTTTTAAGGTTATAGGATAAATTTCAGCACCGAGGGTGATGAACAGCTGCTAAGGTGATGATTAGGGAGGTGATATCATGGAAAGTATAAAGGAAGAACGGAAACTTCTAAGGTATACTTATCTTTTATGTATAGTTTTGTTTGTAAATATGTTTTTTATTGGTAAAGATGGTCTTGATAATGGCGCCTTAATAATGGGTGTAATAATATGTATACTTTTTGCCTATTCTCATTTTATAATAAGAAGATTTTTCCCGGACGGAGATAAATATATATTACTATTTTCAAATGTTTTGGCGGTTATAGGCATGGGGATGTTATATAGGTTAGATTCAGCTGTGGCGCTAAAACAACTTATATGGTATACCGTAGGCATAGCCATATTCATTTTAGTGGTAGTGCTTTTCCCGAGTTTAACTAATTTCGGAAAGTACAAATGGTTTTATTTGGTATGTACGCTTGTTCTTATGTCACTAGGAAGTTTATTTGGGAAAGAGGTTTTTGGAGCTAAAAACTGGATATCTGTTGGTGGCTTTAGTTTACAACCAACAGAATTTGGTAAATTATCCTTGGTGGCATATTTAGCTGCGTCACTACAGGATTATGGTAAGGATATTAAACAAAAGTCAGAGCTTATGAAGCTAAAAGATTTGATTGAACCTGGATTTGTAGTTATGATTTCACTTGGGTTAATGGTGCTTCAGAAGGATTTAGGGTCAGCACTTTTATTTTTTGCTGTTTCAGTAACTATGTTATATATTGCTACATCAAAATTTAGATATGTACTAGTATGTTTAGGACTTTTCATGGTAGGTGGATTTATAAGCTATAAACTTTTTGACCATGTGCGCCTAAGGATCATGATTTGGGGTGACCCATGGAAATACGGGTACGATCAAGGACATCAGGTAGTGCAATCCTTAATTTCTATAGCTTCAGGTGGACTTTTTGGAACAGGTCTTGGGCTTGGATATCCTAAAATGGTTCCTGTGCGAAATACAGATTTTATTTTTGCAGCTATATCTGAGGAAATGGGTATACTTATGGGACTCGCTATTCTTATATTATATTTTTTACTGTTTTATAGATGCATGAGGGTGCCTGTTTATGGCAAGGATAAATTTTCAAGACTACTGGCCGTGGGTTATAGCACAATGATAGCAGCTCAAGCATTAGTTATTGTTGGTGGGGTAGTTGGAGCTATACCATTAACAGGAATAACGCTACCACTGGTTAGTTATGGCGGAAGTTCTATGATAGTAACTTTCTTTTCCCTAGGCATAATTCAAAAAATTTCGGAGGAAGGTCAAAGTTATGAATGATTTTGTAATTAATATAAAAAAAGTCATGTTAGTATTTTTGATACTTTTTATTGCTTTAATTTCTTACATAACTTATATATATATGTTTAGTAGTGAAAAGGCAGTGGCTAGTACCTTTAATCAGAGATTATGGGCAGAAAGGAATAAGGTGCTCAGGGGGACAATTTACGATAAAGATATGACGCCCTTAACTAAAAGTACAAAAATAAGTGAAGTGTCTCAAAAGGAGCAATATTTGCAAGGTGAAGTTTTTGCTCATGCTATAGGGTATATGAATCCTATATACGGACTTGCAGGTCTTGAAAAAAAATATGATGCAGAGCTTATGGGATCTGGAGACACTGTAGTTTCAAAGTTTCTTGATTTTACTAAAAAGGAAGAAGAAAAGGTTGGTAATGGACTGCGAACAACTCTTGATTCTAAGCTTCAAAAGGTAGCTTATACAGCTTTAAAAGGTAAGCGTGGTGCAATAGTGGCCTTGAATCCCAAAACTGGGGAAATTTTAGCAATGGTGTCTATGCCTACTTATGATCCTAATAATTTAGAAAGGGATTGGAAAGCGATAAGGGCAAATAAGGATAGCCCACTGATGAATAGAGCAGTATCTGGCTTATATCCACCGGGGTCTATATTTAAAACTATTACGGCAATAAGTGCTTTAGAAAATCTTCCTGGTGTTTACAATAAAAGGTTTCAAGATAATGGCTCGTTAGTTTTTAATGGAAGTTCATCACTTAAAAATTATGATGGTGAGGTATTGGGGAATATAGATTTTAGAACTGCTTTCCTGCATTCCAGTAATGTGGTTTTTGGATCCTTAGGTATTGAACTCGGAAATAATGCACTTAAGGAAACTTCAGAAAAATTTTATTTTAACAAGGATACTCCAGCATCAGGTTTAGCCATAGAGAATAGCCAATTTCCAAGTTATAAAAGCAATGAAAAAGGTAATATAGCACAAAGTGCTATAGGTCAAGCTCAGGTTTTAGCTTCTCCTATGGAAATGGCGTTAGTGGCAAGTACTGTTGCTAATGGTGGGGTTATGATGCAACCAATGCTTGTTAAAGAGATATTAAGTAGTAAGGGTAAATCACTAAATAAGATAGCACCTAAAGCATTAGGCGAAAACATGTCAAAGGAAACTGCGAAGATTATGAAAGATTTAATGAGGGATGTTGTGGCTGAAGGCACAGGTAAAAGTGCAGCAGTACCTGGCATAACGGTTTCTGGAAAAACGGGCACAGCAGACCATAAGGGTGATGCTAGTAAACAAGTGGGACCACATTCTTGGTTTATTGGTTTTGCACCTTATGAAAATCCTCAAATTGCAATAGCGGTAATCGTAGAAGAAGGTGGAGTTGGTGGTGGAGTTGCTGCCAAGATAACTAGTGATATGATTAGTGCTTATTTGAAATAAAAGCAGAAAGAATTTGAAATGTGCACAAATACTAATATTATAAAGTCAGATATGGAATAATATCTGACTTTATTTTCATATACGGTACCATTATACTTTCAGTGGAAATACTTAGAAGCACTTCAAAGCGGAAGGTGATGACTTGATTACTATTTTAAGTAGAGAAGTCTGGCATTGTTAGAATTATAGCAACGTTATATATGTAGCAATTTGTAATAAATTGCCCAGGAAATAGGAGCATATAAAGAAAATTATGACTATATATGTTTGTGAACATGTGAGAGGGTATATTAATTGATAATTGTTATGCCACAGAGAGGGACTAGGAGGCATAGCAGTTAATAGCTGCTATGTGCTCCAAAGAAATACAAGGGGGTTAATATGTTTGATTTTGGATATCAACTAAAGATTCTTCCAGAGGCGCCAGGTGTTTATCTTATGAGAAACCATCTTGGTGAAATAATATATGTGGGGAAGGCTAAAATTCTAAAAAACAGAGTAAGACAATATTTTCAAACCTCAAAAAACCACTCTGAAAAAGTCAAAGCTATGGTGAAAAATATAGCTGAATTTGAATATATAGTAACGGATTCAGAAATGGAAGCACTAATACTTGAGTGTAATCTTATTAAAAAATATAGTCCAAGATATAATATTTTGCTTAAGGACGATAAGCATTATCCCTTTATAAAAATAACTATAAATGAAGAATTTCCAAGAGTTTTTGTAACTAGAAATATTGCAAATGATGGAGGGAAATATTTTGGACCCTATACAGATTCAGCAGCTGTATATACGGTTATTGAGCTTATAAAAAAAATATTCCCCCTTAGAACCTGCAAGCGAGTTATCAAAGAAGGGTTGCCTTATACTAGGCCTTGTTTGAACTATCATATTGGACTCTGCAAGGCCCCTTGTGCAGGATATATTAGTAGAGAAGAGTATGGAAAATTCATAAAAGGTACTATTGAACTGCTTACAGGAAAAGATAGAAATATCGTGGATGATCTAAAGCATAAGATGGAAAGTGCATCGGAGTCTTTGGAATTTGAAAAAGCAGCGGTATTTAGAGATAAAATTTTGGCCATAGATAAAATAAATGAAAAGCAAAAGATTGTAATAGGGAATTGTGAGAATGAAGATTTTATTAATTTATATGTGGATGAAAAAGATGTATGCCTTCAGGTGTTTTTCCTTCGGGATGGTAAAATAGTAGGACGTGAACATTTTATTTTAAATGATGCAGCGGATGAGATAGATACTGACCTTATAGAAGGATTTATAAAGAGATTTTATGGAGGCACAGCCTTTATTCCCAAAATTATATATGTTCCCTTTATAAATGAGGGAGATATTCTTGAGCAGTGGCTTAGCTTAAAAAAAGATTTAAAGGTAACCATTAAGATTCCTCAAAAGGGAGAAAAGAAGAGAATGTTAGATATGGTAGAAAATAATGCTAAGATAACCCTTGAGCAATTTAAAGTAAAGGATAAACAGGATAAGGAAATTCATAAAATTGCACTGGATGAGCTTGTAGATTTATTACAATTAGATGAAATACCAGAGCGAATTGAATCCTATGATATTTCAAATATAATGGGTGTAGATTCTGTAGGCACTATGGTAGTTTTTGAAGATGGCAAACCTAAAAGCAGCGATTATAGAAGGTTTAAAATAAAATCCGTAATAGGAGCTAACGATTATGATAGTATGCGTGAAATTTTAGAACGAAGATTTAAACGTGGTCTTTACGAAGTTGAAGAAATAAAAGAGAGAAATTTAGAGTTAAGTAAAGGCAAGTTTTGTATATTTCCTGATTTAATTCTTATGGATGGTGGAAAAGGACAGGTTAATGTAGCATTAGAAGTATTAGATAGTCTTAATATAAGTATACCTGTATGTGGAATGGTTAAGGATGATAAGCACAAAACTAGAGGACTTATATATAATAATATAGAGTTGATTATGAAAAGTAATGCTCAAAGCATGCATTTAATTACTAGAATACAGGATGAGGTGCATAGATTTGCTATTACTTATCACAGAACGCTAAGAGACAAAAGAACGCTATATTCTATACTAGATAATATACCTAATATAGGGGAAAAGAGAAGAAGAGAGCTACTTAAGAAATTTGGTAGCATTGATAATATAAAAAATGCAAAGATGGAGGAATTAATGGAAACCCCCTCCATAGATAGTAAAGCGGCGCAATGTGTTTTAGAATATTTTAAAAAACAGTAGATATTTCCAGAGAGATGAATAACGAACAATGTTGATTTAAATTGTTGAAATATATTGTGAAAAAGGTTAAACTAAAAGGGCTATAACTTTCCCCTCAGAATTATATAATTTATGCTAGGAAAGTATATAAATATATCAATATGTTCAAGGAGTGTATATGAATAAATATGTAGAATTATTTAAAAACTTATATGAAGTAATAGACAGGGCTAACATAATGATAGATGAGCCAATGAAAAACCATACTTATTTCAAAGTAGGTGGACCAGCGGATATTTTAGTAACTCCAGATGATATTAGTGAAATTCAAGCTGTTATAAAAATTTGCAAAGAAAACGGAGTTAAATATTATTTAATAGGCAATGGTTCTAATTTACTTGTAAAAGATGGTGGAATTAGAGGGGTAGTTATAAAGCTATCTAAAATTGATAAAATTGAGGTACAAGAGAATAAAATAATAGCACAAAGCGGAGCTACATTATACAATGTGGCGGAAGTAGCTTTAGGCAGTGGACTTAAAGGCATGGAGTTTGCAAGTGGAATACCCGGTAGTATTGGTGGCGCAGCAGCTATGAATGCAGGCGCCTATGATGGTGAAATGTCTATGGTAATTGAAAGTATGATAGCTATTGATGATAAGGGGGAATTATTAACCTTAACAAATGGTGAAATGGAACTTTCTTATAGGAGTAGTGCAATTTCAAAATATGGATATACAGTAGTATCAGTTACCCTTAGTCTCCAGGTGGGAGACGTAGAGGTTATAAAAGCAAGGATGGACACTCTTGCAAAAAGAAGAAGTGATAAGCAACCACTAGAATATCCATCAGCTGGAAGTACATTTAAAAGGCCAGAAGGGCATTTTGCAGGTAAGCTTATAGAAGATTGTAGTTTAAAAGGTACATGCGTCGGGGGTGCTCAAGTATCTGAGAAGCATTCTGGTTTTATTATTAATAAGAATAACGCCAGTGCAAAGGATATTCTGGACTTGATAAAGCTTGTGCAGAGCACCGTGGAAGAAAAATTCGGTGTACAACTTCACACTGAAGTAAAAGTTTGGGGAGAAGAAAAAGAAGCCTCTAAACCTGTTTAAATAAGATTTTAAAACGCACAACGAGTTAATTCGTTGTGCGTTTTTTTTATTCACACATATATTGAAGATGTCATAAAAAAATATCCTAGTAGGGCTAATTTGTTATTATTTTCAGATGCTTAATCACTGTTAAATGTGTTATAATAAAAAAATGAAACTGTATTAGTACAACGAGGTAAAAAAACTATTATCTTATAATTTTATGAAATTAAATTAGTTTGTTTATACCATAAACATATTTGTAGTAATAGATAATATTAATTTTGTAGAGGGGGGTTTTTAAATGAGATTTGTTATATTAACGGGGCTTTCCGGTGCTGGTAAAACACAAACCATAAGAAACCTTGAGGATTTAGGTTTTTTTTGTGTGGATAATTTACCGCCTACTGTAATTCCTAAATTTGCGGAGGCTTGTTATCAAACTAACGGAAATATAGATAAGATTGCACTAGTTATAGACATTAGAGGTGGAAAGTTTTTTGATGACTTATTTGAAAGCTTAACCTTTTTAAAAGAAGAAGGATATAAGTATGAAATATTATTTTTAGAGGCCTCAGATGAAGTGCTTGTTAAAAGATATAAAGAGTCAAGACGAAAGCATCCTCTAGCACCAGAGGGAAGAGTTTTAAATGGAATTGCCACTGAAAGAAAAAAACTTAAGGATGTACGTGAACGTGCTGACCATATAATTAATACTACTAAGCTTTCTGCAAGAGAACTTACAGAAGAAATTAATAATATTTATGGTGAGGAAGGTCAGATGGAAACTAAACTTATGATCACTATACTTTCTTTTGGGTTTAAGTATGGGATACCTGTGGATTCAGATTTAGTATTTGATGTTAGGTTTTTGCCAAACCCATATTATATTCCAGAGCTTAAGCAGTATTCAGGTAATGAAAAACCAGTTAGAGATTATGTGTTAGATTATGAAGGGACTGTAGTATTTATAGATAAGCTTCAAGATATGTTAGAGTTTCTCATTCCAAATTATAAAAAGGAAGGAAAAAGACAGCTAATAGTGTCTATTGGATGTACAGGGGGAAGACACAGATCTGTAGCTATATCCAATAAAATTTATGAACTGCTAGAGCAGAGCGGGCATAATGTTAACATAGATCACAGGGATATATTTGAAGATGTGAATAGAGGTGGCGGGAAGCTATGACAACCAGGGATTTATTGAAGCCTGGTATTAATATAAAAAGGTGGATTTTTCTGGGCATTGTAGGTATTTTGTTTTTGTTTTATGGAACTATTGTGTTTATTAATAAAAAATATTTATGGCCTAAAAACTTAGGTTTTCCTATTTTTTTCATTGTCCTTGGAGTTTTGATCTTATATGTTACCACCCTGCAAATTATTAAATCCTTTATTATACTAATAAACATAGGAAATGTAGATGTAGCCACTGACTCAAAAAACTTTGGGGATTTGATTTATGAAAAGAGGGCACTTGTAAAAGGTCCTAAAATAGTAGTAATCGGGGGCGGTACAGGTCTTGCAACTATGCTCCGAGGTTTGAAAAAATATACCAATAATATAACTGCAATAGTTACTGTGGCGGATGATGGTGGGGGATCAGGTGTTTTAAGAGAAGATTTAGGGATTCTCCCCCCGGGGGATATTAGAAATTGTATGTTGGCCTTAGCGGATACGGAGCCACTAATGGAGGAATTATTGCAGTATAGGTTTAAAGATGGGCGGCTCAAGGATCAAAGCTTTGGTAATTTGTTTTTAGCAGCAATGGATGGGATTTCAAATAATTTCGAAGAAGCTGTGCAGAAAATGAGCTCAGTCCTGGCTGTAACTGGAAGGGTTATACCAGTTACATTAGATAATATGATTTTAAAGGCGAAACTGAAAAATGGAAAAATAATTGATGGAGAATCAAATATACCAAAAGCTGCTCTAGAATATAACAGTCCTATTGAGGAGATTTTTATTGAGCCTAAAGATGCTATAGCAATTAAGGAAGCATTAATTGCTATAAATGGAGCAGATGCAGTAATCCTAGGCCCAGGGAGTCTTTATACTAGTATTATTCCAAATCTATTAGTAACAGAGATAAGAGACGCCTTATATAAGACAAAAGCTTTAAGAATTTATGTGTCAAATATAATGACTCAACCAGGAGAAAGTGATAATTACAGCGTATGCGACCACATAAACGCTATACATCAGCATGCTGGGTGCAAGGTGGTGGATTATGTTTTAGTAAACATAGGGAAAATAAATAATGATTTAGAAGAGAAATATCAAAATGATAATGCTTGTATGGTTAACATAAATGAAAAAGAAGTTACAAAGCTTGGTATAGAGGTAATTAAGAGCGATTTTGTCAAGATCCAAAAGGGATATGTAAGGCATGACGCGGACAAACTTGCAGCTATTATATTAGAAACAATTATGGAGAAAAAGCTGTTTTTCGATAAAAAGAGAATAGTGGAATATTTTTATTTATCACAGAGGCTTAAGGAAAATAAAAATATATAACCAATTAGATTTATTTTTATGTTCCTTCAGGAAAATAAAGATAAATAACTAATCAAATCTATTTTTATGTCTCTTCAGAAAATAAACGCAATAAGGAGTAATATAATGTCATTTTCGTCTAAGGTTAAAAATGAAATTTGTAGATTTACAGAAATGAGTAAGAAAGAAGCCATTGCAGAACTGGCGGCTATAATGAAGGTTAGCGGAACTATTGGACTTGGATCAAATAAGCAAATAAATTTTCAAATAACCACTGAAAATCCTGCAATAGCAAGACTTATATTTAAATTATTAAAGGAGCATTTTTTAATTCATGCTAGATTACTAGTTAAGAGAAGTAATTCACTTAAGAAAAAGAATGTTTATGTGGTTATAATTACAGAAGAAATGGGTGTTAAAGACCTATTGAAGCAAGTGGCAGTACTAGAAGACGAGAATTTTTTTTCCATAGATTATACTATACCAGAAAGATTAATTGATGCTGAAGAGTGCAAACGTAAATATATAAGAGGTGCCTTTTTAGGTGGCGGAAGTATTAGTAATCCAGAGAAAAACTACCATGTAGAATTTGTTACACATGATAGCGATTATGCAGAGGAGCTTTGCGCTCTTATTAATAGTTATGGACTATTATCAAAGATAATACAACGAAAAAGTAGTTTTGTAATTTATATTAAAGAGGGTGAGCAGATTGTTGACCTACTTAACATAATTGGTGCCCATAACTCCTTGTTATTCCTGGAGAATGTAAGAATAATGAAGGAAATGAGAAACAATGTAAATAGGCTTGTTAATTGCGAAACAGCAAATCTTAGTAAAACCGTAAATGCATCTGTAAGGCAAGTAGAAAGCATTAAATTAATACAAAGGGAATTAGGGTTCCAAAGGCTTCCTAAGAATTTAAGGGAGATTGCGGAGCTAAGACTTGATTATCCGGATGAATCTCTAAAAGAACTTGGTGCAATACTTGAGCCACCAGTGGGCAAATCTGGGATTAATCATAGGTTAAGAAGAATAGAAAAGATTGCAGAAGAATTAAGGAAAGAAGGAAGGTAATACGTCTAATGTCAAAGCATGAAGAGATTATTAATTATATTCACTCTCTAGAGATTGGAACTAAAATCTCAGTAAGAGGTGTAAGCAGCGAACTTGGGCTTAGCGATGGTACAGCTTATAGAGCTATAAAAGAAGCTGAAAATATGGGAATTGTTAAGACTGTACCTAGGGTTGGAACCATAAGAGTAGACAAGGTAGATAAAAAAAACATTGAAACCTTGACTTATGCTGAAGTTATAAACATCCTTGATGCAACGATTTTAGGTGGAAAAGAAGGCATAAACAGAAGTTTAAATAAATTCATAATAGGAGCTATGGACGTCGGAACAATTAGTAAATATATAAGTCCGGGTTACCTACTTATCGTTGGAAATAGGGAAGAAGCACAAGAACTTGCTCTTGAAAATGAAGCAGCGGTATTAATTACTGGAGGCTTTGATTGCAGTGAAAAAATAAAGGCCTTGGCAAATGAAAAGGGTATTCCTGTATTGTCTTCATCTTATGATACCTTCACAGTAGCAAGCATGATAAATAAAGCTATTTATGAAAGCATGGTTAAAAAAGATATTATTTTAGTTGAAGATGTGATGGATGTTAATACTACTTGTCTTATGGGCACCGACACTGTTGCTACCTGGAGAAAACTAATGATAGAAACTAATCATGAAAGATATCCGGTGCTAGACGAGAATATGAAGATTATTGGCATAGCTACTTTAAGAGATCTACAAGGACATGATGACGATAATGAACTAATTAATAGAATTATGAATAAGAATCCTATATGTGTAACACCTAAAACAACTGTAGCTTATGCAGCCCATATTATGGGATGGGATGGTATAAAGCTTTGCCCTGTGATTGATAAGAAGAAGTTAGTAGGAGTTTTAACAATAGAGCATGTTATAAAGGCCATGGAGTTTTCGCTAAGGCAGCCTCAAGTATCGGAAACTATAGATGATCTTATTTTAAAGAATTTTATATGTGAAATTGAGGGGGAAAGACTTCACTTTAATGGTCAGATTATTCCACAAATGTTAGACCCGGTTGGGACTGCTTCTTGGAGTTCGCTGAATATGCTTTTATCAACTATGGGAATAATGGCACTCAGAAAAAATAACAATATTAATATTTCAGTAGATAGTATTATGTCTTATTTTATGAAACCAGTACAAATGGGTAGTGATATTGATATATATACAGAAATTCTGGATAAGGGTAGAAATTTTTCTAAGGTAGAAATCAGTATGTACAATAGATTTAAGGAGCCTGTGGCAAAGGCAATGATTTCCGCAAA
Source organism: Clostridium sp. CF012 (assembly GCF_018861755.1). Lineage (GTDB taxonomy): Bacteria > Bacillota > Clostridia > Clostridiales > Clostridiaceae > Clostridium_AD. The sequence continues at coordinate 94,496 of NZ_JAHLEF010000002.1, read as the reverse complement.
AATATTTAACAAATAATATGTATTTTTAATATTAATATAATTTTCTAATATAGGAGGTATTTTAATGTTTACACACATAGTATTTTTCAAGTTTAAAAATAGTGAACAAGTGATGGAGGCTAGAAATATATTACTTAGCATGGCGGGAAAGATACCTCAACTTAAGGGGCTAGAAGTGGGAGTGGATGTTCTACATACTGAGCGGTCTTTTGATTTAGCTTTGGTTACTAGGTTTGACTGCCTAGAGGATATGAATGCATATGCAGTGCATGAGTATCATGTAAATGAGGTGCTTAAATATTTAAAACCAATGCTGGAATCGTCCAAAGTTGTGGATTACGAGATTTTAAATGTGGATTATGAGGTTTAATTTGTGGACTAAGTAAGGCGTCTGTGGATAAAAAATATTTTTATATTCCTAATTATAGAGTTTGAGGGGAAGTGAAAAAATATGGAGGTCGAACTAGAGATAAAGGAGAGAGAAAACCTCGGAAGTTTTGTGCATCTTCATGTGCATACAGAGTATAGTTTGCTAGATGGTTCAGGGAAGATTAAAGAGCTTATTTCTAAAACCAAGGAACTGGGGATGAAGAGTCTTGCTATAACTGACCATGGAGCAATGTATGGCTGTGTTGAATTTTATAAGCAAGCAAAAGAGCAGGGAATTAAACCTATTATTGGTTGTGAAATATATGTAGCAGCTAAATCTATGAATATAAAAGAAGCGGATAGGGAGAATGATACTCATCATTTAGTGCTTTTAGTTAAGAATACACTGGGTTATGAAAATCTGATGCAGATTGTATCTGCAGCTTCCATTAAGGGTTTTTATTATAAACCAAGGGTTGATTTTGAATTTTTATCAAAGCATAGTGAGGGAATAATTGCTAGTAGCGCTTGTCTTGGTGGTGAAATTCAAAGAAATCTTCTAAGGGATAATTATGAAAAAGCTAAGGAAATAGCTTTAAAATATAGAGGAATATTCAAAGATGGTTTCTATTTAGAATTACAATATCATGGTATGCAGGACCAACTTAAGGTCAATGAACTTTTAATTAAACTTTCAAAGGATACAGGAATCCCTTTAATTTGTAGCAATGATACTCATTATATTAATAAAGAAGATGCTAAGGCTCATGATGTGCTCTTATGTATCCAAACAGCGAAAACTGTAGATGATGAAAATAGAATGAGATACCCATCAGATGAATTTTATTTAAAATCTCCAGGAGAAATGGAAAAGACTTTTTCCTATGTTCCAGAGGCTTTAAGTAACACAGTGAAAATTGCAGAGCAGTGTGATTTTGACTATGAATTTCATGTATCTAAATTACCTAAGTTTCCATTGCCAGACGCGGTAGATCCTTATGAATTTCTAAGAGAATATTGCTACAAGGGCATGGCGTCACTGTATAAAGTATTTAGTGAGGTGGAGGAAAAGGGTTTTTCTATAGAATATATAAATGAGATAGCTGAGGGGAATGACCAGGCTAAGGAGTATGTAGTCAGACTGGAATATGAACTTAATATAATAAAGCAAATGGGTTATATAGATTATTTTCTTATAGTATGGGATTTTATAAAGTTTGCAGTAGAACATGATATTCCAACAGGTCCTGGTCGTGGCTCTGCGGCAGGTTCTATAGTGGCTTATGCCTTAGGGATAACTAAGATAGACCCTATAAAATATAGTTTGATTTTTGAAAGGTTTCTAAATCCAGAAAGAGTTTCAATGCCAGATATAGATTCGGATTTTTGCTATGAAGGACGTCAAGCTGTAATTGATTATGTAGTTGAGAAATATGGCTCGGACAATGTGTCGCAAATTATAACCTTTGGAACTATGGCTCCAAGAGCTTGTATAAGGGATGTAGGAAGGGCTATGAACTATTCTTATGCAGAGGTAGATAGAATTGCTAAGATGATTCCAACTGTAATTGGTATAACTATAAATAAGGCTCTTGAGATGAATGCAGAACTCAATGAATTATATGAAGATGATATACGGGTGGAAGCACTTATAGACATTGCAAAAGCACTAGAGGGACTTCCAAGGCACAGTTCTACTCATGCAGCAGGAGTAGTTATTGCATCTCAGCCACTAGTAAATTATGTTCCTCTTCAGAAAAATGAGGAAATGATAGTAACACAATTCCCTATGGGAACCTTAGAGGAACTTGGTCTTTTAAAAATGGATTTTTTAGGGCTTCGAACACTTACAGTTATGAGGGATTGTGTGGACTTCATAAAACAAAATAGAAATGTAACTATAGATATAGATGATTTAGACATTGAAGATCACAAGGTCTATAAGATGATTGGAGAAGGGAAAACTGTAGGGATATTCCAATTAGAATCTGCAGGAATGACCAGCTTTATGAAGGAACTTAAGCCAGACAATTTAGAAGATATTATCGCCGGTATAAGTTTATATAGACCAGGCCCTATGGCGGAAATTCCACGCTATATAAAAAATAAAAATAGTATGGATAAGGTAGAATATGAAACACCGCAATTAGAAGAAATTCTTGGTGTTACCTATGGCGTAATGGTATATCAAGAACAAGTAATGGAGATTGTTAGAAAACTTGCTGGGTATTCCATGGGAAGATCAGATCTTGTACGGCGTGCTATGTCTAAAAAGAAGCACAAGGTTATGGAAGAGGAACGATATAACTTTATCCATGGAATAGTACGAGAGGATGAAACTATAGAAGTAGAGGGTTGTTTAAGAAATGGGATTACAGAAAAGGCGGCAAATCGCATCTTTGATCAAATGATGGATTTCGCCTCGTATGCCTTTAACAAATCCCATGCCGCAGCCTATGCAGTGGTAGGTTACCAAACAGCATATTTAATGTGTTATTATCCTACAGAATTTATAGCTTCTATGCTAAACAGTGTAAAGGGCGCTAGTGAGAAAATAGCCTTTTATACCAGATATGCAGTGCAAATTGGAATTGGAGTGCTGCCTCCTAGTATAAATGAAAGTTTTGCTGGTTTTACTGTAAAAGGAGATACTATAAGATTTGGTCTTACAGCACTAAAAAATGTAGGAGTAAATGTAATAGATAGTATTGTGAAAAATCGAGAAGAGAAAGGTGATTTCACCGGCTTCATGGATTTTTGCAATAAAATAGATACTTCCTGTGTAAGTAAAAGAGCAGTAGAAAGCCTTATTAAAGCAGGAGCCTTTGATGATTTTAAAATTCATAGGTCTCAGCTACTAGCAATCTATGAAAAAGTATTAGATGGAGTGAATAATGATAGAAAGAGAAATATCTCAGGACAAATAAATTTGTTTTTAGATTTTGAAAATGATTATAATAATTTCGAAATAGAGTATCCTAATATTAAAGAATTTAAAAAGAAACATCTTTTAGCTATGGAAAAAGAAATGACAGGAATATATTTATCTGGTCATCCACTAGATGAATATGAAGAGACTCTCAAAATACAAACGGATACAAGAATATCGGATATTGTGGTAGATGAAAGCCTTGAAGAAGGCAATGAAATATTGAATGAAAGCTTTAAACTTCAAGATGGTGATAAAGTTATTATCGGAGGCATAATATCAACTGTTTCAAGAAAAGTTACAAAGAATAATGCAATGATGGCTTTTATTAATTTAGAGGACTTATATGCAAGTGTAGAAGTAATAGTTTTCCCTAAGACATTTGAAAAATATAAATCCTTAATAGAAGAGGATGAAATAGTAATAATAAAAGGAAGAGTAAGCATTAGGGAAGAGGAACAACCCAAGATATTATGTGAAGATATTAAGCCACTATTAAAGATTAATAGTGAAAAAATTTATATTTTAATAGAAAATGAGACTATGATGAAGGATACACTAAAAAAATTAAAGCAAAACTTGTCCATATATAGAGGATATACTCCGGTGTTTCTTTGTACAAAACAGCCAAGAAAAATGTATGCTGTGGATAAAGCATTGTGGCTCAATGAGGAAACTGATACCATGGAGGTCCTAAGAAGCATATTTGGTGAAAGTAACGTAAAAATACAATAAAATATTCAGTTTTTATAAGTGTAACCTATGGTAACAATAGTGGGGGAAATATTTTTCTCCCGTTTTTGTTCATTGAAAGGTTTACAATGGCACCATAGTATGCTGATTGATAAAAATTTTATTTTTATCAATATAAAACGTTGAATATTTCGCGAATTTTGTATAAAATTAGAGTATAAGAAAAAAATAATCAGTATTAATATTACTGTCAATGAATATGGATATATTATAACCAAAGTGGGACTGGGTTTGACCCATCGGTACAGGGATTGTCCCAATAGTGTATGGAAGAAAGCTAAAGGAGGAATGTTTATGAAAACAATTGCGGTATTAACAAGTGGAGGAGACGCACCTGGAATGAATGCAGCCCTTAGAGCGGTAGTTAGAATGTCTATCTATAAAGGCATAAGAGTTATGGGTGTACAAAGGGGATATGCTGGGCTTATAAACGGTGAGCTTTTTGAAATGGATAGACGTTCTGTTTCTGATATAATTCATAAAGGTGGGACTATTCTTAGAACTGCCCGTTGTGAAGAATTTAAAACTCTAGAAGGAAGAGAAAAAGCAGCTAATGTACTAAGGGTATTTGGCATTGATGGGTTGGTGGTAATTGGAGGCGATGGTTCTTTCACAGGAGCACAATATTTATCAGAAATGGGTGTTGCAACTGTTGGTATTCCTGGAACTATAGATAATGATTTGCCTTATACTGAATATGCTATAGGCTTTGATACAGCATTAAATACAGTACTTGATGCTATAAACAAGATAAGAGATACTTCAAGTTCCCATGAAAGAATTAGTGTAGTTGAGGTAATGGGAAGAAATTGTGGAGATATAGCCTTATATGCTGGAATCGGTGGAGGAGCTGAAAAAGTAATTATTCCTGAAAAAGGGTATGAAATAGATGATTTATGCAAAACTATATTTGAAGGCAAGTTAAGAGGCAAAATGCACAATCTAATAATACTGGCTGAAGGTGTAGGCGGAGCGAATGAGCTTGCTAAGGAAATTGAAGAAATAACAGGTATAGAATCCAGAGCTACCATACTCGGACATATTCAAAGAGGTGGAAGTCCTAGTGGCTTTGATAGAATGTTAGCTTCGAGAATGGGAGTAGCAGCAGTAGAAGTTCTTATGGAAGGTAAATCAGGAAGAGTGATTGGTATGAGAAACGGCAAAATAATTGATGAAGATATCAATACTGCGCTTGCAATGCCAAGAAAATTAGACGAAGAACTATATGAGATTTCAAAAATTCTTTCCTACTAATTATCACCTACGTCCTGTTATTATCTCCTTCGGAGCTATAACCATCACTTACTAAAGAAAAGAAAAATTACATATTAAATTCAAAAATAATATTCAATAAGGGGAGTAATTTATGAAAAAAACTAAAATTATATGTACAGTAGGACCAGCTAGTGACAATAGTGAAACTATAAAAAACTTAATCAATGCGGGAATGGATGCTTCAAGACACAATTTTTCTCACGGAGATCACGAAGAACATAAGATAAGAATGGATTTAGTAAAGGATCTTAGAATAGAACTTAATAAACATATTGCAATAATACTAGATACTAAAGGCCCAGAAATTAGAACAGGGAATTTTGCAGCTGGTAAAGTTGAATTACAGGAAGGTTCAAAATTTACTGTTGTTTGTGGTGAGGAAGTTGTTGGAGATGCGACTGTTTGCTCAGTAACTTATGATAATTTATATGAGGATGTTAAACCAAATGATATTATATTAATAGATGATGGCTTAGTAGGACTTGTAGTGGAGGAAGTTAAAGGTAAAAAAATCCAATGCAAGGTTGCTAATACTGGAATGATAGGTAATCATAAAGGAGTTAATGTGCCAGGAGTTGCAATAAACCTGCCTTCACTTACAGAAAGAGATATAGAAGATTTAAAATTTGGAGTGGAACAAGAAGTTGATATCGTTGCAGCATCATTTATAAGAAAAGCTTCCGATGTACTTGATATAAGACGTGTGCTTAATGAAAATGGTGGAGCAGAAATACAAATATTCTCTAAGATTGAAAATAGAGAAGGGGTTAATAATATCGATGATATAATTAAGTTCTCTGATGGTATTATGGTTGCTAGAGGAGATCTAGGAGTTGAGATTCCTACTGAAGAAGTTCCAATAGTTCAGAAAATGATTATTGAGAAATGTAATGCTGCTGGAAAGGCGGTAATAACAGCTACTCAAATGTTAGATTCTATGATGAGAAATCCAAGACCAACTAGAGCAGAGTCCTCAGACGTTGCAAATGCAATATTTGATGGTACAGATGCTATAATGCTTAGCGGTGAAACTGCTAATGGAAAATATCCTATAGAGGCAGTACTTATAATGTCTAAAATAGCGATAGCTGCTGAAAATGCACTTAATTACGAAGAGAATTTAAAGAAGAAGAGAAAATCTCATATTCCTAATGTGCCAAATGCTATCAGTTTAGCAACTTGCAACACAGCTATGGAACTTAATGCTTCAGCTATTATTACTGCAACTCAAAGTGGTCATACAGCTAGAAAAGTTTCAGCTTATAGACCAGAATGCCCTGTTATAGCTGTAACTCCTTATGAAAAGGTAGCTAGAAGCCTTGCATTAAACTGGGGTGTATACGCAATATGTTCAGAAAAGGTAGAGTCTACAGATGAACTTATAGATAAATCTGTAAATATTGCACTAGAAGCAGGCTATGTAGAAAAGGGAGATTTAGTAGTTATTGCTGCTGGAATTCCAGCCAATTTTGTAGGTAGCACAAATATGATGAAGGTTCATATTGTTGGAGATATATTACTTCAAGGTAAGGGCAACATAAGTGCATCAGCTTGTGGTACAGCTCATTGTGTGAAAAGTGTAAAACAAGCCAATGACCATATGCAAGATGGAGATATTTTAGTAGTGAGAAAATTAAGTAGAGAATATATAGATATATTAGATAGAGTTTCTGGAATCATAGTAGAAGAAGATGAATTAAGTTCAAGTGTTGTTATTGAATGTACATCAAGAGGAATTCCAATAATATATAATGCAACAGGAGCCGCAGATATTATTAAAACCGGTTCATTCATAACAATGGATGCAGCTAGAGGTATTGTTTATAGCGGTAGAGCTAATATAAAATACTAAAGGGTTGCTAGAAGTTTAGATTATGAGCAACTTATTATTAAGGTAGTTTACTAATAAGCTGGAAAATTAACAATGTTGTTAGTGTGATTGCCAGACATCTGGCAGTCTTTCCTTGAATTTGAAAAATACTTTACAAATTGAATTAAATTATGTATAATTAAAACAAATATGGTTATAATTATAAACAATACTAGGCAACTGATTTCTATTTGAGCATCTATATGGTGCTTTTTTTTATTTCTCTTTGAAAAAAATATAAAAATTATATTTTAATTATCTTTATCTTTCTTATCTATAGTATAATAAAAGTAAAAGATACAAACTATAATTAAAATTAAAATTAAAATTTAATACTGGGAGGGATAAACATGAACGGAGCTTTAAGTTGCACTGCAACGAATTGTGTTAATAATATATCAGCAATATGCTCAGCTAGGACTATCCATGTTTCGGGTTCAAGCGCCCATAGTAGTAAGGAAACACAGTGTGAGAATTTTGCTGAAAAGGGATTAAAGAATTCATTATTGAATGTGCTCAATATGAATGTGGTGGGTGAATTTAAACAAACATTTAACAGTGAAACTATAGAGATGAGTCCAAAGATAAGATGTGAGGCTGAAAATTGTAAACATAATGAAAAAAAATTATGTTTAGCAGATAATATTGTAATATACGGGAAAGATGCATTAAGTCTTGAAAAAACAGAATGTGAGACCTTCGAAGAATAAGGTCATTTTTTAACTCTGGAGTGTGCCATTTTTATTAGATTAGGTTAAAAGGCATCTTGAAAGAAATTATTTTTTCAAGATGCCTTTATTATGGGCAAATAGTTATAAATATAGGTAAAGGTAGAAGTAGGAGGAAAGATAATGAATAATAAGAAAAAATTTGAAAATTATATTGTGCCAGTTGAAAAAAACGTGGACTATATAATGACTATAGATAACATGGGATACGAGGGTGAAGGAGTAGGTAAGATTGACAACTTTACGGTTTTTGTAGCTGGTGCAATTATAGGGGAAAAGGTGAAAATAAAAATTGTTAAGATTTCTAAAAATTTTGCTTTTGGTAAATTATTAGAGGTAATAGAATCATCAAGTAGTAGGATAGAGCCGGTTTGCAGTATATATAAAAATTGTGGAGGTTGTAATCTACAACATATAGATTACAAAGGGCAATTAGATTTTAAAACTAATAGAGTAATACAAGTTATAAGTAGGATAGGAAAGCTAGAAGATGTGATAATACATCCTACAATAGGAATGGCTAGTCCTTATAATTATAGAAATAAGGTTCAATTACCTGTGTCAAATAAAAATGGAGCAGTAAACATTGGATTTTATGCAGCAAGAAGCCATGACATAATAAACATGGAAACCTGCCATATTCAAGATAAGGTGGCAGATATAGTTGTGAAACTTACAAGACAATGGATGAAAGAGCATAATATCCAAAGTTATAATGAGGAAAACCATATGGGATCTCTTCGTCATATTATGATTAGAAAAGGGTTTAAAACAGGAGAAGTAATGGTGGTGCTAGTTACTAATGGTAAAAGCCTTCCACATAAAGAAGAGTTTATAGCATTAATCACTAAAAAAATCCAAGGAATTGTAAGTATAATACAAAACATTAATAGTGAAAAAACAAATGTAATACTCGGAGCGAAATGCGTAACACTATGGGGAAAAGATACTATAACTGATTACATAGGAGAATTTAAATTTGAAGTTTCTCCACTATCATTTTTTCAAGTTAATTCAATTCAAACAGAAATTTTGTACAGTAAGGCACTAGAATATGCAAATTTAAGCGGCGGAGAAGTGGTGCTGGATGCTTATTGTGGTACGGGAACTATATCCTTATTTCTATCTCAGAAGGCAAAAAAGGTATACGGTGTAGAGATAGTACCAGAAGCTATTGAAAATGCTAAAATAAATGCACAAGAAAACAAAGTAAATAATACAGAATTTATTGTAGGAGAGGCAGAAAAAGTTATTCCAAAACTTATTAGCCTTGGAGTACAGGCCGATATAGTGGTAGTTGATCCTCCGAGAAAAGGTTGCGATAAAACCCTTTTAGAAGCAATAAGTAGTATGGGACCTATTACTATAGTTTATGTTTCTTGTGATCCAGGTACGTTAGCCCGCGACTTAGGGATTTTAGATGAACTTGGATATAAGACTTTAGAGATTCAACCTGTGGACATGTTTCCTCAGACGGCTCATGTGGAGTGTGTTGCATTAATACAGAGAAAATAGGAGCCATCCACGTGGCAAGTGGCATGTTGGAAATTATAAGTATAAGTTTGGTTTATCTTCCCTCAGACGAAAGTTTGGGGGATTTCTTTTTTTGTGAGCCACCTTTATTAATTTTAATTGGATCTGCTGCCCGCCGTTATACAATCTCTGTAAACCTAGTAGAAAGTAAATAAATTATTAAATGGGATAAGAGGCATGTAAGTCTAAAATACCTCCTCACCTTGAAAAAAATAGTTTATGATTTATAAGAAATGAAAGATTGCTGGAGTATAAGCCTCAAAAAACTATTTGGCGATTATCTCTCTAGGATATAAAAAAGAAGCTTTACAGTAGAGGGTAATGGCTATAATAGGGCATTTGAGGGGGTAATTTAAAGGTTTAATTGACTAAGGATTTATGAAAAAATTCAATTATTATTTATAAAAATTGAATTTTTTGGGGATTTTTATAAAAGAATTTGTCGGAAAATTCTGATTTATATAATATTCTAAATAGTATACAATAGAAGTGATAAAACTATAAAAGGGGGATTTTTTATGGAATCATTCGGTCAACTAATTGCCCAAATAAATACATGGATATGGGGCCCACCACTTATTGTTATTTTATTCGGTACTCATTTATTTTTAACTTTTAGGCTTAGATTTATTCAACGCTATATTTTTAAAGCTATAAAACTTTCTGTAACTAAAGATGATTTTGGTGTGGGAGATGTAAGTCAATTTAGTGCTTTAACAACGGCACTTGCAGCCACTATAGGAACTGGAAACATAGTTGGTGTTGCAACAGCAATTGGTCTTGGTGGACCAGGTGCAGTTCTTTGGTGCTGGTTAACAGGTGTTTTTGGAATAGCTACAAAGTATTCCGAGGCTTTACTGTCTGTTAAGTATCGTGTTAAAACTAAAGATGGTACAATGGCAGGTGGACCTATGTATGTTCTAGAACATGCGCTTCATGCAAAATGGGCTGGAGTATTATTCGCGCTATTTACGAGCATTGCAGCTTTTGGTATTGGATGCATGGTACAAGCTAACTCAGTAGCAGCTATGGTATATGAAACTTTTAAACTTCCAACTTGGGTTACGGGAATTGTAATGGCTATATTAGTAGCAATTGTTATATTGGGCGGAATAAAGAAAATAGCTAAGGTTTGTGATATTCTAGTTCCATTCATGGCTATATTCTATGTGCTTGGATGTATTATACTTCTTGTAATCGGTTACAAAACCCTTGGAAGTACAATAGTATTAATATTTAGAGATGCTTTCTCACCTCAGGCAGCAGCTGGCGGATTTGCCGGTGCAGGAGTTATGATGGCAATGAGATATGGTATTTCAAGAGGGCTTTTCTCAAATGAATCAGGTCTTGGTAGTGCACCAATAGTTGCAGCTGCAGCACAAACAAGAAATCCTGTAAAGCAAGCGCTAGTATCTGCGACAGGAACTTTCTGGGATACAGTTGTTGTATGTGCAATGACTGGACTCGTTATTGTAAATTCAGGTTTATGGCAGGAGGGGTTGCAAGGTGCTGCACTTACTAAAGGAGCATTCGCAGCAATTCCAGTTATAGGACCTATAATTTTAACAGTAGGACTTATTACATTTGTATTTTCAACCATACTTGGTTGGTCATACTACGGAGAAAAGGCAATCGAATACTTACTTGGTAAAAAAGCTATTATGCCATATAGAATACTTTGGGTTCTATTTGTTTTCATTGGCTCAGTATTCTCACTTTCTCTAGTTTGGAATTTAGCAGATTTATTTAATGCATTAATGGCACTTCCAAATCTAATTGCACTAATCTTACTCAGCCCTGTAATTGTTAGTGAAACTAAGAAATATTTATGGGATGATAACCTTGAAGCAATAGATACTGATCCAATTAGGGTGGTTGATGAAAAAGGAAACTCTTTACCAATGTAATAGAATTTTATAATTATATCTCTAAAACTCCTGACATGTTAAAATGCCAGGAGTTTTAATGGTTTTATAGGTTTAAAATACTGAAAATTTATGGTTTGTTTACATTTACTAAATTTTAAATAATGATATATTTTAGATATTGTGATAAAATATCTATGTATTAGAATTGAGAGGGGATAATCATGGATATTATAAAAAAGATATTTAAAGATTGGATATTACCTATAATAGCAGCCATTATAATAGCATTTATCATAAATAAGCTTATTTTCTTTAACGTTTCTGTTCCAACGGGATCAATGCTTCCAACCATAAACCTAGGGGACAAGATTTTAGTAACAAGGGTCCATAACAAAGATAACCTTAAGCATGGTGATGTAGTAGTATTCCATTCTAATGAATTAAATGAAGACTTAATAAAAAGGCTTATTGGGTTGCCGAGTGATGAGGTAGAAATTAGAGATGACGGGTCACTGTACATAAATAAGAAGAAAATAGACGAGAGCTATGTTAAAAATCCAGGTGGCAAAGCAGGAATGAAATTCACGGTACCAGAAGATAGTTATTTTTTTATGGGAGATAACAGGATAAATTCTTTAGATGCAAGGTACTGGGCAAATCCATTTATATCCGAGAAAGATATAATGGGAAAAGCAAGGATTATAATTAGCCCTTTTAGTAGATTTGGAAAATTAAAATAAGAAAATAGCAGAGTGTGAATGCAAGTTTATACATCTGCTATTTTCATTTTTTGAAAATACATATATTGATATTTATAACTTACTTTAAAAAATAACAGCAGTAGCCTCATAGTAAAAGAAATTTAAGGAAAATACATTACAGAAAAGCTTTACACTTCAATAGTAGCTATTCGGAAGGATGGGAAAAAATTCTTTGTATTATTATGATCATTTTTAAAGAAAATATATATATATTAACAGAATTTTAAAAAAATTAACACAGTTATCTGTATAGTTTCAAAAAACGAAGTAATGCGTTGAAGTTATGAAGTAAAATGATGAAAAGTGGAGTATTTTGTAGATAGTTGCCTAAAAAATTAATATAATATGAGAATTTCGTCAAAAATGAAGGAATTTCACGGTTAGTTATTTTAAAAACATATGTTATTATAAATTAATTAATAAATAATTTACATTTATAATTTAATTTATAATTAAAAGGAGGCCATATCATGGAGAAATCTAAAAAACTTTCTCATACAGCTTACGGTGGTATTAAAGGTGAGGATTATTTACCATTTATACCGGCTAGTCAAGCAATGCCAGAAATAACGGCAATATCAATAATTATAGGTATGGTATTTGCAATGATTTTTGCAGCTGCAAACACCTATTTAGGGCTTAAAGTAGGTTTAACAATTTCAGCAGGTATCCCAGGAGCAATTTTGGCTACAGGATTACTTAAAGGTTTATTTAGAAGAAATAACATATTAGAGGCTAATATGATATCATCAATTGCTGCTATGGGAGAATCACTAGCAGGCGGAATTATATTTATACTTCCAGCAATTATTCTTTGGGGTATGGAATTAAAGCTTTCTACTATAGTTGTAGTAACATTACTTGGAGGACTACTTGGAGTATTCTTTGTTTCACCACTTAGAAGATTCTTAATAGTTGAAGAGCATGGTAATCTTGTATACCCAGAAAGTATGGCAGCCGCCGAAGTTCTTGTAACTGGTAGTGAGGGTGGGCCGGGATTTAAGACAGTATTAACAGGACTTATAGGCGGAGCGATTTATAAGTTATTCGCTGGTGGATTTAAATTTTGGCTTGAAGAAGCTGAATGGACTATCAAGCCAATGCAAGGAACAATGTTTGGTTTTGACACATTAGCATCTCTCATGGGTGTTGGTTATATAGTTGGAGTTAGAACTTCACTTTATATGTTTGGTGGTTCTTTAATAGCTTGGTTTGGACTTATTCCATTAATAATGTATGTTGGACATGGCCTGGCAGACCCACTATTCCCTTCCACAGTAGTTATTGCTAAAATGGGAGCTTGGGATATTTGGAGTAAATATATAAGATATATAGGTGCAGGCGCGGTTGCTACCGGTGGATTTATAAGTCTTGGAAAATCAGCTCCTACAATTATTAGATCTTTCAAATCGGCTATGTCTGGTATTGGAGCAGGTGGGGCTGGTGCTCAAAATAGAATAGACATCGATGCACCACTAAGTTGGGTTATAGGCTCAGCAGTGTTGGTATTCTTACTTTCATGGTTATTACCAATAGTTAATATTGGTATAATTGGAGCATTGCTTGCTGTTATATTTTCATTCTTCTTCTCAGTTGTATCAGCTAGAATGGTTGGTTTAATTGGGGCATCAAATAACCCAGTATCAGGTATGACTATAGCTACATTGTTATTTGTAACATCAGTATTAAAGCTTACAGGTAACGTTGGCGATAAAGGCATGGTTACAGCTGTTATTATAGGTGGTATAGTTTGTGTTGCTATCGCTGTTGCGGGTGGTACCGCACAAAGTTTAAAAACAACTTATATTATAGGTGGTACACCAAAGAACGTTCAAATTGGTATGTATTTAGGAATAGTTGCAGCAGCAGCAGTTGCTGGGGCAGTAGTATTAATGCTTGATAGCACATACGGTATAGGTAGCAAAGACGTTGCCGCACCTCAAGCAACATTAATGTCAATGGTTATCAAAGGTGTAATGACTGGTGAACTTCCATGGGCCTTAGTATTTGTTGGAGTTACCATTGCAATATTCTGTGAACTTGCAGGGATACCAATACTTCCAGTTGCACTTGGAATATATTTACCAATACACTTAAACGCAGCTATCCTTTGTGGTGGTATCGTTAGAGTATTAGTTGAAAAGAAATTCAAGAAAAATGAAGAGCAACAAAAGACACAAGTAGAAAAAGGTATACTTCTAGCATCAGGACTAGTTGCAGGAGATGCACTAATGGGTATAGTTGTTGCAGGAGTTGCAACAGTAGGTCTAGACATAGGATTTGGAGAGAGATTGCTTCCAGGCCTGGCAGCAAGTCCTTCATTCTCTACAATGATGTTCTTTGGACTAGGATTATGGATTTACTTGTATGCTACAAAAATAGACAAAAAAAGTATTTAATGTTATAATTAGATACGGTATAAAATGTGCAATTAAAGAAATAATAAAGATAAAAATATTAGTTAAGGGCCGCTTTGGCTCTTAACTATTTTGTAGGTGAAACGTATGTTTAATAAAAAAAACAAAGAAGCAGCACAAGAAAACTTTTTACTTTATAGACCACTAAGAAAGATTGAGCAATGGGAAGTAAGTGATGGAAAAGTAAAACTATTTTTTAAACATGACAAACCGGTAGAAAGATTCATGAGATGGCTCATAAAAAAATCGAAAGTTAGTGATATAAAACTTGATGAAATGGGTTCTATGGTTTGGCAACTTTGTGATGGAACTAAAACCGTTTATGAAATAGCATTATCCATGGTGGAAAAATTTAATGATACAGAACAGAACGCTATTGATAGATTAATTATGTATCTAAGGTATTTATCTCGTAAGGGATGGATTACTTTTGAAAAATAAATATATATCGTTCCTTAATCAGCTAATTTAGTAGATTAATCTATTTTATTAGATTAATCTACTTTAATACATTAACCCATCTAAAATGGGTTAAACCACTTTAAGTGGATCAAGCTACAAATGTAGACAAAACTACTAGTGTAGACGAAGCTACGGATGTAGACTATAAATGGAGGGAAACTAATATGGAATTAAATAAATTAATTGACGCTATGAAAGAGGATATTGTAAAATCTACTCAAGAAGTCGTAAGGATTAAGAGTATAGAAAGTGAACCAAAACCTGGCATGCCTTTTGGCGAGGGTGTAGCTAAAGCTCTAGAATGTGCTTTGAATACTGCAAAGAATTTAGGCTTTCATACAGTTAACTTAGATGGTTATGTTGGATATGCAGAGTATGGACAAGGTGAAGATTATGTTGTAGCTTTAGGTCACTTAGACGTAGTGCCTGAAGGCGATGGATGGATTTACCCACCTTATGGCGCAGAAATTCATGATGGTAAAATGTATGGACGTGGAACTACAGATGATAAAGGCCCTATAATGGCAACACTTTACGGACTAAAAGCCATTAAAGATGCAAAATTACCTGTTTCTAAAAGAATTAGGGTTTTATTTGGAACTAATGAAGAAACAGGAAGCAAGGAACTTGAACATTACCTAGAAAAAGAAAAAGCACCAGTTGCTGGTTTTACACCAGATGCAGACTATCCAATAATTAATGGAGAAAAAGGTATAACTATTTTCAACATTGTAAAAGATTTTAATAAGGTGAATTCAAGTGAAAATCACATAAAATATATCAAGGGTGGTCAAGTAGCTAATATAGTACCGGATTATTGTGAAGCGGGAATTGTAGCTAAAGACGCAAAAAATATTATTATTGCATTAGATGCTTTTGCAAAACAAATGGATTACAAGCTTTCAGCAGAAGTTAAAGAAGATATGGTAATAATTAAATCTATAGGTGAAGCAGCTCATGGAAGTACACCAGAGCTTGGAGTTAATGCTATAATGCAAGTATTTGCATTCCTTGGAACTGTGAACCTTGGAACAAACGATGTGTCAGCATTTGTAGGGTTTTTAAATAAGAACATAGGTATGGAAACACATGGTGAGTCTTTTGGTGTTTGTCTTGAAGATGAGAATTCAGGAAAATTATCCTTTAATGTTGGAGTTGTACGCATGGATGAAGATTCAGCTACAATGACTTTGAATTTAAGATACCCTGTAACCAAGAAATTAGAAGATATGATGAATCCATTTAATAATAGAATAGAAGGAACTGGAATAAAAGTAGAAAAATTTGTTCATCAAGAGCCTTTATACTTTTCACCAGACAGCCCAATTATAAAAGCGCTTCAAAAGGTTTATACTGAGCAAACTGGAGAAGAAGCTAAATTAGTATCTATTGGGGGAGGAACTTATGCTAAAGAAATGCCTAACACTGTAGCATTTGGACCAATGTTCCCAGGAGAACCAGATACTATTCATAAGAAAAATGAATATATTACAATTGATAATTTAATTAAGAATGCGAAAATATATGCTCATGCATTATATGAATTAGCAAAGTAGACTACATCTTATTTTATAACATGGATGTCTTAGCAAAAATGTAGTAAATTATAGACCTGTATCTTTTAAATAAGATATAGGTCTTAGTATTTAAATAGGGATATATTTTTAAAATAATTAATCTAAAAATTGTAGAATTAAAGTGGATATAGAGGTATAATATAATATTATGAACAAGTGCAACACTGTAAATAATATAAAACTTTTAGCGAGGGATAATTATGAAAATAAAAGAGATTAAAATGGGAAAAATTAGCACTCCTTTAAAACAACCATATAGAGTAGGAAAGAGATTTCTTACATACTCTGATGAAATAGTTATAAAAATGATTACAGATACAGGAGAAGTAGGTTACGGAAGTGCAGCTCCAACACCTTCTATAACGGGTGAAACCGAGAATTCAATTATTGGTGCAATAAATTATATTAAACCTGAAATTCTAGGCCTGGACATTGATAATCTTGAGGAAATTATGAAAGTAATTCATAATTCCATTCACGGAAATAATAGTGCGAAAGCTGCTATTGATATTGCTATATATGATTTGCTTTGTAAAAAATATGGGTTACCTCTTTATAAGTTTTTGGGGGGATATAAAACTTCATTAACTACAGATCTTACAATAGCAAATGATACAGTGGAACAAATGGTAAGGAAATCTTTAGAAGCCGTATTGAATGGGTATACTTATTTAAAAGTAAAAATTGGAAATGATATAGATCTTGATATAGAGAGAGTAAAAGCCGTGAGGAAAGCAGTAAGGCGAGGAACAAAAATAAGGGTAGACGCCAATCAAGGATGGAGACCAAAGGAAGCTGTAAGTATTATTAGGAAATTTGAAGATCTAGGACTGGATATTGAGTTCGTTGAGCAGCCGGTTAATGCTTGGGATATAGATGGATTAAAATATGTTACAGATAATGTAGAAACGAAAATTCTTGCAGACGAAGCAGTTTTTGGTCCTTCAGATGCCTTTAAGATAATTGAAAGAAGAGCAGCGGACCTTATAAGCATTAAGCTTATGAAGTGTGGAGGCATAAATAATGCAATAAAAATATACAATATGGCAGAAAATATGGGTATAAGATGCATGATGGGTTGTATGCTAGAAAGTAGAATTGGCATAACCGCAGCAGCTAGTTTTGCAGCATCAAAATCTAATATGATTAAAGCGGACCTAGACACTATGTTGTTATTTGAGCATGATTCGATAATTGGAGGGGCTAGTGTTACAGGCAATAGAATAAGTATTAATGATTCTCCAGGCCTTGGTATTGCAGATATTATAGGATGGCAAGAAATTTTATAAAAATATAACCATTGAAATGGGGTGATAGTTTTGAGTAATAATGAATATGATATGGATGCTAGTCTCATAGAAGTGGAATTAAAGAAGCAACTAGAATTCAATGTAGAAGAAGAAAAATTGAAGGTTGATGTTGAAATTATTAGTGAAGAAATTCTAAAATATATTGAGAAAAGAAAGGAAATTACAAAATATATTTTAGAATATAGGAAAAAAGTAATTGAAGACTACAGAGATGATGAAGATATGGTAATAGAATATTTTGATCATGAGATATATGTTAAAGAGGAAGCCTTCAAAACTATTGATAGAAGACTTAAGGAATTAACAGAGCTTAAGAGCTCTCCTTATTTTGGAAGAATTGATTTCTCAGAAGAAGATTTTGGTATTAATAAAATGTATATAGGAAGATTTGGAGTTACGCCAGAGGATACATATGAACCATTAATAGTAGATTGGAGGGCTCCAATTGCATCCCTATTTTACACTGGAGCACTGGGAGAGGCTTTTTATGAGGCTCCTAAAGAAAAGGTACTAGTAAACATTCTAGCTAAGAGACAATATATTATAAAAAAAGAAAAACTTATGGGTATGTTTGACTCAGCACTAGATATAAAAGATGAAATACTTCAAATGGTGCTTAGTAGCAATGCTTCAGAAAAATTAAAAGATATAATAATGACAATACAAAAGGAACAAGATGATTTAATAAGACAACCAAGAACCAAAACTATTGTAGTGGATGGTGTAGCAGGAAGCGGGAAAACTACTATCGCACTTCATAGGGTAGCATACCTACTTTATAATTACAGAAAAATACTTCAAGATAAGGTTCTAATACTCGGACCAAACAATGTATTTATGGAGTATATATCTTTAGTGCTTCCAAGCCTTGGGGAATCAGGGGTTAAACAGACAACTTTTAGAGACTTTGCCTTTGATATTTTAGAGGTTCAGGAAGTAATGAGTCTAAAAGAATACATGGAAAAAGTGCTTAGTGGAGAAAGTGAATTTACAGAGGACATCATGTATAAAAATTCTGTAGAGTATAAAAACTTCCTTGATGATGCAGTAGAAAAATTAGATATTGAATACTTTAAAATAGAAGATATATCATTTATGAATGAGGTAATATTATCTAAAGAAGACATAATGGAAATGTTTTATAATTATTTTAAAACTATGCCCTTATTTAGAAGAAGCAAGAAAATTAAAAGAATTATTTACTCTAAAATTAGGGATGTTCGTGATGAAAAAGTTAGACTTATACAAAAGGAATATGAAAGAACTGTAGCTTCATTATCTGAGGAAGAACAGGGTTTTAAAGTAAATGATTTAGAGTTTAATAGGAAACTTGAAATACGAGAAGTTATTAAGCAAATAATAAAATTAAAAAGAAATCTTACTTGGATGGAATATGGAAACTGTGTTGATTTATATAACAAGATTAATGGGTACAAAAGATTAACAGAAAATGATTTAGGTGGTATTTTATATTTTAAAATTAAGTTAGATGGAATAAAGATTTCTCAGCAAATAAAACATGTAGTAATAGATGAAGCTCAGGATTATAATCAACTTCAATTCCTAGTAATAAAGGAATTAACAAAGTGTACGTCTTTAACTATAGTTGGAGATAGCAATCAGAGAATAATTCCATATGAGGGAAGACTTCCTATGCACGACTTGAAAAATATACTCCCACAATGTAATGTTCATGAATTTAAATTAAATACTAGCTACAGATCTACGGTGGAAATTATGGAGTATGCTAATAAATATTTGAGCGCAGAGCCTATTGTTCCCATAGTAAGAAATGGTGAGGCTGTAACTGAAATATCAATTGACCATGTGGATGAATTTAAAAGTTATATGGAACAAAAAATTGAAGATTTTAAAAGTAAGGCATATGAAAATATTGCAATTATCTGTAAAGATATAAGTGAAACAGAAAAAATCTTTAAGCTAATTAAAGATAGTGCTAAGGTTAAAATTATTAGCAATGAAAATGCAGTGTATCATAGTGGCATTGTGGTCATTCCATCCTATTTTGCTAAGGGGCTTGAATTTGATGCAGTTATCATGGTATTAGATCAGCCAAGTGCTTCGGGGTATGAATATAAGCAAGAGGATAAACTTAGATATGTGATGGCAACTAGGGCGCTACATGAGCTTCATGTGGTTAAAAAAAGTTCATTTTAAATTAAAATTTTTTTCTTATATTATGCTATAACGAAAAGTATAGATTGCTAGAATGCTTTCGCTTTGCCAAGTAATTCTAAAATTTATTTTAATTGCAGTTGCTAAAAAATACTAACTCGCTAATGCTCAAACAAGTATTTTTCTTTACGCATCTGCAATTAAAATAAATTAAGAATTACTAAGGCTTGCTCAAATGCATTCCGCGCAATCTATACTTTTGTTAGCATAATCTAAGAAAAAAGAGTTTAGTTCAAAATTCCATATGGTCTCCGTTGTCCTTGAGCTGCTTGCAGGAATTTTACATTCCATAAACTAAGAGACTATATACTATCTTTCACTTCTTACATGACTGCCAATATTAAGTCAATTCTGACATTCATAAAAAGGCATTTTAATTCACCTCTGAAAAAGCGATAGCGTGGCCGTAGGCTTATATATATTAAAAGCCAAATATGTTTGTGTAAATAGATTTTGTTTTCGAAAGTCTTTAAAGGCGATAGCCTGCCTATTTGGAGCAAAAATTTTTATTTTCAAAACAAACTATTTTCTCTAGAGTAATCTAAATTAAATTCTTTAGGCTTTGAGGGTATACAACACTTCTCATCAAAAACTATTTTTGCAATACTTTGATTAATATTAAGTGAATTGGAAAACCCATAATTACTCAATACAAGAATGGTAACTTTATCATCTATATATCTATGAAATTGGTGACTAAAGCCGCTCCCCCCACCACTATGGTGAACCCTTTTACGATTATGGTTTTTATCTATTAACCAGCCATATCCATAATTTTCTTTGTAGGGTGTGAAAATTTCATTCATTGTCTCTTTTGATACAAGTTTATCACTGTATAGAGATTTATCCCAATAAGAATCTTATATTACAAATAAGATCAAATATTGTATAAAATATAAATTGATTTTTGTCTCTGCTACTATAATAGAGCCTTTTAAAATGATTGGGAATAAAGAAAGTATAATGTCTATTTTCAAAACAAACTTTTTTTTCTTATATTATGCTAACAAAAAGTATATATTGCGTAGAATGCGTTTGAACGAGCCTTAGTAATTCACAATTTATTTTATTTGCAGATGCGTGAAGAAAAGCATATGTTTGAGCGAAAGCGAGTTTATGCTTTTTAGCAGCTGTAAATAAAATAAATTTTAGAATTACTTGGCGAAGTGAACGCATTTTAGCGATATATACTTTTCGTTATAGCATAATATAAGAAAAAAATTTAATTTGAGCTTTATAAACTATCGTGTTAGCTCATCCCAATTTTCAATAATTTCATTTAATTCTATTAGTGTACTAGTTTTATCCTCAGAGGATATGGAGCCGCGAAGTCTAGCCAGGTTTAAGCTTATATTATATAGTTCATCTCTTTCAACGCTAAATTGAATGCGTGGTATAATTTTCTTCCAGGCAAAATCTATTCTCTCGATATCTTGCTGAAGCATATCCCATTTTTCAACTTTTGCATGTTTTATAGATAGATTTACAAGAGCAACCACATCTTCCGAAGAGTTATGAGGCTTTTTTAAATAATTACCTCCTAGCATTAATAATACAAAAAATGTTAAAGTAACTATGGGTATAGAATATGATATAAATTTTTTCATAATATTAAGCAGCTCCTTTATTATTTTTTGTTTTCTTCTATATGATCTTCATAGAGATCTATATGTAAGCCACTGGTCGCATTATAGGTAGCTAAGAACACTTCAGAAGCATCGGTAATACCTTGCTTTTTTAATTTCGTCATTAGCCATTTTTCACTCCGATGCATGCTATCTAAGCTGTCTTGCACAATAGATCCATCATAAATTACTTCGAAATCAATACTTGCAGTTGCAGTTTTAATTTTTAAATCTTTTGGAGTAACTGGATCACATTCGGGCTTTTTTAAGATGGATAGTTGGCCGTCTTTTTCCAGTATTGCATAAGCGACTTGGTCTAAGTCAAAAATGTCTTTATCTCTTAACTGCGATAGAAGGTCGCCTATGGTGTAACGAAATTTTTTCATGGATTCCTCGAGTATTTTTCCATTTATAATAACAATAGTTGGTTCACCATCTAGGAATTTTTCAGCAGTCTTTGATTTAAGGGTTATAAGTTGTAAAATTAAGCATAAAGCAGTCCATGTAAATAACCCTACCCAATGAGGCCATGCTCTACTAGTTAAATCTGTAGTTAGAGATGAGGCAGTAGACCCTATAGTTATACCAACTACATAATCAAAAAAAGTAAGCTGACTAACTTGTTGCTTGCCAAGAACACGGGTAAATATTAATAAGGTAAAAAATCCAACGATGCCTCTAACTAGTACTATTAGACCTTCGTCCATGGGAACACCTTCCTTCAATAATATTATCCCCAAATTTATGATTTGTATTTATTTTTGAGGATTTTAATAATATAGTTCAATTAATTGTTAACAGTCCCCATAGCTAGCCGGGAAACTTGCCACTTGCCACGTGGGTGGCACCAGATATATAATGAGGGGGAATTTAAGTAAAAAACAAAAGGATGATTAGGATGGATTTGATAAAAATTGTTTCAAATGTTCAGAAGATTTCTGAGGCAATATCAAGTGTCATAAGGGTTGATGTGACTGTTGTAGATAATAATTATAATAGAATAGCAGGTACCGGAAGATATAGAAATTGTATTGGAGAAAAGGTTGATGAAAAATCTGCTTTTGGATTTTCTTTAACTCGCGGAGAGAGTTTTATTATTGAAAATCCTGGGGAACATTTTACTTGCTTAGAATGTGAGAATGCAGACAACTGCGAGGAATTTGCAGAGGTCTGTTGTCCGATTCATGTAGGGAATGATACTGTTGGAGTTATTGGTCTTATCGCCTTTGAAGAAGAACAAAGGGATGCTATTATAAATAATAAAGAAAATTTAATGAATTTTTTAAATAGAATGGCAGATTTAATATCATCAAAGCTATTAGAACAGGAAAATACAGAGCAGATAAAGCTTTTAGCACGTGAACTTGAGATAGTTCTTGATTCTGTAGATAGAGGGATTATAGCAGCAGATCACTCAGGAAATATTCTTCATTATAATGCCAAAGCAGCAGAGCTATTTAAGCTGCAGGGAAACGAGATCTTAAATACCAATATAAAAAATCTTATTGGCAGTTTAGATTTTGATCTGCTTATTGAGAAACATAAGAATGTAAAAAATAAAGAATTCACTTATAATAGGGATAATCATCATTTTAGGGGAGTTTTTGATGCTAAGCCTATTAGTATTGGTGAAAAAAGTTTTGGCACCGTGTGTTCCTTTAGTAATATTTCTGATTTGCTAAAAACAGTAAATAATATTACCACAGGCACTATGATTACTTCTTTTGACAGTATTATAGGGAGTAGTTCATGTTTAGAGCAGGTTAAAGTAGAAGCAAAAAAAGCTTCGAAATCTACTTCTACAGTACTTATTCAGGGAGAAAGTGGAACGGGAAAAGAGCTATTTGCAAGGGCTGTTCACTTTTATAGTACTAGAGCTAAGGGGCCGTTTATTCCAATAAATTGTGCGGCCATACCAGAAGAATTGCTAGAAAGTGAACTTTTTGGATATGAGGATGGAGCATTTACAGGGGCAAGAAGAGGCGGGAAGGCTGGCAAATTTGAATTAGCAAATAAGGGAACTATTTTTTTAGATGAAATCGGAGATATGCCTATTCATCTTCAAACTAAACTTTTAAGGGTAGTACAGGAATTCGTTATTGAGAAGATTGGTGGAAAAGAGTCCATTCCCATAGATGTAAGAATTATTGCAGCTACAAATAAAGATTTAGAAGAAAAAGTGTTAGAAGGAGAGTTTAGGCAGGATTTGTTTTATAGATTAAATGTAATTCCAATTAATATACCTCCATTAAGAGATAGAAAAGATGACATAGTTATTCTTGTAGATTACCTTTTGGAAAAATGTAATGTTAAGCTAGAAAAGCATATAAGTAAAATAGAGGATGATGTATTAGAAATTTTTATGAATTATCAATGGCCAGGAAATGTACGTGAACTGGAAAATACCATAGAATATGCCGTAAACATGTGTGGTAGTTCAGTTATACAATGTAAGGATTTGCCCAAGAGGCTGAAATTTTCATCAGTTACTTTAGAAATCAATAAAAATGTAGGGATTGTACCTATTAAGGAATTAGAAAAAAAAGAAATTATAAAAGCTTTAGAACATTTTGGGAATAGTAAACAATCAATTACAAAGGCTGCCGAGGCTTTAGAATTAAGTAGGGCAACACTTTATAGAAAATTAAAAGAATATAAAATAAAGCAGTATCAAAATGAGAAATAAATCTCATTTTGATACTGTTTTTACTTGTATTTTATCATTTTGAGAAAAAATAGTATTTAAAGTGCTTTTCCAAGTATTATTTTCTTGGCATGAATATTGCTCTAATATGTATTAGGCATCTCCAAAAAAAACATTCATAAGAACTACATAAGTTTTTGATATATTAGAGGGATATTACTGGAATGCATATTACTATAGCCTAAAGTAGGCTAATACACAGAGGGAGTGATTTTATGAAATTAAGAAATCTTATAGTTGAAACACTGAAAGAAGAAGTTGTTCCTGCCATGGGATGTACTGAGCCAGTAGCTGTTGCGCTTGCTTGCGCAAAGGCTAAAGAATTAGTAACTTTTAATTATATAGAAAGTGCAGAAGTTTTCGTTAGTCCTAATATATATAAAAATGGATTGTCAGTTGGGATACCAAACACTCATGAAGTTGGGCTTTATATTGCAGCAGGCCTCGGTTTTATTGGTGGAGAAAGTCAAAAGGACTTAAGGGTACTTGAAGGAATTAATGAAAAACAAGTTCAGCTTGCAAAAGAACTTTTACATAGCGGAAAATTATCATTGAACATTAAAGATACTGTAGATAAGATTTATGTAGAAGTAAATCTTGTAACAGATAAAGGCAAGTGTAGTGTAATTATAAGCGGTAAACATAACAGATTTGTTTATATTGAAGCCCTTGGCGAAGTTCTTTTAGATTTAAGAATAGAGGATAAAAAAAGCAATGTGGGGAAAAATATTTTATATAGTTTAAAAATTAGAGAAATTATAGTGGAGATTGAAAAAATTCCTCATGAAGATATTGCTTTTATGTTAGAGGGAGTAGTAAT
Source organism: Clostridium sp. CF012 (assembly GCF_018861755.1). Lineage (GTDB taxonomy): Bacteria > Bacillota > Clostridia > Clostridiales > Clostridiaceae > Clostridium_AD. The sequence goes on along the minus strand of NZ_JAHLEF010000002.1, from coordinate 69,299 downwards.
GAATGAAACTATCGCTAGGCTAGGCCTTAAAGAAAAAATGGGCATGGGAGTTGGATTTAGTCTTAAGAAAAGCATAGACCAAGGCTTTCTTTCAGAGGACTTAATGACATCTTCAATGATGCTAACGGCAGCTGCTAGTGATGCTAGAATGTCCGGAATAAATTTATCTGTTATGAGCAGTAATGGAAGCGGAAATAACGGACTTACAGCAATATTACCCTTAGTTGCATATAAAAATAAATTTAATGTAGACGATGAGAAACTAGCTAAAGCTGTTGCAATAAGCCATTTGATGAACAGCTATATAAAACATTATATAGGAAGATTATCAGCACTGTGTGCTTGTGGTGTTGCAGCTGGAACAGGGGCAGGTATAGCAATAGCTTGGCTAATGGGCGCAAGTTATGATCAAATAGATGGAGTTATAAAGAATGCCATAGCAAATACCAGTGGTATGATATGTGATGGTGCAAAGGAAGGATGCGCATTAAAACTTTCTACCTCAGCATCAGTTGCTGTACAATCTGCAATTTTGGCTATAAATGATTCTATTGTGCCTGCTAGAAACGGAATTGTTGCAGAAACCGCAGAAGAGACAATAGCAAACTTAGGAATTTTATCTTCAGAAGGCATGAATATTGCCGATGTTATTATATTAAAGTCTATGAAGAAAATGCAAAGGGAGCATGAGGCTACGACTTCACATAAGAATTCGAAGGCATACTTAAAAAAACAAGGCATTATTGCTTAGATCTCACTAAAATAATTAATAAGTGTGAATGATACTATATTTTATATCTTGTGACCAGTTTTTTTTTTCAAAAACCCTTAATTTACTATTGAATTTTATTTTAATTCTGCTATAATGAAATTAATAAATAGGAATTAAACCTACTTGAAAATTTTATATAAATTTATATTTCTGGGATATTCGTGAAGCTCTTATTTTCAACCTACAATATTTATACGGGAGTTCAAGATCTAGGTGCATACTAGGCCTATAAGACCAATATTTAAGTGGCAAGGACTGCTAAACATCTCTGAGGACACCCACCTATCATAAAGATAGGTGCAAAAATTGGGGCAACGGTACCTTGGATTATAAATTTAAAAATTTTTGATTCGTTTATAAAAGAGATAGAAATATCTCTTTTTTTAGTTCGTAAAAAATAATTGAATTTTTGAAATGACCAGAAAATAGTCAGGAAATAGACAAGGGACAGTTAACAACTATTTATATTTTTCGTCTTTATGGTATAATTATATTAAATTAATAAGGCGGTTATAAAAAGATACTAGCGTACAGAATAGTTGATTTTTGGAGATGCCTAGCAGTGAGGTGAATTTTTATGACAGATGATAAAATTCTACAAATGATAGATAGTAACCCAATTATTATAAAAAATATTGAAAATCTTAGTGAAGAAATGAAATTTAGGGCTATAAAAAAAGATGGGATAATGATACGTTATATAAAAAATCCTACAGAAAAAATGCAGGACATGGCAATAAAAAGCAATTGCATGGCCATTGAATTTATAGAAAACCCAAATTATGATATGAAAAAATATGTTGTGTCCAAGAGTTGGAATACTTTGGGATTCATTGAAAATCCTTGTGAAGAATTGATAAAAGTGGGTCTTCTTCAAAAGGGATACGCAATAAAATATGCTAAAAGTCCCAGCGTGGAATTACAAAAACTAGCTATAGAAAAGGATTATGACTCTATAAGATTTATAGACAACCCAATTGAAGAAATACAGCTTTTAGCTATAGAAAAAAATTATGAGACATTAAGAGATATAGAAAATTCCACCACGGGGGCAGAGATATTGGCTATTACTAAAAATGAAGCTGCTATAAAGTTCATTTCAAATATAGATGAAAATAAAAAAATATTGTTTTTAAAACACAATGCCCTGGTAATAAAATATTTTATTAATGACCTACCGAGGGATACAGTAGAAATGGCTTTTAAAGATGCATTATCTAAAGAAGATATATCAGAAAAATACGTAAGGGATTTTATGAACTGTGAAAGTATAAATGAGAAATATGGTAATATATCAATGGATAAAACCATTTTTATTTATAAATATGGAAGTAAAACCTGCAAAAAAATAGCAGTTGATGAAAAACTGAAGCTGATATAAGAGGAGATAAATTATGAATTTTAAGGATACATTGCAAAGTGCTGAGCTTGTTATAGAAACAGATGAGGTTCCAATAATTGTAGGGGAAAGTGGTATAGGAAAAACTGCCTTGGCTAAAGAGTTAGCAAAGAAGAAAGGCTGGAGCCTAGTTATTATAGATGGAAACCTTTTAAAAGAAGGAGAAATCGGCGGTCTTCCAACAGTTGAGGACTATAGTTTTAAGGATGATAGCGGTAGGGTTATTAGTAAAAGAAATACTGTTTATGCCGTTCACACAAAGCTACAAGAAATAGATAGCTTGATACATGATGGCAAGGACGTGTTTTTATTTATTGATGAAATAAATCGTTGCGAGCATACAGTGCAACAAGAGCTTATGAATCTTATACTAAACAGAGATATAAATGGGTATAAGCTTGATGATAAAGTGAAAATATTAGCTGCAATGAATCCTTCTAGTAAATATGGCGATGATGTTGATTATCAAGTAGTTTATATGGATGCAGCACAAGAGAATAGATTTGTTTGGCTTTATATGGAAAGTGATTCAAAAGCTTGGCTGACCTGGGCTATTGAAAATAACCTAGAGCAAAAGGTTATAGAGTTTATATCTACTTTCCCAGAATATTTACAAAGTACATTAACAGGCGAGCAAATAAAGGCAACGCCTAGAAGTTTTGAACGGGTTTCTAAAAGCTATGGACTTTACAAAAAAAATAGTGATAAGATTCCTAAAAGAGTATTTTTAAATATTCTAAAGGGCAATTTAGGAGATAGGATCGCTCATGAGTTTATGGCTTTTGCACAGGAGAATAATAAACCTTTAATTTCCTATGAAGAGGTGTTTGCACATGCGGAATTATCAAAAGAGGTTATAGCAAAAGTGAAAAAAGAAAGCCACACAAGATTATATTTGATTGCAAAAAATATTTTACATACCTTAGATAGAAAAGAAATTTTAGAAAGTGATATAGAAAGATTAGTAGAGTTTTTAGGAGCTTATCCTGTGGACCTAGGGGTAGGTATTATGCAGGATATTAAAGAAAGCTATAATAATGTTTATAAGTTATGTTTGGAAAATGAAGCTTTTGTTGAAATGTATTTTAAGGCCTATAATGAGATAAAAGGCTAGGTGATATTATGGGAAAAATATTTGAAAGTCTTAAAAACTCGCTTTATGACGAGATTTCTAATGTGAAGACAATTGAAAACATGCCAAAAGATTTTAATGAAGATTTTTTGAAACTTGTTACCATGGTTAATTTTATGCTTATAGAAGATAATGAAAACTTCTATGGCTATTTTCTGCTTCAAATGTCTAGAGAGGTATTATATGATATAACGTCGCCCACAGCTGTTAATTTTAAATTATCTAGGTATGTAATTTATTTTAATCCATACATTTTTTTGAATCTTACTGCAGACCAGATGAAAAGCACTATTAAACATGAGATTTATCACATACTATCCTTCCATTTAAATCGTGCAAGGGTGCTTAAAAAAAAATATAGTAATTTGGCTATTAATATGGCCATGGACATAGTAGTGAATCAGCATCTGAAGGATCTTCCACACTTTGCAACAACTTTAGATAGTATAAATTTTAAGTATAGTTTAAAAATGCAAACATATATGACTATGGAGTATTACGCTGAAAAAATTCAAATGGCTCTAAATTTATTAGAGGAAAAAGATGAAAGTCAAGAAGATGAGTCTAAGTACGAGCACATAGAAAGTGAATATGATGCTTCTAAAACTCATGATTTGTGGCTAGAATCCACAGAAATGGATGAGGATACTCTTAAAAATTTTACAGAGAAATTTGTAGTGTTAGCAGAGAAGGGTGAAGTTCCTCTTTATTTGGAGGGTATTCTTAAGAGCCTTGCGGGTAATAAAGGTGAAATTCCTTGGAATATGTATCTAAGAAAAATGATGGGAACTTTAGAAGGAGACAAAAAAAAGACAATTACAAGAAGAAGTAGACGTCAACCAAACAGATTGGATTTAAGAGGAGAACTTAGGGGACATACAGCTAAGATTACCCTGGCTATAGATATAAGTGGTAGCATAAGTGATGAGGAATTTCATGGAGCGATAAAAGAAGTTTTTAATATAGTAAAAACATATAAACATGAAATAACACTGCTTGAATGTGATACTGAGATAAGACAAGCATACAAGGTAAAATCCATTTATAATGTACGCAGGCGAAGCATAACGGGTGGAGGTACAAAGTTTACACCAGTTTTTGATTATGTAAATAATTCTCATACAAACATACTAATATATTTTACAGATGGAAAGGGTGAAGTAAACCTAGGGGTAACTCCAAAAGGCTATAAAACCTTGTGGGTTATATCCGGACGTGGTGATAAACTTTCATTAAAGGAACCCTTTGGTATAGTAAAAAAATTAAAACCTGTAGAAATAAAAGAGGATACTGGGGAGAGACTAGATGTAATGGTGGATGGTTTTTCTGGGAATCACCATGAACCAATATATTAGGGCAATAAAGTATCAAAGTTCGACCAAGTGTCTTGCAATATGAGCTCTAAACAGGAAATTTGATTAAAAGTTTTTTCTTATATTATGCTTTAACAAAAAGTATATATTGCTAGAATGCTTTCACTTCGCCAAGTAATTCTAAAATTTATTTTATTCACAGTTGCTAAAAAACATTAACTCGCTTACGCTCAAACAAATGTTTTTCTTAACGCACCTGCAAATAAAATAAATTTTGAATTACTAAGGCTTGTTCAAATGCATTCTGAGCAATATATACTTTTGTTAGCATAATATAAGAAAAAACACCTAATCTAAATTAAGCTGTTTTATCGAGTCCTATTGCAAGTCACTTGGTCGAAATTACATACTTACTCTTTAACTTCTATTTTAAGCATAGCTTTCTTAGCTTTCTTTATATCGTCAAAAGTATATTTTAAAATTATTGTTGCAAATATAAAGGTTATAGCATTGGCTAGTGATACAGAGGCTTGTTTTGTAAGGATTCCATATATAAGCCATAAAAAAACACCTATGGTAAACATAAGATACATGCTAAAGGAAATGCCAGAGGTGTTTTTAGTTTTAATTACTTTTATCGCTTGTGGTAGAAAAGAAAGAGTAGTGAAAGCTGCGGCTATAAAGCCAATTGTTGTAATCATTGGGTACCTCCTAAAAGATAATTATTTATTTGTAATTTCAGTATAACAGTTTTAAAACGAAATTTGTTCTAATTTTACTTTAAAGTAAGCCAAATTAATGATAAATGTAATAGCTTTATTTTAACAGGAAAGTTATAATTAAAGTGTTCATAGGGTAAAATTAAATTATGAATAATCGAATAAGTTAAAGGCGGATATATATGAGAAATTTAAAGATGATATTAGCATATGATGGAAGTAGATATAAAGGTTGGCAAAAACAAGAGGATAATGATTTAACGGTGCAGGGTAAAATTCAAAGTGTATTGTCTAAGATGGCAGGAGAAACTATTGAGGTTTCAGGCTGCGCGCGAACGGATGTAGGGGTACATGCTGAAAATTATATGGCAAACTTTCATACCAATTGCGAGTTGAGTATTGACGCAATGCTAGACTATCTTTATGAATTTTTACCAGATGATATAGTAGTAAAGTTCATGGTGGAGGCAAGTGAAAAATTTCATGTGGCGCATAATATAAAATCAATTACTTATGTGTATAAAATAAATAATAATGAAGTAAGAAATGTATTTAATAGAAAATATGTTTATCATAGTGAGACGATACTTAATTTAGAAGAAATGAGGATTGCGGCAGAAGCTTTAGTTGGAACTCATGACTTTCAAGGGTTTGCTACGGTCACCGAGAATGGTAAATCTACTATTAAAACTATTAATTATATAAACATAACAGAAAAAAATGATGTGATAGAAATAGAAATTAACGGTGACGATTTTTTATGGAATATGGTAAGGATTATTATAGCAAGCCTTTTAGATATAGGTGAAGGAAAGCTTAAATTAGAGGATATAGAAACCTTGTTAAGTGAAAATACAGAGATAAAATATAGCTTAATGGCTAAATCAAAAGGGCTATCGTTAAGAAATGTGGAATATTAAGATTTTCGGAAACATGATTATAATAAATTTATAAATACAAAAAAGTAGAAAGTGGATAGCCTATTCACTTTCTACTTTTTTTACAGTTAGATTACTAAAAAAATTTACAAGTTTAGTAAATTGAGGTGTTAGAATTTTTTTGATAATTAATAATCTAAATAGCATTTTTCTATTTAACTATTACCAATTCATATTCGTCAGTACCAATGCCAATAGCTTTTGCATGGACTAGTCCAACCTTCCAATTTGTATCAGGATGTATATGAGAAAATTTATCCAGGCCCTCATGATAATGTCTATCAGTCAGCTCAGTTGAGTTCAATGCAATTGCATTGTTAACCATATCAACGCAGGCTTGATCTAAGGCAACTGGATCAAAGGAAGCGGCGATACCTATATCTGGAACGATTGCCACATCGTTTTCTGGTGAACAATCACAATTAGGGGAAACATTCATAATAAAGCTAATATGGAAATTTGGTTTGTCTTTAATAACAGCATAAGTATATTCAGCAATTTTTTCATTAGCGGTATCAGCAGATTCATTCCATTTTATTGTTGCTGAGCCAAAACGACATACTGCAACACATTGGCCACAGCCAATGCATTTATCATAATCTATGGTTGCTTTCTTGTTTTCATCAAAGGAAATTGCTTCATGTAGGCAATTCTTAACGCACATTCCACAGCTTATACAGTTCTTTTTTTTCATAAAAGGCTTAGAGGCAGAATGCATTTCAAGCTTTCCACCAACGGAACCAGAGCCCATACCTAAGTTCTTGAGTGTTCCGCCAAAGCCAGTCATTTCATGACCTTTAAAGTGAGTCATAGAAATAATTATATCTGAATCTGCAATAGCGGAGCCTATTTTAGCGGTTTTGCAATGTTTTTGATTGATGGGAATTTCTCTATAATCTCCGCCCTTTAATCCATCTGCTATAATTAAGTTACATCCAACAGAAATTGGATTAAAGCCATTTTCCATAGCAGCTTCAATATGGTCTATTGCATTATGCCTTCTTCCAGAGTATAAGGTGTTCGAATCAGTAAGAAAAGGTTTACCATCAAGCTCTTTAATAAGTTTAACAATAGTCGCAGCATAGTTTGGTCGTATGTAGGAAAGATTTCCTGGCTCTCCAAAATGAATTTTTACAGCTACAAATTTATCCTTAAAATCTATGTTTTTTATACCGGCTTCTACTACAAGTTTTTGAAGCTTATCTAGTAGATTACATCCCGGCTTTGTTCTTAAATTTGTGAAATATACCTTTGATTTATTCATTAACTTACCTCCTGAAGCGTTAATTATTTATCTAATTTACACTATGTAATTCTATAATTATAACATATTGTATCAGACTTTTTCAATTGCATTACAATCATTCACAAGCACATTTTAGAATCAGAGTACTCTTATATCTTAAGTGAAAATAGATAATTTACTAAAGATGAAAACTTCACTGGGAGCTTAAATCTCCTTGTGAAGTTTTACTTATCGCATAGGAAATATTATATAAAACAAAATAACAAAAACCATACTAAATGAGAAATATTGATTATAATATAAACTCCAGTAATAATATTAAGAATAAGGTTAGATTGTTTTAATTGGGTTCCAGTTGCCTTTTTCATTCTAAGGTATATGTATAATAATAATACTGCTGGTAGTACAATTTTCAATATAAAGCTAGAAGATATGCTTTGAACTGCTTTTGCCATTAAGAAGTTTGCCTCCATAAATAAGCCTGTAGACAGAAGTAAAAGAGTAAATAATATGTCTGTTACATTCAGCAGGTATAATAGTAAAAGCTTATATTTTATATTTTCAAATGTATAGGTTTTTATGAAAAACATCAATGTGAACACCTCCACTGAAAGGTTTGTATATCTTAGGGGAATGAAGACTATATTATTGTATAATATGTTAAAGTTTGTTTTTTATGTTCCTAGTATTTGCATATAAAAAATAAATATACAGCCATATGAAGGTGAGAGTTTAACAAAATTTGGACTTATATCCTTGTTTGGAATATAATTAATGACAAGCTTAAGGAATTGGAAAGATACAATCTTAAAATTAAGAATAAATGAAGTTGGAGGAATGAAATCATGAATGTAGATACCTATAAAAAGTTACTGGACGAAGTGGGATCAGGAAATAATGCCGTTATGATTACAATGCTGGATAACAAAGGTTGTGAAAATAAACCATTTAAGAATAAAACACTTTTTACTGAGGAAGGTCTGAATGCTTATAATCGCGTATCTGATTTAGATGAATTACTTTACCAAAAGGCAAAATATGCTTTAGAAACTGGAATTCTTCAGTTTGTTAAAATTAGTGAAAGTGAAACTTATTTAATTGAACCCTATTTTCCAGAACCAGTCCTAATAGTTTTAGGTGGTGGACATATAGCTAAGCCATTAGCTGAATTTGGTTCAAAAGCAGGTTTTTCAGTTACGGTTATCGATGACAGACCCTCGTTTGCTAATAGTGAAAGATTTCCTACTGCTAAAAAAGTAATTTGTGAGAGTTTTGATCACTGCTTCGACTTAGTTAATTTAAATAAGTCTGTCTACGTTGTTATTATAACTCGAGGACACAGGCATGATATGGATTGTCTTAGACAAGTCTTAAAACATAATACTGCATATGTTGGAATGATTGGTTCAAAGCGACGAGTTAAAAGTGTCATGGAACAAATGTTAAATGAAGGCTATCCTCAAGAGCAGTTAAACAAAGTCAAGGCCCCTATAGGTCTTGAGATAGGCGCAGTTACACCGGAAGAGATAGCGATTTCTATTATATCTCAGGTTATCAGTTATAGGCGACTGGGTGATATAACCAATGTTATTACTAAACCTACGAAAACTAATAGGCCAGAATTTGACCATGAAGTATTAATGGAATTATGCAAAGAAGATAATTCTCCAAAGGCAATCATTACAATTATTTCTACGAAAGGTTCAGTTCCAAGAAATGCAGGCGCTAAAATGCTTGTATGGCCCTATGGTAAGATTTTAGGGAGTATCGGTGGAGGGTGTAGCGAAGGAGAGATAATTAATACCGCCCGTAAATTACTTGGAAATGGCGGATATCAAATTCAAAGCATAGATATGACAGGTACCATGGCTGAAGATGAAGGTATGGTATGTGGAGGAATCATGGATGTAATAATAGAGTCTTTTTAAAAATGGCATCATAAAAAGCATTAATAACTTCACAATTCTTTTAAATAATATGCTAAAGGATTGTGAAGTTATTAATGCTTTGCTATTTTTTGAATGTAACTCAATTGCTATTGTTTTACTTGAATTTGTCCGTCTTCGATAAATTCATTTGCGAGCCATCTTGCGACTTTTCCAGTAATTGTAATGCAATGGCTCTTTCTTGCTGCGCTTTTAAAGTCATCTCCAGTCCATTCTCTTGTTATTACTCTACAGCAAGTTGATTTGTATTCATTCTTAATGTAGTCATGAAGACCCTTAGCTTTTTCAAACATAATATCTTGCATAGCTTCACCTTCGACTCTACCATATACCATACCTAGAGCCATTTGACCACCTGAAACTGCACCGCATAGACATCCTGCTTTACCCATTCCTATTGGAAATCCACTTGCCAGTTTAACTATATTTTCATCATATGGTTTCCCTAATAATTCATTGATTGTTTGCACTACTGATTCACTGCAAAAAAATGTACCGCTTCTGAAAAGCTCTTCTGCATTAGATTGAACTTTATCAAGAAGTTCTTCCTTTGTAAACTCTTTTGTGTTAGCGAAAGTCATTATTTATTCCCCCTAAAGATTATATCAAATTTAATTCAATTGTTATTATACTTTATATTTCTTAAGTTAACCAATAGATAAGACCTATAGCTAAACAGTTATCTATAGGGATTAGGGGTATGGTTTACGATGAAACAGAATTATAATATCTAATACTTTCATTTATTTGGTTGGAATACATATATTTTGTATTTCATTTAGCTGTTTTTCTAAAGAACAAATAACTGTCTCCTCGTTTTCTGACTCTACTCCATTGTATTCCAATGTAACTACATTTGGGTTTGTATAATTTAAAACCCATTCTAATAATTTGTAATCTTCATTTTCCATGGATTGATGTGTATCTGCTGGAAAACCATCTTTATCATAACCAGAACCATTTACGTGAATTTCTACAACTCGATTAAGTGGTAGCGCTCGAATATAATCATGAATATTCCAGCCACGATATTGTGCAGTAATCTTTGCGTGGGTAAGATCAAGCAAAAATGATACATCATTATCTGTAAACAACCGACTAAATTGTTCTGGCATAATATAAGGGTAATGATCAATAGTTATTGCACGCTCTTTCGGTGAATCAGGAATGTTTTCAAGTAATAATGGTACTGTTAAGTATTTTTTAAAAATCTGAATCTGTCTAGACATATGTTCATATATATTTTCATCAGTCATACCGGGATACATATCTGAATTTTTAATTGAAAGATGAACGCCGTAATGCGGAGAATTGCACTTTCTTAGGAGACTATTTGCAACATTAAAATCTATGATTTCTATATTTTTCATTCCCGTGTGTTCAAAATATCCTAGACCATGAAGTAGAATTGGGCGCATTGAACGCATGGTTGAAAACTGTTCATTAAACGTCCCATATGCACCTGACTTAATATAATCTACACTAACAGTTTCTTTTTCAAGAAGAAATTTCAAAGACTTTGACCAATTACATCCAATATACATATCTTATACCACACTCCTATCACATCTAAATAAAAATAATTCTTACATTTCCTTATCTTTATGTCTTAAGTTTTTTTGAATAACATCAAGTATTATAGGTATATTTTTAATTATTTGTGTTTCATTTACTTCACTAATGGTAATTCTGAAATAATTATTGCACTTATATTCTTTGAGGAAACATTCACTTGTATTAAATATTTTTATATTTTTGTTCTGTAGGCAGGCAACTATTTTATCATATTTTAAAGAACCATTTACATAAATGCAACCAAAGTACCCAGACACAGGAATATTGTATTGTATATTTGGATGCTTATATTCTAATAAAGTATTTTTCAAGCAATTGATGCGACCGTTATATAAAGTAACTAATTGTTTCATGTGAGCATCAAACATACCGTTTTTTATATATATTTCTAAGGCTCCTTGAGATAGTATTGGGCTGTTCATGTCAGTCCACTTTTTATATTGTAAAAATTTATTAATCAGTAAATTAGGCAATATAAGTGCAGCCACCCTTAAACCGGGCATAAGTATCTTTGAATAACTTTTCAGATATATTACTTTTGATGAAGTATCATAGGAAAACATAGGGTCATTTTTTTTATTCATGTCTAAATCAGCAGCAATATCATCTTCAACAATATACACATCATATTTTTCTGCCAATTTGATAATTTCTTGTTTTTCAAGTCTACTGTATGAAGTCCCAGTTGGATTATGGAACCGAGGTATACTATAAAAAAATTTAATATTACCATATTTAAATAATTTCTCTAATTCATATAAATTTATTCCATTTAAATCTCTATTTATGCCTAGAGTAGGAATATTATTAAGTTCTAGAGATTTTATCATTCCATAATATGTAGGTTGCTCTACAAGAATATTAGATTTACCATTTGGAAAGGGCATAATTGATAATATGTTTAATGATTGTTGAGCGCTTGATGTAATAATTATGTTATCTGGTTTTGTAAAAATTTGATAGTTTTGAATATGTTTTGATAATACGTTAATTAAGGAATTTAATCCTCTAGGATCCGAATATGTAAAAAGTTTTTCTTTATATAGGTCTATTGATTTATTTAGACAATGTTGAAAATTTCTATAGGGAAAAGCTTCGGCATTTAAATTTACAGCTGAAAAATCAATTACAGGGTGTTTAGAAGAATTTTGATTGTGAAAATTATCAACTACATAATATCCGCTTTTAGGTACGGAATAAATAATATGATCTTGCTCAAGTTTCTCATAAGCTTTTAAAACTGTACCCGTACTAAATTGAAATAGTTCTTGAATAGATCTTATAGAGGGTAATCTTTTTGAATGGCTGAGTTTCTCGGACTTTATGTTGTTTTTAATGTATTCTATAATTTCTTCATATTTCAACAAATTAAGTTCCTCCTTTAAAAGTGTGCTAGTACAGATTATAATTTTATTTATTGATATATAGATTAAACTATATTAACCTAATTGTATAGTAAATTAATATGCGGAAAAATCTTGGCTGGAGAGAGCCTTGATAAAAGGGGCATTTTGAATTTTAAATAGAATTTTAAGAATAAGGAGAAAAAAATTATGAATATAGCTAAGTATATAGACCATACAATATTAAAACCAGAGGCAACAAATGAAGATATTAAAAGATTTTGCACTGAAGCTAAAAAATTCGGCTTTGCTTCAGTTTGTGTGAATTCTTGTAATGCTGCATTAGTAAGTAAAGAACTTGAAGGAACAGCTGTTAACACTTGTGTAGTTGTTGGATTTCCTTTAGGAGCCACAACTAAAGAAGTTAAAGCTTTTGAAACAAAGCAAGCAATAGAAAATGGTGCAGATGAAATAGATACAGTAATAAATATCGGTGCTTTAAAAGAAAAGAATTATGAATTAGTTAGGGAAGATATAAAAGCGGTTGTAGATGTAGCTAATAAAAAAATAGTAGTTAAAGTGATTATTGAAGCATGTCTTTTAACGGATGAAGAAAAAGTTAAGGTATGCGAAATAGCTAAAGAAGTAGGAGCGGATTTTGTTAAGACATCAACAGGATTTTCTACTGGAGGAGCAATTAAAGAAGACGTAGCTCTTATGAGAAAAACAGTAGGATTAGAAATGGGGGTTAAGGCTTCAGGTGGGGTTAGAGATTTTAATTCAGCTATGGATATGATAAATGCAGGTGCCAGTAGGGTTGGTGCAAGTGCAAGCATTGATATTATTGAAGCTAGTAAATAAACATAGAAAAATTTGTGATAATAATACAGAAATTTTTAAGTATGAGGGGAAATAAATTATGAATAAGCCAGAGCTTTTAGCTCCAGCAGGAAATTTACAAAAACTTAAGACTGCTATAAATTTTGGTGCTGATGCTGTATATCTTGGAGGAAATAAATTGAATTTAAGAGCAGCTGCAAATAATTTTACAATTGAAGAATTGAAAGAAGGACTTGAATTTGCTCATTCAAGAGGGAAAAAAGTCCATGTTACATTAAACGTAATTCCACATAATGAAGATTTAGTAGGAATAGAAGAATATCTTAGTGAATTATATGATATTGGTGTTGATGCTTTACTTATTGCTGATCCAGGAGTTATTAGTATAGCACAAGAGGTAGTACCAAATCTTGAAATACATTTAAGTACTCAAGCTAACAGTGTAAACTACAAAACGGCTTTGTTTTGGCATAAGGTTGGAGTTAAGAGAATTGTAGCAGCAAGAGAAATGAGTCTTGAAGATTTAAAAAAATTAAGAAAAGAACTGCCAGAAACTTGTGATGTAGAAGCATTTGTACATGGATCTATGTGTATGGCATATTCTGGGAAATGCTTATTATCAAATTATATGACTGGTAGAGATTCCAATAGAGGAACTTGCACGCAGCCTTGTAGATATAAATATCATTTAGTTCAAGAGAAAGAACCAGGAAACTATGATAGAATTACTGAAGGTGATGATGGAGTTTATTTAATGAATTCAAAAGATCTATGTATGATAGAACATATTCCAGAACTTATTGAGTCAGGAATAAATTCTCTTAAAATTGAAGGAAGAATGAAAAGTTCTTATTATGTCGCATCAGTAGTAAAAGCGTATAGAGAAGCCATTGATAAATACATAGAATGTCCTGAAAATTATAAATTTGATTCTAAATGGATGGACAATCTTATAAAACCTAGCCATAGACCATATACAACTGGTTTTTACTTTGGTGAAGAAATGAAACAAAATCATGAAAGCTCATCATATATACGTAATTACGATATTGTAGGTATTGTGAAAAATTATAATAGTGAATCTCATATTGCAACTATAGAACAAAAAAATAAAGTTTATAATGGAGATTTTGTTGAAGTTTTAGCTGTAAAAGGAAATAACAAGATTATAAAACTTGAAGATATGAGGAAAGAAAATGGTGAAATTATAGAAAGTGCATCTTCTGCACAAATGATTTTTACTGTACAATGTCATGAAGAGTTGAGGGCTAATGATATAATTATTAAAAATAAAAAAGCTTAAATCAAAATTATAGTAATTAAAAATAAAATGATTATATACTTTAAAAATCTAGAATGAAGCAGTCTAATAGCTGCTTCATTTTTTATATGAGAAATTATATATGAATGCAAAAGAACTTTGAAAATGAATGATAATATACATACCTTATGCTTCAGAGGAGTCATTGGAAAGTAAAACAGTTTTAAATGAAAAATTCTTTGAAGAAGGGGTTGACATATCGTAGTATTAGTATTAATATATGAATATACCCCCCCACCAGGGGGTAGGGTATGGAAGAGGCGAAATAATGAATAATGAGCAAAAAGAAGCTATAAAGACTTTAAAGATATCAAAAGGACAAATAGAAGCAACTATCAAGATGATAGAAGCTGAGAGGTATTGCGTAGACGTATCAAACCAAATTATTGCTGCACAATCACTTTTAAAAAAAGCAAATTTGTTGATTTTAAAGCAGCACATGAATCACTGTGTTATTGAGGCTTTTGAGCATGACAAGGGAAGTGAGAAAATAGATGAAATTATAGATCTTTTATCAAAGATAATTAGTAAATAGAATATATGAAATTATACAAGGAGGGAAATTATATGGTAAATAAGTCATTAAAAATAGAAGGAATGACCTGTGCATCTTGCGCAAAAGCTGTAGAAAGAGCCACTAAAAAATTGCAAGGTGTAAATGAATCAAATGTAAATATTGCTACAGAAAAACTAAGTATAAACTTTGACGAAGCAGTGATTTCTGTAGAAGATATTCAAGCAGCTGTTGAAAAAGCAGGATATAAAGCAATTAGTGATGCTGGAAATAAAACTATGAAAATAGAAGGAATGACCTGTGCGTCTTGTGCAAAGGCTGTAGAAAGAGCGACAAGAAAGCTTGCTGGAGTTACAGAGGCAAATGTTAATTATGCAACTGAGAAGCTAATTATAAGCTACGACCCTTCAAAGGTGAAAATTATAGATATAAAGAAGGCAATAGAAAAAGCTGGATATAAGGCCATAGAAGAGGAGACTACATTAGATGCAGATAAAGAGAGAAAAGAAAAAGAAATAAAACTGCTATGGAAAAAGTTCATTATATCCGCCATATTTACAGTTCCACTACTTTATATATCTATGGGTCATATGATGGGACTCCCTCTACCGGATTTTGTTAATCCAATGATGAATCCTGAAGTGTTTGCTTTATCACAATTATTTTTAACTATTCCGGTTATAATTGCTGGTAATAGATACTATACAGTTGGATTTAAAGCATTAGTTAGAAGAAGTCCAAATATGGATTCACTTATTGCAATAGGTACATCAGCAGCTGTTCTTTATGGAATATTTGCAACAGTTAAGATTATTTACGGCGATACAAGTTATGCTATGGACTTATACTTTGAGTCTGCGGCAGTAATTATCACTTTAATAACCCTTGGTAAGTATTTAGAATCTGTTTCTAAGGGAAAGACCTCTGAAGCTATAAAGAAGCTTATGGGACTTGCTCCTAAGACGGCTATAGTGATAAGAAGTGGAAAAGAAATAGAAATCACCATTGAAGAAGTGGAAGTAGGAGATATTATAGTAGTTAAACCAGGAGAAAAGATGCCTGTAGATGGGGAAGTTGTAGAGGGTACTACTTCTGTAGATGAATCAATGCTTACGGGTGAAAGTATGCCAGTAGAAAAAAATGCTGGAGACAAGATTATTGGTGCAAGTATAAATAAAAACGGAACTATAAACTATAAAGCTACTAAAGTTGGCAAGGATACAGCTCTTGCTCAAATTATAAAATTAGTAGAAGATGCTCAAGGATCTAAAGCTCCAATTGCAAAACTTGCAGATGTTATTTCAGGTTATTTTGTTCCAATAGTTATAACCCTGGCGGTGTTAGCTGGTTTAGGATGGTACTTCATTGGTGGAGAATCAGAAATATTCTCACTTACAATATTTATATCTGTTCTAGTAATCGCTTGTCCTTGTGCCCTTGGACTAGCAACTCCAACAGCAATAATGGTGGGTACAGGTAAAGGTGCAGAATATGGCGTTTTAATAAAAAGTGGTGTAGCACTAGAAACTGCCCATAAGATACAAACTATAGTATTTGATAAAACAGGTACTATTACTGAAGGTAAACCAAAGGTTACAGATGTGGTTGTTATAAATGGAATAGCACAAAATGACTTATTACAATTAGCAGCCTCAGCAGAAAAAGGATCAGAACATCCACTTGGGGAGGCCATTGTAAAAGGTGCCACGGAAAAAGGATTAGAATTTAAGAAGCTTGATTTCTTCAAAGCTATCCCAGGTTATGGTATTGAAGTTAAAATAGATGGTAAAAACATTCTACTTGGAAACAGAAAACTTATGATGGATAGCAAAATATCCTTAGCAGAGCTTGAAAAGATTTCAGATGAATTAGCTGGAGAAGGTAAGACTCCAATGTATATTGCTATAGATAGCAAGATGGCGGGTATCATAGCTGTTGCTGATACTGTTAAAGCAAGTAGTAAGAAAGCAATAGAAAAGCTTCATGAGATGGGAATTGAAGTAGCCATGATAACTGGTGACAATAAGAGGACCGCGCAGGCTATAGCAAAACAAGTTGGAATTGATAGGATTTTAGCTGAAGTATTACCACAAGACAAGGCTAATGAAGTTAAAAAGCTTCAAGCTGAAGGTAAGAAGGTCGCTATGGTTGGCGATGGTATAAATGATGCTCCAGCACTAGCGCAAGCAGATATTGGTATAGCTATAGGTTCTGGAACAGACGTTGCAATGGAATCAGCAGACATAGTTCTTATGAGAAGCGACTTAATGGATGTTCCAACAGCGCTACAACTAAGTAAAAGTACTATAAGAAATATTAAACAAAACCTATTCTGGGCATTTGGGTATAATATAATAGGAATACCAGTTGCTATGGGAATCCTACATGTATTTGGTGGACCATTATTAAATCCTATGATAGCAGGAGCAGCAATGAGTCTTAGTTCTGTGTCAGTATTAACAAATGCTTTAAGGTTAAAGAGATTTAAGCCGGTTAGCTAGATATTAAAATATATAATTTTATGAAATATTATTGAATATATAGATAATATTAGTAATTATAGTGTATATATAAAGATTATTAGGAGGAGTATAAGATGATAAAAAAAATATTGATCGAAGGAATGAGCTGTGAACACTGTGTGGGTCACGTTAAGGAGGCATTAGGCGAACTTAATGGAGTAACTAGTGTAGATGTAAATTTGGATGCTAAGACTGCAGTACTTGAGGGAACTGTAGATGTTAATGATGAAGATATTAAAGCGACTATTGATGATGTTGGATACCAGGTTGTAGGAATAGAAGTGTTATAATACTAGGTTGGATAAAATAATTGAGAAAAATTGGGAGGAGAAAAGTAAAATGAAAAAGAAAGTAGTAGTTGAAGGTATGAAATGTGAAAATTGTGTTAAGCATGTAAAGGAAGCAATAAGTAGTGTAGAGGGTGTAACTAGTGCAGAGATAAATCTTTCTACTAAATCTGTTTTAGTTGAGACTAACACTGAGGTAAGTGATGAAGCTATAAAACTTGCCGTTAATAGTGAAAAATATAAAGTAGTTTAAATAGAGACAATATAGGTAAATAAAAGAACACTGGTGGCTAGAGAATAGAATATATTAGTTTGGAACCTCTGATGTAGATAAATACATCAGAGGTTTTTTGCATAAATAATCTTGACATAAATTGAATAATAATTTAGAATTAGACTCCATATGGGAGTGATAAAATATGAATGAAGAAAAGAAAAAAGCTTTACTGGCTTTAAAAACTTCAAAAGGACAAATAGAAGGCATAATTAAAATGATTGAAGAGGAAAGGTACTGCATGGATATATCTAATCAGATAGTTGCGTCTCAGTCTTTATTGAAAAAAGCTAATTTATTGATTTTAAAACAGCATCTAAATCATTGCGTAAAAGATGCCTTCATAAATAATATGGGGGATGAAAAAGTAGATGAAATAATAGGTTTACTTTCTAAGTTATTAAAAGACTAAATAAATGAGACTAGATAATGATAAATAGAACTCGCTAAGGAGCCCGTGAAGCTGTATTTGAATATGTTGAGGTTATTTTATAATCGACAGCGAATCCACGCCTTAAATGGATATGTGACACATAAAGACTATTATAATAAAGCTAATCAAAAATCTAAAGTAGCATAAAATGAAATGTTAAGTTATTGTACGAAAACAAGAGCTAATACGAATTTAGAGTGTGTAGTTTATTGGGTAAGGGTCAGTATTAGGCGTAAATATGGATGGAGTAAAAGAGGTTCTTGGTATCGGGGTAGGTGCAAATGAAAGCAGTAAGATACGTATATCCAAATGCAAGAGCGTAGCTTAGGGACGCAGTCCCCAAAACCTTGAGATTTACTGTTTTAGTTCTAACGGGAACGTGCAAAACGGGCCACCAAAAGGTTACCCGTTCCTGTATAGAAAATCAATAATACATAAAATAATTTACGCGCCTTTTTTACTTTGACTTTGCAAATATTAGAATTAAAATATTAATGGGAGAAGATTTTATCTTCAGTATATTTAAAAACTTCTGTATTAATATCACAAATTTTCGAGTAAACTTCTGGTCTTCTTAAATTAATATATGGCCTCTCATCTCTACTATCTAGCACCTTGGTTATATCAATATTAGCATAAACAATCTGTTCAGTATCATCAGCTTTCAAAACTACGTCACCATTTGGATCAACAACTATTGATTCCCCAGCAAAATTCATTTCTCCCTCTGTACCAACCCTATTACACATTGCTATAAACATATTATTTTGCATAGCAGGAATCCTAATCTCCCACTCGAATTTTTCTAATGGTTCTTCTTTAATATTTGCAGTAGGAATTATTATTAAGTCCGCCCCTTGTAAAGCGCACAATCTGAAGCTTTCCGCTAGATGTCTATCAAAACATATAATAATGCCTATTTTTCCTATTGAGGTATTGTACACCTTAAAACCAGTGTCAGATGGTGCATAATAGTCTTGTTCATAAAATTTAGGGGAGCTAATAATATGAACCATTTTTGAGGTTCCCATTATTTCGCCATGACCATTTATAAGCAAAGAAGCATCATAACATTTATTATTCTCTCTTATATATATATTCGGAACTGCTATTATATTAAATTTTTTGCACTTTTCTTGAATTTTTTTTATCTTTTTATCATCGATTGAGAGTACATAATTAGATATATCTACCCCTTCATATTGAGGGAAAAATGGGCTTAATTGTAACTCTGGGAAACAAATCAACTGGGCTCCATTACTAGCAGCAGTTTCAATTAACTGTAGTGTTTTTTCAAAATTTTCATTTATATCTTCACTTATTTTCATTTGTGCTAATGCAATCTTCATAGTTATCACCCCAACTAAAAAATTATTTTTATAATATTGTTATTATTTTCAGTGAAATTCATTAACCTTTTGATCTTTCGCTGTTTTTAGTGACTGCAGTGCTTTTTTGTTCTGCAGTCACATTATTACCTTCTTTAGGCACCTTTTGCCATTCTAATAAATCGCTTTAGCCCAAAATATCCCATGATTAATATACTTAATACTATTCCTAATATACTATATTGAATAGGCATATGAGTAATTTGAGGTGTTATGGCAGCTCTCAGAGCCTCATTTACATATAATAACGGGTTTATCAATACTAATATTTTGATTATTGGTGTTACGCTTAAAGCATTCCACGAGAAAAATATTGAACCTAAGAATACCATAGGCATTAGAAAACCAGGAAACATAGCTGCAATTTGACTTGGTTTGATTATAGTACCAACCAAAAGTCCTAAAGTAGCTGAAGAAAGAGCTGCAAGTAACAATATCGGTATTAGAATCAGTATACTTTGAGGAGTAAGATTCAAGTTCAAATTACCACCCATTAATATTAGGGAAATTGGTAATACAATTAACCCGCCAATCCATGACTCAATGATACCTACAGACATTTTTGCTAAGGCAACAGTTCTTACATTAACTGGAGCCGTCAAACGATCTTCTATTTCTCTGGACATATTAAAGTCCATAGTAAGAGGAACTGCAGTGCCATGTATACCTGTAACAAGAATACTCATCCCCACCATACCTGTAAACATCTGCGTTGTAAAGGTCGCTGGTATAAGACCTATCCTAGGTAATATATAGCCATATAATAAAATCAGCATGAAGGGTAACATTGCTACACGAAAAACAAATTCCCATTTATCGCGAGACTGAATGAGTAAGTCCCGTTTCACCATAGTTTTAAAAGCTATCCATCTTATATTTGCATCTGAATTATTTCTTTTCATCATTGCTAACAATCCCCTTCCCAGTTAAATGTATGAATACATCATCAAGTGTGCTTGTACTCAAGCTTATGTTTTGTAATGAAGTATCTAAAGTTTTTATCCATTCAAGAATTTGATTGAAATCGGGATGTTCTTGCTTCATATATAGAAGCAGTAATCCATTCTGAATAGCAGCATTTTCTACTTCAGGTAAATTTTTAGCCTGTTCAACAAATTCATTCTTAATATCGGACAATTTGATAGAGATAATATTATTAGTAGGAATTAAAGCCTTTAATTCATCGGCGGTACCAATCGCTTTCATTTCTCCTTGATCAACGATGGCAATCCGATCACATAATTGCTCAGGTTCTTCCATATAATGAGTTGTTAGGAATATGGTAGTACCCGCTTTGTTTAATGATAGCATTTGTTCCCACAAAATAGCTCTGTAGCTAGGGTCTAGGCCTGTAGTAGGTTCATCAAGAAACAATATATCTGGGTTATGCATAATTGCTCTTGCAATTTTCAATCGCTGAGCCATACCGCCAGAAAAACTTTTCACATAATCGTGTTGCCTCTCCGTTAAACCAAATTTTTCTAGATATTCATCTGCTCTTTTATTTGCGGTTTCATCATCAATTCCAAAATATTTAGCATGATATATGAGATTTTCTCGTGCTGTTAATCCTCGATCTAAATTATTATGTTGCGCTACAACCCCAATTTTTCGTCTAGCCTGAGCCGGATTATCTAAAAGAGATTGACCATCGATAAGTATTTCCCCCGATGTGGCTTCCTTTTGAGTTGTAATCATATTGATAGTAGTACTTTTACCTGCTCCATTTGGTCCAAGAAATCCAAATATCTCGCCTCTCTTAACTTCAAAACTTATTCCATTTACCGCTTTAATCTTTCGATCCTTGGATAATGCGAACTCTTTTGTTAAATTCTTTATTTCCAAAATATTGTTAGACATTACTTTGCACCTTCCTTATTTATAATTGCATTTTTATAGTTTATATTGCATATTGTCCCCAATCTGCATATTATTTATTTATATACCCCACCCCCTGGGTGGGGGTGTAAGCAAATGATAATACTTTTCATTTCACTTGTCAACTATTTTTACTGAAATCACTTAAATGCAGGCATTGTCAATTTAAAAGTTCGTTGATCAAGTTCAAATCATTTATTCATAACTTCTTCACAAAATTAGTGTATTGTTTATAGGAAAAAGCCAACAAGGAAAGTTTTGGTGATAAAAAATTAGCTTGCTGTGGTTTAAACTCCAGTCAAGCAAAAAATTCTAAACCTAATAAAACGCAAAAATAAGTCTACACCCCTTTAACGTGTGAATATATTGATGTAAAAAATATTAAGGCCTAAAAAGACACTGTGGAAAAATCTACAGTGTCTATTTTTATAGTCTTTTCTCCTGATGCTGTGCTCCATGTCCTACTTTAAAATAACATTATATTCCCTAAGCCAAGTATCAATCTGGATTAAATAGGCGATAAGTTGAGGTCCTGCCATAAGTTGTCCAAACCAAGGCTTACCATAGGCGCGTCCACCTGAATCAACTATTTCCTGAACTTTTTCTTTGTTTATTATCTGTAATATTGGTGAGGAATTATCCTTTAATATGCTATTCATCCACTTTTGAACTGCCATAGTATAACTAGGGTTATGGGTCTTTGGATAAGGACTCTTTTTCCTCCAAAGCACATCTTCTGGAAGTAAACCTGTAAGAGCTTCCCTTAATAGTCATTTTTCTCTATCTTTATAATATTTCATATCCATAGGGATATTATAGGCATACTCTACAAGTCTGTGGTCTGCAAAAGGAACTCGTACCTCGAGGCCACTGGCCATACTCATTCTATCTTTTCTCGTAAGTAAGGTTATCATAAACCATTTTACATTTAAATAGAATAATTCTCTCATTCGGTGCTCTCTTTGAGTCTCACCGTGAAGCCTTGGAACCTGCCTTAGACTTTCATCATATTTTTCTTGAACATATTCCTCGAGGGGAAGACTTTGAAGATCTTGTGATAGTATACTTTTTCTATCACTTACGGATTTTGACCAAGGAAAGGTGGTGGCATTTATATCTTCTTCACGTGTAAACCATGGGTAACCACCGAAGAGCTCATCAGCGCATTCACCTGATAGTGCCACTGTAGAATTATTTCTTATTTCCTTGCAAAATAGAAATAATGAGGAATCTACGTCGGCCATACCTGGAAGATCACTCGCAATAACTGCATCTCTAAGTGCTGAAGTGAGTTCAGGGGTATCAATAATTATATTGTGATGATTTGAGCCAATATAGTCTACCATTTTATAAACCCAGTCCGCATCTGAGTTTGGTTGAAATTCTGTAGGACTAAAAAACTTTTTATTATCAACATAATCTATATAATAAGTATCTAAGTTTCTTAAATTATTTTTCTTGAAGTAGGATGAAGCTACCGCTGAAATTATACTTGAATCAAGTCCACCAGATAAAAAAGTACAAACAGGAACATCAGCAGCTAGCTGTCTTTCAATTGAATTTACCAGAAGAGACCTTACATGCTCAGCAGTTGTAGGTAAATTTTCATCATGTGATTTAGCAGTAAGTTTCCAATATTCCTTTGTTTTAATGCCATCCTTACTGTAGCTTAAGCTAAAAGCAGGAGGCAGTTCATATATATTTTTAAAGATACCACTACCAAGAGGTCTTGCAGGTCCAAATCCAAAGAGTTCAGTTAGACCCTGTTTATCAAGAATTGCGTTTACTTTTGGATGTGCTAAAAGAGTCTTTATTTCTGAACCGAATATTAAGGAATTATCTTTAATTGTGTAGAATAGCGGTTTAACTCCGAGGGGGTCCCTTGCTAAAAATAGTTTTTGATGCTGTTCATTCCAAAGTCCAAAGGCATAAATTCCATTTATATAGTTAACACATTCCTCGCCCCAGAAAATGTAGGCTAATAAGAGCACCTCAGTATCAGAATATGAGTCAAAACTAAATCCATTTTCTTTTAAGGTTTTTCGCACTTCCTCTGTATTATATAGCTCACCATTATAAACAATAGTATAGGTATTATCTCCTATTTTTTTTGTCATAGGTTGTGCTCCACCTTTGGGATCTACAACCACTAAACGTCTATGACCTAAAATCGCATGATTTGAAAAATAGTAACCACTGTCATCAGGTCCTCTTTTTTTCAAGGTATCCGTCATTTTAAAGAGAATGACCTTTTCTTTGTCAATAGTGGTGTATAAATTAACCCATCCTGCAATGCCGCACATTTTAACATCTCCTAAAATCATATAACATATATTCATATTTATCTTATGCAATTTAATTAAAATTGTGCATCAACTGCAGAAAGACCTGTGTATTATGTGTATAGTATTGTGCATCAATTGCAATAATCTGTGCATAAACTTTAAAAAGGTGTGGATTAATTGCAAAGGCTTTACATTAATACTAAAGAGCTGTGGATAACCACAGCTCTTAAAAGTTTATCTGTTATTCAAATAGTCTATTTCATATCCATCTATCTTGTTAATGACCTTTGTAAGTACTTCGTCCACTTTAGAAAAGTCCATATTTGGTATAAAGGAAGTTTCAAGTTCATCATGTAGAACTTTAGCTTCTTTTATTGTAGCTAAACCCTTGTTTAAAAGTGTGAAAAACTCAGTTGAATCATATTCCATTTCAACTTTGTTTCTCTCAAGGGTACTTAGATTTAAACAGTCTTTCATGTCAATTATAGTACCTGGGATATCTAAATTATTTATTTCATTAGAGGTTAAAATAGCAACATTTAAGTCAGGGATCAATATATGCTCAATTTTTTCTGGAATAAGGGGTGTATGCAAAATTTCTACATAATAGCCACGCCTTAGGGCTTCAGCAGATAGGAATTCTAATACATTTGACTTGCCAGTACCAGGACCACCTTTTAATATATAAATTTTTTTATAATCTGAGCACAAGTTTTCAATATAGGTGATAATCCCGTTAGGAGTAAAAGCTGTAGCAAATAAATGCCTATCATAGCCTACATTTGATGGCGAGGTAGTAAATAGTGATTCTCTTAGATTTTCTTTTAGTAGGTTCAATTTATTAATATTTAAGGCTTCACTATTATAGGTATACCAATCATCATATACTAATTTAGCTGCTCCAAAAAATCTATAGGCTCTTTTAAAGGTTTTTCCAACTTTTTTGTTTATGTCGATTATTCTATGCCTATATTTCTTAAAGCCTTCCTCATTCCAACAATCTCCCATATTTAGAACTTCATCTACGGCTCCTGGATTTACGGGGTCTACTACATGTGGCGACGTTCCATCAAGTATTGCTACGTTAAGCCCTTTAATAACTAGCCCATCTAGTGAATTATTATCTGATGAGCAGTGATGGTATTCTATGTCGTAGCCTTTTTCATTGAAGTATTTCCCAACTTTCTTCATTAAGGAGGATTTACCCGTTCCAGGGCCTCCCTTTATGCATATTATTCTTCTTGCTTCCTCCTGACCTAGTATATACCTATAGAAGGAATAGAAGCCTCTTGAAGTATTGCCACCAGGAAAAATGTTTTTAATAGTACCTTGCATTAATATCACACTCCATATCATCATATCAATATATAATATTCAGAATAATGGAATTTGATATAATTAATTTCATTAATATTTTATGATGTAAATTGTTACACTTATCTAAAAGCTAGGGTTGACAAATATAAAATATGGCATATAATAAAAATATAACTATTCCTATATGAATACTATGAAATGCAATGAAAAAGGAAAGTAATATGTTGAAAGGGTACAGAGAAGAAGCGCTGCTGAGAAGCTTCTACCTAAAGATATATGAAGTGCCCTTTGGAGTATGGACCCGAAATTACAGTAGGGGACTACGGGTTCGCCCGTTAAAGCGATAAAGCATTTTGTGCTTGAATTTAAGTGAGATTTTATATCTCAATTAGGGTGGGACCGCAAAGTTTATAGCTTCGTCTCTATAAAAGGAGACGGGCTTTTTTTGCGTCAAAAATTAAACACAAAAATTAATAAATGGAGGTAATATTATGAGTTCATTAGATTATTTTAACGAAATAGCTAAAAGTTGGAACGTAATAAGAAGTGAGTATTTTGAGGAAAGATTAAAGTACGAAATATTATCTAAAGTAAATGTAAAAGACAAGGTAGTGGCTGATCTTGGTTGCGGCACTGGGTTTTTATCCTTAGCACTGGCCTTAGATGCAAGTATTGTGTTTTCCATAGATCAATCTGTAAATATGCTTAAAGAATCTAAAAAATTAGTGGATAGTAAAAAATTGAACAATGTATATCCAATAAAATCTGACTTAGACAATTTGGTTTTGTTTGATGAATCTGTAGATGTGGCCTTTATTAATATGGCTCTCCATCATGTTAAAGATGCTAAAAAAGCTATTGGGGAGATGCATCGAATAATTAAAAAGGATGGTACTTTAATAATATCAGATGTACTAGAGCACAATGGTCAGTGGGCTAAGGAGGAAATGTTTGATGAATGGCTTGGGTTTTCAAATAATCAGATGGAACAGTGGTTAGTGGATGCTGGCTTTGATGAAGTGAACATTGAAAATACAAATTTAAAATGCAAAGGATATTCTAGCAAAGGCGAATTTACTGAAACCGGGATTTTCATTGCAGTAGCAAATAAGGGAGGACTAAATTATGAGATTTAATACATTATTAACTGAGAACACAGTACCTAAAAAAATGGTAAAGGTTGAAAGTTTTTCATTAGATCACACAAAGGTAAAAGCACCTTTTGTAAGAAAATGTGAGGTAAAGATAGGGGAGAAGGGTGATATAGTAACGAAGTTTGATTTAAGGTTTATGCAACCAAATGAAGAGTTTATGGATATATCATCTATCCATACATTAGAGCATTTGCTTGCAGGATATATGAGAGAAGTAATGGAGGGGATTATAGACATTTCACCTATGGGATGTAGAACCGGGTTTTACATGATTACATGGAATGATGTGAGTGTAGATAAGGTTATAGAAACTTTAAATTATGGATTAAAAAGGGTAATAGAATCAGAGGAAATTCCAGCAGCCAATGAATTTCAGTGTGGAAATTATAGAGATCATTCCTTAGAAGGTGCAAAGGAATTTGCAAGATTAGTTCTAAATAGACGTGTTAGCAGTGAAATATATAAATAGTACATCAGCTGCAATAAAACTTGGAAAAACCATTAAGGTGGAAACATTGTAGTATTACTTCCTGATAGGGGAGATAGATATTTTAGTAAGGACACTTATAATTAATACTTGTTATTATAAACATACTATGATAAACTAATAACTAATTTAAAAAGTAAACTACCTAGGGTAGAGGTGCTATATCTAAGAGTACTTATTTGGAGCTGACAGGCGAGGATGAATAAGAAAAGGAGCTATGGCCGAAGAGAATATATTTTGTAAAAATATTTTCTGGTTATTCACATAATATGTGTATAATTGTCACTGATTATTTTTCAGTGGAGAGCTACAAGGTACACGAAGTTTGTATAAAAATATGTATTTTATGCAGCAAAGGTGTTCCTTTGCTGCATTTATTTTTTTTGAAACAGGTATTAATATTTTCAAGTTGATTCTAGAGATATTAGTAGTTTATTTGTGAAATATAGATTTGAATAAAGGGGATTGAGTTATGGGAGTAGTTGTTCAAAAATATGGAGGTTCATCTGTAGGAACTACAGAGAAAATTAAAGGAATTGCAAAGAATATAGTAAAAAGAAAAAGTGAAAATACAGATTTAGTTATTGTAGTATCTGCTATGGGAAAAACTACAGATGATTTAATATCCCTGTCAAAAGGTATAACGCAGGAGCCAGATAAAAGAGAATTAGATGCTATACTATCAACAGGGGAAATAATTTCAAGTGCACTACTCGCCATGGCAATTAAGGACTTAGGATATGAGGCAATAAGTTATACTGCACACCAAATTGGCATTCAGACTAGTGGACAATATGGTAAAGCGTTAATTAAGGATATAAATGTAAAGAAAATTAAGAAAAGCCTAGAAGAAGGAAAAATCGTAATAGTTGCTGGCTTCCAGGGAATAAATGGAGAAGGTGATATTACCACCTTAGGCAGGGGTGGTTCTGATACCACTGCTGTAGCAATGGCTGTGAAGCTTGGTGGCAGTTGTGAGATATATACGGATGTGGATGGAATATATAGTGTAGACCCAAGAGAATATAGCCAAGCTAAGAAGTTAGATGAAATAGAATATGAGGAGATGTTAGAGCTATCGAGTTTGGGAGCTCAAATAATGCATTCAAGGTCAATAGAACTTGCTCAAAAATATGGTATACCTATATATGTGGGACTAAGTAATAGCGATATCAAAGGAACTGTAATTCGGGAGGTTAAAAATATGGATATGGAAAGTAAACCAGTAACAGGAATAGCAACTAGTGATGAGGATGTTGCAGTGACATTGCAGCGTATCCCTAAAGATGTGAATATATTGGCCACTATATTTGAAACTATAGGAAGTAAAAGAATTAATATAGATATGATAAGTCAAACATCACCTATAGACGGAAAGGTAAATGTATCATTTACAATTCCTAAAGAAAGTCTAAAAGATAGTTTGGAAATTATAGATAACACAATAATAGATAATAAGGTTATAGTTGATGAGGACATAACTAAATTTTCTATGGTGGGGCTTGGAATGAAAACAACCTCTGGCGTAGCAGCTAGAATGTTTAAGGTATTTAGTAAAAATAATATCGAGATTAAAATGATTACTACGTCAGAAATAAGAATTACCTGTGCTATTAAAACAGAGGACAAAATAAAGGCCTTGCAGGTTATTGCAAGGGAGTTTAATCTATAAATAATGAAATTTAGAAGGAGGGATTTATGTGAGATTTTTTGGTAGTATAGTGGCTGAAAATAATAGATTAAATATTGCAGGCGTTAGTGCGCAGGTTCTAGCTAAGGAATATGGCACACCTCTTTATGTAATGGATGAACAGCTTATACGCGATAACTGCAGAAGGTTCGTAAAAGCTTTTAAAGGCGAGGAAGATTCGAATAAGGTAGCTTATGCTGGAAAAGCTTTTTTAACTATCGCAATGTGTGAAATTGTAAAAAGCGAAGGATTATATTTAGATGTAGTTTCAGGAGGAGAATTATATACTGCCTATAAGGCTGATTTTCCATTAAGAAAGGTATATTTTCATGGTAATAATAAAACATTGGATGAAATTGAAATGGCAATAGAACTTGGGGTAGGAACTTTTGTAGTGGATAATCTTCATGAAATGGAGATTATTAATGAAGTAGCAAAGGTTAAAGGCATAATGCAACGGGTTCTTCTTCGCGTAACTCCAGGCATAGAAGCTCATACTCATGAGTACATAAAAACTGGACAAATTGATTCAAAGTTTGGATTTACTGCATTAAATAATGAACTTGAGGGGGTTGTTAAAACTGCCTTAAGCTTTTCAAATATAAAACTTGCAGGACTACACTGTCATATAGGGTCTCAAATATTTGAGTTACAGCCTTATAGAGATGCTATGGATATAATGATGTCTTTCATTAAGGATATTAAAGAAAAGTTTAGCTATGATATAGAAGAATTAGATTTAGGGGGAGGCTTTGGAGTTTATTATGACCAAGGTGATAAGCCAAAAGAAATAGAGGAGTTCTGCAGCGCAATAATTGAACAAGCCAAAATTAAGTGCACAGAGTATGGAATACATTCTCCTAGGCTTGTTATAGAGCCAGGGAGGGCCATTGTGGCTAATGCAGGAATTACCTTATATACTGTAGGAGCTATAAAAGATATACCGGATGTTAGGAAATATGTGGCAGTTGATGGTGGTATGACAGATAATATAAGACCAGCCCTATATAATGCACAGTATCAATGCCTACTCGCCAATAGAATTGGTGAGCCTTGTACTGAAGTAGTTACAATAGCAGGTAAGTGCTGTGAAAGTGGAGATATTTTACTCGAGGGTGTAAAATTACCAGTGGTTGATAGTGGAGATCTTATGGCTATACTTTCAACGGGTGCTTATGGATATTCAATGAGCAGTAATTATAATAAAATACCCAAGGCGCCGGTGGTTTTAGTAAGTGAGGGAAGGCATAGGCTTATATGTAAAAGACAAACTTACAAAGACATGATTAGTAATGAAGTGTGCCTTTAGATAAAACGGCATGAAATTTCTACTGCGTGCCTTGCAATACGAACTTGAAACTTGAAATTTGATTTAGAAATTCTAATGTTTTGCTAATGTAAAATCCTCTAGCGCTCACACTCGCCGTCCTGGCTCGGGTTCGCTAGCTTGCCGTCCTGGCAAGCTTACGAGGATTTTACATTCGCAAAACAAGAATTTCTAAATCAAATTTCAATAGTTTCTGCGTTTCGTATTGCAAGTCACTACGTAGAAATTTCATGCTAATTTTATTTTAAGCAGTCTTTTGGGTAGTTCGCTAGGGGGTATAACAATTATTAATTGTTATACCCCCTAGCGGGCTCACGAGAATTTTATATTTGCAAAAGAAGAATTTCTAAATGGGATTTCAATGTTTATTTACTTCTTATTGCAAGTCGCTACGGAAAAATTTCATACTTATTTAGACTAAGCAGCCTTCTGTGGAGTTTTCTGTGGGACATACCAATTAATGTAAATGAAAAACCAGTTCCTAAAATTAATCCATTAATGAAACATGGCAATTGTATTGAAGAAGCCATTAATAGGGGCCTTATTGCAAAAATAATTACACCAATAATTAAAAATTTATTTAATTTTTTCAAAGAAATCACTCCCTTATATATTTTTGTTTATCATTTCTTAATATCACTTGTATAGTCTTAATTACAAAATATAAGAATGTTCATAAATAATTTCTTCTTTTAATAGCAATTATTTGTAAAATTTCCTTTTTTCATAAGAAGCTACCTCCTAAAATTTATTTCTATAATATATTTTTAAGGATCCTTTTACTAGGGACATAAAAGTTAGAACACTAAGTAAAGTTAAAAAAATAATTTGACTAAAAAATCTAGCCATAATAATAGCAGCCAGTTCTTCTTGAGATAACTTATGTTTTTTTCGCAGTTCCTGAATACATGTTTTCATTTGAATTCATCTCTCCTTTGCAATGTTTGCTTTGCATTTTAAGTATAGTGAGCTTTGCAAAAAAAGGAAATATATTTTCGAAAAAAATAGCAGTGGAATATCCACCGCTAAAAATTTTATTTAAATTTTTTTCATTTATATAACCCCTAAATAATCCCTATCTAACGTCATCAATGCATTATACTCAGGGCAACATTTCTTAAGTTCAATATTAATTTCCTCACCTAGTTTGGATTCATCATCTGCTGTAAAGCCTGGCTTAAAATCCATTACGGCATCAAAAATTAAGTTTTTATATTCACCGCTACCTACAATTCTAAAATCATGAATTGATTTTATTATAGGGAAATATTTTAATACATTTAATAGTTCTATTCGACAGGCATTAACCTCTTCATCATCTGTATTTATAGGATCCATGTGAATAACTAAATGTATGTCAAATTCCTCAGAAATTTCTTTTTCAGCTTTGTCTATAATTTCATGAATTTCAACTATAGAAATATCACAGGGAACTTCGGCGTGAACTGAACCCATACATCTGCTGGGTCCGTAGTTATGGATAACTAAATCATGGGCACCAGTAATATGATCATAGGATAGTAACTTTTCTTGAAGTCCTTTTACGAGCTCCATATCAGGAGCTTCACCAAGCAATGGATTCATAGTATCTTTAATAAGTGTATAGCCAGCATATATTATTATTAAAGATACTAGTATTCCTATATACCCATCTATGGGAAAGTCAATCCAGTTAGAAAGAAGTAGTGATAATGCAACACAGCTTGAGCTAATTACATCACTTAATGCATCAAAGGAGGAAGCTTGCAGGGCAGAAGATTTTATAGTTTTACCTATGGTCTTATTAAATCCACTAATCCAAATTTTAAACCCTATAGAAACTAATATTAATATAAAGGGTATAAGGGTGAAGATTGCCTTTGAGGGATGAACTATTCTATCAAAGGAGGTTTTAATAAACTCAAAACCTACTAGCATTACTAAAAATGAAACTATAAGTCCAGAAATATATTCAAGCCTTCCATGACCAAAGGGATGCTCCTTATCTGGTGGTTTATTGGCTAGCTTAAAACCTAAAATTGTAATAACTGAAGAAGCTACATCTGAAAGATTATTAAAGGCATCTGCAGTAACCGCTATACTATTTAATATTATTCCTATAATTAGTTTTGTAGAAAAAAGTATTAAGTTCACTATAATTCCAACTATGCCGCCAAGGTAACCATAGGCATCTCGTACTTTCTTGTTATTAATGTCCGAAGAGTTTTTTATGAATTTTGAAATTAAAAATTTTGATAACATATTTTCACCTCTGATTATATAGTATAATTTAAACTATTATATTTTAAACATATAGTTAACAATTAATTATAGCATTAATTTAGAATTTATAGAAATATTACCAATAAATTTGTTATAATAATGAAGGGGATAAGCAACGTGCTTATGGGCC
This sequence comes from Clostridium sp. CF012, assembly GCF_018861755.1. Lineage (GTDB taxonomy): Bacteria > Bacillota > Clostridia > Clostridiales > Clostridiaceae > Clostridium_AD. Next base: position 36,807 of record NZ_JAHLEF010000002.1, on the reverse strand, counting down.
ACAATTTGCATTGGAGGGATATATATGAATAATGAATTAGAATTTGCCAAAGATCTTATTGATTATATTTACGATAGTCCGACAGCTTTTCATGCTGTAGCAAGGGTTAAAGAAGATTTATCTAAAGAAGGCTTTGTGGAAATTAAACAAGAAGAAAAGTGGGATCTTAAAAAAGGTGGAAAATATTTTGTTACTAAAAATGACTCTGCACTAACTGCGTTTGTAGTTGGAAAGGGAGAAATTGAAAAAAATGGATTTAAAATTATTGGAGCTCATACAGACTCACCTAGCTTTAGAATTAAGCCAGCACCAGAGATGGTGGTTGATAATACATATGTAAGGTTAAACACGGAGGTTTATGGCGGTCCTATATTGAATACTTGGATGGATAGGCCTCTTGCTGTAGCTGGACGGGTAACTTTAAGAAGTGATAATATTCTATTCCCAGAAACTAGGTTAGTAAATATTAATAAGCCTATAATGATAATACCTAATGTAGCTATTCATATGAATAGAGAGATAAATGCTGGAATTGAACTAAATAAACAAAAGGATACGCTGCCACTACTATCAATGGTGAGCACCGAATTAGAAAAAAACAATTATCTTATGAGTGCAGTTGCAAGCGAATTATCTGTTGAGATCAAACAAATTGTAGATTTTGATTTATTCCTTTATGAATACGAAAAAGGATCAATTATTGGTTTAAATAATGAATTTATTTCTAGTTCAAGATTAGATGATTTAGCTATGGTACATGCAGGAATAAGAGCATTAACTAGGACCAACCCAGCAGAGGCAACAAATGTGATGGTCTGCTTTGATAATGAAGAAGTGGGGAGTTCAACTAAGCAGGGTGCTGACTCTAATATGCTAATTGATATCTTAGAGCGCATTACAATATCACAAGGTAAAAGTAGAGAGGATTTTTTAAGAGCTATTTCTAAATCCTTTATAATATCTGCAGATAATGCACATGCTGTTCATCCCAATAGTCCAGAAAAGCATGATCCAACAAATAAGCCTTATATTAATAAGGGACCTGTTATAAAAATTAGTGCAAGTCAAAGCTACACTACTGATAGTAACTCCGATGCCGTTTATGAATTAATTTGCGAGAAAGCAGGGGTGCCAGTTCAAAAATTTGTTAATCGTTCTGATGCACGGGGTGGTTCAACTATAGGACCAATATCTTCAACCCATTTAAATATACGCTCAGTGGATATGGGAAATCCAACTCTCGCTATGCATTCTATAAGGGAACTAGGAGGAGTAATGGACCATACTTATGTTACAAGATCCTTCGAAGAATTTTATAAAATTTAGTGTAAAAACAAGAATAAAGAACTCACAATATTTTATTGTGAGTTCTTTTTCTTATTTTTACTAATAATTAAAGAGTTAGTTGGAGATAATAATTTAAGTTAGTCCTAAATCTTCATAAACATAATTGACAAAAAAGCGTTGAAAGGGTGGTTATAGTGCCATATGTTACATTAGGGGCAATAGTCGTAATAAGTGTTTTAATTTACTTAGTGGTAAGGCAAAATCTAAATTATTACCAAGAAGAAAATTTACTAAAAGATATTCCAACCATAAATGTGAATAGAGAGGATTTAGAAAAACATGCCTCTGAAATAGCACGCCATTATTCTGATATCAGGAATACTAATTGCAAGAAAAAGCTTATTAGTAATTTAGATAGAAGCTATGAAAAGATATTAAACGGCTATGAAAACATATATAAGGAAGGAAAAAATAAAAGAGAGGTAGTACCTGCGGCAGAATGGCTTTTGGATAATCTTTATTTGGTAGAAAAGGAGTATAAGAGTATTAAACATAATATGCCAAAATCATATTATAATGACCTGCCAGTTATATATAAAGGAGTCATGAAGGGATATCCAAGGGTTTATCATATTGCTATTGAAATGGTATCCCACACGGATGGTAGAATTGATGAAAGTATTATTGCAAACTTTATTAGGGCGTATCAAAAGAATACTTTGCTTAATAGTGGTGAACTATGGGCTGTTCCTATAATGCTGCGAATAGCATTAATTCAAAATATTAGTAAGATAACTGAGAAAATTGTTAAGGCAGAGCAGGATAAAAAGGAAGCAGAACTGGTTGCAGAGCGATTAATTAATAGTTTTAATGAAGGCAAAATTGTGAATGCTGTATCTATATTAAATAGTGAAAGGCTCATATTTAATTCTCATTTTACAGAAAGATTATTGAAACTACTCAGGGATAATGGCATTGATTCTAAAGAAGTTTATGATTTTATAGACGAAAAGCTCCAAGCAGTTGAAACAAGTTCAGAAAAAATCATATCCTTAGAGCATCAAATAGAAGCTAATTTTGAAATATCTATGGGTAATTCTATTAATAGTATAAGAGTAATTGAAGGCTTAAATTGGAAAAATTATTTTGAAAAACTAAGCTCTGTAGAAAGTATTTTAAAGGGTGATCCAGCCTGCATTTACGAGGAAATGGATTTTAAATCTAGAGATAATTATAGGCATGAAATAGAAAAATTGCACAAACATACAAAGCTTCCGGAATCATATATAGCAAAAAAGCTTATTGAATGTTGCAATGAAAGTGGTGCATCAGAAACCAATATATATAAACAACATGTTGGGTATTATTTGGTAGATGAAGGAAGCTATGAATTAAAGGAGAAAATAGGATACAGGAATACTGGTATAAGCTGGTTTGAAAATATTACAAAAAAGAATAGAGAAAATTTATATATAGGTACTATTGTTGCATTTACAATGCTAATAATATGTTTATTTATTGTGTTTAGCTTATTATATGATAATGATATAGCTTTATGGAAATATGTTGTTGCTGTAATTGTTATATTAGTCCCCTGTAGCGAAATAGCAATATCAATTTTCAACTGGAGTGTAAGTGTTTTAATTTCGCCCTCTTTTATTCCTAAAATGGAGTTTAAAGAAGTAATACCAGAGAAGTTTAGTACGGTGGTAGTAATTCCAACCTTATTAAATAATCCTTCTAGGGTAGATGAGTTAATTGGTGACTTAGAGATATACTATTTAGCCAATGCGCAAAAAAATTTGTATTTTGCGTTACTTGGAGACTTTAAGGACAGTGCGACAAAAGAGGAAGAGGTCGATAAAGCAGTAGTGAGCCGAGGGCTTTTGGCCATAGAATCACTAAATAAAAAGTATTGTACTAATGGGAAAGAAATATTTTTCTTCTTAAACAGATTAAGACAGTACAATAAAAGTGAAAATAAGTGGATAGGGTGGGAAAGAAAACGTGGAAAGCTTATGGAGTTTAATGAGTTTCTTCGAGGTAGTGTAAATACCAGTTACAATGTAATGAGTAGTAATGCGGAGAGCCTGAGATCGGTTAAGTATGTTATTACTTTAGATGCAGATACAAAGCTGCCAAGGGACTCTGCTAAGAAACTAATAGGTGCTATGGCACATCCACTAAATAATGCTGTTATAAATTATAGTAAAAAAACTGTGATTAGAGGCTATGGGTTAATGCAACCTAGGATAGGAGTATCGATTCTTAGCGCAAATAAAACACTGTTTTCAAAAATATTTTCTGGTGAAACAGGCATAGATATGTATACTACTGCTGTGTCTGATGTATATCAGGATTTATTTGGAGAAGGAATTTTTACTGGAAAAGGAATTTACGATGTAGATGTTTTTAATTATATGCTAAAAGATGAGATACCTGAAAATACTGTTTTAAGCCACGATTTATTAGAGGGGGCATATGTTAGGACTGCCTTAGTTACAGATGTGGAGTTTATAGATGGATACCCAGCTTATTACAATTCTAGTTGCATGAGACTACACAGATGGACTAGAGGAGATTGGCAATTACTACCTTGGCTTAAAAGTGCGTCACCTTTAAATAAAATGTCCAAATGGAAAATATTAGATAATCTGAGGAGAAGTTTACTAGCGCCCTCAATTACAATTTTGCTTTTACTTACTTTAGCTGGGATATTACCTGATGGCACTGATAAATGGTTTATTACAGCCTTTGTTGCGATTTTAGCACCTATACTTTTTGATGTAACAGAAGCTGTAGTATCTCCGGCTATAGGTATAAGTTTATCGGGTAAAATTCAAAATAGTAAGATGGCTATAGAACAGGTACTTTTAATTTTTTGCTTTATACCTTTTCAAGCATACCTGATGCTAGATGCCATAATTAGAACCTTATATAGATTAATGGTAAGTAAGAAAAATATGTTAGAGTGGCAGACGGCAGCAGACGTGGAGGTTAAACTAGGAAAAAGATTTAAAAATTTTGTAGCTTTTATGTGGATGGGTAGCGCAATTTCACTTTTGATTTTATTTCTAGCCTTTAATAGTGGTGGAAGTATTGGTATCCTTAGTGTACCTTCCTGTACCATATGGGTTTTAAGCCCTTTAGTCGCTTATTTTATAAGTAGAGATAGGGGAATTGATACATTTGAGATGAAAGTAGAAGAAGTGATTTTTCTTAGGAAAATAAGTAGAAAAACTTGGGCTTATTTTCAAGATTTCCTTAATGACGAAAATAATTGGCTTGGACCTGATAATTATCAAGAAGATCCGCCCAATGGAGTAGCGCATAGAACTTCTCCAACGGATTTAGGTATGGGACTTACCTCTAATATAGTTGCCTATGATCTAGGGTATATAGGAATCATAGACACTGTAAGCAGGATAGGGAAGATTATGACTTCAATGGAAGAGATGGCGACTTACAAAGGTCATTTTTATAATTGGTATGATACTAAAACTAAAACACCACTTTATCCTAGATACGTGTCCACTGTGGATAGTGGGAATTTAGTTGGTTACCTATGGGTAGTTTCGCAGGCCCTTGAGGATTATTTGTGTGTTCCAATATTTAACCACATGCAAGCTATAGGGTTACAAGATACTATGAGGCTTGCTAGTGATGAAATAGAAGAATCCACAGGAGTAAAGGAGTTATATCAGGGCGTCATAGGAGCCATAAGTAATGATAGAATAGATTTTAAATCCTGGGAAGCTATGCTTGTAGACTTAGCGATTAAGGTTGAAGAGTCAGAAAAAATCGGAGACGATAAAGAGCTTTATTGGAATAAGAAGCTCAAAGGGGATGTGGAAGGGTTTTTAGAAGAAATAAATGAATTTTTCCCTTGGTTTAGTATTACCTTAGAAGAAAACATTGATTTAGATATTAGTGAAGCCTTAAGGAGCTTATTAGAAAACACAGCCTTAAAGGATATTCCAATAAGAATAAGTAAAACATTAAATATTTTAAACAATAAGCCCCATAGCGATGAATATTTAAAAAAAATAAAAATATCCTTACAAAATACAAAAGAGAAATCTCAAATGATTATTAGTAGCATTGAGAATTTGAAACAAAGACTAAACTCTATGGCGGAAGCTACAGATTTCAAAATGGTATATAACAAAGACAGAGAACTGTTTAGTATTGGATATGACGTAGAGAATGATAATTTAGGTAAGAGCTATTATGATTTATTAGCATCTGAATCAAGGCAAGCAAGTTTTGTTGCCATAGCAAAAGGAGATGTTCCTAAAAAACATTGGTTTGTGCTTGGTAGATCCATGACTCATATGGGGAAAAGTAAGGGACTCGTTTCTTGGAGTGGAACTATGTTTGAATATCTGATGCCACTACTTATAATGAAAAATTATCAAGGTACAATGCTAGACGAAACTTATAAAGCTGTAATTGAGGCGCAAAAGAAATACTGTGATCAAAAGGAAGTGCCCTTTGGAATCTCTGAATCTGCATTTTATAATTTTGATGTGAATTTAAATTATCAATATAAGGCATTCGGAATAGCTGGAGTAGGCTTAAAGAGAGGACTAGCAAATGAATTGGTTGTTTCACCATATTCTACTGTTATGGCACTACAAATGGATTTTAGGGGAGCTTATGATAATCTTCGTAGACTTGCGAGTGAAGGTTTGGAGGGTATTTATGGCTTTTATGAAGCAGCAGATTATACTAAAAATAGAATACCTAATGAGCAGTCTAAGGCTATTATTAAGTGTTTTATGATTCACCATGAAGGAATGAGCTTAATGGCAATAGACAATGTATTATTAAGCAATATCCTTCAAAAAAGATTTCATAGTTTGCCAAAGGTGAAAGCTACAGAACTATTACTTCAAGAAAAAATTTCTAAAAGAGTAGTATATGATAGAGAACACAAATTTAATGTATCTGGAACTACTATGGGGAAACAAAAGATCATAGTTAGAAAATACACTACAGCAAACACAGAATCGCCAGAAACACATTTAATTTCTAATGGAAATTACTCCTTAATGATTTCTAATAGTGGGGCGGGATATGCTTCAAGAAATAGAACCATGATTTATAGATGGAAGGAAGATGTTACTAAAGACAATACAGGTATGTTCATGTATATCAAAGATGTGGATGAAAATGAATACTTTAGTGCTGCTTATGAACCTTGCAAAAGTGAAGGAGATAGCTATGAAGTAACCTTCGCCTTAGACAAAGCTGAATTTACAAGGGGTGATAACAATATTACTACTCGCATGGAAATCACTGTGTCTACAGAAGATGATTCAGAGGTAAGAAGATTATCCATTACAAATCATGGTACCAAGAGTAAAAATTTAGAAATAACTAGTTATTTGGAAGTAACGCTAGCTCATTATGATGCAGATATAGTTCATCCAGCCTTTGGGAATCTATTTGTAAAAACAGAGTATGTAGATAATCCCAGCTGCATCCTAGCAACGAGAAGACCTAGAGCTAAAGGGAAAAAACAACCTTGGGTTATGCAAACAGTTGCAACTTCCGGGACTACCGTTGGAACTGTTCAATATGAGACTAGTAGAGCCAGTTTCATAGGCCGTGGTGAAAATATAATACATCCTATAAGCATGAAGCGAGACTCACTTTTAACTAATACCGTGGGAGCGGTACTTGATCCTATAATAAGTTTAAGAAGAAGGGTTAAAATAAAACCTGGTGAAACCTGCATTATAGCCTTCACTACTTCAATAGCTAATAGTAAAGCGGAAGTACTTAGTTTAGCTAATAAATATAGTGAACTTCACAATGTAGATAGGGTATTTGATTTAGCGTGGAGTCAAACTCAGGTAGATATGAGATATTTAGGAATAAAATCCACGCAAGCAAACTTATATCAAGTAATGGCTTCTAAAATATTGTTTTTAAATTCTACTTTTAAAGAAAGAGGAGAGTTTATAAAAAAGGTGAAGAAGGGGCAAACTACACTTTGGGGATATGGTATTTCTGGAGATTTACCTATAATGCTCCTCATAGCAAGGGAGAGTAAAGACAGAGACTTAGCTCGGCAACTTGTAAATGCTCATGAATACCTAAGCCTTAAAGGGCTAAGAGTTGATTTGGTAATAATAAATCTTCAAACAACCTCATACGATCAGCCGCTACAAACTGATATTAAAAATTTAATAGGTAGTAGTCATTTAAGAGATAAAGAAAATAAACCAGGTGGACTCTTTATACTTAATAAGGCAACTATCTTAGAGGAAGATATAGATCTGTTTATAGCTATAGCTAGAATAGTCATAGATTCCAGTAAAGGGATGTTAGTATCCCAAATCAGGAATAATTACGACAAAATAGAAAAGCAACCATTTTTGAAAAAGACAGAAAGTAAATATAATATCAAACCTTATAAGTTTGATATTAAGCCATTAGAGTACTTCAATGACTTAGGCGGATTTGATGTAGAAAATGAAAATTACACTATTCTACTTAAAGATTTTAATAATACACCAGCACCTTGGATAAATGTAATTTCCAATGGGAATTTTGGATTCCATGTTTCAGAATGTGGAGCAGCTTATACTTGGCAGGGTAATAGTCGTGAAAATAAAATTACTACTTGGTCAAATGATTGGGTAAGCGATGAATGCACAGAAGCTATATATTTGAGAGATGATATTCAAGGTAATGTGTGGTCAATTACACCAAAACCTATAAGGGATGGTGGTGAATACTTAATCCAGCATGGCTTTGGATATTCAAATTTCAAACATGAGGCTTATGGAATTATGGGTGAAGTAATCATGTTTGCCCCGATGGAACATAACCTTAAGCTATGTAAAATAAAACTTGTGAATAATAGTGATGTAGCTCGTGAACTAAGTATAACCTATTATGCAGAGCTTGTAATGGGAGTGGTGCGAGAGCATACTGCTCAGCACATTGTTACTTATTACAACGAAGAAAAGAATTATATTTATGCTACAAATACTTATAGTCAGAATTTTGGTAAATTAAAGGCCTTCTTAAAATTAGTTGGAGGCGATCCGCAAAGCTTTACTGGCGACAGAGGTGAGTTTCTAGGTAGAGGAGGTAGCGTAGAAAGCCCAGAGGCACTGAAGAGAGTAAGACTTTCAAACACTGTAGGAGCTGGAATGGATCCATGCTTAGCAGTTACGTCAAAAATTCATCTAGAACCTAATATGGAGATAGAACTCATAGCTATGCTGGGTGAAAATGAAGATTTAGATAGTATTTCTAATGCTATTGTGGAATTCGAAAATCTTGAAAGAGTTAATACGCAGTTACAAAAGGTTAAGGATTATTGGGATAAATTACTTCATACATTACAGGTTAAGACTCCAGATAAGAGTATGGATTTAATGCTTAATGGATGGCTAATGTATCAGACTATAGTATGTAGACTATGGGCAAGAACTGCCTTTTACCAATCCGGTGGAGCCTATGGCTTTAGAGATCAGCTTCAGGATGTTATGCCAGTGAGCTTGCTCGAGCCTAGTATGGCTAAAAAACAGATTCTACTTAGTGCTTCAAGGCAATTTGTTGAAGGCGATGTGCAACATTGGTGGCATCCAATTGTAGATAGTGGAATAAGAACAAGATTCTCTGATGATTTATTATGGTTACCATTTGTAACTATGGATTATATAAGAAATACAGGGGATTTTGATATCCTTCTGGAAAGTGTCCAGTACTTAATGGATACGCCGCTAGCTGAAGGGGAAGACGAAAGATATAATATTTCAGGAAAGGCAGATTTTACAGGTAGTATATATGAGCACTGCACCAAAGCAATAGACAAAGCTCTTAAATTTGGTCCTCATAACATCCCATTAATGGGAAGTGGAGATTGGAATGATGGAATGAGTACCGTAGGAAACAAAGGAAGTGGAGAAAGTGTATGGCTAGGTTGGTTCTTATATGATATACTAGAAAATTTCGCACAGGCCTGCAGATTTAAAAAGGATGAGGGCAGACTTGAGAGATATAAGGAGATGCAAGATTTTATACGGATAAATATAGAGGATAATGCATGGGATGGCAATTGGTATAGGAGAGCATATTTTGATGATGGCACAGCCCTGGGCGCATCTGAAAATGAAGAGTGTAAGATAGATTCTCTAGCTCAATCCTGGGCAGTTATATCTGGAGCTGCAAATAGTGGAAGAGCAGGGGTGGCAATGAAATCCTTAGAACAATATTTAATAAAAGAAGATAGTGGAATGATCTTACTGCTAACACCACCTTTTAGCAAATCTACCTTGGAACCAGGGTATATCAAAGGCTATGTACCTGGAGTTAGAGAAAATGGCGGTCAATATACACATGCTGCAACTTGGGTAATTCTTGCCTTTGCTAAACTTCACAATGGTGATAAGGCAACCAAGTTGTATAATATGATAAACCCTATTAATCATACAAAAACCTTGATTGAGTGTGAGAGATATAAAACTGAGCCTTATGTAATGACTGCAGATGTTTATGGAAAAGAACCTCATATAGGACGTGGAGGATGGAGTTGGTATACTGGAACCTCAGGATGGATGTATACAACGGGAATAGAAGCTATTCTAGGGTTTAAATTAAAAGAGGGAAAAGGATTCACAATTGAACCCTGTGTGCCAGAGGAATGGTCACACTATGAGATTATTTATAAAAAAGATAAATTTGAGTATGTGATTGAGGTTAAACGTCAGGGAAATAAAGGTATTTGGCTTGATGGGAAATTATGTAGTGACGGCTTGGTTCCATTTCTTGATGGAGTGCATAAAGTGGAGGTTATAATTTAAAAAAACGGATAACTTCTAAAAAGAAGTTATCCGTTTTTCTGATTTAATGTGCCTTATAAATAGTTAATCGTCTATATCTAACATTTCTTCGCCACCGTAATAGGTATAGTCAAATTCAACATTAGATATATTCATAGCAACTATTGGATCAGTTACTGGATCGGGTAGCATAGTAGAATCATTTTCGGAATAAGATCGTATGTCTCTGGGTTCAACCTCGTAAAAATCTCTTTGGTGAGGAGCATACATTTTTATTTGGTTTTTATCCATATTTATCCCTCCCTTTTTCTTTATACTATATATTTATATAATATAGTGTTCCACACAAGGGAAAAAAAATGACGGTAATATTAGTTAAATCATTACCTATATAGATTTGTAGTATCTTAGATACTACAAATCAAGCGACTTCAAAAGGCTTTTATTCTTGAATGTCATAAAAAGAATATTATTGCATATAATAAATTGGCTTAACTTAAAATATATAAGTAACTAAAAATTCACAATTTAAAAGAGGAAAAACCAAAGAAATGCAGAATATATATATTTATAGTTATTATCAATAAATAACTATTATAAATTAAGCAGATAATAATTAGATTTGTAGTGTTCTAAATTTAAAGGAGGAATAATAATGACTGAATTAAGACAAATTTACAAATGTGAAATATGTGGTAATATAGTTGAAGTGGTTCACAATTCTGGAGGAACTTTAGTTTGTTGTGGAAAACCTATGACACTTAAATCAGAAAATACTCAGGATGCAGCAGTTGAAAAACACGTTCCTGTAGTAGAGAAAATAGAAGGCGGAATTAAAGTTATGGTTGGAGCAGTAGAGCATCCAATGACGCAGGAACATCATATTGAATTTATTGAAGTACATACAGAAAATAAAGTGTACAGAAAATATTTAAAAGCAGGTGAAAAACCAGTAGCAGAATTTAAATTAGATGAAGAAGTGTTATTCGTTCGCGAATACTGTAACTTACATGGTCTTTGGAAAGCATAAAATATTAATTTTTGTTGACAATTTAAGTAAATAGGCATACTATAGTTAAAAGAGATTTTAAAATTTTATAATGTTATAGTCGTTGATGAGAAGCAAGTAAATTTAAAAACAGATTTTCAGAGAGTCGTAGATGTTGGAATTACGATAATCATGTTTAAATTGAATGGGTCTCTAAGACTTGGGATGAATTGCAGTAGTCCTTAACGTTAGCCTTACGTTACAAAGGTAGGATATCATAAGTGTATCTGTTTGAGTAGAAGCTCTAATATAGCTTCTAAGTATTAGGTGGTACCGTGTATATGCGCCCTATGGATTTTATCCATAGGGCTTTTTTTAATTCAATGAAAAAAATAGGAGATGATTATTTTGGAAGGCAATAAAAAAGTAATATTTAGTGGAATTAAACCTTCTGGTGACTTAACCCTTGGAAATTATTTAGGAGCTATAAAAAATTGGGTTAAATTACAAGAAGAATATGAATGCTATTTCTGTGTGGTAGATTTGCACGCCATTACAGTGAAACAAGAGGCAAGGGATTTAAGAAAAAGAACCTTAGAAATATTAGCTATTTATATAGCATCGGGTATTGATCCGGAGAAAAATACTCTATTTATTCAATCACATGTTCCCGCACATAGTGAAGCATCTTGGCTTTTAACTTGCTCCACTTATATGGGAGAATTAAGTAGAATGACTCAATATAAAGATAAATCTAAAAATAGCGGAGAAAGTATAAGTGCAGGTTTATTTAACTATCCTGTGCTAATGGCAGCAGATATTTTATTATATCAAACAGATCTAGTGCCTGTAGGAAAAGATCAACTTCAACATCTTGAAATTGCCAGAGATATAGGAGAAAGATTTAATAGAACGTATAGCGACACCTTTGTTATACCTGAACCTTATATACCAAAAGCAGGGGCTAAGATAATGGACTTACAAGATCCAACTAAAAAAATGTCTAAATCAGAAGAAAATATTAATGGTTATATTTTAATAATGGATCCACCAGAAGTTATAAGAAAGAAAGTAAATAGAGCAGTTACAGATAGCTTAGGGGTAGTTAAGTATAATGATGAGCAAATAGGTGTTAAGAATTTAATGACGATACTAACTACTATAACAGGTATGTCTAGTGAAGAAATTGAAGAAAAATATGAAGGACTAGGCTATGCTCAATTTAAAAAAGATGTAGCGGAAGCAATTGTTTCAGAACTTGAACCTATACAGAAGAAGGTTTTGGAATATCTAGGTAACAAAACTTATTTAGAGGAAATTTATAAAAAAGGTTCTGAAAAGGCTAACTACGTTGCAAATAAGACACTAAGAAAAATGCAAAAGAAAATAGGATTTATACCTAGATAAAGTATAAAAATTCCTGCGTGCCTTGCAAACGAGCTCAGGACTAGAAATTCCATTAAGAAATTCTAATCTTTTGCGAATGTAAACTTCTCTAGCGCTCACACTCGACTTCCTGTCTCGGGTTCGCTAGCCTGCCGTCCTGGCAGGCTTACGAGAATTTTACATTCGCAAAAGAAGAATTTCTAAATGGAATTTCAATAGTCCTTTCGCTTCTTATTGCAAGTCACTCCGGAAAAGTTAATACTCTCATACTTAGACCCCTACGGGGCAGTGCGGAAGAAGTCAAACTATATTAATTGTCTTGCATCTGAAAATAAAGTCTATCGTAAAGCCCTAGTCTGTAGTATCATTTTAAACTTACAGACTAAGGTTTTTTTATTTATATGGTACAAGCTTAGTTGACAGAAATGTTCATAAAAGCTAAAATCAATAGGTAGAGAATTTAAAAATGAAAAATTTTAGAATCACTAGAAGTACAGAGAGTGGTTGTAGGAATATATATTTATAGTACATATTAAAATACTTAAAAAAGGAGTGTGATAACCTTGCTGGATTACATAAAAGAGATTCAAAAGAGAAGAACATTTGCTATAATATCTCATCCGGATGCTGGTAAAACTACATTGACAGAAAAATTATTATTATATGGAGGCGCAATAAGGCTTGCAGGTTCAGTTAAAGCTAGAAAAGCTTCTAAACATGCGGTTTCTGACTGGATGGAAATAGAAAAACAAAGAGGTATTTCTGTTACATCTTCAGTTATGCAATTTAATTATAATGATTTTTGTATAAACATACTTGATACACCAGGTCATCAAGATTTTAGTGAGGATACATATAGAACCCTTATGGCTGCAGATAGTGCAGTAATGATTATTGATGGTGCAAAAGGAGTAGAGGAACAAACAAGAAAGCTATTCCATGTATGTAGCATTAGAGAAATACCTATTTTTACTTTTATTAACAAGATGGATAGAGAGACTAGAGATATTTTTGAACTTATGGATGAGATAGAAAATGAATTTGGGATCAAATCTTACCCAATGAATTGGCCTATAGGTTGTGGAGTAGATTTTAAAGGTGTTTACGATAGACGCACAAAGGAAATCATTGTTTTTGATGATGCAAGGCATGGACAAATGGAAGCTAAAGAGACAAAAATTAATGCTTTTGATGAAAAGGCAATTGAACTTATCGGAGATGTACTATATAAAAAGCTTATGGAAGATATGGAGCTTTTAGATGTAGCAGGTGATGATTTTGATTTAGCAAAAGTAGCTACTGGAGAGCTTACCCCAGTATTTTTTGGAAGTGCTTCAACTAATTTTGGAGTTGAACCCTTTTTAGATAACTTTTTACGATTAACTTCACCACCATTACCAAGGAATTCAAGCATAGGTAAAATTGACGTTTTCAGCAAAGATTTTTCTGCCTTTGTATTTAAAATTCAAGCTAATATGAATAAAGCTCACAGGGATAGAATGGCTTTTATGAGAATTTGTTCTGGACAGTTTGAAAAAGGCATGGATGTTTATCATGTACAAGGTGGTAATAAAATAAAATTAGCGCAACCTCAACAGTTTTTAGCACAAGAGAGAGAAATAGTGGAGGAGGCTTATGCTGGAGATATTATTGGAGTTTTTGATCCAGGTATATTTAGCATAGGAGATACCATATGTACGTCATCAAATAAATTTAAGTTCGAAGGAATACCAACTTTTGCCCCAGAATATTTTGCAGCCGTTAGAACTGTTGATACCATGAAGAGAAAGCAATTTATAAAGGGTGTAACACAGATAGCTGAAGAAGGTGCAATCCAAGTATTTAAGCAACTTCATATAGGAATTGAACAAATTATAGTTGGGGTTGTAGGAGTGCTTCAGTTTGAAGTATTAGAATTCAGACTTAAAAATGAATACAATGTAGATATTAAGATGGATAGATTAGCATTTAAATATATAAGATGGATTGAAAATAGTAATATAGATAAAGAAGAGCTTAATTTGACTAGTGATACTAGAATAGTTAAAGATTTTAAGGATAGAGACTTGCTACTGTTTCAAAGTGATTGGTCCATTAGTTGGGCAATAGAACATAATAAAGGCTTGATTTTATCGGATGTTAGTAAAAACAACGACTAACTTAAAAATAAAAGAAAAAATCTCTTGAAATAATTTCAAGGGATTTTTTCTTTTATTTTTACATGCTTTTTTTTCTGCTAGATAGAGCATCGACTAAAAATATAATTGTAGCAACTATTAGTAGGATATTTATTAAGTTCCCGCCTATACTGAAAAGTACTCCCATTAACCCAAATAATACTACAAAGCCACCTAACCAACGTAAAAAAGGCATATGTATACCTCCATTTTTTAAAATAACAATGCAATAGAAATCTAAAAATTTACTAGAGTAGTTAATCTACTAGAGTATACTAATTCACGAAAGTGTTTTTATCCACTACAGTGAATTATATAGATGAATACTAGATATAGTATGTATTACTTTAGCAATGTATATGCAAAAAAATATATGGTAAACATCGTAAAAGCGTATCGATACATTTGAAAAATAATTATTATTGTATATAATGATAGTAGAGCTACGTTGAAAATTATATTGAAGAGTAAATTTTATTAAAGATTAAATGACAGGGGGAAAAGTGTGGAAAATAGAGTATCATCAATTAAGACTATTGATATAGTACAAATTAGTCTAATGGCGGCTATTACATTTATAGCTACTTCCGTTATACATATACCAACTTTTATGGGGGTACTTCATTTGGGAGATAGTATGATTTTTTTATCAGCTATATTATTTGGAAGAAAAAAATCAGCCATATCGTCGGCTGTTGGTATGTGTTTATTTGATTTAATGACTGGATATACCATGTGGGCACCGTTTACTTTCGTTATTAAAGGTGTGATGGGATATATTGCTGGGACTATCGCTTATAGAAAAGATTATGATGGCAATAATTTTTCAAATAATATTTTTGCTTTCGCTATGGCGGGCATTTGGATGATTGTAGCATATTATTTAGGTGGAGCTATTATAATGACATTTATTTCTAAAGAATTTGCACTTCAAAAGGCATTAATTCTTGCTTTAAAGGATATACCAACTAATATTCTTCAAGTAGTAGGAGGTATTGCTTTAGCACTACCACTAATAACTGCTTTAAAAACAAAAATTAATAGATGAGATAGCTAATTATAAAAAAAAGAGTGAAGCCTATCAATACTTTTCTGAAAGTAGTATTGATAATATTCGCTCTTTTTTTTAAAGTTTATTTGCATAGGAATTATTTTTGGATTTTTTAGTTTTAAAATAAAATATACTGAAAATAATTGTTGGTATTAATATGAAGCACACTACAGAAAAATATGCGTAAAGATTTAAGAATTTATATAAAGGTAACACTCTAGCCGAAACGAAATAGGAAATTATGAATACAAATAAAGTAATAATGTATATGGTATATTTATTAAGGAAAGAAAGCTTTTTTAAGAGAATTAGAATAGCATTTAGAGTTAATACATATTTTATAAACCACCCTCCTACCATTTGAAGCATTACGAAAAACTCTCCACCCTCTAAAAAATTGAAGTAACTAACTAACTGAGTTTGTATGAGCTTAGGGTAGTTAATGTTAAGAACTCTAGCAACACCAAAGGTAGTTAAAACACCTATGTTTGCCACAATTTCCATTTGTATTACAATTAATATTGCAATAACGCAATGCTTTGTGATTTTTGACTTATTCACTACCCTGGATAAAAACGGAATGAAAATACCTATACCACCATAGCATCCAAGAGCTTTTATTATAGATAAAATAAAAGAGGGGGTAACGCCATTCGCCATTATAGGAAGTAGGTAATTAAGCTTTTTATATTTAGCTGTAAGGACTGCTAGATTTATCCCCGCCACCATAATAAGACATATACCAATAATAGTAACTATAATTATTGCCCTTGTACCCTTTTTTGTAATATAAATGGCTGGTATCAATATAAATAAAAGAAAAAACCAAGGTGGAGTATCTGAAAGCATATTTAGGTGCAATGCGTTTGCTTCTACAGAAGAACTTTCTATCAAGCCGACAATTAGGCTTATGATAAATAGTATCAAAAAAATGTCACCCATAGTTTTACCTAAAGCTTTATGATATATTTCATTCATATTATAGCAATTGCTTTTTTTACAAATGAAAAGTATATAAATAAGAAACAATAATAAAATAATAGAGGCAATAATAACTGAAATCCAGGAATCCCTACCTCCATTTGCAATGAATATATTGGGGTAAGTTTTCATTGCTACAATAGAAGTTCCCCAAATTATAAACATTAAATGTTTTGAATTTATCTTATCCATTTTGCCTCCTCATATTTCCACGTTGCAATTTTACACTGCTGAAAATAAAACTTTTAATATATTAGAAGTATTTCCCAAATCGAGAATATTAATCTTAAATATTACAAATAATAAACTGGGTGATTAAAATGGAAAAACTAAATATAGATTATATTAAAGAAAAATTAAAAAATAGCTATGATGTGAAATACCGAGAGATAGAATGCGAGCTAGGAACAATATTCGGTGTATTTATTGATGATTTGTGTGACTCTAAATTTATTAGTGAATATATATTTGAACCTCTAATGCAAAATAAGATTTGGACTATAAATCTAGAGTTTCTAAAAAAGGAAGTATTACCTGCTAATAACATTGGAGATATCAATAGTAATGATGAGGCTATATCACACATTTTATCTGGAGACTTAGTGCTTCTATTCTCCTTTGCAAATAGTGCGATTTACTGTGAGGCAAAGGGGTATGTACATCGTAGTGTTGGAATTCCCGGTACAGAAAATGTTATTAAAGGACCAAGAGAAGGATTTACAGAGGCCTTTGTTGACAATGTATCACTAATAAGACGAAAAATAAAAAACCCGGATTTGAAATTTGAAACACTTATTTTAGGGAATAAATCCAACACAGTAGTTGTAATATGCTATATAGAAGGGGTGGCTCCGAGGAAACTTGTGGATTATATAAGAAAAAAAGTATCTAACATAAAATTAGAGTTTATATTAGACACAAATTACATTGAGGAACAATTAAAAAATAAGAACACAGCTTTTGATACAGTAGGTACTACGGAAAAGCCAGATGTGGCGGCGTCGAAACTTTTAGAAGGAAAAATAGCAATAATTGTAGATGGAACACCTTTTGTAATTACTGCTCCATATTTTTTTGTGGATAATTTCCAAGCGCCAGATGATTATTATACTAACAAATATTTTGCTAATTTATCCAGGATTACAAGGGTGTTTAGCTTCTTCTCAGCTAGCTTATTGTCAGGATTATATTTGGCTTTTGCTTGTTTCCACTTTTCACTTATTCCTACTGTATTTGCTATGAAGTTCACGATTTCTAGAGCAGGTGTGCCTCTCCCTACGGTTATAGAGTTGTTAGTAATGACTTTCTTCTTTCAATTACTTAGAGAGGCAGGAATAAGATTGCCACAGTCCATAGGCCAGTCAATGAGCATTGTTGGTGCTTTGATTTTAGGAGATGCTGCAGTGGGGGTAGGAATAGCCTCCCAAAGTACAGTAGTGATCGTGGCAATTTCTTCTATATCTTCTTTTTTAGTGCCTAAACTTTATGGGGCTCTAGCCATATGGAATATAGTTATTATTTTGTTTTCATCTGTGCTTGGGCTTCCAGGATTTTATATTGGTTTCTTTATTTTTACCTCACACATGGCGGGCCTTGAAAGTTGTGGATATCCATATTTATTTCCTTTAGGTACAGTAGAGAACTTTAAATTCAAGGATTTATTATATAGAAAAGATCTTAGCAAGATATCGAATAGTGTTTTTGATAAGGATGATTATAATGAAAAAGTATAAAAAAGTATTAATTATAAGCTGCATAATATTGAATTGCTTTAGTATGTCCTCATGTTTTAGTTATAAGGATATTAATAAAGTTTTATTTATTACTGCCTTAGTAATAGATGTAGATAATAACGGTAATCCTATATTATTTGCTGAAGCTTTTAAGGGGATAAGAGGATCGACGCCTCAAGGGGCGGATGAAAGGGTTTTATTCAAAGGAACAGGAAAAACAATGTTTGAAGCTGTTAGAAATATGAATACTGCTTCCAGTTATAAATTAAATTATACACAGAATAAGGCTATAATATTTACTCAAAAGGCCGCACAATTCGGTCTTGATAATTTTATTGATTTTTTAGATCGTGATCAGGAATTACTTATAAGGCCTTATATTGCGGTATACATAGGAGATCCAGAAAAGCTTATGAAACTACATCTTGTTGAAGATAAATATATTGGCACATTTTTAATGCAACTTATAGAAAATATTGGATCATCTTCAAGGGCTGTAAAACTAAGTCTAAATGAATTCTATAATCAAAGAACTACTGGAGACAAAACCAATGTAGTAACTATAATAGATATTTCAAAAGATAGCTTAGAGCCAGAACTAGAAGTAAATGGTGGAGCAGTTATTAAAGACGATAAAATGGTTAGCATATTATCAAGAGAAGAAGGGCAGGGATTTAACTTTTTAATAAATACTATTTCAGGAGGTACTTTAGAAATAACTAATCCCTGTGATATTAATAAGTTTGTAACTCTAGAAATTGAAAAAAATAAAACCAAGACAGAAATAAGCTATTTTGACAATACTATTCATTTAAAAAAGAAAATTAAAGTTAAGGTGAATTTTGCAGAAGCTCAAAAGAGTATTGTCCTTACAAAAGAAAATATTAAGAAAATCCAAGATAAGTCAGGAGAGAATATCGTGAAAGCCTGCAATGATTTATTTCAAAAATACAAGAGTATGGGCATAGACATCTTTGATATAACTGAAGAATTGTATGCTAAATATCCAAAGGAGAAAGTGAAAGATATTATAAGCAAAACTGAGTTAAAGGTGGAAGCAGAAGTAGAAGTAATAAATACAGGTGATGTTAATAATTTTGAATAAAAAAATCATAGAAAATTATGCAATTTAGTTGTATACTATGGTAATGGATTTATAATACATTTAATTAAAAGGAATGTTAAATTGCATGGATAAAAATTTAGAATTATTAGAAAAACTCGAAAGACTAACTGAAGAATTTGAAACTTATCAAAATTTCGCTGAAAGCACTATACAAATTATGAGTGAAAAAAATACTAAATTAGAGAAAAGGTTAGATAATCTTACCAACATTGTTGAAATTAGCAAATATATTAATTCTAATATTCGTGATACTAACTTAATATCTATGATAAATGACATGATTATAGGTATTTCAGGTGTAACCTGTTCCTCTGTATATTTATTGGAATTTGATAAATTGGTAGTTAAGGCAACAAATAGCCATGAGGTAGACTTGAATTTAAAATTCAAAGACCATTTTGTCCAATTAAATGAAGGTAAATTATTTATTGTTAATTCTAAGGATTTTCTTGAAGAGGATTTAATAAAAGATAAAATACATTCAATAATAGGTATACCAATTAATTTAAGAGATAAATTTACAGGCTACATAATAGTTGAACATACACTGTATAATTTTTTTGGCCAAGAGCACATAAAGTTTATTTCTTCTATTGCAAATCAAATTGCTATAGCCATTGAAAATAGTTTATTGTATGCTAAGGTTAAAGAGAGTTCAATAAGAGATCCCCTACTTGAAATATACAATAGAAAATATTTCTTTGACACCATAGAAGATAAACTTAGTAGGGATGAATCTATTGAATTTGCAATAGTTATGATGGATATTGATGATTTTAAAAAAATAAATGATGTATACGGACATCAAGTTGGTGATGAAATTTTACTGTGCATAACCAATACTATAAATGAAAATTTGCATGAGGAAGACATATTGGCTAGATATGGTGGGGAAGAGATAGTTATCTATGTCCATGATGTTAAAGACTATTGCATAGTTTATAATAGGATTGATAATATCAGGAAACAAATAACTAATATATTGGGTGTGGTAAAGAATCCCATTACAGCTAGCTTTGGCATAAGCTATTACAAGGGAAATAAAAGTGTAGATAAAGTATTAGAAATGGCAGATAGAATGCTTTATAAAGCTAAATCAAGTGGAAAAAACAGAGTTGTAAGTGAATAAAAGGGCGATGGCATTCCATCGTCTTTTGTCGAATGTGCCCGAACTATTATTTGAAGAATTATCCTAGAAACATTGTAGAGCAATAAACATAATATATTATTATAGCGCGCTTGGAGTGAAATATATGGATACCAGAAAAATTAAGATATTGCTAAAGAGAGAAGAAGGTACAAAATTAGATTTTAAGTTAAAAATGGATATATTAATAGAAAGCGGTAAAAAAGAATTAGCTAAAGATATATGTGCTATAGCAAATTCTCGCGGAGGAAGAGGATATATTGTTATTGGAGTGGAAGATAAGACAAAAAGAGTGGTAGGTATTAATCTTGACGATTTTAAAGAAGAACAGTTTCAGCAAATTATTAGTTCAAGATGTGAACCACCTATTCCAATTTCCATAGATTTTGTGATATATCAAAATAAGAACTTAGCAATTTTAACTATATATGATGGTGGTCAGAAACCTTATCAATTAAGGGAGAACGGCGCGTTTTACATCAGACGTGGCTCCACAACAGATACCATGAGAAAAGATGAATTAATCTCCTGTTTACAAGAAAATCTAAGTCTAAATATTGAAACTATGCCTATCATGAATAGTGATATCAATAGTTTGGATTTTAAAATAATCAATAAATACTTTTTAAACAAGGGAATTGTAGTAAATGATGACAATAGGTTAGAATTTATGGATAATGCAGGAATAACCTTTATTGAAAGGGATTATAATAAGAGAGTAGTGACCCTTGGAGGCTTATTGGTATTTTCTGATATTAATAGTATTTATATACCGCATAATATGATTAAAATAGTAAACAAGGTAAATAATAAGGTTGATGAGGTTATAATTGTACAAGGAAGTCTGCTCGATATGCTAGATAGGGTAGAAGAATTGTTCAAAGAGATATTCCCTATGAATTATCCTATAGCTTCCGTACATGAAGCTGTAAAGAATGCAATACTTTATAGGGACTATACTATGTTTTATAAGGAAATAGAAATAGTAATAAACTATAATAGTGTCAGCGTAATTAGTCCTGGTAATTTATTATTTTTAACTAAAATTAATACTCATAATTATTCAAGAAGAAATATGTGGATATATGATAAGTTAATAGCCTTAGATGATAAAAAAAGGTTTATAAAATCAGGAAAAGGCTTTACATTCATCTCAAAAGCCTTTAAAAGGTATGGTAAAGTAATATTTGTAGATTCAAAAGAAGATATTAGTTTTAAGGTAATTTTTCCTGGAATTAAAAATTTTATTTAATAAGTATAATATTGCAAAAATATTCTGAATAATATATAATGAGTGTAACTATATTGCGTACATTGTAGACCTGTTTAATAATTATCTGGTTATGTTAGATAAAATAGGAGGCGGTTAACATGATTCATGTATTTTGCGGTAGAAAAGGTTCAGGTAAAACTAAAGCTTTGATTAAACTCGCCAATGAAAAGGTTGATGAAGTTAAGGGGAACATAGTTTATATTGATGATGACACTAAAGCAGTACTACAATTAAACAGAAAAATGAGATTTGTGGCTACGAATGAGTTTAATTTAAAAAGTAATAATGATTTTTATGGTTTTTTGTGCGGTATGCTTTCAAAAGATTACGATATTGATACCATTTTTGTTGATGGTGTATTTAATATTGTTGATGATAAACTTGAGCATACGGCACAATTGTTTTCTAAAATGGATTCTTTAGCTAAGAAGTACAATGTGGAATTTTACGTAAATGTTAGTTGTGAGAACTTAAATCCGCCAGAATTTTTAAAGGAGTATATCGCATAGACATTTAATTGATTTTTAGTGTAATGCAGGGTTTTAACGACATTTCACCTGCCTAGATGAGGAATTTAACCCTGCATTTATTGTAAATAGAGCAAATAAGCGAAAATAAGCGTATATAGATAATAAACCGATGTGAATAGAGCGAATGAGCAATTAGCAAACTTGATATAATTTAAATACATCTATACAATTAATAAAATGGAAGTTTATATTTAAATGCTGTGAAGGAAAAAAGTAACTGTAGGAATTATTAAGAGAGCTAGTGGTAGGTGTGAACTAGTTAATGAATATAGTGAAATACATTCTGGAGCTTTAAGCTGAAATAAAGTTATTTATGAGTAAGCTGAGACGGGTTAACCTTACGTTATAAGGAATGAGCGGATTGTTAAATCAATTTGGGTGGTACCACGGAATTATTTCGTCCCTTTCACAGGGGCGTTTTTTTATTTCCCAAAAATAAGGCAAAGGTAAAAATAAGGAGGAATAATTTATGTCAAATGTATATGATACACTATGCGAGCGAGGATACATCAAACAACTTACTCATGAGGATGAAATAAAGAAAATATTAAACACTGAAAAGGTAACATTTTATATAGGCTTTGACCCCACAGCAGATAGTCTACATATTGGCCATTTTATTGCTATGATGTTTATGGCACATATGCAAAGGGCAGGTCATAGACCAATAGCCTTAGTTGGTGGTGGAACTGCTATGATAGGGGATCCATCAGGAAAAACAGATATGAGAAAAATGCTTACAAAAGAAGAAATTGATTATAATATATCCTGTATAAAATTGCAACTTTCAAAACTTATAGACTTTAGTGATGGCAAAGCTATACTAGAAAATAATGCAAACTGGCTTTTGGACTTAAACTATGTAGACTTTATAAGAGATATAGGAGTACATTTTTCAGTAAACAGGATGTTAACTGCTGAGTGCTTTAAACAGAGATTAGAAAAAGGTTTATCATTTTTTGAGTTTAACTATATGCTTATGCAAGGATATGATTTTTTAGTGTTAAATGAAAAATATGGGTGTACTATGCAACTCGGCGGAGATGATCAATGGTCTAACATAATTGCTGGTATGGAACTAATAAGAAGAAAAGAAAGTAAAGCTTCATATGGAATGACCTGTGCATTACTTACTAATAGTGAAGGCAAGAAGATGGGTAAGACTGAAAATGGTGCACTATGGCTTGATGCAAATAAAACATCACCTTATGATTTTTACCAATACTGGAGAAATGTAGAGGATTCAGATGTGAAGCAATGTTTATCCCTGCTTACATTTGTACCAATGGACGAGGTTAGACAATTAAGTGCACTAAAAGATGAGAAGATCAATGAAGCCAAAAAAGTTTTAGCTTTTGAGGTCACAAAACTTATTCATGGCGAAGAAGAAGCTATCAAGGCTCAGGCCGCAGCAGAAGCGCTGTTTGGTGGCGGAACTAATATGAGTAACGTTCCTACAGTATCGATTCCCTTAGATATGAAGACTTCAGGACTCATGGATATATTAGTGTACACTAAAGTGGTACCATCAAAAGCAGAAGCTAGAAGGCTTATTGAACAGGGTGGGTTAACCATTAACGATAAAAAAATTGAAGATAAAAATGCAGCACTTTTAGACACAGATTTTAAAGAGGGTAGTGTGCTTATAAAAAAAGGAAAGAAAAAATACTATTCCTTAATCATAGAATAATGAAATTTTAAAAAAGCAAAGCTGAAGTTAATATTTTAGCTTTGTTTTTTTAGTGACGTTTTTATTTATTTATTTAATGGGGACGGTTAACAACTATTTGACATTTTGTACTTTAAAAGAGTGAGAAAGAGTGGGGACAGTTAACAACTAATTGAAGTATTGCACAAAAGGTGTCTGTCCCCTTAAAAAAAAAATGTTTCATACGATAATTAAGTATTGATAACTTTTAAAAATGGTATTATGTAAAAAATGGGGGTGGATTATGTCTATAATTAGCAATATTGCAATACAGAATTTACAAGCTAAAAAGGCTTTTAGTAAAATATCTTTTGAAGCTGGGGAAACCTTTAGTGCTAGAATAGTAAGTACAGATAAGGAAAAGGGAGAAGTTAATTTAAAATTATTAGATGGATGGCAATTTTCTGCAAAGCTTGATAAGCCACTGCAGCAAGCTCCTGAGGGTAGTGTGCTTAAATTTAAAGTAGAAGGTTTTGAAAATGATAAGCTTAAAATAAAATTAGTATATGAAGATAAGGAAGAAAAAATTATTGATACTGAAGGCTTAGAAGCTTTCAGTAAGAGGGATACTCCAGGCACTGAAAAAGCAGATGCTTTGCTTTTTTCTAAAATGATAAAACATGATATGCCATTAACTAAAGATAATATAATTGATATAAAAAATTTAGTTGATTTTAGAGAAAGGATATCCTTAAATTCTAATAAAGAAGAAATTTTTATTGCTAAATATCTTGAAAGTAGAAATATTGACCCCAACAGTGAAAAGGGAAAGGAAATAGTAAAAATTTTAAAAAATTTTTTCGAGGCATTAAAGAGTTTAGATATTGACGAGATATTATTATTTAAAGAAAATAATATAGAACTCACTAAAGGAAATTTGGATAGCTTTATAAAGCTATTTAAAGGAGAGTCTGCGGTATATAATAATTTAAAAGATATTAATAACTATCTTTTAAACAGTGATACAAATAAAAGTATGATAAGGAATATACAGAATTCTGAAGTAGTTGGGATCCAAAATAGTTTTATGGATTTAGATCAAGGTAATGAAGGGTTTACAAATGTGGAATTTAAAAATATCAGTAAAGAAACAAAAGGACTAGAACCGATAAATAATGGAAAAATAGTGGAAAAAACTCAAAATTCAGATAACGCTATCCGCAATAACGACTTAAAAGTGGTAGTTAGTTTGATAAATAAAGAGTTAAAGGATTTAGATGTTTATTATAGAGTATTAAATTCTACTATTAAAAATTTAGAACTGGATAAAAATTCACAACTCAATATAGGCTTCAGAATAGATAAAGATATAAAACCTAATAATATTAATTTTAATAGGGGCGAAATAGCAGCAATGGTTGACAAAATTTTCAAGGCGGAACAAATATCACTAAGTCCAGATAATTATATTAAATTAATAGAGAATTTAGAGGCAAAATTAAATATAACAAAGGTTGAAACTAGCAGTGTGAAATTAGAAAATATAGTTCCAAATGAAGAATTGACTTTGAATATACTACCAAAGGATGAGGTTAGTGAAGCTGAATTGGATATTAAAAGCACTATAAATACTAAAACTAGTGTATATGGAAAAAACAATTCACTTAATGAAATTATAAATATGATAAAAAAAGAATTGAATATTTCAGAGGTAGAAAAGGGAATTATAAATAATGTGGAAAAAGGAATTATGAATAATGTAGAAAAAGATATAGAAAAGATAACTACTGATTTTCTCATTAAAGAACAAATTAAATTAAAAACTGAAGAGATTAAAAATATAGTTAAAGACCTTATTGAAAATAAACTTAATATAAAACCTGAAAGTTATGAAAAAGTTATGAATTTATTTCATGAAAAGCTTAATGATTTAAAGATGTTTAATTCTATTTCAGAACAATATTATATTTTGGATCTGCCAATAAATGTTAAAGATGATGAATATCAATTTAAATTAATTATTAAAGATGATAGAAAAAAAGGAAAAAAGATCGACAGTAAGAATGTTAAAATTGCTACAAGTGTTAAAACGATAAATATGGGAATTGTGGATGCATATATAAAAATTAACAATAATAATATGAATATTGATATTAATTGTGATAAATTCTGGGTTAAAGTTTTAAAATTGGGCAAAGAAAAGTTAATAAAGGACTTATCTAATCTAAATTATAGAGTTAATATTGAGGTTAATTACAAGGCTAAAGAATTTACACTAGCTAATTGTGGGGAATTTTTTGATGATAGAAGTTTTAATACCCTCAATATAAAGGTATAATGAAATAGATAATTCAAAAAAATTAATCCTGAATATGCAAGAGGATGAGATTTAATATAACTGTAAACACTAATGTGGGGTGTTAAAATGAAAAAAGTAAAAAAAGCAGCTGCTATAAAATATGAACAAGGATATGATGTACCTATAGTAACAGCAGCTGGAATGGGCTATATTGCAGATAAAATTTTGATTAAGGCGGAGGAAAGTAAGGTGGCTATAGTCCAAAATGAGGAATTAGCTAATTTACTTTTAAATGTTGATATAGGATCAGAAATACCTTTCGAATTATATGATGCAATAGCTAAGGTTATTGCTTATGTAATGGATATAGATGGATTAATGAGAAAAGACTAATGGGTAATGAAACAATTAAAAGATTAATACGAGGAGGTTTATTATGGCGTTATGGGCAATATCTGATCTTCATTTAGCTTTAAATTCAGATAAACCCATGGATATATTTGGAGATAAATGGGAAAAGCATCATGAGAAAATAAAGGAAAATTGGCTTAGCAAAGTTTCCACCGAGGATACTGTATTAATTGCAGGGGATATTTCATGGTCAATGAATATTTCTGAGGGCCTAGAGGATTTGGAGTGGATTCATAAACTGCCCGGTAAGAAAATACTTATTAAAGGAAATCATGACTATTGGTGGAGTAGCATCACAAAACTTAATTCTCTGTATGAAGATATGAATTTTATTCAAAATAATTTTTTTAACTATAAAGATTTTGCTATATGCGGAACCCGCGGGTGGAATTGCCCAGGAGGTGCAAGATTTACAGAACATGATGAAAAAATATATAATAGAGAGTTAATAAGGCTTCGAATATCCTTAGATGAGGCAGTGCGGAATGGGTATAGTAAATTTATTGTAATGCTTCATTATCCACCTACTAATGATAAATTTGAAGAAACTAAACTTATAAGTATAATAAAAGAATATAATGTGGCAAAGGTTATATATGGTCATTTACATGGACCATCACTAAATAGGTTATATGAAGGTAATATAGAGGGCGTGGAGTATATAGTAACTTCTTGTGATTATTTGGATTTTGATCCACTAAAGATATTAGAATAGCACAAAAAGTCAATTTATTGTGGATAAGTATAACTATTAAATTTATTTATGTGGATAACAAATTCAATAGCCATAATCATATGAAAACAAATAACAAGTCAAAGATGCTAGCATATTGACTTGTTATTTTTTATGTATTTAAAATACTATTTAAATATTTTAGAAAAAAAACCGGTTTTCTTAATAGTTTCTATTGGCTCAAAGTTCTCTGTAGAAGCTTTATTTAGATTATCAGTGGCAACTAATAATGCAGCAGCTTCTTCTTTTATCAAGTCTTTCATATCACGAGCAAGTTCTTTCAAACTCTGCTTTACATTAGGAGTTGTTATTACATTACTAAACCAAACTAGTGAATCTTCTGTATTGCCTATACGTCTATTTAATTCTCCAATAAGATACATGGCACTATATTTATCCATGCCATAAATGGGAAAGGCCTCTGAGTAATATGCATCATTAAGCCCTTCTAAAGCCTGTTTCAAAAATATTATTTCCATTTCCTTAGCCTCTTCAGTTTCGAGTAGTCTGTGCATCCAGGCTAGCTTCATACAATTGATAGCTTTTTTACTTGATTTTGCATTAGTTACTATATAATTTAAAAGGGATAGTTTGTACCTTTCTATAGCAACATGCACATCATAAATTTCAGGATACATTCTCCCCTTCCACTTAGGAGATATAGATTTTTGTACTTGTTCTATTTCTATGCTCCTTATAGCATAAAAATCTGCTTTCATAGCTGAATATCCACAAGAATTACAAACCCAAACATCATAGAAATAAGGGTTAATTAGTGAATATCTAATAAAAAAGTCACTATCTTTTTTTATCATTCTGTAAGCCGAGGACTTTACTGTGCTAGCTTTAAAAGCATTGTTACATACTGGACAGATAACTTCTTTACTATATAGAAGCGACGGTGACCTGTTCTCTTCTTTTTTTTCTTTCACAGTTTCAGTTTCTTTATTATATATTTTAATATCGTTAATATTATCAAATCCCATATTTTCTAAGCCGGAAAATATTTTTTTATCCATTTAATCACCCCAAAATAAAATTTAATGTGTTATGATTAGTTATGTAACTTAGTATATAATCCTAAAAAATTGCTTTTATGCTAATTTAGTAGTAAATTAATTATAACAGAAAATTAATAAAAATATAATATTAATATAAATCACCATCAAAAAGTTTCTATATTTTAATTGTAGACAAAATATTAATTGTAAACATGAAATTTTATGTAAAGGACTGAGTATATGGCAATAAGAGAGTGGAAAAAATTCTTAATACCTTATGAACAGGCAGTAGAAGAGTTGAAATTAAAATTCAAAAGCATAAGGCGCGAATATAGACGCAAAAATGATTATTCACCTGTAGAATTTGTTACAGGACGGGTTAAAGAAATATCTAGCATTCTTGAAAAAGCTAATAAATTCGCTATACCTATAGATCGAATTGAATTTGAAATGGAGGATATTGCTGGAATAAGAGTAATGTGTCAATTTGTTGATGACATTGATAAGGTGGTAAATTTAATTCGTGAAAGACGTGATATGCAGATAGTCTATGAAAAAGATTACGTTGCCAATGTAAAAGAGAGTGGATATAGAAGCTATCATATGATTATAAAGTATCCTGTAAATTTAGTTGATGGTCAAACGGAGATACTAGCGGAATTTCAAATTAGAACCTTGGCAATGAATTTCTGGGCCACAGTAGAGCATTCCCTAAATTATAAATATAAGCATGATATACCAGAGGATATAAGAGAAAAACTTAAAAATGCAGCAGATGCTGCTTTTCAATTAGACCAGCAGATGTTAGAAATTAAAGACGAAATTAAAGATGCGCAAAAACTCTTTGAGGTTAAATCTAATTTGGTATCTGATATAATGAATAACATTCTTATGATTTCTTCCCTTGGAAAATTAATGGAGTCAACCAGGTATAGAGAACAACTAAATAAGCTACTTGAAGAAGGAGAAGTCTTTGAACTTAGCAGTCTTCTTAAAGCAACTCAAAAAACTTTAGATATGTATGGAGTTTTATAATATATAAATAGTCTAAATAAGAATAAGGAGAGTAGAGAGTCTAAACTAAGACAATCTATTCTCCTTTTCTAATATGAAACTTTAATCTTTAAAAACTGTATGAAGTTTTTATTAAGAAGCTACTATATTAACTAGTCGTCCTTTAATTACAATAATCTTTCGCACAGTTATTCCTTCAAGTGCAGCAAGTAGGGTTTCATCCTTAAGAGCGGCCTTTTTAATACTTTCTTCATCTAAATCTTGAGCTATAATTATTCTAGACTTAATTTTGCCATTTACTTGAATAGCTATCTCTATTTCATCTTTGATTAGAGCTTTTTCATCAAATTTAGGCCAACTTTGATTAAATATAGAGTAATCCATACCTAAGGTCTCCCACTTTTCTTCCGAGAAGTGAGGAGCAAATGGAGCTAAAAGTAAAAGGTAATCCGCAAGCACTTCTTTTAAGAAATTACTATCTACGGTTTCTTCGTTAACATATTTGGATATGGCATTTGTAAATTCCATAAGTCTTGCAATAGCCGTATTAAACTGAAGTTTTTCTGCGTCTTCGGTAACTCCCTTTATCGCAAAATGTCTCCAGTAGTTTAATTCTTTTTCTGCCTTATGGAGAGAAGCGACCTTGTTACTTTCCTTTAACATTTCAGAAATTCCGGTGTCGACTGCTCGTTCAATCCTATCAACGAATCTTCCAATAGCTTTTATGCCATCATCACTCCAAGCACCACCATCAGTATACCCAAAACCAAACATTAGGTACATTCTAAACACATCTGCTCCAAACTCTTTTATATATTGGTCTGGTGAAATAGTGTTCCCTTTGGATTTACTCATTTTTAATCCGTCTGGTCCTAAAATTAAGCCTTGGTGAGTAAGAGACACGAAAGGTTCATCAAAGTTTAAATAGCCCATATCGCGAAGAGCCTTGGTAATAAATCTTGCATATAGTAAGTGCATGCATGCATGTTCTGGTCCGCCTACATATTTGTCAACAGGTAGCATTTTGTTTATTAAGTCCGTATCAAAAGCCTTTTCACTATTTTTGTTATCTACATATCTTAAATAGTAGAAAGAAGAACAAACAAAGGTATCCAAGGTGTCAGCCTCTCGATGCGCAGGACTACCACAAACAGGGCAAGGTACATTAATAAAATCTGCACATTTAGCTAGTGGAGATTCTCCGTCAGGTGCGAATTCTACGTCATAAGGTAGCTCTACAGGAAGTTGATTCTCAGGTACTGGAACAGTTCCACATGTATCACAATGAATTATTGGAATAGGAGCTCCCCAATATCTTTGTCTTGAAACTAACCAATCACGAAGTCTAAAGTTTACTTTGCCTGTTCCTAAATTTTGAGCTTCTAATTTTTTTACTACTGCTTCAATTCCCTCTTCCGTAGATAAACCATTAAACTCTTCACTATTTACCATTTTTCCATGTTCGGTATAAGGAAGATTTTCCTCCTCCTCGTTTACACTTTTAAAACCAGAAATTACTCTTTCTATAGGTAAATTGTATTTAGTAGCAAAGGCAAAATCCCTATCATCGTGAGCGGGAACAGCCATTACAACACCAGTTCCATAGGTATTTAGAACATAGTCAGCTACCCAAATAGGTACTTTTCTTCCGTTAATAGGATTAATAGCATAGGAACCAGTAAATACACCAGTTTTTTCTCTTGTAATAGATTGTCTTTCTATATCAGACTGTTTATTAGCTTCATCTCTATAAGCCACCACAGCGTCTTTATATTCATCTTTAGTGAGAACACCTACAAGGTCATTTTCAGGGGCTATAACTACATAGGATACGCCAAATAGAGTATCAGCCCTTGTAGTGAATACACTAAAATCTATTTGGGAATCTACTACTTTAAAATTAACTTCAGCACCAATGGATTTACCTATCCAATGTTTTTGCATTGATTTAGTTTTTTCTGGCCAATCCAAGGTATCAAGTTTTTCTAATAGTTCATCAGCATAGTCAGTAATTTTTAAAAACCATTGAGTTAAATTCTTTTTAGTGACCTCAGTGCCACATCGCTCACAAGCACCATCTAATACTTGTTCATTTGCAAGAACTGTACTACAGCTAGGGCACCAATTTACAGGCGCTTTTTTTCTGTAGGCAAGACCTTTTTCAAATAGTTTTAAGAATAACCATTGAGTCCATTTATAATAATCTGGACGGCAAGTTACAACTTCATGATCCCAATTAAACATTGCTCCCATAGCTTTTAATTGTTTTTTCATAGTAGCAATGTTTTGCTCAGTAGAATCCTTTGGGTGTACACCGGTTTTTATTGCGTAGTTTTCAGCAGGTAGTCCAAAGGCATCAAAGCCCATTGGTTGAAATACATTATAACCCTGCATTTTCTTCATTCTAGCCCAAGTATCTACAGGACCATAGTTAAACCAATGCCCAGCATGTAATTGGCTAGCAGATGGATAAGAGAACATTTCAAGTACATATAGCTTTTTCGCAGTATTATTCTCATCAAATTTGTAGAGATTAGTATCTTCCCATTTTTGTTGCCATTTTTCATCGATGGTAGTATTGTATTTTGCCATTAATATTCCTCCTTGATGTTCTAAAGTAGAAAACAATTATTGATTATTAAATTTTGCCTTTAATGTTTGCCGAAGTAAGATTTTACTAGAAAATAAAAAAAACCTTCATCTCAACAAAGAGACGAAAGTAAAATTCCGCGGTACCACTCTAATTAGGCATTACACCTCACTTACGAATATAACGGTTTTAACCGTACTTGTTTTAACAAGTAAGCTCATAGGCAAGTTCATATTATATCATTACTGCTTCACACCAAATAAGCAGCTCTCTTTAAAATGATATAAATACTACTACTCCTAATCAAAGCAATTTATTATATTATACTTTGTTTATGAAAGGATTATTATCAATTATAATTTAAATAGAATTTTCTGTCAAGAGTATGGTTTAAACACATCGAAAGGCACAGGCTACTAGTGCATTTGACTTAACTGAATTTTTTAATAAGCTTTTTATTTGCATAGACTATAAAAATAGTAAGGGCATAGTCATATACTAAGAAACCGAACTCCATAAAGGGTATTAATAAATATATATTTATATTAGGAATTTTTAATAATAGTAATTTATATATAAATATAATTATAGCGGAACTTATATTAAAATATAAAAACTTAAGTACAAACTCTAGAGGAATACTCCTTAATTTTTCTACAAAATACTTCACAAAACCATAGGAACCAAAAATCAGTATATAGGCAATGCTTATAAGCTTTGAAGGTATAATAAACAGACTAAGCAAGGATACAGCACTATATACTATAATAGTATTTTTTACTCCAGTAAGTAGAATGGAAAGTGGTATAATGCAAGAAGCGATACCTAATATAAATAATCTATTTGTAGGGAAAACAGAAGAAAGATATAGTAATATCAAACTAAGTGCTGCGAATATGCCACCCTTAGCAATATTATTAGATTTCATAAAATTCATCTCCTAAATTATTATGCTTAACAACAGGAAATAAGATCTCCGCCTAAACATTCACAAAGACTATCGGCACACCATAAGTTAATACACATATTACCCATATCAGAATCTTTGTTTCTCCTGCCATAATAGTTGCCTCTATAATTTGTATTTCTAGTGTTTAAATCATTAAAGCTTCGCCTATATTCAACATTATTAGGTTCCAAAGAGCAGGCTTTACTAATAAAATTGTAAGCACTATCATGCCAACTCTTTTTCAAATGAACCATTCCCATCAAATAATTCCACTCAGCAGTTTTTGTATTCATGGAACCTAATTTCTGCTCAGCCAAAGGAAGGTTTCCACTATTTAAATCCATTCTTATTGATTGATATATGTCTCTGTTAATATAGTCATCATTTGAAGAAGAATTATAATTGTTAGAAGAATTATAAGTATTTGAAGATTGGTAGTTACTCGAAGAACTAGCATTTTTCATAAGTGAATCATAAGCTTCATTTAGTTCCTGCATTTTTTCTTCTGCTAAGTCTTTTAGAGGGTTATCACCATACTGATCAGGGTGATATTTTTTTGCCTGCTCTCTATAAGCTTTTTTAATATCTTCTTTTGACGTGCCTTCGCGTACACCAAGTATTTCATAGGGATTTGCCATCTTAATATTCCACTCCTTTTATATAATCAATACCTAAACTTTTATTAAAAACCACATTCATTTTTTCCATGAGTCCGAGCTCTAATATATTATATAATATATCTTCATTTTTAGTTAGTGGTAATGAATTTAAATTTTTCAAACATTGCTCAGCACAGGTAGTTAATATATAATCAATCCTTGGCTGTATACATTTCGAAAAACTTTTAAAATCCAAATTATCTGTATTAAGCAATGAACTTATAGCATTAAAAGAATTGCTTTTTAAGTCCTTTTCTAAATCATCGTAAGCATCTATAATATATATCCATTTACCTAAATTATAGCCAAGCCAATATAAATCCTCTTTAAAGGGTGCATCCTTATAATAAAAGGATATTATAAAGCCCGTAAGGTCAGCAAAAACATGAGACAGTTCATCTAAAGTTAGCTGTTCATCTATGGAAATATTCATAGAATTTGCTTCTTGAGTATTTAGCAGTATTAGCTTCTCTTCAGTATACTTCATTACCTCATTATATTCTACTTTCGAGTTTGACAAATATTTCTTTAAAAATGTTGAGAAAACCTTGCTTTTCATTGTTCTATTATCTTGAACATCATCCTTTAACTTATAATATGCTAAAGTTGTATTACAAAAGGCCGCATAGTCCAAAGCCAAATTATTATTAATCATAACCCTTTTTTTTAGTGGATGAATTGCACAACTAAATTTAGTAAAGTTGATTTTATTATCCCCAAGTGAATCTAGAAGTATCGCTAAAAAGGTCATATCATAATTTAAAGTAAGCCTTGGTAGCTGACCATAGCTATTTTTTATAGAATTACATAGACCACAATAATAAGCTTTGAATTTTTCGAAGTCTTTTATCTTCATCTCCATTTTACATGGAGTTACATATCCAAACATTATAGGCCCTTTGCTACTATTTTTTTCGATTTTAGTATTTCATAAATAGTTTTAGAGGTAGTATCCGAGAGGCTGTAACCTAGCAAGATTACAACATCTTCAAGTTCATCTTCATCTGCGCTTTCAATTTCTATATAAGGAAAAGGACAAAATTCCTTGTCATTTATGTCTATTTCTATAAGAGTATTTTTATACTTATAGCTTTCCCTATACTTTTTAATGGATTGTATAAGCTCAAGACCTAAGGCTTCAAATATTCCAATAGCTGCAGCTTCATCTTTTATTTCTGTTTCATGCTCATCCATTATCTTGTACTTTTCTTGGCTTATAAGTTTTTTTGTGGTGATATAGTACAGCGTGGAATTTGTTAACTCATCATGAATGGTGCGTATTCTTGCATAGCCTTTGCTATTAAGTAGCCTTTTATCTGGGAAATCATAAATATTATTTATTTGATTTTCTTGTTTTACTTTTGGAGCATTTATATTCAATAATTTCCTTCGAATTTCTTCTACATCAATATCTATAATTCTAGTTTCTATTTCTTTCATATTTCCCTCCTACTGTTCTCTAGGGTTCATAACAATAATCAATTTTTTGCGTGACACTAATTGTAATTATATCATAATCTAAATAAAGTAACATTAATAATAGATTAGAATTTCAGATTTGAATAAAAGTACATATACCTTTACAATTACTAAATTAGGGCAATAAGGGTCTCTTTATATCTGTGGATATGGCAATATATGAATTTGTTATAAATGCATTTACATAGTATAATTATTAAGGGTAATAATTAAGGTCATTATATAAATATCAAGGTGGTGTTTTTTTGGAGTACATAAAAGAAGTTAATATAAATGAGGCTATTATTCATGTTTTAGATAACAATGCAGATGAACCTATCTTGAATGAATATGCATTGGACTTAGATGAAGAAAAATATAATTTTTTATTGAAACATATTCAGAAGTGTTTAAAAGATGAAGATTTAAAATATGGAGTTTTTAATCCCAATAGAAACATAGTAAAAGAAATATCTGCGGAATACTTAAATGGTGAAAATAATTTACTGGATGTATCTAAAGAACTCGCAAGACAGATGTTTGGTTTGATGAGGTCTAAGGGGAGCATTCCATCTTGTGATTTGATAGTAGTATCCTTTACTACAGAATTTGGACCGATACTCGGTATATTCAAAATGGATTATATTAAAAATTATGTTCACACTATAGAGTTTGTAGACAATAAGTTAGGCATTGATATAGTACCGCAGTTCACTGGACTTCCTGGTTCATCTCAAAGGATACAGAAATGTGCTTTTTTAAAGCCTATTAGAAAAGAAAATAATTTTGATTTAATGGTTATTGATAAAAGAATTAAAACTAAAGAAGCGAGTAACGATCAAGCCATTAGCAGTGAAAATCAGGAATATGGTTCAAACTACTTTATTAATGATTATTTAGGTTGTACAATTATTGATAACGAAAGAGATGTAACTAAAAGCTTTGTGAAAGCAGCTGAAAAATTCACCCAAAATACCTTCCCAGAAAATGCAGACAAAGCAGAGGCTGTTAGAACTGCTATAAAAAGAAAACTTAAAGAAGAAGATAGTATTGATGTTAGAGAGTTGTCTCAGGAAATGTTTTCTGAAAATCATGAGACTAAGGAAAAATTTGTTGATTTTATTACGCAGCAAGGAATCTCAGAAAATATTAATCTTGATAAAGAATGGATAGATAAAAAACTAAAAAGGGTAAGACTTAAAATTGATAAGGATATAGACTTATATGTGGACACTGAAACATATCATGATAATAGCCGATTTGAAATACAAAGAAATGGTGATGGAACAATTAATATGGTTATTAAACATGTAAGTAATTATGTTGAAAAATAGAAAAGAAAAAAGTATATATTACTACTAATGCAATCACTTTGCTAAGAACTACTAATTATATTTTTAAATAATCTGCTAAAAAACATAAACTCGCTGTAATCTGTACCCTTTGTCAAGGACAATTTAAAAAAACTTATATTAAATTAAGGAGATGATTTCTGTATTGAACAGGAGTCATCTTTTCTAAATCCCATTGATATCTATATCTATTATAATAAATCATATATT
>NZ_JAHLEF010000001.1 GCF_018861755.1 Clostridium sp. CF012 | reverse complement strand
AACAATTATACCAAAAAGAGGGGGTCATTGTTTTTTTGTTATAAAAACAGTTTAAACCCTTGCTAAAGCAGGGATTTATATAAATAAAACAAAGATAGTGTTAACACTATCTTGTAAAAACAGGGGGGATAAAAATGAATTTTTCAAAACACACTATTAAAAAAGATAGTAATGTGAGAATAGCTTTTAGTGTTTTCACATTACTAATTATTTTTTTATTTGGAGTCATTTTACCTAGAAATGTTGTGGCCTACAGTGAAGGAAGATATCTAAACTACCTTTATGTTAAGGCTATTGATAATACATTATCTGTAATTAAGTCCGCAAGCAATGAGCAGAAGTCTGATAACAATGAAAGTAGTATGGAATTCGAAACACTATCATTTTTAGGAATAGACATTCGAAATCCTATATCAATAATAACAAAAGAAATTGCATATTTGAATAAAAATGAAATTAGTGCTGATGTAAATGTAAAAAATGAGAGCAATGAAGTGAATAATTTAAAAACATTTATTCTTAACCCCTTTAATTTAGGCGAAAAACAAATAAGTAAGATCGAAGATACAACTGAAAAATCTAATGTTGTTGCAGCTCTTTATAATCCTAAATTGAAAAAAACTCTAAATAATGCTAAACCGGAAGTGATTATATATCATTCTCACACATCAGAGGCTTATAGCACTTCAGACACGGATAAATCTAATACAAGCAGTACATTGGATCAAACGAAAAATGTAACTGCAGTAGGAGATATAATAGAGGAGGAACTAGAAAAAAATTATGGAATTGCAGTTATACATGATAAGACTGTAAATGACAAAGGAGATTATAATGGGGCCTACAAAAAAGCTGGGGCTACGTTAGATAAGTATATAAAGGAATATGGAGATTTTAAATTAATTATAGATTTACATAGAGATAGTAAAAAGGCAGTAACTACAAAATTAAATGGTGAAAATGTGGCCAAGTTTATGTTTGTAGTGACACAGAAAAACCCTAGATATGCCAAGCAAAAGAAATTAATAGATTCCATGATAGGAACATCGAAAAATCTATTTCCAGGTCTTTTAGAAACCAGAGAAATCTATACCTATGATTACGGCATAGGTTTCTATAACCAGAATAGAAGCGATAATGCAGTACTAATTGAAGTAGGCTCAAACAATAATACTATTGAAGAGGCAAAAAATACTGGTAAGTATTTATCAAGAATAATTGCAGAGCAATTAAATGGAAAAAGTGAATAGTTTATTTTAAAAAGTGCATCCTTAGTAAGGAGAAGATAATAATTAATAATTGTTATCTATCTGTGAGAACCCTAGGAGGCATTTTTTATGCGAAAAAAAGGTAGAAGTAAATACACTCTTGTGATTTTTCTTTGTTTTTTTATATTTATCTATGGATTCACTGAAATTAATATTACTAAGGCAAAAGATGTGAGAAAAAAGTCAAAGTTCACAATGGACTTAACATTAAAACCAATTGATCTAAAAATAGAGACTGTGGACTATGTTTTTTATGTAAACAATAAAGTTATTGATAAAATGAAAGAAAAATATAATAAAGTATATGATGATATATATAATAGAATTTTTTCAAAATAATAAGATAATTGTGCCTTAAGCTAAATAAATTGTAAGGCAAGAGTATTTTGTGTTGACAAAGCTCTAGACATTTA
The DNA here is from genome assembly GCF_018861755.1 of Clostridium sp. CF012. GTDB lineage: Bacteria > Bacillota > Clostridia > Clostridiales > Clostridiaceae > Clostridium_AD. The sequence continues at coordinate 523,091 of NZ_JAHLEF010000001.1, read as the reverse complement.
TGATATAATTTAAGTTGTTTTATAAAAATTAATATATTTTGTGCCACGCGGCAATAATATAAAGTGGAATATAAAATATATTTAGGTTATGCTAAAGAGAATGACTTAACGACACTTGCGAAGTGATGATTAATTCATATACAATAACGGGGGTAAAAATTAATGCAGAGTGATAGACAAAAATACATAAGAAATTTTTCCATAGTTGCACATATAGACCACGGCAAATCTACTCTTGCGGATAGGCTACTCGAAAAGACGGGTACTTTAACTAAAAGAGAAATGGAAGAACAGGTACTTGATACTATGGACCTAGAAAGAGAAAGAGGTATTACTATAAAATCTCAACCAGCTAGGTTAATTTATAAAAGGGAAAATGGAGAAGAATACACATTTAATTTGATAGATACTCCAGGACATGTAGATTTTAACTATGAGGTTTCAAGGAGTTTGGCTGCTTGTGAAGGAGCAGTGCTTGTGGTTGATGCGTCTCAAGGAATTCAAGCTCAGACCCTGGCAAACTGCTATCTTGCCTTAGATAATAACCTTGATATTGCACCGGTTATTAACAAAATAGACCTACCTAGTGCAAGGCCACAAGAGGTTATGAAGGAAATTGAGGACGTAATAGGAATTGAGGCCCAGGATGCTCCTCTAATTTCAGCTAAGACTGGACTTAATATAGAGGATGTTTTAGAAGCTGTAGTAAATAAGATATCACCACCGAGTGGTGACGCGGAAGCTCCACTTAAAGCACTGATTTTTGATTCTTCCTATGATAGCTATAAAGGTGTTGTATGCTACGTAAGAGTTAGAGATGGTAAAATTAGACAAGGAACAAAGATTAAGCTAATGAATACTAGTAAGATCTATGATGTAGTAGAAGTTGGAGTTTTCGTTCCAAATTATCTTCCTGTACCTGAACTAAGTGCTGGGGATGTTGGGTATATAACTGCCTCTATTAAAAATGTTAGGGATGCACGAGTTGGGGATACAGTAACAGAGGCTGCAAGACCAGCTACAGAGGCACTTAAGGGATACAGACCGGCGATACCTATGGTATTTAGTGGTATTTATCCTATAGATGGGGCCAGATATGGAGAATTAAAAGAAGCACTAGAAAAACTTCAGCTAAATGATGCAGCCTTAGGCTTTGAACCAGAGACGTCTATTGCGTTAGGTTTTGGATTTAGATGTGGATTCTTAGGTCTTCTGCATATGGAAATAGTGCAAGAAAGAGTAGAAAGAGAATTTAATTTAGATATTATTACCACAGCTCCTTCAGTTATATATAAAGTAATGAAAACTAATGGAGAATTAGTAGAGATAACAAATCCTACAAATCTTCCAGAGCCTACAGAAATTAATTATATGGAAGAACCAATAGTTAAAGCTTCTATCATAACCCCATCAGAATACCTAGGAACAGTTATGGAGTTATGCCAACAAAAGAGGGGCGTATATCTTGATATGAATTATATAGAAACTACTAGAGTGGTTGTAAATTATGAATTGCCACTTAATGAAATAGTATATGACTTTTTTGATGCCTTAAAATCAAGAACAAAAGGCTATGCATCCTTTGACTATGAATTAAAGGGATATATCAAGGCAAATCTTGTAAAATTAGATATTTTGCTTAAAGGCGAAAAAGTTGATGCTCTTTCTATGATTGTTCCCGAAGAAACAGCTTCCCATAGAGGAAGAGTCATGTGTGAAAAACTAAAAGAGCATATACCAAGACAAATGTTTGAAATTCCAATACAAGCAGCTATAAACGCAAAGGTAATTGCACGAGAAACGGTAAAAGCAATGAGAAAAGATGTGTTAGCTAAATGTTATGGCGGAGATATTTCAAGAAAGAGAAAATTATTAGAAAAACAAAAAGAAGGTAAAAAGAGAATGAGACAAGTTGGAAGTGTAGAAGTTCCACAAGAAGCATTTATGGCTATACTTAAAGTAGATTAAAAAATAAGGTGAGGGTAAGATATGAAGAATGTGGCGTTGTATATACATATTCCCTTTTGCAAGCAGAAGTGTTTATATTGTGATTTTCCATCCTATGCAGGCAAAGAGGAACATATGCTCCATTATGCCGCAGCTCTCGCAAAAGAAATAAGTAGTATAAAAGATAAAAAAATAAAAACTATTTTTATAGGTGGGGGAACTCCCACCTATTTATCTTTGGCAGGCTGGGAAATTATAAGAAAAAGTATTGATAGATTAGATACCAGCGAAGATTTAGAGTTTACAGTGGAGGGGAATCCAGGAACCTTTACAATGGAAAAATTAAACTTTTTTAAAAAAATGGGAGTAAATAGACTTAGTATTGGACTTCAAGCCTTTCAAGATTCTTTGCTTTTAAGCCTTGGGAGAATCCATACGGTTTACGATTTTAAGCAAAGCTTTGAAATGGCGAGAATGCTAGGATTTAATAACATTAATGTAGATTTAATGTTTGGTTTGCCGAGTCAAACACTTGAGCAGTGGAAAGAGACTTTGAAAAAAGTGACTGAACTTGAGCCAGAACATTTATCTTGTTATAGTTTAATAGTAGAAGAGGGTACTGCTTTTTATAAAAGATTTGAGCAGGGTACATTAAACCTTCCTGATGAGGAAATAGATAGAGCTATGTACCATGAAACAATAGTATATTTAAGAGAAAAGGGTTATTTACAATATGAAATTTCAAATTTTACAAAAGACAATATGCCCTGTAGACATAATTTGGTATATTGGGAAATGGGCGAGTATATTGGTTGTGGCTCTGCTTCTCATTCATATATCGATGGTTTTAGGTATAGGAATGAAGAAAATGTAGAAGCATATATGGAGAAAATAAATCTTCAGGGCAGTGCAATAGTAGAAAGAAAGAAAAATTCCACTAATGACGACATGGAAGAGTTTATGTTCATGGGACTTAGAAAGACCAGAGGCATAAGTAAAAGTCAATTTCAAAAAAGGTTTAATATTGATATACACAGTGTTTATGAGGTTGTAATAAGTAAATATACAAGTACTGGATTCATGGTAGAAAATGATGATAATATTTTTTTAACACATGAAGGCATTGAAGTATCTAATATAATTATGGCAGAATTTCTTATATCATAGCCCTACATACATTTACTAATTACTATTACATATAGTAGAACTGTAAATCAAAAATGAAAAAATTATAAGGCCATATGAAATAGGTAGTTTTAATTTTTATGAAGTTGACTAGAAAATTAAAGATAAATGGAGCATAGTAAATATAAACTGGCATAATGAATATAAAATGGCTATATTGAAAATAGAGGGTTATTGACAAATACAATAGTAAATGATACTTTTAATACATACTCGTTAGCACTCAATGGTAGTGAGTGCTAATAAAAGAGGTGATAATATGGAAATGGATGAAAGAAAGATAAAAATACTTCAGGCTATAGTTACAGACTATATAAATAATGGTGAGCCTGTGGGGTCCAGAACCATAGCTAAAAAGTATGATTTAGGCATTAGTTCAGCTACTATAAGAAATGAAATGTCAGACTTGGAAGAGATGGGATATATAGAACAACTCCATACCTCCTCCGGTAGAAAACCATCAGATAAGGGTTATAGATTATATGTTGATAGACTTATGCAAATAACAGAATTATCTACTGAGGAACAATATATAATTAAACATCACCTTATTAATGTTGCACTATATGAGGTTGATAAAATTGTTAAGCAAGCAACACTGGTGCTTTCGCATCTTACAAATCTTACATCTATAGTTAAGGCACCCTCTGTTCAAAAGAGTTGTATAAAATATATTCAGCTAATGAATCTAGATGCGGCCAGTGTCTTGTTTGTAATTATTACAGACAGTGGCATAATCAAAAACAATGTTATTAAGATTAGTAAACCTATTAATAGTGCTACCATAGAAAAACTCACCCAGATACTTAATTTTAGATTAGGGAAGCTTACAATTGAACAAATAAATTTAGAAGTCATTAATAATTTAAAAAATAATTTAGCTTCTTATGAAGAAATCTTTGATGGTATTATTCCAGCTTTATATGATAGTTTGTCTGGGGTGGAAACTTCAGAAATATATATTCAGGGTGCTGCAAATATATTTAATTACTCAGAATATAACAATATTAATAAAGCACGAGAGTTTTTAATTTTAGTTGACAATAAAGAGAGTATAAATAGTTTACTAAATGCGAAAGACATTACTGGTAATATTACAATAAAAATCGGTGGTGAAAATTTTGTTGAGTGTGCTAGGGAATGCAGTATCATAACGGCGGTTTATAGCGCCTCAGGAACACCCCTGGGTTCTATTGGTGTGATAGGACCAACAAGAATACCCTATGGAAAAGTTATATCCGTGTTAACTGAAATAGTTAAAGAATTAAATGATAATATAGCTCAAATTTATGACGATCATAGATAAAAATTTGAATTAAAAGATTTACTTTGAGCCGGAAATGGAGGAATAGTTGAGTGCATACAAATAACAGTAAAAACGAAAAGATTTTAAAAGAAGAAAAAATACCAATGCCCTTTGAGGATTCAAGCTCGGTTGATGAAATTGAACTTGAAGAGAACCAAAGTAATACAGAAGAAACTGAGGGTATTATAGAAGGAACTCCAGAAGATACTGAAACAGTAGAAGAGGAAGAGTTTATAGAACTTTTAGAAGGTGAAGAAGAAAAAAATATGAGTAAAAAAATAAAAAAACTACAAGAAGAGAATATGAAACTCGAAAATGAGATTATTACTTTTAAAGATAAATTTTTAAGAACTATGGCTGAGTATGAAAATTTTAGAAAAAGAACAGCGAAAGAGAAAGAAGGCATATATACTGATGCTTGCGCTGATGTTTTAAAAGAAGTTTTACCGGTGCTGGATAACTTAGAAAGAGCACTTTCTGTTGAAGGGTGTGGCGAGGATCTAAGAACTGGTGTAGAAATGACAGTAAGACAATTTAATGATGCTTTTACTAAACTAGGAGTTGAAGAACTATCTCCAGATGCTGCGTTTGATCCAAATTTTCACAATGCAGTTATGCATGTTGAAGATGAACAGTATGGAGCTAACGAAATAGTTGAAGTGTTCCAAAAGGGATATAAAAGAGCAAACAAAGTATTAAGACATAGTATGGTTAAAGTTGCAAATTAAAAGTTTTATTATAAAAACCTAGCAGTGAAAATGCTATAAACTAAAAGGAATACAAGGAGGAAATAATAATGGGAAAAATTATAGGAATAGATTTAGGTACAACAAATTCATGTGTAGCAGTTATGGAGGGTGGAGAACCAGTGGTGATCTCTAACTCAGAAGGTGCAAGAACTACACCATCTGTAGTTTCATTTCAAGCTAACGGAGAAAGACTAGTAGGCCAAGTAGCTAAAAGGCAAGCAATTACAAATCCAGATAGAACAATAATGTCAATTAAAAGAGAAATGGGTACAGATCATAAAATAAATGTTGATGGAAAATCACATACACCACAAGAAATTTCAGCTTATATTCTTCAAAAAATCAAAGCTGATGCAGAAGCTTATTTAGGAGAAGCAGTTACTGAAGCCGTAATAACTGTACCAGCATATTTCAATGATAGTCAAAGACAAGCAACAAAAGACGCAGGAAAAATAGCTGGACTTGAGGTTAAGAGAATAATAAATGAGCCAACTGCAGCAGCCCTTGCTTATGGTTTAGATAAGATGGATGTTAATCAGAAAATATTAGTATATGATTTAGGTGGCGGTACATTTGACGTATCTATATTAGAACTTGGTGATGGACTATTCGAAGTTAAATCAACTAATGGTAATACTAAACTTGGTGGAGATGACTTTGACCAAAAGGTAGTAAATTATATAGCTGAAACTTTTAAAGCAGATAATGGAATAGATTTAAGAAATGACAAAATGGCACTTCAAAGATTAAAAGAAGCTGCTGAAAAAGCTAAAATTGAATTATCATCATCAATGCAAACAACAATTAATCTGCCATTTATTACTGCAGATGCTACAGGTCCAAAGCATATAGAGATGAATTTAACAAGAGCTAAATTTAATGAATTAACTCACGATTTAGTTGATGCTACAATAGAGCCAATGAAAAAAGCTCTTGCAGATGCAGGGTTATCATTGAGTGAAATAGATAAAGTTGTGCTTGTAGGTGGTTCAACAAGAACACCAGCAGTTGTAGATGCAGTTAAAAACTTTACAGGAAAAGAACCTTCAAAGGGAGTAAATCCTGATGAATGTGTTGCTCTTGGTGCAGCAGTTCAGGCGGGAGTATTAAGTGGAGAAGTTAAAGATGTGTTACTTCTTGACGTAACTCCATTAACACTAGGAATTGAAACACTAGGTGGAATAGCTACTCCTTTAATTGAAAGAAATACTACGATTCCTGCTAAAAAGAGTCAAGTATTCTCAACAGCTGCAGATGGCCAAACATCAGTTGAAATTAACATTGTCCAAGGTGAAAGACAAATGGCTGCAGGAAATAAGTCACTAGGAAGAGTTACTCTTTCTGGAATAGCAGCAGCACCAAGAGGAATTCCACAAATAGAGGTTACTTTTGATATAGATGCTAATGGTATAGTTAATGTATCAGCTAAAGATAAAGGAACAGGAAAAGAAGCTAAAATAACAATTACAGCATCAACTAATTTAAGTGATTCTGAAATTGACGCAGCAGTAAAAGAGGCAGAGAAATTTGCTGAAGAAGATAAAGCTAGAAAAGAAGCAATTGAGACTAAAAACAACGCAGAGCAGTTAGTATACCAAACTGAAAAAAGCTTAACTGACCTTGGAGAAAAAGTTTCGCAGGAAGATAAAAAAGATATTGAAGCAAAACTTGAAGCTCTTAAAAAAGTTAAAGATGGCGAAGATATAGAAGCTATAAAGAAATCTACGGAAGAGTTAACTGAAGCTTTCTATGCTGTAACTACAAAAATATACCAAGCAGAGGCAGCACAGCAAGAACAAGGAGCACAAGATCAAGGAGCTGGCGACATGGGCGGAAATGCAGCGCATGATGACAACGTAGTAGATGCTGATTTCAAAGTAGAAGAAGATGAAAAAAAATAAGCTAAATATTTAGTGAAACCATTAAATTAAGGGTGGGGTAATTACCCTTCCCTTAATTTATTTAAAGTAAATTATATCAATAATAGTAGAAAAACTATATAATAGCATTGTTGGCATAGAAATAGATGCCATTGAATTATTTATTTTAATCAATATTTTATATAATAAAGCATATATATTTTAGGTGGTGTAAAAACAGCATGGCAAAAAAAGATTATTATGAGACCCTAGGCATTGAAAGAGGTGCTAGTGAAGAAGAAATTAAGAAAGCCTTTAAAAAGGCTGCATTAAAATATCATCCAGATAGGAACCCAGACAATAAAGCAGCAGAAGACAAATTTAAGGAAGCAAATGAGGCATATCAAGTTTTATCTGATTCAGATAAAAAAGCAAGATATGATCAATATGGTTCAGCGGATGCTGGAGCAGGCTTTGATGCTGGCTCTGATTTTTCAGGCTTTGGTGGTTTTGGAGATATATTTGGAGACATATTTGGAGGAGGTTTCTCTTCAAGAAATCAAAATGGACCCAAAAAAGGTGCGGATTTAGAATACAATTTAAATTTAAGCTTTGAGGAGTCTGTTTTTGGTGTTGAAAAAGAGATATCTGTTACCAAAAATGAAAAATGTAATGATTGCGGTGGTAGTGGTGCTAAAGCTGGTACTTCTGCTAAAACCTGTGACAAATGTGGTGGAAATGGGCAGATAAAAGTTCAAAGAAACACTGCTTTTGGAAGCTTTGCTAGCATGAGCACTTGTGATAAGTGCGGAGGGCGTGGTCAAATAATTTCTGAACCATGTAAGACTTGTCATGGCTCTGGAAAAGAGAGAAAAAACAGAAAAATTAAGATTAATGTTCCAGGTGGAGTTGACACTGGAAATGTTATGCCTCTAAGAGGGCAAGGAGAACCAGGAGAAAAAGGTGGCCCATCAGGAGACTTATATATAAATATCAGAGTAACTCCTCATAAAACCTTTAAGAGAAATGGAATTGATATTCATATAGAATCACATATAAGTTTTGGATATGCATCTATTGGAACTGAAATTAAAGTTCCAACTGTGGATGGAGACGTTAAGTATAAAGTTCCAGCAGGCACACAATCTGGAACTGTATTTAGACTTAAGGGAAAGGGTATACCTAGAGTTAACGGACATGGAAGAGGCGATGAATACGTAAAAGTCATTGTTGATGTACCAAAATCCTTGAATGATAAACAAAAGGCAGCCTTAAAACTCTATATGGAAGCTAGTGGTGAGAGTATAGAGTTTAGTGAAGATGGTAAAAAGTCTTTTGTGGATAAAATATTAGGTAAATAATTAATAATAAAAAACTTCGTTATATAAAACGGAGTTTTTTATTATAATATTGTGTTAAAATATCAAAAATGATACACTTATATAGATAAAAATGATATCTACCCTTAGGGAGAAGCAAGGAGAATAATTATGAATAAAGATTGGATTGAAGTAACTATAATAACAAGCAGTGAGGCAGTTGAGGCAGTTTCAGCCATGCTATATAATACTGGTGTAAAAGGTGTTTCTATTTTGGATCCACTAGATATGATTTTTAGGCGAGATCATACTACGGATTGGGACTATTTTGATGAAACTATTATAGACACAAATAGTGGGGTTGTAGTTAAGGGATACTATAAAGAAGATGAGAAATTTGAAAGCTACTTTGAAGAAATTAAAACAGGGGTAAATAAATTGCCTGAGTTTGGATTAGATAAGGGTTTAGGAACGGTTACGAAAGTGAAGGTAAAGGAACAGGATTGGGAAAATAATTGGAAACAGTATTATAAACCAATAAAGGTAGGAGAAAAGATTGTTATAAAACCTATATGGGAAAAATACGATAAAAAGCCTGGTGAAATAATTGTAGAGCTTGACCCGGGTATGGCATTTGGAACTGGTACTCATGAAACTACTAGAATGTGCATAAAAGCGCTTGAGAGGCACGTAAACGAACAATCAGTTGTTTTTGATATAGGAACAGGGTCGGGCATATTGTCTATCGCTGCAGCTAAGCTTGGGGCGAAAAAAACCATAGGGGTTGATTTGGACCCAGTAGCAGTAGATTCCGCTTCGCTGAATGTTAGCTACAATGATTTAAATAACATTGAGATAGTATATGGAGACTTAATGGAAGTCGTTAAAGGAAAGGCCAATATAGTTATAGCTAATATAATGGCTGATATAATTATTTTCTTAACTGAGCAAGTTAAATCCTTTATAATAGAAGGTGGGTATTTTATTTCCTCGGGAATAATCACAAGTAAAAAAGATGAGGTAATAAATAAGTTAACTCAGTGTGGTTTTAAAATTGAAGAGATAAACATAGAGGGAGAATGGGTTTGTATAGTTGCAAAGTTGTAGTCAAATAACTATATAAGGTATCTTTAAATATAACAAGTTAAAGATGCCTGGTTGAGGAGAGAATAAAAAATGCATAAATTTTTTGTGTCAAAGGCTAATATAGTAGAAAATAATGCTATTATTGAGGGCGAAGATGTAAAACATATATATAAAGTATTAAGGCTTAAAATTGGAGACAAGGTAAATGTAAACAACTGGGAAGGCATTGAGTATGTTGGGGAAATTGCTTTAATAGATAAGAAGTCGGTAACTATAAATCTATTAGAAGAAAGCTCTATAAATAATGAAAGTCCTATTGAAGTATACTTATTTCAAGGCATGCCTAAATCAACAAAAATGGATTTAATAGTTCAAAAAAATACAGAACTAGGGGTCAAAGCAATAACACCTATGATTTCGCAGCGAGTAATAGTTAAAACTGAGCTTGCGGAATTCAAAAAGGTAGATAGATGGAATAGGATAGCACTGGAGGCTTGTAAGCAGTGCAAAAGAAGTTTGGTACCTCAAATTAATGTGCCTATAGAATTTGATAACTTGTTAGAAGAGTTAATGCATATGGATTTAGTGGTGGTTCCATATGAAAATGAAGAAGGCTACGGCATAAAGAAATTGATGAAAAACATAGAAAAACAATCTATTAGTAAAGTAGCTATTGTCATAGGACCAGAGGGTGGATTTGAAGAGTGTGAAATACTTAAACTAAAAGAAATAGGAGCTAGTATTGTAACTTTGGGACCTAGAATACTTAGAACTGAGACAGCAGGTTTTACCTGTTTAAGTTTGATAATGTATGAACTAGGAGACTTAGGGGGAATTATAGAATGAAAGTTGCTTTCGCTACATTAGGGTGCAGGGTAAATAAGTACGAGTCAGAAGCCATGGTAGAAAAATTTATTCGCGAAGGATATGAAGTGGCTGAGTTTAATGATTTTTCTGACGTATATGTTATTAATACTTGTACAGTTACAAATATGGGTGATAAAAAATCAAGACAGATGATAGGACGCGCTAGAAGAGCTAATGAAAGTGCTGTTATTGCAGTGGTGGGGTGTTATGCACAGATAGCCCCAGAGGAAGTAGCCAGCATTGAGGGCGTTGATGTAGTTTTAGGTAGCCGAAATAAAGGTGATATTGTTTATTGGGTGAATAGAGCTCGCGAAGAGTCGGAGCAGGTAGTACAAGTAAGCGATGTTCTAAAAAACAAGGTTTTTGAGGATTTAAATATTAGTGAATATCAAGATAGAACTAGAGCTTTTGTAAAAATTCAAGACGGCTGCAATAGATTTTGTTCTTATTGCTTAATACCTTATGCAAGAGGAGCAGTATGTAGTAAGTTACCTGAGAAAATTATATCAGAGGTTTATGAATTAGCCCGAAATGGCTTTAAAGAAATTCTTTTATCGGGTATACATATAGCATCCTTTGGATTAGATTTAGAAGGCGGATGGAATTTAGTGAGGATTTTAGAAGAAGTAGATAAGGTTCCAGGAATAGAAAGAATAAGAATAGGTTCAATAGATCCTACCTTCTTTACAGAGGGTGTTATCGATAAGATAATGTCATTTAAGAAACTATGTCCTCATTTCCATCTTTCACTTCAAAGTGGATGTGATAAGACCCTTAAAAGAATGAATAGGCAGTATACCGCGCAGGAATATAAAGCCGTGGTAGAAAACTTAAGATTAAATATAGTGGGAGCATCTATAACTACAGATATAATTGTAGGTTTCCCTGGAGAAACCCAGGAAGAATTTAATGAAACCTATGATTTTTTAAAGGAATTAGAATTATCAAAAATGCATATTTTTAAATACAGCCCAAGAAAAGGTACCAAGGCTGCGCAGATAAAAGAGCAGATTGATGGAAATGTAAAAGAAGAGAGAAGCCACAAGCTTATTACACTTAACAATATGCTAGAAGAAAAACATATAAATACATTTAGCGGCAAATTCATGAATGTACTATACGAGCAAAAATTTAAAAATAATGAAAATGAATATGAAGGCTACACTGACAACTATGTAAAGGTTGTAGGAAAGTCATCTAAAGATATATCCGGTGAATTTCATATGACTAAGTTCACAGAAGGTATGGGCGATTATATACTTGGAGAAGTGCAAGACACTGAATAATTACGCAAAAATAAATATATGTAGCAGGAGAATAAAACTTTATGTTGAATAGTATATTAATAAGATAGTAGTATTATACGTTTATAGAAGTAGGATTGTAGGAGGTGATTATGTGGAGAAAGAAGACTGTATATTTTGTAAAATCATAAAAAAGCAGATACCTTGTGAAGTGCTTTATGAAGATGATAAAGTGATAGTGTTTAATGACATAAGTCCTCAGGCACCTATACATGTTATAATTATTCCAAAAGAACATATTGATGACTTAAACTGCTTAAAACAAGAGTCGTCGGAACTAGTAGGCCATATATTTATGGCTGCCAAGGAAATTGCGGTAACCTTAGGTATTGCTGAAAGTGGATATAGGATTGTTAGTAATTGTGGTCAGCAAGGGGGCCAAACTGTTCAACATGTGCATTTTCATTTATTGGGGGGCAGAATGCTTCAGTGGCCACCTGGTTAATAGGGACATTTAAATAAATAACAAATAAGTATGCGAGTCGTCCCATATAATTAATTTTCAAATGTTAAATTTATGTTAATATTTTATGCTTAAATGCACAATATATAACAAAAATAGCAATGAAAATGTTGACATAATGTAAAATTGTGTTGTATAATAAAAAATGTGCTATTTAGGCCCCGCATTAGCTGTTTTTAAATTGAATTGAGCTAGCGGAGGGAGGGATAATGATGTCAGAAATTAAGGTTGGAGCAGACGAGTCCATTGAGAACGCTTTAAGAAGGTTTAAGAAAAAATGCGCAAGAAGTGGAGTGCTCGGAGAAGTAAGAAAAAGAGAGCACTATGAAAAGCCAAGTGTTAAAAAGAAATTAAAATCAGAAGCTGCAAGAAAGAGAAAATTCAAATAGAATTTTTGAATATGGAAACAAACAAGATTAAATAAAATTTTGTTAGAATACCTTCCTCAGCAGTTAATAAATTAGAAATTTTAGAGACATTCAGAGAAACAGTAGTAGAATTGGGAACTAATAGCATGGAACACGTGGAAAAATTATGTTTGCCAAGTTGCCTTAAGTTAAGGGCAAAGCAGATGGTAAGCTTGCTTTTGAAATAGTAAAACAATATTTAAATAAATAAAAGACTCAGCTTATGCTGGGTCTTTTTTTGCTTTGAAGATTATAAAGTTTAAAAACTGTAATTTCTTATGTTTTTATTTCATAAATTTAATATGAAGTACTTTATGAGGTGGGTATATGGAAAATAAATTTTCTAGAACAAAGGAAACTATAGCGGCTAAGTTAGATTTGCCAAGAGATATACTATTAGATTTACCAAAAATAACTATTTTGGCTAATAATGAAATAAATATTGAAAACCATAAAGGGGTAGTAATTTTTGAAGAAGAAGAAATAAAAATAAATTCCAACGTGGGTCAGATTTCTATTTACGGGAAAAATTTTAAAATATTATTTATAGGGGGAAACACAATAACTTTAAGTGGTAACTTTAAATCTGTTGTGTATGAAGGACATGAATAATTTAAGAAAATACAAAAAAGGGATTATTACAATGGAAATTGAGTCATTTATGCCGGAAAAATTTATAAATTTGTTATGGGAAAATGGTATTGTTGCTAAAAATATAAGAAAGATTAATATAACAACTTTAGTGCTTCAGGTCAAATTATCCGATTATGTTGAGATTAGCAAAGTGGCAAAAAAAACAAATACTAAAATTGTGATTATTGGAAGAAATGGATTATCATTTTTTTTAATGAAAATAAGAAGTAGGTATGCCCTATTACTCGGAGTAATTTTATTTGCATGCATAATATATTATTTGTCTACATTTGTTTGGAATATACAAATTACTACGGAACGATATATAAGCCCATATGAATTACGCAATCAAATTAAGGGGTTTGGAGTTACACAAGGTATTAAAAAGAAAAATATAGATGTCTACGACATTGAAAATAAAATTCTAAGAAGCAATGATGAAATAATGTGGGTAAAAGCTAGAATTGAAGGCGTTAAGCTTAAAGTTGATGTAATAGAGAGGCAATCACCCCCTATTATAATTGTAGACGAAACACCGCGTAATTTAATAGCTAATAAAGATGGTATAGTAGTTAGAGTATTTACAACGGAAGGTACAGCGGTGGTTAAGAATGGAGACCCCATACAAAAGGGGGAGTTATTAGTTAGGGGAGAGCAAGGTAAAGAAGGAAGCGTATACGCTGTACGTGCAGAGGGAGAAGTTATAGCAAAAACTTTTTACGAGGAGATTAAAGATGTTCCACTATATAATGCATCAAGGATTAAAACAGGAAACAGTATAAGTAATTTATACATTAAACTTGCAAATAAAAAAATTTATCTCAAAAATAGCTTAATTCCCTATGGTAATTATGATAAAATAGAAAGTAACAATAAGGTTATATATAAAGAAATCTATTATGAAGTTCAGGAAAAAAATATACTTGTGGATCCAATTAAGGTAACAAAGGAAATATACTCTAATATTTTGAGAAATTTAGATAAAAGTGTAAAGATTATAGATAAAATTGAAGATGTAAAAAAAGAGAAAGATAAGTACTCCATAAGAGTAGTGGTTGTCGCAGAAGAAAATGTTGTTTCTGAAGAAAAATAAATTAGAATACTTGCGAAGAAAAGGCGGGGGATGGAACATGAAAAAAATTAGAGAACTTATGACGCTTAAAAAAGTAAAGCCGTACTTGATTTTTATAGTTACGGCAGTTATTATGTATTCAATTTTAGTTACAGCTTTAGTTCCAAAAAAATATACGGTAAATGTGGGGGATATTGCAAAAATAGATATAAAAGCTCCTAGAGAAGTTGAAAATGAAGTAGCTACAGAAAGCAATATAACTAAAGCTATAGATCTTGTAGGAAAAAAAACAATTAAAATTCCAGAAAATGAGAAAGCTATAGAAAATATAAGTAAATTATTTGCTGCAGTGGTGAAGTTAAATGCTAACAATTCAACCACCAAAAACAATGAAACAGCCACTGAAAAAGTATTGTCAGAAAAAGAAAAAATAGCTTCACTCAAGGCAAGCAATCCAATTGCTGATTTTACCTATGAGAATTATCAGATTTTAGTAAGGCTAGAGCTTACTAAAGCTGTTGAATTAGAAAAATTTCTTAAAGAGACTATGAATACCCTTTATGAGGTAACCACAATAAATGAAAATAAACCTGACGAAATTAGAATGGCGAAGGGTATGATTGCCACAGCATTTAATAACTCGAATTTTCCAAAGGATATAAGAGAAATTGGAATGTCTATTGCAAATGTTGAAGTTCGTCCTAATTCAATTTATGATAAAGAAAAAACAAATTTGTTAATAGAAGAAGCAAGAAAAAGTGTTAAACCTATCATGATTAAGAAAGATCAAATCATTGTAACCGAAGGTTCTCCAATAACCTTTGAACAAAAGGCACTGCTACAATCATTAGGACTCCTAGATAATACAAATAAATTTGAATGGTCCTTATATTTAAGTTTGGCAGGGCTTGTATGCCTAGTCATTCTACTTCAATGGTTTTATTTATATAAGTATCAACCAGAAATATTCAAGGATATAAAAAAATTAATTATGCTTAATATTCTTAGTATAATATCTATATTACTGGCTAGAATACTAGGCATAATTTCACTGTTTGTAATTCCCCTAGCATGTATACCTATGCTCATGGCCATTTTAATTGATGATGAAGTATCTATAGGTTTGAATATTCTTAATTGTATTTTAATTAGCGTTGCTGTTAATTTTAATTTTGAAATCACGGTATTAGCTGTGCTAAATTCCATTACTGGGGTCATGTTATTAAAAAAGATGCAACAAAGAAACGATATATTATATTCAGCTATATATATTGCAATGATAAACTTGGCGATTTATCTTTCTATGGGATTTTTACTAAGTAATAGTATAGTTGATGTTTTAAAAAAGGCGGGCATGGTGTCTCTTGCAAGTATTATATCTGGAGTACTTACTATTGGGTTTTTGCCGTTTTTTGAAAGTCTTTTTGATATAGTGACTACAGTGAAGCTTTTGGAACTTTCAAACCCTAATCACCCACTTTTAAAAAGGTTACTTTTAGAAGCTCCAGGAACTTACCATCATTCTGTACTTGTAGCTAACTTATCAGAGGTGGCAGCAGAAGTAGTTGGCGCTAATCCTGTACTTGCGAGAGTTTCATCCTATTATCATGATATTGGCAAGATAAAGAGACCTTATTTTTTCAAAGAAAATCAATTGGGAAATGATAACCCTCATGATAAGATAACTCCTAATCTAAGTACACTTATAATAATTTCACATGTAAAGGATGGAATAGATCTTGCAAAAGAACATAAAATACCTATGGCCATTCAAGATATTATTGGGCAGCATCATGGTACGACTTTAGTTAAGTATTTCTATGTAACTATGAAAAATTCTAGTGATACTCCAGATGATATTAAGGAAGAGGATTTTAGGTATCAGGGACCAAATCCGGAGAGCCGTGAAGCCGCAATTATAATGCTGTCTGACGCAGTGGAGGCAGCTGTGAGATCAATAGCAAATCCTACAAAAAATAAAATAGAGGAAATGGTTAATAACATAATAAAAGGCAGGCTTAATGATGGACAATTAGATAATTGTGATTTAACGCTGAAAGATTTAGAAAAAATACGAAAGGCGTTTTTAAAAGTACTTTCAGGAATATATCATGAGAGAATAGAGTACCCAATGGATAAATGGGAAAAAGATAATAAAGGAGTAAAACAAGTATGATTTTTATAGATAATAGGCAAAATAAGATAGCAGTTACTGAGGAACTAGAAACTGCTATAAAAGATGTCATTGAATATACCCTTAAAGAGGAGAAACTTCTTATTGAAAATGAAGTAAGCGTTATATTAATTGACAATGAAGAAATTAAAAAAATAAATTTAGAATATCGAGGTATAGATGAAATAACTGACGTGCTGTCTTTTCCAATGCTGGATTACCAAGAAAAGAAGGTGTTTAAAGATGAGTATTTAAATTATAAATTTAACCAAAGTGATTTAAATGATAAAAGACTAGTGATGGGGGATGTCGCATTATCACTAGAAAAAGCATCCCAGCAAAGTGAGGAATTTGGTCATTCATTTACTCGAGAATGTGCATATCTTACAGTACATTCAATTTTACATCTGTTAGGCTATGACCACATGGAGGATGCAGAAAAAAAAATCATGAGAAAAAGAGAAGAAGAAATATTGAGTAATTTCAAAATATGTAGATAGAGCATATTAATAATTATTTATATAGTATTGGATTACTTACAATATTTTTAAAGGTGGTTGAGTATGAAAGTTAAAAAATTGGTTGATAGTTTTAATTACGCTATTGAAGGAATTATTTATTCCATTAGAACACAAAGAAATATGAAGATACATATGATAGCTACAATAATAGTGCTGTCTGCCACTTTTTTTTATGATTTATCAAGAATAGAGCTTTTGATTATCACCATGACTATAACTTTGGTTATAGTGGCTGAGATGATAAATACTGCTGTAGAATGTGCCATAGATGCTACAACAAATTTTTATCACCCACTAGCCAAAATTGCTAAGAATGTTGCTGCAGGTGCAGTGCTAGTAACAGCTATAAATTCAGTCCTTGTAGGCTATGTGATATTTTGGGATAGATTAACCCCTTTTAATAGAACTATGATGGCAAAGCTTAAAAAATCTAATCCTGACACGGTATTCTTTATACTAGTCATAGTTTGTATTGCGGCGGTAGTAGTTAAGTCAATTTATGATGAGGGAACTCCATTTAGGGGAGGAATGCCAAGTGGTCACAGTACTATAGCTTTTTCAGTAGCAACAGCTATAACCCTATTAACTACTGAACCACTAATTATGGTATTATCTTATTTGCTAGCTGTAATCGTTGCACAAAGTAGAGTTGATTCGCAAATTCATTCTATTTTAGAAGTTATTTTTGGAGGTATTTTTGGGACTTTATTAACTTTATTATTATTTAAAGTTTTAGGATAAAATCTTGTTCATTTCAGTCCAATAAAATATAATGTATAATATTATTGAAATACTATTATTTAATGATATAATTGGTATACGTGATTTCTAATTGTTATTTATTATTATGTGCATTAAATTAATTGTGTAGGGGTGTATTAATGGATTATAAAAAGTTAGCTAAACTTGCAATAGATGCTAGAGAAAATGCTTATGTGCCTTATTCAAAATTCAAAGTAGGCGCAGCAGTTATTACAGAAGATGACTCAATATATACTGGATGCAACATAGAAAATGCCTCTTATGGTGCTACTAATTGTGCTGAAAGAACTGCAATTTTTAAAGCTGTATCTGAGGGACATAAAAAAATTAAAGCTATAGCAATAGTTGGTGATATGTCCACTCATACCTATCCATGTGGTATTTGCAGACAAGTTATAGTAGAATTTGCCACAAAAGATATTAATATTATATTAGTAAAAAGTGAAAATGATTATATAATAAAGACTATGGAAGAAATATTACCAGGCGCGTTTACTAAAGAAGACTTATTAAAGTAAGATAGAAAAATATTGTTAAATACTATTTACTTAAGATAACCAGAAGGAGGATATATGTTTAAATCGGGATTCGTAACTATTATCGGAAGACCTAATGTAGGGAAATCTACATTAATAAATTACATTATGGGGGAAAAATTATCAATTGTGTCTAATAGACCCCAAACTACAAGAAATAATATACAAACCATTTTAACAACTAAGGATTCTCAAATAATATTTGTAGATACTCCAGGAATGCATAAACCTAGGCATAAACTAGGAGAATATATGGTTAAAGTAGCACAGCAATCTACAAGTGAAGTAGATGTGATTTTATTTATAACTACACCAGGTGATGAAATTGACAAAGGTGATATGCATATTCTTGAACAACTAAAAGACAGTAAAATTCCAGTGTTTTTATTAGTCAATAAAATTGATGAAAATACTCAAGAGAGAGTAGCTAAAACTATTCAGAGTTATTCTGAGTATTTTAACTTTAAAGAAATAATACCTATTGCAGCTATAAAAGGTAAAAATGTTGATATAGTTACTAAACTTGTAGTGGAGAACATTCCAGAGGGACCATTGTATTA
This sequence comes from Clostridium sp. CF012, assembly GCF_018861755.1. GTDB lineage: Bacteria > Bacillota > Clostridia > Clostridiales > Clostridiaceae > Clostridium_AD. The sequence goes on along the minus strand of NZ_JAHLEF010000001.1, from coordinate 504,342 downwards.
CCCAGAGGATATGATTACAGACCAACAAGAAAGATTTATAATTACTGAAATAATAAGAGAAAAGGCTTTGAAGCTATTATCCCAAGAAGTACCTCATGGAATAGCAATAGAAATCATCTCCATGAAGCGAGATGATAGAAATATGTATCATATTGAAGCTAATTTGCTTTGTGAAAAAGATTCGCACAAGGGTATAATAATTGGAAAAGGTGGAAAAACACTTAAGCAAATTTCTACTTATGCAAGACAAGATGTGATGAAATTTTTAGGAGAAAAAGTAAATCTAAGATTATGGGTAAAGGTGAAAAAAGAGTGGAGAGATACTTCAAGTATTTTGAAAGAATTAGGGTATAAGTAGGGGATGATTTTATGGCAATTTTAAAAACTAGAGCGATTGTCATAAAAACGCAAGAGTTTAAAGAAACTGACAAGCTAGTTTGGCTTTTTACTGAGGATTTTGGTAAAATAACAGCCATAGCAAAGGGTGCAAGGAAAAATAAAAGTAAATATGTTTCATCTACATTACCTTGCTGCTATGCAGAATTTATACTTTTTAAAGGTAGAAATTTGTATACAATAAATGAAGTTACAATTATAGATTCTTTTCAGCAATTGCTAAGGGATCTTACCACAATTACGTATGCCTCCTATTTTAATGAGTTAATTGATATAGCCATGGAAAATGAAGATGTTAATAGTGAACTTTTTAAAAATCTTGTTAGTGCTTTCTATTTTATAAAAAATGACGTTATGGATATAGAAATATTAGCAAGAGCATTTGAAACAAAACTATTAAAGGCAACAGGTTATGGATTGAATTTTGAACAATGCGTTAGATGTAGAAAAAAAATAACAATATCTAATAATATCGATTTACAATCTTATGGTCCTATTTGTAAAGATTGTGAGAAGGTAAATAGTATATATATTTCAAACCCTACATATAATACATTGAAATTCTTAAATAATTTCGGTATGGATAAAATTAATAGAATAGTTGTGTCTAAAGCATCTAAGCTTGAGTTATATAAAATTTTATCTATTATCATTTCCCAAAATTATACACGAAAGCCAAAGAGCCTAGAAATGTTTGATTATTTAAGAGAATATAACAATTAGTAAAGAGTTTTAACGAAGAAAAATTATAAGGAGGATGATTTTAATGTCAGAAATTACACTAGAAAAGATTGACATCATCAAAGAGAGAACAGGAGTATCATATACTGAGGCTAAGGAAGCGTTAGAAGAATGCGATAGTGACGTAGTTAACGCACTCATTTATATTGAAGCCAAACAAAAAAGATTTAATAAATTTAACATGGAAGAAATGTATTCTACTAAGGATGAACTTGTAACAACAATAAAAGATATTGTGCGAAAAGGAAATGTTACAAGGATAAAAGTAAAAAAAGATGATAATGTAGTTATAGACATACCTGTCAATGCCGGTATTGCTGCAGGCTTAGTAGGATTATATAATCCTATTCTAATTGGTCTTGGATTGTTAACAGCAGTACTTACAAAGGTTACTATTGAAATAACTAAAGCAGATGGTTCAGTAGAAGTAGTTAACACAATTATAAAAAATACAGTTGAAGACATGAAAAATAAGATGAACGATATGAGTGAAGAGGTAAAAGAAAAATACAATGACACAAAAGATACCTTTAGCAAAAATAGTAAAGATGGTAGTAATGAAAATGTATACCAATATACTGTGAAATTTGATAAGGAAAAAGAAGAAGATAACGTAGAAGATAAAGAAGAAAAATAATAAATGCAATGATTTTGTTTATTATTTTCACCTTTTAGAACTCCACTAATATGATTTTCCCTTATATAAAGCCAGCAATTGACACTTGCTGGCTTTATATAAGGGAAAATTTAACTATTTGCATGAGTTTATCTAAATATTGTTAATAGCCAATTAATGGTATAGGAATATTTTATCCTTTTAAACAAAAAATCCTTAAAAAACCCTACATTATATATTAAAAATGTGGTACAATGTTACAAATGGTATGTAAAATTATAGTATAATAGTAGTTTATGCAATCGTTTGTATTTCTAATATTGCAAATATATAAATTATATATCATGATAAGTAAGTTAAAATAGAAAGAGGGTGGGAAAAATAAAACTAACACCAAGGCAAGAAGAGATTATAAGATTAGTTAAAGAAAATCCACCTATTACCAGTGAACGTTTAGCAAATAAGCTAGGGGTAACGCGGGCTGCACTAAGACCAGATTTGGCAATACTAACAATGACAGGTATTTTAGACGCAAGGCCTAAGGTAGGATATATGTATTCAAAGAAACCCTCTTATAGTTTAGTTTATGATTATATAAGAAATATTAAGGTTAAGGATGTAATGTCAGAACCTGTAATGGCGACAGAAGAAACAATGGTTTATGATGCTATAGTGCACTTGTTTTTGAATGATGTAGGTACTTTATTTATACATAATAAGGGCAGTTTAGTAGGGGCAGTATCAAGGAAAGACTTTCTAAAAATGGCTATGGGTGGAACAGATATGCACAAGGTACCTGTAGGAATTATAATGACTAGAATGCCCAATATAGTGCTTGTTGAAAAAGAAGATAGTATTTATTTAGCCGCACAGAAAATTATAGAGCACGAAGTAGACAGTTTACCTGTGGTAGAAAGAAAATTTGAAAATGGGAAAGAAACATTTCAAGTTGTGGGTAAAATATCCAAAACTAATATCACAAGATTATTTGTAAAAATGGGTGAAAATGGCTAAATAACTGAAGTGAGTGAAAGTGGGTACTTTTGTTCTGCATTGGACAATTTATACCTATTATCATATATAATTTATAATCGAAGGGGTTGTATGGAATGGAAAACAAAAAATATGTTTACCTTTTTAGCGAAGGTAATGCCTCAATGAAAAATCTTCTAGGTGGAAAAGGTGCAAACCTTGCAGAGATGACCACCCTTGGAATTCCAGTACCACAGGGATTCACAGTAACAACTGAAGCTTGTAATAAATACTATGAAGATGGTCAATTAATTGCATCTGAAATTGTTAATGAAATACATTCTAAAATGGCTGATCTTGAAAAAATTACAGGTAAGAAGTTTGGAAGTTTAGAAAATCCATTACTTGTATCAGTTAGATCCGGAGCAAGAGCATCAATGCCTGGAATGATGGATACAATTTTAAATCTTGGATTAAATGATGAAACAGTAGAAGTTATGGCAAAGCTAACAAATAACCCAAGATTTGCTTATGATTCTTACAGAAGATTTATCCAAATGTTTGCTGATGTTGTTATGGGCGTTGAAAAAAGAAACTTTGAAAATATTATGGATAATATGAAAGAAGAAAAAGGGGTGAAATTCGATACTGAGCTCGATGCTAATGATTTGAAAAAATTAGTTGGGCAATTTAAAGAATTTTATAAAGAAGATAAAGGCGAGGAATTTCCAAGTGACCCAACAAGTCAATTAATAGAATCTATTACTGCAGTATTTAGATCATGGGATAATCCTCGTGCTAATGTGTATAGAAGATTAAATGATATTCCAGGTAGTTGGGGAACAGCAGTAAGTGTTCAAGAAATGGTATTTGGTAACAAGGGAGATACATCAGGAACTGGTGTTGCATTCTCAAGGAACCCATCTACTGGAGAAAAAGGAATTTATGCTGAGTATTTAATGAACGCACAAGGTGAAGACGTTGTTGCAGGAATAAGAACACCACAAGATATATCACAACTTGAAAAAGATATGCCAAAAGTATATGGCGAGTTTATGGTAATTGTTAACACTCTTGAAGCTCACTACAAAGATATGCAAGACATGGAGTTTACAATTGAAGATGGGAAATTATATTTTCTTCAAACAAGAAACGGCAAGAGAACAGCGCAAGCTGCATTAAAAATTGCTGTGGAACTGGTGGAAGATGGAATGTTAACAAAAGAGCAAGCTATGATGAAGGTTGACCCAAAACAACTAGATACATTGCTTCATCCTAACTTTGATGTAGAGGATTTAAAGAACTCTACAGTAATTGCCAAAGGTTTGCCAGCATCTCCTGGAGCTGCTTGTGGAAAGGTTTGCTTTACAGCAGAAGATGCAAAAGCACAGCACGAAGCTGGAGATAGAGTTGTCCTTGTAAGGCTTGAAACTTCACCAGAAGATATTGAAGGCATGATTGCATCTGAAGGTATATTAACAGTTAGAGGTGGAATGACGTCTCATGCTGCAGTTGTTGCAAGAGGAATGGGAACTTGTTGTGTTGCTGGTTGTGGAGATATAAAAGTTAATGAAAAAGAGAAAACTTTCAAAATAGGAGAAATAACATATAATGAAGGTGACTTTATTTCAATGGACGGAAGTACAGGAAATGTATATGCTGGAGTAATTAAAACAGTTGAGCCTGAAATAAGCGGTTACTTTGAAACATTTATGGGTTGGGCTGATGAGATAAGAAGTCTTAAAGTTAGAACTAATGCAGATACTCCAAAGGATACAGCGCAAGCAGTTAAATATGGAGCAGAAGGCATAGGGCTATGTAGAACAGAGCATATGTTCTTTGATGCTGATAGAATAATGGGCATAAGAGAAATGATTGTTGCAAAAGAAGAAGGAGCAAGAAGAGTAGCGCTTGAAAAATTATTGCCAATGCAAAGAGAAGACTTTATAGGAATATATGAAGAACTTGCTGGAAGACCAGCTACAATAAGATTCCTAGATCCACCACTACATGAATTCTTACCACATGATGATGAAGATATAAAGGAACTCGCTATTGATATGGGAATAACTTTTGATGAGCTTAAAACTACGGTTGAATCATTACATGAATTTAATCCAATGATGGGCCATAGAGGATGCAGACTTGCAGTATCTTATCCAGAAATAGCCGAAATGCAAACTAGAGCAGTTATTGAAGCTGCTATAGATGTTAAGAATAGAAAAGGATACAATATTGTTCCAGAAATAATGATTCCTCTAATTGGAGAAGTTAGAGAATTAAAATATGTTAAAGATATAGTAGTAAGAATAGCAGATCAAATCATAGCTGAAACGGGCAGTGATTTAAAGTATATGGTTGGTACAATGATTGAAATACCAAGAGCAGCTCTTACTGCTGATTTAATAGCAAAAGAAGCTGAATTCTTCTCATTTGGAACAAATGATTTAACACAAATGACTTTTGGATTCTCTAGAGATGACGCAGCAACCTTCTTAAAACATTATTATGAAAAGAAAGTTTACGAATTTGATCCATTCCAAAAATTAGATCAAGTAGGCGTAGGCAAACTTATTAAAATGGCGGTTGAACTTGGACGTCAGGCTAGACCAAATATAAAACTTGGAATATGCGGAGAACACGGTGGCGACCCATCTTCTGTTGAATTCTGTCATAATGTTGGACTTGATTATGTATCATGTTCACCATTCAGAGTTCCAGTTGCAAGACTTGCAGCTGCACAAGCTGAAGTAAACAATCCAAGAAAAAAATAAAATGAATATAGCTTGAAAAACCTTGTATAGTGAGCGTTTGAGGCTATCAGAACTGTAAAAAGAATAGGGTATTGTTACTTAATTTCATAATTGATTTTAAGTACAATGCCCTATTTTTATTTAGGTTCTGGCTCTATTTATGAAAGATGATGAAATTGATATAATTCATATATTATTTAATTTACAGTTGTAGGTAATTGCTTAATAGATAGATATATACCTGTAAGTCAGATGTAACTATTAAAGTTTCCCAACGGATGGTATAGAAGATGTAATGTTGTAGAATTTTTATAGTATATGATAAAACCAATTATTTATTTTTTTCAGTAATGATCTTTTTTAGTTCATCCTTGGAAATTTTTTTATCATAATAATCTAACTTTGCATCTAAGAACTCATAAAGATCATTATATTTTTTTAACTGCTCTTTGATTACTTTTTTTTGGTAAAGTATAATCTCGCGCCTTTCAGAAAAGGTATCATTTTCATTAGTACAAAGGTTGATATAATTTTTTATATATGCAATAGACATTCCAGTGGCTTTCATGCAGCACACAATTTGAATCCATCCTAAATCAATATCTGTATATAATCGCTTACCATTGTCATTACGTTGCACGTAAGGCAATAGACCTTCCTTTTCGTAGTATCTTAATGTGTATGGTGACATATTAAATTTTTGAGAGACTTCTTTTATTGAATAACTCATATTCTTTCTCCTTTAAAAAATTTGTAGTTTTATATTAAAGTATTGTAAACATTATAAAGGTTACTATAATCATAAATCAATATTTTAAAAATTACTATTGACTTAGAGTGTACTCTAAAAGATATACTAAGTATATCATAAGAGATTTTAGTTTCTTTTATAGATTAAGTTATGCATAGAAAAGGAGAACAATATGATAAATACTATTCAAGAATCGATACATTCAGGATACGGAGTTTCTACAACTGCAAAAGAAGCTATAGAAGGAATAAATTTACAAGGGAAGTTTGCAATTGTTACTGGTGGTTATTCAGGGATTGGATTGGAGACAGCTAGAGTATTAGCTGAAGCAGGCGCTACAGTTATAGTACCAGCAAGAAATGCTCTTAAGGCAAAAAGTGCAATAGTAGGAATTCTCAATATTGAATTAGAAGATTTGGACCTTATGGACCCGGATTCTATTGATAGCTTTGCAGAACGGTTTATAGCTTCTGAAAGGCAGCTAGACATCTTAGTAAATAGTGCTGGAATCATGGCTTCACCACTAATGAGAGATAAGAGAGGATATGAATCTCAATTTGCAACAAATCATCTTGGACACTTTCAATTAACAGCAAGACTTTGGACTGCTTTAAAAAAGGCTGACAGTGCTAGGGTGGTTTCTGTTTCCTCACGTGCCCAGCGCCTTGGAGGCGTTAATTTCGAAGACCCTAACTTTGAAACAAGGTCATATGATAAGTGGAAGGCCTATGCCCAATCAAAGTCTGCTAATGTTCTGTTTACTGTGGAATTGGACAGATTGGCAAGAATCCATGGTGTTCGAGCATTTTCAGTTCATCCAGGTTTAATTCCGACTACAAGCATTGGAAGGTTTAATAATGATGAAAAAGTTGCACCAAAACAAATTGAGATTAATGGCAAAAGGACTTCAGTAGATGAAAACGCTGATCAATTCAAGAATATAGAACAAGGAGCAGCAACTAGTGTTTGGTGTGCTACTAGTGCTCAATTAGATGGAATGGGAGGAGTTTATTGTGAAGATGTGGATATCTCAGAAGCAGTTCCTGCCGATAGCCTTAAAGGGAGCGGCGTTCGTCCATGGGCTATAGATGCAGAACTAGCTAAAAAATTATGGAAGCTTAGTGAAGATCTTACAGGTGTTAAGTTCACTATTTAATGTATTTGCGCAAATGACAATGGTTAATATATAATTTCTACTGAAAAGGTATTAAAGAAATATTAATTGATAAAGAAGTTAAAGATAATAATAGTACGTATTACAAAAACTAAGTGTTCCATAATAGTAATAAATAGTGGTTGCTCTTTTATGGTAGCGTCAGCACAAGCTGAAGTAAACAATCCAAGAAAGAAATAGTATAGATATAGCTTGAAAAGCCTTATATAATAGGTGTTTGAGGCTATCACAACTATAAAAAGAACATGGGTATTGCACTTGAAATCATTATTGATTTTAAGTGCAATGCCCTATTTTTATTGAAAATATGTATTTTGAAAAACAGTTCAAATGTAGATAAAATATTTCATGATAGAAATCCAGGAAGCAATTGATTGAATGAAATGATTAATTATACACGTTTAGAAGATATTTCTGCTTTAGAAAAAGTATCTGGTTTAAGCATTTCATGGCATTTACTACATGGAAATTCATTAGCAATGCATATATCTAAATTACAACTAGATGTCTCTTTAATATAACCTACACCCCACTCCATAATTTGGGTCATTACTTGAATAAAACTTATACCGATATTTGTTAAAGAATATTCAACTTTTGGAGGGACTTGGCTGTAGACCTCCCTACTAATAAGGTTATCCTTTTCGAGTTCGCGTAACTGCCGGGTCATTACACCGTGTGAAATTGATGGCATAAGTTTTTGAAGTTCATTAAAGCGTCTTGTCTTTTTATGAAGAGTCCATAAAATTGATAATTTCCATTTTCCCATAAGTATATTTTGTGTTGCTGTTACTGGGCAAAGATTAGAATTATTATCCAAATAAATATCATCCTTTCATATTAGGCACATTTATATGACTATGTCATATAAATGTGCGTACTTGTTATACGCAGCATGTTGTTTTATTATTATACTTGTAAAAAACAAAAAAAACAACGAGGTGAATAAAATGGAAGAAGTATTAAAACTTTTAAAAGAAAATGTAAATGGGTTCCTTGCAACTGTAGATAATGGAAAGCCCAGAGTAAGACCTTTTGGGTTCATATTGGAGGAAGTCGGGAAGATTTATTTCTGTACAAGCAGTAAGAAAGATGTCTACAGGCAATTGCTTGAATTACCTTATATAGAATATTCAGCTACATCAAAGGAAATGGTCACAGTAAGAGTTAGAGGAGAGATAAAATTTTGTGAGGATGTTGCTGTGAAGGAAAAAGTAATGAATGTATATGAGCCTATAAAGAAAGGGTATAAGTCGGCAGATAATCCTCTGTTTAAGGTGTTTTATATTGAACATGGTGTTGCAATGATTTCGGATTTTTCAGGTCAACCGTCTAAGAAGATAGATTTTTAGCATAATTGATGACTAATATTTAATGCTTATAAAAAGTGTTCCATAATAGTAAAATATAGTGGTTGGTCTTTTAGGATAGCAGCTGCACAAGCTGAAGTAAATAATCCAAGGAAAAAATAGTATTTTACAAAAGTGTAGACAATAGATTAATCAAAAAAAAGCCGCTGCTTTGCAGTGGCTTTTTAATTGTGGATAAATTATAAAATTGTTTTAAATTTATTTTCAATATAAGATTTAAATTTGAAAGCAAAATCTAATTGATATTCATTTTTGTTAGTTGAACTATTTAGTAGATTTAAGAAGGCTTTTTTATTGCATTTACTGATATTGCCATAATAATCTCTTGATATTTTCCAATACCTTTGAGGAAAGGCTAAATAAACAAGAATATATTTATAATCATCCAAAGTTAAAGAAAAAATTTTATCATATAATTCTAAAAAGCTAATTGCTAGCTCTAAATCCCATTTTGTGCTGTCTCTTTTTAGAAGTCGCCTTAAACAATAGGAGATGTCATGGGCACAATAATCATTTCTACATTTATCAAAATCAATTACCCAGATTTCATTATTATTATCAAATATAATATTTTTATTAACATAGTCAAGATGACACAATGACTTTGTAAGATTAGCCTGGTTCATACCATAAGCAATCTGTGTAGAGCACTGAGCCAGCTTAATACTGGAATCGAAATGTTCAAGATAAAGCCTCGAAAAAGTATCATCATATTTATAAGCTAAATTAGAAAACTTAAGAAGGCTTTCATAGTGCTTATATATTGAAGTGCCCAAAGTGCTATAGCCTTCCTTTATGTTGCTACCAGAAATAGGTGTAAAGTTAATACTCACTTTATGCATATTCGCAAGATTGGTACTACATGCTAGTATATGATCTATATTATCGTAGTCACATTTAATGCCATCAACCCAGGGGGTAAGTATGAATAACATATTATTATAGTTTATAAATCTGCTATTGGTATTTGTTTTAAGGATTCGGGGTACATGGATATTATTTCTATATAACCATTCTATGGCTGAATACACAAATAATAAATCCTTTACAGAGTAATAAACTTTCTTTAAACAATAGCATTCATCGAAGTATTGTACTTTATATACAGCTCTTTGTTTATCAGTATCTTTAAATTTAATTTGCGATATATCAGCATTAGTTAAATTATATTGAGGTAGAATGCATTTTTTTACATTTTCTTCGGATAATAAGTCTATGTTATTTATTTTTTTAGCCGTGGAGGGCATAGTATCACTCCTAAAAAATTATTACATTATTAGAATATTAATAAAATATAAATATTATACGTTTAATATTAAAAAAGGGAAATTAATTTAATTTGTAGAATACTAAGATAAGACATATAAAAAAAATAACATATATAATTGTAGAAATAGTTTTAAATTCAGGAGGCAAAACAATTAATAATTGTTTTGTGCCACAGCGAACATCAGGAGGGAATTTATGAACATTCGTCAAAGAATAGAAACTAATGAAGGTAATAGCATTATTTCCTATGGAGCCTTGTCCATAAACTCAAAGGGAAGAAAAATATCAGAAGAGCTAGATGATGTAAGAACCTGCTATATGGTAGATAGAGATAGGATAATTCATAGTAAATCCTTTAGAAGATTGCAGCACAAAACTCAAGTATATATAAAGGCTAGTAGTGATCACTATAGAACAAGACTTACACATACCCTAGAAGTTGCACAAATAGCTAAAACAATAGGAAAGGGTATAGGTTTAAATGAAGATCTAATAGAAGCTATAGCGCTAGGGCATGATATAGGGCATGTACCCTTTGCTCATAATGGGGAAGAGGTACTTAATGATATATTGCAAGGCGGATTTAGACATAACGAAAATAGCATTAGAGTCTTAACAAAAATTGAAAAATCAGGTTTCGGGCTTAATTTAAGCGAGGAAGTACTAGATGGGATTGTAAATCATAGTGGTTTTTCTAGAAAAATAGGAAAGGCTCAAACACTAGAAGGTCAGGTTGTTAGATATAGTGACAAAATCGCATATGTAAATCACGATATAGATGATTCCATAAGAGCTGGACTATTAGAAGAATCTATGTTACCAGTAGATGCCATAGAAGTATTAGGCATAAACCATGGGAAGCGAATAGATACTTTAGTTAAAGATTGTATTTATAATACATTAAATAACTTAGATAGGGATAAGATAGAAGTATCACTTAGTGAAACCGTAGGAGGTGCATTGAGTGGTTTAAGAAATTTTATGTTTGAAAATATATACAAAGGTGAAATATTAAAAGAAGAAAGGCAAAAGGCTCAATTCGTTGTAACGCAGGTATTTACATATTATTATAACAACCCACAGGCAATGCCAGACTTTTACAAGTGCATAGTCCAGGAGGAAGGATTAGATATAGGAGTAGCAGATTATATTTCAGGTATGAGTGATGATTATTGTTTAATGCTTTTTAATAATTTATACCTTCCTAAAGTTGTTATTTATTAAAATATTAGAATTAATCAGTAAATATTCCCAAAAAGAATAAACTATTCTGAATTTATAAAGAAAAAAATAAAAAAATAAAAATATTGAAGGAAATTTGTAATCTATAAAGAATATATAATATGCAAGCAAAATTATTATTGAAAAAAGTGGATTTAAAGAAGGATAATATACTTTTTTGTCGAATTAGAATATGTTGTGAATTTATATAAGTAAGGTGGTAGTAAATTATTGATTGCTGAAGATGTCATCCGAAAAATAAAGGAACAAAATGATATTGTGGATGTAATATCTGAAAGTGTTAAACTTAAAAGAACTGGAAGAAATTACATTGGGCTTTGTCCTTTTCATAATGAGAAGAGTCCTTCTTTTACTGTGTCACAAGACAAACAAATTTATAAATGTTTTGGGTGTGGTGAAGCTGGGAATGTAATTAGTTATATTATGAAGGATAGGAATGTAACTTTTCCTGATGCTGCAAGGCTCCTTGCTGAAAGAGCAAACATTAGTATAGAAATAGGGAATGACGAAAACAATGTACAAAAGGACATGTATAATAAAATGTACAATATTAATGTAGAAGCCGCTAGGTATTTTTATGACAATTTAAGAAAGGATAAGAAAGCTGAAGCATATTTCGTAAACCGAGGAATCTCTCAAACTACTATGAAGAAATTTGGTTTAGGGTTTTCCTTTGATAAATGGGATGGCTTGTTATTATACCTAAAAAAGAAAGGGTACTCAGAACTCGACTTACTTAATATAGGATTAATTATTAAAAGTCCTAAAGGTTCATATTATGATAGGTTTAGAAATAGAATAATGTTTCCTGTGTTTGATTATAAGGGTAAGGTAATCGGATTTGGAGGAAGGGTTTTAGATGATTCAAAACCCAAGTATTTAAATTCGCCTGAGACTCCTTTATTTTATAAAGGATATCATCTTTATGGATTGAATTTTGTAATCAAAAATAATAAATCTCGAACAATAATAATTGTAGAGGGATATATGGATTGTATTTCACTTCATCAATATGGTTTTTCAAATGTTGTTGCTTCCCTTGGTACAGCACTTACTATTAACCAAGCAAAATTATTGAAAAAATATGTCGACAAAGTCATTATTTCATATGATGCTGATTTTGCAGGTCAAGCAGCAACATTAAGAGGACTTGAGACATTAAGAAATGAAGGCTTTGATTTGAGAGTGTTAATAGTGCCAAAGGAGAAAGATCCTGATGAATATATAAAAAACAATGGACAGCAAGCTTTTCAGAAATTGGTGGATGATGCTCTCCCTATAATAGATTATAGGATTAAAAGAGCAAGTGACGGAATAAATTTTTCAAATAGTGAAATGCTAATACAGTATGTAAAAAAGGTTACTGAAATCATTGTAGATTTAGATCCTGTTGAAAAAGATGTTCATATAAAAAAGATTTCTGAACAAACAGGCATCAAAGAACAAGCAATATATGACTTATTAAGAGAAGAAATTAACAAAAATTCAAAAAAAACTCAAAAAATGAATATACAACAGGATTTTGGACAAAAATTATATTTAGAGCCAGCTTATATTAAGGCTGAAAGAAATTTATTGAAGTTTATGTTTATAAGCGAAGAAAATTGTGATTATATTACAGAAATAATGTCCATAGATCAGTTAATACTTGAAAGTCATAAAATTATATATAAATTAATTGTTGAATATAAAAATTTAGCAAAAGATGAAAAAATTAAAAATATAGAGTTTAAATGTACTGATATAGAATGTACAAAAGAATGGATAAATACTATGGAAATTGAGTTTGGGTACGATGAAGAGCATCATAAAAAACTTATTGTTGACTGCATAAAACAACTTAAAAAATTCAAGTTAGAGGAGTCGAAAAAAGAAATTATGAATAAAATCAAAAAATATGAATCAAAAGGCTTGCTAGAAGAATCTATAAAACTCGCTCAAAAACTTATAGAAGTGCAAAAAGATATAAAACAATTATAGAATTTAGGAAGGAGGTAATATGATGAAGGATAAAGGCTCAAAAATGATTTTAGTCAACAAACTTATTGAAAAAGGTAAGAAAAAAGGATCCTTAACTTATAAAGAAGTAATGGATGAACTTTATGAAATAGATCTAAGTCCAGAACAAATAGAAAAGGTTTATGAAGTTTTAGAATCAATGGAAATTGATGTTGTTGGGGATATGAACGAAGTGGCACCTAGCACTAGTGCTCTAGCTGAAACTGAACCAGAAACTGAAGAACTTGATGTTAGTATACCAGAGGGTATATCTATAGATGACCCTGTTAGAATGTACTTAAAAGAAATTGGAAAAGTTTCATTATTATCATCAGCTGAGGAAATAGAACTTGCTAAAAGAAATGAAGAAGGCGATCTGGTTGCTAAGAAAAGACTCGCAGAGGCTAATTTGAGACTAGTGGTTAGTATAGCTAAGAGATATGTTGGTCGTGGAATGTTATTCCTAGATCTTATTCAAGAAGGTAATTTAGGGCTAATAAAGGCTGTAGAAAAATATGACTATAGAAAAGGGTTTAAATTTAGTACTTATGCTACTTGGTGGATTAGGCAAGCAATAACTCGCGCGATAGCGGATCAAGCAAGAACAATAAGGATACCCGTGCATATGGTTGAAACTATAAATAAGCTTATTAGAGTTTCGAGGCAACTCCTACAAGAACTTGGACGTGAGCCTCAGCCAGATGAAGTTGCTGAAAAAATGGAAATGCCTGTAGCAAAGGTTAGAGAAATAATGAAAATTGCACAAGAACCAGTATCTCTTGAGACTCCTATAGGTGAAGAAGAAGATAGTCATTTAGGCGATTTTATTCCAGATGATGATGCACTAGCACCAGCAGAAGCTGCAGCCTTTACAATGTTAAAAGAGCAATTAATCAACGTTTTAGATACCTTGACTCCTAGAGAAGAAAAAGTTTTAAGATTAAGATTTGGACTAGATGATGGCCGCGCAAGAACCCTTGAGGAAGTTGGCAAGGAATTTAATGTAACTCGTGAGAGAATAAGGCAGATCGAAGCCAAAGCACTGCGTAAATTAAGACATCCAAGTAGAAGTAAAAAATTAAAGGATTATTTAGATTAAACACCTTATTTAAGGTGTTTTTTTTCTTGGTGTAAAATTATGGAAAAATATTTACAAGGTGGATTTAAATATGATATAATAACCTTGAGAAGGTGATTTAATGGATAGTTATATATCTAAAGGGGGACGTGGCCTCGGGTCTATGTTGCTCATGACTGCGCTGTATAATATATTAATTTTGATATTACTAAGATTTACCAATTCATACATTGTAGCTAGCCTGTTAAAGATTATATTAGTGTCTTGTAATATATATCAAATATACTACATGTTGCTTTACTCATCACTTAAATGCACTATTGATGACGAAAATCTTGGTATTTATGCTATTGGATCATTTAAAAAAGTGATTCTACCTTTAGATCAGATTGAAGGATATACTATGTCAAGTGGTACAATTAAAGGGATTAAGCTTAATGGCATAGCAGCAAGTAACTTTGCTATGGGGAGATTTGTCATTGATAAAATTGGGATATCTAGATTGTTTGTCACAAATAACGAAAAAATATTTTATCTAAAAACCCAACATATGAATTATGCAGTATCTCCTGTAGATTATGAAAAATTCGAAGAAGCACTGGCATATCACAATGTGAATAAAGTAGAGTGGAAATATAAAGTGAATAATAGCTATAACCTTCATAAAGACAAGCATTTTATTTTACCTTTAATGATAGTTAGTATAATAACGCTAATTTTAACCTTGAATCCATTTATATTATATTTAAAAAATATGATACCCAACAGCATGCCTTTAAACTTTGATGCGAATTTCAACCCAATAAAAATGGGAACGGGAAAGCAATTTGCATTTACCCAGATGATTTACGGGGTGTTAAATATGGCATTGCTATTTTGTATGTACTATGCAGGCTATTTTAGTGCGAAATATGATAGGAAATCAGCATATAAATTTATATATTTGTCACTAATTGTGGCCATGATATTTTTAATTATTCAGTTTAAGATATTAATTAACTTTAGATAAGGATGAAAAATATGGAGCTTAGTATAAGATTAAAAGCAATTGTAAGTATGATAGAAGAATGTGACAGTGTAATTGATGTAGGAACAGATCATGGCTATGTTCCTATCTATTTAGTGAAAAATGGTGTAATAAAAAGTGCCATTGCTTCTGACATAAATAAGGGACCAGTTGAGAAGGCCAGAAATAATATTATTCACAATAATGCATCCGCACAAATTAGTTGTAGACTTGGAAGTGGTTTATCTACAGTCAGTAAGGGAGAGGCCCAAATAGCTATTATTGCAGGAATGGGTGGTAATTTAATAAGAGATATCTTAGAAGCAGATTTAGATGTAGTTAAACAATTTAAATATATGATACTTCAGCCAGTTCAAAATGCTGAGGTTTTGAGAGAGTATTTGTATATCACAGGATATAATATCCTTGATGAAGAAATTTGCAATGATGATGGCAAGTATTATGAAATTATTAAGGTGAAGTATAATAATAAACCTATAATACTTGACAGTATATATTATGAGATAAGTAAATTATTATTAGATAAAAAAAGTGAAGTTATGCAGTGCTTTATAGAGTTTAAATTACTGAAATATTTAAAAGTATATGATAGTTTAAATGATGATACAATTTTATCTAAAAATAGGAAGGCACAACTATATCATGTTACACAAGAACTTAAGGGGTTTTTAAAATGTTTTTAAAAGTAAGAACTATTGAAGCTATTATGGAAGTGTATGCACCCGCTATACTAAAAGAGGATTATGATAATGTTGGACTAATGGTTGGGGACAGTGATGCAAAAGTTACAAAAATTTTAATCGCATTAGATTGCACAATGGATGTAATTTCAGAAGCTGTAGATAACGGATGCAATTTTATATTAACTCATCATCCACTTCTTTTCATCAAACCTAAAACTATAACCCGTGATACCTTAGTAGGTAGAAAAATTATTGAGCTGATTTTGAATGGTATAAATGTCTATGCTAGTCATACAAATTTAGATTCTGCATTCGGCGGTTTAAATGATATAGCTACTGAGATATTAGGATTTAATAATTATAAGATCATTGAACCATCAAAAAACTCTAATTCCCTGGAAGGTGATTCTGGTATTGGAAGATTAGTGTGCTTGGATGAGCCTATTATGCTGGGGGAATTATGTGAAAATGTAAAAAAAACATTTAACACAGAATCAATAAGATATGTAGGGGATAATAATGATTTAATAAAAACTATTGCTATTATAAATGGCAGTGGAGAAGATTTTTTTTATGAAAGTGTGGAATTAGGTGCAGATTGTATTATTACAGGGGATACTAAATATCACCGCGTTAATGATTTAAAAGAAGAGCATATAGCGTTAATTGATGCTGGACATTTTGCAACAGAGTGGACACCGCTCAAAATATTTGGAGAAAAACTTAAAAAACAATTGATAGAAAATGGATATGATAATGAGGTTATAATTTCTCGAATATCACAGGATCCATATAAAACTATGTAGTATAAAATACCATTTGCATTTACGTAGGTAATATGGTATGATTATTTAGCAAGTAAGCCAGACAATCGCTGCACAGTATTGCATGCAATATTGTGGAGAGGAAAGTCCGAGCTCCATAGGGCAAGGGTGCTGGGTAACTCCCAGTGGAGGCGACTTTAAGGAAAGTGCAACAGAGATATACCGCTAAAGGTATTCCATAGATTAGCTTGCTAATCTTCGAGTATACTAGTAAGGATGGAAAGGTGAGGTAAGAGCTCACCAGCGCAATGGCGACTTTGCGGCTATGTAAACCCCACCTGGAGCAAGATCGAATAGGAGAACATTATGGGACTGCCCGTCTCGTTCTCGGGTGTATCGCTTGAGCTTATTGGTAACAATAGGCCTAGATAGATGATTGTCTAATACAGGACTCGGCTTATAGACTTACTTGTACCAATAAAAACATTCACTTTACGGTGGGTGTTTTTTTATTGTATAAAAAAGTATAAATTTTAAACATATTAAATTTAAATATGTAAAACCATGTATATACAGTTATATATACATGGTATATATTAAAAAAATAGAGAAATTTAAATTATTTTGTAAAAAAAATGAAATAAACTTGAGAAATATGGTATAGTGGTGTAAATGATTACAAATTAATAATTTCGTATGAAGATATTAGGAGAGAGATGTATAAGAAATTAAGTTTAAAAGCAATTAAACAATTAAAACTTGATTGGTTATACATCCACCGAAGAAGTTAAGCTTTCAGGTATCCATTTGGACAAGTACTGATATTGGACGAACCTCTGGAGAGACTTTTATAGCACCGAAGGAGAAAGCTAAACATCATTTAATTACATATTGTTTGTAGGTGATTGAATGCTGGAATAGTGAAGCTCTCAGGTAAAAGGACAGGGTTATTTTCAAAAGATCATTTCATTTTGATCTCTATTTTAGTGTGCTTTAAAAGTATAATAGTCTCACAGTATATTAATTGGTATAAATTTTTTATGCAAAATTAAACAACTAGAAGGGACGTGTATTAATGGACTTTTTATCAATTATTAAAAGCATTAATGAGATTTTGTGGGGGTATGTATTAATATTCCTATTATGTGGTACTGGAATTTACTTTACAGTAACTTTAAGATTTGTTCAAGTTAGAAAATTTAAAGCTGCATTTAAAAAAACTTTTGGAGGAATTAAATTTGGACATAAAGCAGGAAAAGATGGTATGTCATCCTTTCAAGCTATGACAACTTCAATAGCTGCTCAAGTAGGAACAGGAAATTTAGCAGGAGCTGCAACGGCTATGGTATCAGGTGGACCAGGGGCTATATTCTGGATGTGGGTAAGTGCGTTCTTTGGTATGGCAACCATTTTTGCGGAAGCGGTGCTTGGGCAAAAATTCAAACAGACAGTTAATGGTGAAGTTACGGGAGGACCTGCTTACTATATTAGTAAAGGTCTTGGAAGTAAAAAGCTAGCAGCATTTTTTTCAGTAACTATAATAATTGCCTTGGGATTTATAGGTAACATGGTACAAGCTAATTCCATAGGTGCCGCAATAAGTGAACATACTAATGTTCGTATAATGGTTGGTGTGGTTGTTGCAGCATTAGCTGGAATGATTTTTATTGGGGGAGTAGGCCGAATTGCTGCATTTACTGAAAAAATAGTCCCATTTATGGCACTATTTTATATAGTAGGTAGTTTAGCAATTATATTTATAAATTACGCTAATATAGGACCAGCATTTAAAATGATATTTGTAGGAGCCTTTAATCCTCAAGCTGTTACTGGTGGTATAATGGGAGTGGGAGTAAAAGAAGCTATGAGATATGGTATTGCAAGAGGATTATTCTCAAATGAAGCTGGAATGGGTTCAACACCACATGCACATGCAGTTGCAAAAGTTAAACACCCAGCAGAGCAAGGACTTGTTGCAATAGTATGTGTATTTATTGATACATTTATTATTTTAACACTAACTGCAATGGTTATATTAACTACAGGAGCATTAGATGGAAAAACTACTGGTATAGCTCTAACACAAAAGGCTTTCAGTGAGGGTATGGGAAGTTTTGGAGGGCCCTTTGTAGCTATAGCATTATTCTTCTTTGCTTTTTCTACAATAGTAGCTTGGTATTTCTTTGGAGAAGCCAATGTTAAATACTTATTTGGTAAAAAAGCTTTAAATATATATAGAATTTTAGTTCTTATATTTATAGTATTAGGTTCAGCT
Source organism: Clostridium sp. CF012 (assembly GCF_018861755.1). Taxonomy (GTDB): domain Bacteria; phylum Bacillota; class Clostridia; order Clostridiales; family Clostridiaceae; genus Clostridium_AD. The sequence goes on along the minus strand of NZ_JAHLEF010000001.1, from coordinate 485,233 downwards.
TTAAAGGTTGAATTAGTCTGGGAACTGGCAGATACATTTAATGCATTAATGGTTATGCCAAATTTACTGGCATTATTAGGACTTAGAGCTTTAGTTAAAAAGTCTTTAGATGATTATGAAGATGATTTTGAAAAGAAAAACTAAACAAGTAATATATTTTTATAAAAAACAGGGTGGCATATGTATGCCATCCTGCTTTTTTACGTGTACTATATTTAGCTTATAAAAAGTATTAAAATCAGGAAAGTATGGAATTATAGTAAAATAAGCTTTTATAATTAGATAAAATATACTATACTATAAATATAACGAATCATAAAAGATATTTAATGTTTAATATTCGTATAAATTTATATTTTGGAGGTATTAATCATGGAAAATAAGATATATAGGTTATATGTTGAGAAAAAAGCGAACTATAATGTTGAAGGTGGAAAATTCTTAAAAGATATAGTGATAAATCTAGGTATAGGGAACTTGGAAGGGCTTAGATTAATTAATAGATATGATATTATGGGAATATCAGAAGATCAGTATCAAAAGTCAAGAAATACAATATTTTCAGAGCCTACAGTTGATGAGGTTTATGATGAAGAGCTAAATATTGAAAAAGGAGAAACTGTATTTGCTATTGAATATTTGCCCGGGCAATATGATCAAAGAGCGGATTCAGCTGCTCAATGTATTCAAATTTTAACCCAAAAGGACAAACCCTTAGTTAAAACTGCAAAAATTATATTATTAAAGGGTAATATTTCTAAAAACGAAGTAGCTATGATAAAAGATTATTGTATAAATGTCGTAGACTCTAGAGAAACAGATTTGGAAAAACCAAAGGATCTGCAGCAAAATTTTGCAAAACCTGAGCAGGTGAGTATATTAGAATCCTTTATTAATATGAATGATTTAAATTTAAAACAATTCTTAAGTGATAATGCTCTAGCTATGAGCTTTGAAGACTTAAAATACTGCAGGGATTATTTTAAAGACACTGAAAAGAGAGATCCATCTATAACGGAGATAAAAGTTATAGATACTTATTGGTCAGATCATTGTAGGCATACAACCTTTAATACTGTAATTGAGGAGGTATACATAGAAGATGGCAAATATTCTAATGGGATTAAAATGGCTTACGCGGAATATTTAGATACTAGAAAGTTTGTTTATGGTACAAAAGGTAGAGACGTTACATTGATGGATATGGCAGTTATTGGCATGAAAGAGTTAAGGAAAAAAGGAAAGCTAGTTGACCTTGATGTTTCAGATGAAATCAATGCCTGTAGTATAATTGTGGAAGCAGACATTGATGGAGAGAAGGAAAAATGGCTTGTAATGTTTAAAAATGAAACCCATAATCACCCTACTGAAATAGAACCTTTTGGTGGTGCAGCTACTTGTCTTGGTGGAGCCATAAGAGATCCGTTATCAGGTAGGAGTTATGTGTATCAGGCAATGCGAGTTACAGGCTGCGGAGATCCAAGAGTGAAAATTTCAGATACTATAAAAGGAAAACTACCTCAAAGGAAAATAACCCTTGAAGCTGCTCACGGTTATAGTTCTTATGGAAATCAAATAGGACTTGCCACAGGACTAGTTTCTGAGATTTATGATGAAGACTTTGTGGCTAAAAGAATGGAAGTAGGCGCAGTTATTGGAGCGGTACCTTATGAAAATGTAGTTCGAGAGACGCCTATGGCAGGGGACGTGGTTATACTTCTTGGTGGAAAAACAGGTCGTGATGGATGTGGTGGAGCTACTGGGTCCTCGAAGCAGCATAGTGAGAATTCATTACGAGCTTCAGGAGCAGAGGTTCAAAAGGGGAATGCACCTACAGAGAGAAAGATTCAAAGATTATTTAGAAATCCTGTAGTTACAAAATTAATAAAAAGATGTAATGATTTTGGTGCAGGCGGGGTATCTGTAGCTATAGGTGAACTGGCAGATGCACTTATAATTAATTTAGATGCGGTGCCTAAAAAGTACCATGGCCTAGATGGCACAGAGCTAGCAATCTCAGAATCTCAAGAACGTATGGCGGTGGTTGTTAGACGCGACGATGTTAATGCATTTATAAAACTTTCAGAAGAGGAGAATTTGGAGGCTGTGGAGGTAGCGCAAATAACTGATGATAACAGGCTTAAAATGATATGGCAAGGAAGAACTATAGTTGATGTAAGTAGAAGTTTTCTAGATACCAATGGGGTTAAACAGTCTACTAATGTAAAAGTAGCTGCACCGAGTGAAAGTGAATACTATTTTTCAAAAGATATAAAAACAAATTCAGAAAAATCAATAAAAACACTATGGAATGAGACATTATCAAACTTGAACGTTTGTAGCCAAAAGGGTTTAATTGAGAGATTTGATAGTACTATAGGGGCAGGAACAATTTTAATGCCTTTTGGTGGTAAGTTTCAGAAGACACCAATTCAGGCTATGGTAGCAAAGTTGCCTATACTTAGTGGGAACACAAATACTGGTACAATAATGTCCTATGGATATAATCCTAAATTATCTAAATGGAGTCCTTTCCATGGAGCTGCATATGCGGTAATAGATTCTGTAACAAAGGTAGTGGCAAATGGTGCCGATTATGAAAATATTAAGCTCACCTTCCAAGAGTACTTTGAAAAATTATCAAAAGATCCACACAAGTGGGGAAAACCATTTTCAGCACTACTCGGAGCGTATCATGTGCAAAAACAATTTAGTATAGCGGCCATCGGTGGGAAAGATAGCATGTCAGGTAGCTTTAATGATATGAATGTACCACCAACACTGGTATCTTTCGCAGTAGATACCGTAAATACAGATAAAGTCATATCTCCAGAGTTTAAAAAACATGATAGTCAAGTGGTCTTAATTTATGCAAATATTGAGGAGGATGGATTACTTGATTTTCAGCAGCTTCGTGAAAACTATAAATTAGTAAAGAAATTAATAGATAATGGTAAAGTTTTATCCACTTACGCAGTAGGTACTGGAGGACTAGCAGAGGCAATATCAAAAATGTGCTTTGGTAATAATATAGGATTTAGATTTAATGAGGATATTAAAGTGGAAAGCATATTCAAAGAGGCTTATGGCAGTATAGTAATGGAAATTGATAACTGCGTACTCCAGGAGCTAATTAAAGATAAGGCGAATATTGTATTACTTGGAAATACACAGGTAGAACCAAATATTTCGGTACTCCGTGAATCTATTAGCTTAGATGAGGCACTATCCAATTGGGAAGGAACTCTAGAACCCGTATTTACTACAAAAGTAGATAGCAAAAAAGTAAAAAATTTAAAAGTAAATGATATAAATAATAAAAACCTTGCAAGTGCAGAGCATTCTAAATCTAAAGCCATAATTAAAATTGCAAAGCCTAGGGTTATAATTCCTGTGTTCCCTGGTACTAATTGTGAATATGATTCTATGAGAGCCTTCGAAAAAGCTGGGGCTGAGGTGGAAATAGTGGTATTAAATAATCTATCCTCAAGGCATATAGAAGAATCTATAAAAGTAATAGCAGAAAAGATAGGAAGGTCTCAAATAATTATGCTACCAGGAGGATTTAGTGCTGGTGATGAACCGGATGGGGCTGGTAAATTTATGGCTACATTTTTTAGAAATCCTATAATAAGTGAAAGCGTTAGTGAGTTATTAGAAAATAGGGACGGTTTAATTCTGGGAATATGCAACGGCTTTCAATCCTTAATAAAACTAGGATTACTCCCTTATGGAAAAATAACTGATATAACTGAAAATAGCCCAACCTTAACTTACAATGAAATTGGCAGACATATATCCCGTATGGTAGAAACTAAAGTAGTTTCAAACCTTTCTCCTTGGCTTAGTCATTTGAAAATTGGAGATACCCATACCATTCCAGTATCCCACGGAGAAGGCAGATTTGTAGGAAGCTCGGAAGTTATTAAAAAATTATTTGAGAATGGTCAAGTGGCTACTCAATACGTAGATTTTGAAGGTGCTCCAAGTTATGATATAAACTTTAATCCAAATGGGTCAATGTACGCTATTGAAGGAATTACTAGTTTGGATGGAAGAATTTTTGGTAAAATGGGTCACTCTGAAAGAATGGGCTCAAATATTGGAGTGAATATTATTGGTGAAAAGGACCAGAAAATATTTGAGGCAGGAGTAAATTATTTTAAATAGAATCTGAAATTTATACTAAGTAGCAGTAAGTAGAGTACTTTTATACTTACTGCTACTTAGTTTTTTGAGTTTAGCATCTAAATACAAAGTAAAATTTTGAAAACACGAACAATAAATGATGTACAACTGCTTAACGGTATATAATTAGATGTAAACACGAACGATAATATTAATATAGACATTAATACATTGACTTATAGGAAAATAGATGTTAATATAAAAATATAAATTAATAAATTAGTTCATCAATATATTTCTAAGAATATGGCTTAGAAGTTTCTACGAGAGGCCGGTAACTTCTCACTATTGGTGGATCTTGAATTGAGCTTTTAATTCAGGATTACACCATTAAAATAACTTTTTATGGTATAGTCCTTTTTTTATTGGAAATTATAAGAGTGGATTACTTTATTTCAATGGGAGGTAAAAGATGAGTGTAGGAATTATTTTTGGAAGCAAATCAGACAAAGAGGTAATGAAAAATGCAGCAATAGTGCTTCAAGAATTTGAGGTGGAGTACGAAGTACATATTTTATCAGCTCACAGAGTACCAGAGAGATTAATGGAAGTGATAAAAGAAATGGAAAATAGAGGGGTAGAATGCATTATAGCAGGAGCAGGGCTTGCTGCACATCTTCCAGGAGTAATTGCATCTCAAACAATAATGCCGGTGATTGGAGTGCCAATTAAGGCCGGTATGGAGGGTATAGACTCACTACTTTCAATTGTACAAATGCCAAAATCTATTCCAGTTGCTACAGTGGGCATTAATAACAGCTATAACGCCGGAATGCTTGCAGTTCAAATTTTATCACTTAAAGATTCAGAACTTAAAAATAAATTAATAAAATATAGAAAAGATATGAAAGAAAAATTTATAGCGGAGAATGAAGAAAATATAGAATTCTAAAATAAAAATATTAAGGAGTGGTTATTAATGGGAGATTCAGTATTGCTATATGAGGGAAAAGCTAAAATAATATACAGCACAGATAATAAAGAAGAGGTTAGAGTATATTATAAGGATGATGCAACTGCTTTTAATGGTATTAAAAAGGCTCAAATTGAGAATAAGGGAATTTTAAACAATAGCATAACTACTGCACTATTCGAATTACTAGAGAAAAAAGGTATAAAAACTCATTTTATTAAAAAGCTAAGTGATAGAGAGCAACTTTGCAAAAGGGTTGAAATAATACCTCTTGAAGTAATTGTAAGAAATGTAGCGGCTGGTAGCATGGCAAAAAGATATGGGCTAGAAGAAGGTACAAAGCTAAAAACAACAGTTTTTGAATTAAGCTATAAAAATGACGAATTAGGGGATCCACTTATTAATGATTATCATTCAGTAGCTATGGGGCTTGCAACTTTTGAAGAATTATTAGAAATATACCATTTAGCTTCAGAAATAAATGATATTCTAAAAGAAGTTTTTCTAAAAAAAGATATCAATTTAATAGATTTTAAATTAGAGTTTGGAAGATATAATGGAGAAATACTTTTGGCAGATGAGATATCACCAGATACATGTAGATTCTGGGATGTTAAAACAGGAGAAAAATTAGATAAAGATAGATTTAGAAGAGATTTAGGTAATGTTACCGAGGCCTACGTGGAAATATTAAGTAGAATTAGTGGTAAATAAGATTTTTTTTAAGAAATGCAAATAACCCAAAGCATATCTAAAGGCTAGAGGAAGAATAATAAGGAGGAATTTCTTTGAATGGAATTATAGAATTAGATGAAGTATCCATTTCTTATGACGAAAATGAGATTAAAGAAAATGAATTTAAAGAAGATAAGTTTAAAGAAGAATGCGGTGTGTTTGGGATTTTTTCACCGGATAAAGATTTAGATGTAGCATCTTTAACCTATTATGGACTTTATGCCCTGCAGCATAGGGGAGAAGAAAGTGCTGGAATAGTATATTCTGATGGAACTACCCTTATTTGTGAAAAGGCTATGGGCCTTGTATGTGATGTTTTTAATGAAAAACAAATTAGTGAAATGAAGGGGCACGCGGCCATTGGGCACGTTAGGTATTCCACTACGGGTGGCAGCGAAGTAAAAAATGCACAGCCACTACTGAGTAAATTTAAACTAGGAGACATAGCTATTGCCCATAATGGGAATTTAGTAAATGCAGATGTCATAAGAGAGCTTTTAGAGGATTGTGGATATATGTTTCAAACCTCAATAGATTCAGAAGTTATATTAAACTTAATTGCTAGAGGTGCAAAAAAAGGTGTTGAAAAGGCTGTAGTAGATGCTATACAGGCTATTAAGGGTTCCTATGCAATAGTAATGCTTACAAAGGAAAAACTAATAGGCGTTAGAGATCAAAACGGAATACGACCACTTTGTATAGGGACAATAGGAAATAGTTATGTAATCGCATCTGAAAGTTGCGCACTAGATGCAGTAGGTGCAGACTTTTTAAGAGATGTAAAGCCTGGTGAGATAGTAATAATAGATGAAAATGGACTTACATCCATTAATTTTGCAGAAAAAACTAAAAATGCAACCTGCTCCTTTGAATATATATATTTTGCAAGACCAGACAGTACAATTGATGGAATTAATGTGTACACTTCAAGAGTGATGGCAGGAGAACAGTTATTTAAAGAATCTCCTGTAGACGCCGATATGGTTGTTGGAGTTCCAGATTCAGGTATGGCGGCAGCAATAGGCTATTCTAAAATTTCCGGAATACCTTTTGGAATGGGTCTTATTAAAAACAGATATGTGGGTAGAACATTTATAAGTCCCACTCAAGAACTCCGTGAAAGAGCAGTTTCCGTAAAGTTAAATGCATTAAAGATAAATGTAGAAGGTAAAAGGGTTATTCTAATAGATGATTCAATAGTTCGTGGAACTACAAGTAAAAGATTAGTTGAGATCTTAAAAAAAGCTGGAGCAAAGGAAGTTCATTTTAGGGTTTGTTCACCAGTTGTAAAATACCCTTGCTATTTTGGAATAGATACACCCTATAGAAAAGATTTAATTGGCGCTAATGTCTCCGTTGAAGAAATAAGACAAGATATAGGTGCAGACAGTTTGGGATATTTAAGCATAGAGGGGTTACTCGAATCCTTGGGTCATACAGAATTTTGCTTAGGGTGCTTTAAGGGTAGATACCCGGTACCTGCTCCCTTTGAAAATGACAAAGATAGACTAGAAAGGTAGGGGATATCCATGATAACTTATAAAGATGCAGGTGTTAATATTGAAGAAGGATATAAGTCAGTAAAATTAATAAAAGAATTTGCAGCAAGTACATTTACAAAAGGTGTTTTAAATCATTTAGGAAGTTTTGCTGGAATGTTTGAAATAGGGGAGGGTTATAAAAATCCTATTTTAGTCTCAGGTACTGATGGAGTCGGTACTAAACTTGATATTGCATTTAGAATGAAACAATATGGAACTGTAGGAATTGATTGCGTTGCTATGTGTGTAAATGATGTCCTTTGCCATGGTGCAAAGCCACTTTTCTTTTTAGATTATATAGCTTGTGGAAAACTCGAGGCTGAAACCGCAGCACAACTAGTCAAAGGTGTATCAGAGGGGTGTATTCAAGCTGGATGTGCTCTTATAGGTGGGGAAACTGCAGAAATGCCAGGATTCTATAGAGACGGTGAATATGATATGGCAGGGTTTACTGTGGGTATAGTGGATAAGCATAAGATTATTGATGGATCTGCTATCAAGGATGGTTATTCGCTTATAGGAATTGAATCAACAGGTCTTCATAGTAATGGATATTCCTTAGTTAGAAAATTAATCCCAGATTTAGATGCTCAATTTAATGGAGATAAAATTGGAAACACTCTTTTGACTCCAACAAAAATTTACGTAAAAACTGTACTAAACCTTATAGAAAAATTTGATATAAAGGGTATGGCACATATAACCGGTGGTGGTTTTTATGAAAATATACCAAGAATGTTTAGCGACAAATTTACATCTGTAGTTGATAAAAATAGTTTTAACACTCCAGATATATTTAAACATCTTATGGCCCTTGGGGTAACTGAGGAACATATGTTTAATACATATAATATGGGAATAGGATATGTATTATGTGTGGAAAATAAGGATACACTTAAGGTTATAAAAACTATTGAGGATTTAGGAGATAGAGCATATAAAATTGGTCACGTTGAAGCTGGAGGTGGCGGAGTTTGCTTAAAATAGCCGTATTAATATCAGGCAGTGGAAGCAATCTTCAAGCTATAATTAACAATATAGAAAGTGGATATTTAAACTGCTGCATAGAAGCGGTGATTTCTGATAAGAGTGATGTATATGGCATAGAGAGAGCAAAAGCGAAAAATATAAAAACCTATGTAGTGGATAAAAAAAAATATGGCGTAAAGCTTTCAGATGAAATACTAAAAATTTTAACTGGTAGTGTAGATTTAATAGTGCTGGCTGGATTTTTATCTATACTTCAAGGAGATGTTCTTGAGGTATTTAAAAATAAAATAATTAATATTCATCCAGCCCTTATACCAAGTTTTTGCGGACCGGGAATGTATGGGATTAAGGTTCATGAAAAAGCCCTGGAGTGCGGAGTTAAAGTTTCAGGGTGTAGTGTTCATTTCGTAGATGCAGGTACAGACTCAGGGCCAATTATAATTCAAAGAGTTGTAAAGGTTTATGGTGAAGATACTGCTATTGAACTACAAAAAAGGGTTTTAGAACAAGAGCATATTGCACTTCCTGAAGCTATTAAATATATAAGTGAAGGAAAAATAAAAATTGTGGGAAGAAAAGTAATAGGTATTTGAATGTGACTTAGACACATGAAAATAAATGTGCCTTACTCGAGAGGTGGAATGATTATGATTAAAACAGCACTTATAAGTGTTTTTGATAAAGAAAATGTTTTAGACCTTGCAACATCACTACAAAATAATGGAGTGGAGATTATATCCACAGGTGGAACTTTTAAGTATTTAAAAGAAAATAACATTAAAGTAGTAGAAATTTCTGATATCACAGGCTTTGAAGAGATTTTAGATGGAAGAGTTAAGACCTTGCACCCAACAATACATAGTGGAATTTTAGCAATAAGAGATAATAAAGAGCATATGGAAACTATTAAGGCCAAAGGAATAAAACCTATTGACATGGTAGTAGTTAATCTTTATCCTTTCTTTGATAAAGTAACAGAAAATATAAGTTTTGAGGAGAAAGTAGAATTTATTGATATCGGTGGACCAACAATGCTAAGAGCCGCTGCTAAAAACTTTAAGGATGTTATTGTACTCAGCGACGTATTAGATTATGAAAATATTATAAAAAAAATCCAGGCCAAAGAAGAAGTAGATTTTGAAACTAGGAAATATCTAGCAGGTAAAGTATTTAACTTAATATCAGCTTACGATGCAGCTATAAGTAATTTTTTACTTGGCGAAGATACATATTCCGAATATCTTTCTGTTTCCTATAAAAAACAAATGGATTTAAGATATGGTGAAAATCCACATCAAAGCGCAGCTTATTATGTTAGCACAACAGAGAGTGGAGCTATGAAGGATACTCTACAGTTAAATGGCAAGGAATTATCTTATAACAATATTAAAGACATGGATATTGCATGGAAGGTAGTATGTGATTTTGAGGAAACTGCTTGTTGCGGCCTAAAGCACAACACACCCTGTGGAGTTGCCATAGGAAGTAGCGTACTTGAAACATATAAAAAGGCCTACGCCTGTGATCCTATGTCTATATTTGGTGGCATTGTTGCTTTTAATAAAAAAGTAGACAGTGAAACTGCAGAGGAACTTGTAAAAATATTTTTAGAGGTGGTTATTGCACCAGAATTTGATGAGGAAGCCTTAAAAATATTAAAAGGCAAGAAGAATTTAAGAGTTATAGTATGTTCTAACAAAGCTGAAGACAAGATGCAGATGGTTAAAGTTGATGGTGGAATGCTTGTACAAAGTTCAGATGATAAATTAATCGAAGATATTAAAGTAGTTACAGAAAACAAGCCATCAGAAGGTGAAATGAAAGATTTGATATTTGCAATGAAAGTTGTTAAATATGTTAAATCCAATGCTATTGTAGTAGTCAAAGATGGCGTGACTAAAGGAATCGGGGCAGGCCAGGTAAATAGAATATGGGCAGCAGAGCAAGCCTTAGAAAGAGCAGGGCATGGAAATGTAATGGCATCAGATGCATTTTTCCCTTTTGGAGACGTGGTAGAGCTGGCTGCGAAATATAACGTAACCTCTATTATTCAACCCGGTGGTTCTATTAAAGATGTAGAATCCATAGATATGTGCGATAAAAATGGAATTTCAATGGTGTTTACAGGTACTCGCCATTTTAAACACTAATAATCCGTTACCTACTTTGGTAGGGTATTAAGCTCATGGTGGAGTATAGTTATTCTACCATGAGCTTAATAAAAACATTAGGAGGCGTTTTTATGAAGGTGTTAATAATTGGTTCTGGGGGAAGAGAACATGCACTAGTATCAAAAGTTGCAGAAAATCCCTCTGTTGAAGTGGTGTATTGTGCTCCTGGCAATGGTGGTACGCAGAGAGAAAATAAATGTGAGAACATTAATATTACAAAAATAGATGAGCTTTTATCTTTTGCTTTGGAAAACAGAATAGATATTACCATAGTTGGATCAGAGGAATTGCTGGTACAAGGCATCGTAGATAAGTTTAAAGAAATTGGACTTAAGATATTAGGACCTAGCCAAAAGGCAGCGAGGCTTGAAGGAAGTAAAGCATATTCAAAAGAATTTATGAAGAAATATGGTATAAAAACAGCAGCCTATGAAGTCTTTGAAAATGAAAATAGTGCACTAGAGTATTTGAAAAAATGCGAATATCCAATAGTAATAAAAGCAGATGGCTTAGCAGCAGGAAAGGGTGTAGTTATCTGTAATGATTTTATTCAGGCTAAAAGTAGTATAAATGATTTTATGATACTCGATATATTTAAAGGCAGCGGTAAGAAAATTGTAATTGAAGAGTTTTTAGAAGGTGTAGAAGCATCTATTCTCTCTATAACAGATGGTAAAACAATACTTCCGTTTATATCTTCAAAAGATCACAAGCAAATATTCGATGGGGACAAGGGACCTAACACCGGAGGAATGGGAGTTATAGCGCCCAATCCCTATTGCATCAAAGAAGTATTAGAGGAGTTCGAAAAACATATATTACAGCCTACCCTTGTGGGAATTAAAGAAGAAGCAATGGATTATAAGGGCATAATATTTTTTGGTATAATGATAACCAGTAAAGGTGTATATTCTCTTGAATATAATGTGAGACTCGGAGACCCTGAGACTCAAGCTGTTCTTCCACTTATGAAAAGTGATTTTGTGGATCTTGTGACTAGTGCTTTAGAGGGTGACCTCCAGAACTTTGATTTGCAATGGAATAGTGGATATTCTTGCTGCGTAATTGCTGCATCAAAAGGTTATCCAGGTAGCTACAAAACAGGATTCGAAATAAGTGAGCAGGAGAAATTACAAGGAAAGCTATTTTTAGCTGGGGCTAATGAAGAAGATGGGGTTCTTAAGACTGCTGGTGGAAGAGTTCTAGGAGTAACAGCGCTTGGTGAAACCGCAGATATTTCAAGAGAAACGGCTTATGCTGACATGAGAAAAATTCAGTTCCAAGGAATTTACTACAGAACAGATATAGGAAAATAATTTAAGTATAAAATGAAGGTTCGGCATGTAGGATGTTCTGATAGTAGAACGTTTGTTAACAGACTCTAAGTTTATTCCGTGAAAATTTTTCTACCGCACTTATTCGACGTCCTGTCTCAGAAGTGCTAGCAGCCCGTCCTGGGCTGCTTACGAAAATTTTTCACTACATAAACTAAGAGTCTGTAAAACTCACTATATACTATCTATCACACTCCTACATGCTTTCACCTTCATGATTATAATTTACAATTGAAAAATGTTCCTATTTTAGAGGGTACAAGTGGGCTAACGAAAATTTTATATTCGCAAAAGAAGAATTTCTAAATCAAATTTCAATAGTTTTATCGTTTCTTTTGCAAGTCACTCCAGAGAAATTTCATACCCCTATAAAATTCGTAACATTATTAATTGTTATGCGACCTGGGATGCTTACAGAAATTAGTGCTGTAATAAACTTAAGATTTATTATTGAAAAAAATAATAGCAATTTTTAAATTAGGTATTTTTTCTTAGATTATGCTAACAAAAGCATTCTAGCAATATATGCTTTTCGTTATAGTATAATCTAAGAAAAAACTCTTAATCTAATTTCTAGTTTTGTGTTTCTATAACTCATACTCCGCACAATAGATTTAAAAATCCTTGTATTTGTTTTTGACATCTTTTTTAATATGGGTTCTATAAAATTTTCAAAAGTGACTGTAAGTTTTTGTAGTCACTTTATATTTTTGATAAAACGCTTCAATAATTCTTTTAGGCGGCAGCCTGCCAAAGTATAAATGCAGCAAAATTAAGATGGCATATCAATCCGATAATATCATCATTGATAGGTACGTTAGTGCCTCTATGCGCTCTGGGGTAACATATAGCACATTTAATCTAGTATTTTCAAAAGTACAATATTTCTCACTTATAAAATATTCAACTACTTTATCTTGAGTTATTTTAATCTCTATTTTTTCATAAGGTTCTTGTTAATAAGTGCTTCTTTTATACAATCTTTTGCAAGATTTGTGGTTTCAGGCATTCTTGTTATAAGTTTTAGATGTATACTTTCTGCTTTATTTAAACTATCTGAAGTCAAAAGTGTACTATCGGCTATATAGTGAAAATCCCCTACGGGAATATTTAGTCTTTCAAGAACATGTTCTACTTCCTCAAGCGTTTCACCGTTATAGGTTTTATCATCTTTGTTTCCAGATAAAACCTTAGCATCAAGAATTACTCCATTGGCTACGCCTAAACCCATTTTGATTTGATTTTTGTCTTCTATTTTTTGCTTACTGTGACCGAAGGTTATGGATATTACCCCTTCCTTGCCTTCAGGTGTTTCATAATTCCCCCACATTAATTTTGAGGTTGTGTCAAAGTTTATATTAGTTGCTTTTATTTCATAGTTCATAAAGGCAGTTGTGAACTGCTATCACTTTATAGGGAATATCAGTATTCCTACCGGAATTTTTCAGTGGGTTTTTGTTAAATATTTCTAGTAACATTAGTTTGTTCACACAGTCCTACCATAAAATTGATTTTTCCATGGCTGTACGTAGTAAATAGTTATTTTTGAAATTTATTCAGCGGAATATGAGATATAATTTATTTTGGGATAACTCAGTTTATGGGGGATGTATTATAGAACGTAGGAAAACTGAATTAGGAATATGAAATTTCTTTTGCAAGGCACGCAAGAGAAATTTCATATTCTTTTAATGTTCTATAAAGTGTGCTCAGGGGCGGTTCTCGAAATGATCTTGAGAATCGTCCCTAGAAATGTCGAAAAAAAGGTTGAATATTGCGACAATGTCTTATATTATAGTAGTAATAAATAAGAATTATAATCCATGACATTTATGCATAGGAGATGATAATTATGAAAGTTATCAAACGCGATGGAAGACTTCAAGAATTTGATTTAAGTAAAATAAAAACTAGCATAGATAGAGCTTCAGACGATGCTAGGCAACCACTTAATGAATCAGATCTTGAGAATTTAGCAAGGAACATTCAAAAGGATTTAAAAAATTATCAAAAGGAAAGTATTCATTCTGATATTATTCAAAAATTTGTATTGCTCGAGTTAGAAAAACAAGGGTTTAAAGTTGTGTCTGAATATTATAAACAAGGAAAATAGAATAATAAAAAAAGTAGATGAATTAAATCATCTGCTTTTTTGTTAGGGAGGAAATTTTCATGGAATTATGGGATATTTATGATGAACATAGAGAAAAAACTGGACGCACCCATGAAAGAGGTATTCCTGTGAAGGAAGGCGATTATCATTTGGTGGTTCATGTTTGGATTGTTAATGATAAAGGGGAATTTTTAATTCAAAAGAGGCAACCCTGGAAAGAGGGCTGGCCCAATATGTGGGATGGTTCTGCTGCAGGGTCTGCAGTAGTTGGTGATAGTAGTAAAGTTGCAGCTATTAGAGAAACAAAGGAAGAACTAGGTGTTGATTTGGATATGAGCAAAGGAGAGATTTTGTTTACCATTAAGTTTTCTAGTGGCTTTGAAGATATTTGGCTTGTTAGGCAAAATGTTAATATGAAAGATATAAAACTTGAATACGAGGAAGTTTCAGACGCAAGGTGGGCTAGCGAGAAGCAAATTAAACAAATGATAGGGCAGGGTGAGTTTATAGCATTCAACTACATAGATAAATTTTTTGAAATGGTGACTTCTAACATAAAAAAACCCATATTTCCTAGTGAAGTTAGCATAAAAAATTAAATATTTATAGTAAAAGGAAAAATAAGTTAAATGTTGAATATATTAGAAATATATGTTTTTAATTCTAATAAGAGATGGGGGAATATTCAATGGCAGACTTGTTTTATTGTAAAAAGTGTAAAAGAGTGATTGCAAATGAAACACAATGTGATTATTGTGGCCACAGTGAAGTTAATAGACTTATGCAAGGAACCTCAGTTAATATTATGGGGACAAAAGAAAAAGGTAAGGTATTTAAAATTAGTGATGAAACTGTTAAAGTTATAGTAATTGATTTAGCTAAAAATAAACTTGTAAAAGAATATAAGGCCGAGCAACTTAAAAAAATAGTATAATTATCGTATCTGATGATGATAAAAAAGTAGTTGGTTTATTTTAGCCAGCTACTTTTTATTTTTAAACTTAATATGTAATTATTGAATTATGTTTATAAGCATTTTTAAGGCAACTGCCAGGGACATGGTTACAAATATAGGTTTTATAAGTTTTGAACCCTTACTTAAGGCAACGTGTGTACCCAGTTTAGCTCCTAAAATCATAAATATTGCCACTGGTATACCAATCATATAATTTATTTTACCACTAATGGCAAATAAAATTAGGGCTGTAACATTGCTGACAAAGTTTAAGATTCGAGCGTTGGCAGAAGATGATACAAAGTTGAAACCGAAGATATTTATAAATCCGAAAACTAAAAAAGAACCAGTGCCAGGACCGAAGAAACCATCATAAAAACCTAGAGAAAAAGCGAGGGCAACGCCACCTAGTACATTTTTTTTAGTAAGGCCCTTATAATTATCTTGGAGTCCCAAAGATTTAGAAAAAAGAGTATAAATTCCAATAAACATGATAAGAATTAATACTAGGGTATTTAGGAACTTTTGGTCTATATTAAGTACTGCTTTAACACCTAGCATTGAACCTATGAAAGTAAAGGGGATAAGGTATTTTAAAAGTTTGAAATTAGCCTTACCTGATTTTATAAATCCAAGAGAGCTAGTAAAAGAACCAGCGGTGGCGCTGAATTTGTTCGTACCCAGTACCATATGAGGAGGGAGTCCTGCAAGCATAAAGGCTGGTACACTTATTAATCCGCCACCTCCAGCAATTGAATCTACAAAGGCTGCTAAAAAACCAGCCATGCATAGAAGAATAATAGTAATCATAGAGCACCTACCTAATTTTTATTAAAATCTAAACCAAATATATGGTTTCCATATCATTATAAATGATTATTAATATAAATTAAAGAACTATATCAATTCACTTAAAGTTAGGGTATCACACAAAAACAACCTTTAAATTTTCAAAGGATACATAATAGCCTCTTGATTTATATTTCATAAATACGTATTATATATAGATGGGAGTAAAAAAATATATGTATTTCTCCCTTTGTGGATTAATAAAATAAGGTTTTGAAAAATAATAGTATAATGAGAAGGAGGATTTACAATGTTAGAACAAAAGGACGTAAACAAAAGTGTTATTGAGGAATCAGATGATATAAATAATAAATTTGTAGAAAAAAATGAAGAACTAATGGGTGTTAATAATCTAAATACAAAAGAGTTCAAATCTATAAAACCTAATTTTATAGATACTTTTAAAGCTAATCTTATAGATTTGGTAATTGTAGGAGGAATATCAGCAGTAGCAGTATTTGGCGCAGATGCATTGTTAAAATTAGCAGGGTATGCTATAAGCCAAAAATTCCAAATGGCATTTATAATTTTTATGGTAGTTATGTTATTTTACATGAGCATTATGGAAAGTGGTGAAAAATCTACTACCATTGGTAAGAAAATATCTGGATTAATTATTACAAAAGGATAGGAGACATGGAAAAAACTATGCAAAAAAGAAAAGAATACGAATTTGATATAGAAGATATGGAATTTCCAGCGCAAGGCATAGCATTTTACGAAGGTGAAAAAGTTTCTATTAAAAATACACTACCAGGCCAGAAGGTAATTGGTAGAGTATTAAAGAAGAAACCGGATGGATTCGAAGCAAAACTTGTAAGAGTTCTTGAGGATGTAGACTATAAAATTCAACCTAAGTGTACTATTACGGATTTGTGTGGAGGATGTAGCCATCAATTTCTTTCTTATGAAAAACAATTAGAATTTAAAAAGCAACAGGTATTAAGGTTATTTGAGGCAGCAGAAATTAAAGATTTTGAGTTTTTAGGAATAGAAAAGAGTCCGGAGCAATTCGAATATAGAAATAAGATGGAATTTACCTTTGGTGACTTTCAAAAAAATGGTGAATTAACTCTAGGGATGCATCTAAAAGGACGAAGCTTCAGTATAGTTACTGTGGATGATTGTAGAATTGTAGATGTTGATTTTAGAGAGATTTTAAAGATAGTTTTAAACTATTTTAGAGAATTAAAAATACCACAATATAAAATAATGGAGCGTGTTGGATATCTAAGAAATTTAGTTATTCGAAAGGCTAAAAATACTGGTGAAATATTAGTTAATATTGTAACTACAACTCAGATAGATTTTGATTTTAGTGAAATAACTAATATGCTAAAAGAATTAAAATGTGATGGAAATATTACAGGGATAATACATACGCTTAATGATGGTCTGGCAGATACAGTTCACCCTGATAAAGTTGACATATTATACGGAAAAGATTATATTATGGAAGAAATATTAGATCTTAAGTTCAAGATAAATGCTTTTTCCTTTTTTCAAACTAATACAAAAGGTGCTGAAAAGCTGTATAGCTTAGTTAGGGATTTCTTAGGCTCATCGCAGTCAAAAGTAGTGTTTGATTTATATTGCGGAACGGGAACTATAGGACAAATTGTTGCAGCTAAAGCTAAAAAAGTTTTAGGAATTGAATTAATAGAAGAAGCCGTGGATGCAGCAAATGAAAATGCAAAAATTAATGGACTTAACAATTGTGAGTTTATAGCTGGGGATATAGCAAAGGTTATTAAAGAAGTGAAAGATAAACCAGATTGCATTATTCTAGATCCACCAAGAGCTGGAGTTCATCCTGTAGCCTTAGATTATGTTATAAAATTTGGTGCGCCACACATAGTCTATGTATCTTGTAACCCTAAAAGTCTAGTAGTTGATTTGAAGGAAATGATGGATAACGGATATAAGGTTCAAAAGGTAGTACTTATGGATATGTTTCCACATACGCCTCATATTGAGACCATTGTAGATATAGTGAAGGTATAACAGGGTTTAACAAGTGAATATTTAATTTAAATTGTCTATTTGCCACCGTAAATTATTTTATGGTGGCAATTTTATTACAGGCATGTTTATGTTAACTATATTCGGAGCAGTTGCACAACTTGAACGTGACTACCTAAAGGATAGGCAGATGGAAGGCATAGCAATTGCAGTAACGGAAGGCAAGTACAAAGGACGAAAGCCTATAGAGTATCCTAAGCTATGGGAAAGATATTATAAAATGATGCAAGATAATGATATAAGTGGTGTTGATCTTATGAAAATATTAGATTTAAAGAAAACTACATTCTATAAATTAATTAATCAGTATGAAAAGGGTAAATAACATACCTTATTTTTTTATGGGGTAGTAACCGCGAAACGGGGATTTTATACGTTAATATATATATTACAAAACTATTTATGTAATACCCTAAATTTTATTTTTTTAATTTAGGATATTACATAAATAAAAATTTTATGCTATACTATTCAAAGTGCTGTACTTGACGGTCATATCAATATCGTCGATACAGCGCTTTTTTTGATTTAAATAAAACAAAGGAGTAACTTATGGAAAAGTGTATGCCTACAAATGAAAAAGAAGGGATCTTTTTATGTCTATAATATTTAATAAAGAAATGATTTGTGTTTTTGCATGAGTGGTAAGAAAAAAAATTTTTCCCATCCTGATATTCATGAAGAAAGCCAAGCCTCTGCTAAACTTAAAATTTATAGCCAACTAGAGTATGATTTAAAAACACACCGTCAAACAGCTAACGGGGTATCCTTATGTGTTCCAGGTTGTAGCGATTGCTGTTTTGATTATTTCACCATTCAAAGTATTGAATTTGATTTAATTCTAAATGATTTATCAAAATGGGATGAAGAAAAATTAAACAATCTAATAAAAAGAGTAGATAAGTATTGGATAATGCTTGAAAATGAATATCCAGAAGCTACCCGACTTTTTTTAAATGTTACTGATAATGATATTGAAAAAGTAAACTCTTCAATTGAAAAAACAAGTTTACCTTGTATTTTTCTTGATGTAACTACTCAGTTGTGCCAAATATACAATTTTAGACCGTTTAAGTGCAGGATATTTGGAACTACATATTATTTTCCTCAACCAGAGGAGGGTGCAATGGGCATTGCTTGTCATAGGTATGGAAGTATTCTTAATGACGATAACTTTGATGCGATACTATGTGATGTTACAGAATTATTAGATGAAAATACCGATTTGTCTATAATTCATGATAAGAAGCGAAATGTTGCTGTTTTAAATCCTGAATATCCTCTTATTTATTATTTATACCAACATTTCATTGTAAAAAGATTGGGAGTATCTATTGTCAATTTTGATGAAAAGTTTAAAAAACCAAGAAGTACCTATTATAATACTCTAATAAATAATAAGATTCGCTAGTTAAACTTTGAATACATGCAGTGGAATAGTGGTTTATTCATATATTAAAGTAACTACGAGTCTATAGGATCTAAAGGGGTACAAAACAAATGTCGTGAAATGAATCTTTTACAACATTAGGAGGTAAATTGTTATGGGAAGGAAAAGTAATTTATTTAAGAAGACGCTTAATACTAAATACTTCGGAAGGAAAGCAATGTTCTTTGATGATACTGTAAGTAAGCCAAATCGTATGAATAAGAATAAATGCGATTATAGATATCCTGTCATTAGTGACAACTATATTACTAAATAGTTTAATAATATTTAAACATTAAAGATTATTATTTGTTAAGAAAAATTTTAAGAAATGAGGAGATAAAGTGGAAGAGACAAACGAATTAACAGGAATAAATATGGATGAATGTGCAGAAATAGGTTCAAATGGCACACCAAAGGAGACTAAGAATGAAAAATTCATTCGTCTTGCTGTATATAGAGTAAATAAGGTTATGAGTGCAGTAAGTAGTCTTGATAAGTTACATAATGGAAACACATATGAGTATACGGATGAGCAAATTAACGCCATGTTTGAAAGCTTGGAAAATCAACTTGTAGAAGTGAAAGGCCATTTTGAAAAGACAAAAGTGCAAGAAGTTAAATTTTCTTTTTGTACAAAGGCTGAATAAACTTTAATAATGATAAGAACTGTTTCTAATGTATGGAAACAGTGAGTATAGGTAATCATTTACCTCTCAGGGGGAGTACATCTATCTTCTCTATTCAGGAGATATTATATCATGGTGTAATAACTGGTTTTCAGTATCCAATATTGGTTTTTGACAATAATCAAAATTAAGACGAGATTAATTACAAGTTTATGAATTGCGAACATTAGATAAGATATTAGTTATGATATTCGTATTTGTTATGACTGATTTATTATCAATGAGTACAACTACATTATACGAGGGGGGAGGAATATGGCCAGATATAGACTACCACTTTTGAAGATATTTCCGGATTGCAGTGGGTTATCGGAAAGAGGCAGGTGCATTTGGTTAACAATTTCTGAATGTCAGGGTGAAGAGTGTACTTTTAAACGAACCTGCAAAGAAGATTTTGATTCAATTCAGTATGCCTATCAGCGCTTATCCAGCCTTAGCAGCTCAACACAAAGGCATATCGCAGAAAAGTATTATGGCGGGTTCATGCCATGGAACGAAGAAGAATCTGCTTCAACATATAGAGTATATAATCACCTAGGATATTCGCAAGACAAAATATCTGATTAACGGTACTTATGGAATGCTGTATTTAAATTTGTGTGAAGGTCGATATGTAAACGTTTACTATAGATAATTGTGCTGTTTATGACGGAAACCATGTCTGCATAGTTGATAATAATTGGTATGAATATTAAGTCTGAATGAATTTAGAGGAGGTAGACAAATGAACATAGTAAATGAGAGAGTGGAGCACATTATATTTGGATTTGGAGTTATTACGGAAATAGAGAATAATAAGATATGGGTGCAGTTTCAGGATAACATTGGAAGAAAAGTATTTCTATATCCTGAAGCATTTGAAAAATTTCTAAAAGCAGTGAATTCTGCGGTGGAGAGCAATGCATTAGAGGAATGCCATAGAAAACAAGAGCAGATAGAAGAGGAGCGTAAAGAAAAAGAACGTGTAGTCGCTGAAGAAAAAGAAGAAAAGGTAAAATTAGGATCTGCACAGAAGAAATTAGCAGCAAAGTTAACGAAGAAGAAATCCTGAGATTAATTAGGGTTGTTTTATGAGTTTTACAAAAGAAGAGATTTCATTCTAAAAATACAGGGAGGAGAGATACCTATGGCTGAGAAAAAATACATTCGCATCAGGGGAGCCTGCGAGAATAACTTAAAAAATATTGATATAGACGTACCAAAGAACAGGCTGGTTGTTTTCACTGGAGTTAGTGGATCAGGTAAGTCTTCTCTGGCTTTTAATACCATATATGCAGATGGGCAGAGACGATATATGGAGTCGTTGTCTTCCTATGCAAGGCAATTTATGGGACAGATGAAGAGGCCTGATGTATATAGCATTGAAGGACTTTCTCCTGCCATTTCTATTTCTCAGAAATCCACAAATAGAAATCCACGTTCAACGGTTGGAACGGTTACGGAAATTTACGACCACCTTCGTCTTTTGTATGCAAGAATAGGGATTCCTCATTGTCTGAAATGTGGCAGAGAGATTAAAAGGCAGTCAGTGGATCAAATGGTAGATCATATAATGGCACGTCCTGAAGGTAGTAAAATCCTGCTTCTTTCACCGGTGGTGAGAGCAAGGAAAGGTACTCATGAAAAAGTGCTGGAACAGGCGAAGAAGAATGGGTATGTACGTGTCCGCATAGATGGGAACCAGTATGATTTATCAGAAGAGATTGTTCTGGATAAAAACATTAAGCATAATATAGAGATTATTGTAGACCGAGTGGTGGTAAAAGGCGGAATAGAACCGCGTCTCACGGACTCAATAGAAAATATATTTGAACTTACAGATGGGCTTATGATGGTGCAGGTTATAGGTGGGGAGGATTTAACATTCAGCCAAAATTTTATCTGCCCGGATTGTGGAATTAGCATTGAGGACATTGAGCCAAGGAGTTTTTCCTTTAATAATCCTAGTGGAGCCTGCCCAGAGTGTCATGGATTGGGTTATAAGATGGAATTTGATGAAGAACTGATGATTCCCGATAAGAGTCGGAGTATTAATGAAGGATCTATTGTGGTGCTTGGATGGCAATCTTGCAAGGATGAGGGAAGCTATACTAGAGCAATTCTTGAGGCTCTTGCAAAGGAATTTCACTTTAGTTTGAATGTTCCTTTTGAATCCTATGGGAAGGAAATTCAGGATATTCTGCTTTTGGGTACTGACCGCAGTGTTAAGGTCTATTATAAGGGTTATCATGCACAGGGAGTCTATAATTTAGCTTTTAAAGGACTCATTAAAAGTGTGGAGAAGCGTTTCAGGGAAACCACTTCCGACATTACGAAAGCTGAGTATGAAACATTTATGCGCATTATCCCATGTAAAGCCTGCGCGGGGCAGCGTCTTAAAAAAGAGTCACTAGCGGTTACTGTGGCGGGTAAAAATATTTTTGAAATAACGGATCTCTCCATTGAAAATTTGTATAATTTTCTTAAAGAGATGAAGCTAAGCCATTTCCAGATGACAATTGGAGAACAGATTTTGAAGGAAATACAGTCAAGAATCAGTTTTCTTATTGATGTTGGATTAGATTATCTGAACTTGTCAAGGGCAACCTTCACCTTATCTGGTGGTGAGCTTCAGCGTATTCGTCTGGCAACACAGATTGGATCTGGACTTATAGGTGTAGACTATATTCTTGATGAACCCAGTATTGGACTTCATCAGAGGGATAATGATAAACTGCTAAATACTTTGTGCCACCTAAGAGACCTAGGGAATAGTGTTTTGGTAGTGGAACACGATGAGGACACCATGCGTGCTGCTGATTATATAATTGATATTGGACCAGGGGCAGGCGAGCATGGTGGTGAAGTGATTGGATGTGGAACTGCAGAAGATATAATGAAAAACCCTAAATCCGTTACCGGTGCTTATTTAAGCGGAAAATTATCCATTCCTGTTCCTGAAATCAGAAGATCTCCAACCGGATATCTGACGGTGTATGGGGCACGGGAGAATAATCTGAAAAATATTGATGTTACTGTTCCCTTAGGTGTGTTTACCTGTGTAACAGGTGTTTCAGGTTCCGGAAAAAGCTCCTTGGTAAATGAGATTTTATATAAGGTACTGGCGAAAAAACTGAATCGTGCCAGAACTATTCCAGGTAAACATGAAAAAATTGAAGGTATAAAGCAGCTGGATAAAATTATTAACATAGATCAGAGTCCCATCGGAAGAACTCCCCGTTCAAATCCTGCAACTTATATTGGTGTATTTGATAAAATTCGTGATTTATTTGCTTCTGGGGTTGATGCAAAGGTAAGAGGATACAACAAGGGACGTTTCAGTTTTAATGTAAAAGGTGGCCGTTGTGAAGCATGTAAAGGAGACGGTATCATAAAAATTGAGATGCAATTCCTTCCGGATGTGTACGTACCATGTGAAGTTTGTAAGGGAAAGCGATATAATCGTGAGACTTTGGAGGTGTTTTTTAAGGGCAAGAGTATCTATGACCTACTGAATATGACGGTGGAGGAAGCTCTGAATTTCTTTGAAAATTTGCCTGCCATTCGCCGAAAGATTGAGACCCTCTATGATGTAGGTCTATCTTATATTAAGTTGGGGCAGCCTGCTACAACTTTGTCAGGAGGAGAAGCTCAGCGTGTTAAACTTGCGGCGGAATTAAGTAGAAGAAGTACAGGAAAAACCATCTACATTCTGGATGAACCTACAACCGGACTACATTTTGCTGATGTTCATAAATTGACGGATATTTTACAGAGACTGGTACAAGGTGGCAACACGGTAGTTGTTATAGAACATAATCTGGATGTGATTAAAACTGCAGATTATATCATTGATATTGGCCCAGAAGGAGGAGATAGAGGCGGGACAGTGGTTGCGAAGGGTACCCCAGAGGAAATAGCTGTAAATCCAAATTCCTACACTGCAAAATATTTAAAAAAGTATCTAAAATTACACCAGTAATAGAATTATATTGAATGGAGTAATGTGATTTTCATGAAAATTCACAATTCCAAGTAAAGGAGTAATGAAGCTGAAATGTTTAATATTGGAGATTTGGTCATATATTCAACACACGGTATTTGTCATATAGATGATATATGTGAAAAAACATATTTGGACATTACCAGAAACTATTACGTTTTACATCCACTGCAAGATAGCAAATTAACAATAAGTAGCCCGGTAGATTACCATAAGGTGACTATGCTAGAACTTATTCATAGAGAGGAAGCAGAAAAAATTCTAGAATTTTTCAAGCAACCAGGTATAAGTTGGATAGAATTGAATAGTCAACGAACCCAAATATATTATGAAACTATAAAGACAGGAAATCGTAAAGAAATTTGTAAAATTGTTAATACATTAATGCGGAAAAAGCAAGAATCAGAAATTAGTGGAAAGAAACTTAATGAACCAGATAACAAACTTTTAGGATTTGTTCAAAATATATTGTTTACAGAATTGGCAGTCGCCTTGGATACTACTTTTGAAGCAATATATGAAAGGAGCAATAGCCTGATAAATGAAAATGTGTACTAGATATTCATTGGTAAAGGCTAGTTAAAAATTTATTAAGTTAGAGATAACTAAGACTTACAATAATAGTTTTTGTGAAAGGAATGTTGATAATAAATGGATTTAAGCAATGATAAAGTTAAGGCAATAGAAGTGGCTATGAATCAGATAGAAAAACAATTCGGAAAAGGTTCTATTATGAAGCTTGGTGCAAACACAATAATGGATATAGAGGTTATACCAACAGGATGTCTGGCTTTAGACATAGCGTTAGGAGTTGGTGGAGTTCCAAGAGGAAGAATTATAGAAATATATGGACCGGAATCTTCTGGTAAAACAACTATTGCACTGCGAATATTAGCAGAAGCGCAAAAAACAGGTGGTGTGGCGGCCTTCGTTGATGCTGAACATGCCTTGGATCCGTCTTACGCAAGGATATTAGGAGTTGATACTAATGAACTTTTAGTTTCTCAACCAGACACTGGGGAGCAAGCCCTGGAGATAGTAGAGGCCCTTGTAAGATCAAATGCCATAGAGGTAATTGTTGTTGATTCTGTAGCTGCACTTGTTCCAAGAGCTGAAATAGAAGGTGAGATGGGTGATTCCCATATGGGACTGCAGGCTAGATTAATGTCTCAGGCTTTAAGAAAGCTTACTTCATCAATTAACAAATCTAAGTGTGTTGTAATATTTATAAATCAATTAAGAGAAAAAATAGGTATGATGTTTGGCAATCCTGAAACAACAACAGGTGGACGTGCTCTTAAATTTTATTCATCCATAAGGTTAGATATAAGAAAAATTGATATTATAAAAATAGGTGAAGATATTCTTGGAAATAGAACCAGAATAAAAGTAACAAAAAATAAGGTTGCTCCGCCTTTTAAAATAGCTGAATTCGACTTAATGTACAATGAGGGTATTTCAAGGGAAGGTAATTTGATAGATATAGGTGTTCAGGAAGAATTAGTTCAAAAAGGTGGGTCATGGTTTTCATATAAAGATACAAGACTCGGTCAAGGTAGAGAAAATTCTAAGTTGTATTTGAAAGCTAATCCTGACCTAGTTCTTGAAATAGAAAATCTAATCAGAGAAAAATACAATCTGCCATTAACAAAGGCAGTTATAAATGAAGAACCAGTTGGAGAAGGTGTGAAAAAGTTATAACAAGTAAGGTGAACCTTATCATAAGTAAAGTTAATTATTTTATTATAATTATAACTTCTAATCATTCTTACAATTAGAAGCTGAAAAAATGAATATTTAATTGATAAGTGTAAGGAGTATAAGAGATATTATAAAATCATATTTTATAAAAATTCCTCTCTGCTAAAGAATACGGGTATGTTGACACAAGTAAAGCTCATATCATCGGATGGGGGTTTTAATGTATTAAGTGTAGAAAAATATTATGAAATAACATATAATATCTAATTGTTACTTTGAACGTAACATAATATATTTTAATAATGGGCATTATCATATAGGCTTTAATAGCATTTCACAATAAATTAAATATTATATATTGAGAGCTATATGATTTTTATTTGTATATAAATAAATACGTTGACGTACGCAAAAATGTACAGTAAAATATATGTAAAGAGGTGAATCAACATGAAAACTGTTCCCATTACTAAAGCTAGGCAAGATATATTTAATATAATAGAACAAACCATTGCAAATTCAGAGCCTATTCAGATAACCAGTAAAAAAGGTGATGTTGTAATGGTAAGCTTAGAGGATTGGTCCGCAATGCAAGAAACTTTATATCTTTTAGGTATACCTGGAATGAGAGAAAGCATTTTAGATGGAGCTAAAGAGCCTATTTCCGAATGCAAGTCTTTAGAGGATATAGGATGGGATATATAATAGTTATAACTAAACAGGCTCAAAAGGATGCTAAGAAATTAGAATCCTGTAATTTAGATAAAAAAGCAATAGAGTTGCTAAAGATAATAAAAGAAAATCCTTATCAAACTCCACCACCATATGAAAAACTTATAGGAGACTTAAAAGGTTTCTATTCTCGAAGGATCAATATAAAGCATAGAATAATTTATGAAGTGTATGAGAAAGAAAATACAATTAAGATTTTAAGAATGTGGACACATTATCAGTAAAAAGGTTAGCTTTCATACCCTGATAAAATTATTTGCGAACTATTTGTTTATTTAATATGAATTTTAACTTTAATAGAAGGAGTTACTGTAGAGGGTAAGGTTTTTAGAATTAATAATAGAATAGTAGGGGAATGAACCTCACCTTATCAACCATTTATTTATCAGCATCAATTATCCTTAGTACTGTTGACGTATAAGAAGGAGTAGATTATAATTATTATTGATTAAGGGAACTAAAATCATACGCACTATTTTATAGAATGTTAAGTATAAATATAGAAATACCAATGAGTAGGGAGATGGGATGTGGGTTAGATACTAGAGAACTTTAAAATAATATAAAGACTGCCTGCTTTTTATGAGACATAAGATTATTACCGGAATCATTGTATTGTATTTGTAGAAAATATTAGCAATGAAAGGTTAGTACGCTAACAAAAGTGGGAGAAGTTAAATCAACATCTGAGGGAGCTACAAAGGTTACGCAATTTAAGTTGAATTTTATGGTGGCAATGCCACCCATTTGCCACCATTACATAAAATATGATAAGATACAATTGGTTAAAATAAAAGCATAAAAATTATTTTGTATCTGATAGATGATTTTAAATCAATGCTTACAGGATATTATAAAATATATTTAGATAAGCTAAAATACGAGATATAAACAAACGCCTCACATAGAAACTATTGTAGATATAGTGAAGATTTAGAGATATAATAAAAATTTAATCATATAGCATAATTATTTTTATATTTGGTTAAAAAATGTACCCTTTCACATTTGAATGGCATATAAAGTAATATAAATTCAAATAAGGGGGGGTATTGATGGTAGAGATAGTTATTCAATATGTTTTAATACTGCTTTTAGTAGCAGGCCTTGGCTATTTAGTTTACTTGCTAAAGGATAATGATATAAATCTTAGGGAAGACTATTTTGGTCTTGCTTATGTAATACTTGGAGGTCTATCTGTAAGTGAAGCTACACCAGAAAATGCAAAGAGAATTATTAGAATTGTTTCAGGCGTAGTTCAGTGCGTAGAATCAAACTATAAAAATAGCGAAAATACCTTTAAAGAAGAAAAAGCAATTAACATGTCAAAGGAAGCTATTGGCTTATTGAATTTTCAAAGCAACATAGATAATGAAAGTCTAAAATACCTTATAAGATTAGCTGCGGCAATATTGCCAGCAACTAATAAAATAACAGAGTGAAATTGCAGAGAATTACGATATTAACCGGCAGGAGAGTTTTGTTCTGCCGGTTGTTATTTTCGTAAATGAATAAAACCGGAGGCAAAACAATTGATAATTGTTTTGTCCCCCAGAGAATAGCAGTAGGGAAAAACAATTAATAATTGTTTTGTTCCCAAGAGAATGGCAGGAGGAAAGTTAATGTTAAAAACCATAGAATATGGAGAACTTGAGGGAAATTATATATTAGTTGATGTAAGGAGCCCAGGTGAATTCCAGGAATCAACTATAAATGGGGCAATTAATATACCCTTATTTGATGATGAAGAAAGAAAAATTATTGGTACCGTATATACAAGGGAAAGTGTTGAAAAAGCAAAGAGAATTGGGCTAGAAGTAGCCTCTAAAAAATTACTCCATATTTATGATGAAATTAAAGAACTTAATAAACAATATGATAAAATCGTGTTATTTTGTGCTAGAGGAGGAATGAGAAGTGGTGTACTTGGCATGCTACTTAGTTCCCTAGGCATAAATACGGAGAGAATAAATGAGGGCTATAAAGGATATAGAAGGTATGTAATGGAGGAGTTACCAAGACTTAATGATAGTGTTCGATATATTGTTTTACATGGTAATACTGGTGTTGGAAAAACTGAGATACTTAAACAATTGGAATTGGATGGCTTTGATATTTTAGACCTAGAAGGTTTTGCTAATCATAGAGGATCACTTTTAGGGACTGTAGGACTTGGAAAAACCACTAGTCAAAAATCATTTGAATCTAAAATATATCATATGTTACAAGGGGCTAAAAGTTCTTTTGTGTTTATTGAAGCAGAAAGCAAGCGTATAGGAAACACTATGATACCTGATTTTATATTTGAAAAAATGAAGACAGGTATACATTTATTTGTAGATGCAGATATTGAGTTTAGAACAAATCTTATTGTTAAGGAATACACAAAATTTGAAAACTGTAATGAGGAAATAATTGAATGTCTAAAAAGACTGGAAAAATATCTTGGAGAAAAAAATGTTGACAGGTACTGTCAATCTGTTTTAAAATCAGAATATGATGAGGTAGTAAGTGAGCTTATGATTAAACATTATGATCCTATGTATATGCATACTTCCAATAAATATGATTATAAATTAAAAATTATGGTAGTAGACATAAAGACTGCCACTAGTGAAATAGAAAATTGGTTTAAAATCATATAAAAGAATAAAAATACCAAAAAACAGAAACTAATGTTCTGTTTTTTTATTTAAAGTCCTTTACCTTTTGCTTATAAACATATAAAATAACAAATGTATAATAATATTTTACTGGAGGATGTATATGAGTTTTGATAAGGAAGAAATCCAAACCTATGATGTAACCGACCTCACTTCTCTAGAAAAACTAGAGCCTGTAAGGATAAGACCGGGTATGTATATAGGTTCTACAGGTAGCAAAGGGTTACATCACTTAATATGGGAAATTTTAGATAATTCTATAGATGAGATAGCTAATGGCTATGGTGATAGAGCTGAAATAATATTAAATAAAGATAAAAGTGTTACTATTGTTGATAATGGTAGGGGAATTCCTACAGGAATACATCCTATAAAAAATAAATCTGGTGTGGAAATGGTATTTACTGAGCTTCACACTGGTGGAAAATTTAATAATAAAAATTATAAAACTTCCGGGGGACTTCATGGGGTTGGAGCTGCAGTTGTAAATGCATTGTCAGAATGGCTGCTAATTGAAATAAGTCAAAAGGGTAAAATCTTCACTCAAAGATTTGAATATTCTTATGACCAGGAGTTAAAAAGACTTATGCCAGGTACACCAGTGACTAAACTTAAAGAAGTAGGGGAAACAAAAAAGACAGGTAGTAAAGTTACTTTTATGCCAGATAAAAATGTATTTACTACCCTGGAATTCAAAACAGATATCATTGATGAAAGGCTTCAAGAATTAGCCTTTCAAAATAAAGGAATTACCTTAGTATTTATAGATAAACGAAAAGAAGGTAGCCCTACAAAAGAATATCACTCAGAGCGGGGCCTTTTAGATTTTATTGATTACCTAAATGAAAGTAAAACTCTTCTGCATAAGGATCCTATATTTTTTCAAGGTGAAAAAGAAATAAATGGGATACAATTATATGGCGAAGTATGCATACAATTTACGGATTCTACTACAGAATACATAGCTAGCTATGTTAACAATATACCAACTACAGAATCAGGAACTCATGAAACTGGATTTAAAACAGGCATGACAAGGGCTTTTAAAGAAGGCGCTAAAAAACTTAATCTTTTAAAAGATAAGGATAAGGAATTTGAAGGTGACGATTTAAGAGAAGGCATGACGGCCATAGTTAGAATTAAAATAAGCAACCCAATATTTGAAGGTCAGACTAAAAGCAAACTCGGAAATAATGAGGCATATAGCATGATGAATGAATTATGCTTTGCTAAAATTTCAGAGTGGATAGAAGACAACAAAGAAATGGCCACTAACTTAATAAGTAATGCTATATCTGCCGCATCAAGGCGGGATAAAATAAAAAAAATCAATGAAGCTGAAAGAAAGAAAATAGGTAAGGGGGCAGCTCCTCTTGCAGGGAAGATTGCAGTATGTACATTAAAAGACTCAGAGTTTACAGAGTTTATAGTGGTGGAGGGAGACTCAGCTGGTGGAAGTGCGAAGCAAGCCAGGGACAGAAGGTTCCAAGCTATAATGCCTTCAAAAGGTAAAATTATGAACACTGAAAAGCAAAAACTCGAAAATGTTTTGGCAAGTGAGGAGTTAAAAATATTTAACACTGCCATTGGAACAGGAGTTTTAGATAATTATAATGAAAAAGATTTAAAATATGGAAAGATAATTATTTTAAGTGATGCTGATGTTGATGGATATCATATTAGAACATTATGGATGACTTTTATTTATAGATATATGAGACCACTAATAGCCAATGGTCATCTTTATATGGGAATGCCTCCACTTTATAAGGTTTATAAGAATGGTAAAAATGGTGAAGTGGCTAAGTACGCTTATAGTGATGAGGAATTAGCTCAGACTAAAAAAGAAATTGGAAAAGGTGCCCTTATCCAAAGATATAAGGGTCTTGGAGAAATGAATCCAGATCAACTTTGGGATACTACACTAAACCCAACAACTAGGACACTGCAGCAGGTTACCATAGAAGATGCAGCAAAGGCAGAGAAGATGGTTTCGCTTCTAATGGGAGATGTGGTAGCACCTAGAAAAAATTACATGTATAAATATGCTGAGTTTTAACAGGGGGGGATTTATTAAATGGCAAAAAAAATTGACGTACCTAAAGACAATAATATAATAATGACTCCTATAGAGGAAGCAATGCCAGATAACTACCTTCCATATGCCGTGGAGGTTGCCAGGGAAAGAGCACTACCAGACGTACGGGATGGGTTAAAACCAGTACATAGAAGGATTCTTTATGGAGCATATATGCTAAAGGCCTTTCCAGACAAGCCTTATTATAAATCAGCAAGAATAGTTGGAGATATAATGGGTAAGTTTCATCCTCATGGAGATAGTTCTGTTTATGGCGCCATGGTAATACTAGCCCAAGATTTTGCCACGAGAAAACCATTAATAGATGGTCATGGAAACTGGGGAAGTCAAGATGGTGATAATGCAGCTGCTATGCGTTATACAGAAGCAAGGCTTTCACCTATTGCCCTTGAAATGATAAGAGATATTGATAAAGGCGTAGTGGAAATGGTAGATAATTATTCTGATACTGAGAAGGAACCCTCCGTACTACCATCAAGATATCCTAATTTGCTGGTAAATGGAGCCTTTGGTATAGCGGTAGGAATAGCAACAAACATACCACCTCATAATTTGGGAGAGGTAATTGATGGATTGCTCGCTTATGCTGATAATGAGGAAATAACAACAAAACAGCTTATGCAATATATTAAAGGACCAGATTTGCCAACGGGAGGCATTTTAATCGGTAAGAATGCTATTCAAGCTGCTTATGAGAGTGGCGAAGGCAGGGTAACTCTACGTGCTAAAATGAAAATTGAAACATTAGAAAGTGGACGATTTGGGATAGTTATTACAGAATTCCCTTACAGAAAAAATAAGGCAAAGCTTCTTGGAGCTATTTCTGATATGACAGCGGACAAAAAGCATGCAAAAGCACTAGAGTCAATCATAGATATTAGAGATGAATCTGATAGAAGTGGCCTTAGATCTGTAATTGAATTTAAAAAGTCCACAGATAAGGAAACTGCAACTAAGGTACTTAAATACTTATTGAAAAAAACAGAACTTCAATGTAATTTACCTTTCAATATGGTAGCCCTGGCTAATGGAAAGCCTCAAACTATGGGACTTAAAACCATATTAATGCACTACTTAAATCATCAAAAGGATGTTGTGACTAAAAGGACTCAAAATGAACTAGAAGTTGCTGAAAATAGATTTCATATTGTAGAAGGATTTATTAAGGCAGTAGATGTGATGGATGAAATTATTATAATAATAAGGGGTTCAAAATCTAAAAAGGATGCTGGCGAAAATTTAATTAGTAGGTTTGGTTTTTCGACTATTCAAAGTGATGCAATTCTAGAACTTATGCTATACAGGCTAACAGGGCTTGAAATAAAAATATTCTTAAAGGAACATAAAAAACTGGAAGCGCTAATTAAAGGGTATAAAAAAATTCTTGAAAATGAGAAAGAACTTTTGAAAGTAATCAAAACAGAAATCTCAGAAATCAAAGAAAAATATAATGACCCTAGGCGTTCGGAAATCATTGAAGATGACAACGAAGCTAAAATAGACGTGGAAGAGTTAATCATGGTAGAGGATATTATGATAACACTATCTAACGATGGTTATATAAAAAGAGTGCCTATGAAGTCCTATAATAGGTCTAACACTAATATAGAAGATATAGAGTATAGAGAGGGAGATTTTAATACATATGTAATTGGAGCGAGTACTAAAGATACCTTGATGATCTTTACGGACCTTGGAAATATGTATCAACTAAGAGGTGATGTAGTTCCGGAATATAAGTGGAAGGAAAAAGGCGAAAGACTTGATACCCTACTTCGAGGTATAGACTTAACAAAAGAGAAAATCGTTCATACACTTTCCTCTGAAAATTTATCTGCAGAAAAGGAATTTATGTTCTTTACTAATAAAGGGAATATAAAGAAAACAGGTTTGGATAAATTTATGACCAGTTATACTAAATTATCTGCTTTAAGGTTAAGAGAAAATGAGAAACTTCTTCATGTTCTGTTAATAGATAAGGAAAGAAAAGAAAATTTCTTAAAGGTATTAACAAAGGAAGGGTTAGAATTCTGTGTGCAAGAACCGGTGCTTGCTGATATTGATAGAAATACAATAGGTACTCAGTTATTTAATCTCACCTCAGTAGATGAAGCGGTAAAAATAGAATTTGCGAAGGGCCATGATTATAAAGAATTCTATATTAGTATTAATGCAAAAGGTGCAATAAAAATATCTAGTAGAAAAACTAATACACATTTAAGCACCTATACTAAATCATCTTCTACACTGCTTATATTTACAGAAAAAGGAGCAGTTCATAAATTACCTAGCTATATGATCCAGAATATTGATAAAAATGGTGTAGTTATTAACTCCTTGTTAGACAATTTTAATGTTGAGGATAAAATAGTAGACATTGTGTCTATAGATAGTTTTAATGAAGAAAAAAGTATATACTTCTTTACTAAAAAAGGATTTACTAAACGAACTAAGCTTTGTGAATTAGAAGGAGATTTCTTCGGGGCCATGGTATACAAGCTCAAGACAGAAGAAGATAAATTAACCTCTGTAAAAATTAACAGTGATAAGGAAGATAAGGATATACTAATGGTGACTAAAAAGGCAATGTGCATAAGATTTAATGTTAATACTATTAACTTTATGGGAAAGGTTGCATCTGGGGTAACAGGAATCAGCTTAAGAGATGATGAAGTTATATTTGTAGATTTGGTACCTGCAGTAACAAAAAAATCTGAAGGGTCTAATGAAATAGCTGTTACTTTTGAGGAAGACTTGCGTTTAACCGTAAGCTGCTTTAAAGGTGAAAAGAAGACCATACGACTTCAGGATATAAACGTTCAGAATAGGGCAGGTAGAGGCAAAAATTTAACAAATGCGCTTATAGATGATTATGTAGAGGCTGTTACTTTATCATCTGAAGAAAAATAACAAGTCAAAGATTTAATAATAAAAAACACGCAATAAAAAGTTAAATAAAACTTATTTTAGCGTGTTTTCTTTTTATTAAAAACAAAAAATTTATTAATTAAAAAACCAAGAAAACCTATAGTCATAGAATCTATTAGAATACATATGTTAAACCAAAGGTGGTTTAATTTCTCTATACCCCATCCTCTATGCATATAATGAACTAAGGGGTTGTGACTTGTTAATAAAATCAACATAAGACTATTTAAAAGCATACTAAAAAATAGTACAGAGGCATATTGAAAGTAAGCTTTTTTATGTGAAGTTTCACTAAAAGTAAATTTTTTATTTAATTTATAACCACAGATTGAATAAACTGAAAATGCTATGAGGTTAAAAACAAATAACATTTTCCCGTGAGTTATGCCTGTGGTATAGGAAAGAATGTTTAATATGATAACATCTATTATAATGTTAGTAGCACCAACTAGTGAATACTTAATAAATTGAACCAAGGACTGTATTTTTTTATATTTATCATTCATAGAATATTATTCTTAAAAAAAATATGTTTAAGAATTTACTCACCACCCTTTTAATAAAGTGAATGTCATTTACCACACACATTAGTTTACAACAAAAAAAACAAAAATAATACAGAAATAAATAAAATATAGAATGAAGGTGATTAAATGGAAAAAATAACGTTTAAAAATGGAGTAAAATTACTATATAAGAGTGCAGAGAATAATTTGACTTCTTTTACCATAGGTTTTAATGCAGGTGCAAATCGTGAGGGAAATAGTGAACTCGGAATTGCTCATGTGGTAGAGCATATGCTATTTAAAGGGACAGATTCACGCACGGAATACCAGATTAATAAATTATGTGATGAAACCTTTGGATTTTGTAATGCAATGACAAATTATCCCTATGCAGTATATTATGGCACCACTTTGGATGAAGATTTTGAAAAGGGTTTTGAAATTTATACGGATATACTTTTGAATCCCACTTTTCCAGTGGGTGGTTTCAAAGAAGAGATAGATGTAATTTGTGCCGAATTAAAAGAATGGAAAGATGATTCTAGCCAGTTTTGCGAAGACTCCATGCTTTATAATGGCTTTAACACGCGAAGAATAAAGAATTTAATTATAGGTACAGAAGAATCAATTCGTTCCATTACGGTAGACAGAATTAAAAAATTTTATTATAAATACTATACCTCAGATAATTGCGTAGTGAGTGTAATATCTTCCATGAGTTTTAAGCATGTTTCAGACATAGTGGAAAAGTATCTTTGTGATTTTAACAATAAACTATTTAACACTAAAGTCAACGTAGTGGATAACCTAGAAGATACCCAGTATATATACGAAAATAATAATCCAGGCACCTACTTTCAATATAGAGATGATTTGCAAGGTGCCAAAATTCAATATTGTTTTCCTATTCATGATTTAAATGATAGAGAGATTAGTGCACTAAAGCTATTTAGCTTGGTTTTCGGAGAGGGTACAAGCAGTATACTGTATGATGAAATTAGGACTAAAAGAGGCTTTGTTTATGATATAGGCAGTAAAATTAAAAATGAAACAGGAATAAAACTTTTTACTATTTCACTTGGGACTTCCTATGAAAATGTAAATAACACCATAGAGATTATTAATAGTCAAATTGAAGAAGTTAAAAAATCAAAGGGTCATTTTGAAAAGGCTACTGTTTTAAAACTGTGTAAAAGTTACAAATTAAGAAGGATGCTAGCTTTAGAGAGATCTATTCAAACTAGTATGAATTTATGTGTATATGAAATTATGTATGGAGATGGACCTGTAATTTTTTCTGAATTTAAAGAGATGGAAAACATAAGTGAAGTGGAAATAATGAAAGTAGTAAACAGAGTTTTAGTAAATGCTACTATTCAGGTCTTGATGCCTAGTAAGGCTTAATGATTAGAAATGGTTAGGGACCAATAAGGTTTGGTGTCTATAAAAATCAGTTCTAAATATGAAATAATAATTAATTAGGAGATAAATATGGAGAAAAAGTGGTTAATAAGAAATACCTCTAAAGATATTAGAACCCTGGCAAAAAACTCCGGGGTAAGTGAGGTTATAGCTAAGATTTTAATTAACAGGGGATTTGATAATGAAATAGAGATAAAAAAATTTATGAGGGCCAGTATAGAGGATTTATATGATCCATTTTTAATGAAAGATATGGAGAAAGCCACAGAACTAATAAAACTTGCTATTGAAAACAAGAAAAAAATAGTGGTATATGGCGATTATGATGCTGATGGTGTGACTAGTACTGTTATAATGTATAAAGCATTAAAACAATGTGGTGCACAGGTAGAGTATTATGTTCCGGATAGGGAACTTGAAGGCTATGGAATAAATAGTGATAGGATAAGAAAGCTAAGTGCAGAAGGCTTTGAGGTGATTTTAACTTGCGATAATGGGATAGCTGCGACTGAGCAGGTTAAATTGGCAAAAGAACTAGGGATGACAGTTATAATAACGGATCACCATGAGTTATCATTTGAAGAAGATAGTGAAGGCGTTCGCACCTTCAAGCTTCCACCAGCGGATGCAGTTATTAATCCAAAACAGAAGGACTGTAATTATCCATTTAAGCAGTTGTGTGGGGCAGGTATTGCACTTAAGTTTGTACAAGCACTATATTTAAAACTTGGAATTAATAGTGAAGCTGTAGTGGAATTTATAGAAATAGCTGGAATAGGAACTATTTGTGATGTGGTAGATTTAATAGACGAGAATAGAATAATTGCTAAAAATGCCTTAGGAATGCTTACAAATACAAAAAATCTTGGGTTAAAATGTTTAAAGGAAATTTTGAACATTGAAGGTAAAGAGATAAAATCATATCATGTTGGGTTTCAAATAGGACCCTGCATAAATGCTACAGGAAGATTAGAGTCAGCGGCTATTTCAGTTGAACTTCTAATTTGCTCTGATGAGGCTCGCGCAGTGGAACTAGCTAAAACACTATTTGAACTTAATAAAAAAAGACAGGACATGACAACGGAAAATGTGCAGCAGGTAATAGAACTTGTGCAGCATTCCACTTTTAGAAATGACAAAGTATTAGTGATTTATAAAGATACTATCCATGAGAGTATCGCAGGAATTGTAGCAGGGCGTGTTAGGGAAACTTTCAATGTGCCAACAATAATATTAACTAGTGGAAAAGACAATCCTAAGGGTTCAGCAAGATCTATCGAAGAATACAATTTATTTGAGGAATTAATAAAATGTGAAGAGCTGCTTTTAAAATTCGGAGGACACCCAATGGCTGCAGGTCTCTCTATAAAAGAGGAAAATATAGAAAAATTAAGGCGAAAATTAAATTCTATTTGCAAGCTAACGGATGAGGATATTATACCTAAAGTAAGAATAGATGAAAGAATGGCACTAAGTAAAATAAATTATGGAATAATAGAAGAATTAGAACTTTTAGAGCCTTTTGGTAAAGGCAATCCCTCACCACTACTAGCTGAAAAAAACATCCCTATTTTAAAAATAGATATATTGGGGAAAAATGCCAATACAATAAAAATAAAATGTTTGATGCCGAAATCGAATAAAACAATTGATGGAATATTTTTTAATAGGGTAGATGAATTCATGGAGATGCTAAAAGATTCCTATGGTGAAGAACATAAAACCTACCTTGATGCTCCAAGAGGAATGAAACTAGATTTAATTTTTACACCTCAAATTAATGAGTACAATGGTTACAAGTCCATTCAGTTAAAAATCATAGAATTTAAACTCAGTTAAATGCATTAAAGACACATAGAAAAAATATCTATGTGTCTTTATTATATTTTGGCAATTATTATAAATTTTCTTCGTACTGTTGTACCATTTTTTTAACCATTTCTCCGCCAACAGAACCACATTCCCTTGAAGTTAAATCACCGTTATAATCTGTAAAATTAACACCTAGTTCTTTTGCAGTTTCCATTTTAAATTTATTTAATCCGGCTTTAGCTTGAGGTACTAATTTCCTGTTTGACATTTGTTAATCACTCCTTTTATATTTTATTTTTGTTATGAGAGTATCTTGTGCAGAAACTTGAAATATATAATAGAATATTGGTGGAAAATAAGGCAAGAAAATTTAAAATTGTAACTTTCATTACCTGAAGTGTTTTAAATAAATTAAAAGAAATTATTTATGTTTATAAGATTTAGGTGAAACATCAAAATTAAAGGGTATATGACTAGCATATACCCTTTAAAAACTAATTTAAATTATAGATTTTCTTCGTATTGTTGTACCATTTTTTTAACCATTTGTCCGCCTACAGAACCGTTTTGTCTTGAAGTAAGATCTCCATTGTAACCATTAGTTAAATTAACTCCAACTTCCTTTGCAGCTTCCATTTTAAATTTGTTTAACCCTTCTCTAGCTTGTGGTACTAATGTTCTGTTTGCCATTATTAATTCCTCCTTTTATAATTTGTTTTGTATGATAGTATCTTGTGCAGAAATTTGAAATATATAATAGAATATTGAAGGAAAATAAGGCAAGTACAAGATTTTAGATTAATTGATGTTATTATATGAAAAATCTTAATTAAATGAAAAATAATTACATATTTACTCTTGCTTTAATGAAATTAAAAAAATCACATATATTTACATGATTTAGATAAAAATATATAATTAAAAGGTATATGGCTAGCATATACCTCTTAACTTATTTAATTTTAAATTATAAGTTTTTCTCGTATTGTTCTACCATTTTTTTAACCATTTGTCCGCCTACAGAACCGTTTTGTCTAGATGTAAGATCTCCATTGTAACCGTTAGTTAAATTAACTCCAACTTCTTGAGCAGCTTCCATTTTAAATTTGTTTAAACCCTCTCTAGCTTGTGGTACTAATGTTCTGTTTGCCATTTTAATTCCTCCTTTAAATTTTGTGTTTATTTGTATGATAGTAGTTTATCCACGTATTTCATTTTTATAATAGTGAGTTGAAGGATACTTTTGAAGATTATATACTGTTTAGCAAATTATGGACAACACCATTTTCAATAAAAAGTAGAACTTTTTATAGTAATTGGTATATAATAATGTAGAATAAACTGAGTAAAGCATGTTTTTTTAAAGGAGTGTTAAAGTGGAAAAGCACAAAATAATAATGACTGGTGGCGGATCAGCAGGACATGTAACACCAAATCTTGCACTAATACCAAAACTTAAAATGTTAGGTTATGAAATCCAATATATTGGAACAAAAGAGGGCATTGAAAGGAAAATAATAGAGGATGAAAATATAAAATATTATCCTATTTCTAGTGGGAAACTTCGAAGATATTTTGATATGAAAAATTTTTCTGATCCGCTAAAAGTAATTAAAGGGATTTTTGACGCAAAAAAAATAATGAAAATTGAAAAACCAGATATCGTTTTTTCTAAGGGTGGGTTTGTTTCTGTACCGGTGGTACTTGCTGCATACTTCTCCAAGATACCAGTAATTGCGCATGAATGCGATATTACACCAGGACTTGCTAATAAGTTAGCTGCTCCATATTGTACAAAAGTATGTGTAACTTTTCCAGAAGCCTTAAATGAAATAAAAGGTGGAAAAGGTATGGTAACTGGTAATCCTATACGACGAGAATTATTTTTAGGAAGCAAAATAAAGGCTAAGGAAATATGTGGTTTTATAAATGAAAAACCAATATTGCTGGTTATTGGTGGTAGCCTGGGATCTAAAGTTATAAATGAAGCAATAAGGACAAAACTTGAAAAATTAATTTTAAAGTATAATATTATTCATATTTGCGGTAAAGATAATATTGATAAATCACTCCAAAACAAAGCTGGATATGTTCAATTTGAATATGTAGTGGAGGAATTACCTCACTTATTGGCGGCTGCGGACCTTGTGGTATCAAGAGCGGGGGCAAATGCGATTTTTGAACTTTTAGCACTAAGAAAACCTAACTTATTAGTACCGTTATCGGCTAAAGCAAGTAGAGGTGATCAAATCCTTAATGCTAGATCTTTTGAAAAAAGCGGGTATAGTATGGTTATTCAAGATGAGGAGTTAACTCCTGAACATTTACAAACGAAAATTAATGAATTGTATAATGATTCAGAAAAATATATTTCGAATATGAAAAGCAGTAACACAGAAAATAGCATTGATTTGATAGTTAATTTAATAGAAAAATATAGAAAAAGATGAAGAATGTAAAATTTCTTCATCTTTTTTTATTGTAAATAATATTTATTTTATAAAAAAGTCAAAAAAAGTGTAGACTAAAAGTATGAAGTATATATTTGCTTATTATATGAAAAATAATAATATAAATTAAAGGAGAATAAGATGGAAATTATTTTTTTTGGCGCTAGCCAGTGTGTTACAGGTTCATGCCATATGCTAAAGATAGGAGATAAAACTATTTTATTGGATTGTGGATTATACCAAGGAAGCGATGGAGATGAAGGTAAAAATCAGAATTTTGGATTTAACCCAGGAGATATAGATTTAATGATATTATCCCATGCACACATAGATCATAGTGGAAGAATTCCACTACTATATGAGAGTGGATTTAAAGGTGATATTTTATGTACAAAAG
Source organism: Clostridium sp. CF012 (assembly GCF_018861755.1). Lineage (GTDB taxonomy): Bacteria > Bacillota > Clostridia > Clostridiales > Clostridiaceae > Clostridium_AD. Next base: position 444,613 of record NZ_JAHLEF010000001.1, on the reverse strand, counting down.
CTACAATGGAGCTATGCCAGGTGATGCTCCCAGATAGTGGCCACATTCAGGAGATGGATGCTCAATGGAAGAATAAGAAGCTTCAAAGAAAAGGGCTAGAGCCTATAAAGCCTTTATATTCTTTAAAAAGTGCAGAAGAGTGTTTAAAGCTTTTTAAAAGTTATCCTTACAATGAGGAAATAAAACCTTTTGACGGATTAACTATTGTATTTTCGGATGCAGGCCATTTACTGGGGTCAGCTATTATAGAACTTAAAGTAGAAGAGAAAGGTGGAACGCCTGTAAAACTTGTTTATAGTGGCGACTTAGGTAATCTTAACATTCCACTTATAAATGATCCTACATTTATAGAAAGTGCAGATTATGTAATTATGGAAACTACCTATGGAGACAAAGTACATAACAATTTTAAAGATGTATTAGAGGAACTCGCCAATATAGTAAAAGAAACTTTTAAAAGAGGTGGGAATGTTATAATTCCATCCTTTGCAGTAGGCAGAAGCCAAGAGGTTATATATGCCTTGAACACCTATTTTGATGAGGAAATGCTTAAGAACCTTTCAGTGGTTGTGGATAGCCCTCTTGCAGAAAAAGCAACAAGGATTTTTGAGAATAACAGAGAGTATTTTGATGCGCAGGCAAAAGAGATGGAAAAGCATGATAATAATATACTTAGTTTTGAGGGGCTTAAGTTTACTCATTCTGCAGAAGAGTCTATGAAATTAAATGATGTGAAAAAGGGTATGGTAATAATATCGACGTCTGGAATGTGTGATGCAGGAAGGATAAAACATCATTTAAAACATGGGTTATGGATTCGTGAAAATTCTATAGTATTTGTAGGGTATCAAGCTGAGGGTACCTTAGGTAGACAAATTTTAGATGGAAATAAAATGGTTAAAATTTTTGGGGAAGATATTTCTGTAGCAGCCACCATATATAATTTGCAAGGACTTTCTGGTCATGCAGATAGAAATGGTTTAATTAATTGGATAGACCATATGAAGATAAAACCTAAACAAATTTTTCTTGTACATGGAGATGAAAATGCTCAAAAGAGCTTTAAGGAACTATTAGATTCAAAAGAATATAATTCTGTAATAGTAAAAAGTAAGGAAAAATTCGAATTATAAAAAATTTGCAGAAATTTAGCAAAAATTAATCTTATTATACTTTATTGTGGAATTATTAAAGTATAATAGAATATTTATACATTATTCATAACAAAGAACTTGAATATTTTTCATTTTGATGTATAATTAAGGGGTAATTAAAACTATCTATTAATATGAAATATGGGGTGAAAGTAATGAAAAAATTAACAATAATTTATTGGAGTAATAATGGAAATGTTGAAGTTTTAGCTAATAGTATAGCTAAAGGTGCAAAAGAAGCAGGAGCTGAGGTACTAGTTAAACTAGTTAGTGAAGCTAAGGTTGAAGATGTAACCAATGCAGATGCAGTTGCTTTTGGAAGTCCATCAATGGATAACAATAGAATAGAACAAAAAGAAATGCAACCTTTCATTGATAAATTCAAATTACTTCCACTTAACAACAAAGTTACTGGATTATTTGGATCTTATGGATGGGATGATGGCGAATTTATGAACAAATGGGTAAGTCAAATGAAGGATTATGAGTTTAACGTTATACAAAGCTTAACCGTTAATGAAGCACCTTCTAAGCAGCAATTGGTTGAAGCAGAAGAAATGGGAAAAAATTTAGTTAAATAACATTAAATAATATAAATCTATAAGCTAAGTAGTTTATAGATTACTTAGTTTGTATTTTGAATAAAAGCATGACCTATGGTCAAACTAAAAAGGAAAATGTAAAAAATAGCTTATTAGATTTGTAACACATTTTTATAATATTATTAATGAAAGAAGGTTTATTAATGAGAAAGATGAAAACAATGGATGGAAATACAGCAGCAGCACACGTTGCATATGCATACACTGACGTGGCAGCAATTTACCCTATAACACCATCTTCAACAATGGCAGAGTATTGTGATGAATTGGCAGCAAAAGAAACAAAAAATGTATTTGGTCAAAAAGTTAAAATTATGGAAATGCAATCAGAAGCGGGAGCAGCAGGAGCAGTTCACGGATCACTTCAAACAGGAGCATTAACTACAACCTTTACATCTTCTCAAGGATTATTATTAATGATTCCAAACATGTACAAAATAGCAGGAGAATTACTACCAGGAGTATTCCACGTAGCTGCTAGAGCATTAACTACTCATGCACTTAATATTTTTGGAGATCATCAAGATGTAATGGCTGCAAGACAAACAGGATTTGCACTACTTGCGTCTGGTAGCGTACAAGAAGTAATGGACCTTTCACCAGTTGCTCATTTAACAGCTATTGAAGGAAAACTTCCTTTTGTAAACTTCTTTGACGGTTTTAGAACTTCTCACGAAATACAAAAGATTGAAACTTGGGATTATGAAACTCTAGCTTCTCTTATAAACACAGAATCACTAGAAGAATTTAGAAATCATGCACTTAATCCAGAGCATCCTGTAACTCGTGGAACAGCACAAAATCCAGACATATATTTCCAAGGAAGAGAAGCTTCAAACTCATACTATGATGCTCTTCCAGCAAAAGTTGAAACATATATGGGAAAAATAAATTCATTAATCGGAACTGATTACCATTTATTTAATTATTATGGTGCAGCAGATGCAGACAGAATAATAATAGCAATGGGTTCAGTTTGCGATACAATTGAAGAAACTATAGATTATTTAAATGCAAAAGGAGAAAAGGTCGGAGTACTTAAAGTACATCTTTTCAGACCGTTCTCATTAGATCATTTCTTCAAATACATACCTTCTACAGTTAAAAAAATATCAGTACTCGATAGAACAAAAGAACCAGGATCAATTGGAGAACCATTATACCAAGATGTAAGAAATGCTTATTATGAAAAAGAAAACAGACCAGTTATAGTTGGCGGAAGATACGGACTAGGTTCAAAAGATACTACTCCAGCTCAAATGGTTGCTGTATTTGAAAACTTAAAAGCAGAATCTCCTAAAAATGGGTTTACTGTAGGAATAGTTGATGATGTTACTAATACTTCACTTGTAACAGGACCTGAAATAACTACAACTCCTGAAGGAACTAAAGAGTGTAAATTCTGGGGACTAGGATCAGATGGTACTGTTGGAGCTAACAAGAGTGCTATAAAAATTATAGGTAACCATACAAATATGTATGCTCAAGCATACTTTGCATATGACTCTAAAAAATCAGGTGGAATTACAGTTTCTCACTTAAGATTTGGTAAGAAAGCTATAAAATCAACATATTTAATAAATGCTGCAAACTATGTTGCTTGTGGTAATCAATCTTATATATATAAATATGATGTTCTAAAAGGAATAAAAGATAATGGAACATTCTTATTAAACTGTATATGGACTCCAGAAGAATTAGAAGAACATTTACCAGCAGCAATGAAAAAATATATTGCGACTCACAATATTAACTTCAACATTATTGATGCAGTTGGAATAGCTCAATCAATAGGTCTTGGCGGAAGAACTAACATGATAATGCAATCTGCTTTCTTTAAACTTGCAGATATTATTCCTGTAGAAGATGCAGTCAAGTATCTTAAAGAAGCGGTTATTACATCTTACGGTAAAAAAGGTGAAAAAGTTATTAACATGAACAATGCTGCAATAGATAAAGGAATCGAATCAGTTGTTAAGATTAATGTACCAGAAAGCTGGAAAGAAGCTGTGGACACTAATGATACTTCAAAAGAAGTTAGACCAGATTTCATTAAAAACATAGCTGATGTAATGAACAGACAAGAGGGAGACTCCCTACCTGTTTCAGCGTTTATTGGAATAGAAGATGGAACACTACAACCAGGAACAGCTGCATACGAGAAGAGAAGCATTGCTGTTAATGTACCAGAATGGCAAGTAGACAAATGTATACAATGTAATCAATGTGCATATGTATGTCCTCATGCTGTAATAAGACCATTCTTAGCAACTGACGCAGAGCTTGCAAATGCTCCGGAAAGCTATGAAAGTAAAAAAGCAGCAGGTGGAAAGAATTTTGAAGGCTTGAATTTCACTATTGGTGTAAGTTTAGAAGATTGTACTGGCTGTGGTAACTGCGCAGAAGTATGTCCAGCAAAAGAAAAAGCATTAATAATGAAACCATTTGCAACGCAAGAAACAAAAATAAAAAATTGGAAATTCGAACAATCATTATCTAAAAAAGAGAACCCAATGGGAACTGCAACTGTTAAGGGAAGTCAATTTGAGAAACCATTAATGGAATTCAGTGGAGCATGTGCTGGATGTGGAGAAACTCCATACGCTAGACTTATTACTCAATTATTTGGAGATAGAATGTTAATAGCTAATGCTACAGGATGTTCTTCAATTTGGGGAGGAAGTTCACCAGCATCACCATATACAGTTAATGAATGTGGTCAAGGACCAGCTTGGGCTAACTCATTATTTGAGGATAATGCTGAATTTGGACTTGGAATGTTCCTTGGAACTACTCAATTAAGAGATAGGGTTGAATTATCAGCAGTTAAAGCCTTAACTTTAAACACAAGTGATGCATTAAAAGCAGCTATAAATGAATGGATTGAAAACAAACAAGATGCAGAAGGTTCAAAAGCTGCAACTTATAAAATGTTGCCATTATTAACAGCTGAAAAAGACAATAATGAAGCATTAAAAGAAATATTTAGTAAAAAAGATCATTTAGTTAAAAAGTCTCAATGGATATTTGGTGGAGACGGTTGGGCTTATGATATAGGATTTGGTGGAGTTGATCACGTACTCGCATCTGGTGAGGATGTAAATATCCTTGTAATGGATACAGAAGTATATTCAAATACGGGAGGTCAATCTTCAAAATCTACGCCAACTGCAGCTATTGCAAAATTTGCGGCAACTGGTAAGAAGACTAAGAAAAAAGATTTAGGTATGATGGCAATGAGCTACGGATATGTTTATGTTGCTCAAATAGCTATGGGTGCTGATAAAAATCAAACACTAAAAGCTATAAAAGAAGCAGAAGCATATAAAGGACCATCACTTATCATTGCTTATGCTCCATGTATCAATCATGGTATCAGAGCAGGTATGGGATGTACACAATTTGAAACTAAGAGAGCTGTTGAATCTGGATACTGGGCTATGTATAGATTTAACCCAGAACTTAAAGAAGCAGGGAAGAATCCATTTATATTAGACTCTAAAGAACCAACTACTTCATTTAGAGAATATATAATGGGTGAAGTAAGATATTCTTCACTAGCAAAAATATACCCAGAAACAGCAGAAGCATTATTTGTTAAAACAGAAAAAGATGCTATGGAAAGATTAGATAGTTACAAAAAACTTGCTAATCAAAAATAGTATTTAAAATTGAAAAGTCAAAGGAAGATGAATTAAATTTCATCTTCCTTTGTAAGTAAAATACACAATAAAAACATTTAACAATAACTTAACAATAATAATTTGAAAAAACCCTTTTAATATTTTCAAATTAAGGGTAGAATATAGAATATACTGAAATGTAGGAGGTAACACATTATGAATGAAGATAAAAAAACTTGTTGCGGCGGCGAGGAAAATGATGGCTGCGGATGTGGTTCAAACAACCAAGAAAATGAAGGTTGTGGATGTGGTGGTCATGATCACGAACACGATGAACACGATGGTTGCGGTTGCGGAGAAGCACTAACTGTAGATTTAGAAGATGAAAATGGTAATGTAGTTCCATGTGAAATAGTAGATGGATTTACTTATAAAGATAATGAATATGCGTTAGTTCAAAATCCTGAGGACGATTCAATATATCTTTTCAAAGTAATTGGAGATGAAGAAACAGGAGAATTAATTATTCCTGAAGATGAAGAATTCGCAGAAGTAACTAAATACTATGAAGAAATGATTAAAGAAGAGAAATAGGTAAGTGGAAGAGTCGTTGCTAATGCATCGGCTCTTTTTATCGACATTTTAGAAAAAGGGATGAAGGAGAATTCAATGGTAACAATATTAATATTATTCTTATAAGAGTACAATAAGGTTAATCTAAAATTGATAGGTATATTTGAGGAGGCATTAGTTGTGAAAGAAAAATTAGCTATTTTCGATGTGGATTACACACTAACGAAACGAGAGACACTAGTAGAATTCTATTTTTTTATGATGAAAAAGAATCCTGGATTATTAAAATATTTACCTAAAAGTATATATTCATCTATTTTTTACGCTTTAAAGATCCATGATGCTTCAAGAGTAAAGAAAACCTTTATAAGATTTATTGATGGTATAGAGGAAAATGAAATGAAAAAAATTGTCAAGGAGTTTTATGAAAAAAGGTTAAGCAAAATACTATATAGTGACGCTATTGTGATGATAAAAAAGATGAAAGCAGAGGGATACAAAATCTATTTAATTTCTGCCTCCGCTGAATTCTATTTGAATGAGCTCTACAACATAGAGGGAGTCGATAAAGTGATAGGAACAAGGTTTACCCTGGAGAATGGATTACATAGAAATGAAATCTTAGGGGAAAATTGCAAAGGAGAAGAAAAGGTCAAAAGACTAAAAGAAGTGTTAAAAAGTGAAAACATGGTGGTGGACTTTGAAAGCTCCTATATGTTTTCTGATTCTCTATCAGATTTGCCACTTTTTAATTTGGTGGGTCATCCTTACTTAATAAATTTTAGGAAAACACATGATAAAATTGAAATTTTAAAATGGAGATAAATAAATATTAATTCTTAAGAGATAAAAATCCTGAAGTTTTTACCTCTTAAGAAAATTAAGAGGAGGAATTAACATGGACAAGTGCATGAATGAATACTTTTTATTTGGGGACGAATTTAAGAAAAGTGAGGAGTTTGAAAACTATAATAGTAGTATAGGAAAATCACTATACGAGGTGATAAGGATAAGTGATGGAATGCCTATTTTTCTTATGTCGCACTTAAGTCGTTTAGAAAATTCTGCGAAAATTATGAACTATAATTTGTGTATTACTGTGGATGAAATTATAAATGGAATTATTGAATTAATTCAAAAGAATAATATTTGTAATGGGAATCTAAAATTGGTTGTTAATTCTAATTTCTTAGCATATTTCATACCTCATGCATACCCTACAAAAGATCAATATGAAGAAGGGGTCGAAACTATTACTTATCATGGTGAACGCACCAGTCCTAATGCTAAGGTTATCAATAACGCCTTCCGAGAGAAAGTAAACGAGCAAATTGAAAGTAAGAAGGTTTATGAGGCGATACTCGTGGACAATGATGGTTTTATTACTGAAGGAAGTAGATCAAATATTTTTATGGTTATAGGGTCTAAGGTTTTAACCTCCAAGGTCGAGAATGTGCTGCCTGGTATAACACGAGAGTTTATTATAAAAACTTGCGAAAAATTAAATATAGTTGTTGAAGAAAGAAATGTCCATGAAAGTGAGATTGAATCCTTAACAGGACTTTTTATTTCTGGAACCTCACCAAATGTATTACCCATTAAAAGTGTGGACAAATTTTCTTTCAATTCTTCAAAAAATCCAATAATAAATTCAATAATGGTGGGATTTAATGCAGAATTAATTGAGGATAAACAAAAAAATGTAAAGTTTATCCGAAATTGGTCGATAAACAAATAAAAGTTATGAAAAAAAATAGAAGAATTATGGTATAATTTCTCTATAGAAAGAGGTGGTAAGATTGGTAGCTAAGGCATGTGACAAAAAGTTCCAAGGAACCAATGTTCAGGAATGTTTAAGTTCTGCAAGTTTTAGTTTGGGGGTTCCAGTAGAAAAATTAAAATATTCAATTTTAGAAGAAAAAAATGGCTTTTTCAAGAAGCATGCTGTGATTTCTATTGATGAAATAGAAGGCTTAGATGATGAAGAAGATGCTCTGGAAGATGATACTTTTAAAAAAGAAGAAATTAATGGAACGATAGAAATTCAAAAGGGTAAAATAACTATAAAAAACCCTAAGCAAATTGGTAAACCAGCATCGATTTCCGCTAATGACAATATTACAGTAACTGTGAACGGAGAAAAAATTAGCCATAGCACTCCCGTATACGAGGATAGTAAAATTGTAGTTGATTTTAAAGAAGATGAAGCCAAAAGGCAAATGAATTTAAGAACTAGTGCGGACAAAATGGAAGTATATATTAGTATTACATATAAACCTACTACTATATATAAACTAAAAGATGCTGCACTTAGAAACTCATTGACAGTAGAATTGGAAGTAAAAGAAGAAATTATGCCACCTAAATTTTCAGAATCAGAAATTAACAATGAGTTGACAAATCATAATATTACATATGGCATTTTAAAGATGAGCATTATTAAATGTGCAAAGGCTAATGAAGTTTCAGAACTGCTTATTGCAGCTGGGAAGAAACCTATACATGAAATTGACGACAGGTTGGAGATTAAATTTAATGAGGTAGAGGCGGAAATTGATGAGAAGTATGAAAACACAGAAGTTATAGATTACAAGGCTATAGGTGCTGTAAAGGGAGTAGAAAAAGGACAAGTTTTAGCTATTCTAATTCCAGGAAAAAATGGCGAAGATGGAATAGATATTACAGGTAAAATTTTAAAAGTCAAAAATTCAAAGAAAATATCATTAAGCGCAGGAGAAGGTTGCCAGGTTACAGATAAAGTTACTGTGGTGGCTACAATTGAAGGTAGACCTTCAGTAAAGGGAAGTAGTTTTTTCGTTTATCAAACTCATGAAATAAATGGAGATGTGGAATTAAAAACAGGGAATATTAAATTTGTTGGAGATATAGTTATAAGTGGCAGTGTACTAGAAGGTATGAAAGTTGAATCTGGTAATTGTATTTTAATAAGAAACAATGTAGCAGAAGCAGAAATTACTGCTAATAGAGATGTTGTAATAAAGGGTAATGTAATTCATTCAAATGTTGCGGCTGGAAAAGAAGATGTATTAATTTTAGAGTATTTAAGTGATTTAAATAGCATGAAAAACGATCTCACAAAAATAATTTATTCCATGAGGCAATTGAAAGAAACGAACCTTTTAGCCAGAAATACTAATGATGGTGAACTTATTAAAATTTTATTGGAAACTAAATTTAAAAAACTTCCTCAAACTGCAATTAGAGTAGCTCAAAGAATTTTGCAACAGGAAAATCCCGAGGATGGATTAGTGATTCTAATTAAAAATAAAATACTTAACTTGAGTCCTCTTAATATCAAGAGCTATGAGGAGTTAAGTGAAGCAGTTACAATTATTGACTATAAAATTTCTATATTAGAGATAAATTTAACTCTTCCTGTAAATGTAGTTCTAGACTATTGCCAAGACTCAATAATTAAGAGCTCAGGTAATATTATCTTTAGTGGAAAAGGACAATATGTATCACAAGTGGAAGCAAGTGATAGTGTAATATTTCAAAAGGATAAAAGTGTAGCTAGAGGAGGAGTTATAAAAGCTGGAAAGGAAATTAAATGTAAAATAGTTGGAGGCATTGGAGGGGTAGCAACAAAGCTTATAGTAGGAAACAATGGACATATATGGGCAGAAATCGCTTATCCAAATACTAGGTTTATTATAGGTACTAGAGAATACATTCTCGATTCTCCTAGTAAAAGTGTTCATGCGTTTATAGACGAAAGCAGAGAATTAGTTGTCCATAAATTTCAATTGTAGGGGGATTTAATATGAAGAAAGAAGGAATTAAAATCTTGATTTTTAGCATAAATAGTGAGTATTATGCTACCAATATTATGGAGGTAGAAAGAATACTTGAATACGAGAAGTCAACTAAAATTCCAGGTTCTCCGGAATTTGTGGAAGGTGTTATAAGTTATGAAGGTAAGATTTTACCGGTTATAGCATTATCAAAAAGATTTAATTTGCCTTTAACAGAAATACAAGAAGGATGTAAGATAATAGTTGCTAAGCAAAATCATAGTAAAATAGGTATAATAGTTGATTTTGTTTCTGAGGTTAGGGATGTATTGATAGAAAGCTTAGAAGATTCACCAGAAATCATTTCTGGAGTATCCAAGAGATATATAAAAGGACTTATTAAAATTGATGGTAGAATAATTATATATTTAAATCTTTCAGATATCTTGACAGAAGAAGAAAAAATTGAAATATTATAAAATAGGGTGTAAATATGGAATATAATGAAATTAAAGTGGGAATTGCAGATTTAAATGTCGCTTTTTCTCCATTTAAATTAATAACAGTGGGTCTTGGGTCCTGTGTGGGAATAGCAATTTATGATAAAGTTGTAGGACTTGGAGGATTAGCACATATAATGCTTCCAGATAGCAGCCAATTCAATAAAATAACTAACGAAATCAAATTTGCAGATTTAGCTATCCCAATACTAGTCACGAATATGATAAAAAAAGGTGCAACCCTTAAAAATATGAGGGCTAAAATAGCAGGTGGAGCTTCAATGTTTAACTTCCCTGATAAAAGTATAGTCATGGACATTGGCAATAGAAATGGTATAGCGGTGAAAAGTGCTCTCAAAAGTTTATGCATTCCAATACTTTCAGAAGACATTGGCGGTAATAAAGGTAGAACCTTAATATTTGATACCACAAGTGGGGTGCTGTCTATTAGAACTGTAGGTATGGGAACCACAGAAATTTAGATTAATTGAGATGTTAATGGGGTGAAATATATTGTTAAAAAAAATTAAAGTGATTGTAGTAGATGATTCAGCATTAATGAGAAAAATCGTATCTGATATGATTAATGCTGAGGCAGAGATGGAAGTTATAAATACAGCAAAAAACGGACAAGACTTGTTAACAAAAATAACCAGTAAAATGCCTGATGTAATAACCATGGATATTGAAATGCCCAAAATGGACGGTATAAAAGCCTTAAAGGAATTGAAAAAAAACAATGTTAATGTACCGGTAATTATGCTTAGTAGTGTTTCTAAAACTGGTACAGAATTAACTATGGAATGCCTTGAACAAGGGGCTTTCGATTTTATAGCAAAACCATCTGGAGAAATATCGCTAGACATTAATAAGGTTAGAGATGAATTGGTAGAAAAAATAAAATTGGCTTATATGCAGAGTGATGGTAAAAATGCACTAAGGTATGGAAAAAACTTTAAAACAAATAGAGCAAATTCTATTAAGACCACAACTAGAGGGGTAAGGGAAGAGGATTTAGCCTCAGAAGCTATAGCTCAAGGAACCTCCACACGCTATAGAACGCGAACAAGTCGCAATATAGAGGCTGTGGTTATTGGAGCTTCCACAGGTGGGCCTAAAGCCTTGTATAAAGTAATAACAGCTCTACCAGATAATATTGGGGTACCAGTTTTAGTAGTGCAACATATGCCCATGGGCTTTACAAAGGCCTTTGCTGATAGATTAAATATAAACAGTAAGATAAAGGTTGTAGAAGCACAAGATGGTGACATAGTTTCAAAAAACGTAGTTTATATCGCTCCTGGTGGATACCATATGGAAATAGGAGGGGACAAGAGGATACATTTAAATACAGAACCTACTCTTTGGGGTGTTAGACCAGCAGTTGATAAACTCTTTATATCCGCCACGGCGGTTTACGGATCAAAGTTATTAAGTGTTATACTTACTGGCATGGGACGAGATGGTGCACAAGGTACAGCAGCTATTAAAGATAATGGTGGATTTACTATGGCAGAGCACCAATCTACTTGCATAATATATGGTATGCCAAAGGCGGCTTTTGAAACAGGTAAAGTAGATGAAGTTGTTCCATTAGATAATGTTGCTGAAGAAATTAATAAAGTTGTAATGGGGAGATGATTATAGCTATGGATTTAATGTATTTTCAGCAATGGGTTTTAAAAGAATATAAAATAGATTTAGCCGCCTATAAATCCAATCAATTGCATAGGCGAATTTTAAGTTTAATGTCAAGAGTTGGAGTGAGTTCAGTAGAGGAATATATTAGTTTATTAAAGAGTGATCCCGCTCAAAAACAGAAATTCCTAGACTTTATTACAATAAATGTAACAGAATTTTTTAGAAATCCAGAAATATTTGAGGAACTTTCAAAAAAAGTTAAATCGGAACTTTCATATAATGGAGGACTTAAAATTTGGAGTGCAGCTTGCTCCGTTGGAGCTGAGCCTTATTCATTAGCTATGATTATGGATGATTTGTATTCAAAGGCTAATCATAAAATTGTAGCTACTGACATAGACAGTACAATAATTCAAAAAGCTAAAAATGGTGAATATGTCTATTCGGAAATTAAAAATGTTCCAAAGAAATTTTTGGAAAAATATTTCCTAGTTAAGGGGGACAAATATTGCATTAATTCTGGGATTAAAAAAATGGTGGACTTTAAGAAACATGATCTTATTTTAGATAATTATGAAAGCAATTTTGATTTAATAGTGTGCCGAAATGTAGTAATTTATTTCAATTCAGATATTAAGGATAAAATATATAAAAAGTTTAGTGAGTCCCTAAAAAAAGGTGGTTTGCTTTTTGTTGGGGCCACTGAAAGTATATATAATTATAAAGAATATGGATTTGAAAAAGCATCAACATTTATTTATAAAAAAATATAAGGTAGGTACAATCAATAAGGAGGGAAAAAATGGATACATCACAATATATGTCAATGTTCTTAGAAGAGTCTATGGAAAATTTGCAGACATTGAATGAAGCACTTCTTACACTAGAACAACAGCCAGAAAATATAGACAAGCTAAATGAAATATTTAGGGTGGCTCATACTATAAAGGGCATGGCCGCAACTATGGGATTTAGTCAAATGGCTGAATTAACACACAAAATGGAAGATGTTCTTTCTAAATTTAGAGAGGGTGAGATTAAAGTAACAGAAAAGGTGGTGACTGTTTTATTCAGGTGTCTAGATACTTTAGAAAAGATGGTAAATAATATATCAGAGGGAATTTCTGAAAAGCTATCAATTGAGGGCATAATTGAGGATCTACATTCTATAGCAGAAGGAAATAGTATTTCGAATAAGCCGGAAAGAGAAAGCGCTGTAACTCAAGAAATTAATTATAATTCTGCTGATCGAATTACCCTTAATGAATACGACATTAATGTTATTAAGCAAGCTATGGATAGAATGTACAATGCTTATGAAATAAAAATTGTACTAAGTGAAAATACGCTTCTTAAATCAGCCAGAGCATTTCTAATCTTTAAGAGCTTAGAAGAATATGGTGAAATAATTAAATCCATACCTGGAGCTGAGGAATTAGAAAATGAAAACTTTGAATTTGAAATAAATTTAATTTATATTACTAGTAAAGAAAAAGACGAGGTTGTTCAAACTTTACTGAATATTTCTGAAGTGGAAAAAGTAATGGTAGAAGAAGTCCAGATTAAAGCAAGTAAGGAAGATGTTTATGATAAATCAGAGGCATTTAAAGGAATAGAAGAATCCTCACAAATTGGAAGAGAAGAACTAAAAGGTACATCCACCGTTGAGGATAAAAATAATGATAAGAAAGAAGCTGTAGTTCATAAAAAAGCTCACCAATCCGTGAGAGTTGAATTGGATAGATTAGATAAATTTATGAATATGGTTTCAGAACTTGTAATTCATAGAACAAGACTAGAACAGATAAGTAGTGTCCATAAATTAAATGATTTAAATGAAACACTAGAACAAGTAGCTAGAGCCACTTCAGAGTTACAAGATTTGGTGATGAAAATAAGAATGCTACCGCTAGAAGTAGTATTTAATAGATTTCCAAGGATGATAAGAGACTTATCAAAAAATCTGGGGAAAGAGATGGAGATTCAAATACAAGGACAAGAGACGGAACTTGATAGGACAGTTATAGATGAAATAGGCGAACCACTATTGCATTTGCTTCGTAATGCGGCAGATCATGGTATAGAATCCAGCGAAGTGAGAATTGCTAAGGGTAAAAATCCCATTGGTACAATTAAACTTATAGCTTACGCAGAAGGTACTAAAGCTATAATAAAGGTGGAAGATGATGGTAAAGGATTAGATGTTGATAAAATAAAGGAAAAAGCTAATAAAGTTGGAATAAATACAGAAGGAATGTCAGATTCAGATATAAAAAATTTGATTTTTGCAGAAGGATTTAGCACTAATGAGGAAGTAACAGATATTTCTGGACGTGGAGTAGGGATGGATGTTGTTAAAACTAAAATTGCTGCCCTTGGTGGAACAGTAGATGCAATAAGTGAAATTGACAAAGGTACATCCTTTATTATAAGATTACCATTGACGCTACAAATTATCCAAGCATTGCTTGTAAAAATCGGAGATGAAACTATGGCTATTTCTCTTGGTTACATTGATAGAGTAATAGACTACAGGGAAGAACTAATTAAGAAAACTAATAATAAGGAAGTTATTATTTACAATGCGAGTGTAATTCCACTAGTGAAGGTCAGTAAAAAATTACAAACAGAAACGAGCAGTAAAAGTAAGAAATACATTGTTATTGTAAAAGTGGGAGAGAAAACAGTAGGACTTTTAGTAGACTCATTGCTAGGACAACAGGAAATTGTAATAAAGCCTCTAGGAAAAACACTGCAAGGATTGAAAGAATATATAGGAGCAACTATTTTAGGGGATGGACTAGTTACCTTGATATTAGATGTTGCTGCTTTGGTATAAGGAGGGTATAATGGATTATTCTGAGCTTAGTGCTGTTCAATTAGATGTGCTACAAGAAGTAGGTAATATTGGTGCAGGAAATGCAGCTACATCCTTATCTCAATTATTGAATGAAAAAGTAGATATGACCGTGCCCTCAGTAAATATTATTCCCTTTGATGATATTTTTTCTAAAATAGGAGTTGAAGAAGTAGTAATTGCTGTAATTGTAAGAGTTTTAGGAGATATACCAGGGAACATACTGTTTACTTTAGAAAAGGAAGCCGCTTTAAAAATCATTTCAAAAATGTTAGGTGAACAGCAAGAGGAAATAACAGAAATTGGAAGTTCGGTATTGTGTGAAATAGGAAATATTATTTCAAGCTCCTTCATGAATGCCATTGCAAAACTTACTAATCTCTTACTTCTGCCTTCTGTGCCAGCTGTTGCATTAGATATGATGGGCGCAATACTGTCTACTACTTTTATTGAATCAGGTCAATTTGATGAGTATATACTTGATTTAGAAACACAGTTTTTACAAGAAAATCAAAAAATAGGTGGGCATTTCTATTATATACCAATGCCTGGATCACTAGAGAAAATACTGAATTCGTTAGGTATAAATTAATTGGAGGTAATATAAAATGGCTAGAGTATTAATTGTTGATGACGCGGCATTTATGAGAATGATGATAAAGGATATATTAGAAAAAAATGGGTTTGAAGTTGTGGGTGAAGCAAGCAATGGAATAAAAGCTGTGGAGCTATACAAAGTAGAGAAACCAGATGTGGTTACTATGGATATTACCATGCCTGATATGGATGGTATTGAAGCAGTTAAAGCAATCAAAGAGTTTGATCCTGCAGCAAAAATAGTTATGTGTAGCGCTATGGGTCAACAGAGCATGGTTATGGATGCAATAAGAGCTGGTGCAAAAGATTTTATTGTTAAACCATTTCAAGCAGATAGAGTACTTGAAGCTATAAAAAAAGTTGTAGGCTAGGAGGTGTAAATAAATTATGCAAGTAGTTGTATTTAAAGTTAATGAGGAGCAATTTGCAGTAGAAGCTTCTAAAGTTCAAAGTATAAATGACATGATGGAAATAACAAAAGTACCTAAGTCCGCAGAATACATAAAGGGATTAATTAATCTAAGAGGGAATATAATTTCTCTCTTAGATATAAATCTCCTTTTAGAGATAGAAAAGGAGGAAGGTACCCAAGAGAATATTATTATATTAAATTTACAAGAAGAATCTGTTGGGGTGACTGTAGACCAAGTTGACGAAGTATTAGAAATCGAAGAAGATTTAATTGAAAAAGTTGAAAGTGAAAGAAAGAAAAGCTACATTAAAGGGGTTATAAACTTTAAAGATAGAATAATTACATTAATTGATATTGGTAAGCTTATCGAAAGATAAGAACTTACCGAAAGATAAGAGCTTATCGAAAATTAAAAGGTGTATTCTAAGTACTATTAACGGAGAAGTGAGGTAGAAATATGGCAGAAGTATTATCACAAAGTGAAATAGATTCACTTTTATCTGCCCTCTCTTCTGGGGAAATTGAACCAGATCAGCTCCCGGTTGAAGAGGAAAAGCATAAAATTAAATTATATGATTTTAGAAGTCCTCAAAAATTCTCAAAAGATCATCTGAGAACGCTTGAGCTCATTCATGATAATTATGGTAGAATAATATCAAGTTATTTATCCGCACAGTTAAGAAATAATGTAAAGGTTAAAATTGAAAGTATTCAGCAAATAACCTATGAAGAATTTATTCATTCAATTCCTAACCCTACAGTTTTAACTATATTTAAAATGCCACCTTTAAGTGGTTCTATATTATTTGAAACTAATCCTCAATTTTCTTTTCAAATAATCGATATACTTTTGGGCGGTATGGGGAGCAGAAAGTATAAAATCAAAGAATTTTCTGATATAGATAAAAACATATTAAGAAATGTTAATGCTGGACTTATAGCTAATTTGAAACTTGCTTGGGAAGATGTTTTGGACGTAGAACCAGAGATTGAGGCATTAGAAACTAACCCTGCACTTAATCAAACTCTTGCACCAAATGAACCAGTTGCACTAATTACTTTTTCGGTGGAAATGGGTAATAGTAACACTTTCATAAATATTTGTATACCTTATTTAAGTATTGAAAAAGTACTTGATAAACTAGTTGTTCAATATTGGTTTAGAGAAAATGACGAGGAAGTTGTCACTGAATCTAGAAATAAATTAAAACAGCGATTAAATATAGTAAGTGTTCCAATTACAGGAATGCTAGGTTCAACAAATATTACTGTAAATGAATTTTTACAATTAAATGAAGGGGATGTAATTACATTAGATAATTCAAGTACTAGCCCAATTAAAGTATTTGTTGAAGAACAATTATGTTATATTGGTAAACCTGGTACTATAGGTAAAAACAGAGGAATTGAGATATTAGATATAATAGATAAGGATGTGAGAAATTATGAGTAACGGCTTTCTTTCGCAAGAAGAAATCGACGCACTCTTAAACGGAGGCGGCACAAGTTCTGAAACTATACAGAAATTTGAACTTTCTGATATAGAGAAAGATTTATTGGGTGAAGTTGGAAATATTTCTATGGGATCAGCATCTACAGCTCTTTCCACTATAGTAGGTCAACCAGTTAACATTGCAACACCAATAGTATCAGTAAATACACTTAGAAATTTAAGATCTAACTTTGAAGTCCCTAATATTGCTTTAGATGTTAAGTTTACAAGTGGAATTTCAGGGGGGAACCTCTTAGTGATAAAGACTGATGATGCAGCAATTATAGCTAGTTTAATGATGGGCGGAGATGGCAAAATAAACGGGAAATCTGACTTGTCAGAAATTGAAATTAGTGCTGTCTCAGAGGCTATGAATCAGATGATTGGTTCTGCTGCAACAGCTATGGCAACAATGTTTGCAAGAGAAGTAAATATTTCACCTCCACAGTCTAAGATATGGGACGATTCTACTTCACCTTTAAGTGATAGTATAGACGAAAATCAAGAAATTGTTCAGGTAGCTTTTAAAATGAAAATTGGTGATTTGATTGATAGTGTTATAATGCAAGTACTTCCTATAGAAACTGCTAAAAAAATAGTAGATATCATGATGGGCACAGAACAAATTGAAGAAGCTCCTAAAGTAGATACCACCTATAGTGAAATTGAAACTCCAGAACCAAAACAAACTCCGGTAAATAATTCAGCAGAGCAGGAAGTGGCATATACCATGGCACCGACTCAGCCGGAGTATAATACAAAACCTATTGAAAGGCCGCAACCACAAGTAGAAGTTAGGCAAGCAGCTTTTAAACCTCTAACCCAAGCTCCACTTCATAATCCTACTAGAAACATTGACATAATATTAGATGTTCCACTAGAAATTTCTGTAGTGCTTGGGAAAACTAAAAAGAACATTAGGGATATTTTGAATTTGGGAACTGGATCACTAATTGAACTTGATAAGTTAGCAGAGGAGCCAGTAGATATATTAGTAAACGGAAAAAAAGTAGCCTACGGCGAAGTGGTAGTTGTAGATGAGAATTTTGGAGTTAGAATTACTAGTATAATTAGTGGTGAAGAAAGAGTTAAAGCCTTGGTACAATAAATGAAAAAGCGTCAAATATTAAAATTGTAAGTTTTCTAATTACCTACAATATAAAAAAGGAATAAATTCAATTTATTCCTTTTTTATATTGTACTTTATAAAGTGTGGTTGCTAAATTATAAGCGATTTTAGCTAATAATAAATATATATAGCAAAATAGTCTTTAAAAATTAGATTATAACTAAATACTGTATAAACTTTGAAAGATTATATACGATAATAGAAATAGATAGAATTGCATCTAGGCTTAAAGTTACAAAAAGCTAGGAGTGGATAATAATGAAAATAGATGGAGTGAAAAATAATGTTGTTAGTTTCTATAAAAACAATACATCTAAAATGGAAGCAAAGACACCGGTTTCAAAAAAAGATACAGTAGAGTTATCCTCAGTGGGAAAAACTCTTAGTTCATTATCATTAGAAGGCAAATCACTTAATTCAAAAGATACCATAGAAGTTATCAGAAATGAAGTAATGCAGGGTACCTACAAGATGGATTCAACATCAACAGCTAAAAAAATGATTGATATTATTAAAGGGAGAGATATTTAGTTATGATGCAAAAACTAAATGGGGTTATGATACAGGAAATAGAAGCTGTGGGAGTGCTTTTACTAGTACTTGAAGAGCAACATGGATGTATAGTTGTTAATGATATTTTTGGAATGGAAACTTGTGTTGGAAAGATCAAAGAGGCTAATAAAAATATAGCACATATGGAAGTTCAACGTAGAGAACTTACACAAAACAGGGCTATGACTGAGATAATTGAAGAACTTAAAGATGCAGAACTTGAGAGTAATTATTATAAAATCAAGCGACTATTACAAGAAGTGGTGCTACAAAAGGACACAAACGAATTACTTATAAAACAAGGACTTAACTTTACAAATAGGATTTTAAACGTATTAAATCCAGCACGTGAAACAACAACTTACAATGCCTATGGCAAAGTAAAGAAATAGTATGAGGTGAGAAAGATGTCAGGATTATTTGGAACTTTTAACGTAGCCAAAAGAGGCATGAGTGCTCAACAAAAGGCTCTCGATGTAACAAGTCACAACATAGCAAATGCTAATACAGTAGGCTATTCAAGGCAAAGAGCTAATATGGAAACTACAAGACCATTTGCAATGCCAAGTATGAACAATTCTATCGGACCAGGCCAATTAGGTACTGGTGTACAGGTTTCCTCCATAACAAGAATTAGAGATAGCTTTTTAGATTATCAAGTAAGAACCGAAAATGGAACAAAGGGCTGGTATGAAGGACGAGAAAGGTTTTTAGTAGAGGTTGAAAATATTATGAATGAGCCTACGGACACTGGTGTGTCAAAATTAATAGGAAAGGTTTTTGAGTCTTGGCAGGAACTATCCAAACATCCAGAAAATTCAAATTCAAGAACTATAGTGGCACAACAATCCAAAGCTTTGACTGATGAATTAAACAATACTTATAATCAATTGACAAAATTAAAAGGAAATACCCAAGAGGTTATTAAGCAGAATGTAGTGGATGTAAACAATATGCTTGATCAAATAAATGAATTAAATAAACAGATTAGAAGTGTAAAAGTTGGTGGAAATGAACCTAATGATTTAATGGATAAAAGAGATTTATTAGTAGATGAACTAAGCATAAAGTTTGGTATAACTATAGATAAAAAAACATTAGCGGGTGAGGATTTAAAAGCTACTGACAATGTAGGCGGGGCAGATCCAACTAAAGACCTTTACTTTGTAAGAAGTAACCCTGATGATAAAGTAAGCAGACTTTCTTATGTTAGTAGCATTGTGCTAGATAAGACTGTAGTTACAGTACCACCTAGTTATAAAGTAACTTATTATAAAAACGGTGATATAAAAAATGAAGCAAGTATAACCATGAAATTAGATGATACTCAACGTAAAGAACTAGATCAATGTAGAGTACTTTGGGCAGATAAGGACGGAAATCCTATTAAAGCAGATGGAAGTCCAAGTGGTGCAAATTATACAGAATTAACACTTTTTAAGCCCGAAAAGGGAGAGCTAAAAGGCTACATGTCTGTACAGGCAGATATTGACAAATATGTGGATAAGTTAAATGGTCTAGCTAAGAGTATTGCATTTTCTATAAATGCGGTGCATAGCGGCAATGACGACGCCAACGCCCCTACGGGTACTGAACTGTTTTTTGTTAATGGTGTAGATCCTACGGCATCAGGAGAAAAAGACATTACAGCAGGTAATATTTCTATTAACAAAAAGATTCTTGATAATGTTATGCTTATTAATACTGGAACAGATAATGATCCATCAAAAAATGCAGCAAATGATAAAATGAGAGCAATAGCTATTGCACAACTTAGAGATGTGAGGTTAGAGATTCAAAGCATAGATCCAGGGAAAACTAGAGCACAATTTTTGTCAGGTAAATTTGATATTGATGCTACTTTAGGAGTGAAAGTGATTAAGTCCGATTTAAATGGAATGACTGTTGGTGGATATTTTACAGATATAATAAACAAATTAGCTGTTGATACGCAGGAGGCTAAGAGAATTGTAAAGAATCATAATGCACTACTTTCAAGCTTAGAGGAATCAAGAACTTCTATATCAGGTGTATCATTGGATGAGGAAATGGCTAATATGATTCAATTTCAACATGCTTATCAAGCTAATGCAAAGATTATTTCAACAGTTGATGAACTTCTAGATGTGGTTATTAATGGATTGAAAAAATAAATACAAGAACTTACAGGTAATAATTAAGGGGTGAAGATATGAGAGTAACAAATAAAATGCTTTCGAATAATTTTTTAAGAGACATGAGAACCAATTTAGATAATCTTAGAACATTGCAAAATCAAACGGCTTCGGGTAAGCAAATAAGAAAAGCTTCGGATGACCCTTTTAAAGCTTCTAGGATAATGCAAATGCATTCAGAGATAGATGCAAATAAACAATATAATAGTAATATTAAAGATTCAACGAAATGGCTTGATACAACAGATGCAGCATTAGGGCAAGCAGGAAAGGTAGTTGGAAGAATTGAAGAACTTTTAATATCTGTTGGAGATCCTGGGTACAATGTTGATCAAAGAAAAGCTATTAAGGATGAAATAAATGAAAAAATAGCAGAATTTTCACAAATAGTAAATACAACTTTTGATGGTAAGTATATTTTTGGGGGTACAAGGGGAACTACTAAACCTACCGATGCAATTAGAGTTACTACTCCTACTATTCCTCCTACTATTCCTCCTACTACGACTACCAATACGCAATTAATATATTCTAAGAATGGTGGAGGAACATTAGATATTATCAATGAACCAGGTAAAACAGAGTATGACCAAATACGATCAAAGCTCTTAGTTGAAGTATCACAAGGCGTAACTATGGACTATAATACTACAGCAGCAGAAGTTATAAACTATGGAGCGGGTACTAATAATCTTATGGATCTTTTTAAAAACATTACTAGTCATCTTGATTCTACTGTGCCGGGTGACGTAGAAAAATTGACAACTACAGACTTGCAAGGAATTAAAGACTCTATGACTAATATATTAAAGTTACGTACCCAAGCTGGGGCAAAACAAAATAGGATGGAAAGTGCTGAAAATAGAAATATAGAGGCTAATTTTAATATGACAGAGATACTGTCAAGCGTAGAAGATATAGACATTGCAGAAAAGACAATGGAATATGCTACTATGCAAACCGTTTATGCAGCATCGCTTCAAACTAGTGCTAGGGTACTTATGCCTTCATTACTTGATTATCTAAGATAGGTGAATTTTAAAGTTTACAATTGAAAATTGATAGTGAAAAGTCAAAAATTAAGAGAAAAATGATTTTTACTAAAGGAGTGAATTTGTAATATGGAGTTAGTTACTAAGTACCATGGAGTTATAGAATATAGTGATGATGATGTCATAGTGTTCAAAAAAGGGTTGCCGGGATTTAAACAACTAAAAAACTTCATAATTTTACCATTAGAAAGTAATACAGCTTTTAGTATATTACAATCAATTGAAGATGTTGAAGTTGGCTTAGTTTTGGTATCTCCTTTTACCATCGCGGCGGATTATGAATTTAAAATACCAGACACCTATATAAAAGAGCTCCAAATAGCTACGCCGGAAGAAGTATTAGTGTTAACTACAGTAACTTTAAATTCAAATATTGAGAATATGACTACTAATTTAAAAGCTCCAATAATTATTAATATAAAAGATAAATTAGGGGAACAATTAATATTAGATAATGATAAATATAGAATAAAACAACCTCTTTATAAGGCTAATAGTAATTAGTAATTGTTATCTACAGTAGAGAACAACAAGGGGGATGGATAGATGTTAGTAATAAGTAGAAAAAAAGGTGAGTCCCTACTTATAGGTGAAGATGTAGAAATAACCATAATTAAGATTGAAAATGGAACAGTAAAAATCGCTATAAATGCACCAAGAGAAATTGGCATTTTAAGGAGTGAACTTTACAAAGAAGTTACAGATGAAAACCATAGGGCTATGGTTTTTGATGTATCAGCTTTAGAAAAATTAAAGAAATAAATTGGGGGAATCAAACATGAATATTGGGGCTATTAATAGTAGAACAGCAGATTTAGAAAAGATTTATAAAGCTTTAGAAATGGGTAAGGGTTCAAATACTAATGAAATCAAAAATTCAAAAAGTGAAAAAGACAATTATGAAAAAGAGGTGGAAAATGCAGTAAATAAAATAAATAATTTTTTAATGGGGGAAGATACTCACCTGGAATATCAAAAGCATGATGTACTTAACCAAATCATTATAAGAATAGTTAATAACAAAACTAATGAAGTGATAAAAGAAATTCCATCAGAAAAAATACTTGATATGGTAGTTGAAATGTGCGAAAAGGCGGGCGTTTTTGTAGATAAAAAGGCTTAAGCCATTAATCAAGGTGAACAATTTTAAAAAACGTAACCCTATAGAATAAGGATAGGAGGGCTATTATGGAATTTAAATTAAATAAAATTGATGTTGAAATAAGACAGAGAGTTAAAAATACAACAAAGTCAGATGTAGTTCATAGAAAAGACTCAATATCTGTAAATAAAGATAGGAACCCTAAAGATAATTCAAAATCCTATGATCAATTTAAAGACAAGCTTTTAAAATATAAGAAAGATCATAAAATAACTGTATCAGCATTTAAAGACAATCAATATGATATAGAGGTTTTTAAAGAAAATTTAGATAAAGAACAAAGAAACATTGGGAATTTTATAGATACTAAAAAATAGAGGTGAAGGAATATGACAATGAACGCACATGCAAATGCATTCAGTACTTACAAAAACAATAGCGTAAACTTCGCATCAAAAGAGCAGCTACTTCTAATGCTTGTGGATGGAGCTGTAAAATTTTCAAAAATAGGTAGACAAGGTATTTTAGATAAAGATGTTAAAAAAGCTCATGAAAACCTTATAAAAACTCAAAATATATTTTATGAGTTAATGGCAACTTTAGATGTAGATAAAGGTGGAGAATGGGCACAGAGTTTAATGGATATTTATGACTTTATAGCAGGACGACTTACAGATGCTAATATTAAAAAAGATGCAGAAATTATGAATGAAATAATTCCACTAATTGAAGCGGTCAGGGATACTTGGAACGAGGCGTATAAGTCATCCAAAGGTGGAAAATAAAATAGGCGGTGTAATAATATATGAGCAAGATTAGATTTACTGGAATGGCTACTGGACTGGATACAGATGCACTAATAAAGCAAATGATGCAGCCTTATCGTATGAGAGTAGATAAGCAAAAGCAAGACAAACAAGTGATGCAGTGGAAGCAGGATATGTATAGGGATATTATAACTGATATTAGAGGGCTAAAAAATTCATATTTAGATAGTGTAAAGCCAGATGACAATTTATTAATGCAAAAGAATTACACAGCCTGCGAAATTACAAGCACTGATCCAACAAAGACAACAGCTACGGCTAATGTTGGGGCTGTGTCGGGAAATTATACTGTAAATGTAACGAAACTAGCTGCAGGTGCTAAAAGTGAAAGTACTGCAACTTTGGGTGATACTGTAACAAATAGTACAATATTATCCACTCTAGGTGTAACTGCTGGTACATTAACTGTGAATGGAACAGTAATACCTGTTGATAATAGTATGACAATTCAACAATTTACTAACAAAATCAACAGCTCAACAAATGGAACTGTAATTGCAAGGTTTAGTGAACTTACGCACAGTTTTTCCTTCGAAACAAAAAAACAAGGGACAACAGCTACTTTAGAAATATCTGATACAGCAGGATTATTGACGGCATTAAACATTAATGGTGCTAAAAAACAGGGGAATAATGCGGTTTTAAGTATAACGCCACCAGGCGGAGTTGCCATTGCAGTCACTACAAAAGAAACAAATGATTTTGCCATAGATGGAATTAATTACTCATTAAAAGCAATAGGAGCAACTACTTTGTCAGTAACAGCAAACACAGATAAAACCTATGATAAAATATTGGGATTTATAACCAAATATAATGAACTTATTGACAAAGTAAACGGCAAAATAGACGCAAGGAAAAATTATAGTTACACTCCTTTAACGGATGATCAAAAGACAAGTATGAAACCAGAGGAAATAAAAGCATGGGAAGATAAAGCCAAAGAAGGTTTAATTAAAGGAGACAGCAGCCTGAGTGATATGTTAACTTCAATGAGAAGAGCTTTCTTTGAACCTGTAGGTGTAGGTGCCATTGGTCTGAAAGATTTAGGGTTTACTACTTCAAAGGAAACTACACTAAGGGGGAAAATTATTATTGATCCTACTTTAACAGCAGAGCAGGCAAAAAATAAATTTTCTGAAGCTTTGAAAAGTAATGGAACTCAAGTGGTTGATTTATTGAGCAAATCTAGTACAGATTATAAGGAAAAAGGGATATTCCAAAGATTAGATGATATAGTGCAAGATTATACTAATCCCTTTGGCGGCAAAGCGATATTACTTAAAAAAGCAGGTATAAAAGGGAATACTACAGAATCCGACAATATTTTATCAAAACAAATGAAAGAAAAGGATAAGTATATTAGTGAGTTAAACAGAAAATTTGAGGAAAGAGAAACAAATTATTATACTCGGTTTTCAAAATTAGAAAAAGCAATGACTCAATTAAACTCACAATCAAGTTGGTTAACAAAACAATTAGGTGGAGGGCAGTAAATTCATTGTAAAATCTATAGAATGGAGAAGTTCTTATGAAAGAATTGACACAAATGTTAGTAGAATTCAAGCGGGTAACTATTGAAATTATTAGCGCGTTGCAGCGTGATGAAATTAACAAATTAGATTTTTTATTGGATAGTAGACAAGTGATTATTGAAAATATGGAAAAACTACAATATAGTACTGAAGAATTTACAATGGTATGTAATGAACTAGATATATTAAATATACAGCAGAAATTATCAGAATTGATGAAATTAAAGAAAGAGGACACAAAGGAACAATTAGATAAGATACAAATAACTAAAAATGCTAATAATAATTATAATAAAAGTTTTTATGTTAATTCAGGCACATTTAATAAACAAATATGATTTACACCTTAACGGGTGACAATTGACCATTGTTTTAAAATAACACTTAATATGAAGAAGATAAATGGACTGAATTTAATAATAAATAAAAATAACTTAAAAAAGTATAAAAATATTTAAAAAAACTATAAAGTTTACAATTTAACCTACGATATAATATTAGAAGTTGAAAAAAATAAATAATTTAGCAAACTAATAGGTTGTTTTAATAGTCGTAAGACTTTTAAATAAATAAAAAACTAGTGTGCAAGGAAGTACACTTAAAACTCAAGGAGGAATTTATTATGATAATCAATCACAATATGAACGCAATGAATGCTCACAGGAACTTTACTGCTAACAATGTTACAGCAGGAAAAGCTATGGAAAAATTAAGCTCAGGTTTAAGAATAAACAGAGCTGGTGATGACGCTGCAGGACTTTCAATCTCTGAAAAAATGAGAGCACAAGTTAGAGGATTAGACCAAGCTTCAAGAAACTCACAAGATGGTATTTCTATGATTCAAACAGCAGAAGGTGGATTAAACGAAGTTCATTCTATACTTCAAAGAATGAGAGAACTAGCTGTACAGGCTTCAAATGATACAAATGTTACAGCAGATAGAGGTTCTATAGCTTTAGAGATAGGTGAATTAGGAAAAGAGATAAGTAGAATTAAAGATAATACTACTTTCAATGAAAAGAAATTATTAGATTCATCTGCTGGTACAGCTCAGATTCAAGTTGGAGCAGATAAAGGCCAATTAATGGATTTAGATTTTACAATATCAGGAATAGACCTATCTACTATTAGTACTGCAGTTGGAAAATTATCGGTTGGTAATGTTAGTACTGCAGCTAAAGCTACTGCTTTAATTTCAACAGTAGAGACTCAATTAAAAAAGGTATCTAAAGGAAGATCTACTTTAGGAGCTTGGCAAAATAGATTAGAGCATACTATTACTAATTTAAATAATGCTTCAGAAAATGTACAAGCAGCAGAGTCTAGAATAAGAGATGTAGACATGGCTAAAGAAATGATGAATTTCTCAAAGACAAATATATTATCTCAAGCTGCACAAGCTATGCTTGCACAAGCTAATCAAGCACCACAAGGCGTACTTCAATTATTAAGATAATATAAGTAGCCTGATTAAAAAATAGTTAGAGCTATGCTCTAACTATTTTTTATATATCGGATTTCAGTTGTGATTTGTATATATATGACAGAAAGAGTGTGGAGGTATAATTATGATAATTGCTCACAATATCAATGCTACTAAGGCGATGAATTCTGCTAATGAAAAATCGATTAAAGTAAGTAGCTCCTCTGAAAAACTATCCTCAGGGCTTAGAATTAACAAAGCTGGAGATGATGCAGCGGGGTTATCTATATCTGAGAAAATGAAATCCCAAATAAGAGGATTGGACCAAGCTTCACGAAATGCTCAAGACGCAGTGTCTCTTGTGCAAACAGCAGAAGGTGCTATGCAAGAACTGAATGGCAGCTTGCAAAGAATAAGAGAGCTTTGGGTGCAGAGAGAAAATGATACTAACATTAAGGAAGATAGAGATAATATAGATTTAGAAGTGATTCAGTTATTAGAAGGTATGGACAAAATAAGTGAAACAACAAGTTTTAATGAAAAAAAATTAATTGATGGGTCTTTGTTTGATAATAAATTTCAAATTGGTGCAGATTCACAGCAGCAAATGAGTTTAACTATAGACCCATTGGATAATATAACACTTGGACTTCCAACGACTATGTTTGGTCCAATAACTGTTCCATTTAATCCTATTGTTGACATATCAACTATAAATGGAGCGTTAAAAACAGTATCAGGGGAAAGAAGTAAGTTAGGTGCAGTACAAAATGCTTTAGAGCATGCAATGACTAATTTAAATAATGCGTCCGAAAATGTACAAGCAGCTGAATCTAGAATTAGAGATGTTGACATGGCAAAGGAAATGATGAGTTTTTCAAAAAATGGTATTTTAATGCAAGCATCTCAATCTATGCTTATGCAAGCAAATCAGACTCCTCAAAAGATATTAGAATTATTAAAATAGAAATACAAGTGAATTCTTAGCTGTACACAAGCTAATTATTGGGAAAACTATGGGTCTTCATTGATTATATATTTAGTAAGATGGCCCATTTGCCAACATTTTAAAAAGGTAATGGCAATCTGCTGTTGCCTTTTTTACACTACCATAAAAATTAAGGGGGATAAAGGTATGAAAGTTAAAAAGCATTGTTCACGACTGTTAGTATTGATTTACTTATTCACGTTACTTATTCCAATGAATACCGTAAAAGCAGCAGAAGACTATGTAAAAGCAACTAAGACTGTTGACATGGCTAAAATGACTACAGAGCAGGAAGCAACAGTAACATTAACAGTTAAAGGGGCACCTCCTGTTAGCGAGGTAAAGCCTAATGACGTTATATTAATTATTGACAAATCTGGAAGTATGGCAAATGGTTTTGAAGGCTGCAATTATTACAAGATGGACGCAGCTAGAACTTCAGCACAAACTTTTCTTGATGTAATGGATATGACCAAACATCAAGTAGGTATAGTTGATTTTAGTTCAACTAGTGTTACTAAGGAACTTCCACTAACTCATGATAAAGATTCCTTAAAGAGTTATATAGGAGGAATAAAAGAAGGTGGTGGTACTTGTACAGCAGATGCTGTAAGAAGAGCGACTAGAATGCTTGCTAATCACAGACCAGAGGCTCAACCTGTAATAATTATAATGACAGATGGTGGAGCTAATGATGATGGGGGTTCCGCTTTAGCAGCATTTAATAATGCTAAACAAGCAGCTAAAGAAGCAAAAGATGCAGGTATAGTTTTTTATACACTAGCACTTTTACATCAAGATGTTATAGATGATACTAGTGAAGCAAGTAAAGTTATGAAAGAGATGGCAACAACCAAGGAACATCATTACTTTGCGTATAGTAGTGGTCAATTAGAAGAAAAATATAGAGCAATTGAACAACAAATAAAAAAACCTAGTATTTATAATGTAAAAGTAAAAGATGTTGTATCCCCAGAATTTGAAATAGTTCCAGGTTCTGCTGATAGCAATATACCTAAACCAACTATAGTGGGGAATGAAATATCCTGGAATTTAACAGAAATAAAAGATGATACATTAAATTTTACTTATAAAATTAGACCTAAAAAAGATATAGTAGTAGGTAGCTATAAAGTAGCATCCGAAACATATGCTACCTATAAGGATTATACAAATGCGGATAGAAAATTTGATGTTGTAAATCCGTCGATAGAAGTAGGATATCCAGCACCTATTATTAACACTATAGAAGCTAATAATGGAGAAATAGCTGGAGGAAATGAAGTAACAATTAAAGGTGCTAAGTTCCGCCTAGGAGCAAATGTAACATTTGGAACTGTAAAAGCAACAAAGGTTACTTTAGTGAGTGAAAATGAAATAAAAGTAACGGTTCCAGCAGGAGCAAGAGGAACTGTAGCCGTAAAGGTAACAAATACTGATGGGAAATTTGGTGAAGTACAATATCGTTACTTTGCAGATCCATTAATAACAAGTGTAGAGCCAAATCAAGGACCAATAGCTGGGAACACAATTGTTATTATTAAGGGAAGTAACTTTTATAATGGTGTAAAGGTTAAGTTTGGGAATAAAGATGCATTAAATACCATATACAAAAATCCTACATTGCTTTATACCATGAGTCCACAAGGGGATGTAAGCGGTAATGTAGATATTACCATAACCAATGAAGATGGTTCAAAGGTAGTGAAGGTTAATGCATTTACTTATGATGGGATGCCAAAACCAAGTATTAAAGCAATAACACCTAGTAGTGGACTATTAGACGCAGGAAATACAGTATTAATTACTGGAAGTGAATTTAAGCAAGGAGCCACAGTAAAAATAGGTGCAGTAGATGGAGAAAATGTCACGTTTAAAGATAGTACAACAATATCGGTAAAAATACCAAAGTGTACAAAGCCTGGAGCAGTTGATGTAGTAGTAGCAAATCCAGATGGACAAAGTGTTACATTAGCAGGTGGATACACTTATAATGAGCCACCAAAACCAGCAGCACCAACCGTAACAACTTTATCACCAAACAGTGGATTAGTTACAGGTGGAGACTTGGTGACTATTAACGGAACTGGATTCCAAATAGGAAGTAAAGTTACTATTGGAGATATAGAAGCCAATATTGTTAATTTCTATGGAGAAACTAGTTTACGAATTAAAATACCACAAACTACAAAAGTGGGTATAGTAGATGTAAAAGTAACAAATCCAGATGTGCAAAGCGGTATATTAGCAGCAGGATATACTTATATTAAATTACCAGAACCAAGTATTAAAGCAATAACACCTAATAGTGGACTATTAGACGCAGGAAATACAGTATTAATTACTGGAAGTGAATTTAAGCAAGGAGCCACAGTAAAAATAGGTGCAGTAGATGGAGAAAATGTTACGTTTAAAGATAGTACAACAATATCGGTAAAAATACCAAAGTGTACGAAGCCTGGAGCAGTTGATGTAGTAGTAGCAAATCCAGATGGACAAAGTGTTACATTAGCAGGTGGATACACTTATAATGAGCCACCAAAACCAGCAGCACCAACCGTAACAACTTTATCACCAAACAGTGGATTAGTTACAGGTGGAGACTTGGTGACTATTAACGGAACTGGATTCCAAATAGGAAGTAAAGTTACTATTGGAGATATAGAAGCCAATATTGTTAATTTCTATGGAGAAAATAAGATGCGTATTACAATACCCCAAGCTTCAAAAGTGGGTGCAGTCGATGTAAAAGTAACAAATCCAGATGGACAAAGTGTTACATTAGCAGGTGGATACATTTATAATGAGCCACCAAAACCTGCAGCACCAACAGTAACAACTTTATTGCCAAACAGTGGATTAGTTACAGGTGGAGACTTGGTGACTATTAACGGAACTGGATTCCAAATAGGAAGTAAGGTTACTATTGGAGATATAGAAGCCAATATTGTTAATTTCTATGGAGAAAATAAGATACGTATTACAATACCCCAAGCTTCAAAAGCGGGTGTAGTAGATGTAAAAGTAACAAATCTAGATGGTCAAAGTGGTATATTAGCAGCAGCATATACTTACCTTAAATTACCAGAACCAAGCATTATAGCAATAACGCCTAATAGTGGACTATTAGATGCAGAAAATACAGTATTAATTACTGGAAGTGAATTTAAGCAAGGAGTCACAGTAAAAATAGGTGGAGTAGATGGAGAAAATGTAACGTTTAAAGATAGTACAGCAATATCAGTAAAAATACCTAAGAGTTTAAAGGTCGGAGCAGTTGATGTAGTAGTAACAAATCCAGATGGACAAAGTGTTGCATTAGCAGGCGGATACACTTATAATGAGCCACCAAAACCTGCAGCACCAACTATTACAAGCTTATCACAAAACAATGGTATGCTTGCGGGTGGCGATTTAGTAGTAATAATTGGAACGGATTTTCAACAAGGATTAAAACTTACTATTGGAGGTATAGAAGCAAAAATAAATATGATTTATGGAGCAACTAAGTTTAGAGTTATAATTCCAGCGGGAGAGAACTCAGGGACAAAAGATGTAATAGTAACAAACCCAGATGGCCAAAGTTTTACATTAATAGGTGCATATACTTATAATGAGCCGCCTAAAATAGCAGCCCCAACCATAACAAGTATATCGCAAAATAGTGGACTTATTAAGGGTGGAGATCTGGTTATTATAAATGGAACGGGTTTTCAACCAGGATTAAAAGTTACTATTGGAGGAATAGAAGCAAATATAGCTAATTTTTATGGAGCAACTAGGTTTAGAATTTTAATGCCAATGGGAGAGAAACCAGGAACAACAGATGTAGTAGTAACGAACCCAGATGGACAAAGCGTTACACTAACAGGTGGGTATACTTATAATGAGCCACCTAAACTAGCAGCCCCAACCATAACAAGTTTATCACAAAATAGTGGATTAATTAAGGGGGGAGAGCTGGTTACTATAAATGGAACGGGTTTTCAACCAGGTTTAAAAGTTACGATTGGTGGCATAGAAGTAAATATAGCTAACTTCTATGGAGCAACTAGGTTTAGAATTTTAATGCCAGCAACTATAAATGAAGGTTCAGTAGATGTGGAAGTAGTAAATCCAGATGGGCAAAAGGCAACAAGCAATGCTGCATACACATATATTATCCCGGAATTAGAAGTTAATTCATTATCTATAACAAGTGGAGATATTTCTGGAAAATATGCTTTGTCTTTATATGGGAAAAACTTTGAGAATGATTTAGTGGTTACTGTAGATGGTATACCAGTAAATGTAACTTTTATGAATAGTGGATATATTAGAATAGTGAGTATGCCGGAAGGAAAAGCTCCAGGAGTAGTTACAATAGTTGTAACAAATAATTCAACAGGTAAAACATCTTCAATTAATTTTACCTATAATCCTAAACCAGAGTTACCAGTTTGTGTCCTTACTGGACTTAAGGTAGCAAGTGGACCAACGGCTGGAGGACAATATATGTATATATATGGAGAGAATTTTACTGCAAATATGAAATTGATAATTGATGGAAAGCAAGTTCCACTTATGAACTACTTTAGCACTACCTACGTTAGAGCTAGTTCACCAGCTCATGCAGCAGGTACAGTAAATATATCGGTTATTAATGAAGAGGGTAAGGTGAGTAATTCAATTCAATATGAGTATAAGTAATACTTAAAAATTTGTAATTTGATAGTTGATTTTATAAAGCTAATCCTGCTATAAAATGTGGTATTAGCTTTTTTAAAAAAATAATAGTTTAGTTTTAAAAAAAATGTACGATAAAAGTAATAGTCTATAAGTTTATAGGAGTAGGAGAAAATATATGAATGAGATCACTAAATCTAATATAGCGAAGGCAGAAAATGTTTCAATTGAAGAGAGCTTTTTATTAGAAAAAAGTAAGGATAATAGATATGTTGTTAAAGTTAGCAGAGGTACAAAAAGATGTTACATAGGTAGTAAATATTCTGTTGAAAATGATATTGATAAGTGTATATCTAAATTAACAGAGTATGATATGGAAACTACAATTATAATTTTCGGGGTAGGTGCAGGAGAACATATTTTAAGATTGATTAATAGTACATGTAAAAGTAATAATATTTTAGTTGTGGAGCCAGATAAGAATATATTAAAGCTTTTTTTTGAATCCGAGATATCACAAGAAATTTTAAGCTGTAATAGGATTACAATTTGTTTAATAGATGAAGATTTAAAATCAGCTCTGTATCAATGTTTGGAATATGACAAAATTAGCAATACAAAATTTGCAACCTATGCTAATTATAATGAATTATATACTGATGAGTTAAGATTTTGTCTTGAGGAGTTAAATAATTTTTTGACAGCGAGTAAGTTAAATGATTTTACTCTAACAGAATTTTCAAAACAATATTTTAATAATTATACAAAAAATCTAAAAGCTATAGTTAATGGATATACTATAAATACTTTAAAGGATAGTTTTAAAAGTGTTCCTGCAATAATAGTGTCAGCGGGCCCATCATTAGATAAAAACATAGGCAAGGTAAAAGAACTTCAAGATAAATTTATTATTATATGTGGAGCAAGAACTTTGAAACCGTTGTTAAAAAATGGAGTAAAACCTGATTTTATTTTTATTATAGATCCTGTAGATACCAATATGAAATTTTTTGAAAATGTAACGGAGTACGATGTACCATTAGTGTTTATTGGTGTTGCAAATTATAAAGCTGTTCATAATCATATGGGAAAGAAAATATATTGTAAAAATAGTTACACAGAAGGTTATAGTGAGACACTTCTTGGTAAAAATATGGATTCTTTATTTCAAGGCGGTTCGGTTGCACATCCTTGCACTGATTTAGCGGTATATATGGGATGTGAGCCAGTAGTATTTATAGGCCAAGATTTAGCTTATACTAATGGGAAAACTCATGCATCTATTGCGAATTTAGAAGATTTTAATATTGAAAAAGATTCAATTAAAAATGATATATATGTGAAAGACATATACGGTGGAATGGTTGTTACTGATAAGCCAATGGATTATTATAGAAAAAGATTTGAAGATTATATACAGATGAAAAAAGATACAACATTTATTAATGCTACAGAAGGTGGCGCAAATATTCAAGGAACCGTAATTATGAAGTTAGAAGAAGCAAGTATGATTTATGGAAAAAATATTGTGAATAAAAATGTTGACAAATTTTTAGAAAAAGAAAGCGAAAATGATGTAGAAAAAGTAAAGCGAGAATTAACAAAAATACTTGATTCTTACAACGAACTAAAGAAACTATGCCTAATAGGATTAAAACATATGCAACAATTAAATAAATATGACATAGTAAAGCAACAGAAACAAGTAATAAAAATATTAAAAAAACTACATGAGATAAATAGTAAAATTATGAATAATAAAGAAATAGACTTTGCCGCAGCCATATTTTTACCTATATTTCAGTCAACAGTTAATAATCCTAAATATATTTTGAAAGACAAAGATTCTATATCTATTATGACTGGGAAAATCAAGGAAAGTAGCGATGAAATGTATAGTAAAACTTTAAAGTGTTTAGATGAAGTTATCACATTAATTATAGCAAATACAATTGATTTGTAAAAAAAAATAGAGTGTAGTATTAAAAAAGGAGCTAACTTATGAAAAAACATGTATTAGTGCCTAAATATGTTAGAGATTTTAGTTGCATAGGACCCAAATGTGAGGATGATTGTTGCTATGGGTGGCAAGTATTTATTGACAAGAAGACTTATAAAAAATATAAATGTATTAAAGATAAAAGTATAAAAAGTATAATTGATAAAAGTGTGACACGAAACAGAAAAAGTTCTTCAGAACACAATTATGGAAAGATAAAAATGAATGAAAGTAAAGTATGCCCATTTCAAGATGAGAATAAATTGTGTAGTATTCATAAAACATTAGGTTGGGAATATCTGTCATACACATGCTACACATATCCAAGAGTTAATAATTTTGTATTAGGTAAATATGAAAAATCAGCATTGATGTCTTGTCCGGAAATAGCAAGACTTGTTTTGTTAAATTTAAATAAAATGGAATTTGATGAAGTTGAAGATGTAGAAAAATATAATGATGTATTATGGAAACAACTTGGTAAAGGAAAATTTAGAGAGTTACAGCAATACTTTTGGGACTTAAGAGTATTCTCTATAGATCTTCTTCAAAATCGTAATTTTTCTATTGAGAAAAGATTAATATTGTTAGGATTATTTTTGAGAAAAGTAAATCAATATGTTTTAGATAAGAAAACAGATGCTATTCCTCAATTAATAATTTCATATAATAGTGAAATAAATGAAAATTTTAAAGATTTATTTGATGAGGTGCCTACTGAGTATAATATTCAATTACAGATGATGAAGATCATTAGTGATACTAGAGTTAAGTTTAATTTACATGATACTACCTTTAAGGAATGTTTAGATGAATTTTATGAGGGAATGGGCTATAATGATACTAATGAAAATAATACACAAAATTATATAGACAATTATATAGACAATTATAATAAATACTATGAACCTTATATGAAAGAGCATGAGTATATGTTAGAAAATTATTTAGTTAATTATGTTTTCACAAATTTATTTCCAGTTGGTAGTGATTATAGTGTATTTGATGAATATTGTTTGTGTATATTACATTATAGTTTAATAAAAACTTACTTGATAGGAATTTCAGGATTTTATAAAAAATTAGATGAGAAGTTAGTTGTAAAATTGATTTTTTCTATGTGTCGTTGTTTTGAACATGGTAATCAAGTTTTAGAATATGTGTTTGCAGTTTTTAAAAGTTCAAATAAAATGAATATGGAGTATATGGCGTTGTTAATAAAAAATTAAAATTTTAATACATTTAACATAAAAAAACATTGCATTTGGAGGAGTAAAATTATGAACGAACAATTTGAAGCATTAGTAACTGCTAATAAGTATATTTTGAAATTACAGAATGGAATTAAAGAAGCTATTAAGTTTTTTCAAGGAGGAAATGATGGTGATGCCTTAAAGATTACAAGCGAGATTCTTGAAGGATTAGCATGGGTAATTGATATAGTATCCTTAACACAAAACGTACAAAAGAATAAGGTAAATGCTTATGAATTTTGTGGGGAATTAAAAGAAATGGAAATAGCTTTACAAAATGAAGATTATATATTAGTAAGTGATATTCTTCAGTATGAAATATTACCAGTATTAGAAGTATGGGGAAAAGAAATAGATAAATCAGTAGCTATATAGTGATTTTAAATGATATTTGAATATTAATAGGTGGGTTTCATAAAGTTAAATGGAATAAGTATATGATAGGATTTTCTTAAGTATAAGAGAATTAGGCAGGAGAAAAAAAGAAGCCTCTAATTATTTGGATTATAATAGAGAATTATATGAAAATAAGCAGTATGTCGTAGTTTATGGTAGTCTATTTTTCCTGGTCAAACTTATAAAGCAATTATAAATGATTTCCTGCATCGATTAGTTCATCTTGAAACTATGGATAGTTTAGGTGTAATAAAATATACTGAAATAGATGATATATATTCAAGTCTTTTAGAGTTAGACTATGATAAAAGACGTTTAATGAGTAAAAAAGCATCTGAAATTGTAGATGGAAATGGTGTTATAAGGTTAGCTGAACATATAAATAGTTTGGAAAATGTATAATATTGAGATAACAACAAAAATACTTGATTAGATACACTAGATATGATAAGGAGATGGAATAATGGATGAAATAATAAAAATTGCTAATAGGGAAATAGGTAATGGACAATCTACTTTTGTAATAGCTGAAATGTCTGCCAATCATCTTCAGGATTTTAATAAGGCAGTAGAGATTATAAAGGCAGCTAAGGATGCTGGAGCAGACGCTATAAAAATTCAAACCTATACACCGGACACTATAACTATAGATTGTGACAATGAGTATTTTCAAATAACACAAGGAACAATATGGGATGGAACTACATTACATAAATTATACGAAGAGGCCTATACTCCGTGGGATTGGCAGCCTAAGCTTAAAAAAATAGCAGAAGAACAGGGATTAATATTTTTTTCATCGCCTTTTGATAACACAGCAGTAGATTTTTTAGAAAAGATGGATGTTCCAGTTTATAAAGTGGCTTCCTTTGAAATAAATGATATACCATTTATAGAATATATAGCTTCTAAAGGAAAACCAATTATAATGTCAACAGGTATAGCTAATTTATCAGATATAGAAGAAGCAATGAATGCTTGCAGGCGAATGGGGAACAATCAAATAATTCTTTTAAAGTGCACAAGTGCCTATCCATCACCAATGGAAGAAGTGAATTTAAAAACTATGATTAATTTAGCTGAAACATTTGATGTAATTACTGGTCTTTCAGATCATACTTTAGGGAGTGCAGTATCCATAGCAGCAGTAGCATTAGGTGCGAATGTTATAGAAAAACATTTTATTTTAAATAGAGATGAAAAGGGAACGGATGCAGCTTTTTCTATGGAGCCTAAGGAATTTAAAAAGATGGTTGAAGATATTAGAAATGTGGAAAAGGCTTTAGGAAAAGTTACTTATGAGCTTACTGAAAAGCAAAAAAATAGTAAAGAACATTCAAGGTCTTTATTTGTAGTAAAGGATATAAAAGAGGGAGAAATATTTACGGAAGAAAATGTAAGAAGTATAAGACCAGGATTTGGTATGCAAACTAAGTACATAAAAGATATATTAGGTAAAACAGTAAAAATGGATTTAAAAAAGGGAACACCTATGGAGTGGAAGTTTGTAAAAGAAGATAGTTTTATTTAACTATTAGTGTGAATATTGTATTTTATTAAAACTTAAGGAGAGCGGATATATATGAATATAGTTACTACTCAGCCATTGCAAATCAATAAAACCCTTATATTGGCAAAAAGGATTTTGGCTATCCAATGTCGAATATACTACCAGAGAGATTAATAATATGATTTGATTGGTGGTGAATATTAGATGGATGAGACAATAGTTGATAACTATAACAATGGTATAACCGAAATTATTACTTTACTGAAAGAAATGAATAGTGGATTAATAAATCAAATTAGCAATCTCAATGTTGAAGTGACTAACTTAAACCATTTAATAAACTCACTTAGGGACGATAATACAATACTTCTTGCACGAAATATTGAGTTAGAAACCATGCATAATAACAGTAGCAAGCCACCGTCAACAAATAATACTAAAAAGCCTTCAAATAGCCAAACAAAGACCGGTAGGTCCTAAGGAGGGCAAGCTGGTCATATTGGAAAGACTCTTTTGAAAATTGATAATCCAGATAATATTATAGATATAAGCAAAAAAACTTGCAATTGTGGCTGTAATTTATCTGGTCTTGAAGGTAAAATTCAAACTAGACAAGTAGTTGATTTACCTCAGATTGTTATGAATGTTACCGAGTATAGAACCCAGATCGTAGTATGTCCAGATTGCAAAGAAGTTCATAAAACTGAATTCCCAGTAACAGTAACGCAACCTGTATAGTATGGTGAAAACCTGCAGGCTTTAATGGTATACCTTTCAAACTATCAACTTGTACCTCTTGCTAGAACAACTGAAATCATTAAAAACCTTACAGGTAAAAATATTAGCCAAGGAACTATTGTGAATGCAAATAAACGTCTTTATGATAGCCTTGATAAATTCGAAGAGGCTATTAAAGAACAACTTAAGAAGGCTGAGGTCCTTCATACTGATGAATCAGGACTACGTTTAAAAGGTAAAATAAATTGGGTTCATGTTGCTTCCACAAGTAGCATTACGCATTACTTTCGTTTATGTATGACTTCAACATCCCCTTCGATAATAATTTAGCCGAGCGAGATATTAGAATGGTAAAGCTCAGACAAAAGATATCTGGCTGCTTTAGAAGTGATGATGGTGCTAGCCTGTTCTGTAGAATAAGAAGCTATATTTCTACCTGCAATAAGAATGGGCAAGATATAATGGAATCACTGAAAAACGCAATAAAAGGCGTCCCATTCATATCTGAAAATTTATAACTATATTTAATTTTATATTATGGGGATTTATAAATAATTCAATTCACGGAAGAGATATAACTCATACTCCGCACAATAGATTTTTAATCCTTGTATTTGTTTTTAAAATCTTTTTTAATATGGGTTGTATAAAATTTTCGAAAGTGACTGTGAGTTTTTGTAGTCGCTTTTATATCTTTGATAAAACGCCTCATTAATTCTTTTAGGCAAGGAAAAAGCTCTCTTAGAATATGATTTAGAAAGTTTTTCTACTACTTATTTTTCCTTTTTAACTTGTCATTCAATAGTTTTTTTCTTTATGCCTTCAAGAGTAGTGGAGTAACATATAGCACATTTTAATTTAGTATTTTCAAAAGTACAATATTTCTCACTTATAAAATATTCAACTACTTTATCTTGAGTTGTTTTAATCTCTATTTTTTTCATAAGGTTCTTGTGAATAAGTGCTTCTTTTATACAATCTTTTGCAAGATTTGTGGTTTCAGGCATTCTTGTTATAAGTTTTAGATGTCTACTTTCTGCTTTATTTAAATTATCTGAAGTGAAAAGTGCACTATCTGCTATATAGTGGAAATCCCCTACGGGAATATTTAGTCTTTCAAGAACATGTACTACTTCCTCAAGCGTTTCGCCGTTATAGGTCTTATCATCTTTGTTTCCAGATAAAACCTTAGCATCAACAATTACTCCATTGGATACGCTTAACCCATTTTGATTTGCTTTTTGTCTTCTCTTTTTTGCTTACTATGACCGAAGGTTATGGATATTACCCTTTCCTTGCCTTAAGGTGTTTCATAATTTCCCCACATTACTTTTGAGGTTGTGTCAAAGTTTATATTAGTTACTTTTATTCCATAGTTCATAAAGGCTTATGAACTCAATTGACTAAAAATTTTTCTTGGGCCAGTTTCATAAAATGCATCAAGAAACTTACCAAACCTGTCATCATTAATTTGACTTAGAGATATAGGACAGTGAAATATTCCTTCAGGATCTTTCATTCCATAATATTCATTTAGTCTGTATTGTGGGGAGTGGTCGTCACAAATATTCACAATCATCATCTCGGCCATCACTCCATAGGGAATAGCAGTATTCCTACCGGAATTTTTCTGTAGATTTATGTTAAATATTTCTGGTAACTTTAGTTGTTCACAGAGTCCTACCATAAAATTCATTTTTCCATGGTTGTACATTTCCATACTATCTAATGACAGATTATTTATATCCATAGTTTAATCACCTCAAAAGAGTATTTTATGGATATATTCGACGTGAAATTCAACAATCCTTTCTGCAAATAATTGTAAATAAATTTCTTTTAAGTAAATAATTAGTTTTAAAATTCATTCAGTGGAATTTGAGATATAAATATATATGGAAGTGGAGAACAGACAAGGGATTTACTTTATGTTAAGGATTGTGCTAGATTTGTTGTTATGACAGATTACTCACAAAAGGTAAATGGTGAATTAGTAAATGCAGGCACGGGTAGGGATGTTACTGTTAATGAACTTGCAGAGATTATAACAAATAAAAGAGTTAAAATAAATCATGTGAAACACATTCATCCACAAAGTGAAATTATGAAACTTAAATGTAACTATAATAAGACTAAGTAGCTTATGGATTGGAAGCCAGAGTTTACGCTAGAGCAGGGACTAAAAGAGACAGAGCAGTGGATAAAAGGTACAAAACTATTTAAATAATAATTGTAGTAGGAGAGGTAGTATGGATATTATACAGGGAAAAAGATTCTTATAATTGCTGGAACAGGCACTATTGGACATGGACTTATAAAAGAAATTATAAAGCAAGAGCTAAAGGTAATAAGAATACTTAGCAGAGATGAATATAAACAATTCGTAATGGAAAATGAACTTAATGGTGATGTACGAGATTATGAAAGGGTATACTTGGGATATGGATTGGCGAACAAGAAGGAGCAAAGTTTTGGCTTACAGTATGCAATGATCTTAAAAATAGAGGAGTTCAAGATATTCTTATAGCATGTATGGATGGCTTAAAAGGCTTACGTGATGCAATAAAAGTGCTTTTCCCTGATGTAAGCATTCAAACATGTAGAATACACCAAATAAGGAACTCTTTTAAATATATAGCTAAGGAATTCATGAGGGATTTAAAGTGTGGTTATAAGGCTTCCTCAGAAGCAATAGCCACCACTGAACTTGAAAAATCAAAAGACAAATGGGGTTCAAAATATAGTATAGTTGTTAATTACTGGTATTAATTGGAGCGAATTATCAACATACTTTGATTATCCACCAGATATAAGAAAGATTATATATACAACAAATGCCTTGGAGGGCTTTAACAGGCAAATCAGGAAGTTTACAAAGACTAAAACTGTGTTCCCCACAGACAATTCTTTAAGAAAATCGTTATACCTAGCAACATTAGAAATTATGAAAAAATGGACTGCACCTGTTCAAAACTGGTCTAGTTCATTAGCACAGTTGGCAATTATGTTTGAAGATAAGATTGAAGCATAATTAAAAGATAAAATTTTGTATTTTTTATGTTTTAATGTATAATTTAAAACCTTTTACAAATAATATAATAATATCCACACTACCCCAGTATTAGTATTACCCCAAAAATAAAAAATTAGTACAGGAGTGAATTCCCATACTAATTTTCAGTTAAAATATACTTGTCTAAAGTTATTTACACAAATCTATAAAACATTCTCAATATAAAAATAGCTATTAGGGCAGATGATGTATGTCCCCTTATAACTCTTTTTTATATACTAGTTTATCCTGTAATGGATATTCTTTATACCCAAACTTTTTAAATATTTTTTGTGAAGCCTTATTTGTATATTTAACTTCTCCATATAACTCATGAATATCAAGCTCACATTCTTTTATCTTTTCATCTAACTTCTCAATAATTATGCTGCCATACCCTTTTTCCCTAAAATCTTTTGAAATGCTATAGCTAATTATTCCTTTTTGATTTTCTACATCTAGCCGTATAACTCCCACATCAATACCTTTATGTACAAGAATAAAAAAATAATTATTTATATTATTTATTTTTTTATTAAACCACTTTATATGATCATCATAAAAAATTTTTTCACTGGAAAAAGAATTTATTCTAACGTGTTCATCAATAGCCCAGTTGTAAATAAGGGCACAATCTTTTTTCTCAACTTCCCTCAAAACCATTTCCTTTAGAAGATTTGATTTATTCATGTTTTTGCTCCTTAACTAATCATTATATGATTTTTGTCTTATATTTTTATTAATATCTATTAGCTCATTATTATTGTTAATAAACTTAATTACATCTTCTACTTCTAATTCTTCACCTTTATAAAGATTAGTATAAATAACTTTCATTAATTTATAATCTTCTTCTGTATCTAAAGTAAATCTATAATTAGGCTTATTAAAAATACCATCTGCATATAAAATAACATTATTAAATTTTTCAGGATAATCTAGAAAGTAAGAAGTAACATGTTCTTTATGATAATCTTTATCGGCATTTAAGTATGCTTCTTCTAATGATTTAAAATTCATAGCCTCTGATGTTATTCCGATAGGGAGTTCTTTTTTTATGATATAATCTGCACCTTGTTTAATTACAACATTAACAAGCTCTTTAACTACGGTATAATCTACTAAAGGATTGTCACAAGTAACTCTAACAATAATATCTCCTTTATATTTTTTTGCACATTTATAATACCTTTCTAATACATTTAGTTCACTACCTTTAAAATACAAGTACCCCTTGCTTATAAGAAGATCTTCTAATTTTTTTTCTTTATCTGAATCGGGTATTGCAAAGATAATATCATCTATAACATTACCACATTTTTTAAGTCTCTCGTATATAATTTCAACAATAGTCCTATTCCCAATTTTCATCAATACTTTACCTGATAATCTACTTGAACCTGTTCTGGCCTGAATAATACATAACGTTCTCATTAAGCCCCTTCTTTCTTTTTTTATCAATAAATCAAATTACCAACTCGTCCAACCACCATCAACTAACATGTTTGCTCCGTTAATGAACTTTGATGCTAACAATAATGTAATCCCTTTTAGATCATCAGGTTCTCCAATTTTATGCATAGGAACTTTAGCTTTAAGTCTATTAACGAATTCTTTATCCTTTTGTACTTCTTTACTTGGAAATGGACCTGGTGAAATACAATTACATCTAATATTATATCTTCCATAAACACTTGCGATATATTTAGTAAATTGAACAACACCCGCTTTTCCAACACCATAATTTATTGGATTATAAAACCCATTTCCCTCATATATCGAAATATCAGGTGCAACATTGCCATACATAGAAGAGATATTAATAATATTACCTTCATTTCTTTCAATCATAGAAC
The DNA here is from genome assembly GCF_018861755.1 of Clostridium sp. CF012. Lineage (GTDB taxonomy): Bacteria > Bacillota > Clostridia > Clostridiales > Clostridiaceae > Clostridium_AD. The sequence goes on along the minus strand of NZ_JAHLEF010000001.1, from coordinate 401,156 downwards.
TTATTACCTTTTTAGTACACCTAAAGACAGAATTTATACTTCCATCAATTCCAGATAGCCACTCTTCAGAACTCATATTATGAAATTCTTTTCCTGCTCCGTAGTAAGAATTATTAACTAAAACATCAATTTTTTTGTATTTATCTAGAATATAATCTACGCAATTATCTATTGATTTTTCAGATTTTAAATCTACGTGTACAGCTTCATTTAAGTTGTTATACTTATTAGATAAATAAGTACAATATTCGTTATTGTTATCAACATTCCTACTAGCAATTATTACTATAGCATTATATTCTGCAAGAGCTTCTGACATTGCTCTACCTAAATTACCACTTCCACCAGTTATAAAAACAACTTTATTACTCATATTAAACATCTCTTTTAATTCCATAAAAAATCACCTACCACTTTCTTGGATCTATTATTTTATCACTAACATTATTAAAACATTTTATAATATCCTCATTAACTATTTCGGTTGGACTTCTATAACTATTCAAATTACTTTCTAGTTGTTCTAAACTATTCACACCAATCAATATGCTATCAATTTCTTTTATGTTTTTTAAAAATCCTAAAGCTAATGTCTCAGCAGTTATATTTTGCCTTTTACATAGATTTTTTAATAGCTTCAAGTATTTCTTACACTCTGCAATGCTATTAGGCACATCATCTTCATTCATAAAAAATAGTCCTTGTAAAAAAGCACTTCTAGAAAAAATTTGTATATCATAGCTTTTCATTTTTTTTAACAAGTCACTAGTTATAAATCTCAAATCAAAAACATTTGTTGGAATCTGTATTATATCAAAGCCATAATCTAATACCTCAATAACCTCTTTAGGTTCATATACAGATATACCAATATTTTTAATAACCTTTTTTTCTTTTAATTCCCTAAGTATATACATTAACTTGACATTATATAATTGAATATCTGCACAATCATGCAAGTATATATTATCAATGGAAGTAATGTTAAGTTTTTTTAAAGAATCCTCAATTTCTCTTTTTATAAACTGTTCTAACTTATCAGCATGAACATTATTCTTATTTATAGATGAGATTTTAGTTGATACAAAAATTCCCTTAGGATTTCTTGATTTTATCCAATCGCCTATGATGGTCTCACTATTTCCATATGCTTTAGCCGTATCAAACGATAATATACCATTTTCATAAGCAAAATCTAATATTTTATGACATTCTTCCATTTGTATTTTTCCAAGCTTATTATTGATCCCATAGTCCAAACCCATTTGAACTGTACCTAATGTTAATTTAGAAATACTCATTTATCTTATTCTCCTTTTTCAAAACACTTTCTAATCACTGTATTAATATTAGCTATATTTTATCTTGTAAAAGCTATTTGAGATAAAACACCATACTTTCTATAATAAGCAACAACCTTTGTTACAGATTCTATAACATCATTGTTCATACCTAGATGTATTGGAAGAGTAATTATACGATCATAGAACTATTCAGTTAAAATTGCGGCATTTATCAAACCACACATAAGAGTTCATTGTAAATAATCATTGTGTGAGCCCATATAACCATTTAACCCTTTTCTTAGAGAATTCATAACACGCCCTTTCCTGATTTTTGTAAACTACATGAGATTAATTATATAATTTAAAACACTTCATGGCAACCTTCTATTTCACCAAATTGAAGCATTAAATTCTATATTATCCAACATACATCTATAAAATCTTGTATACAAACGATTTACCGTTATATATCTACCGCCATAACATGCATTTTATGTTAGTGGAGAAGTGGGCATTTTGTTTATGCTTGTAGAGAAATGCGAATTAAAGCTGAAGTATTGTAATGATAACTCATACTTCGCAGGAGAAAAATAGCTTCAACACCTTATCAATAAATGCAATGTGGCTTAAAATAGTAAAAATATTTGATTTCAAGCTATCTTTTTAGAAGTAAATTTTTCTGCCATATATTTAGGTAGTTTTGTAATAAAAGTGTGGATAAAGCTATCCGTCTGTTCATCAGATAAAAATAACAATTCTTGCAAAGTTTCTTGTAAAATAGCTAGGATAACTTTTAAAACTTCTGAAAATTCTACATCGTGGAGCTCTTCAAAAGCAAGAAAAAATATTTCTCTCATTTAAGATGAAATTCAAATTGAGGAATGCATAAAAGACTACAAAGTGGCAACAAAAGAGTATTATGAACCATATATAAAGGATAGAGAATATATTTTTGAATAATTTAGTTAATGAAGTGCTTCAAAGAATGTTTCCATATAAAGATGATAATTTTTTTAATGATTTTAGTATTAAATTATAGTATTGTTAGATTATTGTTAACAGGAATGGCTTCTTGTGATAAAGAATTAACTGATACAATGGTGATTGACTTAATTTATTCTTTTCAAGAGCTGTGCTACATAATAATATGTTTATTAATCGTTTATAGATATACTTAATGAAAATAATTTCAATACACTTTCACATATGATAGTTTTAATAAAGAATTAAAAAGCATAAGTTATATTTTATTAGATGGTAAAATGATAAAATAGTAAGAGAAAATTCATTTGATAATAATGAGATAAAGTATAAAGATCATATCAAGTGGTTTAACAACAAATTAAATTCTAATACCACTGATATATTTGTATTTTATTATGGAAGTATTCCAGCAGGTAAAGTAAGTATTGATATTAAAAATAAGGAAGCTATAATTAGCTATAGTATAGATAAAGATTATAGAGGGCGTAATTTATCAATAGAAATGTTGGGACTACTAGAAATGAACACAAAACGTGAAATAAGTAAATTTGTAGGCTATGTTAAATATGATAATATAAAATCACAAAAAGTTTTTCAAAGATTGGGATATAAAAAGATGGAGTGTGATGATTATATTAAATATTATAAACAACTTATGGAGGTTTTAGTTTATGAATAGTATGATAAAAATTTCAAATAAATTAGCAGGTAGTGAGCAACCGTTATTTATTATAGCAGAACTTTCAGCAAACCATAACGGAAGTTTCGATAATGCAGTAAAACTTATAAAAGAATCAACGAAAGCAGGCGTTGATGCTGTTAAACTCCAAACATATACAGCCAATACTATAACTATAGATTGTGACAAAGAATATTTTAAAATATAGCAAGGAACTATTTGGGACGATAGAAATCTTTATGATTTATACAAGGAAGCATACACTCCTTGGGACTGGCAGCCAAAACTGAAAAAAATTGTTGAAGAAGAAGGATTAATATGTTTTCCTTCACCTTTTGATAAAACAGCAGTTGATTTTCTTGAAGGTATGGTGTCTCTGCATATAAAGTAGCTTCTTTTGAGATTATGGCATCAAAAGGAAAACCTATGATTCTGGCAACAGGAGTTGCTACATTAAGTGAAATACAAGAGGAATAGATGCATGTAAAAGAGTAGGAAATGAACAAATAGCGATTTAAAAATGCACAAGTAGCTATCCAGAACCGTTAGAAGATATGAATCTAAAAACTATACCTAATTTAGCAGAAACATTTAATGTGGTGGTAGGTTTATCAGACCATACAGTAGGTATTTCAGTACCTATTGCGGCTGTAGCACTTGGAGTTAAGATTATAGAAAAACATTTTACTTTATGTAGAGCGGATGGCGGACCGGATGCGGCATTTTATTTAGAGTCAGATGAACTAAGGCTATGGTAAAATCAATAAGAGAAACTGAGAAGGCTTTAGGGACTGTTACTTATGATTTAACTGATAAAACGAAAAATAGTAGGGCATTTTCTAGGTCATTATTTGTTGTTGAAGACATTAAAAAAGGAGAAGTTTTTACAGAGAGTAATGTAAAATCTATAAGACTAGGGTATGGAATGCATACGGGATATTATAATGACATAATTGGAAAAATGGCAAAAGAAGATATTAATAAAGGAACGCCTATGGAGTGCAAGTTAATATACAATTAATACAGTGATTAGTGGTTAATTCTACTAATCATTTTGTTATCTATTAAATAAGTGTAAACTATTGATGAAATTACACGAATATTATAATATATATCATAAAAAATGAGTTTTAATATTGAAAGAAGAAATGGTGTGGAAAATGGAGTTACATTTATTTGAAAGTTAAATAATGATTATAGTTGGAGGATTACGATGGGATATTACACAGGAAAAAAGATTCTTATAATTGGCGGGACAGGTACTATAGGATATGGACTTATAAAGGAACTTGTTAAACAAGATCCAAAGGTAATAAGAATACTAAGCAGAGATGAATATAAACAATTTATAATGGAAAATGAAATTAATGATCATAAACAGTTTAGATTTTTGATTGGTGATGTGCGAGATTATGAGAGGGTAGAAAGAGCAATGAATAATATAGATGTAGTATTTAATTTAGCAGCTATGAAACATGTTCCGGCATGTGAGTATAATCCTAGTGAAGCTATTAAAACGAATATAGTAGGTATGGAAAATGTAATAAAAGCAGCTATGCATAATAATGTGGAGTGTGTAGTATTTACAAGTTCAGATAAAGCCATTAATCCAGCAAATTCTTATGGAGCTACAAAGCTTTTAGCAGAAAAATTAGTACAAGCAGCAAACTTTAACAAAGGTAATTGTAGAACAAAATTTGTTGCAGTTAGGTTTGGAAATGTCATGGGATCTAGGGGTTCAGTAATACCACTATTTAAAACCCAAATTGAAAAAAATAGAAAGATTACAGTTACTGATCCAGAAATGACTAGATTTATGATGACTTTAACTCAAGCGGTAAAGCTTATTATGGATGCTGCTGAGAATACAGTAGGTGGAGAAGTTTTTGTTCTAAAAATGCCAGTAATTAAACTTTATGATCTTGCAGAGGCAGTGGTTGAAGAAACTTGTAAAAAGCTTAATATAAAAAGAGAAGATGTGAAGCTACATACCATTGGACTTAGGGCTGGAGAAAGAAAATTTGAAGAACTTATGACTAAGGAAGAGTCTGAATTTGCTTTTGACTTAGGGGATATGTATTCGGTGTTGCCATCAGCATATTTAGAGAATTTATATAAATTTTATGAAAAACATACAAAAGTTGAAATTAAAAGCTATAATTCATCAGATAAAAACATTTTAAGTAAAGAGGAAGTTAGAACACTACTTAAGGAAGAAGGTTTGGTGTAAAAAATAAAAACATTAAGGAGTATTAAAAATGGATAAGTTAAAAATTTTAAGTAGAGTTAAACAATTGTATTTAGAAAATACAAATATAATAAAACATTTAAAAGAGACAGAGGGGAATAATTACAATTCCATTGAAGATATTATGATTAGCTATGATTTTCAAGCTGGTACATACAGTAAGGCATACAAGGAAGATTCGTTATTTTCAAATAAATATTGTTTTGAACTTGCTCAATGCATTGGTAATTTAGGCAAATATAACTCATTATTAGAAGTTGGTATTGGAGAAGCGACTACATTAGCGCCATTGATTCTCTCATTAGAAAATAAACCTAATAAATGTTATGGGTTTGATATATCTTGGTCAAGAATAAAATATGCTAAGCAATTCTTAAATGACTTAAAAATAAGTAATGTGGAACTATTTACAGGAGATTTATTTTGCACACCGTTTAAAGATAATTCTATTGATATAGTATATACATCTCATTCAATTGAACCTAATGGGGGTAAAGAAAAAGAAGCACTTATGGAACTATATCGTATAACTAATAAATATTTAATATTATTAGAACCATCTTATGAATTTGCAAACGAAGAGTCGAAAGAAAGAATGTTAAGTCATGGATATGTTACTAATTTATATTCAACAGCAAAAAAACTTGGATATAATGTTATTGAACATAAATTATTTGGCATATGCTCAAATCCATTAAATCCTACTGGACTAATAATTATTGAAAAAAACTTAAACTCGGAAGTTTTAAATCCATTATGTTGTCCTGTTACTAAAACTGATATTGTGAAAAAGAATAATGCTTATTTTTCAGAAGAAAGTCTTCTTGCATATCCGATAATTGATGAAATACCTTGTTTATTGTCGCAAAATGCAATTATAGCAACAAAGTTTTTAGAGTAAAAGCAATTGAATTTTAATCTAAAAATGAAAATAGGTATTAGAGCAGATGGTGGTGCTGAAATTGGCATGGGGCATATAATGCGAACTTTGGTTTTAGCAAAGGAATTATCTAAAATTCATGATGTCTTTTATATATGTAAGGTTGACAATCCTTTAAGTGATAGATATAGAGTAGGTATTGAAAAGGTAAAATTAAGTGGATTTGAAGTTGAAAAAATACGCGAGGATTTTGTATTACTTGATTTAAAAGATATAGAAGCAGATTTGTTAATTACTGATAGTTACGATATTGATGAAAAGTATTTTGATGAGACTAAAAAAATGTTTAATAAAACTGCATATATAGACGATATGAATTTATATTATTTTAATGTGGATTTTTTAATTAATCAAAATCTAGATGGTGTTGATTTTAATTATAAGGTTAATACTGATACAAAGCTACTTATAGGTTCAGATTACATAATGTTACGAGAAGAATTTAGAGGGATTTCCCAAAAGTACATAAAGGAAAAAGCGAATGATATACTGATAACAGTAGGTGGAGGAGATCCGCATCACGTTACAGAACAGCTTTTAGAATATGTAAAAACACTAGAGTACAACTTTCATGTTGTTGTAGGACCTTCTTTTGATAAAAACAACTCCTTGAAGAACTTTGAAAACACAAATATTAATTTTTATTATAATGCTAATATGTACGAAGTCATGCAAAAATGTGATATAGCTATTTCAGCTTGTGGCAGTACATTATACGAACTAACAGCTTGCGGAATATCAACGCTAGGCATAGTGGTTGCGAACAATCAACAAGGAATAGCTGATAAGATGAGCAAAATGGGATTAATAAAAAATATAGGATGGTACAATCAATTAGATAAAGATACATTTGTAAGAGAGTTAAACGCTTTATGTAATGATTATGGAAAAAGAAATGAAATGTATGCAAGAGCTAAAGAAGCTATTGATGGAAATGGTGTAAACAAAATAGTGAAAAAATTAATTTTGGAGGAGTGTTAGTATGAACATACTTGTAACTGGAGGCGCAGGATTTATAGGCCGCTGGGTGGTTAAAAGACTATTAGAGGATGGTCATAGAATAACTGCATTTGATAATTTGTCCAATGGAGGACTTGAAAATATAGAAGAGTTTGTAGGGAATAATAGTTTTAGATTTATAAAAGGAGATATACAAAGCCAAAAGACTTTGGATGACATTTTTAAAGAGAAATTTGATGTAATATATCATCTTGCAGCATCAATAAATGTGCAAGATAGTATAGATGATCCAAGAACTACTTTTTTCAATGATACTGTTGGTACTTTCAATATACTTGAAAAAGCTAAGATTCAGATGTTTGGTAAAAATGGAAGTATGGATGGAGATGGATGGGTTTTAGATTCTAAGGAGGATACTTATCCATGTAAAGTTGTATTTATGAGTACCTGCATGGTTTATGATGCAGCAGATGATAGTGGAATAGATGAAAATCATCCTACAAAACCTGTATCACCCTATGGTGGAAGTAAAATAGCAGCTGAAAACATGGTATTATCATATTATAATGCCTATAAGCTTCCAACGGTAGTTATAAGACCTTTTAATACTTATGGACCTTTTCAAAAGACTGGTGGAGAAGGCGGAGTTGTTGCTATATTTATAAATAATTCACTTCATGAAAGAGATATAAATATATATGGAAGTGGGAAGCAGACAAGAGATTTACTTTATGTTAAGGATTGTGCTAGGTTTGTTGTTATGACAGGTTACTCACAAGAGGTTAATGGTGAATTAGTAAATGCAGGCACTGGTAGGGATGTTACTGTTAACGAACTTGCAGAGATTATAACAAAGGAAAGAGTTAAAATAAATCATGTAAAACACATTCATCCACAAAGTGAAATTATGAAACTTAAATGTAACTATAATAAGGCTAAAGAACTTATGGATTGGAAGCCAAAGTTTACGCTAGAGCAGGGAATAGAAGAGACAGAACAGTGGATAAAAAATACAAAACTATTTAAATGATAAAATAGAAATAGCTATTTGAGCAGATGATGGATATAAAGTTTTGCTAATATATGTCGATAATAGATTAGCAAGGTTTTTAAATGAATAATTATAGGAAGTGAACAAATGGATATAGGTGCGTTATCAATGGCAATGAGTCAATCGAGAGTACAAGAATCAGCTGGTATTGCAGTAATGAAAATTGTAATGGATAATGGTAAGGAAACTGCTACTCAAATGGCACAAATGATAAAGAATGTTGCAATAGACCCTAATCTAGGACAACATTTGGATACAAGGGCGTAGACGAAAAAAGAGAAGAACAGAACACGGGAAAGCATTAGAGTGGGCATCAGAAACTACAGTAGTAGTTGCAGGTGTTCATTTTGGCTTAACCAAAGTGAGGTGATATTATTTGAGTAGTAGTAATGGAGTTTCAATTCAATTAGAAGAAATAGAGAAAATTATTAATGAATTAGAGGAAATAAACGCTCTTTGCTTTGAGCCACATTTGAAAATGAAAATTGGAGAACTACAAACATTTGTTTCTAGTATCCTTAATTCGGACAGTAAGATTTCACTTGAGAATGTAATATTTGAAAAAATGGTGGAAGCTAAGAATTTAAATCCAGATCTTCATTTAAAGCTGTATATGTTATATAGAAACCTTACGAGTGGTAGAATATCAGAAATGGATGCCATCGCTTCTTTTGAAAGCTGCATCAGAATGTATCCTTTGGATATAATTGTTTTTTAGTGTACTTGGATTATAGTGAAGGGTTACAAAAAATACATTCGTTAAAATAGTGGGTAAGAATCCTTAAAGTTAAACTTAGTATATACGATATATTAATTAGATAGTGAATAAAAAAAATAATGGAGTTGATTTTATGAGATTAAACAAGAATATTGCATCATTAAATATATATAGAGAATATAGTAAGAATCTTATTAAGCAAAGTAATTCATTAGGTCAAATATCTACTGGTATTAAAATAAATAGCTCCAAAGATAATCCTAGTGCAATGGCTCAAAGTGAGAGACTTAGAATGCAAATAAGAGGACTTCAAATGGCGGCTAGAAATAGTCAAAATGGAATTAGCTTGATTCAAACGGCACAAGGTGGTCTTGAAGGTATCACTGATAACTTGCAAAAAATTAGAGAACTATTAGTACAATCTAGAGGAATTACAACGCCTGAGGATAGAGAAGTTATTCAAAAGGATATAAATCAAATGATTCAGGGCGCAAAGGACATGGCAGATAATACTCAATTTAACGGGGTAAACCTTTTAGTTGGGGGAGATAATAATGGCACTGTTACTATAAAAACTGTGTCAGGAGCAAACGTGGGGGAAAAGATAGATATTCCAAGGCTAGATATGTCATCTAAAGGATTGGGACTTACAGTCGCAGGTGTAGCAGGTAACCCAGATGTAGTTACTGTAGATGTAAATGATGTAGATAAATCTCTAGGTATTGTAGACGATGCCATTGATGTTATCATAGCTGCTAGAAGTAAATTTGGAGCCCTATGCAGTAGATTGGAAGGTAATTATAATTCTACAATAGAGATTTCAGATAAAATACAATTCGCTGAAAGTGATATAAGAGATGCAGATATAGCTGAGGAAATCATGGAATATACTAAATATAATCTTCTTGTAGAAGCTGGAACTGCTATGATGGTTCAATCAAATAAATTACCGCAGGATGCATTAAGAATACTAGAGAATGTTAGAGCTAGATAAATAACTCAGTTTTTGAGTTATTTTTTCAGCGTCTACTCAATTTAATCTAATGCCAGATAAGAAATGGACCATTAAATCTAACAAAGAAATAGACTTGAATTCTGTAATTTATGAAAATATCAAGGTGTATGATAAGAGCACGGAGCACGGATAAAGATACATCTATTAATATAGTAAATAATTTCAGAAATTATAAGTGCTTTCAAATAAAACACAGAATATAAAATATATTTTATTGCTGAGGATAATTCAAACAATATTTCAAAGATTAAAACTATTATTGTAAAGACACTTTAGTAAATGCATATATATATTTTAATGTTAATTTTGCAATTAATTTAAATGTATAATGAACGTAAAGTTAGTAAAAGAGAGATTTGATGAAAATCAAGTCTCTTTTTGTTGAATTAATATATTTTTATTGACAAATTAAAACAATAATGTATAATAAAATAGATTTCCAAAAAAAACATAAACATCATAAAAATTTCTAACAAAGAAACATAGTTCTTTAAATAAGCATTTTAATAACGAAAATGAGCATTTTAAATTTATTAAAACATTTTTTTAAAGGATAAACTAATACTATAAAATAAGAATAATTTAGTCGAATACAGTGTAATTAAAAATAATTTTCGCTAATTTTTAGTAAAATATGAAAATTAAAAAGGAATTTAGAATTATATGTCTAATATATAAGGTGATTAAGAAGGGGGTGGGGGAATAGTGAATATGGATGGAAGTTCTATTAGTGAAAACACCTATAATTTGTTGAAAAAGAGTATGGATGCTTCCGCACTAAGAAGTAAAGTTATTGCAAATAATGTTGCTAATATTAATACGAAAGGTTATAAGAAGTTCTATGTTACATTTGAAGAGACCTTAAATGACAGCATGGTTAAAAATACGTTAAAAACTGACAATGAAAAACATATACAAACGGTTAGCGGCACTGGAGATATTTCAGTGCAAAAGGACGAAGGTACTAGCATGAGACAGGATGGTAATAACGTGGATATAGACCTAGAAATGGCTAATCAAGCAGCAAACACATTAATGTTTAACGCTTTAGTTACGCAAGCTAATAGTAAGATATCACTTACAAGGTACATAATAGGAGGAGGGAAATAGTACATAATGAATAATGCTTTTATGGGAATGAGAATAAGTTCTAGTGGATTAACGGCAGAACGATTAAGGATGGATACAATAGCTTCTAATATAGCTAATGCAACTACTACTAGGGGAGAGAATGGACAACCATACATTAGGAAAATAGCTGTATTTCAAGAAAATTTGCAACAAGAAATGGATAAAACTAGTGGTACATACAAAACAAGCTTTAAAGGGGTTAAAGCTGTTGGTATTGAAAATGATGATTCACCTTTGAGGCGTGTCTATGATCCATCTCATCCAGATGCAGATGTGGAAGGATATGTGACAATGCCTAACGTGAATATTTTAAATGAAATGGCAGATATGATTGCTTCTACAAGAGCATATGAGGCAAATGTAAATTCTATTAATGCTCAAAAAAGTATGTTTTCTAAAGCTTTAGAAATAGGTAGATAGGAGAATGATTTATGAATATTAATGCTTATATCCAAAATACAAAAATATTTAATGAACTTCAAAAAAATGAACTTCAAAGGGATGATGTAGAAGGCAATAAGGAAAGCAGTAGTTTCTTAGATACTTTAAAAGAAAAACTAAATGAAGTTAATGATAAACAAATCGAATCAGAAAATCTTACTCAAAAGTTTATAAAGGGTGAAGAAGAAGATGTACACAAGGTTATGTTATCCACAGAAGAAGCTAAGCTGTCTTTAGAATTGGCGGTGCAAATTAGAAATAAACTTGTTGATGCCTATGGGGAATTTAATAGAATGCAGATATAGTAAGGGGTGCAATATATGAACAAGCTACATGAAATAAAGAATAAGCTATCGCAAGGTTGGGGTAATTTAAGTAAAAGCAAAAAAATAGCTTATAGTCTACTTACGAGTGTAATTATAGTAGCCCTTATCTCTTTTTTTATCAGAGCATCTTCAACTAAGTATGATGTGTTGTTTTCCAATATGACACCCGAGGATTCAGGTGCTATTGTTGCAAAGTTAAAAGAGAAAAAAACTCAATATAAGATAAAAGGAAGCTCCATACTAGTGCCTAAGGGTGAGCTTGACAGCCTCAGAATGGAGCTTATGTCAGAGGTTAAAATTACAGAGGGAAGTAACGGGTTTGAACTTTTTGATAGTGGTAAAATGGCACCTACAGATACAGAGACTAAAATCATGTACCAAAGGGCTTTATCTGGTGAAATAGAAAGAGCTATTAAGTCTTTTCCAGAAATTGAAGGAGCTAAGGTTAATTTGGTTCTACCAGAAAATACAGCATTTGTTAGAGAGACTGAACCAGCTAGTGCTTCTGTTGTAATAAAGCTTAAAGCAGGTACTAAACTTGACAATGCGCAGGTAAAGGCCGTAGTAGCATTGTTAACCGGAGCCGTGGAAAACCTTCCAAAGGAAAATGTGAGTATAGTATCAGATAAATTTCAGCTTTTGACCGAGGGTTTATATGACGAAGAAAAAGATACAATAACTGGGTCTACAGATAAGCAACAAGTATTAAAAGCACAAATTGAAAAAAATTTAGAGGCAAAGATAATGAAGGTATTAGAGCCAATATATAAAAATGGAGTAAAGGTTTCTGTTAACTCTGAACTTGATTTTGATGCACTTAAAAAAAATAGTGTTAAATATGAGCCAAAGGGAACCATTGTAAGTTCTCATGATGTTGAAACCTGGAACGGTGGCTCTAGTACTGGATTATCCAAAAGCCCTGTAGATGATGGGGTGATAGATAATGCGGCGCAAAACACATCGCCTACAACTGCGAAAGATGGGAATGTTGTAAATAGAGATAGTACAAAAAATTATGAAAATTCAAAAACAGAGGAAATTTTAGTCAAGGCTCCTGGAGGAATTAAAAGAATTACTACCTCAGTTGTATTAGATGGTAATTTAGATGAAAATACTAGAACTTCTGTAAATAATTTAGTAGCGAAGGCTATAGGCTACTCTCAAGAAAGAGGAGATTCTATAAGTGTAGAGGGGTTAAACTTTAATAGTGATAGTAAAAAAATGGCCGAAAAAGCACTGCTAGATATAGAGAATGCTAGTAAATCAGCTGAGAAAAAAGCGCTATACGCTCGTATTGCATATGGAGCTCTAGCAATTATATTATTTATTATATTGTTAATTGCAATTCGAAGGTCTAGTAAGAAAAAAGAAACAGCTTCAGGGGGCATTGATATGATAATTGGAGATAATGTTGCTCCAAAGCAACAAGAAATTTATCCTCCTATTGAATTTGAAGATAATAATAAAAAATTCCATATGGAAAAAGAAGTTAAAAAGTACGCTTCCGAGAAGCCAGAACAAGTTGCTGAGATAATTAAGTCTTGGTTGACAGAGGATGAGAGGTGATAAATAATGGCTAAAAGCGAAAAACTTACAGGGGTTCAGAAGGCAGCTATATTATTTATAACTTTAGGGCCGGACGCTTCGTCGGGTATAATAAAAAAACTGCCAGATAAGGATATTCAAAAGGTAACTTATGAAATTGCTAATATAGCATCAGTTAAATATGAACAAAGACTGGTAATTCTAGATGAATTTATGGAGATGAATAAAGCAAAGGATTTTATTATAGAAGGTGGACTTGAGTATGCGAGGAGTTTGCTTTCAAAAGCACTTGGTTCACAAAGAGCAAAGGAAATATTAGACAAGGTTACGGAAGAAACTCAACAATATAGACCATTTTCAATTGCAAGGAAAGCGGATGCACATCAACTTTTGAATGTTATAGCTAATGAACATCCACAAACAATAGCACTTATTATGTGTTATATGCAAGCGGACAAGGCTGCTCAGATAATGGCGGAGCTTCCAGTAGATTTGCAAAGTGAAGTATCTTATAGAATCGCAACTATGAGTAGTATTTCTCCTATGGTTATTAAAGAAATTGAGAAGGTCCTAGATGGAAAATTATCATCTGTTATTAGAACTGATAGTACTGTGGTTGGTGGAATAGAATCCCTAGTGGATATTTTAAATCAAGTAGATAGAACCACAGAAAAAAATATTACGGAAGGCCTTGAAAGAGAAGATTCAGAACTGGCAGAAAAGATTAAAGAATCTATGTTTGTATTTGAAGATATTATCACATTGGATGATGTTTCAATACAAAGAGTTCTAAGAGAAGTAGATTCTAAAGATTTATCTCTTGCATTAAAAGGATGTTCAGAAGAAGTTGCAAATGCTATATTCAAAAATCAGTCAAAGAGAGCAGCGGCATCTTTAAAAGAAGATATGGAGTTCCTTGGACCAGTTAGACTTATGGATGTTCAAAAGGCACAACAAAAAATTGTTGGTATTTTGAGAAGATTAGATGAAGCTGGTGAAATCGTACTTTCAAGAGGTGGTGAAGATGCAATCGTCATTTAATGTTATAAAAAATTCAAGGGTTTTAGATCAGGGAAATAGAGAAATAAACACTCAGTTAAGCGAAGATTCTGAAGTGGAAATTCTTGGAGAAAATCATAGCATTAAAAAAGCTAACATGGAAAGTTATGAAAATATTGCTAAAAATATTTTAGTGAATGCAGGGAGAGAAAGCGAAAAAATTATTTCAAAAGCCTTTATCGAAGCAGGAATAACAAAAACGCAAGCTTTTAAAGAAGGGTTAGAACAAGGGCACAAGGAAGGCTATGAAAACGGTTATAACGAGGCTATTTGCGATGCAAAGCATGAGGCAGAAGAACTAAAAGCCATGGCTGATGAAATATTAACTGCAGCAAAAGGCGAGTATAATCAGTATTTGATGGATAAAGAACGACATATAAAAGCCTTAGTTTTAAGTATAGCTGAGAATATATTGAAAAGAGAAGTAGTGGAAAAAGATGCTTTAAATGAAATGATTTTCAATTGTATAAAGGCTGAAAGAAATATAAAATCCTATATTATAAAAACTAATAATTCGCATTTTTCTAACATAAAGCAGCAAATTGAAAATTGGAAATTTAAGCTGGCTTTTCAAGGGGATATATTTGTAATAGAGGATAATTTTTTAGATGATGGAACTGCTGTTATTGAAAAAGATACAGGTAAAAGTATTGTAAGCATAGCTTACGGTATAGAAAAAATAATAGAAGTTTTTCAGGAAGAACAAATACAAATTTAGAAAGGCGAGAACTATTATGATAAATCTAAATTTTGAGTATTTAATGAATAAAATTCCTGATATTAACTACACTTACTGCGAAGGTGTGGTGAAGAATGTTATAGGTCTTACTATTGAAGTTCAAGGAATAACGGCTTTTGTTGGTGAAGTGTGTAAAATTTATAATATATCAAATGAAGAGATCTCTTGTGAAGTTGTTGGGTTTAGAGATAAGGATGTAATTTTAATGCCGCTGGGTGAACTAGTGGGTATATCACCAGGATGTAGAGTGGTACCAACTGGAAGTCCCTTAAGCGTTAAATGCTCTGAAGATTTGTTTGGAAAGGTCTTAGATGGCCTAGGCAATCCTTTAGATGGACCTGAAATCACCCAATATACAACTTATTCATTAAATGCATCTCCACCAGATCCACTAAAAAGACGTAGAATAACAGAGGTGTTGCCTACTGGCATTAGGGCAATTGACGGGTTTTTGACTTGTGGAGAGGGCCAAAGAATAGGTATTTTTGCAGGTAGTGGAGTAGGTAAGAGTACAACCCTTGGAATGATAGCAAGAGAAGCAAAAGCAGATGTAAATGTTATTGCACTTATAGGAGAGAGAGGACGCGAAGTACTGGATTTTATAGAAAAAGATTTAGGAAAAAAGGGAATGGAAAAATCAATTATCGTATGTGCAACTTCTGATAAACCAGCTTTAGTAAGATTAAAAGGGGCATTTACAGCTACAGCTATTGCAGAATACTTTAGAGATCAAGGTAAAAAAGTCATTCTAATGATGGATTCAGTTACTAGATTTGCCATGGCACAGAGAGAAATTGGACTAGCTATAGGTGAGCCGCCAGCCACTAAAGGATATACTCCATCAGTGTTTGCAATGTTACCTAAATTAATGGAACGTAGTGGAATGTCACAAAAGGGATCTATCACAGCTTTTTATACAGTACTTGTTGATGGTGATGATTTTAATGAACCAATAGCAGATGCTGTTCGCGGAATACTAGATGGACACATAGTTTTATCAAGAGCCCTAGCTGCAAAAAACCATTATCCAGCTATTGATGTTCTAGGTAGCGTAAGTAGGTTAATGTCTGAAATTGCTACAGTAGAGCATAAACAAGATGCCTCCACAGCTAGGGAGCTTATGGCAACTTATAATGATTCTGAAGATTTGATAAATATTGGGGCATACGTAAAAGGCAGTAGCAAGAAAATTGATAATGCAATTAAATATAATGATAGCATAGAGTCTTATTTAAAGCAGGGTATAAATGAGACTACAGACTTTAAAGATAGTTTGAATATGTTAAACAAGATATTTAATTAGTGGTTATGCGAGATATTCTGAAAGGTTCTTAGAGAGGAGTTTTTAAATTGGCAGGAGTATACAAGTTCAGACTGCAAAAGCTTCTAGATATTAGGAAAGATTTTGAAGATAAAAGTAAACTTGAATTTAAAGAAGCTCAAAGAGAAAAGAAATTAGTGGAAAACAAGCTATATAATTTAGAAGAAAAATATAAAACTCATAGAAACGTAGACGCATATCAATCAGTTGTTCAGCAGAAAATAATACAGAATTATTTAAATGCTTTAAATTTTGCTATCAATGATACTAACTCTGTATTAGAGGAAAAAGAAGAGATACTAGATGAGAAAAGAGAAAAATTGAAACAATGCCAAATTGAAAAAAAGACTGTAGAGATTTTAAAAGAAAAGCAAATGAGTGCTTTTTTTAAAGAACAAAACTTAATAGAACAAAAGACTAATGATGAATTTGCACTTTATGCTTTTATTAGAAATAAACACAGGGAGAGGAGGTGAAAAAAATGAACGTAAATATGAATTTGATGACAAAGGCTACTTCTAAAAAACAGGATATTCCAAAGCAATCAAATAAAAGTGAAGAGTTTAAGAAAATTTTAGATAACCGTGAATTAAACTCTAGGAATTATTCTGGTGGGAACATTCAGAAGAAATACAATAAGGATCAGAATCTGGATAAGGCAAAAACGGAAAATCAGGGTCTTAATGTTGAAAAGAAGTATGCTGAAACCAAGGACATTGAAAGCAAGGGTACTGATAAATACACAGAGGAAGGCGATATTTCAAAGGAGTTGAACAACTCTGATGATAACAAGGATTTAAAAGTAACTAATCTCATAGAAGAAGCTTTAGCTAAACTTAAACAAACTGCGGAGGGTTCATCGAAAGAATTGGAAGGACCCGATAAATCTGGGTCACAAATGGAACAACTGCAACAGTTACTTCAATTATTCAGTTCTATGCTTAAAAATGTTTCTGAGGCTTCGGTAAGTACAAAGGTTGACAGTGAGCTTAAATCTATTAATTTAGAAACCCTATTGGGTGTGGAACAATTAATAGGTGGGGAAAAATTAACTCCTGATGTAAAGAGTATGTTGAAAAATAACCTTAGTGAAATTGTTGCACTGTTAGAAAAATCAAAAGGAAATAACAACCTGACTTCTGAAACAGTTGATGTGATACAAAAACTAACTACTAAAATCTTGGAGGTAAAGGGCGATTTGAATTTATTAAAAACATCTACTTCACAAACTGTTGGCGTAAATAGTGATGATGTATTAATAAAAGAAAATCTGCTAAAAAAAGTAATAGAGCAAAGCACTAAGACAGCTTCTGAAATTGTTCCTGAAAATCAAATGCAAAGTTCAAGTGATGCTAAAAAGGATAATAAATCTTCTGGAAATAGTTCCTTTGAAGAAAAATTTCTTAATAATTTGCTTGGAGAAGATAAGGATCAATCAAAAATATCTAAAGCAGTAAATTTTATGAATCAATTTGAAGCTGTGAAGACTGTAGATGCACCTAAAGTACAAATGCCCAATATAGTAATTGATAAAAACAACGTTACAGTAGATGTTATTAAATCAATAAAATTTATGGAAATTAACAATATTAAGGATTTAACAGTAAAAATGAATCCTAAGGAACTTGGAGAAATAACTATAAAGCTTACTATGGAAAGCGGGATTATGAAGGCTAGTATATCAGCTTTAAATAAGGACACTTATAATTTATTGAATCAAAATATTCAGGATATAAGCGATAAGTTAAAAAATATGGATATTAAAATTCAAAGCTTAGATATAAATATTTATGAGGATTCCACATTTTTTAATAAGAACTCAAATGAGAAAAATAATAATGGTAGTGAAAATAATAACAGAAATCAAAATATGGGTTTAGAAGATGAAGGCGATATTTCTATAAGCAATAACTATGCTATAGAAGAAAATCAGGTAAATAAATTTGTTTAAAAATTTAGTACCTTGTAAAATAAAAAATGTAAGGGCGCGATAAATATGGCTACAAATGGACCGATAATAACACCACAAACAAAGGACGCGGATAGGTCAGCAAGAGCAACTGACAGAGGAACTAGAATTGTTAAAAAAGGTGAAGAGATGGACAAGAACTCTTTTTTGAAAATTCTTTCAGCGGAACTTTCTAACCAAGATCCAACTAAGGGTAAGGATGGTACAGAATTTGTATCTCAATTGGCTCAGTTTGCGGCTCTTGAGCAGATGACAAATTTAAATAGCACAGTAGCCTTTTCAACAGCTTCTTCACTTGTGGGTAAGGTGGTAGCTTTTAGTAGTTATGATGCAAATGGAATGCAATATGGAGGCACTGTGAAGGCGGTTTATAAAGAAGCAGGTATAACTAAAATGGCAGTAGAAATTGCAGATGGATCTATAAAAGATTTCCCGGCAGACTCTTTGACAGATATTTTAGATGTACCAGACTATAGATTAGATTATATAAATGGAAACACAAGCTTTTCAAGTGCAGTAAGCTTAATGGGTAAAAAGGTTGAAGCTTTGGTGCAGGAAGGTACCGATGTAAAAAATATTATAAAATATACTGGTATAGTTAAAAGCGTTTTTAGGGATGCAAAGGGTACTAATTTAACTATTGCATGGCAGGAAAATGGAAAAGAAATTACCAAGGATGTAAACTTTGGAAACATCTCAAGAGTAGAATAAAAAAGTAATTAATAGCGATGGTAAGGTGATGTTGGTATATGTCTTATAGAGTGGTAAATGGCAAACTATACTCAACTATAGACTTTACTGAGTATTCCGTTGATGGTTTGCAAAATAAAAGTAATAAAGTTAATAACAAAGGCAGTTTATCCAATGAAGAAAAAAATGCCTTTAATAAGATTTTAGATAAACAAATAAGAAAAGAAGAGTTTTTCACCATATCTTCTCATGCTGCACAAAGGATTAATAGTAGAAATATTGATTTTGATGATGAGGATATGAAAAAGATCAATGAAGGAATAAATATAGCAGACAGTAAAGGTGCTAAACAATCATTAATATTATACAAGGATATGGCACTCATAACCAGTATTAAAAATAGGACTATAATTACTGCTTTTGATAAAAATCAAAGCGAAATAAGTGTAATAACCAATATAGATAGTGTAGTTATGATATAAGCTGGACCTTTTAGGAAGCTTAACTTTGTGGAGGTACAGAAGCAAGGTAATTACTAAGAAAGTTACAATTGCATTATAACTCTATTGGAATTTAGCTTAAGAAGAAAAAATATGGAGGTAATAATATGTTAAGATCATTATATGCAGGAATAAGTGGAATGAAAGCAAATCAAGTTAAATTAGATGTTATAGGAAATAATATAGCGAACGTTGGAACTACATCTTTTAAAAGCGGAAGAGTTAGGTTTCAAGATATGGTAAGCCAAAGTATGTCTGATGCATCTTCACCATCAACCAATCAAGGTGGAGTTAACCCAAAGCAAGTAGGACTAGGAGTGCAAGTGGCAGGAATAGATACTATGGTAGGTCAAGGGATGATGCAGCCAACATCTAGAAATCTAGATGTTGCTATGGATGGAGAAGGGTATTTAATAGTTGCAACTGGACCTGTTGATGGAAAAATAGCAGTTGATGCAGCTAAACACACTATGGGAACTGGAACATTAAATACATCATATACAAGGGATGGAGCTTTAACACGAGATCATGAAGGTCATTTATTAACCTCAGATGGGTTTAGGGTTATGGGCTATGCTATAGGTGGAAGTTTAAGCTATGCGGGAACTGTACTTACCACAAAATTTGTAGATGCAAATGGCCCTGTGCCTACTACCCCAGTTACTGACATTATACCATTAACAATACCAGATGAAGTAACTGTTGTTCCAATTCCACCAGCTACAGCAACTACAGCCAAGGTAAAATCTTTTTCCATAGAAAAGGATGGAACTATTAAGGCCACTTTAGATAATAATGCGGTAACTATAATTGGACAGATTGCTATGGCATCATTTAATAACCCAGCAGGACTAGGCAAGCTTGGTAAAAATTTATATGAAAGCAATTCTAACTCAGGAGAACCTGTAGTTAGATCAGCAATTGGATCTGATAAAATTACTGATAATAGTAAAGGTTACGGTGCTATGCTTTCAGGAATGCTTGAAATGTCAAATGTTGACCTAGCTGAGCAATTTACAGATATGATAGTTGCAACTAGAGCCTTCCAAGCAGCGGGTAAGACAATTAGCACAGGCGATGAAATATTACAGGAGATAATAAATCTAAAGAGGTAGTGTAAACATAAAATATTAGAGTGAATTTGTAGTAAGTCTCAAGTACAAAATTATTTGAGACTTACCAAATCCTCTTAAATTTATACATATAATATAAATATATCATTAGGAGGTCTCATGATAAAACTTACGGGATTAAATAAAGAGGAATTTATCTTAAATGCAGAAGTTATAGAAAAGATTGAAACAATGCCAGAAACATTAATAACTTTAGTAAACGGCAAGAAGTACATTGTACTTGAAAGCACAGATGTAGTAATTGATAAAATAATAAAATATAAAAACAGGATATTTACTGGCAAGTTATAGGGGGTAGGGGCATGAAAAAACATGATATTTTGACCACTATTGGAATTGTAATAGGGTTTGGGTTAACTATATGGGGGATGGCATCTGGGGGAACTAGTTTAAAAATATTTTATGATCCGGCTTCAATAGCGATTACAGTAGGTGGGTCATTTGCGGCACTGCTAATAGCATATCCTGTTTCAGCTATGAATAAAGTACTTAAGGTCATTGTACAATCTTTTAAAGAAAGTACATCCTCTAGTTCTGAGATTATTAATAGCTTTACATCACTATCTAAAAAAGCAAGAAGAGAGGGCCTTTTATCACTTGAAGATGAAATGTCTCATCTTACAAATGAATTTTTGAAAAAAGGACTACAAATGGTGGTCGATGGTCTAGAACCTGAAACAATCAAAGATATTATGGAACTAGAAATAGGAGAGATGGAAAGACGTCATGGTGATGGAGCTAATATGTTAAAAGCTTGGGCGGCTTATGCACCAGCCTTTGGTATGCTTGGTACACTTATAGGACTTATTCAAATGCTTGCAAATTTAAGTGATTCCTCAGCGCTGGCTTCTGGTATGGGAAAAGCATTAATAACTACATTTTATGGTGCATTACTCGCAAACTTAATATTGGTTCCTATGGCGCAAAATCTAAATTATAAATCTAGTATTGAAGTGAATAATAGAGAAATGATGCTTGAAGGAATACTTGCAATTCAATCTGGAGTAAATCCAAGAATAGTTGAAGAAAAGTTAACATCTTACCTATCACCTTTTGACAGAGCTAAATTTGTTGAAGAGCAAGCAAAAAAAGCTGGGGTGACAGACAATGTCTAGAAAAAAAAGTGGTGGAGAAGAAATGAGAACTGATGCTTGGCTAGCTACCTTTGCAGATACCATGACACTTCTTCTAACCTTCTTTGTTTTATTATATTCATTTTCAACAGTTGATGCTGCAAAGTTCAAACAAATTGCATCATCTCTTCAATCAGTACTCACAGGTGAAACAGGAACCAGTATTTTAGATTTTAGTGTGAAAAATGGAGAAGTACCATTAGTTGGTGAACCAATACCCACTAGCACACCTAATAATAATACTGAAGATATATATGAAAAGGTTCAAAGTTTCATAAAAAAGAATAAACTAGAAGCTATAGTAGTAATTAAAACTGATAACAGAGGGGTTATAATTCAACTTAGAGAAAATATTTTATTTGAAAGTGGAAAAGCAGAAATTATAGATAAAATTAAACCAGTGCTAGATTCGATAAATGGCCTACTAGCTACTTTACCTAATGATATTGTAATAGAGGGCCATACAGATAATATACCAATTAGTAATTATGAATATGAAAACAATTGGCAACTATCCTCTGCTAGAGCCTTAAATGTACTTGAATATTTTGTTAACATCAAGGTACAATCTCACCCAAACAGATTTAAATCTGTTGCTTGTGCTGAGTATCAACCTATTGTACCTAATAATAGTGATGTAAACAGAGCTTTAAATAGAAGAGTAAATATTTTAATTGTTGCAACTGAAAAGGAGGCCACTAAAAAATGAGTGATAAACCACAAAAGGGAAATGTTTTTAGGATAGCTATTATAGTTCTGTTGGTATTAGTTGTAGTTGGCGCTGCAGCCTTTGGAGGGATGTATTTTGCTGGTATGAAAGCTCCTACGGCAAAATCAACTAATGCTTTGGAAACTAATGAGGTAACTTATTCCTTAGATGAATTCTTAGTGAATCTTTCAGATGAGGATGGACGAAGATATCTAAAGGTTAAGGTTTTTATAGGATACGAAGATAATAAGGATTTAACTGCAGAATTAGAAATAAAAAAGCCGATTATTAGGGATGTTGTCAATACTTCTATGAGGGTGAAGAAAACTACGGACTTTGGTGCTGTAGGCGTTGACGCTATAAAGAATGAACTTATTAAGAGTATAAACCCTGTTTTAACTAAAGGAAAAATTGCTCATATATATTTTAATGATATATTAGTACAGTAGGTGATAAAATTATGGACGGAGAATTTTTGATGCTACTTATTAAAATTTTATTGTTTTTACCTTTCATATTACTTATATTATATTTATCCTTAAAATACGGCGGAGATAAACTCCAAAAGTTGCAAGATGGGCGATATATGAAAGTATTAGATAGAATTGCCCTATCTAAGGAAAATAGTATTTTAGTAGTTAAAATTGGTGAAAAAGCCTATGCAGTATCTTCTAGCTCTAAGGAAATCAATATTTTATTTGAGGTGCCACAAGAAGAAATAATTACAATTCAAAACGCTAAAGAGATACCTCAATATAAAGACATGAAGGAATTATTCAAAAAACATATTTTGAAAAAGGAAGGTAAAGATGAAAAGAAAAAATAGAAACTTATTTGTTTTTGCTTTGGTTATGTTAATATTGGGGATTGTTACAATTAAAATCGTAAATGCTGTTCCACAAACACTACCAATACCTAAAATCAATCTTTCCATTGATAAAGCAACTACTCCAACTGATTATGTGGATAATATTAAGCTGATAGTGATGCTTACTATACTTACCCTACTTCCTTCATTTATTATAATGACTACCAGTTTTGTAAGGATAATTATAGTGCTATCCTTATTTAAGAGTGCTATTGGAATTCAACAGGCAATACCAAAAGAGGTTATAATTGGACTTGCTCTATTTTTAACATTTTTCACTATGGCTCCAACTTTTAAAAAAGTCAATACCGATGCTTTAACTCCATATATGAATAATAGAATAACTCAAAGTGTTGCCATTGATAAAGGCTCTAAGCCTATTAGAGATTTTATGCTAAAACAGACCAGAGCTAAGGATTTGAAACTTTTTTTAGAAGTGGGAAAATTAGAAGATACAGTTAAAAATGAAGTTGATGCAAAAGGTAATGTAGTAATGAGTAAGGGAAAGCCTAAACTTACCTATGATAAAGTACCCCTATATGCTGTGGTGCCCTCTTTTATAATAAGTGAACTAAGGCGAGCTTTTGAAATGGGGTTTTTATTATTTATCCCTTTTATTATAATAGATATTGTTACGGGTAGTATTCTTATGGCTATGGGAATGATGATGCTACCACCGGTTATGATTTCTCTTCCCTTTAAATTATTGTTATTTATAATGGTTGATGGGTGGAATTTATTGGTGAAATCGTTGATTATGAGTTTTAGTTGAGGTGAATTAAATGACAGAGAGCATTGTGTTGTCCGTAATAAAAGACGCTATTCAAACATCAATATTGGTATCAGCTCCCATACTACTTACAGCCACTTTAGTAGGGCTAATAATAAGTATATTTCAAGCTACTACTCAAATCCAGGAGCAAACATTAACATTTGTGCCAAAGTTACTTGCAGCAGCACTAATTGGCTTATTAATGGGTAGTTGGATGCTTCATACGTTAGTTGGCTTTACAACTAGGATTTTTGAACTTATTGCTAATATGGGAGGTTAGGTGGAGTTATATTGATTAATACAGCTTATTATTTAGGCTTTATAATGGTGCTACTTAGAATATCAGCATTCGTTATGGGTATACCAATTTTCTTTCCTAAGGGTACTCCAGCAATGGCAAAAGTTGGATTTTGTGTTGTTTTCACTTTTCTGATTTTACCAGGCGTTAATTATGAAAATGTAAGCTTAATTACTAATAACACTGGACTCGTAATATTCTGTATAGATGAGGTTATTACAGGGTTAACATTAGGTTACATAACAAAATTTTGTTTTTTCTCAGCACAAATGGCTGGGCAGCTTATGGATTTCCAAGTTGGATTTTCCATGATGAGCATGTTTGATCCTATATCTAATGAGAATGTTACTTTGCTTGGAAGGTTACTTTATTGGGTAAGTATGGTAATGTTTTTTGTTGTAGATGGTCACCACATGTTAATAAGGGCTATCATTGATTCATTCAATGTTATTGTGCTTGGTAAGTTTATACTTTCACAAGCAACTGCTATGATGATGGTGAAAGTATTTGTAGAGTTTTTCACATTAGGGTTAAAAATAGCAATACCAATTATTTTAATAATTATTATTACAGATTTATGTCTGGGTTTGATATCAAGAACAGTACCACAATTAAATGTTATGATTTTAGGTATGCCAATAAAAATACTAGTAGGACTCAGTTGCTTTGCACTAGTGCTACCAGCTGTTATGAAGTTAATAGTAGGTTCATTTTATACTATTCCAGATATAATTAAAGCTTTTTATAGAGTAATACCTATGCTAATTGTTATTTCTGCAGATAGTGGTGAAAAAACCGAAGAAGCTACTCCTAAAAAGAAAAGTGAGTCAAAGAAAAAGGGTCAAGTAGCAAAGAGCAAGGAATTATCCTCTACTATTACACTTTTAACCTCAACGTTTTTATTGATAATACTTGGTGCCTACATGTTAGAAAATTTAAAAGATGTAATAATTCTTTTCTTAAACAATTATTTAACCTTGACTGTTACTGAGGAAACTTTTAGCACTGTGCTTTTTGTTTCTATAATTAAATTTGGGCTTTTGATTTTACCAATTGTGGTGCCTATTATGATAATGGGAGTTGTGGCAAGCTTAATGCAATCTGGTTTTATATTAACTAATGAACCACTTAAACCCGATTTAAAAAAACTAAGTATGATAAGTGGATTTAAGAAAATTTTTTCAACAAGATCCTTAGTGGATTTATTGAAAAATTTAGCTATAATTACCACCATAGGAGTTGTGGCTTACAATTTTATTAAAAGTAATTATTTAGATATGATGAACTATGGAAGCCTGAAAATAGATGCTGTTTTAGGTGTTTTTGGTAAATTGGTAATATCTATATTTTTTAAAATTGCAATAATTATGCTGATAATATCTGTCATTGATTTTGCATACCAGAAATATAAGCATAACAAAGAACTTAAAATGAGTATCCAGGAAATTAAAGAAGAATATAAACAACAAGAAGGAGACCCGCAGATTAAATCGAAAATCAGGCAAAAGCAAAGAGAAATGGCAGCAAGTAGAATGATGCAACAAGTACCAGATGCTACTGTGGTTATAACAAACCCAACTCATTTAGCTATAGCTATTAAATATGAGCAAGGAGGGGAGGGTGCGCCAATAGTCGTAGCTAAAGGTGCAGATAATGTGGCAATAAAAATAAAAGAGGTTGCTAAAGAGAATGACATCCCAATAATTGAAAATAAACCACTAGCAAGATTAATATATAAAGATTTAGATTTGGGCTCAGAAATCCCAGCGGATATGTATGAAGCTGTGGCAGAAATATTAGCATTGGTATACAAATTAAAGAAAAGAAAGTAAAGGATGATATTTGTGGCTAAGGAAACAAAATTTAACATAAAAAATAATTTAGATGTTTTAGTTGCCGTTGGTGTAATAGGAATAGTTTTAATGATAATTATTCCATTACCACCAAGGCTTCTTGATGTAATAATTGCACTTAATATGACACTGGCAGTTGTTATTTTATTACTAACAATGTTTACGACAGAAGTTTTGCAATTTTCAGTTTTTCCAACATTATTGCTTATTACAACACTTTTAAGATTAGGGTTAAATATTTCATCTACAAGGCTTATATTAACAGAAGCTTATGCAGGTGATATAATTGAGGCCTTTGGTGAATTTGTTGTTGGAGGTAATTATGTAGTTGGTATAATTATTTTCTTAATAATAATCGTTATCCAGTTTATAGTTATTACAGCGGGTGCTGGCAGAGTTTCAGAAGTTTCTGCTAGATTTACGCTAGACGCTATGCCAGGTAAACAAATGAGTATTGATGCTGATTTGAACGCAGGGGTTATAAATGAAGACCAGGCAAGAGAAAGAAGAACAAAATTGCAGGACGAAGCCAGCTTTTATGGGGCTATGGACGGAGCTTCAAAATTCGTAAAGGGAGATGCTATAGCTGGTATAATTATTACCATAATTAATATTTTTGGTGGGATAATTATAGGTGTAGTAATGCTTGAAATGCCCATTGCAAAAGCTACAACCACTTATGTTAGGCTAACGGTTGGGGATGGTCTTGTAGGCCAGATTCCGGCGCTTTTAATATCAGTTGCTTCTGGTATTCTCGTTACCCGGTCTGGTAGCACTACAAATTTAGGAACTCAAGTAACATCGCAGCTTACTGCATTTCCAAAAGTAATAGCATTATCATCAGTGGTGTTATTAGTTTTGGCTGCAATTCCAGGTATGCCTAGTCTTGTTTTCATTATATTATCTATTGCTACGGCAACCAGTGCATATTTTTTACATAAGGATGAAAAAGATCAAAAAATTATGAGAATAGAAAATGATGAACAAGAAAACTTTGAAACTGAAAACCGCGAACCAGAAAATGTAATGAGTCTGATTTCTGTCGAGCCTATGGAAATAGAAATAGGATATGGACTAATTCCGCTGGCAGACGAAGCTACAGGGGGCGATTTATTACAAAGAATTGCTTCAGTAAGAAGGCAGTGTGCGTTGGAAATGGGAATTGTTGTTCAACCCATTAGAATTAAAGATAATTTGCAACTTAAAACAAATGAATACGTAGTTAAGATACGTGGAACTGTAATAATAAAAGGTAATTTAATGCCAAGTATGCTGCTTTGTATTGACCCAAGTTCCGAGGATATTAATATACAAGGAATTAACACCGTTGAACCTACTTTTGGACTGCCTGCAGTGTGGATAAATAATGATCAAAGAGAAGATGCAGAAATCAAAGGGCTAACAGTTGTAGACCCAACTACTGTAATGGTAACTCATTTAACAGAAACTATTAAAAATCATGCCTTTGAACTTCTAGGTAGGCAGGAAACTAAGCTATTAATTGATTCTGTAAAAGAGAAATATAATACTGTAGTGGAAGAATTAATACCAGATCTTATGACTATTGGTGAAGTACAAAAGGTTCTTCAGAGCTTACTAAAAGAAAGAGTAGCTATAAAGGATATGGTTACAATACTCGAGTCCTTGGCGGATAATTCTAGGATAACTAAGGACATTGAAGTATTAACAGAATATGTTCGTTTTTCACTGGGAAGAAGTATCTGTAATGGACTAGTTGACGACAATGGGGTTATAACAATTATAACCCTATCACCGGAAGTTGAAAATATTGTTTCTAGCAACATCCAAAAATCTATACAAGGTTCTTTTCCAGCAGTAGATCCAGATACCACAGGTAAAATATTAAATTCTATTAAGAATAACATTAACACAATTTATTTTCACAATAACCAACCAGTAATACTAGTATCCCCAAAAATAAGGCCAGCATTTAGAAAGCTAATTGAAATGGTATTTCCTGGAATTTACGTCCTTTCTCTCAATGAGATACCAAATGAAGTGGAGATTAAAACTGAAGGAGTTGTAACTCTACAATGATTATAAAACGATATATAGTTAATAGCATGAATGAGGCCATGACAAGAATAAGATATGAACTAGGGTCGGAAGCTGTAATTATAAGTCAAAGGAAAATCCGAAGACCAGGAATAAAAGGATTGTTTTCACCGAAGGTTATCGAAGTTACCGCTACGGTGGAAAATGAAATAAATCCACAAGATCAAAATGTGAAGGATAGCATCGAAGCAATTAAAAAAGTTGTGCAACAGCAAAATGAAATTAAAAATTACCCTAGAGAGACTGGAAAACAAGAGAGTGTAGTACATAAAAGTTCTAGGTATTCTGAGGAGAATAATAATATTATAAACAGCAAGGTCAACACTAATGATTCCACTGTGGACTTAATGGATGAAATGAAACAAATGAAAACTATGATTAGTGAGCTGGCAAACGTTAGTAAGTTAGCCGCTGTTAATAGCCCAGGAAATAATAAGAGTGATATAGAGAAAATATTAGAGGACAATGATGTAGATAGCGAGACTATATCAAAAATAATCATAAAAATTGAAGATTATAAAATACAAGATGATGTAATCAAATTTAATGAATTCCAAACTAATGAATTCCAAACTAGAGAATATGAAAAATTAAAGCTTGTATTAAAAGAAATGATTCATGTGACTATACCAAAATTAGAAGGTAGAATAGTGCTGGTAGGACCAACGGGGGTAGGGAAAACTACTACAATTGCAAAACTTGCAGGAAGACTAGCTTTATTAGAGAAAAAGAAAGTGGGATTAATTACTGTAGATACTTATAGAATTGGCGCAGTTGAACAACTTAAAACTTACGCTGACATTATGAACATACCTTTTAAAGTAGTATATGATATGAAGGATATGGAAAATGCTATAGGAAGTATGAGTGAATGCGAGGTGGTATTAATTGATACTACCGGAAGAAGTAGTAAAAACAAGATGCAAATTGCTGAATTAAGAACATTTGTGGAAAAAGCAGATACAAAAAATGTCCATTTAGTGCTTAGTTCTACAACAAAGAATAAAGATATTAAATATATTATTGAAGGATATCAAATTTTGCATTATAATAGTATAATAGTAACTAAATTAGACGAAACTTCCACTTATGGTTCTATACTTAATATATTAGAAACTGCACAAATACCATTGAGTTTTGTGACAACTGGTCAAAGTGTACCTGATGATATTAAAGAGTTGTCGGCTGACAATCTTGTTAGTCTTATATTAGGAGAGGATTCTATATGCTAGACCAAGCGCAAAGATTGAGACAACTGGCAGTGAAAAATGGCAATAGTGAGATGCATAGTAAGCCTAGAATTATAACGGTTACATCTGGTAAGGGTGGAGTAGGTAAAAGTAATATAGTGGTAAATCTATCTATAGCACTTCAGAAAATGGGTAGGAAAGTTATGATATTTGATGCAGATATTGGAATGGGAAATGATGATGTTTTAATGGGATGCTCTTCAAGATATAGTGTATTTGATGTTATAAGTAAAGGCAAAGAAATTGAAGAGGTTGTTTTAATTGGACCTTTTGGTGTAAAACTTCTTCCAGGTGGCTCAGCTCTCATGAATACTGAGGATTTGACAGAAAAACAAAGAAATGTATTTTTAGATAAGCTTACAGCTTTAAAAGGACTTGACTATATAATAATGGATACTGGTGCTGGCGTAAATAAAAGTGTTTTGGGTTTTATTGCTTGTTGTGAGGATTTAGTAATAGTAACAACACCAGAACCTACTTCACTAACGGATGCATATAGTTTGCTAAAGGCAGTTAAGCATTTTAATATTAAGAATTCTGCTAAGGTAATAGTAAATAGATCATTAGATAATAATGAAGCTAATATGACCTTTAATAAATTTAACAATGCTGTTATTAGGTTTCTCGATATGAAACTAGACTATTTAGGTAAAATCGGTGAAGATAGGAAATTAGCTTATGCAGTAAGAGCGCAACAACCTGTAATTATAAGTTACCCCAATTCGGAGGCAGCAAAGGATATAAATAGTATCGCAAGCAAAATTGAAGGCATGAAGGTTAAGTCAAATAATATGGGAGTAGAAGGGTTATTCAAGAAGATTTTTAGCATTTTTTCATAAGGGGTTGGAGTATGAGCAAAGTGGATTTTAAACTAAACAATAAATTGGAAATATTAGTTGATGAAAAATATTATAATAGCAATGTGCAAGATGTAACGGAGGAATATATAGCAATTAGTATTCCTACTAATGTAGGTGAATATATACCCTTATCAAAGGGGGATATAATAGAGGTGATTTATTGTGAAGGGGAAAATTTTTATAAATTTCAGTCCTCAGTTTTAGGACGTAAATTTGAAAATTTACCTATTTTACTTATAGCAAAACCGAAAGAAGTAAAAAAAATTCAGAGAAGAAAATACGTTCGAATATCATTAATAAGCAACGTTAAATATAAAAATCTTAAGAATCAGCCAGGCACGAGTCCTAGTACTATTGAAAGCAGTGAATATTTGAATGCTGTAATAGTTGATTTAAGTGGTGGTGGCATGAGGGTTAAAGTATCAGAAGAAATAAAGCTTAATGATTTTCTTTTGGTGTCTTTAACTGTTAATGGAGAAGATACCTTTATAGTTGGGCAAACAATGAGAATTGTAAAGGATGATGAAGGTAGATTTACTTGCGGATTGAGCTTTGAGTTCTTAGACAGTGCCACTCGCGAAAGGATAATTAAATTTATATTTCAACTTATGAGAGAACAGATGAAAAAAATCTAGGGAGGGGTTTATATGTCCATAGCTAAACCAGTTGATGCACGCGAGCAAATTGTAAAAAGCAATATACCTTTAGTAAAATATATTGCATCCAGGGTAATAATTGGGAAAACTAAATATGTCCAATATGAAGATTTAATTAGTTATGGTATGCTAGGACTTATGGATGCTTTAGGGAAATTTGATGATACTAAAGGCATGAAGTTCTCAAGTTATGCATCTATAAGAATAAAAGGTGCTATGATCGATGAGCTTCGTAAAAATAGCCCCATTTCTAAGGGTGCTATGGATAAGCTTAATAAGTACAATGCAGCTATTGAAAGCCTACAGAAGGTTCTGTATAGAGAACCTTCAACTCAGGAAATTGCAAGAGAATTAAAAATTACAATTGATGAGGTAGCTGACATTGAGAACAATATAAATTATATATCCGTAGTTTCTCTCGAGGATTTAATATTCTCTGATGAGGATGAAATGCCCCTTAGCGGTACAATTAAAGATGATAAGAGTCCAAGCCCTGAAAAGGTCTTAGAAGAAAAAGAACAAATTGAATATCTATCTTTAGGACTCGACAATCTAAAGGAAAAAGATAAACTGGTTTTAACACTATATTATTATGAAGGCCTTACATTAAAAGAAATAGGAAATATAATGAATGTATCTGAATCAAGAGTTTGCCAACTTCACAGCAGGGCACTAGTAAATCTAAGAAAAGCTCTAGTAAAACTGAAATATGAAATAGTATAGAATTTGGAGTGAATTATATGACAGGTTTATTAATTTTTATTGGATTAATTCTTGTAATTTTAAATGTGTTATCTATAAGAAAGCAGAATAAGTCTTTTAATGGAGTGCTGACAAATGCCATAGAAGATACTCATGATTATGACATTAGAATAGGTGAACTTAGACGAGAATTTTCCGAAAGTATTTTAGAACTTCAAAGTGAATTAATGCATATTAAAGAAAATATGGAAGAATCTAATGGAGCAAATATAAATTATGAAAAAAGTACTTCATATATGCAAGATGTTAACGATATAGATAGTAATGATAAAATTCAAGTTAGAAACAAAAATGAAATTATTATTGAATATGCACATAATAAAAACAGTGAAAAGGTTGAGGAAATAAAAAGATTATTTGCCGAAGGATTCCCTGTAGAAGAAATATCAGAAATAATGCATCTAGGTAAGGGGGAAGTACTATTAATAAAGGATTTATATATAAGATAAAAAATTTAATAGACTTTCTAAGTGATAGAAAACTTCTAATAGGAATAGGAATAGGACTGATTATTTCTTCTGTTTTATTAAGTAGTGCAAAGATAAATTATGAAATGAGTAAAGGTAAGGTAGAAATAAAGGCTAGAGGGTATGGTATGCGTTACCCTGATGAAATGCCAATTATTAATAATAAGGATGTGGAAAAATGATTAGAGGGCTTTATACAGCAGTGACAGGACTCATAACTGGAGAAGCAAAACAAGGTATAGTAACTAACAATTTAGCAAATTCCAGTACAACTGGTTTTAAAAGCGAAAATATATCTATTAAAAAATTTGATGATGTATTAATACAGAACTATGACAAAATTGTAAATGGTAAAAATACAAGAAATACTATTGGCTCCCTTAGCATGGGAAGTAAAATTGATGATTTGAATACATATTTTACTCAAGGGGTTATTCAAACAACTGACAAACCCACAGATTTTGCAATTGAAGGAAGAGGATTTTTTACGGTGCAAAGGAATGATGGTATTGCAACTAAAAATTATTATACTAGAAGTGGTGATTTTCATGTTGACGGACAAGGATATTTAGTAACAGATAGCGGAGATAAGGTCTTATGTAAAAATAAAGCAACAAACGCAGTAGAACCTCTAAATGTTTCCGATGGTAAACTTCAAGCTGATAAAAACGGAAATATCTCAGTTAATGGTGAAAGCATATATAAATTAAATACTGTGGACTTTGCAGATTATAAAACCCTTAAAAAAGTTGGAGATAATTTGTTTGAGGCAACGAATCCAATTCAAAATCAAAACATTACAGTTAGACAAAACGCATTGGAAAAATCTAATGTTAATGTTACAAATGAAATGGTAAATATGATGACAATTATGAGAAATTTTGAAAGTAATCAAAAAGTTATTCAAGCTATTGATGAAACTTTAGGAAAAGCTGTTAATGAAGTTGGCACAGTAAGGTAAAATATTAATGAGGGGGGGATGTAGCAGATGTTAAGACTTATAGGGAATAGTAAAGGTTCTATGATGGCGCAACAAGAAAAATTAGATTGTATATCAAATAACATTGCAAATGTAAATACCAATGGTTATAAAAAAATCAGTGCAAATTTTAAAGACCTTGTTTACGAGTCACTTGATAGAAATGGATATCCAGTATCTGCTGATAAAAAGGGCAAATCAATACTACAAAATGGTACTGGCGTTAGATTGGGGGAGTGGACAAGAGATAATATGCAAGGTAGTCTCACATCTACAGAGCTTCCAACGGATTTAGCTATAGATGGTACCGGCTATTTTGAGGTGGTTCAACCGGACGGTAGCAAGGCTTATACAAGGGCAGGTAATTTTTTAACAGATGCAAGTGGCACTATAGTTGACCAAAAGGGAAATAGATTAAGTATAATTGATAAGGGTATTAATATTAATAGGTTAGATGGACCTTATAAATTCAATGCAAATAATTTTCATGTAGATGAAAAAGGCCTTGTAACTATAAAACAAAACAATGTAGATTTACAGGTGGGAAAAGTGAGAATTTCAAATACTAAAGGGGATAATTCAATGATTTCTGTAGGAGACAGTTTGTATATGCCAAAGCCTGGTGTGCAGATTTCAGAAAGTGATGATTATTCTATTAATCAGGGGTATTTAGAATTATCAAATGTTGATATTGCAACAGAAATGACAGATATGCTTATAACTCAAAGAGCTTTTCAGCTTAGTTCGTCTGCTTTAAAAACCGCAGACGAAATGTGGCAAATGGCTAATAACTTGCGCAAATAAATTTATTATTAAAATGGACATGCTTTTAGAAGCGTGTCCATTCTTAATCCCCAGAAATAATAAAATAAAATAGTTTTAATTAAAGAGTCCCTTTCATATATTAATATTAAAGTGCGTAATAATATGATATGGGGGGGATGGAAATGGGAATAGGATATGTATTTGGATGTTTATTTAGTATATTGCTATGGAAACTAGATAGGCAAGGGCTTTTTTATTTCATTAACATAAAATTAAGGAAAAAAATCAAAAATATATATGCGGTACAATTTTTATATTTCTTAGTTGTAATTGCTATTTATATTGGGCTTTCTTTTGTAAAGAGCAATGAGGTATACAATGCATTGACAGCTTTTATAGTAATAGATGTAAGTAATACAGAGAGAAAGAATTTAAATCATACTGAAAGAAAACATTTTTATGACACAATGTCCACTATATCTAGATCCTTGGTGTGTGGATTTATTGCGCCGTTATTTTATATTATAGTTTTTGGAAACGAAGCCGCTATTGTCTTTACTTTAATCTTTAATTTAAGTTTTGACGATAGTTTGAATATAATAGGTGTAATTCTATCTATAGCTTGTATAATTCCAGCATTGATAGCAGAAATCTTTCTATATGCAATTTATGTTTTCAAAAACAAAAACTTAAAGATAAAATTTAAAGGGGATTACATCAATAATCTTTGGAAAACACCACTGGTAAATGTGGATATTTTAGCTGCATATATTGAATCTGTTAATTTTTATTTTTATTATAATGGAAATAATATGCATTATTTAAAAAGCTATGGGGAATATAACAATAAGATTGATGATGCATGCATTAAGGATTATTTAAGTGTAAGTTATACTATATGTTTCATCCTTTTTATTGCTATTCTTCTTATACAGCTATTATAGTTGTATAAGAACACTTATTAATAAATTTAAATAAAAAAACAAAGCATTTGAAAATAAATGCTTTGTTTTTTTATTGCGTAATATGTTCTACCATTTACTTTATTTGATTTATGGCAGCTGAAATAGGTGGTATAACTTGTTTTTTTCTTGACACTATACCAGGTATGTATACACCACTATCAGTAAGCGTAATATTAAAGGCTTTTGAAACAATATCTTTATGTTGCCCTGCAGCTATTAATACTGATCCTCCATTTAATATGTCGGTTAGCATTAGCAAAATAATATCATAACTACTTTCCTTGGCTTTTTTGTTCATGAGATTTATTATGTCCTCTTTTAATGGATCAAAGCCATCGATATACATTGTACCAACTTGTGATACTCCAACTTTATAATTATTAAGAGAAAAGGTCTTAAAGTCTTGGTAGAAAATTTCTTGAGCAGTTTTACCCTCAAGGGATGTTCCAGCTTTAAACATTTCTTTAGCAAACTCTTCTATGTTTAAATTAGCAATTTGAGCTAATCTTTTTAATACAAGCTCATCCACTATAGTAGATGTAGGAGATTTTAGAAGCAGTGTATCTGAAATTATTGCTGCACATAGGAGACCTGCAGCGCTTTTTGAAGGCCTAATTCCATTTTCAAAGAATATGGAGGCTACGATGGTTGAAGTACTGCCCACAGGTTCATTTCTGAAATATATTGGGAAACCAGTTTGCACATCTGCAATTCTATGATGGTCTATAATTTCTAATACTTCAGCATCCTCAAGGCCTGAAACTGATTGAGTTCTTTCATTATGATCCATAAGGATTACTTTTTTCCTGTTTTGTGATATTAGATGGAATCTGGATACACTTCCAATAACCTTATTAGTTTCATCAATTACTGGATAACTTCTGTACCTGGTTTCTAACATAATATACTTTATGTCCTCAATAAAATCATCTGTATTAAAGCTTAAAACATTGTTTTTGGTCATAACATAATTTATAGGGATACTTTGAGTTATTAATCTAGAAGCCGTAAAAGTATCATAGGGAGTTAATATAATTGTACAGTCATTCGCTTTTGCAAGCTTTATAACTCCATCTGTTGGAGGATGGTTTCCCGTAATAATTAAAAGACAAGCTTTAGAACTAATTATTAGTGACTGAGAATCTTCTCTATCGCCACATATGGCAACGTCACCAGCCTCAATTACAGCTTTAGTGCTTTCTGGATTCATAGCAACTACAATAATCTTTCCAGTTATTTTAAAATCATGTTCTGGTTTAAATATGCATTTAGCGGATAGGGTATCTAAAATATTCTCAAGTGTAGTATTACTTTTGGCAAGAATAGAATTGTCCCAAATATCTAAATAGCTGGCAGCAAGATTTGAAACTGAAGCCACACCAGCTAGCCTATCATTTTCGTCTATAACAGGTAGAGTTTTAATATTATTTTTCTTCATAATGGACCAAGCCATTTTTAGAGAAATATCTGGTGAAATAGGAGCTACAATGTCTATATCTAAATCAGAAATCTGTGTTTTAACCGTAGTTATAAGATCAGGTTCCGCTACGTTAAAGTAATTAAGAATAAATTGTGTTTCCAGATTTGTTGCACCTAGTCTTATAGCAACCGCAGGTATTTTCCCAGTTTTATTTTTAAACTCTGCATAGGCAATAGCAGAGCAGATAGAATCAGTATCTGGATTTTTATGCCCAGTAACATAAATAATGTTTTTCACGTATGTCCTCCTTGTTTTCCATTGTCATTTTTTTATTAATAATCATTGTTAGTACTAGTTTATATTTAAAGTTACATATTGTAAAGAAAAAATGAATATTAGCTAAAATAATACACTATATTCTTTTCATATGTAAGTAGACAAACACATATATTATTAGAGAATGAAAAATATAGTAAGTTAGCACGCTAAAAGAACTATGGAATCTTAGCTAGGTCAGACAAGTATAAGGGGGACATGTAGTGATTAACGAACAATTGTCAATGAATAATGCGAAGGATAAAAACAAGAAAGGAGGCTCTGTTTATGATAGTAGGACCACATCAAGGGGGCTTACCACAGACGAGGCTGAAACTAGGTTAAAAAAATATGGATATAACAAATTAGAAAATAAAAAAAAGATATCTCCTGTCTCAATATTTGTTTCACAATTTAATGATTTTATTACTTGGATATTAATTGCTGCAACATTGATTTCAGGTGTCATGGGCGAAAGAGCTGATGCAATAACTATATTTATTATAGTTATAATGAATGGAATACTAGGGTTTATTCAAGAGTATAAAACTGAGAGGTCTCTCGAGGCACTAAGTCAGCTAGCAGCACCAACGGCTAAGGTACTTAGGAATGGAGGCATAATAGTAATAAATGCAATATATTTAGTGCCTGGCGATTTAGTGATTTTAGAAAGTGGAGATAGAATTCCCGCGGATTGTATTTTGACTGAGGATAATAATGTCATGATAGATGAATCACTGCTTACTGGAGAGTCAGCAGGAGTTAATAAAAGTTCCAGTTCAGCTGATAGTAACATTTATATGGGAACAATACTACTTACAGGAAAAGCCAAAGCAAAGGTTGTAGCCACAGGAATGAAAACGGAAATGGGAAAAATAGCGGATATGCTTCATAATATTGAAAATGAAAAATCTCCATTAAAAGAAAGACTAGATCATCTTGGGAAAATATTAGTTGCACTTTGTATAGTAATTTGTGTTGTCGTAACACTTATGGGTATTTGGCGAGGACAAGATAAGTACACAATGTTTCTACTTGGGGTAAGTTTGGCAGTAGCTGCAATTCCAGAGGGATTAACTGCTATTGTTACGGTGGCTTTAGCCCTTGGAGTATCTAGAATGCTTAAAAGGAAGGCACTAGTTAGAAAATTACCAGCGGTTGAAACACTAGGTTGTACCTCTGTAATATGCACAGATAAAACAGGAACCCTAACTGAAAATAATATGACAGTAAAAGCCTTGTATTTTAATGGACAGGTTTACAACATTGATAAAGACAAAATTCCATTAAATATTGTTATGAAGAGTGCTTTTACATACTGTAATGATTGTAATTACGATTTTAATGGAAAAAATCTAGAAAAATGCCTCTTTGGTGATCCTACAGAAACTGCATTAATTAAAGGATTTTTTGGTAACGCGAAAGAGTTACAAGAATTTCTGAGTAAATCCAGACGAATATATGAAATACCTTTTAATTCAACAAGAAAAATTATGTCTGTCATTGTTAAAGAGGGTGATAGAGAAGTTTGCTATGTAAAAGGTGCACCAGAAAGAGTTATAGAAAAATGTAATTATATATTGCTAGATGGAAACGTGCAGCCTATGCTGAGCAATTACAAAAATGCACTACTCAGGGCTGTAGATTCTATGTCTTATAAGGCACTAAGATGTAT
This sequence comes from Clostridium sp. CF012, assembly GCF_018861755.1. Classification (GTDB taxonomy): domain Bacteria; phylum Bacillota; class Clostridia; order Clostridiales; family Clostridiaceae; genus Clostridium_AD. The sequence continues at coordinate 362,598 of NZ_JAHLEF010000001.1, read as the reverse complement.
CGCCTCTGCCTATAAGGTATCTGGTATTATGAAAAATGATAATTTAGAATCTAATTTAATTTTCATAGGTGTTGCAGGTATAATTGATCCTCCAAGGGCAGAAGTAAAAGAGGCAGTTATAAAATGCAAGATTGCAGGGATAAAGCCTGTAATGATAACAGGAGATCACAAAATTACAGCTTACGCTATTGGGAAAGAGTTAGATATTTGCAAGGATCCAAGTGAAGTTATAACTGGAGATGAACTAGATCTATTAAATGACAAGGAATTAGAAAAAAACATCAATAATTATAAGATATTTGCAAGGGTGAGCCCAAAACATAAGTTAAGAATTGTAAAAGCCTTTAAACAGAGTAATGGAATTGTTGCAATGACTGGAGATGGAGTAAATGATGCGCCAGCCATAAAAGAAGCAGATATTGGTATAGCCATGGGAATTTCGGGAACTGATGTAACTAAAGAGGCAGCCTCTATGATTCTTTTAGATGATAATTTTGCAACGATTGTTGCAGCAGTTGAAGAGGGACGTGTAATATATAATAATATAAGAAAATTTATTAGGTATTTATTGTCCTGTAATTTAGGGGAAGTACTTACCATGTTTTTGGCTTCGCTATTCTATTTAGAAAATCCACTGCTTCCAATACAAATTTTATTTGTAAATTTAGTTACAGATGGACTTCCTGCTATTGCTCTTGGAGTTGATCCTGCTGACGGTGATATTATGTTTGAAAAGCCTAGAGAAAAGAACGAAAGTGTATTTTCAAGAGGACTTACAGAAAAGATACTCATTCGCGGGTGCCTCATTGGTGTGTTAACAATATTATCTTTTATTGCTGGTAAATATTATGGAATGAGTATTGAGGCATGTAGAACGTTGGCCCTTGGAACTCTAGTTTTATCGCAACTCATACATGTGTTTGAATGTAGATCAGAAAAGCTGTCTTTATTTGAAATTAATCCCTTTACAAATTTGTACCTAATATGTGCTGTAGGCGTATCTGTACTTATGCTACTTAGCATAGTGTACATTCCGGCATTACAGAGGGTATTTCATACGATACCACTTGATCTTGGTCAATGGTTCATTATTATATTTTTCTCTGGTATTATTTCCTTTATCAATAGCTTGTACTTATATTTAATTCACAACCATTAATCATCACTCACGTGATATTATCACGTGCAGTGCTACTAGAAATTTTAAAAGCTATATGACAAGTCATATAGCTTTTTTTTATTTAAACCGTTTATCTGCTCTAACCCTTTGAATTTTTGGAGTTGGAGTATCTCCCTTTGTTGGAACCAGGTCCTTCTTTGTAGTCATATTTCTAATATTTACAATTTGAATCTGCTCCCTGTGTTCTTTTCCTTTTTTACCCTTCATTCCTTGAATTATTACAGAATGTCCTTGAAGCACAGAAATAAAGTGAATTTTTTTGAACCAACGCTTTTTTTTAAATACGCACTTAGCAATAGATTTACTTCCGTCTGCCTTTACTAAGATTGTTACAAGTAATTTGTAAAATATTTTAAAGTAACTTTTTTCTTCTACTTTGACAGATAAAACTCTACCTTGTGCTTGAGTAAGTCTATCACCATATCTTTTTAAATAAGCCTGTGTGTAGCTATTAGTCAATTTGTCTTTAAATCCCATCAGTATTACTCCTCTACAATAAAAATTATATAAAATATAAAAAGTCAATAACTTATTATATCTTATGTTCTAATTTAACTCAAGTATTAAAAAAGTCTATTTTTAATTTTTACCATTTTAATGAACTTACAAAAAAATATATATGCATAATTCTAGAAAATATTATTATTTCACAATGATAATATTTGTTCCTAAAATCGTAATTTAAGAATATTAATATAATAAAGGATTGAAAGGAGGCGGAATATGAATAGGGAATTAACTCCAAAGGACATTATATATGAATTTGATATTGAAAATATGAGTATATGCGAACCCTTAGATGCATTGCCACAGTATTTTGATGTAATAGAAAATATTAAAACTGCCCTAAGTATAGATAAAGAGGGCTTTAATATTTATTTGATAGACGATTTTTCAAAAGAGGCTCTTAAAGATATTATGAAATATGTAAATAAAATTTTCGAAAATAAACCAAAACCAAAAGATATTTGTTATGTATTATATGAGGATGAAAAATCTCCTAAAGCAATTTTTGTAGGTAATGGGGGAGGGATAAAGCTAAAAGCAACGCTTGAAGAGTTGCAGAATGAATATTTAGAGTGCACATTTCAGTTTTATAACAATTCTAGAAATAAAGAAAAGGAAGAAATTCAAGAAAACATTCAAAAGAAAAGAAATGAACTAATTGCTAAACTAGTAGATACAGCTAAAGACAAAGGCTTCGATATAAAATCTGCTAATAACGGATTTACATTCATTCCTTTAAGTAGCGGGAAAGAAATGACTGAAAATGAATATGATATTTTAGATAGTGAAAAAAAAGATGGAATTTTAGAAACAGTGCGCCTTTTAAAAGATAAAGCTAAGGAAATATTAGAAGCGTTAAAGGAAATTGAAGAAAAGGATATAGATAAATTAAAAAAAATAATGGAAGAATATTATAAAACCGAAATGAGCGATTTAAAAGAAGAGTATAAAAATAGGTTTAATAAAGAAGAAGATGTTCAGAATTATTTTCATATGGTTGCAGGGGACATTGAGAAAAAACTTATAGATAATTATTCACTATGCTTTGATGAGGATGAGGAAAAAATAAATGAAATTATTTTTAAACATGCTGTAAACGTAATTGTAGATAATAGTAAAAATATCGCTGCACCAGTGATATTTGAACAAGATCCTAGTTTAACAAACTTACTAGGGAATATTGAATATGAAAACCACAATGGGGCTTATTCTACGAATATAGAACTTATAAAAAGTGGTAGTATGTTAAAAGCAAATGAGGGGTGTTTGGTGATTAGAGCAAACATGCTATTAAGTAATCCTTCAGCTTACTATTATTTAAAAAAGTCATTGCAAGCAGAGAAAGTGGATGTTAGTTATAACAGAAGCTATTATGACCTGGTCTCATTAAGTACAATAAAACCAGAGCCTATAGCTATTAAAGAAAAGGTGATTCTTATTGGGGATTATGAAACTTACGACTTGCTTTATAATTACGATGAAGACTTTAGAAAAATTTTCACCATAAAAGCAGAATGTAATCCTATGCAGAATATAGACAATGATTTGAAGAGCTCTTTAATATTTGAGATAAACAATATTTGTAGTGAAAATAATTTTAAACATCTTTCTAGTGGAGCTATAAGAGAAGTAGCAAAGGTCTTATCACGAAAGGCTCAGAGTAGGAAAAAAATATATTATGATAAATATGAAATAAGTAAGTTATTAACACTATCAAACAATAAGGTATGCAAAGAAAATAAAAAAGAGATTAGTGCAGAAGATATAATCCACACAGCCTGCAGGCAAGACATTATGGAAAAGGAGATTTTAAAGAACTATACTGAAAAGAAAATGCTTATTGACGTTAAAAATAGTAAAATCGGACAAGTGAATGGATTATCAGTAATTGATACTGGATATTTGAGATTTGGTAAGCCAATAAAGATTACTTGTTGTTGCTATAAGGGAGAAGGAAATATTGTGGACGTTCAAAAGGATAGCAATCTAAGTGGAAATATTCATAGTAAATCTATTAATATTTTAAAAGGATATATAAGTGGTATTAATGGTGGATTCAATAAACTACCAGTGGATTTCCATTTGAGCTTTGAACAAATTTACGGCAAAATAGATGGGGATAGTGCCTCTGTGGCAGAAATAGTATGTATGCTTTCAGCCCTAAGTAAGATACCTATAAAACAAAATATCGCCGTCACTGGTTCTGTAAATCAATTTGGGGATGTTCAACCTATAGGTGGAGTAAATGATAAAATAGAGGGCTTTTTTGGGGTTTGCAAGGCAATAGATACAATAGTGGGCAAAGGCGTAGTGATACCACTTTCTAATGCAGATGACTTGGTTTTAAGTGCAGAAGTTGAGAAAGAGATTGAAAATGGAAACTTTCATATATATACTATGACCTCTATAGATGATGCTATGGAAGTTCTAATGGGAACTTCTGATATGGACGTCCAAGGCGTAATGACGGCTATAAACAAAGAATTAAAAAAATATAGTAGCAAAAAATAATTTAATGCTATTAAAAAAACAGGACTGATATATTCAAATATCCAAGTCCTGCTTTTTATTACTTTATACGTTAAATCTGAAATTAACTACATCGCCATCTTGCATAATATATTCTTTTCCTTCAAGTCTATATAGACCTTTTTCCTTAGCTGCGGCTTCACTTCCACATTCAACTAATTTGTCAAAGGAAACTATTTCTGCCCTTATAAATCCTCTTTCTATATCTGAATGGATTTTACCAGCAGCTGCTGGGGCTTTAGTTCCATTGATTATAGTCCATGCTCTTATTTCTTGAGGGCCTGCAGTTAAGTAGCTCATTAAACCGAGCAACTTATAACTTGCGTGAATAAGTTTATCTAAACCTGATTCATCAAGACCATATTCACTAAGAAGTTCCATTTTTTCATCCTCTTCTAAAGTAGAAAGTTCTTCTTCAAGCCTTGCACAAACTATGATTACTTCTGAATTTTCATTTGCAGCAAATTCTTTAACTTTTTTAACCATAGCATTATCTGCATTACCAGAGACTAAATCATCTTCGCTAATGTTTGCAGCATATAATACTGGTTTTGAAGTAATTAAGAAAAGACTATTTGTAAAAGTAGATTCCTCCTCGGTAAATTCAAGTGTTCTTACTGGAAGGTTTGCTTCAAGGTGGTTTTTTATTCTTTCCATAAGCTCATATTCCATTTTTGCTGTTTTGTCACCAGAACGAACAAGCTTTAATGATTTTTCCATTCTTCGCTCTAGTACGTCAAGATCAGAAAAAATAAGTTCTAAATTAATTGTATCTATATCGCGCAGTGGATCCACGTTGCCATCTACGTGAATTATATTGTCATCATTAAAGCACCTTACAACATGAACTATAGACTCTACTTCTCTGATGTGAGATAGAAACTTATTACCAAGTCCCTCTCCTTTGCTGGCTCCTTTTACAAGACCTGCTATATCATAAAATTCAATTGCGGTATGAATTACCTTCTTACTATTATAAAGAGCTTGTAGCACATCTAATCTCTTATCACGGACACTAACAACTCCTACATTTGGTTCTATAGTACAAAATGGGTAATTAGCAGATTCTGCCCCTGCCTTTGTTATTGCATTAAATAATGTGCTCTTCCCTACATTTGGTAAACCTACGATTCCTAGCTTCATATATATGTACATTCCTTTCTTACTCTTAATTTATTTATACCTTATAAATTATACTCTAGATTCTAATGCATATCAAGAAAGTAAATACTAGCTTGTTTTTTTAATGAAAACTCATTTAAGATTAAATTGTATTTTAAGTAATAAAATTCTAATAAAATGGTAAATAAATTTAATTATTATTAAAAATTGATAATAACTCCTTAAAATAAGAAGGAATTTTCGTTTTTCTATAGAATAATACTAAAAAGTGGTTTAGAATGGTCTAAAGTGGATTAAAGTGGAGTAATTTTTTATAAGGTGGGGAGTAAAATGTTTATTGGTGAATATCAACATGCCATTGATAGTAAAAATAGAATAATTATTCCCACCAAATTTCGAGAGGGATTAGGAAGCGACTTTATATTGACTAAAGGTTTAGATGGGTGTTTATACATATATACCCTGCCAGAATGGACAATAATGGAGGAAAAACTAAAAAAACTTCCATTAACTAGTAAAGACGCTAGGGCCTTTGTAAGATTTTTTTTCTCGGGTGCAAATGAAATAACAATAGACAAGCAAGGAAGAGCTTTAATACCACAAAATTTATGTGAATATGCTTCAATACAAAAGGAAATAGTAAGTATAGGAGTTTCAACTAGGATAGAAATATGGGCTAAAAATAAATGGGATGAATATAATGACTCGGATATTAATTTTGATGAAATAGCAGAAAAAATGATGGAACTTGGAATATAGATTGAAATAGGTATATAAAAGGAGATAAATTATGGAATTTAAGCATTTACCAGTTTTATTAAATGAGTGCCTTGATGCACTAGATATTAAAGAGGATGGAATTTATGTTGATTGTACATTAGGAGGTGCAGGACATTCACTAGAAATTTTAAAAAGACTGTCGCCCCAGGGACGATTAATTGGCATTGATCAAGATGAGGATGCATTAAGGGCAGCAAAGGAAAACCTTAAAGAATATAATAATGTTACGTATGTACATAATAATTTTTACAATATTGATGCAATACTCGAAAACCTTGGAATAGAAAAAGTGGACGGTATTCTTATGGATTTAGGGGTGTCCTCCTTTCAATTAGATAGTGCAGAACGTGGGTTTAGCTATATGAAAGATGCAAGACTTGACATGAGGATGGATAGAAGCCAAGGTTTATCAGCATATGATGTTGTGAATAACTATAGTGAGCAGGAAATAGGAGAGGTTTTAAGAAATTACGGAGAAGAAAAATTTTCGAAAAGAATAGCTAATTTTATAATAGATAGAAGAGCTCTAAAATCTATTGATACTACCTTGGAACTAGTGAATGTTATAGATGCAGCTATTCCAGCCAAGTATAAAAGGGAAGGTGGCCATCCTGCTAAGAGAACTTTTCAGGGTATAAGAATTGAAGTTAATGGTGAACTGAAAATATTAAATACAGCCATAGAAAATGGTGTGCATAGATTACATCCTGGAGGAAGAATGGCAGTTATTACATTCCAATCACTTGAAGACAGAATTGTTAAAAATGTTTTTAAAGAATTACATGATCCATGTAAGTGTCCAAAAGAGTTACCTATGTGTGTGTGTAGTAAAAAACCAATTGTAAAACTTATAAGTAGAAAACCTATAGTGGCAACAGAAGAAGAATTGGAAATTAACAAGAGAAGTAGAAGTGCAAAACTAAGAGTGGCTGAAAAGATTTAGTTCTAATTTGGGGATGGGGTGAATAAAGTGATAGTAGAAAAAAACAAGTTTGGAATGGATGGGAATACAGTACTTGCACCAGAACATGGAATTCAAAAACGAAAATATGAGGACTTAGAAAAATCAAGACAACAGACAAACCAAGGTAAAAAACTAAAGGATATAAAAAAGAAAAAAAACATTCTCACAAATATATTTTTAGTTTTTGTTATTGGAATTATTATTATTGCTAGATATTGTATGATTTATAATTACCAAAATACAACTACTAAAGCTAAAGCCCAAATAGAGGTATTAAGTAAAGAAAATGACGCTTATAAAATACAACTTATTAAGTTTAGAAATATAAGTTACATTGAGAAAACTGCTACTGAGAAACTTCATATGGTTAAACCTAGGATTAGCGATGTACAATATTGCAATTTAAGTAAAAACAATTTAGGATCGGTGCAAAATGTAGAAGTTAAAGTAAGCAACGAAATAGTAAATAAAATTAAAAATTTTATATTTTAAATAGCAATTATTTATTTTTATATTTTCGTTTTCATCTTCACAGTTATTAGTAAGGAGGAACCGTATTGGCAGGAGGAGAGTATAGGGACAAGGTCTTAGTTAAACGTAGAATGCTTACTGTCTTTTTCATACTTTTTCTTTTGTTTTTTCTATTAGTTAGTAGGTTAAGCTACGTAATGATAGTTAAAGGAAAGGATTATAAAGAAAGAGCAATATTGCAGTGGACAAGTGACGTTCGTATTGCACCACAACGAGGAAGAATTTTAGATAGAAATGAAAAGGAGTTAGCTATAAGTGCAAATGTTTTTAGAATAGACTTAGATCTTAATTCATTAAGAGATACTACAGCCAAAAACAAATTAACTATGGAGGGGATAGCACCCGACCTGGCTAAAATACTTGGAATGGATTCTAAAAATGTCTTATCCATTTTGACTCAGAAGAATTCAAAGGGAAAACTTGTTGGAGCGGGCATTTTGAAGAGAAGGATAGATAAGGATATAGCCGATAAAGTTGTTGATTATGCTACTAAAAGTAAGCTTCGGGGAATTGTAGTTACTGGAGATACAAAAAGATATTATCCTAATAATAATTTCTTGGCAAATGTTCTAGGACATACTAATTCTGATGGTAATGGATTAACAGGCGTTGAACTATATTACGATAAATATCTATCTGGGGTGCCAGGAATAAATCTTTCTGAAACTGATAGAAAAAGTGAAGACTTGCCTTATAAAATATCAGATTATACAAAACCAATAAATGGTAAAGATATAGTGCTTACTATTGATGAGATGATCCAATATTTTTGTGAAAAAGCAGCTAGCCAGGCAATGATTGATAATAAAGCAAATGCAGTTACTATAATTGCAATGAATCCTAAAAATGGAGAAATATTAGGTATGGTTAATAAACCAGACTATAATCCCAATGCTCCTTGGGATCTTACTAAAAGTTTTGATGAAAATCAAAAGGCTTGGAGAAACAGAGCAGTAAGTGATACTTTTGAACCTGGGTCTATTTTTAAAGTAGTTACCGCCACAGCAGCCATGGAAGAGAAGGTTGTTAAGGATACTGATAGATTTGTCTGTAATGGTAGCACTGTAGTTGGCGGTAAAGCAATAAAGTGTTGGAAAACCACAGGGCACGGGTCTCAAAGTTTTGTGGATATTTTAAAGAACTCTTGCAATGTTGGATTTATGGAACTGGGTAGAAGGTTAGGGGCAGAAAAATTAAATAAGTACGTTTATTTGTTTGGATTTGGTAAAAAAACTGCTATTGATTTAAATGGAGAAGCACTGGGAATAATTAGGAAGACCAAAGATATGACTGCCCAAGATTTAGCAGTAACATCCTTTGGCCAAGGTGGTACATTAACAGCGGTGCAATATTTAGCAGCTTTTAATGCTATTGCAAATGGAGGAAAGCTTATAACGCCTCATGTTATGAAAGAGATAGTAAGTTATGATGATTTAAGCAATAAAAAGGTTCTAGAATCATATTCAAAATTTAATGAAAGACAAATAATAGATGAGCCAGTGGCAAAGCAGCTACGAAGTTACTTAGAACAGGTTATAGAAAATGGTGGTGGTAAGAAAGCATTCATTGCAGGGTATCATATTGCTGGAAAAACTGGAACTGCTCAAAAAATTAATTCTACAGGGGTAGGTTATGCACCAGGCAAATATGTTGCTTCATTTGCTGGAATGGCGCCTGCCAGTGATCCACAAATAACACTGCTCGTTTCAATTGATGAACCAGATCCATCTAATTATTATGGTGGGCAGATTGCAACAGTAGTTGCAAAACAAGCTTTTAATGATATATTTAATTACTTAGCACTAAAATCTGATGCTACTATAGAAGAAACTTCCAAAAGTTTATTGAAAGATGTTATTGTGCCTGAAGTAAGAGGTCTTAAAAGAGCAGAGGCTCAAAAAATATTGAAAGAAAATAATTTAAAGCTGAAATTAACTACAGAAGGAGAAACTATTACTGATATGACTCCTAAGCCTGGATATACAGTTAAAGAAGGAACTGAAATTATTTTGCACACTGATACAAAGCCACAATATAGTAATACAGTAATAGTTCCAAATATTAAAGGAAATAGCCCGGAAAAAGCTAGTGAAACATTAAATAGTCTTGGGTTAAAAGTTCAATTTATTGGTAATGGAATAGTTTCAGAACAAAGCGTAGAAGGCACAGAAGTAAAAAAAGGAACTGTAATTACATTACATTTAGATATTATGGCTGATTAGTTAAATATGGTGTATACACAAAATATAAGAAGCACTGAAATAAATAACAAGTCAGCATGGAGCATCTTTGACTTGTTATTTATTTTCGTGTAATATAAAGGTGAAAAAAAAAGCGGCACTCAGAATTTTTGAACTGAAGGATTTGCCATATTGTGAGTGATGGTAAATTTTTCATTTAATCCTCTTAGTACTGTATACTATTTTCAAAAGAGGTTAGTAATAATAAGAAAAATGATTCACACTTAAGGGAGTTGATAATATGAAACTTGGAAAAATTATGGAGAATATTAATTTGGATTTAATTAATGGGAATATTGATATAGATATAAGTGAAATTCAATATGATTCAAGAAAAATTAAAAATGGAGATTTGTTTTTCTGTATAGAAGGGTATAAGGTTGATGGTCATGAATACATACAAAATGCAATTAACAATGGAGCAGTTGCTATTGTATGTCAGAAGAATATAGAAAATCAATCAAATTGTACGGTGATTAAAGTAGGGGATAGTAGAAAGGCATTAGCCTTAAGTGCAGCTAACTATTATAATAACCCTAGTAGTAAGATGAAAATAATAGGAATCACAGGTACTAATGGGAAAACAACTACAGCCTTTATGATTAAAGCTATTTTAGAGGAGCAAGGGCATAAAGTTGGACTTATTGGCACTATAGCAAATTTTATTGGTAATGATAAAATTCATACGGAAAGAACTACTCCAGAGTCACTAGAGTTACATGAACTTTTCAAAAAAATGGTGGAATCACGTGTGGATTATTGTGTCATGGAGGTGTCCTCTCATTCTCTAAGTTTAGATAGGGTATACGGAATAGAGTTTTGTGAAAGCATTTTTACAAATTTAACACAAGACCATTTAGATTTTCATAAAACCTTCGAAAATTATTTCAATGCAAAACTAATATTATTTAAATATAGTAAAAACTCTGTGATTAATATTGATGATACTTATGGTGAAAAAGCCTATAATTTAATTACAAGTAGTAAATTGAGTTATGGATTGAATTCTAATATAGACATTAGGGCTAGTAATATAAAAATGAACTCAAGAGGAAGTAAATTCACAATAGAGTATAAAGACAACTCATTTGAAATTGAATTAAATATACCAGGAAATTATAATATATATAACGCTCTTGGCTCTATTGGTGTTTGTTTAAATCAGGGAATAGACATATCTGCAATTAAACTAGGTCTAAAAAAAGTACAAGTGCTTGGTCGTTGTGAACTTGTTGCAAATACACACAACCTGGGATTTGAAATAATTTTAGATTATGCACATACACCTGATGCCTTAGAAAACATACTAAAAACTGTGAGAGAATTTACAAAAGGTAAACTGATATGTGTTTTTGGTTGTGGTGGAGACAGAGATAAAACCAAAAGAGCTATTATGGGCAAAATTGGAACTGAGCTTTGTGATATTTCAATAATAACTTCCGACAACCCAAGAACTGAGGACCCACTAGAAATCATTAATGATGTAGTAGAAGGCATTGGAAAAGACAATTTTGAAATTATAACGGATAGAACAATGGCTATAAAAAGAGCAATTGGAATTGCGATGAAAGATGATATAATTGTCATTGCAGGAAAGGGCCATGAGGACTATCAGGTTTTGAAAGATAAAACTATTCATTTTGATGAGAGAGAAATTGTTTTAGACATAATAAAGGAGAGTTTTTAGATGGAGTATATTACACTAGATGAGATAATTGAGGCAACCAGGGGAGAAATACTAGTAAAAGGCGAGAGTGTCTTATATAACGCTGAGAGCGCCTTTTATGACTGTGTTTGCATGGACACAAGAGCCTTAAAAGACAGGGATATTTTTATAGCATTAAAAGGTGAGAATTTTAATGCAAATGATTTTGTTTTAGAGGCTAGTAAAAGTGGAGCTTCAATTTGCATAATTGATGAAGTGAAATTTGATATAAGATTGCTAGATGTGCAAACTACTGTAATTATGGTAGAAGATACTAAGAAAGCATTGAGAAATCTTGCGAAATTTTATTTGAATAAACTAAATTTACAAGTAGTAGGGATTACAGGTTCTACAGGCAAAACCTCTACAAAGGATTTGGTTGCAGCAGTGCTATCTGAAAAATTCAAAGTTTTTAAAACCATAGGTAATTTTAATAATGAAATAGGATTACCTATGATGATATTTAAGTTAGATAAAAGTTATGATATAGCAGTTCTCGAAATGGGCATGAGTGATTTTGGCGAGATACATAACCTATGCGAAACTTCAAAACCTAATATTGGTATTATTACTAACATTGGAATGTCTCACCTTGAAAATCTTATAACAAGAGAAAATATTTTAAAGGCTAAAATGGAGATAACAGATTTTTTTACAAAGGACAGTGTTTTAATTGTAAATTCAGATAATGATTTATTAGAAAATATAATCACATCAAACTATAAAACTATAAAAACAGGAATTGATTCAAAGGCTGATTATAAAGCCTGTGATTTAAATATTTACGGAAACAAAATAACTTTCGGATTAATAGAGTCTGGAATTTTAACAAAAACTATCATTGAGGTTAATATACCTGGAAGACACAACGTGTTAAATTCCTTACTAGCAGTAGCTTGCGGAAGGGTATTGGGTATGACCTATAATGAAATTGCTAGTGGCTTTAAAAATTTAGAAGCTACCTCCATGCGCTTAGATATAATAAAGGGTGAGAAATTCACTATAATTAACGACTGTTATAATGCTAGTCCAGATTCAATGCTAGCTGCAATGGATGTACTTTGTGATGTTAGTGGAAAATCTAAAATTGCAATACTAGGTACTATGAGGGAACTTGGCGATAATGCTTTTGAAGCACATAAACAAGTTGGTGCATATGCAAAAAGCAAGAATATTGATTTATTAATTACTATAGGCGAATTTAATGAGGCATATAAACAAGGATTTAGTGATATAGATAAATATAGAAGTTTTGAAACTTATGATGAGGTAATTTGTTTTATAAAAAAAGTTATTGCTCCAAATGATGTTGTTTTAGTTAAAGCCTCAAGATATATGAAGTTTGAGAGTATAGTTAGTGAACTCGTGAATTTAAATTCACGTGTGAATCTTAATTCATGTGAGCATCTAAATCCTATCTCGAATCACAATTCCTTAGAGAATATAAATGATAAAGAGGTGACTAGAGTATGAGTTTAATTATCTATTCAGTTTTAATTGCATTTTTTTTATCAATCCTACAAGGTCCCTTATTAATTCCAATGCTACATAAACTTAAATTTGGTCAAAATATAAGGGAAGAAGGACCTAGAAGTCATCTCAAAAAAGCAGGCACACCTACTATGGGTGGTATTATATTCATGACTTCAACAATAATCACAATGTTAATAATTGTTAGACACACAAACGATGAAGCTATGATTGCACTATATTGTTTTATTGCTTTTGGATTAATTGGTCTTATTGACGATGTTCTAAAAATAAAACGTAAAAAAAATGAAGGCCTTACGTCAAAACAAAAGATGTTGCTTTTATTAATAGTGGGAGGCGTGGTTGGCTATTACTCTTCAATTAAAATAGGAACAGATATAATGATACCTTTTTTTAATAAAAGTGTAGATTTGGGTTATTGGTATGTGCCCTTTATTATTATATATTTTGCAGCAACCACAAATTCAGTTAATTTAACAGATGGATTAGATGGCTTAGCTACAAGTGTTACAATTGTAGTTATGACATTCTTTGCACTAGTTAGTAATATGATGTTTCATTCTACTCTTGCAATATTTTGCGCAGCACTTGCAGGTGCATTATTAGGATTTTTAAAATTTAATTCTTATAAAGCACAAATTTTTATGGGAGACATGGGTTCCCTTGCACTGGGGGGCGCAGTAGCGGCAGTGGGTATGATACTAAAGGTACCACTACTCGTTATTATTGTAGGCGGAATATATGTTTTAGAGGCTATTTCAGTTATTATTCAAGTTTTGGTATTTAAGTCTACAGGTAAGAGAGTATTTAAGATGTCTCCAATTCATCATCACTTTGAATTAAGTGGATGGCGAGAAACTAAAATTGTGGCAGTATTCTCCATTGTTACAGTTATTTTATGTATAGTTGGATTTCTATCCTTTACCTATTAGAATTTTGAGGAGGATATATTATGAAAAAATCCAAGGTTAAAATGGGACAAATAGATTTTGTATTATTTGCAACCATAATGCTTCTTGTGGCTATAGGGGTAGTAATGGTGTATAGTGCCAGTTCTTATACTTCGGCTTTCAAATTAAATGATCCGGAACATTATTTGAAAAAACAACTTATGTGGGCATGTGTTGGCTTTGTTTTTATGATTACAGCTGTTAAAATTGATTATCATGTTATAAAAAAATACACTGGATTTATTATGGTAATTAGTATAGCATTATTAATTGTTGTGTTAGCATTCCCTGAAATTAATGGTTCTAAGAGATGGATTCAATTGGGTTTTGCAAATTTTCAACCCTCAGAAATTGCAAAATATACTATAGTATTATATATGGCTAAAAGTTTAGATCTAAAGGGTGAAAAAGTCAAAGAATTTTTTAAAGGAATACTTCCGTACCTACTAGTTTCAGGATTTTATGCAGGCTTAATTTTACTAGAGCCAAACTTAAGTATTGCATCTGTTATAATGATTGTTACTGTAATTATTTTATTTGCAGTTGGTGCAAGATTTTTTCACCTTTTTGCAATAGGCGGAACCCTAGTAGCTGCCGTTGGAGTTCTAACAATTACTGCCTCATACAGAATGAAAAGACTTATGAGCTTTACAAATCCTTGGTCTGATAGCCAAGGTGATGGATATCAATTAGTTCAATCATTGCTTGCACTTGGGTCAGGAGGAGTAACTGGTTCAGGAGTTGGACAGTCAAGACAAAAATGTCTTTACATACCAGAACCTCACACGGATTTTATTTTTGCAATAATTGGTGAAGAATTAGGTCTAATTGGATGCGCTTTTATAATTATATTATTTGCAATTTTTGTATGGCGTGGTATTAAAACAGCAGTTACGGCTAAAGATATGTACGGTACTATTTTAGGTATTGGAATTACATCTGTTATAGCTGTTCAAGCAATTATTAATATAGCGGTAGTTACCGGTTCTATGCCTGTTACGGGTGTGCCACTTCCTTTTATAAGTTATGGTGGCTCAGCTTTGGTTTTTAATATGTTTGCTATGGGAATACTTTTAAATGTGTCAAGGCAAACTGTAAATAAAAATTAAAAAGTAAGGCATGCATTTGTGCATGCCTTTTTATGTGCTCCTTCACATAAAATATTAATTTTTTAAAAATACTAAGAAATACATTGAAATTGAGATGAAAATAATTAAATTAAGTGGTATTATATATAGATAAGTGAGTTATAAAGGTGATTTATATAAATTGTGCGCTACAATCTACAAATTTATGTTTTAAAGTGTAAATTTGTAAAAAATATATATTATTGAATGCGGGGAAGTGAATGAACAAGAAAAGTGATAATTTTAAAGATGGAAGATATATTATAGAAAACAAAGAAAAATTATTATATAAAAGAAAGCACAAGAAAAGGTTAAAACAGCTAGTGTTGTTATCAATAATTATGTTATCTGTATTGATTACACTATGTTTTAAATTACCTTATTTTAATATTACAACTATTGAAATCCTAGGGAATTCCAATGCATCTAAAGTTGAAATCAATAAGGCAGCTAAAATTGAAGTCGGAAGTAATATTTTTTATACAAGTTTTAATGAAAGTGAAAAAAGGATTTCCGAAAATCCATATATCCTAGGTGTGAAATTTAAAAAGATTTTGCCAAATAAAATTGTAATAGAAGTACAAGAAAGAGTGGCTGTATTTTATGGGAAAGTAAATAATATTTATTATATTCTAGATAACAAAGGGATTTTGCTAGAAAAGAGATCTGATATTAAAAATAAGAACTTGGTGAATTTAATTGGATTCAATTACGAAAACTGCAAAGTTGGAGATTTAATTGTATCAGAGGATGATAGAAAAATTATTGTTGCAAATGAAATAACAAATATTATTACTGAGTATAGAAAGACCAATAGTGCTATTTTAATAACTATGGTAGATGTAAATAATATTTTAGATGTGAAAATTTATTCTGGAAATATGTGTATTAAATTTGGAACGACCGATGACTTAAAAAACAAATTTAATAAGGCAATAAACATTATTTCACAACTTGAATATAAGGGTGCTAAGGGATATGTGGATGTTAGTTCTAAATCCAATCCAGTTGTATTTATAGAACAATAGTAGAAGGGAATAATAATTATCTCCCCCAGAGATTAGCAAGGAGGAAGTTATGAGGAAGTTTAGATCTCAATTGTCAATTGGTCTAATATGTATATTGTTAGGATTTATGATATCTTACCAATTTAAAATGATAAGTAAACAAAGTTCAGCAGCAGATAGTAATAAGAACACACCAGAAATTATTACTGAAAATGAACAGCTAAAAAAGAGCAAAGAAGAGATGCAGAAAAAAATTGATGAGTTAGATGCCAAAACAAAGGAATATGAAAATGCTGCTAAGGGAAGAGATGAGCAAAGTGGATTATTATACAAAGATTTGGAAGAGACAAGAATACTTACTGGAGGTACTGAAGTAAAGGGCCAGGGTATAACAATCTATATTACTCCCAAAAGCAATATTTTCGGCAGTAATCCCGACGATCAGCGTATAAACGATTCAGATTTACTTCATATACAAAATGAATTAAATGCAGCAGGTGCTGAAGCGATTTCCATCAATGATATTAGGCTAACTTCTCGTAGTGGTATAAGAAATGCAGGAAATGCAATTATTATAAATGATGAAAGAATTCCCAATAGTAAAAGAGTTACAATTAAAGCCATTGGCGAGAAGCGACTATTAGAAAGTGCTATTAGTTTTCCAGAAGCAATTCCACTAGAACTTAATAAGATCTGCGATATAATAGTGGAAAAATCAGATGAAATTATAATTCCTAAATATAATAAAGCATATAAATTTGAGTATGCTAAACCAATAGAAAAGAAATAGAGGTGAGGAAATGGTAGCTTTTGTAGGGTTATTAATAGGTGTAATATTAGGAATAGTATGGAATATAGATATTCCAGTTAAGTTTTCTCCATATATTTCTGTAGCAATATTTGCATGTTTAGATTCTGTTTTTGGAGCGCTCAGAGGGTCGATTTCCCGTAATTTTAGAGCAGATATTTTCGTGTCAGGATTTTTCGGGAATGCAGCGCTGGCAGTAGCCATGGTTTATCTAGGTGATAAATTGGGAATTCCAATTTATTTGGCTGCAGTTATTGTATTTGGAGGAAGGATATTTGATAACTTTGCAATCATTAGACGACTTTTAATAGACAAAACCAAATCCCACTCATGAGGTGATTAAATGAAAAATAATGAAGCTACTATATTTGTTTTTATTGCATCAATAATAATAGGACTTCTTATAGCTATGAATATCGGATTTGAAGGTAAAAGTAATTTTTTGGATGTAAAACAGTATGATGTAGCCTATAATGAGAGAAGTAAATTGTATTCTGAACTAAACAATTTAAAGCAACAGTATTATAATGCCACTACAAAGCTCCAAAAATATGATAGTGGTGATGTGAAAAAATATAAGGTTTTAGAAGAGATTCAAAAGGAAGTTAATGAAAATAATATTATATTAGGAAAGACTGATGTTCAAGGCAAAGGTGTCAGAATCATATTAGATGATGGTAACAATAGTATTGATGACTTTAGTAGTGCTCAGTTAATTCATGACTCTGATATTGTTCAAGTGCTAAATGATCTCCGAAATGCAGGAGCAGAAGCAGTTTCTGTTAATGGTCAAAGAATTATTTATGATAATTATGGATTATGTTGGGGCTCCTTTATTTATTTAAATGGGGTGAAGATTGTACCTACATTCTACATTGATGCCATAGGTAATGAAGATGTACTGTATAATTATTTAACACTAGAGGCTACAGAGATAAAATCACTAAAGCTCAGACAAGTTAAAATTAGCATTGTTAAGGCAGATGATATAAAAATATTAGCATATACAGGGAATTATAAGTTTAATTACATGGGTGTCACAAATAAAAAAGATTAATATAATTAAAAATGGAATAATAATAAGATGAAATTGAAGGAATTTTTCACTTCAATGAAGAATTAAAGAACTAAAGAACTAAGAATTAAAGTGGAAATGGTACATAGCAATTGTACAAGGAGAACGGCAAGGAGGCATAGACGGTTGGGGATTAGTGAAACTTATAAGGACTTGAAAAATGAAATTTCAGAGGATGTAACATTAATATGCGTTTCTAAGACTAGACAAATTCATGAAATAAAAGAAGCATATACATCTGGCGCTAGAGATTTTGGGGAGAATAAAGTACAAGAATTAATGGAAAAATATGACAGCCTAGAGAAAGACATTAGATGGCACTTTATAGGGCATTTGCAGAGGAATAAGGTGAAACTCTTAGTTGGAAAAGTTCATCTTATTCACTCCTTAGATAGCATACGCTTATTAAAGGAAATTGAAAAACAATATGGTGCTAAAGATGAAATTGCTAGCGTTTTAATTCAAGTTAATATAGGGGAAGAAAATAGTAAGACTGGTATCGCTATTGAAGAAGTTGATTCATTAATACAAGCCTCAGAGAAATGTAATAACATAAAAGTTAAAGGTCTAATGGCTACAATTCCAGTTGGTAATGTGGAAGAGTGTAGGATGTACTTTGACCAGATGAAGAGTATGTATGATAATCTAAAAACTTTTAAATATAAAAATATTTCCATGGAATTTTTATCTTTAGGTATGAGTGGAGATTTTGAAATTGCACTGAAATCTGGATCTAATATGATAAGACTTGGGGAAAAAGTATTTGGGAAAAGAGATTACAATAAACTGGAGGGATAACAATGAGTAAAGTAATAAACAAGGTTATGGGTTTTTTAGGTATGGCAGAGGATGCATCGGATGAAATCGAGGAAATGGAAACAGAGGATGATAACATGGAGATTGAATCACTGATGACTGCAAACAAAAAACAAAGCAAAGTAGTGAATATTCATACCACCGCATCTACAAAAGTGGTTATTATTAAACCAGAAGATTTTGATGAAGCAACTACAATTTGTGATAACTTGAAGTCTAGAAAAATAGTAGTAGTTAACACTACAGGACTAGAAGCTAAGACTGGTCAAAGATTATTAGATTTTATTGGTGGGGCTTGTTACTCTTTAGGTGGAGACCTTCAGCAAGTAGAAAAAGGAGTATATATATTATCTCCTTCTAATATCGAAGTTAATAACGAATTAAAAAGTGAACTAAGTTCAAAAGGGATTTTTAATTGGAGCAAATAATTAGTAAAATGCAGGAGGGTATAAATTTTGATTAAATTGTTAGATATGGTTTTTAATGTTCTAGAGTTTACAATATTTGCTGAAGTGGTTTTGTCTTGGGTTTATCCAAGGGGATCAAATCAATATATAGAATTATTGCATAAAGTTTCCGGACCGCTTTTATTACCTGGTAGGAAAATTCAAGAAAAATATTTTTCAAATACAATGATAGATTTTTCACCAATAATCGCACTTGTTATGTTAATGCTTGTAAGATCAATTGTGTTTGGTTTATTGAGATAATAGGTTAATGAAATATTAGATTAAGGAATGAGCTAAATGGATAAGAACTATTTTTTAAATAGTATAAATCACGAAGATAAAAATTTGATTTCTAATATATTTAATAAAATGCAAATAGCGCAAAAAACAAATAAAGTCATATTTACTAATGATTTTTTATCGCCAGTTGTATGGAATCAAATTTCAGTCTTATGTGAAAATTATAAAATAAAATCATTTACAAATGGGATATTTAAAGATTCCGATAGGAGAATGTTGTCATTTTCATCCTATGGAGAACCTTCAATATATCCCATAAACTTATTGAAAATAAGTAATAACTCGAAATTTAGTACCCTTCTTCATAAGGATTATTTAGGTGCAATAATGTCACTCGGAATTAAAAGAGAAAAATTAGGTGACTTAATAATTAGAGATGCATCGTGCTATGTACCAGTGTGTAGCGACATTAGTAGTTATATAATTAATAATTTAAATGATATTGGTAATTCTCATTGTAGCGCACGTGAATACTCTTATACGTCACAGGATCTTCCAGAACGTAAATTTCAAGAAAAAATTGTTATATCCACCTCACTTCGCCTTGATGGCATGGTATCAGCTGTGTGTAACGTTTCAAGAAATAATTCAGTGGGGCTTATATCCACCGGTAAAATATTAGTGAATTATTTTCAGTGTTTAAAAAAAGATAAAATTATAAAGTGCAATGATACCTTAACCATTAGAGGATATGGTAAGTTCGTGGTTAAAGAGATTATGGGAACTACTCAAAAGGATCGTTTAAAAGTTGAAATAGTGCAATATATATAGTTAAGGGGGAACAGGCATGAGAATGACATCCATGGATATTAATAATAAAGAGTTTAAAAAAGGATTAAGAGGATACAGTGTTGATGAAGTTGATGAATTTTTAGATAAAGTAGCTGAAGAATATGAAATCATGTACAAAGAAAATTCGAACTTAAGAGAAAAGAACACCTTTTTAGAAGAAAAATTAGATCACCATGTTAAAATAGAATCTACAATTCAAAATACCTTAGTGCTGGCTCAAAATGCTGCAGAACAAGCAAAATCATCTGCTCAAAAGGAAGCTGAATTAATTATCAGAAGTGCAAATGATTCTTCTCAAAGAATGGTAGATAAAGCTCATGAGGATGTACTTAAGATAAATGATGAATATGATAGAATTAAACAAGAATTTGCAATGTTTAGAACTAAATTCAGGAATTTTATGAACTGTCAAGTTGAGATGTTTGAAGGATTAGAAAGTGACTATTTTAAGAGCTACAATGTAGGTAATGAAATTGTGGATAAAAAAATAGACACAAAAAATATTGTTGAATCAGAGGTTTTTAATTTAACATTAAAAAATATTGATGAAAAAGATTTTCATGACCACGACATGGAAGAAATAAAAAGTTTTTTTGCAAAGGAGTAAAAACATAGAATCTCACTCAATGGGTGAGATTTTTTATGTAGCAAATGTGATATAATATATTAGGAACTTTCAAATTAGCAAATGTTATTTGTATCGTAGAGCAAACGTAAGGAGGAATAAATAATGAATATAGGTATTATTGGAGCAATGAGTGAAGAAGTTGAATTTTTACTTAAAGATATGGATTTTGAAAGAAGTGAGATAAAGGCTAATATGAAATTTAGTCTTGGCATTATACATAATAAAAATGTAGTCATAGTTACTAGTGGCATTGGAAAAGTTAATGCTGCAGTTTGCACGCAAATTTTAATAGATGATTTTAATGTGGATTATGTTATAAATGTTGGAATTGCAGGTGGAACCGTCGATAATATATATCCTGGAGATATTGTAATAGCGGAAAATTTAGTACAACATGATATGGATACTTCTGTATTTGGTGATAGGATAGGACAAATTCCGAGACTCGATACTTTTGATTTTAAATGTGATAAAAAACTAATAGAGCATGCAATAGTAGCATGCGAGGATATAAGTGGTCATAATTATTTTGTGGGAAGAATTGTGTCAGGGGATCAATTTATTGGAAGCATTGATAAAATAAGGTGGCTTAATTCTGAGTTTGATTGTTTGGCATGTGAAATGGAAGGAGCTAGCATAGCTCAAGTATGCTATTTAAATCAAATTCCATTTATTGTTATTAGATCAATATCAGATAATGCAAATAATGGAGCCCATATGGATTATGAAAAATTTAAAGATATTGCTGTAGAGCATTCCACAAAAATTTTAAACAATATGTTAAAACTAATTTAGGAGTCTTGTTATGAAAAAATTATTAGTTAATAAAAATAGTGGGTTAGATATATTGGTGAGGGTTCAAAATGTAGTTATTGGTGGAGAAGAAAAAGTAATAATATCAGGACCTTGTTCAGTTGAAGGTTATGACAATATGCATGCCATAGCAAGTGGTTTGAAAAAGACTGGTGTACATATATTAAGGGGAGGAGCCTTTAAACCAAGAACTTCACCCTATGACTTTCAAGGATTCAAAGAAGAAGGACTGAAAATACTTAAAAGTGTTGGCAATGAATTTAATATGCCGATAGTAACAGAAGTTATGGATTCTAAGGATATAGATTTAGTACTTACTTATGCTGATATGTTACAAATAGGGTCTAGAAATATGTACAATTACAGTTTATTAAAAGAGGTTGGAAAACTAAAAACACCTATTTTGCTAAAAAGAGGCATGAGCGCAACACTTTCAGAGTGGCTTTATGCAGCAGAATATATTATGTCAAATGGTAATGAAAATGTTGTACTCTGTGAGCGAGGTATTAGAACATTTGAAACATACACAAGAAACACCTTAGATTTAGGTAGTGTTGCCGCAATTAAACACAATTATCGTATTCCAATAATTGTTGACCCAAGCCATGGAACAGGTAGAAGAGAACTCGTAGCACGGATGTCACTGGCTTCAATAGCTGCAGGTGCGGATGGATTAATGATTGAAAGTCATATTACTCCGGACAAGGCTATGTCTGACGCAAAGCAGACAGTGTCATTAGACACCGTAGATC
This sequence comes from Clostridium sp. CF012, assembly GCF_018861755.1. Lineage (GTDB taxonomy): Bacteria > Bacillota > Clostridia > Clostridiales > Clostridiaceae > Clostridium_AD. The sequence continues at coordinate 340,032 of NZ_JAHLEF010000001.1, read as the reverse complement.
AAATTGTGAAAAATGTAAAAAAATTGAGTTCGTGTTTAGAGACTAACATGTTAAATTATTAAAATTATTTTAAATAAGTGTAATAAAATTCACTCCATGAGAAAACATAAACCTATAGGAATTTTATCAGTTTGATATTACTACTATATTAATAACTAGAGGAGTTGTTATCATGGAAGATGAAAGATTACAATATTTTAAGCAAAGATTAATAAATGAGAAGGCGCGGGTTCGAAGTCTTATTAATCAACTTAAGCAAAATGGGGTTATAAATTCTAATAGTGAAATGGCATCTGAAATATCATTTTATGACAATCACCCCTCAGATACTGCTACCGAACTTTTTGATATGGAAAAAGGGCTAGCACTTAGGGCCAATGAGATGTCAATTATTAAAAAGATTCAAAGTGCGTTAAAGAGCATAGAAAATCACACCTATGGGAAATGTAAAAGCTGCGGCAATGATATAATTGAGGAAAGATTAGAATTTATACCTTACGCAGAGAACTGTGTGGCATGTGAAAATGACCTAGCTGATAAAAAACCAGCAGAGCAGAATGATAGACCAGTGGAAGAAGATCTACTGGGTACAACATTTAGATACAGTAGTAATGGCGGTGAAGTAGGTATAGGTGCTGAAGATACTTATATGGTAGTAGACCGTTTTAATGAATTAGATGATATTATTGAGTATTACGATGATGACGACGAAGGTGGCTACGTTGAAGCTATAGAAAAAATAAGTAATGAGCAATATAAAAATCAGTTGCCAGATTAAAAAAGTTAAATTTAAGCAATATTTTAAATTAGGCAGAATAAAAAAAAGCATATATTGCATTGAATTAGTTTAGAGGTCTTTAGTTTAAAAACATATTCCTGCAATATATGCTATTTGTTCATAATAAATAGGGGGAAAGGTATGGAACTATTAATTATTTTTTTAGGCTTAGTATTGGACAGATTAGCTAAAGTTTGGGCCCTGGGTTCACTTAAAGATAATGATGGAATTATATTAATTAAAGACTTTTTTGGACTAGAATATTTAGAAAATAGAGGAGCGGCTTTTGGCATTATGCAAAACAAAACCATATTGCTAGCCATAGTTACTCTACTGGTTATATCAGGAATGATATATTATCTTATTAAATATAAGCCAAAATCAAAATTCATAAGAATAAGTCTTGCACTGATTATAAGTGGGGCGCTGGGAAATTTATATGATAGACTATTTTATAAATATGTAGTAGACTTCATTTTAGTTCATTATAAAGATACATATTATTTTCCAACATTTAACATAGCAGATATGTTAGTAGTTGTAGGTACTTTGATTTTGGCAATTTCTATAGTAAAGGATGAGGTATAAATGGGAAATTATGAGTATAAAGTTGAGGAAGATTCAGTTGGTACAAGGTTAGATGTATTTATTTCTAATAATTTTGAAAATAAATCTAGGTCTTACATTCAAGGAATAATTGAAGGTGGAGCCGCTTTTGTAAATGGCAAATGTAGAAAAAGTAATTACAAATTAAAAGTAGATGAAATAATTATCTTGTCAATTCCAGAGCCTGTAGGGTTAGACGTTGAGGCAGAAAATATACCCTTGGACGTTATATATGAAGATAGCGATGTAATTGTAATTAATAAACCGCAGGATATGGTGGTTCACCCAGCACCAGGAAGTTATAATGGAACCTTAGTTAATGCGTTGCTATTCCATTGTAAGGACTTATCAGGCATCAATGGTGTACTAAGGCCAGGAATAGTTCATAGAATAGATAAGGATACATCTGGAGCGCTAGTAGTAGCTAAAAATGATAATGCACATAACTCCTTAGCGGAGCAGCTTAAAGATCATTCAATGACAAGAAGTTATTTAGCTCTTGTAGAAGGTATAATTAAGCAAGATGAAGGCTCAGTAGATGAACCTATTGGAAGGCATCCTAAAGATAGGATAAAAATGGCTGTAGTAGAAAGTGGCAAGAAGGCTATTACCCACTATAAAGTAATAGAAAGGTTTTATAACCATACCTTAGTAGAATGTAACTTAGAAACAGGTCGAACTCATCAAATTAGAGTACATATGGCAAAGATAGGACATCCTTTAGTAGGGGATTTGGTATATGGTTTTAAAAAACAAAGGTTTAATTTAAAAGGTCAGGTTCTTCATGCAAAAATGCTTGGATTTATACATCCAAGTACTAATGAATACATGGAATTTATTTCACCTCTTCCAGATTATTTTGAAAAAATCATAATCAAGTTAAGAAATGAGTTGAAATAGAACATAATATGTGATAATATGTTGTTAATTAAATATTTATGCCTTTAAATGTTCCAGAGAGATCATAAGGATAAAGCTAGTAGTACTATTACACGTATAGTATGCCTTTACCTTTATGGTAAAGGCTTTTTTTATTATGAAAATGAATAATATTATTTATTAGGGGGTTAGGTTATGGAATTTAAATCAGTGCTATTAGATGAAAAAGCTATAAAGAGAACATTGACAAGAGTAGCTCATGAAATTATTGAAAAAAACAAGGGAATTCAGGATATTATCCTTATAGGTATAAAAAGAAGAGGGGTACCAATTGCAAAAAGAATTGCTCTCTTAATAGAACAGATTGAAGGAACTAAAGTTCCCGTAAGCAGTGTTGATATTACTTTATATAGAGATGATCTTACCTCTATAAACGAGCAGCCAGTTTTAAATAATGCAGATTTAGGTATAGACGTGAGAGGCAAAAAAATAATTTTAGTTGATGATGTATTATATACCGGAAGAACTGCGAGAGCTGCAATTGATGCCATAATAGCCAGCGGTAGACCTCAAATGATACAACTCGCCGTTTTAGTAGATAGAGGGCATAGAGAATTACCTATTAGAGCAGATTATGTAGGGAAAAACATACCTACTTCAGGAAAAGAAATGATTTCTGTAGAGCTTTTAGAAATTGACGAAAAAGATTCAGTAAGTATTTATGAATTATAGCCTGAAGAAGATAAATAGCTTCGAAGAAGATAAATAGCTTCGAAGAAGATAAATAGCTTCGAAGAAGATAAATAGCTTCGAAGAAGATAAATAGCTTCGAAGAAGATAAATAATCTTTTAAAATAGTCCGAGAGACTAAAAGGAGGAACAAATGAATAATATTGTAGATGTTAATGAAAAATTACCAATCCTTAAGACCCTTCCCCTAAGCTTCCAGCACTTATTTGCTATGGTGGGTGCAACTATACTTGTACCAATGCTTACAGGTCTTAGTCCATCAATTGCTCTGTTTTGTAGTGGAGTGGGAACCTTATTGTATATACTATGTACAAAGGCTAAGCTTCCTGCTTATGTAGGCTCATCCTTTGCGTTTATTGGACCTATGGGTGTAGCCACAAAGGCATATGGCCAAAGTTCTATGTTATCAGGAATTATTGCTGCAGGGCTTGTATATGTAATTGTAGCACTAATTATTAAAGTCGCGGGAACAAAATGGTTAGATAGAATGTTATCTCCAGTGGTGGTAGGTTCTGTTGTAATTGTAATAGGACTAAGTCTCGCAGGCGTTGCAATAAATTGGGCAGGGTTAAATTCATCCTTTACAACACCAGCACTTGAGGGTGTATCTAGGGGTGCATGGGTATTTGTATCAATGGCAACCCTTGGAATTGCTATAATGGGTACTATGTATTTTAAAGGGTTCTTCGGAGTAGTACCTATTTTGATTGCCATGGTAATTGGATATGCACTTTGTATATTGCTCGGATTAATTCCAAAGGAAGTTCTACAAGAAATAGGGCAAGCAAAATTTTTTACAATGCCGAGTTTTGTTTTGCCGACCTTTAATATAAATGCTATTATGCTTATGGCTCCAGTGGCTTTTGTAACCCTGGCCGAACATATTGGTCATGTATATGTTACAAGTAATGTTGTAGGCCGTGACTTCACAAAAGATCCTGGGCTACATAGATCAATACTAGGTGATGGAATCGCCACAATGTTTGCAGGCTTTGTGGGAGGGCCACCTAATACCACTTACGGTGAGAATATAGGAGTTATGGCAATAACAAAGGTTTACAGTGTTTGGGTAATTGGAGGAGCTGCAATAATCGCAATTGTATTATCTTTTATAGGTCCAGTTTCTGCAGTAATAGGTAATATTCCACTTCCTGTAATCGGAGGAGTTAGTGTGATGTTATTTGGAATAATTGCTTCCTCTGGTTTTAGAATTTTTGTGGAAGATAAAGTTGATTTTAGTAAAAAGAGAAATCTTATAATTGCTTCCGTGATAATAGTTTTAGGTATTGGTGGAGGCGGTATAAAGTTTCCATTCCTAGGGGCACAGGTTGAGATTGCAGGAGTTGCTCTTGCAACTCTGGTGGGTATAATATTGAACTTAGCACTACCTGAAAAGAGTAAATCAGGAGATAATTAATAGGATTTTCAGATATAATATATAAAGTAAAAGTGCCAGTGATATTTCTGGCACTTTTATTTTTACTCCATCCTAATATAAAAATTCTAGACAATAATAACAAATAGAGATATTATAATATGAGTGATACTATCAATAAAGTATCTTAAATGAGTAACTAGCATATTTACTAGTTATTTTTAAGATGACTAATGAAAAGAAGAAATAGGAGAGATAATATATGATGTATACTTTAATTGCCACTACTACTTTTGGAATAGAAGCAGTAACAGCAAAAGAACTAAAAGCACTAGGATATGAAGATTTAAAGGTTGAAAATGGAAGAGTAACTTTTGAAGGGGATGAAATGGATATTGCTATATGCAATACTTGGCTTAGAACCGCAGAAAGACTTTTTATAAAGATGGCTGAATTTAAGGCCTTGTCTTTTGAAGAATTATTTCAAGGAACGCTGGCAGTAGATTGGGGTAATTTAATACCAGAAGATGGCAATATGCATATCGTAGGCAAATCTGTAAAATCACAACTTCACAGTGTTCCAGATTGCCAAAGTATAGTAAAAAAAGCAGTAGTAGAGTCTATGAAGAAAAAATATAATAGCGAGTGGTTTTCAGAACAAGGTCCTGAGTATAAGATAGAGGTTGCAATTTTAAGAGATATCGTAACATTATCAGTAGATACTTCAGGAGTGGGACTACATAAGAGAGGATATAGAGAATACGCTGGCGAGGCACCACTTAAAGAAACATTAGCTGCAGCCCTTGTGCTAATAAGTAAATGGGATAGCTCAAGAGTTTTAGCTGACCCACTTTGTGGTTCTGGGACTATAGCCATAGAAGCAGCTCTTATAGCGAAAAATATTGCACCAGGCATAAACAGAAAATTTGCAAGCGAAACTTGGCCATCAATGGAGGCTGAAATGTGGGAGCAAGTGAGAGACGGTGCAAGAAAAACTGTGAATAATGATGAAATTGAAATCCTTGCCTCAGATATTGATGGAGATCTACTTAGAACAGCCATAGCTAATGCTGAAAAAGCAGGAGTTAAGGAGTTTATAAAATTTCAAAAAATACCAATGCAAAGTTTTACCTCAAGGCAGAAATATGGAGTTATTATAACGAATCCACCTTATGGGGAAAGATTAGGAGAGGCAGCAGGAGTAAAAAAACTTCATATCGATCTTGGAGAGATGTATTCAAACTTAAATGAATGGTCTTGCTTTGTAATAACCGCCAATGGTGACTTTCAGAAGGACTTTGGAAAGAAAGCAGATAAAAACAGAAAATTATATAATGGAAGACTTTTATGTTACTATTACCAATATATAAAAGAAATTCCTAGGAAGAAAAAAGAAGAGTAAGAGTGTATAGGTCAAGTGATGGGGAAGAGGAATTCGCTACACCGATGTCCGACGTTGGGAGGGTTATGAGAATTTCTAAATGAAGATAAGACAAGGGATATATTACACATATATTCTTTGTCTTATCTTTCGCTGAATGAATTAGAAAGCTAATTAGATATTTTAAAAAAATCAAATCTCCAATATTTATGAAAAAATGTTCAACGTTTTTTAGTAAATGAATAAGTTTAATTTTTATGCAACGTAATAATCGTAAAATATTTCAATGTAAATGACATAGGGGGAGATAAATATGTTTAATTATAAAACACTTGAAGATACAAATATTGAAATACTACATGAAGCATTCTTAAGTGCATTTTCTGATTATCAAGTTAAAATGGACTTGCCCTTTTGGAAGTTTCAACAAATGCTTCAAAGAAGAGGCTATGTTTCAGAAATTTCCATAGGTGCATTTAAAAATCAGGTGTTAGTGGGATTTGTTTTAAATGGATTTCGAAACTGGAATGGGAAACTAACTGTGTATGACACAGGGACAGGTGTTCTAGGAGAGTATAGGAAACAAGGTATAACAAGTAATATGCTTTTAAATATCAGAGAGGTGCTTAAAGAAAAAGAAGCAGCGCAATATTTACTTGAAGTAATTCAAACCAATACATCAGCAGTTCAACTTTACAAAAAACAAGGTTTTCAGATTATAAGAAATTTAGCATGCTTTCAGTTAGATAAAAATGAATACAACCCTATGACAACCTGCAAAGTTGAACATGTTGGTAAAATTGATTCAACTAATTGGAAACAATTTATGGAATTTTGGGATTTCAAACCATCCTGGCAGAATTCTATTGATTCAATCAATGCTGCACCAGATACATTCATATATTCTATTGTACGTTTTGACGATATCATTGTTGGATATGGAATTATTGATAAGAAAACAGGAGATATTCCACAAATAGCAGTAAATAAGAATTATAGGCGTAAAGGGATTGCAAGAAGCATCGTTACGGATCTGCTAAAAAATACAGAATCATATAAGGTTGGTGTTCTTAATGTAGACGATCAATCTAAATCCACGAAAGATTTCTTAATGGTATTAGGATTTGAATATGTTGTTGGTCAATATGAAATGGTTTTAAAATTATAAATTCTTTATAAAAATGTACTCATAATCTATAAAATGTTATATGTGATTAGGTATACTGAATTCATTATTATATATAGTTTTAACAACGAAAAATAACGTATTAATTATATGATAATTAATACGTTATTTTACTTTTTGCAACCCAAAATAAACCTGTTGATATCGTTTCACCGAAGCGCAAGAACTTTTCCTTGGATGATGTAGATACATCATTAGTATGGGATTTCTCCGGGAGTGACCTTCCGTAGGTCACGTTCCAATTTTTTATTCAACTCTTTCTAAAGTACTTTCACTAGGCGTTATATACATAGTTTTATTTGTAGAGTAAATAACCATTCCAGGTTTTGCACCTGAAGGCTTCTTTACATTTTTCACCTGAGTATAATCAACTGGCACACTAGAAGAACTCTTAGATTTACTATAAAATGCTGATAAGTTTCCAGCTTCTAGTAGTGTGGTTTCAGGTATATCACCAAAATTTTTAATAATAACGTGAGAACCAGGTATTTCCTTTGTGTGAAGCCACATATCATTTTTATTGGCAAGCTTTAAGGTTAAAAAGTCATTTTGAATATTATTTCTACCTACATATATATCAATACCATCACTGGAAACAAAATGCATAGGTTTGGTTGGCTTTGCCTTTTTGTTTTTACCTTTATTATGTTTCTTAAATGTAATATAGTCAGTTTCTATTAATTCATTTTTAATATCTTCAATTCCATTATAGTTTTCTACATTTATTATGTTAGTGAGTACAGAGTGAAGATATTTCAATTCATTTTCAGTAAGGTCCATTTGTATTATAGCCATTTCTTCTGCTATCTTAAATTTATTATATTTCTTGAAGTAGTATTGAACATTTTGTGAGGGCGTTTTATTTTCATCAAGTTTGATTTTAACGTACTCCCCATTTTCACTATAATAATTAACAACACTGGCAAACTTGTCACCCTTTTTAAGGGAGTATATATTTGCAGTTAAAAGTTCACCATTTAATTTATAAGAGCCCTTGGTATCACATTCTTTTAAGGTTTCTTTAAGTATTTTTATTTTTTTATCACAACGATTAATATTATTATTAACTATCTTTTGAAGGCCTGAACTTTTAGAATTTAATCTATCGTGGTTATCCTTTTGAAAGTAAAAATTCTCTATTAATTTAGAGGGTGAATCATATTGGGCGTATTCACAATCTTTTAAAGAGGTAAGCTTAACACAATGAAAATCTTCTAATTTACCATTCATAGTATAGGAAGCTAAAAAAGTATTTTGATGCAGTGATTTAAAAATATTTTCAGTAAAATCATAAATGTGCTTAGCATGTTCTAAATCAAAATTACTATTTTCCAAAGAATACCTATAGAGGAGCTCAGAGGAAAGTTTAGAACTTATTCCTGTGAAAGTACCTGTAAAAAATTTTTCGGAGAACTGTATTTCTTTGGTGGTTATATACTCACAAAAGTCCTCATAAGTAAAATTAAAAGGATCTAGTTTTGTAGAAATAGGAGGGTATGCATATTCTACACCGGTAAATAAGACTCTAAAAGTATTGATGTCTGCTGTAACATGCTTGATGCTATCCATAACTAAATTATCACGGGTACGGACTAAGCTAATATTACTGTGCCTACCCATTATTTCAATTATAAGTGAGTATACACTATCAAAGCCTAATTCATCGCTACTTTTAAAGTCAATAACTAGCAATCTATCTGAGCTTAGTTGTCTTACATCTAAAACTGTGGCAGTATTTAAATATTTTCTTAAAACCATACAAAATATAGGTGCTTGCGCTGGATTATCCTTATTAAATTCTGTAAAATGAATTCTAGGATAATTGGAACTTGAACTTATTAATAACTTATATATTTTTCTATTTTTTTTAAAACTTAATATGATTTCATCTTTTTCTGGTTGGGTTACTTTATCAACTCTGCAATCTATAATAATATCTTTTATTTCCTCAATAAGGCTAGATAAATAAATTCCATCTAATGCCATACATACCACCCTTTCCTTCTGAAATATCGTTAAATTATCACCTGCGGTGCTACATTAGTAACAACTTTATAAATTTACACACTTATGCTTTGTAAATAATACATTATATAATATAATATTAATAAGTTAAGCTACATTTATATTATACCATTAAAGAAAATTATTGAAAAGTCATACAAGATGGGTTGCAAGGAGGAGGAACTATTTGGAAATTATAAGTTTTACGAAAATGCAGGGAACTGGAAATGATTTTATTGTTATTGAAGATTTCGAGGGTAAATATGCTAATTTAGAGGGACTGGCTATAAAACTTTGTGATAGGCATTTTGGAATAGGTGCAGATGGGATTTTAATAGTTACAAAAAGTAATATATCAGATATTCAGATGATAATTATTAATGCTGATGGTTCCTATGCATCCATGTGCGGGAATGGCATTAGGTGCTTTGCTAAATATGTTTTTGAAAAAAAATATGTGCAAGGGGAAAATATAAAAATAGAAACCGGTGATGGCGTGAAGCTGGCCAATATAAGCATTAAAGCTGGAAAAGCTGAAAGCGTAACTATAAATATGGGTAAATATAATTTTAATCCTGATAGTATTCCGGCTTTAGCTAGCTCAGAAATAATAAATAAAAATATAGAGGCTAACCATAAAGAGTATTGCATTACCTCAATGTTTATGGGAGTGCCACATACTATTGTTTTTGGTAAACAGGAAGATTATCAGGTTGAGGAAGGAAAATTTATTGAACGACACAGTCTATTTCCTGAAAAAACAAATGTGAATTTTTGTGAAATAATAGAAAGAGACAAGATAAGGGTCAAAACTTGGGAAAGAGGTGCAGGACCAACTTTAGCCTGTGGTACTGGTAGTTGTGCTGCTGTAGTAGCGGCAAACAGACTTGGGTATATTGATGAAAAGGTGGAGGTACAGGTTCCTGGTGGAGTACTTACTATAGAGATTGTTAATGATGAGGTCCTAATGGAAGGGCCAGCAGAAATAACCTTTGATGGACGTTTTTTTCTAAATTAAATTTAAAGCAACTATACTATTTAACAATAGTATAGTTGTTTTTTATTTTGTCGAAATTTTCTTCCATATAATTTTTAATTTGTCGAAAATTTCTTCCATAAAATGTGAATAAAATTCTAAAAAGGGACAAAAATTACAAAAGGATATCCTAGGAAAATTAAATATTAGAAAAGGTAGAAGAGCATGAAAAAAAATTTACTCCAATTATTATTAGACAGAAATCTAATTACACAAGAAGAATATATACAGATAAAAGAGAACTCATTTAAAAGTTATTGTAGTGAAGAACAAATAATTCTAAAGGACTTAAAAATAGATTTAAATCAGCTTATTTTAATATTGGAAAATGATTTTAACATATCCTATACAGAGCTGGAATCTAATAGTAAAAAGAATCAAGCATTTAAACTAATCTCAAAAGAGGTAGCTAATAAATATGGTTTAATACCTTTTTATGATAATAGTAACGAAGTACATGTGGCTTTTTCAAATCCCTTTGAAATAAAAGTTATTGATGAACTGAAATTTATAACAAACAAAAAAATCAAGATATTCTTTGCACTAGCTAGTAATATCTCAGAGGCTATTGGAAACTGCTATGGAAAACAAATTGTGGATGTGGCAGTAGAGGAAATGAGAAAGGAATATATGCTAGAGGTTAAAGAAAAAAATGAAGAGGCGCATTCCACTGAAAATGCCCCAGTTATAAGAATAACAAATTCCTTATTAAAGCAGGCTGTAAATACAGAGGCTAGTGACATTCATCTAGAACCTTTTAAGGAATTTGCCATACTTCGTATGAGAGTAGATGGCATTCTAAACGAAATAAACCAAATTCCAAGTAATGTATATAAATCCCTATGCACGAGAATAAAAATAATGGCAAACATGGATATAGCCACTAAATTAATTCCACAAGATGGAAAAATGACTGAAAATATAGATGGAATAGACTACGATTTTAGGGTATCCTCTCTGCCGACGATGTATGGAGAAAAGCTAGTTATAAGGGTTTTATACAAGTTAGAGAGATTTATTAATTTAGACTCATTAGGCTTTAGCTGCGATAAAGTTATGATTCTAAAGGATATATTAAAACTTTCTCATGGAATGATTGTGGTCGCAGGACCCACGGGAAGTGGAAAATCAACAACACTATATGCATTACTAAATGAAATTAATAGTAAATGTAAAAATATCATAACAATAGAAGATCCAATAGAATATAATATGCCTAGAATTAATCAAGTAAATGTAAATAATAAAGCAGGTCTTACCTTTTCAACTGGACTCCGAAGCATATTGCGGCAAGATCCAGATGTAATAATGCTTGGAGAAATAAGAGATGAAGAAACGGCACAGATTGCCGTGAGGGCATCAATAACAGGACACTTAGTATTAACAACGCTTCATACAATAGAATACTAACCGCTAAGATACCATTCAATATGCCATCGGCAAACCATGCCAAACATTATTATAATTATACAGCTAATGTATATTTAGTATTTTAATATTATTAGAAACAATGTAAAAATTTAAATATGAAAAAGGATATAAAGATATAAGAACAAAATAACTTGTATCTTTTTTTATGTTTAAAAGTATTGATTTAAGCTAACTAAATTTCTAGTAAGCAAAATATACCTTTGTCCTCATTGAGTCCCTCTACGGTTAGCAGGAAGGCAAAAACATATATAACAATTATTGTGTAATTACAACATTTACCTTATACTATAAAATATAGGGAGATGATGAAATTGAAAAAACTAAAAAACAATAAACTATTATCATTATTTGTATTACTTTTATTTCTAACAACTACAATACAATTTAGTATTCCAGTCCAAGCAGCAAATACCAATCTAAAAGTACACTATATAGATGTTGGTCAAGCTGATTCAATCTTGATTCAGCAAGGTAATGAAAATATGTTAATAGATGCAGGAAACAACGCAGATGATAAATTAGTAGTAGATTATCTGAAAAAACAAGGTGTTAAAAAGATTGATGTGCTGATAGGTACTCATTTAGATGAAGACCATATAGGAGGACTTGACACAGTTATAAAGACATTTAACATAGGTAAAATTTATATGCCAAAAGTTACTAAAACGACAGATACGTTTAAAGATGTTGTATTAGCAATTAAGTCTAAAAATATGAAAGTATCTGTGCCAAAGGTAGGAGAAACATTCAAAATAGGAACTTCAGAATGTACAATTTTAGCACCAAATGCAGAAGCTTATGATAATTCTAATAATTACTCAATTGTTACTAAGTTGAAGTATGGTAATACAAGTTTCATATTCATGGGTGATGCTGAAGAAATAAGCGAGGGACAAATACTTCAAAAGCAATTAGATATTTCAGCAGATGTAATAAAAATAGGACATCATGGAAGCAAAACTTCAACAGGCCAAAAATTCTTAGAAGAAGTTAATCCTAAATATGCAGTTATTTCATGTGGAAAAGGGAACTCATATGGTCATCCTCAACAATCTACTATGAGTTTATTAAAATCTAAAAATATACCGGTCTATAGAACTGATGAAGCAGGGACTATTGTAGCCACTTCAGACGGAAAAACAATTACATTTGATAAAAAGGTAGGCAGTTATAATATAGGCTCTATAATAAAGAAACCTACTGGGTTAAAAGTAATTACTCCAATTAAGAAACCAATTATTATACCTAAGAAAACTATACCTAAGAAAGTTGCACCAGTTGTTAAGAAACCAATTATTAAGAAAGTTACACCTACTACAAAAACAACTAGTCAATCAGTATTTGTAACTAAATCAGGTAAAAAATATCATTTAGGAAATTGTAGTAGTTTAAGTAAAAGTAAAATTTCAATCAGTCTTAAAGATGCCAAAGCAAAGGGATTTACGCCATGTAGTAAATGTCATCCACCTCAATAATATAGCTCCATAGAATAAAAGGCTTAGTATAGAAATATACTGAGCCTTTTTTGAGTTGATTTAAGCCATTGTAATTAGAGGGTATATAATTATATAAAGTGTAGGCTAAAGTGGCTATAAACAGGTGGTAGACAAGCAAAAACAATATGTATATATAATGTTTAACCATAGACCATAAATACATTCCCTTTATCATCTTTTATTTTAAGCATAAATATATATCTTCCTTTTCAACAAACAAAATTTTTATATTAACTGCATAGAAATAATAATCTAACCTAATATTTTTTCTATGCAGCTTAATTTAAATTTGTAGTACATTATCCGGTCTTTTTGAGTATCAGAAGTAAACCTAAAAGATATTAACATTAATGTCAGTCCCGCTAATATTTCTCTCATATATTGATTAATATCTATTCCTTTTATTAATACTACAATAGCCAGAACCAAAGTATAATATGGAAATCTTATTGAAACAAAATTATCTATACTATGTAGTTCTATATGAAGAATAGCCATTTCTAATTCATATTTTTCATTAATTAAATCATTTTTGGACATTTTTCTTAACTCTTTTACAACATTGATTTTTATATCAGATAACTTTTTATTCTTAGATAATGATATTTTTAAATCTTTTTTAGCTTGTCTATATATAATTTGACTTACACTATACCAAAACATATTTTTTCACTACTCCTTTTCCATAAAAACTACCGTTATTACATCATTGGTATTATTTCTTTAACTCCTTTAAGTGCTTTTGCAATTTTGGTCATAGCTGAATTTTCTTCTAGGTAATGCAGTCCTTCGAGAGTAATATGAGGATCGCATGGTTTAAACTCTGGAAATGATTGTCCAATACATTGGAAAAATTCCACTCCATCAATTAACCCGTTATCTACCATCATTTTTATAATACGACTCAATCGCATCTCAGATATCCCCATTGATTCGTGATTGATAGTATCAAAATCAAAACTCTCTTCATCCATAGCATCTTCTAGTTTCTTTAGAATTTTATAAATTGTTTTAAAGTTATCCATTTTTAAATCCTCCTATTAAGATATTATAGTTATATTATACCATGTTTTCCTTTTCTTTTTTTATCTCGTAAATTTCATACTTCACGATGATGAAAGTCAATGAAATCATATCCATATAAGCATATAATTTCAAAGGTATACAATTATATTATAAGACACATAAGAACACTCCTAGGAGCCCACAGACAAGGTAAAAGGGTGCTGTAATAACGTAATACTCTTATGGTTACAAAGCACAAAATTACCATAAAATAAATATTGACAATTAAACAATAATGTACATATTTTGATATATTTAACTAATACTAACTATATAATTTTTATATTGGAGGTTAGTGTTAATGGAAGAAATTATAACTGTAAATAATCCTAACGTGTTACGATTTATTATACACCATGATATTAAAAAACTTCGATTAATTGTAAAAACGAATACCTCTAAAAATGTAAAAGCAGATACCGAAATAATGAATATTTTTGATAAATACCTATTGAAAAAGTATAAAATAATTATATTCGAATCTGGAACAGAAGATCCCCGAATATTATTTGACAAAATACTAGAAGACGGTATACAAAAATTAATAAAAGCTAATGCAAGAGTTTAGTTTTGCATTTTACTTTTTGGTGATTAATCACTTTAAATATTGGAGGGTAGGCTTATGGAAGAGGTTGTAAAAGTAAAAAATTCTAGTGTCTTACGGTTTATTATAAATCATGGCACTAAACAGATTGATTTAGACGTAAGAACAGACACTGTTAAAAATGTGAAAACAGATAGTGAAATAAAAAGTATTTTTGATACTTATCTGTTAAAAAAGTATAGAGTAACTATATTCGAATCTGGCAAAGAAGATCCACGAATTTTTATTGATAAGATATTAGATGATGCCATACAAAAATTAATAAAAGCAAATGCAAGGGTGCTGGAGGAGAATCAGCATGATTGAGTATAAACAAAATCAAAAGATTACTGACTTAATTGATATAACTCAAGAAGAACTTAGTGTAATAGAAGCTAACATATCAATAGGAGAAATCAAAACTATATATAGTGATGAGGATATACGAATTTGTATATTAAAAGAAAGACGTAATAAAATTCATAGAATAGTATTTTGGTACGGAGATAAACCATTTACTGAAATTTTTAAAGAAATGGTTAAAATAGCATATCCAAATTAATTTTATAAATAATACGAAAGGGTGATATTAATGGCAGTAGTAGTTGAATATGAAGATGGTTGCAAAATAATTAATAGATATAATGATTATTCTCCAGAGGAAGCTATAAAAGCACATGAGAAAATATTATCAGATTTATATAAACTGTTTTCCAAAAGGGATACTAAACAGGAGTGAATGTTTGTTGAAAGAGGGTAAACGAGTATGGAAAATTTATTTAGGAGTCTTAATGTGGCAGAGTATAAGAAAGGCCAGAAAATTACTGATTTAATAGACATAACGCAAGCAGAACTTGAAGACATAATTAAGAATATGGCAGTAAGAGAATACAAGACTATTTATAATGATAAGGATATGAGCATTGATTTATTAAAAGAGAGAAAGAATAAGACACATAAGATAGTAGCTAGGTATGGAGATAGGCCATTCGTAGATTGTTTTAAAGAGATACTAGAATTAGCAAACCTTAATGGGGTGGATAAATAACAATTGGGAGGTATAATATTACTATGAACAAAGAGCAGCAAAAAGAATTTATCGAAAAACTATGCGATAATCTAAAATTAACTATGCTCAACAAACTTGACAGTATGCCGGGCTGGGGAGATATGGAAATTAGACAATACATGAGCGACAAGGCACAACAGTTTAATCCTGTTAGAATGACCAGGACTAGAATGCGAAAGTACAAAGATGACATTGAAAAATATAAATTATAGTATTTGAAAGGATATTGCGGTATTCAGACGATAAAGGAAACATTAAAAAATCAGCTTATTCTTAATAAAGGTGTAAAACTATAAAGGAGGATGCTATGCAAACAGTTGATTATAGACATGGTTTTACTATTACTAACAATTACCCTGATTTAACACCTGAGCAAAAAAAACGAGCTAATGAAAATTTGCTTGAAAAATTATATGAAATATTATACACTGACCACGAAAATCAGGTCTGAAATATTTAAAGAAATGGTAAAAATAGCAGGCACATAATAAAATCCACCCTAAGATAATTATTTAGATTATCCAGGGTGGTTTTTATATTATTTTGGTTCTACACTTAAATAATTAGTGTTAACTGGATCATTATCAATATCTGAAAGCTTATTGAACTCATATTTAGATTGACATAATTTTTCAAGAGAATATATTATTTCCTTTTGTAAATTCACATTAGTAACAGTATGGAGCGGTATGGATAGTAGCCTTAAAAAGAACCTATATATAGTAGGGTTATTATTATCTATATTGAATAGACCTCTAAGAGTCGTTAATACCTCCTCAGCTGAATGGTTTTTACTATAATCCTCAGTATCAAAAGATTCCTCCAAAAGAGAAGTAAGTTTTTCGCTTATCTGATTAATAGTATCCTCCATTTCTTTTTTCTTATTAAAAGAGTAATCTGAATTATAATCCATTTCTTTATTTGAAACAAAGCTTCTTAAGACTTCATTTTCTTCTAATTCCTCTTCAGTATAAAAATCTGATGCACTTGGAATGTCAGCATTATTAGAATCTTCTTTTGTCTGAGTCACCCAAGCGGCCTTGTAGCATTGTTCAAGAGTAAAGACATTTTTAATCATGTTGGAGTTTATTACATTATTATTTATATCATCCGGCAATTCAACGCCCATGAGGTATAAATAATAATCAAGTAGTTTAATATCTATCAAATTTAATTGCTCATAAATTTTCCTTGAGGTCTCCCACTCCACCTTTCTAACTCTTCCATTTAAAATTTGATTAATATAACTAGGGCTTTTGTTAATCTTTTCTGATAAAGTCCTTCCAGAAATACCTACACTGTTCATTTGTTGTTTTAACTCACTTGAAAACAGTTTCCAATTCATTATGAATCACCTCTATTTAAATTATAAATCATAATGAATAGTAAAACAATAAAAAAATATAAAATTATTTAAAAAAACTCTTGACTATCCATTATGGATAATATATAATTCATTGTATCGGGAGTACATTATACAAAATGGATAACGAGGAGGTAAACAAATGTCCATATACATTTTACAGGACTATATTTTTTACTGTAAATTAGACAATATAAATCCGACACCAACAGGCCTAAAACTATATAAATCTAAATTCTGGAGGTAATAAACTAGCTTATCTAAAACCTCTTACAAGCGATTTAAATTTCAGACTATAATTATGTCTACTTAAAGGATATAGTTGCTCACAGATTATTATATCTAGTAAGAAACATGGTAGTACAAGCCTTAAAAGGCATCAAAGACACTTTGAAAAAATAATAAAAAAATAGGGGGATAACAAAATGAGTATAAAAGGATTAAAAAGAGCACCAGCGGTTAAGGATTTTAAGGGAATGAACATCTTGGGGAACCTTGTCTATCACAAAGAGGCAATAAAGAGAGAACAGGACATAAAGAAAAGAGAATTCCATAAAAGAAGACTTATAGAGTTAAAAATAGAGTTAGAAAATCTAAAAATAGTGGTTTAAAACAAAAGCTATCTGCAACGCAGTAGTTTAATATCAAGAAATTATTAACCTAGCAACGCTAGATACTAAGAGGAGAATGTTAAGAATGAGTAAAACAAGCTATTATCGGTGGGAGATTTACATGGCAGATTGTTCAAAATACAAGATGGAAAATCATTTTGTGGTTATAGTAGGTAATTTTAAAATGAACCATAAAAGTAAAAGTATCCATTGTTGCTTGATAACTTCCCAATTAAATAATCTTAAAAGTAGGGTTAACATAAATCTACTTAAACCGTCACAAATAGCTTGTGAAACTATTCTTACATTAAACAAAACAGAATTACTATATAAATTAACAGACATAAAAGATATTTTTACTCAATTGGAAATAGAAAAATGCTTAGAAATTCAACTCCAACTTAGTAATGATTTTATAAATACAGACATTTTACAAATAGAGAATTTTCTTGAGGAAGGAGTTCTACAAATGAGTGATAACAGTATTTTAGTAAATTTACGAAATAATATATGCAACTTAGCAGTAGAAAATAGGTATGAGGAAGCTATAATTTTGTGTAACGAATCAATACAAACAGCTTCAGTTTCTAATCTTGAAAATAGAAATGATTTTTTATGGCACAGCACTTATCATCGTTCACTAATGTTTAGTAAACTTGGAAATAATGAAATCGCCCTAGAGGACGCAAGAGAGAGTTTAAAATATATTGGGAGTCTTAGAAATGTTTTAAACAACCGATATAGTTACAGTATGTGGAGAATATCGAATTGTGATGAAAATATAGGTGATATAGATGGAGCAATTCGAACATATAAAAATCTAAGTATTTACTATAAAAGGGTCGGTAAAGCATCAATGCGAATTGAAATGTTGTTTAACGTCGCTAGATTAAAAAATAATATACCAAAAATGAAATACTTAATAAAACTAGTGCAAACAATGGAATTCAATGAAAGAGATACCAACAAAACAAAAGAAACTTTACTAGAAGACATGAGGAAAGATTTATTAAAAATGCAATAAGATGTCTGTATAATAACAGATATTTTAAATATAAAATTTTAGGAGGTTTATCAGATATGATGAACAAGAAAGCAAAAAGGAACTTAAAAAAAGTAATTGCAGGAGGAGCAATGGCACTGACATTAACAATGGTGGTGCCCACGGTAACTGTACTAGCTACAGATTCACCTATTGTATGGTCAATTAAACAACCAACAGTGTCAAAGTAATCATTAGCAGCAAATAGAAGTCTTGGGGTGATTAACACTCACCCTGGCACCTCTAAAAAATATAAAACGGAAGGGGTAATGTATTATGGAGAACAATGAAAATGTATTAGCAGCAACAGGCACAAGATTAACGGTAGTTGACTGGGGAAACATGGCAGTAAAATATATAGGAACGGATTCGAGAGGAAGTTTCAGTAGTAGAATTTCAAATGATTATCAGGCCTATGAGGAAGGATTTCAGAGAATAGAAATTGATGGAAGAATTAGTTATTTTGAGATAGGAGAACTGCAAAAGGAATATAACAAATGTGAAAAAGATTTTATACCTCAGCTTTTATATTCAATATGCAGAGGCAACAACAAAGAAGAAATAATAGAAACTAACTTGAGCCTATTACTTCCAACAATACAGATGCAAAATAAACCAAAGCTAATTGAAAAACTAAAAAATAAAGAATTTAGCTTCAAATATAATGGCAAGGATAGGGTCGTAAAAATCCTGGATGTAATGATACTCCCAGAGGGGTATATTTCATATTTTAGTTTATCTGATGAAGATAGAACGGGTTCAATAGCTATAATAGATATCGGATCAAGGACTGTAAATTTAGCAGTTTTGCACAATGGAAAAGTGGAAAAACTTAATACCGTAAAACTGGGAAGTTATGATTTTTATAGCAAAATTAAAAACATAGAGAATGCAAAGGGTGAAGATTTTATAGAGGAAGATATCCAGAGGTTAATAGATGAAAGTGTTATAAAAATATATCAAAAGCAATATGCTGAATTCTTAAATGAAATATTAAATTCTATAAAAAGTTATGTTAATTTAAAAACTTATAAATGTATATTTACTGGTGGAACTTCTTTAATGCTTCAAGAATATATAAGTAAGTTGCCGTTGCCATCATTTAAAATACATGAGGATGCATTAAATAGTAATGTTAATGGTGCATTAGAAGCAAGTAAGTTAGCGTGGGAAGTGGCTTAATGTCTATAAGCAATAATAGTAAGAGGATACAACTTACGTTCAATGAAGACAAAGAGAAGGAGAGGGTAGTCTTGGATTACCTTGCCAATTCTTTCAATGAAACACAGGAAATTAAAAGAATTCTATATGAATATATAGTTAATCAAAGTGGAGTAAAGAGAGTAAATGAAACTAAAAGTGAGAAGAAATCAATCAAAGGTAATAACGTAGAACCAAAGTCACTTAGAACTACTAGAAGTAAAGCAAAGGTAGTTAAAGATAGTAAAAGTGATAATAAGTTACTCACTAATAGTGACAGTGATTTAAAGATTGTCAAAGATAATGGTAATACCTCAAAAGTAATTACTAATAGTGGTAGTGAAGATTTTGAACTCAATTTAAGTAATTTTAAGGATGAACTAGTGGAAGCTAAACCTAGCAGTAACGGTGCAGAATTAGAACAAATAAAGCGAAATGAGCTTCAAGAATTAAGTAAGTTTATGTAAATATAAATGACCATCCACCGAAAGGGGATTAAGGTTGCAAAGGAGATAAATTATTATGGTAGCTATGGAAGTTTTTTTAGATAAGAAAAAATCATTTAACATGAGTATGGAAGAGTTCGCAGTATTAGAAAAAGTATACACTTTTATGGGTAGATTGGGTTATGGAAGCAGATGTAGTTTGATAGGTGATTTAGAATCATTTTTAGATGAGGAAGAGGATGGCTTGAGTAACGAAGTTAACCTTCAAGAAAAAGCAGCAATACAATTATTGATTACTAAATTGGGAAGTTTAACGGATGGACAAGCACAGAGAATAAATGAAGCATTTGAAAAATCCCAAGCATTGTTTGATATATTTTATTTCTTTGATCCTATAGAAAGATTGACTTATATAGAACCACTAGTACCAGCTCAGCAAGAACTGATTACCTTACAGAAAGAAGCTTTATTAACTAGCCAAACTTTATTTAAAGAACAACAAACAAGCACAAATAAGGCCATGAAAATTGCAGCAGAAGCAATTGGGAAAATAGATAATACTACTTCAAGTAATTTAAAACCAGCATATGTAAACTAAATGATTCTACACATAGCCTCAAAAGATATTATATTTGAGGCTATGGCAACAACAATTATAAAAGATTAAGAGGAGGAAATATTAATGAAGGATTTAAGTCACTATACATCAACATTCCATTTACTAAAAATATTAAAAAGTGGTTATCTAAATGTGTCTCAAGGGATTTTAGATGATGCAGCAGTATGGCTAACTACCTCAAAAGTTCCGGTACAAGCATGGCAAGAGGGTAGTTGTGTTGATAAGTCCGAGATAAGGTTTATTTTAAAAGATATTAAGGCACTAAAATGGTGCGATTATAAGAAAAAGTATACCAAGGGTAGCAATAAATCAGAAAAACAACAGTGGGCAAAAGCTTTAGAGGTTGATAATGTTTTTAAGTCCTGGTGGTTATCAGAAGATATTATACCGTTGGAAATGGTTGAGGCAATAGAGAATACAAAAACAGGGAAGAAGGTTATTTTAGTAGATAACTATGATAATGTTTTGAAAATATTACTTTAACATATATAAAATTTGAGGAGGGTTGTTATCAAATGAATAAGGTTCAATATTATAATTGTTATTCCATTAATATGTTGAGATTTATCAAGGCTAATTTTGTATATCCAATAAGTAAGGCTGATAATCCAAACACAGGAAGAACAGCATGGATATTTATTAAAACTAAAGAGTTAGATATTGCATTAACTCAATGGAGTAAATTACAACAAAATACAAAATATTACAATAAAGTTGATTTCAATTTA
The DNA here is from genome assembly GCF_018861755.1 of Clostridium sp. CF012. Classification (GTDB taxonomy): domain Bacteria; phylum Bacillota; class Clostridia; order Clostridiales; family Clostridiaceae; genus Clostridium_AD. The sequence continues at coordinate 318,384 of NZ_JAHLEF010000001.1, read as the reverse complement.
TGCACATAATTGATTTTAGTTTTTGTATTAAATCGTACATAAATTGAAATCGAGTTGATTTTAGTTTTTGTATTAAATCGTACATAAATTGAAAGGTTAAAGAGAAGAGATAAATCAATTAAAAGAAGAGAGAAATAAAAGCCTCCTCCCCTTGTTAATTTGATTATAGTAAATATGGCAGAAAGGAATTGTTAAATGTGATTATAGAAAATAAAAAGGTAAAGCAGAATACAGTATTTACGGAATTACTCATACCAGACAATATATTTAGTCTGAAGGTAAGTAAAAAAGATAATCTCCCTATAATAGATTTAAATGAAAAAGAGTTTTATCTATACTGTTTTCTGGTTAGGGAAAAAGACAAATTAAAAAGTAGTGTACTTACTTTTGAAACTGAAAATTGTATGCTTAAAATAATGAATATGAGGTTACAACAAGAGAACAGAAAATTATTATATGAATACTTAGATACACTAAAAAAGAATTCACTAATTAACTTTAAAGACATACTGGAAATAACAATGCCATATAAACCAAAAAAACATTTTAAGCTTATTCCATATGATTGGTTTGATGTTATATATAAGCATTTTGGATTTAAAGGAGTCTATGTATATTGTTTAATCAATAGATTCTACTTCTCAGAATATGGTTACAGTATTATATCTTATGATGGACTTATTACAAAAACCGGATACTCTTCTGCTACCTTAATGAAAATTATTGATAAGATGGAATGTCTCAAAATATACAAAATTGAAAGGCCTGGATGGATTAGAAATAAAGAAAAAGAGAAATGTATAAAGAGGAATAATCAATATCATTTCTTGGATGATAAAGCTGTATTAGAAAAATTGCAAAATTCCAGTAAAGCAGATATAGACAAGCTTATTAAAATAGAAATGGAAGATAAATCATTCAGAAGTAAAGTCTTTGTCGGCAAAACTAAGCCGAAAGAGGTAAGTCCTGAGAATATAGAAAAGATTGCTACCGTATCTAAGGGTGATTCCTATGATGAACTATTAGAAGAATTAACTAGTAATTTTGAAGGAATAGATAAGCAGATCATAGGTAAGTTGGGTAAATTAAAAGCTAAATATTCTTATAGAGATATTTACGATAGTGTCCTGGAGGAAGAAACCTACATGGAAAAAATACTAAGTGATGATTCTAAGGAGACGCTTCACAAGTTTAATACCTTTATGTTAAGGGTTGTGGATAAAATTGACAAAGAAAATGAGGCGAATGAGAATATGGCTAATGAAATAAATGAAAGCTATGAAATGAATTTCATTACTGCAACAAAGCATATAGAAACAATACCTATTCCTACAGAAAATCAACAAGATAACAATGAACCAATAGCAGCTGAAGATTATGACTTTTTAGACAAAGATCCTATTTCCTCAGTAAGTGAAAAAACTAGTAATGTTGTTGATTTTCAAGACTTTTTAACTAAGATGGAAGAAGCTTCATCCGATAGGTAGTCTCCGACAGGGGCAAATGCCAACCTAAAGAACAGGTTGTCATACCGTTAGTTCCGCTGCGCTACACAAACGGAGCACTATATGAGTATTTATGGAAGGATTACAGGCATTTACAACTATATGCAAAGAAAATATATGTCCATGAGGCTACAGTGTCTCACAGGACGTTATAGGAGGGCAAAAACACTATGATAGATGTATTGTTTAATAGAATAACAAATAAGCTTTGATTAAACAATCAAAACTTAAATGAAGGGTTCCATCTTTTACAGAAGATAGTCCCTTTGAGATATAAGGTATAATCAATAATTTTTAATTAACATACTGATTATACCTCCTAATTTAAGACTATGCAATAACAATTATGAGGGAGGAATTATTGAATGGTGGATAACAAAGAAAAAATAGTTATATTAAATATAGATGGGAAATTAATCAAAGGTGAAGGTAATCCGGTTAAGGTTGTTAAGCTAACCAAAAAGGAATTGGAGAAAAAAAAGAAAGCAAAATTTAATTATGCAAATTGCAACATTTTAAATCTTGAAGCGTCTACAATACACAAAGAGAATGGTAATAATAATATTATTATTAAGAAAACTAAAAAGTATGAAGGCAGCTTTGATAACTCCAAAGAAATGCAGACATTAAATAAAATATATAGCAAACTTAAGAGTGGTGAAGAAAAGTCTATGTTTTACCCTGATGCTAAAGGGAATAAGAGAACAGGTTTAATTATAAATTTAAATTTCAGTACCACAAGCACTAAGAAGAAATTAAGTGTAACTGGCGAGGAGATAATAGATGAATACGGAGAAGAAATTCTGGTTACAGATTTAAAGATTAAAGAGTTGAGAGAGGATCTTTATATAAAAGGTTTTACAGCTGAAATAAATGGAGTTACTAGAAAATATAAAAAGTATAAGAGAAGTACCGGTTCAGCAAGGCAAGGAGCTTGTATTTTTATATGGGAAGATCTATATGATAAAGCTATGTTAGCTACAAATATGGGAGTCGATATTAATAAAGTAACTAAGGTATATGCAGAAAGAAAAATTCCGTTTGACCTCCCAGGGTATGAGAGTTATATTTCGCTACCTATGTCTAGTGCAATAGATTCGATTCAGATTCCTAATAATTCAATAATGGTGGTAGATGACCAGTATTCTATATTTACTAGGGAAGTAATGGAAACGAAAATAATTCCTACGTTTATTAATGGGAATATTGTAAAGGATTCTGAGGGTAAAGATGTTAGTGAGCTGCACACAGATATAAATAAGCAATTCGAGGTAAAGAACAATTTGTGGGATGGAATGTCGTTGCTGGATGAATCTGTGTTTGGTGAAAAGTATAAAACTAAAGGATTTTTGCTAGTTCGTAACGATTGGTGTAAGAGTGCATGTTTTAACACTCGAATACAAGCATGGTTTGAAGAGAATAAAATATATACAATAGAGCAGCTAAGAAAGTTGTGTCCTAGTATGGTTACTCTAGCAAAAGAGATTAATCAGATTAAAATGATAACCACAAGATCTAGTTTTAAAATGGCCAAGTTCCCATTGATTATGGATACTAAAAAGTATTTAAAGAAATTAGATAACAAATTTTATATCGTGAAATATGAAAAGCCTACGAAATTTTGGAATGGTGATTATGTAAAAACTTCATACCAATTATGCCAAACGGTTAATATGAATACTGAAGAACTTGAAAGTTTTTTAAAGCCTACAGTAGACTACATTAAGGAATTAAAAAATGATAATAACATAGCGTTTAGGAATCATTTAAAAATGAGAATTGGAAACAATATTGAAGAGGAAGAGATCACTTCCAATGATGAAATGATTCTAAATATGTTAGCTAAGTCAAATAAATTTACCGAAACGGAGATATTTAAGGATTTTAAAATAGAAGTTATTGGGAATCTTAAAACAGAAGCAAAAACAGGACGTGTGATGGTTAAAGGCACATATGCAACAATGGTAAGCTGTCCGATCCTTATGCTTAAATACGCTATAGGAGAATGGAAAGAAGGTATGCCAGATGTAATAAACCCTGGAGATGTAGTGTGTACTAATTTTAATATAGGTGATGAAGTTGCTATGGTAAGATCACCTCATATTTGTTCGGGGAATCTGTTAACTTCTAAAGTGGTAGAAAATAAATTAATAACTGAATACATGAATTTAAGTCCTAATATAGTTTTGGTATCATCAATCGACAATAATATTCAACAAATATTAAATGGTTGTGATTGGGATTCCGATACTTGCTTAACTACAACATCGAAAGAAATTTTATCATCAATAGAAAGAAACAAAGGTTCGTTTTTAGTACCTTGTACAGAAATAGAGGGTGAGAAAAGCAAATATACTTATTGTTTAAAGGACATGGCTACAATGGATTCTATAGCTAGTAATTCTCAAAAGTTGATTGGTCAAATAGTGAACCTTAGTGCTAACTTAAATTCTCTTATGTTTCACAATATTAATGAAGGTAAGAGCATAAAGTCTCAAGAACCTCTTTATAAACAAATATGTAGCCTAGCTATAATGTCAGGGTTAGCCATAGATGGTTCCAAAAAAACATTTTCAGTTGATTTAATAAAAGAATTAATTAAAATTAGAAAGAACTGGTCAGATAAATTTGATTATGAAATTACAAAAGATGAAGAAACAATTAGTAAAAAGTCTTCTTACATCCCTAATTTTTTCAGATGGATAAAGACTGACAAAGTGGACTCCAGGAGGTGGAGGAAATATAACAGCACCATGGACAATATTTCTAATATCATAAAAGATAGTGTTAGAGGAAAAGGTAATGGTAAAATGTCTCAACTCTATCAATTGCTAGATACTAGTAATATAGAAGGCAGACTGGACAAAGTTAAAAAAGATAAATTTGTATCAGACTTAAAAGAATTAAGTGAAGCTTGCAAGAAGATATTTAAAAAGCAAACTAAGAGAGAAAATGAAGATTTTACAAAAATTACCCAAGATGAAAAGTATGAAAAGATGAATGCGCTAAATGAAGAATTTATTAAACAACACATGAATTGCTTAAATGAAAAAACTATAGAAGCAATAATATTAGAAGAAGGCCACACAACAGAATATGATTCTGTAAAAAGGAAACTAATTAACATGTTATTTCTAACTCATAAAAGCAAGTTTAAAGGAATATTTAAAACCACAACAGAAATAGAGGATATAAAGTATCTTGTAAGGTTAGACACAGTAAAAGACGTAGAAGAATTAGAATATAAAGACACTGATATTATTGAATTATATGGCATTAAGCACTTTGTAATTAGCAGCAATAGAGAACTAAATGTATTAAACACTAATGCCAAAATAACAAATATATCTGATTTAATTATAAAAAGTGTGGACAAGCAGACAACTAAGTTAAAAAACGCAATTTAAATTGTAGAAAAACCTCTGTAGGAGTTGATATAGGCTAATCCCGTACCGTGCCCAAGGGAAGAGAATGGAAATTTCTCTTTCTAACATGGGTGGCATTTGCAATAACACTATCCTAGATTGATTTGAGTTTAAATACGAGAATTGGTTGAAAAAGATATAGACATTCTCTTATGTAGAGTGTCTATATCTATTTTTACGATATTGGTGTTAAACTCATAATTATATCATACACAAATATAAAAGACAATAGAGCTTAACAAAATATATTTATTTTTTAGAAATTTAAATTGAGGTTACATAAAAAATTGAAGGAGATGAGGGAAAATGAAAGAGGGTTTCAGTCCGTACGAAGAAATAACAAGAATTGGATTACAGAATTACCTAAATGATAAAGGTATTATGCAAAAAAAAATTAGTCAGCAGACTGATATAAGCACACCAAGTATTTGTTTGTTTTTATCTGGAACACGACCAATAGGAAACAGGGCAAAAGTAGAACTTATTCGAACAGTCATAGGGATGGAGATATAATATTTTTTACATAACAATTAAACAATACTGTTATAAAATCACGGGTTTAATGTGAGCTTTGACATTATCAAAATTTTTTGTGAAAGTATCAAAGTAGCTCCTTCTTAGCGACTATAGAGATATTGGAGATCACCTTGAGTTTATAAGATGCTACAAATAAAGAACTTGCGCCACTATATTCTAATTGTGGTATGGAACGTGAAGGTTAACATCAAAAAATTAAGAATAAGTTTAATTTAATTTAATTTAATTTTAAATTTATACTTGATAATAATAACAATTTGTATATAATAGAATTGTAGTAGGGAAATTCTATTATATACAAATTAATACAAAGGGGATGTTTTTATGAAAAAAGTGCTTTTATCAACTATTATTGGAATTAGTATGTTAATTACATTTAGTCCCGTTTTTGCAAAGGATTTTACAACAATTAAACCTTTAGAACATGTTAAATTAGAGAACAAGTCTGATATTCTAACTTCTACAAACTTAAATACTGATTTTTTAAAGAGTAAATTAAAACTAAATGAATTTAAGTTAAAGATGAGCAAAAAAGACATACAAGAAACGTTTAAAAGTGTCCAAGCTAAATCTACTCCATTAGCTGCAACTACAACCATAACTACAACAACAGGGCCAGGTATAATTATTAACGATACTCCGGAACAAGCGCTACCAATAGCTATAGGTACTGTTTATGAAGGGGTTATGCAAAAAGAAGGAGACCAGAGATGGTATGCTTTCGAGAATACATCAAGTGGTAAATTAACAGCATATATGCAAGCACTGGCTAATGTAAATATAGACTATGATCTTTATTTATTTAAATATAATGAGCAAACCAACGGGTTAGATCCAGTCGTTTCATCAACATATAACCCTGGTATAAATGAACAACTAAGCACCATAGGTAGTAGTAATGCTATATATTTTATAGCTGTAAATTCTGCTATGGGATTTGATAATATAAATAGTTTTAAACTTATAGTAAATTATTCTGCTAAATATGGTGCTAATGAACCGGATGATAGTATTTTTCAAGCAAAACCGTATACTGACTCACTTTCTATGATAGATACCATAGACAATTATTTTGATGAGGATTGGGCTAGGCTTCAAATAAATACAAATGCTACTTATTTATTTTCACTTGAAAATCCTTCAACTATAGGGACTTATGCAACACAAATAGTAGATGGAAATCTTAATGTATTAGCAACTTTACAGCAAGGAGCAAATAATGCTACAAGGTTTTCAATTACAAAGGGAGTATACTATATAAGAACGATTTCCATATCTGGATTTGATACTGATAATTCATATAAATTAAATATAGCAAAAGTAATCCTCCCACCATCTTCGGTTACTATAACTCCTTCAAGCAGCAGAATTACGGTAAATGGAGAAGTTGCATTAAGGGGGTATGTAACAGACGCAGCAGGAAATCCAGTGAGCGGAAAAAATGTTTTTATGATGGAAGGCACTAGATATATTGATAATAGATATACAGATGCTAATGGATATTATAATTTTCCAGATTGCCCAGGGCAATTTTTAGGAGCAGGATCACATAATATTACAGCATATGTTTGGAATGGAACACTTGACGAAAATGTTTCAGGAGCGTTTATATTCTATATAGACTACAAGTTATGGGGATTTGATATTAAATCAGCTCAACCAGCAAGCTTTTATGTTGCACCTTATTAGTAATCTAGATATTTAAATTAATAATTGTTAGCAAAAACCTATTAATTTCTTATAGTTTAGGTTTTTGCTAATAAGTAATATGGAACAAAAAATGTTGAATATTTTCTAAAACCTAAAAATCAGACTTTTACCATATATAAATTTACTTAATACAGATAAACAGAACATAAGGAATTTTCAAGATAATTTGGAGTTTATGAGGGAATAACAATTAAACAATACTGTTATAAATGAACATAGAAGGTGGGGCGGAGTAATTACGTCGTAACCTTTAAAAAAATATATTTGGCTATAGGGGTCTTCTGCAATATGCCAGCGACATAAAACAAATAATAATAGGGTAGTTGATTGCTACTCTTTTATTTTTTATTGTCAAGAAATTATAATTATTTCAATAATATCATAAGGCTAAAATATTGAAATGTCAAGAGAAGTATTAAAAATGTTTTACAAATAAAGGATTACTACATCTTTTTATAGAATAAATATAAAGAAGGATGGTGAGGAATTGTTAAATATTGATGAAATTAATGAATACTATATAGAATTAGGTATTAAACCATGTTGGGATTTAGATTCTTTAACAATAGAAGAACTAAATGAAATCACAAATACATTTGATCAATTACATAAAATATATCCAGATGTAGTAATTGAAGAGATAGGTGATTATTATTCATTCGACAAAGTAAGTAGGGAGAATGATATAATATTTAACAAAGAAATTTACGAAACACATTCATATGCAAAGCATGAAGTTTATATAAATGAACCAGAAAAATTAAAGGAATTTGAAGAATACTTCAGAAAGCTTGTTAAAGATATGGAACGCAACGAGGTAAATGTTGACGATGAAAAGTATGATAATATGACCGCCTCCGCAAAATATAGTTCATCTAATAAATGTATAAGTTTTAATCATAGAAGGGTTAACCATGAGAGTCTATATATAGCTAATGACCTTGTTTGTCACGAATTTGGACATGCGGTAGCATCTCAATATGGTTTAAATGAAGATGCTGATATAAATTTAATATTTAATTCAGATAAGGAAAGAATAGAATTACTTACATCAGAATATGGGCAAACAAACATAGACGAATTTATAGCCGAAACATTCTGCCATTATTACGGAACTGTAGGCATAATGAATCTTTTAATTGTAGAAGTTATGGATATTATTATAAAAAAGGTATCTGAAGGCAAAGTTATGTCAGCGACGGAAAGATGGAAAGAAGAACAAGTAAATAAATATTTAAGTAAGGATATTTAGAAGACACTCGTATGGGTGTCTTTTAAATTTGCCCTAAAAGAAATAGAAAAATAGGAGGACATAAAAAAATGAACAAGAAGCTATATGAATCAGATATTGAAGAAGAGTATAAAAAATATAGATTATTCTAGATTTAGAATCTTTGTTAAGCATCTATTATATAGGATGTTTTTCCAAGGATTCTTAGCTTGGATTCCTTGACTTCTTTATAATCTAGTTCATAGCTGATAAGTTCTTTAAGGTTTTCTTATAACGAGGTAGTTCCTCGTCTCCTCCAAAACTTGTAAAGAAAACTTAGGTACGGGGTACAGCCCTTATTGCCTATGATGCAACATAGGGATACCGAATTTGCATAGTCTTTTTACAGTTGGACAATAACTAACTGTTATTTCAAAATAAAATTTAAAAATATAAAAGAGAAGGGGTAGATATTAAAATGGAAACAAATATAAATGAAATTATGATTGGTGGAAAAAACTATGAAATCAAATCAGTGAGAATGAAATATCTAAAAATAGGCTGGTATAATGCATATCTGAGATTAAAGGAACATGGATTATTAAATATACTTGGGTATAGTGATGGTGAAAGAAATTTATTAGTCTTCTTGAAGGGTATATTTAATATGCCGGAAGTTGATGAAGGTTTACTTAAAGGGCTATATGCAGAATTAATTAATAATCAAAGTGAGAAAACAATTCAAAAAATGTTGGAAATAACAAAACGATTAAATTTAATTGAGGAATAGTAAATAATAGAAATTAGGAGGAATATTAAAATGGAAAATATAAAAATAAGCTGGTTTAAAGGTGTTAGTAAGTTTAAGTTTGTAGATAATTTATTTAGTAAAGTTGAGGACAAGCTTCAAGGTAAGGAGTTAGAATTTTATAATGTAGACTTAGAAAGTATCAATAAAATTCAGGGCAAGAATGGTGATGATTATGGGTTCCTTTATAGTTTAGCTGGTGTAATCTCAAATGTGGAAACAGACGTTACAAGTGAAGAATTCAAGCAAATGTGTCTGTGCCCAAGCTTACAATTTAGTTTATATGTAGAGCAGTTATTAGAACATTATAAAAATACGTTTTTAAATGCAAAGAAAATGATAGAAATGAGTAATAAATCAGAAGCATTCATTAAGAAGGAACTAGGGAAAGAGGTAAATATTCAAGAATTGATTCAGAAAGCTAAAGAAATAGACGCGGTAGAAGCTGAGAAAGTTGACTAGTGATGAATTACAAGAACTTGAAAGAGAAATTGAAATAGAATTTCAGAAGGAATTATTGATAATTGTATTAGATATTAAACGGACTTTAGCTAAGTATATCCAACAAAATGTATATAATAGTTATAGTCCAGTTCAATATGAGCGCACAAATTCACTTATTTCAAGTATAGATTCTATTGTAAATTTTCATGATGGTGTTGTGTTTTTAGATCCTTCTAAGCTTAATTATTTTAGTGCAGTAGATTCAAGTAGAGATGTTAGTCCATTTGTTGGCGATTGGCTTAATAATGGCCATAGTGATGGAGGTAATGGAATGTACCATGATTACCCAGCTAGACATTTCCTTGAGGATACTGTTAATGAGATTAATTTAAGATACGGTGGAATTGTGTGTGAAATACTAAATAATAAGTAGGGTGTGGCTAATTTAACCATACCTTATTTTATTATTTTTTAGTAAGAATAATTGTAAAAATTTATAAGGTTTGTTCTTAGTAAAAAGTAATAAAGTGGAAATTAAAAATATACTCTTATATTATTTTTTATTGAGAATTGTAATTAATATTAAATAATAAGGAGATGGTTAAAATTATAGGAGTAAAAACGGGGCTTGATATATCCAGTGTTAATAAAACCAAGCAAGAGTTTGCAAAATTACTGAGTGATTTACAGAATCAAGCAAACAAATCAGTAATTAAAATTCAAATTAGTAATACTACAAGCCAAATTAATAGTATTAACAACAGCATGAACACTTTAGGGAGTTCTGCTAATAATACTTCAAGCAGTTTTAAAAATTTAGGATCAAGCTTGGGGAGTTTAACAGGATTTTATATGAGATGGTTGAGTGTTAGTTCATTAGTTAATTTAGCGTTAATGGAGACACGTAAAGCCGTAAGTTTTGCTTTTGAACAAGATGAGCGCGTTAGAAATGTAAGTATGATTTCAGGAGAGTCACGTTCAGAGGTTCAAGGATATACTAAGGATTGGAATGCTTTAGCTTTAGAATTAAAGCAATCAACAAGTATAGTTTCCGAAAGCAATGAAGAGTGGTTGAGATCCGGAGCAACCTTGTCTGAAATAACTGAACTATCAAAAATGACCATAAAGACAAGTGAAATTGCAGGAAGTAAAATAAAGGACACTACAAGTCAAGCTATTGCACTAAAGAATGCCTATGGTTTAACTGGAGATGGTTTAAAAAATGTTTTAGATAGTGTTGTTAAAATGGATAATACAAGTGCTACCGGTACTGATAGATTATTGAGAAGTTTATTGGTCACAAGTTCTACCGCTAAACAAGCAAAAGTTCCCATAGATTATTTAGTTGCAGGGCTAACAACAGTACAAAGTAAGTCAAAGCAAACGGCAGAGTCCGTGGGTAAGAATTTCCGAAATATTTTTTTAAATATGACAAAAATGACCAACGGAGAAGACCAAATAGGATTAAATAAAGCCGAAGATCAACTCAATAAAATAAATATAACTATGCGTTCAACAAAAGATACATTTAAAAGTGCTAATCAGGTTTTAGATGATTTAGCTGAGAAGTGGTCAACACTTACTGAAGTACAACAAGCAGAATTAGGAGCTTCCCTAGCACAAAAGGAAAATATTAATACTTTTAATATTCTTATGCAAAATCAAGCAGAAACGTTAAGAAATTTAAATAACATTAAACTAGCAGGCGGAAGCGTTGATAAGGCATATGAAGAACACCTCATTTCCGCTAAAGGTTCTTTAGGGGAACTCAAGGCGACTTTAGAACACTTATACACGCAATTGGTTAATGGAGATGTACTTAAAAGTGTACTAAATGATTTGACAAAAATAGTTCATGTTGTGGAGTTTCTTGTAACAGATGGGAAGGACTTAACGAAAGTTTGGATAGGAATGTTAATAGCCGTTAAGAATTTTAAGCTTATAGAAGTTGGGATAATGGGATGCGTAACAGCATTTAAATACCTCCATGCATTTGGGCTGGAAGCACTTACATTATTATCATTTAACCCAATTGTTCTAGGGTTCGCTGCTTTAGCTGCAGTTGTTGCCACCGTTACATATAGCCAGTATCAGCACTCTAAACAAGTTAAAGAGTTGAAATCTTCTTATGAATTGTTAAATAAGTCCATATCTGAAATGAATGGTGATGAAATTAAAAGCAACACAGATAAATTGAAAGAACAACAAAAGGTATTAGACGAGTTGGCTAAAAAAGCATCAGAATCTTATGACGTTGATTTGGGATTAGGGTATGCAACAAATGGAGACAAAGAAAAATTAAATAAGTTTATCAAAACCTTAGAAGAGGCAGGTTTCTCCGTAGATAAGACAAAGAATAAGATAATTGAATTAGGTGCAGCAGAGAGCAACATTGCTACCTCAGATTCCATTAAAGCTATACAAAATAAAACTAACGCTACTATTGAAGAAGCTACCGAAACACAGGGTTTAATAGGTTCTTATATGAGTTTAAGCAAAGAGGAAAATCTATCAGCCGATAAGAAAAAAATATTAAGCAACTTAACTACGGAATTAGTAGGTCGTGTGGACGGTCTTGTTGTAAGTACTGATTCTCACGGCAATGCAGTTGTATCTAATATTGGATACTTAAATAATCAGATTACTGCTCTCGATTTAGTCAAACAACAAAGTGTACTGACAGGAAATACAGAAATTTCGATGGCAATAAATAGTGCATCCGCAATTCATGCAGGTACAATGCAATCATTGGATGATATGAAATCAAAAATTTTAAGTTACCAGAGTTTAAACAGTGCTTTAAGCAATACATCTACGGGGAAAAACGGTTACTTTGATACAATTATATCGGCTAATAAAATAGGTGAAAAAGGATTACAAGATAGTGTAAATAGAATTGAAAGTCTTAAAAGTATATTTAATATGAAATTACCTACGGTTTCTGCAAGCACTGGTGGGAGTGGATATAAACCCCAAGAGGAACCAAAGAAAGCAAAAAAGGATACAGGTTCAAACTCAGCAGAAAAATCGGTAAACGAAGCTCTCCTACTTAAAGATCGTTACTACTCCCTAAACCAAGAACTTCTAAAAACTCAAAACCTTCTCGACATAAATGCATCCCTGCAATCTAACGCACAAGCAAATGACAATATTAAAGAGGCAATATCCCTCCAAAAGGAAGAAATAGAATTACTCAAGAAAAAACAAATAGCACAAAAGAATATAGAAAGCGAGCAAGCAAAAGAACGCTCCGAAATTACAAAAATTCTATCTTCTAAAGGAATTAAATTTAATGGATTAGATCCAACAAATTCCGACGCTGTGTTACAACAAAAGTTAAATGCCGTAAATGCACACAGGAATGATAAGGATAAAACATTATATAATAGCCTAAAAAAAGAATATGATAACTTTAACACATCGTTGACAAGATTTTTTACATTACAGAACACAGAAATTCCTAAAACCAAAGCAGGATACCAAGACTTAGCTATTGAAATTTCTAAGGTTACAAAAGCTATTAAAGAATCAACTTTAGAACAAATTAACTCACTTCTTGAAAAGCAAAAGGTAAGCGCAGAAATTGAATTAAAACAACAACAACAGAATGAAATAAATAAATTATCATCTAGCATCTACGGTGGATCAGGAACCTCTGACCAAAATATAAAAGCATATGATGAAGAAAATCTAAGACAACAAGATGCAATTCAAAAACAAATAGATAGTTTAAATGAAGTAAATGACATCCAAGAGGAAATTGAAACTCGTCTAAAGAATCAGAATGACTTGACAGAAAAACAAACTGCTTTACAAAATGCACAGAATAATAAAAACGTTCAAACTCTTACAAAACAAGCTGATGGAAGTTTTCAATTTGGTTATGTGGCAGATGCTCAAGCAGTGGAAAGTGCTCAGAAATCAGTAAATGACCAAATTAAAAGCAATAATGACTGGGAAAAATCTACAGCATTAAAGCATCAAACGGAAACATTAAATAAATTAAAGCAATCACTAGCAGACCAAAAAACTGCAAAGGATAAGGATTATAATGAACAATTATCCATTCTTGAAGCCCATCAAACTATAGAAACTAATCTAATGACTCTTCATTATAACGACATGAATCTTCTTGCAGACGAGAAATTAAAAATATTAAGAAAGACATATGGAAATAATTGGGTTGAGATAATAAAACAACTCACTTTAGATGTAGCTACTGCACAAGCCCTACAAAATTCTTTAGCGTTATCTCAAGCAAGTGGTACATTAGGCTCTACTGTAAAAGGTACTACAGGAGTTGGTAATTCGGCTTCAATTACCGTAAATACAGAGGTAGATAAGGCAATGTTACAGGCAAAGTATGGTAGTGGAGTTAATATCATAGTGTCTAGCGGAGACGGGGCTACAGGGATTAATAGGGATGCAACATATGCTTTAAATGAGAAAATATTATCCAGCCAAGGAGTTGTACCTAGATTTGCTAGTGGTGGAGAAGTTGGTTCATGGAGTGGGAGTAGCAGTAAACTTGCTATGGTGGATACAAAGGAACGAGTATTGTCCTCTACTCAGACAACAGGTTTTAATCAGTTAGTTCAGGAGCTACCAAGGACTTTAGGTTCTATGGAAAGAATAGAGGCACCTAAGCTCAGTGCAAGAGATGTAATGCCTGATTATGGACAACTTATGACTTATATACCAAAAGGACTAATGAATATGAGTGATGTTATGGACAAGATAAATCTTAGTAGTGTTAATAATAATACGAAGCAAGGAGAGGTACATCATAATTATAATATAAAAGATGTTAATTTTCCAAATGCTAATTCCACTGAGGATATAATTAGTGCTCTTACAAACTTACAAAGTGCCATTTGGCAAAAATCCTCATAAAATATTGAAGGGAGAGAATTAATATGAGTAGAACATATGTAGATATACAAGATGCAATGTACAGATCTCTTGTTTGTTTTTTTGATAGAAAGATTAAAAATGTTAAGTATAATTATACAAGAGAAGGTTTTATAACGGAAGTACTTGGAGATAATCAATATACAGTAAAGATAAATGGATTTAATAGTAGTATCAATGGTACAAGCATGCCAACATCTCAATATTTTGTTGGTGACGTTGTTTTAATTGAGGTTGTAAATAATGATTTTTCATTTAAATATATTAAGTGTTTAAGACCTTATTAAAATAAGAGAGAGATTAAAAAATAAGGAGTATGGGAAACTGTACTCCTTATATTATTGGGAGGTTTTATTAATAGTGTATATAGATAGATATAAATATAATGGACATAGTAATCCTTGGGTTTGGAGTAAGCCGAAACAATTTGTAGGAACTTTTGAAGAGATAATAGAACACTGGAAAAAGGAATGCAAACAAAATGGGAAAGTAAAAACTGAATTCATATCCTCAAATGAATGTACTAGATTGGCTATAAGTAAATTTAAACGTATAGCCAGTAAAAAGAAAAATACGGGATATAAAACAATTTAGAAAGTAAATACAGAAAGGGAGTGATAAGATGAAAGGTGTGCCAACATCTCAGGAAGAAATAGAAGATATATTAGTGTTATATATACAAGGTGTGGGAGTTACTGAAATAAGTAAGCAAACAGGGATTCCTATTAGGACAGTATATAATAATTTGAAACGTGTGGATGTAGTGAAGCGATTGCAGGATGAAGCAACATATATGAAAACCCAGACTAGGGCTATGTTGATGCGTGATGCGACAAATTACGTCAATAATCTCAAAGATATAGCTAATAAAAGCACTGATATTCGTAGTAAACTTAAGGCAAACGAGGTATTACTTGCCTATCTTATAGGTTCTCCTACTGCAAACGTTGATGTTACTGTTAGTGAAACTACTGATAACATTGATAATGCTAAGGACTTATTGAAGAAGTATCGTACCACAGGATCAGATACTACAGAGGATATAGAAGAATAGCATTAAGATGGAGATATTAGGTTGTCTACTATCTTAATAGAGTACCCCGGTTAGGGGTGTACTTTATGCGTATTGTATTAAGACAATGGAGTTCTATGTGAATAGCCACCTATTACACTTGACTTGTATAAAATATAAGTGTACAATAATAGTTGTAGTGAATAACCACCGATAATATGTAGAATGGGTGGAAAGTTACAATTATTATAAAGGTGGTTAATATTATGAGTAATAAGAAGATCCCAGAGTTTCTAACAACAGAAGAGCAGCAGTTATTATTAAATGTATTTAATGTAAGATACTTTAATTCACATAGAAACAAGATGATGATTAAACTATTCCTATCAACAGGCCTAAGACTAGCTGAGATGATAGACCTGAAATGGAGTAGTATAAACCTAATGAGTGGTCAATTGAAGGTAGTACAAGGTAAAGGCTCTAAGGATAGGATGTTATGGCTTAGTGATGCAATGTTAGAAGAATTAAGAGTATGGAAAGAAAAACAGACCGACAAACTGGGTAAGTGTCAACATGTATTCACTAATAGAGATAAAGCACAGCTAAAAGATAGAGACATAAGGGAAATGGTTGTGAACTATGCTAGTAAAGCCGGTATTACAAAGAAGATAAGTCCACACACACTAAGACATAGTTTTGCCACAGATTTATTAAGGGACACAAAGAACATTAGATTAGTACAGAAGGCACTAGGCCACAGTGATTTGTCCACTACAATGATATATACTCACATAGTTGATGATGAATATGAAGATGCACTAAAGAATTTTAGAAGGTAGTAAATAAACTATCTTCTTTTTTTATTCTAGTTAAATATGTGTGTAAATACAAGGGGTTTATTTAGATATTTGATTATAACGTTCGACATATATAGACAGGGTAGGGGTACTTCTAATTGATAAAACAGAAATTTTAGTTCAGTAACCTCCACAGAATTTTTTATCGAAAAATAAGACTTTGAATAAAAGAAGAATGGTATTAATGAATAATATGAATATAATACCATTTCATTGAACAAAACATGCTATAATTTAGATATAAATGTGGGTGTAATTATGACAATAATATTAATTTCAGGGGGCAAAGATATGAAACCTTTTAAATGGAAATCGGAAAACTTTTTTATAGTTATTTTGTTTGTGTTTGTAACAGTAGTAATATTTTTATTGTTGAACTTTAAGAGTGATGTTAATAATATTATAGGTGTGAATAGCAAGAATATTACAATAGATGCAATAACAAGTGTTATGAATGCTACTGATAATGCTATGAATAAAATATATAATATTATTGTTATTACCACTGTATATATCACAGTTATTATAACTACATTCTCCTTATTTCAGTATATTAAGTCAAAAGAGATTGAAAGTATAAAAAAAGACTTACAACAAGATATTGTCGCATTGAAAAATATGATAGAAAAAGATAAGACAAGCCTTGATAATGAAGTTGGAGAAAAAATCAAAGAAATGAACTTGATTTTAGAAAAAGTAAAAAAGGAAGCATTAAATATTTCAAACTTAAATAGGATAGATTTGTTGGAGATGAAAGCAGAATCAGAAAAGACTAAAAAAACCTGGTGGAATGATAGTGATGCTATGAAAGCATATAAAGAAATATTTTATATTATTGATAAAGAGCCTGGAATAATTGAAGAAAAAAGAAAGTCAAAACTTTATCATAATTATGCTATGCTAGTTACGCGGGAAGATATAGTAGAAGCAGAGGAATACTATAATAAAGCAATAAAATATTGTGATAAGGATGACACTTTTAAAGCTTATTCATATGGTAATTTAGGTTTAATTAAGCTAAATAGTAAATGTTATAAAAAAGCAATTGAATTATTAGAAAAATCAATTGACATAAATGAAGTTAATATTTCCAATCAAAAACTTCTAATAGAAGCATTTGATAGGTGTAATAGGGAAGGAGATATTGATAGGGCTTTTTCACTATTAAAGAATTTAAGAGGTAAAGATGCAGGAGAAGAGGCAGAGGCGTTTTTTAATCTAATTAATGAAATTAAAATTGAAAATGTAGTGAAAAAGTATAAAATCGAAATTGATGAAATTAAAAAGAAATATGTATATAATGATCCAGGCTTATTAAGTTCCAAAATGTATTGATTTATTTTCATAAATTAAAGAAGAATATTAATTTATGAGTATATATGATTTCTTAGAATACCGTATTATTCAGAAATGGATTTTACGGTATTTTTGCGTCGTCTTTTAAAAACAACTAAATATAAAAAGAAAGGATAAAAATATATAATGGACAACACAATAATAAATAACGATCCAAGTACCTCAACACTAATAACTATAAAATTAGACAACAAAAATATAAATCATGCAGCACTCAATAGATTTTTAATAGAACTAGAAGACCTATCTGCTAAATACTCAATAATTTCTGCAAAAGATGGTGTCATGTATGGCAGATAGTCAATTATCACAACAATTAAAAGACCTACAACTACTAGAAAAACACCTCACTAAAATGTATGAGAAAGAGGGATTATCACATAAAGAGGCCTTGAAAATAGCACAGAAAACAATAGACTCAGAACAAAATATTTTTGGATTTAAAGGACTTGCATGGCTCGTTGCTTCACAGGACTTAGAATATTTCTGCTTATATTTTCTATCTAATATATATGTTCCAACAGAAGAAGAAATTATAAAAAAAAGCAAGGCGAAATTAAGCAAAATACATATAGAAATATGGCATGAACTTGAAGATATGGTTATTAAAAAAGACTATAATCAGAGAAATTACATATGCCCAAGGTCGTTTGGTAAGACCTCATGTATATCAACACCTTTAGCCATTTGGTGCGCTTGCTATAAATTTAAAGATTACATAGTTATAGCTTCAGCTGTAGAAGATACCGCTGCATCGTTCTTAAAAAATATAGGAAATGCATTAACTAATAATAAATTAATAGAAAAGGCCTTTGGAAAACTAACAGATAAAAAGAAACTTACTTTTAATAGTAGTGTTATAGAATTAACTAATACAGTAAAAATAGAATCCGTTTCAGCGTCCTCAGCATCAAGAGGTAAAAATGATAACTTTACTAGAATAGATTTATTAATAATGGATGATTTCCAAAAGGATGATGAAGTATCAACAGATGAATCACGAGAAAAGAAATGGAAACTATATAATGATAGTTTGAAAAATGCCACTCAGGCCAACACGTCTATTATGCTCTCAGTCGGTACAATCCAACATAAGGAATGTTTTTATTCAAGAATACTAAATACTAGGTCATGGAAAAGTACGTTAAAAAAATGTATATTACTTGATGATATAGATGAATATTTTAACACTGGTTTATGGGAAGAATTCTATAAAATATATGTAAACAGTAAAGATGAAAACAGTTTACTTAATGCTAAAGATTTTTACTATTTACATGAGCCTGAAATGCAATATCCTATGTTATGGAATGAGTTCTGGAATTGTCTTGATATTGCAATTAAATATTTTGAGTCCCCAGTATCATTTAAACAAGAGTATCAAAACGACGTGAATAATATTGGCGAGAAGAGATTTAAAACAACCGTTACTGAGTCGCCTAAAGAGATTGAACTGCATAAGTTTTTGAAAAGTATATTAGTTATTGATCCTGCTAAAACTAGAACTAAAACAAGTGGAAATAAGAAAGATTATTTTGCGTTTGCAATATGTAGTTTAGGAGATAATAAAATAAAATATATCCGTAAAGGTGAGATTCATAAATTTAGAAAAGACTTAGAATTTGAGGATTATTTAAAACATACTTTAGGTTTATTGAGATTATTTAAAGACGTTAATTTTGTGAGTGCAGAGAAACTAACTTATGGTGGAGCAGATATTTTAAGATTACAAGAACTAATTAAAGAAGATGTTGACTTAAACCACAGAAATATTAAGTTTGAAATGCACGGAGATAATAAGTCAAAAGATGATCGAATAAATACCATAGTTCCAGCAGTAAACTTAGGACAAGTTGTATTCAATGAAGAAGATTCAGAAGCAATTGAGCAACTAAGAGAATTTGCAGGAACTAGATATACAATTCATGATGATTTTGTTGATAGTGTAGCCCAGGCATGCAAGATGATAGATGAAATTAAAACAACTCAATATATAAAATTTGATACAAAATTTTTCTTATAGAAAGGAGTAATACGAAATGGCAGAAACTATAATAACAAATACTATACCATTAGATAGTATAATGTTAAACAAAATGTTTGATACATTTAACAAGCTTCAAAATGCACCAGACTTTGAGTATTCTAAAAAGCAAAAATATTATAATGGCAAGCATGATATATTAACAGATTATAATGTTTTAAAAGGCTCAGCACGTTCTAATGAAATAATAGTAAGTAATTATATTGGAAAATTTGTTGACGAGGAAGCATCTTATGTCGCATCCAATCCTATATGTTTTACCTCAACTACGAAAGAAACTTCACATATAGATACTTTATATAGGTACATAAAAGGGTTCAGTAAAAATTGTTACCTTGACTTACTAAAACAAGTAGGTATTTATGGACAAGCTTATAAACTACTTTATTATGTTCCAGATGTCTTTACTGGAGGCTTTACATTAAAATCTAAAATATATAATCCCATGAATTCATTTATTATTAAAAATGATTTTGACGAAATAGAGTATTTTTTCTATGTATATACTAAAACCTTTTTTGATGATAGTAAATATGTAGATGTATATACCAAGGAATCTATTTCAACATATAAAGTTCTTGAGAAAGATACAAAAACTATTAATCCGGTTGAATATAATTTAAAAGATTTTGAATTAGTAGAAACTAAGGAAAACCTATTTAAAGAAGTGCCAGTAAGTATATGTAATATAGGTAAAACTATATTCGATAAGATTAAAAGATTGAATGATAATCTTAATATATCTCTATCAAATAATATTAATATATCAAATGATTTTAGAACTTCATATATGGCAATTAAGGGAGCAGAGATTAAGGAAGAGGATAAAAAGAGTATCAATGAAAGTGGAGTTATATATGTTCCGTCTGACGGTGATGTTAAATGGATTAGTAGAGATATTAATTCAGAATTTGCTATCACATTAATTGAGACTTGTATAGATCAAATATACCAACAATCTAACCATCTCAATAATAATGAAAAGAATACCTCTAATACAAGCGGTTCCAATTTAAGAGGTCGTATGGTGGGTTTAGAGCAACGTTGTGCGGAAGTATCGAATGCACTAACTGACTCAATCATGAACGAAATAAGACTTATATATAATTTTGATAGTTTAGCTAATGGAACTAGTTACAGTAATTTAGATGTTATTAGCAAAACTACTATAAACGTACCAGTAGATATTGCGGTTCTGGGTGACTTTATATCTAAGAATAAAGAATCTATGAGTTATAAGACTCTATATAGCTTATGTCCTTTCATAGATAACCCTCAACTAGAATGGGAAAAGTATCTTGAGGAAAGAAGAATGTTAAATAACCTTGATTCTGGAGGGATATTGGATGCGAATATAAATCTTGACGATAATATTCCCATAGATAAGAACAATGGATAATCAAAAGGAGTTAGAAGAACAACTACTAGCTCTTTTTGTTTTTGTTATGAAATATAATAGTAAATTTGCTACTTCATTAGTCAAGTATAAGGTATATAAAAATGAGCTGCTTAATGAGATCAATAAAATATATAAGAAATATACAAAGAATGGTCAATTACGTATCAATCAAAATGATATGAATAGGGAATTAGGTAATATAAAACCTTTGATACTTAAAATAAGTAAAGGACTGTATGAAAAAGAAAAAACCGCACTTCCTATAATTCTATATCTTGTTTTTAATAAGGTTTATGGTAAGACTTATAATATTTTATTTAAGGACTCTAAGGACTTAAAAAATATTAGTAAGGAAGAAATAGACATGATCACAACAGGATTTAAAATTAATGGGAAAACAAACTTACAGAGGATTAAAGATGATAAAACTATCTTCAATGGTAAGTTAAAGAATGATATAAAAAAATCACTAAAAGAATCTAAGCCTATAGAAGACTTGAAAGACAATATAGAAAGTAGATTTGAAAGTGAAATGAAAGTTGCTATGAGACTTACTAATAATGAAATAGCAAGGGTTTATAATGCTACAGCAGAGGTATTATACAATCAAAAGGGAGTTAAAAAAGTACAATGGGTCTCACAACTTGAAGGAAATACATGCGGGCAATGTGGTGAATTAGATGGAGAAATATTTGACATAGAAGATGCACCTATACCAATAATTTCTACACATGTAAATTGCCATTGTATCTTAGTGCCAGCAGATCAATAAGAATAATAAATTTAAATAAAAAAATAATGACTCTTTAGGACTAGAGACTATAGAGTACACGAAAGGATGATAATAAATGGCAATTGAAAATTTTAATGAGGTAATAGAATACATGAACACAAACAAGGAGAATGATGAGGTTAAAAGTTACGTTGGTGGATTGAATAAGATGGATTTAACAGGAGTAAAGTCCTTTTTAGAGACTAACGATGAAGGCAAAGGATATTTGAGCTCTTATTCAGATTCTAAAGTTACTAAGGGTATAGAAACTTTTAAAACTAACAACTTACAAAAGTTAATCGATGCTGAAATGTTAAAAAAGAATCCCTCATTAACTCCTGACCAATTAGAAATGCAAAACTTAAAACAAAAATTTGCTGATATGGAGAAGTCGAAAACAAAAGCTGAGCAAATGTCTAAATATAAAGACGTTCTTCAGCAAAAGAAAATACCTAGTAATATGGTGGACTTCTTAATTAATGATGATGAAACAGTTACAAATGCAAATATTAGTTTATTTGAGGATAGCATGAAATCATATATTGAGGAAGCTATCAAGGCTAAGTTTGGTAACAATGTGCATATACCTGCAAATGCATCTAACACACCACCTACATTAATATCTCAAGGTGAATGGGATAAAAATAAAAATGACATGGATTGGTATGAAAAAAACAGAGAACGAATACGAGAATCAGCTAAGCAAAGATTAATTAAATAATTAGTCCTTTTATTATGTCTTTTTTAGGGTTTTACAGACTTTAAAGAATAAAATTACACCACAATAGTCCACTGGACTTAAAGAGGAGGAACAATACATTATGGCAAATAATTTTGTACAAGAAACAGTATCAAGAGAGATTTTAGTAGCACAAAGGAATGCAAGTGTAATAAGACAATTTTGCGCAACACAATATGAGGGAGACATCCAAGGAAAGGGTACTAGCGTTAAGGTCAATATACTTATCCCTGCTACTCTAAAAGACACAGCAACTAATCCAGTATCAAGAGATGCAGACGGACTGGACACTAGTTTTGTAATGGTTAAACTAGAACAAGACAAGAACTATAAATTTGAAATTAATCATAAAGATATAGCTGAGGGTATGCCTACAGGTATGTTTGCAGAGACACTAACAGACATGGGGTTGCAGATTGCTTTAGAGGCTGACAAATTAGTATTATCTAAATATACAGAAGTTTTAGCAGCTAACATAATCCCAAAAACTTCAGTTGATAAAACTAACATATATGATTATCTAATTGATCTTGATGTTAAAATGGACGAATTAGAAATACCACAGGTAGGAAGAATCGTTGTGCTTCCTCCAAGAATTGCAGGACTACTTGCTAAGGATGTTATTATAAGAACAGCTAAAGAGCAGGACATGCCTTTAGGTTATGTAACAAAAGTTGGTAACTTAACAATCGTGAAGTCTAACAACGTAGCTATAAAGGAAGTAGCATCTGTTAAAGATTCTTTTGAATGTTTAGCATTTGTTGCAGGTAAAACTTTTGCTCATGTTAATGGATTTAACGAAGACAAAGTTGTCGACAGTTCTGTAATCACTAGTGGCTTTAAATCTATAGCTATGGGACAAGTAATATCAGGTGCTAAACTTGTTATGGCTAAGTATGCAGTATTATTTGAAATAGCTTATAAATAGGATATATCATCAAGGGTGCTTGTTAATTCAAGTGCCCTATTTTTTTATGAAAAGGAGTTGTAAAAAACATGTTGTTTTTAAATAAGAACACAGGTGTAAAATGGGAAATTAATAATGAGGAGCATCAAAATAGACTTAAAAATGATTCGGATTATGAAGTAGTTCAAGCTATCCCAGATGAGCAGAATTCAAATTTGAATTTAGATACTTTAGAATATAAAGAACTTCAAGCAATTGCAAAAGAAAAAGGATTGAAACATACTGGGATAAAGAAAGAAGATTTACTAGAATCCCTAAAAGAGGGTGAATAAATTGACTGCTTTAGAGATGCTAAAAACTTTATTAAACATAGAGTTAACAGATGTGTCAAAGGATGCAATTCTAAATTATATGCTTCAAAATGCTAAAGTTAAAATTGATAATTACTTAAGGCTAAAAATAGACTTTACAAATGTTGAAGCTAATAGAGAATTTGAACTCAAATACTTTAATGCAATAGTAGCCCTAGCAAAATATGATTATAATAACCAGAAAGCCGTAGGGGTTAAGCAATATACAGAGAGTAAAAGAAGTGTAACCTATAGAGATACTATTGATACAATCCCAGGAGAAATAAAAGCAATGTTGCCATATCCAAGCATAGTAATGTTTTAAGGAGGGTGCAAAAATGTTTGATGATACAATTGTAAAAATACTAGGTAGCTCCTATACAAATACACTTATTAAGTCTATTGAATGTGATTTTCAAGATCACATAAGCACCATAAATAAAGAAGACTACGACTATAAATGCACAAAATTGTTATTTGTAGATTATATAGAGCCACTCATGTATGAGAATTTTTATCTTAATATTGATAATGTAATTTATAAAATAATTAAGGTGGATAAATGTTCAGACCACATGGAAGTGTATTTGTATTTTATGGATTTAAAAGATATAAAAGTTAATGATATAGATAAAAAAGCTTTAATTCAAGAGGATGCAGATAAAGTAATTGATTATAAAACTATCATATCAAACTTTGTTATTAACACCGGGGATCTAATTCAATATCAAGGAGCTAACTGGTTAGTTATTGGTGAAGTATCTAAAACTAATACTATATACAAAGCTGCAGTTAGGAAAGCACATCATATCTTAAAATTTTATGTAAAAGGTGAGAAAATCTTTGAGACTCCTACCATAGTAGAAATTTCAAGCCAATCTATTAATGAAGGTAAAATTATATCAACTATAGATGGGAAAATAGAATTATTTATAAGGGACATTGCGGCCCATAGAAAGATTACTTATAATAATCGTTTAATCCTTATGGGTATTTCTTGGGAAATTGAGGGGTATACAAGAGAAGTTCAAGGGTTAATCCATTTATATTGCAAGAAAGGGCAGTTCGTCACAGAGGATAACAAGGCTTTAGAAATAGCATTTAATAAAACTTATAATACAGACATCCCAGAAGAAACTCCACCAGCAGTTTTAACACCTTATTCTATTATTGCAGCTGGAGAAGCTCCATCAATTGAAACAATAAATCTTGAGGCAAAACGTACTTTTAAGGTTATAGACAATAACACGAATGCGGAGCCTACAAAAGTATTTGTATTTACATTAGAAAAAGCTATTGAAAAGAATGATGTGGATACTAGCGTATTAATAACGTTGATAGATAATATTACAAATACAAGTTGTCGTTTAACAGTTAATACAAAGGTTAAGGGATATTTTTATCTAGTTGCAACTTGTGGGGATATAATCATAAAGAAATTATTAAGAATAAAAGGAATAATGGACAAGTAAAGGAGAAACATTGAATGAGTAAATATAAAGAGATGAATACATTTATCAAAGAAATTTCTAAGATGATATGTGCTAATCAGACAATCTGTAAATTATTACATTATGATACTCCAGATGCTTTAGCTATGCCAGATTTAGAAGATGCAGCTGAGAGATTGATTAATAAGAAAATACTCTTTTGTAATTCGGTACCTGATGATGAAGCTATAAGTATATTAAGTATTGTTATGACAAACATTTCAAACGATGGTATAAATCCTTATATAAGAGGTTATAACATCGTTTTTACAATATTAGTACATTCCTCTTTATATGTGTTAAATGAAGGTGATTTAAGGGTTGTAGGTATAATGAGCGAATTAGATGATATGTTTAATTTCGTACATAATAAAAATAGCACGGTTAAGATGAAAGGACTTAGAGATGAAGGAGCTCAACATACCTGGGCAAGTAAGGATTATAATGGCTATACTTTAACTTATAGCACTTTTAGTAATACATAAAAGGGTATAGAGGATTAATTTTAAAGTATGTGAATCCTTGATAATAATAGGTTTGGAGTTATTTGAAATACATTCACTTATTTATAATTTCACTCTCTCTTCACTTTCTCCAAAATCTTTCTTATTAATACATTTTATGGTACAATAGGGCAAGGAACTTATAGGGGGAATTGAAGCATGAGCGCATATTTATCTTTAGAAAAACAAATTGACAAAGCGATAGATGATATTAAAAAGTGTATAAGCAAAAATAATGCTAGAGTAGCGTTGCCTATCTTACAGTGGACTTTAGATAAAATTGAATTAAATCATGAAGAGAGTATCAGAATTGAGCAATGCAAAGTAACAAAGGGAGCTTCAAATAAACCAAGATATGTAAAGAAAGGATGGGTATATTACGCAAAATTAGGAAAAAATATAGGTAGTGAGCAAAATGGTTTTAGACCAGTTTTGATTGTCCAAAGTAGCCAGGGAAACAGCACTAGTAATACAGTCACTATCATTCCATTAACGGATGCTTTGGATAAAAATGGTAAACCTAAAAGGACGTTTGGAACCCATGTTGAAATTGATAATTCACAATTAAAAAAGAAATCAATAATTAAGACTGAACATATAAATAATATAAGTAAAAATAGACTTAAAGAACAAATTTGTTTCATCGGTGAGGAAAAGATGAATGAAGTTGATGAAAAGTTAAAAATTTCTTTGGGTCTAAAATAAGTGTTGACAAATTCAACTTTACGGCATAATATATAAGCATAAAGAATAATTTATAACATAAAGAATAATATATTAACGTAAAGAATAAATATAGTCATAAAGAATAATATATTATTATAAGTAAATACTAATTAAATACAACTTAATCATGTAATTATATTACATGTTCACGTAGAGATTAAAATTATTTAACACATTTGTGAATTAAATAGTTCTCTGCGATATTTAACTTAGAAAGCTCTGATATATAATTCAGAGCTTTTCACATTTTATCGTACTTAGACCTCTGATTAATTTCGGGGGTTTTTATTATGACTAAAAATAAGATTTATAGCACTTATTCATTATTATTTTTTAAAAGGGACTGAGCGATTAATTTCGTTTAGTCCCCTTTTTTCGTTAAGCTGATATAAGAAGGCCGGTATATTTACGTTTGGATTAGTGTTAGCATGTATTAAAAGAGTAGGGCATGGTTTACACCAGCACGATTCTTTATATCCACCGATTAACATTATCAATTGAGAATGAGTGAGAATATGAGTACATGTGTCCGTATTATTTTGTCGTAAATTAAGTGTTATATATAATGTAGGAAATTTTAAAAAGTAGTTGATTTAATTGACTGCTTTTTTATTTTTTGGAGGAGGGGTTTAATATCTTAGAAGAAATAATTTTAAGAGATCTAGAGAGAGAAGGATTAATTACAAAAACAGAATTAAAGAAAGCTATAGAAGTATTACATAATAAAATATACAATAAAAAAATTGCTTAAAATATTTTTATTGTATATATATTAAAAGAGTTTATAATGTTAAATATATATTACTAACGATAGCTAACAACTAAAAACGAAAGGTGATGGATGTATTTGGATAGAGTTGTATATTATGCTAGAGTATCAACAGTGGAGGAACAACAATTAAATGCTTTACAAGATCAAATAAAAGAGATGATAGGATTTATTGAGGAACATGAAAGTTGGAGATTAGTGGATCAATATGTTGATGAGGGTAAGAGTGGTACTACCACTAAATATAGAAAAGAATATAATAGGTTAATTCAGGATATAGAAGAAGATAAATTTGATACGATAGTTATAAAAGATGAAACTAGATTAAATAGGAATGTATTTGAATGGTATAAATTTATTGATATTTTAATAAGAAATGATAAAAAATTATTCTTCTATATGGAGAATAAATACTATAAAGCAGAAGATAAATTTTTAATAGGAATAAAGGCATTAATGGCTGAGCAATACTCTAAAGATCTGTCAAATAAAATAAACAATGCTCATAAACATAGACAAAAAAATGGTAAGGTATGTACTAATAGCACTATACTAGGATATGATTTGTTTAATGGAGGATTAATTATTAATGCAGAGCAATCTGAAATAGTTAAAATGATTTATGATTTGTACATCGAAGACATAGGATTTCCTACAATAGCAAAGAAACTAGATGAATTGGGCATAAAAAATGCTAAAGGAAATAAATATGATGCTACTTCTTTAAAAAGAATAATAGTAAACGAAAAATACAAGGGTTTGCTAGTTAGTAATAAAAAACACTACGATTTTGAAACTAAAAAAATATATGATGTACCACCAGAAAACTGGATTATAAAAGAAGATGTAATTCCACAAATTATAGATAAAGAAAAATGGGAAAAAGCTAATAAGGTACTTGAGACAAGAAGGCAGCCATATATAGATGCAAATAATATGAAGAAAATTGCTGGACATAAAACAAACACCTATATATATACTGGTAAAATAATTTGTGGTGAATGCGGTGCAGTATACTGGCATGAGTTAAGAAAGAAATGTAAAAGTGATATTTGGCAATGTCACAATTATAGGACTAAAAGACAACCTTGTAAAAATGAAGTTAGCCTGAGATGTGACGTTTTAGATAATCTCATGAGATATGTGATTAATGATTTTTGGAAGAACAAAGATGAGGCTATAAAGAATGTTATTAGAGCACTGGAACTATCCATGAACAATAATGGCATAGACGCAAAAATAAAAGACTTAACGAATAAAAAAGATAAATACAATAATATGAAAAATAGTTTAATAGATTTACTTTCAGAAGAGTTAATTAGTAAGGATGAATATATAAATAAAAAATTAGAATATGAAAATATAATGCAAAAAATAGATGAGGAATTAGATGAGAGTTCTTTTGAATATAATAATATAACAAGCAAACAAGAAAGACTTGATAATTTAAATAAAATATTAAATGCGAAGAAAGATGATAATAAAATTATAAGTGACGATATAATAAAATACTTATTAAATAAAATTGTTGTAAAAAATAATAATCAAGTTGATATATATTTAAATACAGATGTTAAATATATTGTAAATATTAATAAAGATAATTTTTCGGTGTTAGTAGACAACGCTTCATACAAATGATGCTGCTACGTCCATATCTAGGCTAATAGATATGGGTATTCCATCTTATCTAGTTGCTGATTCATTAGTTGTAATACTCGCTCAGAGATTAATAAGAAAATTATGCTCCTTTTGTAAAATGGAATACGAGATTGTAAATGAAGAATATCAGCATTTAGGATTTAATAGTGGGGAGAAAATATATAAAGGAGCAGGCTGTAATAAATGTAATGAAACTGGATATAAGGGTAGAACTGTTGTATATGAATTACTAAAACTAGATAGTGTTCATAAATCCATTATAGCAAGAAGTGGCATAAGTGATGAGCTTTGGAAATATTGTAATGAAGTGAAATCAGATTCATTTATGGAGAGTTGTAGCGCCTCAGTGCACAATGGAGTTACATCAATAGAAGAATTTGTAAATGCTACTTATAGCTATAATTTTAAATAGGGCATCTAAAAAAATGGTATAATTACTAGCATTTTTTAGATGATTAGTGATAGGTGAAATATAAAATGAGATTTAAATACATGGCTAAAACATTCAATGGAATAACAATAAAAGGTATTACTGAAAGTGATAGTATAGAAGAATTAGCATTAGGACTTCGCGCACAAGAATTATTTTTAATAAAGTGTAGGATTATAAAAAAAATAACTGAAATTTCTACGAAACCTAATTTGAAAACTATATCTATATTTTGCAGACAATTCTCAATATGTATTAAATCAGGAATTCCCATTTGTGACACTCTTAATTTGCTTTGTCAGCAAATGCTACATAAATCTGTAAAAAATAGTCTCCACAGCATTAGAGAAAATGTACAAAAGGGTAATTCACTGCATTCAAGTATGAAAAACACTATAAATGTATACCCAGAGTTTATGATAAATATGATTTATTTAGGTGAGGAGAGCGGGAAGCTAGATATAATTCTAGATGAATTGGCAGGTTATTATGAAAAAGAACATAAGCTTTTAAAAAAATTTACTAATTCAATGATTTATCCTTGCACAGTATTTGTTACATTAACAATAGTATCATTTTTTTTGTTTATAAAAGTAATTCCAGTATTTATTACAAATTTAAATTCTTTCCATGGGTCAATTCCATTGATAACCAGACTTGTTTTAGGGATGAGTAACTTTTTTGGAACAAATTTTTTATGGATTTTAATGATAAATTTAACTTTGATTTTTATTTTTGTAGAATATTTTAAAACAGAAAGTGGAAAGATGGCTTTTGACAAATTTAAATTTATTTGCCCAATATTAGGTCCAGTATATAAACGTCTTATTTACACAAGATTTACAAGAGGTCTTAATATATTACTAACTAGTGGGGTGGGACTTGTAAGTTCTTTTGAAATAATTCATGATGTTATTGGCAACAGATATTTTAAGCTAAAGCTAAAAACAGTTTTTAATGATATTAAAAAAGGGGGGGATTTATCAAGCTCCTTAAATTCAATGAATCTATTTCCACAATTTTTTGTGGCTATGATAAAAATAGGAGAAGAAACAGGTAATTTAGATGGGATGTTTTTAATAGCTGCAGATATATTCTATGAAGATGCAGAGGAAAATGTGGAAAAAGCCACTGCGCTAATAGAGCCAATTCTAATAATATTTTTAGGAATTATGATAGGCATAATTATATTAGCGGTTATGCTACCAATGCTCAACGTTATGGACTCTGTGGGCAAAATTTAATATAGGAAGGAAACTTTATGCGTAGGGGATTTACACTAATTGAAATGATAGTGGTTATAGCTATTATGAGCATAATGCTGGGTTGTAGCGTTATTTCTGTGAGGTTCTATAAATCAGTAAAAAATAAAGTGGATGCAGATTATTATTGTAATGCAACAGTAGGTTTTATTAATAATTCAAAGATGTATTGTAGAGGAAATTCTTGTAGCGCTACAATAACTTTTGATATAGAGAGAAATGAAATAAATTTAGAAAAGGGCCTTAATACGGTAAATACACTAGCATTCTCAAAAAAGATAACCTTATATAAAGTCCAAGGTAGGAGAATAAACAAAGCCATTGAAATTGATAGGTATGGGTTTAGTAATGATGCATGCACTATAATATTAAGGGATAATAATTCAATAGACCACGAAATTACAATGAGAGTAGGTACGTCATATGTCAAAATTAATAAATAAAAAAGGATTTACAATGCTGGAGGTGTTATGTAGTTTAGGAATATTTTCCACCATTTTCCTTTGTATGATGTCCTTTGGCGTAACTTCTCTTAATATAAAAAAGGATATAAAAACTATAAATAAAAATGTAGCCATTATGGAGTGCCTGAAAAACAATATTATATATTCTATGACCTTTGAGGAATTAGAACAGTTGCAAAAAAATAACAGAGTTTTCGTAAACAAGGAAAATATGACTTTGAATAAAATCCAAATAGGCGTAATGGATGTGTTTTCAGAGGAGGCAATCATAACGGACTCATTTATAGAATTAAGCTTTTTAAAATGTGAATTTAAGGTATACACACTAAGATTATCAATACATCCTGGCACCACAGAGGATATTACTGAATTACAGTGTAAATTCTATAAAGGTGACCATAAATGAAAAAAAGTGGAGTTACACTTATAGAAATAGTAATAGTTATGGCGCTGGTATCTTTGATGGTGGGGGTGGTAGATAGTATGCTTATCTCTTATTTGAAAAATTATAAAAATAATGTATTAGAAAATAAGGGGTTTAATTATTTAAATGAAGCTATAGCAATAATAGAAAAAGAAGTGAATGAGGATGCTAATATAGTAAAAACTGAGGAAAATATTATTAAAATAAATTATTCCAATGGAACCACCATAAATCACATAAAATGTATCAAAGGCAATCTTTATATCTTGTATGGTACAAAATATAGTATACCTGTAGATAGTTCCAATAAAAGTGTAATTATAGATGAGGTGAAAGAATTTGTGGCTACAAGAACCGGAAGAACACTTTATATTAAAGTGATTTGGTGCAATGGTCAAACAATAGAGAGGTGTTTAGCAATAAAAAATGCAAACTAAAAAGGGATTTATAATGGTTTATACCATTTTAGCAGGATTTATTTGCTTAATTATAATGATGTATATATTTGATATTCAAATAGCAGAAGTAAAGTATTCTACAAGCACTAAAGAATATCTACTTAAAGAGGATGATTATCAAAGATACAGGGAGTATCTAATGACTTTATTTTTTACTTATGTTAATGAAAATAGTGAAGCAATAAAAAAAGTAGGAATAAATGAGTTCTTTTTTTCTAAAAGCTACATAGTAAAGTATGAAAAATCTAATGTGAGTTATTCTAATAAAAGTAATGAATTCATTTTTACAACACCTTACAAGTCTGGAGTAAATAGAAATGATTATTTTGAATTAGAAGCTATTGGTGAAAGCTTTGAGATGGTATTTATAAAAACAGATTACAAATAAGTGCCATCCACGTGGCAAGTGGCAAGTGGCAAAAATATTTAAAACGACTGATTATATTAGTAAATGGCGGTGATGAAAGATGAAAATTAGAAGAAATATGCTTTTAGAATTTTGTGCAGAAAGAATTTCAAGTATAGAATTTTCTAAAAATATAATATTAAATAAAGTTTACAATATATCTTACGGAAATATATATCACAAGGACACCCCCAATATAAAAGATTTTGTAATGGATATAAAGAACAAAAACTTATATGTTCTTGTTGAAGGTGAGACGATTTATATTAAAATGGTCACACTTCCCCTGGTTAAAAAACATCTAATTAGTGATCTGATTAAAAATGAACTAAGATATTATTATAATGACATAGATCATATTTCCTTTACCTATAAGTTGATTAATAAGGATGAATTTAAAATGGAAATATTAGTTTTTTGTCTTAGTGGAAATAACTTGGACATATTAGAGAACTGCATTGATAATAATATTAATTTAAAAAAAGTAAACTTAATTCAGTTTTGTTTTAAAAATTATTATTGTAATAAAATAAATGAAAAAGACTATATATTGGTTTTTTATTACAATTGTATTTTATATTTTTTAATATGCCATAATGATGAAATTGTAGCTAATACAAACGTAAAGGTTGTGGATTTGCTTTTATTTAAATTCCCTTATGCAATGAATGAATTTTTAGATAAGTACAATAACTATGCTAAACAGTGCAAAAAAAATTATTATGCAAATGTAGAAGGGTTATATATAGAAGAATTCAAATATCTTACATTGCCTGTGGTAATATTAGAAAACTTAAAAGGTCCAGAATTGATAAAATATATAATAATAAAAGGGTAGATATCTATGGTGAAAAAAACATTCATTCCAAATTGGTACGAAGATAGAAAAAGTGAGATAGGTAATAAAAAAGTTAAAGTGTATATTAAAATAGCTTTAATAGTAAACATTATTTTGATAATCCTCGTATTAAATATTTCTAATGAGATAGGTAGTGTAGAGGGAGAGATAGATGAAGAAAACAAAACTATTAATGTTATAGAAACCGTTAATAAAGATGAAGATGCAATAATTATTGAAAAATATAAAGAACTGAGCAAGTTTTTTGAGGATAATAATTTCAGCTACAGGAATATTAACATAACTAAAGATAATTTGGAAATAGATATTGAAGTTAATAACTATGAGGAATATATTAAAGTGATAAGACGAATAGAAGAGCACTATTCAATTAAAAAATTAACTCCATACATTAAAAATGAAGGGAATTTTAACTTCAAAGTTATATTATAGGTGTAATGATGCATAAAAATAGAAAATTAAAAAGGATGCTAACAATTTTACTAATGATAATGGGAATTTTGTCTTTTAAACTTATTTTTGTAGTGGATAAAAGCAATAGAATTAAAAACAAAGGTGCAACTAATATTACAGTGGATAAAAATCTCCAGAAGGTAGAAAAATATGGATACAGTGATATTATGGATATTCTAACCAGTGATTTTGAAGTGAAAACTATTAATATGATAGAACAAGAGAAATGTAATATGATCGTAGATTATACCGGAGATATAAAATTATTGTATACTGCTTTAAACTCTTTAAATGAAAGCAAAAGTCTCTTAAAAATAAACGGTATTAATATTAATAAAGAGGCTAAAACTACAACTATAAATATTGATTTTAAAAAAAACAAGTAAATATATTCACTATGTAATGAAGATATAGGTATTTTAAGTAGTATATTTATGAAAAACATAAAGATTATTTAAATATTGCATAATTATATTTGCAAATATCATTCAGTTTTGATAAAATAACATTGTTCCACTGTAATGTTTACATTTACTGTGATTATAAGAAAAATTTTAAAGCAATCACTACATAGGAAAATTTCAATTATAAACGGGTCAAATTTAAATTTACTGGGATAAAAGATTTCTACAATATAACTGTAGAAATTGGTATTAATATATCTAATAAGGTTATAATATAATGGGTTAATTGAATTAACAATGAATTTTGGAGGGATACTTAATGATTTCAGCAGGAGATATAAGAAAAGGAACTACTTTTGATGAAGGTGGACAAGTTTACACAGTAATAGAATTTTTACATGTAAAACCTGGTAAGGGGGCTGCTTTTGTTAGAACTAAATTAAGAAATGTTATTAACCAAGGGGTTACAGAAAAAACCTTTAATCCAACAACAAAATTACAAGAAGCAGTTATAGAAAGAAAAGAAATGCAGTACTTATATGCAGCAGATGGATTATACTACTTCATGGATCAAGAAACATATGAACAAATACCACTTAACTACGAAAAAGTTGAAGATGCTATAAAATACTTAAAAGAAAATATGTTTGCTGTAATAAAATTTTATAAGAATGAGGCTTTTTCAGTGGAAGCTCCAAATTTTGTAGAACTCGTTATAACAGCTACTGAACCAGGTGTTCGCGGTAATACGTCTTCAAGTGTAACAAAACCAGCTACTGTAGAAACAGGAGCAATAATTCAAGTTCCAATGTTCGTTAATGAAGGCGAAACTATAAGGATAGATACCCGAAATGGCGACTACATGCTAAGAGTATAAACAATAAGTTATAGATTATATATTTAAAAAGAGCCAATTTGGTTCTTTTTTTTTATTCTTTTTTGGAGCGTTATAACATATATTATGTAAAATGAATCCATTTAAGCTAATAATATTTAGAATTATATGGAATATTTTACAGTAACCCATAATAGAAATTATATATGAGAGGGTGATAAAAATTTTAGTTACAAATGATTTATTTGAAATATTACCAAAGACTATTAGAAGTAAATTGGAACAGGTTAATCGAATACAAGAACTTGAAGAACTTAGAATAAAAGTAAACAAGCCTATATTTATTCACATTGGTAATAAAGAAGAGATTTGGGATTATATTGCGACGACAGAAGATATTAAATATATAATGCAGAGAATAAGCAATTACTCAATATATGCTTTTGAAGACGAAATTAGACAAGGGTATATAACTATAAAAGGTGGACATAGGGTTGGACTATGCGGGATTTGTGTTATTGAGAACAATAGCATAAAAACTATTAAAGATATATCATCTATAAACATACGAGCATGCAAAGAGATTATTGGTTGCGCTGATAAAGTAATGCCTTATATTACTCTCAATAATTCAGTCCATAATACAATTATTATATCTCCTCCTAAATGTGGAAAAACAACTCTACTAAGAGATATTTCGCGAATTATATCCCAGGGGGATAAAAATAAAAATTTTAATGGTAAAAATGTTTCTATAATTGATGAAAGGTCCGAAATAGCAGGTTCGTTTAAAGGCATACCACAAATGGAGGTAGGCATTCGAACAGATGTACTAGATAATTGCCCCAAGAGCCAAGGGATTATGATGGCTATTAGAAGCATGTCACCTGACGTCATTGTATGTGATGAAATCGGCACCCAGAATGATATGGAAAGTATTTTAATGGCATTAAATTCTGGTATTAGTTTAATTACAACTATTCATGGCTTTGGAATTGAAGATCTGTATAAAAGATTAGTTTTTAAAGATATTATGGAAAATTACGTATTTTCAAGAGGCATAGTGCTTTCTAACAAAAGGGGCATTGGAACAATAGAATCTATTTATGATTTTACTAAAGGTGCAGATATATGGAGGTCATTAAATGATTAAAATAATTGCATGTGCTGTGATTTTAGGTGCGTCAACTCTAGCTGGTTTTATATATAGTGAACGGTTAAAGTATAGAGTTTTTCAGCTAAATGAAGTTCAAAGAGCAATATATCAACTGCAGAATGAAATAACTTATGTACATGCTCTACTTCCGGATGCTTTTAAAAGCGTAGCTCAAAAGAGCGAAGAGCCTATACGGGAGCTTTTTAATAGAACTAGTGAATTACTATCAGGCAATAGCTATGAAAATGTCTATGAGGCAATGAATAGTGCCATGAATTTAATAAAAAACAGAATATATCTAAACGCTGATGATATAAATGTTATTTTGGATTTATCTAAAACCTTAGGAGAGTCTGATATTGAAGGGCAAGTCAATATATTTTCACTAACCCTTACAAATTTAAAAAAACAAATTAAAATATCAGAAGATTATATGAATAAAAATATAAGAATGTACAGATATTTAGGTTTTTCTTTTGGTGCAATGATTGTAATAGCATTAATATAGGGAGGAGGTTTTTTTAGTGTTAGATGTTAGTTTGCTGTTCAAAATAGGGGCAACGGGTATTCTTATAATTATAATTGACAAGGTTTTGAAAAGCGGGGGAAAGGAAGATATTGCAGTAGTTGCAAATTTAGCCGGAGTAATATTAATTCTTATGATGGTGATAAATCTAGTAAGCAAACTATTTACTTCAGTAAAAACTTTGTTTCAGTTTTAGCACAGGAGGGGCATTATGGAAATAATTAAAGTTGTTGCATTTGCTTTCATGGCTCTATTTATAGTGCTTATATTTAAAGACAGAAGGGATGATTTAGCTATTCAAGTTAGTATTGCAGCAGGAATATTGATTTTTTTATTTATGATAAACAAACTTACAATAATAATGAGTTTTTTGCAAACCCTAGCAAACAAGGCCAACATTGATGTTGTATACTTAAACACAGTTTTTAAGATACTGGGCATTGCATATTTAGCATCCTTTTGCAGCGAAATTTGTAGGGATGCTGGTGAGAGTAGCATTGCAGGCAAAGTTGAATTTGCTGGTAAAATATTAATATTAGTTTTGGCGATACCTATCTTAATGGCAGTAATGCAATCTATTCTAAAAATAATGTAGAGGTATAATATGAAAAAAATAATAATGATTTTATTGCTTTTAATATGTTTACCAATTAGTGTACATGCTACCGAAATAGGTAAAATCGGAGAAAAACAGCAAGCGGAAATAAGCAATTTATATGATTATATTACTGACATAAAGACAAAGTATGAGATATTTAACGACATGGAGCCAAAAGCTTTTGTAGAGCAATTTTTGAAAACTGGTGAAAATGGGTTTAGTTTTAAAAAAGTATCTAATTACCTTATTAAATACACATTTAAAGAAATTTATGCATCTATGGCGTTAATTGGGAGTCTTTTGATTATTGCTATTATTTGCGCACTGCTTAATAATCTCCAAAGTGCTTTTAATAGTGAAAGTTTATCCAATATTGCTTATTTTGCCTGTTATGGTGTAATGATCATTCTAATAACTAAAAGTTTTTATATATCAGTAGAGCTTGCTAAAAATACTATTCTTAATATGACAGATTTTATGGCAGCACTTATGCCAGTATTAATGATGCTGCTGGCCAGTGTAGGAGGATTTACGGAAGCCACACTACTCGACCCTGTAATAATGGGTTTTGCTAC
Source organism: Clostridium sp. CF012 (assembly GCF_018861755.1). GTDB lineage: Bacteria > Bacillota > Clostridia > Clostridiales > Clostridiaceae > Clostridium_AD. Next base: position 280,398 of record NZ_JAHLEF010000001.1, on the reverse strand, counting down.
GGTGAGTTCTAGAGTTTATGTAGATGTTCTCATCCCTATAATTTTCATGAGCTTCGTACTACAATTTGTTAACAATATATCTAGTGATTTTAAGATAAATAATTTAACAAAGCTTTTAAAACAAGTTGCTATTTGGGTACAGGGAATAGTAATGACTGTCTTTATTGGGGTAATTACGTTAAGAAGTATAGCAGCAAAAACTATAGATCAAGTTACTATAAAAACAGCAAAATTTGCAGTAGATAATTTCATACCTGTAGTTGGGAAATGTTTATCTGATGCAATTTCTACAGTAGCCGGATACTCACTTCTTCTAAAAAATGCTATAAGTGGGTTAGGACTAATTATTATTTTAATAATTGTTTTATTGCCAATTATAAAACTGTTAATTATGGCTTTTTTATATAAAGCCACCGCTGCACTAATTGAACCAATAAGTGATAGTCGAACAGTAGATGTTATAAGTTCAGTAGGGGATTCTATTATTCTTTTAGTGTCCTGTGTAATATCTGTAAGCGTAATGTTTTTTATAATGGTGGCAATAGTAGCTGCTACTGGGAAAGGAATAATAATGGGTTAAAGTAAACTAAAGCTTGATTGCCCATTGTAAAACTATTATAAAGGGGGTGGTGCAAATTTGATTGAGGGATTAAAAGTCTGGGTAATCAACATCACTATTGCTATATTTTTTATTACTGCAGTGGAGATGATTTTACCAGATAATAATATGAAAAAATATGCAAAGTTTGTATTAGGGCTGATATTAATTGTAGTAGTTATAAGCCCTATAATAAAGATTTTTAATAAGGAATTTGATTTTTATTCTTATTCAAATAAAGCAACAAGTTATATGGAGTCAAGTACTGTAGTCACAGATATGAAAAAGTATAAAGATATTAACATACTAAATACAACTGAAAACTTTAAAGTGAATTTAGAAAAACAATGTATTACAAATCTAGAAGAGGCTTATCCAGAAAATCAGTATAATGCTGATATAGATATTACTTATGACGATAAGAAAGCAATATTCAATATTAATAGAATTGAAATTGGAATTGTAGACAAAGGGGTTAAAAGTATTAAGAAAATAGAAATTAATACTAAAAGTGTGAATGCATCTAATGGAGATATTTTGAAGGGTGAACAAGGAGATAAAATAAAGAGACTCTTAAGCAGTAAATTTAAAATATCTGGCAAAATTATTACTGTTTATAAGTTAAATTCATAAAACATAGGATTAATAATTAGTATATTCCATATGGTTTATTAATTTAGAATAGTGTACTGATTATTTATTTATTTATTTAAATGTGCATAAGATTAAAAATAAGAAAAGAGGGGGATTTTTATGAACAATGGGTCTATGAAGAATGATGATATACTTAGTAAATTTACTGAGTATATTAAAACAAAATTAAATGGTGGTGATGACAAAAAGAAAGTTGGTAATGGTAAAAAATCTGACAAGCTATTAGGAAACTTGGTATTAATGGTCTTGGTAGCAGTTGTAATAGTACTCGGCAGTAGTTTTTTTAAAAATAGCAATTCAACTTCAGCTGCCTTAGCAGAAACTGAAAAGGATAAAGTTGTAGCAGAAACAAACATTTCAGGATTAACAGATTATGAGTCACAATTAGAAAACAAACTTAAATCAACACTTGAACAAATTAACGGTGTTGGAAAGGTACAGCTGATGATATATTTTGAGAGTGGGGAAGAGAGCGTTCCTGCAGTAAATATAAATGATTCTGAAAGTCTTACAGTAGAAAATGATACTGGAGGAGGAAAAAGAAACATCACTCAAAAAAATGACGGAAGAACTGTTGTTATGTCTAATAATGGGAATACAAATGAACCGCTAATTGTAAAAAAATACAAGCCTATTATTACTGGAGTTTGCGTAGTGGCGGAAGGTTCAAATGAAAAAATCACTGAACTTAGGATTAGACAGGCAGTAATTAATTTATTTAATTTACCTGAAAATAAAGTTAATGTATATCCTATGAATAATTAGCATATAATTTCTTAGAAAGGTAGATGGGGGGAAATATTATGAATAAAAAACAATCAGGTATAATTGTGACTTTGGTAGTACTTATAGTTTTTGCAGGGTATCTTGCAACAAGGGTGAATGGTCCATTATATGTAAATGATGCTGATTTTGGCGAGAAGACCGCAATATCTTTAAAAGAAAACAAAAGTTCTTCAACCTTCTTTGTAGAAGCAAAATTATCAAGAGATCAAGAAAGTGCAAAAACTCTTCAAAACATTAAAACGTTAATGGATGACGCTAATACTCCAAAAGAGCAAAAGCAAACTGCTGCTGAAGAATACTTAGCTGTATCAATGGCTACTAAGTATGAATCAGACGTGGAACTTGCACTAAAAGCTAAAGGCTTTGAGGAAGCACTTTGTAGTATAGTGGATGACAAAGTGGAAATATTTATTAAAAGCGTAAAGAAAGAACTTTCAAAGGAAGAACTTCGCGGTATTCAAGATGTTGTTATGAGTAAAACAAAATTAGAAAATATCGATGTTAAGATCAAAGAATAATAATTGTAAATCAAATATTTATCTGCTATAATAAATGTAGCATTATCATGTTTTACCTAAGCTAAACAAGGGGGTACTAATATGGAAGATAAAATTTTAAATGAAACGGAAATGGGCATTGTTAAAATATCTGAGGATGTAGTTAGTGTTATAGCGGGACTCGCTGTTGCTGAAATACAGGGAATTGTTGGAATGAGTGCTAGTCTCGTTGGTGGAATAACTCAAATATTAAGTGGTAAGAAAAATTTATCTAAAGGCGTTAAAGTCAATGTAGGAGAAAATAGTGCAGTAATTGATTTACACGTTGTAGTTGAATATGGAGTTAAAATTCCAGAAGTAACTGAGAAAGCACAAATAAATGTAAAAAGATCTGTAGAGCTCATGACTGGACTTGCAGTATCAGCAGTAAATGTGTATGTACAAAATGTTGTACTACCTAAAACAGAAAAGCTAGAGGAAATAGAATCATAGTAATAAACACCCTCTCTAATCAGAGGGTGTTTCCACGTTAAAAATATGTGGATTTGGACATAATTAAAATTAACTCCATAATAATTTAATTAAACTAAATTCTATATTTTTATGGTGGTTATTATGATATAAGATAGAAAAACTAGGAGGATTACTAATGAACAGAAGAAAGTCAAGAGAAGTAGCAATGAAATTACTTTTTGAAATGTCAATAAATAAAGAGAGCTATGAGGATATAATTGAAAACTTCAAAGAGTATACAGATGTTGATTTAAATGATATTGATATGGCATATATTACAAAGGTCCTGGCGGGAATTCTTGAAAATGGGGTTGGAATTGATAAAAACATTGAAAAGTATCTAATTAAGTGGAAATTGGATAGACTATCAAAAATGAATTTAGCTATTTTAAGAATTTGTACATATGAAATACTATTTGAGGAAGATATACCGGGGGTAGTTTCTGTAAACGAGGGAATTGAACTTGCTAAAAAATATGGTGAAGATAATTCACCAGCTTTTATAAATGGTATCTTAGCAAAAATGATCTAAAATGTTAGAGCCTTTCAATATATATATATATTGAAGGCATATTTAAAATAGACTAGTAAATATGCTAGTCTATTTTATTACTATAAAAGAGGAATTTTAGGATTATGTTTGAATTCTAATATATAATTAATATTTTAAAAAAAGGGAGAGGATAATATGGGGATTAAGGTTAATGGCAAAATAATAGTTGAAAACTACAGAAATGAAATTAAGGCAGTTATAAACGAAGGAGTTACGAGGGGCCTCAGGGTGCCTTCAATTAAAACTATTTTAGTAGGTGAGGATGGAGGTTCACTGTCATATGTAAAAAGTCAGAATAATCTCTGTGATAAATTAGGAGTTTCATATAGTTGTATTCATTTAGATAAAGACGTTGATGAAGAGGATATTACTGATCTTATAGAAAAATTCAATGAAGATAATAGTGTAGATGGTATAATCCTTCAGTTGCCGTTACCTAAAAAATTTAATGAGAAAGAAATTACTTCTAAAATATCATATAAAAAGGATATTGATGGATTAACAGATAAGAATATGGGCAGATTTTATAAGGGAGAGAAGTGTTTTATGCCTTGTACCGCTTTAGGGGTCGTTGAGATGATTAAAAATACTGGATGTGTTATTAAAGGTAAACATGCTGTTGTTATAGGCAGAAGCAATATTGTAGGAAAGCCAGCAGCTCAATTACTTCTTAATGAAGATGCAACAGTAACTATATGTCACTCTAAAACACTAAATTTGAAAGAGATTTGTAAAACAGCGGATATAATAGTTGCGGCAATAGGTAAGCCTGGGTTTGTTACAGGTGAGTTTATTAAAGAAGGAGCAGTTGTTATAGATGTTGGGACTACTATGGTAGATAATAAAATTACTGGGGATGTAAATTTTTACGATGTTATTGATCATGCAAGCTATGTTACACCTGTACCAGGTGGAACGGGACTAATGACTACAACAATGCTTATTAAAAATGCTTGCGAAGCATGGAGGAATAATGTTTATTAAAGTAATAACAGTAACTGCCCTTAATGGATATATTAAAAAAATAGTAGATAGTGACTTTATATTAAACAATGCGAGTGTTAAAGGTGAACTATCTAATGTAAAAATACATTCTAGTGGGCACATATATTTTTCATTAAAAGACGCATATGGTAAGATAAATTGTGTAATGTTTAAGTCCCAAACTCATAAACTAAAAATTACTCCTCGAGATGGCATGAATGTTATTGTTCGTGGCAAGGTTTCTGTTTATGAGCGGGATGGAGCATATCAGATTTATTGTGACTCTATAGAATCAGATGGAGAAGGTCAGCTATATTTAGCTTTCCAAAATCTTAAAGAAAAATTAGAAAAACAAGGATTATTTGATAGCGCGCACAAGAAAAATATACCCTCATTTCCTTCTAAAATTGGGGTGATTACTTCGGAAACAGGAGCTGCAATTAAGGATATTATTAATGTGGCCACAAGGCGCAACGCAAAAATTAACATGTTAATATACCCAGCTCTAGTTCAAGGGGTAAATGCAAGCGCAGAAATTTCCCGCGGTATAAAATATTTTAATAGTACAAAAGATGTTGATTTAATTATTATTGCAAGAGGCGGAGGTTCTATAGAAGAATTATGGGCATTCAATGAAGAGAATTTAGCTATTGAAATATACAATTCAAAAATACCTATAATTACTGGAATAGGTCATGAAACAGACTTCACTATAGCAGATTTCGCAAGTGATTATAGAGCCCCAACTCCCTCAGCTGCAGCGGAAATCGCTGTGAAAAATTTAAAAGAGCTAAACAATGAAATTAAATCACTTAGAGAACTACTACTAAGATCTGTGGAATTTAAGGTAACAAAGGAATATAATAAGGTTAATTTACTAAATAAATCTCTAAAAATAAATAATCCACTAAATTATATAGTTAATCAATATATTCATATAGATAATTTAAAAGAAAGTCTAAGCAATAAAGTTAATTTTGTACTTACATTAGAAAAGCAGAAACTTTCCAAGTTCAATGCTCTTTTGCAGGCACATAACCCTTTGAACGTATTAAATAAGGGATATGCATTATTGCAAGATAATGAAAAGGTCGTTATTAGTGAAATTAGCAAGATGAAAAATATAAAACAGGTGAAAATTACATTAAAAGATGGTAGTGCTGAATTTAAAATAAGCAATTTGGAGGAATTTTAATGGCAAAGAAAAAAGAGTCTTATGAAAACATGATGGGAAGACTTGAAGAAATTGTAGATGTCATGGATGGAAATGAAGTTACACTAGAACAAACCATGACTATTTATGAAGAGGGTATAAAAATCTGCAACAGTTTATATAAAATTTTAAATGATACAGAAGGTAAAATAAAAATACTAACGGCTGAAGGTGAAAAAGATTTTGTGGCAATACCTGAAGTTAAGAATTCATAAAGAAAAGAAGGGATAAAATGAATATAAAACCTATGAAAGATGCATTAGAACAATGGATAAGTGATTATTTTGATGATAAGCCTGAAATTGATAATAGGAATTTCGAAGCAATGATTTATAGTATAAAAGTTGGGGGGAAAAGAGTCAGACCAATTTTGATGCTCCTTACATATGCTATGTATAAGAGTGAGTATAGAGATATAATGCCTTTTGCAGCGGCTCTTGAGATGATTCATACATATTCCCTTATCCATGATGATCTGCCAAGTATGGACAATGACGATTTGCGTAGAGGAAAACCTACAAACCATAAGATTTATGGTGAAGCAATAGCTATCCTTGCAGGAGATGGATTATTAAATGAGGCCATGATAATAATGCTAAATCAATGTTTAGATGGAAATTTAGACAAGATTAAAGCAAGTAGTGCCATTGCAAGTGCTTCTGGTTCTCAAGGAATGATAGCTGGTCAAATTTGTGATATTTTAAGTGAAGGTAAAACCATATCTGAGGAAGAACTTCTTTATATGCATAGAAATAAGACAGGGCAATTAATTAAAGTGGCAATAGTGAGTGGCGCAATCCTTGCAAATGCCAAAGCCAAAGATTTAGAGGATTTAAGTGAGTATGGTGAAAAATTAGGCCTCGCCTTTCAAATAAAAGATGATATATTAGATGTAACTGGTGATGTTGATATTCTAGGTAAAAATGTAAAGAGTGATGAATATAATAATAAAACAACTTTTATAACCATGTATGGCTTAGAAAAATGCAGGTCAAAGTGTAATGATTTAACCTTGGAATGTTTTCAAATATTAAAAAAGCTCCAGGTAAATACAAAATATTTAGAAGAAATAACAGAATTTTTATTGAAAAGAGAATTTTAAAAATACACTAATATATTTCAATTAATTATAACAGTCTAAAACCACACTAATGTTGATTTAAGTGGAAATAGATTTTGAATTAAATTTTATTATATGATATAATGTCCCCATAAATGTGGGCGAAATAAAATTAATGCCTTAGTAGTTTTGATATATTGCTGTTAATAGATTTTTATAAGTTTTTTATAAAAAGATTGTGTGATATTATTTTTGGGGATATTAAAATATTATAATTAATAAAGAAGGTAGAGAAATATGAGCAGAATTTTAAATGATTTTAATGATATAAATGCAGTGAAAAAAATGTCTATAGAAGAATTGAATATTTTTGCGGTGGAAATTAGAAATTTTCTCGTTGAAAAAGTTTCTAAAACTGGAGGGCATTTAGCTTCTAACCTAGGTATAGTAGAATTAACCCTAAGTTTATTCAATGTCTTTGATTTAGATAGTGATAAAATAATATGGGATGTAGGCCATCAATCCTACGTGCATAAAATTCTTACAGGAAGAAAAGATAAATTTGATACGCTTAGAAATTTTGGAGGACTCAGTGGGTTTCCTAAAAGAGAAGAGAGTAAATATGATAGCTTTGAATCAGGACACAGCAGTACTTCTATTTCCGCTGGGATAGGAATGGCAAGAGCTAGAGATTTACAAGGCGGAGATTATGATATTATTTCAGTAATAGGTGATGGTGCACTTACGGGCGGAATGGCTTTTGAAGCTTTAAATGATATAGGATTCAGGAAAACAAAAATGATTATTGTGCTCAATGATAATCAAATGTCTATTTCTAAAAATGTTGGAGGAATGTCAAAGTACCTAAGCGAGTTTAGAATTGATCCAACTTATAATAGAATAAAAAAAGAAATAAATTCTACCCTCAGAAAAATTCCTAGTGTAGGCAATGGTATGGTTAATTCGATTCATAAAATTAAGGCTGGAATTAAGCAGGTTATAGTCCCAGGAATGTTATTTGAACATATGGGTATAAAATATTTAGGACCTATAGATGGACATGATATTAAAGCAGTAAGTAAGGTTCTAAAGCTTGCTAAAAATATTGATGGGCCAGTAATTATTCATGTTATAACTAAAAAGGGAAAGGGCTATAAATTTGCTGAAAATCAGCCCCGTAAATACCATTCAGTAGGTACATTTAACCCCTTAACTGGAGATTCATGTGGTAGTTCTAAGGAGAGCTATTCTGATGCATTCGGGGAGCAGATTGTGAGCCTTGCAAAGGAGAACAAAAATATAGTAGCAATAACAGCAGCCATGCCTGAGGGTACTGGGCTAGAAGTGTTCTTAAAAGAGTTTCCTAGTAGATTTTTTGATGTGGGAATTGCAGAGCAACATGCAGTTACTATGGCGGCAGGCATGGCATCACAAGGGTTGAAACCTATTTTTGCAGTTTACTCTACGTTTCTTCAGAGGGCTTATGACCAAATTGTACATGATGTATGTATTCAGAAACTACCTGTTATTTTTGCCATTGATAGAGCTGGAATAGTTGGTCAAGATGGAGAAACACACCAAGGCATATTTGATTTATCCTACTTATCTCATATTCCTAACATGACAATTATGGCTCCTAAATGTATAAGTGAATTGAAAGCTATGTTAACTTTTGCGGTTAAACAAAATTACCCAATTGCGATAAGATATCCTAGAGGCGGAGATAATCCCAATATCAGCATGTCTGCTATTCAAGATTTTAAGAGGGGGAAATGGGAGATTCTTTTTCAAGGTGGTAAAATAGCATTAATAGCTACAGGTAAAATGGTTCAAAATGCTGTTTTAGTTAGAGAAAAATTGAAAGACATGGGAGTAGAAGCTACAGTAATTAGTGCTTGCTTTATTAAGCCCATTGATGAAGCACTAATTTCAGAGCTAGTCCATAAAAAATATTCAATAGTAACTATTGAAGATAATCTTATACATGGAGGATTAGGTTCCTCAGTACTAGAATATGTAAACACATGTGCGGAGAAAACAAAGGTCATTAATTTAGGATTTAAAGATGAATTTATTCCTCATGGAACAGCTGATATATTATATAAATTATATAAGTTAGATGTAGATGGAATTTTTCAAAGCATTATAAAATTAGTCTAAATATCCCAGCTTAGTGGACTTATAAGGAGTTTTTCATGGTAGAAAATAAAGAAAGATTAGATGTTCTTGTAGTCCAAAGGGGAATTCTATTTTCTAGAGAAAGAGCAAAGGAAAATATTATTGCTGGTAATATATTTGTGGATGGCGTTATGACTTGCAAATATGGAAAAAAAATAGATATATCATCAAATATTGAATTTATTGGAGAAGATATTCCTTATGTAAGCCGCGGTGGATTAAAGCTCCAAAAGGCTATAAATCGTTTTGGTATCGAACTTAAAGAAAAAGTATGCTTGGACATAGGAGCATCTACAGGTGGTTTTACAGATTGCATGCTTCAGCACGGAGCATGCAGAGTATATTCTATAGATGTTGGAACAAATCAGTTAGATAGTAGTCTGAGAGACGATGTGAGAGTTGTTTCATTAGAAAATACAAACATTAGATATCTAACCTTAGATAGGATAGGTGAACTTGCAGACTTTGCAAGTATTGATGTGTCCTTTATTTCACTGGAAAAAGTTATCCCAAATTTACTGAAACTATTAAAAGATAATGCTAGTATTGTAGCATTATTAAAGCCACAATTTGAAGTAGGCGTAGGTGTCGTTAATAAAAAAGGCGTGGTTAAAAAAGAAAGCCGTCATATAGAGGTAATAATTAGAGTTTTAAAACTTTTGGAATGTCTCAATGTAAATGTTATCAATATTGACTACTCATCAATAAAAGGACCCAATGGTAATATTGAATATCTAATTTATTTTACAAAATCTAAAGATAACTTTGTAAATTATAAGGTGGAAAATATAGAGCTATTAGTTAGTCAGGCCCATGAAAATTTAGGTTAGGGCAAAGAAGGACAAAAATTAATAGTTGATATTTGCTATAGAGAAGGGCAAGGAGGAACTATGAAAAGCATCGGCATTAATATAAATACCACAAAGGACAAAGATGGCAAGATAATTAAATATGTAAAAAATATTATTAGCAAATATATTGATGATACTAATATATTTATGTTTAAAGATTCAATTGGTCTTGAAGATATAAAATATAAGGATTTAGATATTATAATTGCATTAGGTGGAGATGGAACTATTTTATTAACGTCACGAAATCTATATAACGCGAGTATCCCAATACTCGGAGTGAATATTGGTAATTTAGGTTTTCTTTCTAGTGTGGAGCTAAGAGGATTTGAAAATGCTATGAAAAGATTTATTGAAGATGATTATTATGTAGAAGATAGAATGATTCTTAAGTGTACATTACCACATAGAACTGATTCTGAAGACTATACTGCCCTAAACGATATAGTTGTATCCAAGGGAACTCTAGCGAGAGTTGTTAAATATGAACTTCACATAGATAATAAGTTCTATATCGATTTTACGGGGGATGGACTTATAATAGCTACCCCAACAGGATCTACAGCATATTCACTATCTGCAGGTGGTCCTATAATTTATCCTAATCTAGATGTTATAGCTGTAACGCCTATTTGCCCATTATCATTATCTATGAGAACTATAGTGCTGGATGGTAAAAGTGAAATATCTATAAGCATAAAAAGTGAACATGAAAGCATATTTTTGACGCTGGATGGACAACGGGCAATAAAACTAAATAACTATGAAAAAATATTAGTAAGTGTTTCAGAGAAAAAATGTAGATTGGTTAAATTTAATGACTATAATTATTTTGAGATCTTAAGGAAAAAAATAATATCAAGAACCACAGATTGCGAAGGAGAAAAAAATGAAGATTGCACGTCATGCGAAAATAATTGAAATCATTCAATCTAAAGAAGTTGAAACTCAAGAGCAGTTAGCAACAGAATTGAAAAGTAAAGGTTTTGATATTACTCAAGCAACCGTATCTAGAGACATAAAAGAATTAAAATTAATTAAGGTTATGAATTCACATGGGACTCACAAATATGCTACTATATCTCCAGAGGATACTTTCTTATCAAATAAATTGGTTAATATTTTTTGTCAAACCGTGCTATATGTTGACCATGTAGATAAATTTATAGTGTTGAAAACTATCGCAGGAGCTGCACCTGCTGCTGCTGAGGCTTTAGATTCCTTGAAATTCAATGGTATTGTAGGAACTATAGCTGGGGATAATACTGTTTTTATTTTAGCAAGACAAGAAGAAGATACAAAAGAAATAGTTCAAAAAATTAAAAAAATGATTAATGGATAGGAGGAATCAGTATGCTCCTACAATTGAATATAATAAACTTTGCTTTAATTGAAAATTTAAGTATTAATTTTGATGGAGGATTTAACGTGTTCTCAGGTGAAACAGGAGCAGGAAAATCAATTTTGATTGATGCTATAAATTATGTGTTAGGTGGGAAATTCAATAAAAACACGATAAGGACAGGGGAAGACAAAACTTATGTTGAAGCCATATTTACCATCGATAATAAAAATAGCAAAAATGCATTAGATGACATGGATATTGATTATGAAGATATGGTAATTATAAGTCGCGAAACTTTTCAATCTGGAAAAAGTATTGCTAAAGTTAATGGTAAATCATTGCTGCTTTCAAAGATTAAATATATTAGTAAGACCTTACTAGATATTCACGGTCAACATGATAATCATAATTTATTAGATAGTGGTAATCATATATTTTATGTCGATTCCTTTGGCCTTAATAAAATTAATGTGGTTCTTGCTGGGTATAATGAGAAATATGCAAGACTTACTGAGATTAAAAATAAGATTCACAAACTTGAAGGAAATGAAGGAGAACGCGCGAAGCGAATTGATTTTTTAAACTACCAGATAGAAGAAATAAAAAATGTTAATATCAAAACGGGTGAAGATGAAGAACTTTTAGAAAAGTATGCAATTATCAGTAATGCAGAAAAATTGGAGAAACACCTAGCAAAAGGTTATGGATTGTTATATATCAGCGATGAGGAGAATACTTCTGTTTTCTATAATTTAGCTATTGCTATTAAGGAACTCCGAACCATAGAAAAACACATGGAAAAAATAAAAACAATTACCGACTCTATAGAAGAAAGCTACTATAATATAGAAGAAAGTATTACGGAACTTAGAGACTTAAAAGAAACAATCTACTATGATGAAAGTGAATTGGAATATTTGAATAGCAGAATAAACCAAATTAACATTTGTAAAAGGAAATATGGATCTACCATTGAAGAAATTTATGAATATAAAGAAAAAATTGAAACTGAGTATGAAGAATTAACTAATAGTAGTGAAATAATTGCCAGCCTTAAAAGTGAAAAAATAGTTTTAGAACGTGAAATGAGAATTATAGGGGAAGAAATACATGAAATTAGATGTGATATTTCAAAAGATCTCCAAGCTAAAATAAAAGATGAATTAAATTATATTGGACTTGAAAAAAGTAAATTCTACATAGAAGTAAAATTAGAAAATGATTTTTTTGAAAATGGCTGTGATAAGGTTCAATTTTGTATATCTACAAACCCTGGAGAGCCACTGAGCCCACTAGAAGATATTGTGTCTGGAGGAGAATTATCACGTATAATGCTTGCACTGAAAACTGTATTCGTTGATAAGGATGAAATACCTACGGTTATATTTGATGAAATAGATACAGGTATTAGTGGAAGAATTGCACAATGTGTTGCAGAAAAAATGTATTTAATATCTAAAAATCATCAAATATTTTGTGTGACTCATTTGCCACAAATAGCTAGTATGGCGGATACAAATTATTTAATATCTAAAAATGTTATAAATGATAAAACTTACACAAGTATTATAAAAATGAACGATGATGAAAAACAACAGGAAATAGCCAGAATGATTGGTGGAACTGAGGTTACAAAATTAACTTTAGAAAATTCTAAAGAAATGATAAATATGGCCAGAAATAAAAAACCCATTTAGTTTTTATTTTTAAAAGAATATAGTAATAAAAATATGTTTTATAGGAAAAAATAAAGTCATTAAAGGCTTTATTTTTTTTTATTAGTTCAAAAACAATATATATAAATATAGTTAGTATAGAGATCTTGTTGGTATAGATAATAAAAAAATTGCAACTATGAAATTTATAATAAAATGAGAAAATAATTCAAGTGAAGAATAATTTTTTTAATTTATGATAAATTAGTTTTCAATCTATGTCTTTGACTATTATTGAATTAATGTCATAGCATAATGTAAAGAATTCGAGGGTAACTTAAAGTTATAAGTATATCAGAAAAGGAGGTAAAGCACATGAAGAAAAGATTAAATTTAGTATTTTGGATTATGACACCTCTAGTAATTATTGCTTTAAGTGTATACATTAAAACTCAAAATAACGCTGTTGCTATATTTGATGGCCTAACGGAAGGCTTATTTTATAGCCAAACTTCAAAAGCAAATCAAAGTAAAGAAGAAATCATTACTAGTTCAAATGTAACCCAAATAAATAAAATTATATCTGTAAATCCCGCAGAGAGTATAGAAGTAAAATCCTCTTTTGCAAGAGGCAATACAGAGATCATGGTTTACCCAGGAGGGCAACCGATTGGTGTCAAATTGAATATTAAAGGTGTGTTAGTAGTAGCTTTATCTGATATTGATAGCACTCAAGGGAAAATAGCAAGTCCGGCGGCAACTTCAGGAGTGCAGATTGGAGATAGTATATTAAAAATAAATGATGTTGAAATAAGTCAAGCGGAGGATGTAGCGAGATTTGTTAACAGAGAAAATAATTCTGATATTACTCTTAAAATACAAAGAAAAAATAATTTAGATACCTTTGATATAAAGGTTAAACCCGTAGTGGATTCTAAAGATGGAAAACGGAAAATCGGATTATGGGTAAGAGATTCAACAGCTGGCGTAGGAACATTAACTTTGTATGATGATAAAACTAAAAAATTTGCTGCGCTGGGTCACCCTATCACGGATGCGGATACTGGAACAATATTAAGTGTTAGTAATGGTATAATAGTATCATCTAATATTGTATCTATAAAAAAGGGAACAAGAGGAAATCCAGGAGAACTAAGGGGGCTTTTTATAGATGAAAATAAAATAAAAGGGCAAATAATAAAAAATACAGAATGTGGAATATTTGGAAATGGAACTCAAAGCCTTATAAATAGTAAGTTTAATAAGCCTATGAAAATTGGTCTAAGAGATGAAATTAAAGAGGGCAAAGCCGAAATTCTAACTACAATAAACGGTAGTGAACCTGAATTGTTCCAAATAGAAATTCAGAAACTATTACCTCAAAATACATCTGGATCTAAAAGTATGATTATTAAAATAACAGATCCTAAGCTTCTGGAAAAAACTGGGGGTATAGTTCAAGGTATGAGTGGTAGTCCAATAATCCAGAACAATAAAATTATTGGAGCAGTTACTCATGTTTTAATTAATAAACCTGATATGGGATATGGGATATATATAGAGTGGATGCTTAAAGATGCGGGCATATTATCAAAATAGCTAGTAATTTTAAAAAAAAAGAGGTAAAATAGAAATTAACAGGTAAAGGATAGCAGAAGCTATCTTTTATTTTATAAATAATAATAAATATTTATTTATTTGTAATTTTTTTCAATATTAGAAGGAATTAAAATTCTTTTGTCGAATTTATAATTTGTTAAGTTATGGAAATAGGAATTTATTTGTAAGGGGGAGTTATAATATGGAAGAAACTAGAATTAGTGTGCTTATTGCAGATGATAATAAAGAATTCTGTAATATATTAAATGATTATTTGTTAAGCCAAAGGGATATTGTGGTTACGGGCATAGCAAAAGATGGGATAGAGGCTCTTAAGTTAATAAAAGAGAGAAAACCTGATTTAGTAGTACTAGACATAATAATGCCTCATTTAGATGGTCTAGGTGTATTAGAGAGACTAGGCAGCATGGATCTTGATCCAATACCTAAAATAATAGTTTTATCAGCGGTAGGTCAAGATAAAATAACACAAAGAGCAATTACTTTGGGAGCAGATTACTATGTAGTGAAACCTTTCGACATGGACGTTTTTACAAAGAGAATAAGACAAATGTTTAATAATACAATTTCTAGTGATAATAGTAAGAAATCAATTTCTTTCATTGACACAACTGAACCTCGAAAAACTAATCGTAATGAGCCAATGGACTTAGAAGCTGAAATCACGGGTATAATTCATGAAATTGGTGTTCCAGCTCATATTAAAGGATATATGTATCTAAGAGAAGCGATCACTATGGTAGTGAATGACATTGAACTCTTATCTGCGGTAACAAAAGAGTTATATCCATCTATTGCTAAAAAATTCAATACAACTGCTAGTAGAGTAGAGAGAGCAATAAGACATGCTATAGAAGTAGCATGGGGTCGTGGTCAAGTTGAAACTATAAATAAGATATTTGGATACACTATACACAATGCTAAAGGTAAACCAACAAATAGTGAGTTTATAGCTATGGTAGCCGATAAATTAAGATTACAAAATAGAGTAAGTTAATAAAAATACAACCTATGTGAACTATACATATAGGTTGTATTTTTTTAGAAATATTTCAGCAGCAATCTCATACTTAAAAAATTAAACTAAATATGCATATAATCCTCTTTGTAATCATAAATATGAAATAAGTTATAATATTCATTTTATAGTTATTTACATCAAATTTTACAATATATTATGAGCACATTAAATATGAAAAATGATTAACAAAGGGGGAGAAATTTATGTCATCTAATACATTAATAAGTAACATAAATAAACATATACAAGAAAATTTTTGGTTATATATTATAAGTATTCTTTGTGTATTTACAGGTATAATTTTAGGAATCTATAGCGTGAAATACATGGGGGAAATTGAACAGAATGATTTAGTAAATTACTTGATGAATTTTATTGATCCTTCGAGTACAAATGGGATTAGTTATAAATTAATATTTTTCCAATCACTTAAAAATAATCTTCCTGTGATTATTTTTCTTTGGTTTTTAGGTTTAACCATTGTGGGAATACCAATAATTATAATAATTGATTTATTAAAAGGATTTACAGTTGGATTTACATTTAGTTTTATGATTAGTGGACTTGGGAAAAACGGAATTGGAATTGCAGTACTAGGGGTTCTGCCTCAAAATTTAATATATATTCCATGCATTATTTTTGCATCTGTAGTATCGATGGAATTTTCTATAATGTTACTTAAAGATAAGTTTAATAAACAATGGACAAGTAGTATATCTAGCAGAATAATATATTACAGCGTAATATTTATTATAATAATAATGTTCTTGTTTATAGGGATAATTATAGAATCGTATATTGCACCATATTTTATAAAGAATCTTATTAATAATTTGGGAAGCGTGAGTAAATGAAGGATAAGGAGTTATTGCGTTTTGTAATGCTAACAATAAAATGTTTTGTTGTTTTAATGGTAATTGGGATTTTCTTGCCAAAAGCTGTTGATTACTTACTTCAATGTTTAATTAACAATACAAAAATTTACAAAAATTCTATATTTGTTTACAAATTAGTTGATAAAAATTATAAATTAGTTTATAACTATATTCTTACATTTTATCTGTTTTTTAAAGGATAAAATGTGATTCATTGACTCAACCTAGATTATAATGGAAATAAAACAAATAGAAATTAGTAAAATAAAAACCTACTTTCAAATATGAAGGAAGGTTTTTTTTGTTTTATGAGTATAATAATTTTTTAAAATTTATTTAAATAAATAGTGATAATATTGTGGTAACTTGGTAAAAATAATGATATAAATTTTAAGCAAGGTAGACAGCACGTACTAATTGTTGTCTAGCGTAAAGAAACATAAGGAGGATCCATATGAAAAGAAGTATTAAAAATTTATTATGTTTAATGTTATCCTTAATTTTCACATCACAGGTTTTTACAATATCAGCAAAAGCAGAAGGAGATAAAAAGATTGAAAGTGGAATTCTAGTAGAAGCAAAGTCAGCACTACTAATGGAGCCGTCTAGTGGAAAGATAATATATGAAAAAAATTCTCATGAAAAATTTGCTCCGGCCTCGGTAACAAAAATAATGACAATGTTACTCGCTATGGAGGCTATAGAGGCAGGTAAGATTAAATTACAAGATAAAATAACGATAAGTGAAAATTCAAAAAAAATGGGTGGAAGTAGTATGATACTTGATACTGGTGAAATTAGAACTGTGGAAGAAATATTAAAAGGGATTGCTATTGCGTCTGGAAATGATGCAGCAGTGGCAATGGCTGAGTATTTAGGGGGCAGTGAAGGTGCATTTGTAACTATGATGAATGAAAAAGCGAAAAGTCTTAATATGAAAGATACGGCTTTTAAAAACTGTACAGGACTCAGTGCAGATGGACATTTTACCTCTGCCTATGATATTTCAATTATGTCTAGAGAACTATTAAAACATCCTAAAATATTGAAATATTCAGGAACTTATATGGAAACTATTACTGAGGGTAGAAAGTCTCCCATAGGTCTTGTTAATCACAATAAGCTTGTTAGATTTTTTGATGGCTGCGATGGACTTAAAACCGGGTTCACAAGCGAGGCAAAATACTGTATATCTGCCACCGCAGTAAGAAACAATGTAAGAATGCTAGCAATAATAATGGGAGCTCCAACTTATAAAATAAGAAATAGTGATGCCAGCATGTTAATGAACTATGGATTCTCTAAATTTGAAACTAAAAAAGTGATATCAAAAGATGAAGAGTTAGAAAAAATACCACTAAATAAAAAAGGTGATAAGTTTCTAATAGCTAAAGCACAAGAAAATTTTCTTATAACTCTTGAGAGAGGTAAGAAAAATGAAATCACCAAAAAAATTGTTATAGAGGAAGGTCTAAAAGAGTATAAAAAAGATGTAGCAATTGGATTTTGTGAAATATATGTTGATAAAGAATTATGCGGTAAGATTGTTATCTATAGTGATAGAGATATTAAAAAATCTAGAGTATGGAATAATATTAAAAACAATTTTACTGACCTTTTCGATAGAGCAATTTAAGTTAGTACATTTAGTAATATATAAAACTATAGCTTCTATGCAAAAATTTCTTTGCATAAAAGCTATTTTTTTATAAAACAAAAGATTTTCGCTAATAAATTTTATACTTACTAGTTATTTTTTAAAAGATGCACTATACTTAAAATAACTTGATATAAAGAAATTTTAAAAAGGCCATATTTCTTTATAATTAAATTTTATTTAGGAGCGAGTGTACATGCCATTAAGTATAAAAGTAACTAATTTTGAGGGTCCTTTTGACTTGCTATTGCATCTTATTAAGAAAAATGAGATGAATATATATGATATTAATATTTATGAAATCACAAATCAGTATCTGGAATATCTTAAAACTATGAGTGAAATGGATTTAGAGGTAACTTCAGAGTTCGTTGTTATAGCTGCAACTTTAATCCAAATTAAATCCAAACGATTGCTACCGAAAAATAAAGAGGAAAATAGTAAAGAAGAAGAAATTGATGTAGAAGCGGAATTGCTAAGTAAGCTAATAGAATATAGGAAATACAAAGGGATAGCTGAAAATCTAAAGAGACTAGAGCAGGGAGCAGGTATAATGTTTAGTAAGAAACCTGAAATAATCGAAGAAGATAATAAAAATATTAAAGAAATAGATTTTCTGAAAAATGTTACAATGCTTGATTTATATAATTTGTACAACAATTTAATGCAACAATATATAAATAAAATGAACGTTGATAATATTATAAATAAAAAAATATTAGTGGATGAATACAAAATAGAAGATAAAATGGAAGAATTGAAAGAAGCACTTGATTTATTTGGAAAAGTCTACTTTTCAAAGCTAATAATTGGATATTCATCAAAAATAGAAGTTATTGTTACATTTTTAGCATTGCTTGAACTAATAAAAATTAGAAGCGTTAGAGTAATTCAAGAAAGTACATTTAAAGATATATATTTAGAAAGGATAAATTAACATGAAGGAATTTAATATTAAACAATTAGACATTGAAGAGGTTTCTACTAAAAAAATATATTTTTCTATTATCGAATCCTTGTTGTTTGTTGCTGGAGATTCATTGAAACTAACGGAAATAGCAAATATATTAGAATGCAGCAATGATTTTACAAGAGAACTAATAAATGAATTGATAGTAAAATATGAAGAAGAGGACAGAGGAATTAAAATTATAATAACTAATGATCAATATCAATTTGTTACAAAACCTTGTAATAGTGCATACGTTCAAAAACTATTAAAGACGAATATTAGACAATCATTATCTCAGGCTTCACTTGAAACTCTAGCAATAATTGCATATAAACAACCTATAACCAGAGTGGAAATCGAGGATATAAGGGGTGTTAAGAGTGATAGAGCGATCTATACCTTATCTGAAAAAAAGCTAATTGAAGAAAGTGGAAGAAAAAATGTTCCTGGAAGGCCAATTATTTATGTAACTACAGATGAGTTTCTTAAACATTTTAGTTTTTATAGTCTGTCTGAAATGCCATCTTTAGAGGATTTTAGCAGTGAGAATTTACAAACAAATAATGAAAGTAATGAAGCAGAATAACTATTTTTAAAAGGTATACAAATGTAAAATTAAACCCCACCATAATAAAGCATTTAATATAAACCTTATTATGGTGGGGTTTTAGAGATTTTTATAGTAAGTTATTCATCGCACTTTTCACTGTCTTCATTTTCTGCATGCTTATCAACTTTATCTTTAAACATACTTTTAATAATATCAATAACTTGTGGTACAGTATCAACGATTCTATCATATGTATTTTGTTGATCTACAGATAGCAGTCTTACTGAATCGTTTTTAACAACTAAAAAGGCAACAGGCCTAACTGTAACTCCGGCCCCAGAACCACCGCCGAAAGGGTATTTATCGCTTGAAACACTAGGTTTAATATTATTGTTAAATTCACTACCTCCAGATGCAAAACCAACACATACTCTTGAAATAGGGATAATTGTAGTACCATCTATAGATTCTACAGGATCTCCTACAATGGTGTTCACATCTATCATATCTTTTATACTTTCCATAGTGGTTCTCATTAAATTTTCAATTGGATGATTATCCATGTACATTCCCTCCTTTATATTTTATCAAATTTGCTTTTTTATGCTTAATATTTATAAGGCAACTTATCATTATAAATGACATATAAATAATTTTTCCTAAATTGGTATAAATTATACTCGAAATTTCTAAATTAAAATCACTTTCTTCGAAATGAGGGGTAGCTTTAAGATCTATTTTTTTTACTTTAACAAAATTTTGCAATAGCAAATACATAAAACTATAGGAAGTATGAATTAGGCCGTATAAAATAGCTACAAATGCGGCATCATCAGATCCATATTCTAAATGAGTATTTAAAATCATTGTTGGCTTGAATTTTAAATTCACAATTTTGTAAATAATTAATTTTATATCGTTATAAGTTAATGATTTAAAAAAATCGATCTTTGCGATTCCTTTTTCGATAGTTTTTATTTTAGAATTTACTTTATCTTTCGAAGGGCTTTTCGCCTTTATTTTTTTATTATATATATAAATTTCCAAAACTTTGTTCCTATATTTAAGAGTTATTTTCAAAGGGATTGGAAATAATATAATTGTTAAGGTTAAAAGAAACAATATTATACATTTAAACATGTTAACCTCCCAGTATGCCTATTAATTGGTATTATGCCCAGAAATCTATAAAAAAATCAGTTATTCATTATTATTTATAGGTGCTGAAAATTATCTACTAATATAGAAAGAGGTGAAATTATGAAGAAGAAATTTAAAATATTTTTATCATTTACTTTATGTTTAGTTCTTATATTCACATCATTAATTCAAAATGTGTATGGTGAGGATATATATGTTAACGCTATAAGTGCTATAGCGATAGACGCTGATACAAAAATTGTTTTATATGAAAAAAATGCATACACTCCCATTGAAATTGCAAGCACTACAAAGATAATAACTGCGCTTGTTGCAATTAAATGTGGGAATTTAGAGAAAAAGATGATTGTCTCAGAAAAGGCAGCATCTATACGTGGTTCAGAAATAGGGTTAAAAAGTGGAGAAGAAGTAACATTAAAAGAATTATTATATGGACTTATGTTAAGGTCAGGAAATGATGCAGCAATCACCATCGCAGAGGGAATAAGTGGGAGCGTTGATGAGTTTTTAAAGCTTATGAATGAGTACGCATTAGAAATTGGATTATTAAATAGCAATTTTGAATCTCCTCATGGATTAGATAGTACTAATCATTACTCTACGGCCTATGATTTAGCTCTAATTACTGCAAAGGCTAAAGAAATAAAACTATTTAATGATATAGTAAGTTCGAAAGATATTGATGCTAAAGAATATGGGTTTAATAGAAGTTACCATAATATAAATAAAATTCTATATCTTTTACCAAATGCTACAGGAGTAAAAACAGGTTTTACTGGAAAGGCAGGTAAATGTTTAGTTACTTCTGTTAAAATTCAAAATAGAGAAGTTATTATAATTACTTTAAATTGTACCCCTAGATGGAAAGAAACTGAAAGAATAAGTAAATATGTAGAAAAAAATTATGAATATAAGAAACTAATTAGTAAAGATGATATTTTGGATTCTATTAATATAAAGAATGGAGCATCTAAGATCCAATTAGTAAGTAAAAGAGATATTATAATTCCAGTAAAGAAGGATGGAAAAATTGAGATTAAAATTAAAAAGCCCCTATATGAGATAATGGCTCCAGTAAAGTTGGGCGAAAAAATTGGTAGGGTAGATGTATATTCAAATAGTAAACTCCTATTTACAGAAGCTCTAATAACTAAAAACTCTGTGGCAAAGAAAAATATCTTTAGACAAAAATTTGATAAAATTGTGAATTTTATTATCCCTAATAAATAAAAGAGCCCAAAAGACTCTTTTATTTATTTAATTATTAAGAAATTTAAAAGTAATTATTTAGAAAGTGACTAGATACTCTTCTAATATCGTTAACTATTATTATTTACTTGTAACAATTTTTAGAGTTATAAATATTTTAATAGTATAGTGCTTAGGAGGTTATATTTATGAGTTATGAACCCTACGATTGTATTGATGTAGGAAGTGAATTTTGTCCTTGACACACTAAACTGCGACAATTAACTTATGGTTTTAAAGATAATGGATTTATTTTAATGACACCTTTATTACCATCCCAATATATTGAATCAATAACACTATTGATTAATAGGCGTTTATTATTGAAATCCAACACAGTTACCAGGGAAGAAAAGTTACTTAAGGAATATAGAAATTTATTTGCGTCCCATTTACAGTCTTTATATTTATAGGAAGTAGCTTTTAAGTTTTCATATTTATCTTTGAGGTTTTCTAATTCATCTCCCAATTTCAAAATTTGTGGCCTTATATATTTTGATATTTCATTATCAAAAGATAACTGGCTAATTAGAATATCTATTTGAGATTGCTTTATTTTTATTTGTGCTGGTAGATTATCCATTTCACATTGCATAAAATTATTATTTGACATAGCAGATTTAATTTTATTTAACTCTTCTAATAGAACATTTTTGTCCATTGCCACATTTTTTAAATTATCAATAACTAGTGATTCAAGTTCATCTACGCGGATATTGGGATTGTTACATCGTAGGCCTCTTGAATAATCTTTAGTACTACAAACATAGTATTGAATTTTCTTATTGGTTTGTGCACTAATATGTCCATGCTTAACGATCATACTTTTACCGCATTTAGAACACTTTAAAATTCCAGTAAGCAAAGCAGCTGCGGAGGTTCCAAGGCGTGGGGCTTTGTTTTTATTTCCATCTAATATTTCTTGAATCATAAGCCAAATAGGGGCATCAATAATCCCTTCATGTGTAGAAATAGCAGCTATCCATTCCCGTATATCCCTTTTAATTCTAGTACCTTTACTTTTGTTATAAGTTAAAATGCCATGGTTATCATCAGCTTTTCCCATAACATTTATTCCAATAAATTCAAGATGTTTCATAACAGCTTCATTTGCTCTAACATAGAGGGGATTTCTTAATATAAGCTGAATTCTTTTCTTGTTAAAGTCAGCTCCATTTTTTGTCTTGATATTTTGTTGGAAAACGCAGATAAAAACTTGGTTAATAGATTTATACTGTAAATATTTGTCGTATATAAAATTTACAACAGCTAACTCTTCTTTTATAGGGGATAGGGTGTACATAGTTTTTTCTTTGAACTGAGAATCTAAATAGGTCATTTTTTTGCTTTCATAGCCTAAAGGTGTTTGGCCACCTAGCCATCTTCCACTTTTAGCTAGCTCCAGCATATTGTCTCTTACACGCTCACCAATAGTTTCACGTTCCAGCTGTGCAAAAACAGAGGCAATATACATCATGGCACGTCCCATGGGAGTGGAAGTATCAAATTGCTCATTAACACTTATAAAGCTAATATGCAGACTATCTAATTCATTTATAAGAGTAGAAAAATCGGATATATTTCTACTAATTCTATCTAGTCTATAACAAATAAGTACATTAAATTCTTTTTCCTTTGCAGCACATAGCATTTTCTGAAACTGAGGTCTTTTAATATCTTTTCCTGAAAAACCTTCATCTTCGTATATTATAAATTTATCAATGCCTAAATGATTGCCTTCATGCTTACATAGTTCAATTTGGTTAAGCATTGATTCGCCTTTTGTTGTAATTAGTGATTTTCTTGAGTAGATAGCGGCAATTTTCAATTCACTTACTCCTTATTAATTGATTTAAAGTTTACTAGAAGGTTAAAATGAATATAAAAAGTGTAATTGCATTACATATATGGACTATAATAGCTTTACAAAATAAAGATATGTATTTTAATATATAATATGCACAAGTGCCGTATATAACTAAATATATTTTGATATATACATCTTTGTAACATTGTTATTAAAGGAGCATACTATAATATAATAGTGTATTTGGGGGAGCATAAATGAAGGTTAACTCTACCATTATAGAATTAAATAAGAGTGAAACAGAACTTTTAAATGAACTATATACAAGAGCTGCTTTGAAAATATTAGCGCCAGAGCTTTCATTAAACGAAATAAATGAATTAATAGAGAAGCTTAGCGAAAAGTAACGCTAGTCTCTAAAGAGGAATATGGTTACAAGCGTAGAATAAATAGAAAAGGGAGAGCTTTAAAAGTAGTGATCAGTAGAATTTATTAATAAAAAACAAACAATACTGAATTTACTAAACAAAGTCTATTAAATAATGATATACTATTATAATATTAATACAACATGAAAATATGGAGATGAATTTATATGAAGTTATGCGATGTATGTAAAAAAAATATAGCAATGATATTAACATCAAAAATTGAAAGTGGAAAAACTGAAACTGTAGCTTTATGTATAGAATGTGCTAAAAAGAAAGGCGTTCCAGTTATGGATCAATTGATGCAACAAGCTGGGGTATCTTCAGAGGATATTGAAAATTTAAATCAGCAAATGGGTAATATTTTTAAAGATATGAATTTAAAAGACATGAATTTAGAGGACATGAATTTAGAGGATATGAATTTAGAGGATATGAATTTAGAAAATATGAATTTAGAAGATATGAGCAATGAGAATGGTGATGGGAAAAAACTTATCGGTAATATTTTTAATGGCTTATTTTCACATAAAGACGAAAATAAAGATTTTATAGAAGAGGAAATTGAAACTTCCTCAAAGGTTAAGGATGCACCTGAAGATAAATCAAAAAAGAACTGGTTTAAAAAGAAGAGAAAGCACTTAGACACATATGGAATAAACCTAACAAATAAAGCAAATCAAAAGGCTGTAGACAGGGTTGTTGGGAGGAATAAAGAAATTGATCGCGTGGTTCAGATTTTAAATAGACGAACTAAAAATAATCCCATATTAATTGGTGAAGCGGGCGTTGGTAAGACGGCTATTGCAGAGGGCTTAGCTGTGAGAATTGCAGAAAAACAAGTTCCAGAGAAATTATTTAATGCGGAAGTTTATCTGCTTGACCTTACTGCTGTTGTCGCAGGTACACAATTTAGAGGACAATTTGAAAGTCGGATGAAGTCTATTATTGAAGAAGCTAAGGAAAGTGGAAATATAATATTGGTTATTGACGAGGTGCACAATATTATGGGCGCTGGTGAAGTTCAAGGTGGGTCAATGAATGCAGCAAATATTCTAAAACCAGCACTATCTAAAGGCGAAATACAAGTTGTTGGAGTGACAACCCTTGAGGAATATAGAAAATATATTGAGAAAGATGCAGCACTTGAGAGAAGATTCCAACCAGTCTTAGTTGAAGAACCAAGCATAGCTGAGACAATAGAAATTTTAAAAGGAATACGAGGCTATTATGAAGAATATCACAAGGTTAAAATATCTGATGAAATAATTGAAGAAGTTGTAAGCTTATCTGAAAGATATATAACTGATAGATTTCTTCCAGATAAAGCTATAGATGTTATTGATGAAGCGGGTTCTAGAGCTAATTTAAAGAACCGTGGACTTGTGGAACTTGCAGGATTAAAAGAACAATTAGAAAAAGTACAAAGCTTAAAGGATGATGCAGAAGAAACTGGAAATTTTGAAAAAGCTGCAGAATATAGAATGGGTCTATGCAAAATAAAAGAAACTATTGTTGAAATTGAGAAAGAATGCAGTGAGGTGCAAATTACTGTAGAGGATATTGCTTTTGTTATTGAGTCATGGACTAAAATTCCAATTCAAAAGATTACAGAAAAAGAAGCGAAAAAACTATTGGACTTAGAAAACAGACTACATAAACGAGTTATAGGCCAAAATCAGGCTATTACAAGTTTATCTAGAGCCATTAGGCGGAACCGTTCGGGGTTTAGAAAAAGGAAAAGGCCGTCCTCTTTTATTTTTGTTGGACCAACTGGGGTTGGGAAAACAGAATTAGTTAAAGCATTGGCCTGTGAACTCTTTGGAAGCGAGGAAGCATTAATTCGTATAGATATGTCTGAATACATGGAAAAACACACGGTTTCAAAGTTGATTGGTGCACCACCAGGTTATGTAGGTTATGATCAAGCTGGTCAATTAACTGAAAAAGTCAGAAGAAAGCCTTACTGCGTTATTCTTTTAGACGAAATTGAGAAAGCTCATCCAGATGTATTTAACATGCTATTACAAATTCTTGAAGACGGAAGATTAACAGATAGCCAAGGCAGAACTGTTTTTTTTGACAACACTGTAATAATAATGACATCTAATGCAGGTACTAAATTTAAAGGGAGTAGTATTGGTTTTGTTCAAGACAATTATGATATTTTAGAAGCTCGTGTAAAGGATGCCTTAAAAGAAACCTTTAGACCAGAATTTTTAAATAGAGTAGATGAAACTATTGTATTTACTCCTCTAAACAAGGAAGAACTTCGCAAAATAGTAGATTTAATGATTATGGAAGTTGTGGATGAGGTACGCGAAAAGAAAATTACAGTCGACATAACAGAAGAGGTAAAGGACTTTGTATTAGAAAAAGGATACGATGAAAAGTATGGAGCAAGGCCACTTAGACGGACTATTCAAAAATATATTGAGGATGAGATTGCAGAGCAGTATCTCCAAAATGAATTTAGAGAAGGGTCAAAAATAGCCATAGAATTAAAAGAAGGTAAAATTGCCATTAGGCTTCAATAAATAAAAGCCCTGTAGGATAGCCTAATTATTTTAATGTATACAATCAAGTATAAAAGCTGCTGAAGATTATTCAGCAGCTTTTATATTTTATTGTTCAAGATCTTTTTCTAGTAAATCATAAGCTCTTTTTGAATTGTATAATTTGTATTCTTCTTCGGTATAAGTAATCAAATTGAAAAACATGTCACATAAAAAGATTGCGAAAAATATATCCATTATAACGTGTTGTTTAACGAATTGAGTGGATATAATAATTAGAATACCTACCACATTAACTGGAAGTTTAATCCGTTTTCTAGCATCTGTGAGATTGATTCCTTTCATAGCCAGGTATGCAGTAATTACATGTATGCTTGGAAAACAATTAAAGGGTTCATCAGACTTATAGGTAAATAAAATCATTTTGGAGAATAAATCATCCCCCGTGACAATAGGCCTTGCTACAGTGGTTTGAAAAAAGTAAAAGGTTATAAAAGCAATAACATAACATAGGACTAGTGTAAGCATAATCTTATAATAAACTTTTCTGTTTTTAAAGCACAAATAAACAAAACAAAAGGCTAAGAAAAACCATAAAGTCATATAAGGTATTATGAAGATTTTTATAAGTGGTAAAAATCTATCTAAATCAGTAGTTAGGTCATAAACTCCTCTTTGAGTATTATTTAGTGACCAATAAAACAAATTAGAAAAAGGGATAGAACCAATAAGCATTAGTGGTAATAAATTTTTAAAAAGTTTTTTCAAGTAATCAGTCCTCTCTTCAAAGACTATTTTAACGGAAAATCAAAATAGTTTCAATGATTTTCGCGAAAATTCTTTATGAATATTGTGTCATTAGTATAAAAATTAAACATTTGTATGACCGGAGAGTGAAATTTCTTAAGGAATCATCGCTGTTTGGTGTCTCGAGTATGTCCTTGCCATCTGGCAGAAACAGGAGACTGTATATTATGTTCGCAGCTAGCAGGTAAAAATTTCTGCGACTGTAGTAATTGGAATGGAGTATGCATATATCAAGACTATGCTTCAAACAACTACAAAGCTAAAGAAAGTAGGAAATATTATTATTGTAAAATAGTAGAGAAAAATAAATTTGAGGATAATATTATCGTATTCACATTAGAAGCAAGTGATAAATTGGTAAGTGAGTTGGTTCAGGCGGGAAGTTATGTATTTGTTAGACGTCCAGATACAGATACCAGGTTTGATACGCCAATATCAATAATGGATACTGATACGAGAAATAATACGATAACTATTGCTATAGAATTAAAAGGATCTAAAACCAAAGCATTAGATTTATTAAAGCAAGGGGAAGATATGCTTATAAAAGCACCATTTTGGAATGGCATCTTGGGACTGAAAAACATAAATACAATTGTGAATAGTAAATGCTTAATTGTAGCAAGAGGTATAGGGCAGGCACCTATGATACCGCCACTTAAGCATTTGCATGCTAATAATAATGAAATTACAGTTGTGCTAGACAATTCTCCCTATAAAAATAGCTTTGTGAGTGGGTATCTAGATAAATACGCTTCAAAAGTTATCTCGGTAAATACTATAGTCCGTGGCAGAATCACAGATGAATTTAATAATATATTGAAGGATTTACTCCATAATAATGAAATTAAATTAGTGCATTGTGATGCTGCAGATGTTTTAAATTACGAATTGATGAAGGCAGTAGAAAATATAGATAAAAATATTAAATATTCCTGTTGCAATAATGCAAAGATGTGCTGTGGAGAAGGCATTTGCGGCTGCTGCACAAGAAAAAATAATGACCGTAAACTAAGAAGGCTCTGCAAAATGCAGACAGAACCTAAATATGTATTAGAGGGGAGGAGAATATTTTGAAGGTTATCGTAATTGGTGGTGGTTGGTCTGGTTGTAGTGCGGCAATCACAGCAAAGAAAGCTGGAGCTAATGTTGTACTTTATGAAAAAACAGATATGCTTTTAGGACTTGGCAATGTAGGTGGTATAATGAGAAATAATGGGAGATACACTGCCTCAGAAGAAATGATAGCACTAGGAGCAGGAGATTTAATACATTTAACTGATGAAAATAGTAGACATAAAAATATTGATTTTCCAGGACATAAACATGCCTGGCTTTATGATGTAAACAAGATTGAGCCAACAGTTCTAAAATATTTAAAAGCTATGGATATAGAGATAAACATGGTAACAAGAGTAGTAGATATTGAAAAAGAAGACAATAGAATAAAGGGAATATACTTATCAGATGGTGAATATGTTCAGGCTGATGTATTTATAGAAACTACAGGCTCAACAGGGCCAATGGGTAACTGTTTAAAATATGGGAATGGATGTTCAATGTGTGTGCTTCGATGTCCAGCTTTTGGGCCAAGAGTAAGCATAAGCTATAGAGCAGGCATTGAAGACTTAAAGGGTGAAAGAGAAGAAGATGTATATGGAGCTATTAGTGGTTCTTGCAAACTAGCTAAGGATTCCTTAGCGGATGATGTTATAAAACAACTGGATGAAACAGGATTAGTTATTTTAAAGGTTCCAGAAGAGGATGTTAATTTAGAAAAACTTAAATTCAAGGTATGTCAGCAGTATGCTCTTAAAGAGTTTGCAGAAAATATAATTCTTTTAGATACAGGTCATGCAAAGCTTATGACTTCATATTACCCATTAGATAAATTAAGAAAAATTAAAGGGCTAGAGTATGCAAAATATATAGATCCATATGCAGGGGGGAAGGGGAACTCAATACGATACCTATCTGTAGCGCCAAGAACAAACAGTATGAAGGTTATAGGCCTAGATAACTTGTTTTGTGCAGGTGAGAAGGCTGGATTATTTGTAGGTCACACAGAGGCTATAATAACGGGTGCTTTAGCAGGGCACAATGCAATAAGAAACTATTTAGGTATGCCGCTACTTATATTACCAAGATCTCTGGCGGTTGGAGACATAATTGCCTATGCAAATGAAAAAATTAATTCTAAAGAAGGAAGAACAAATAGATATACCTTCGCAGGAGCAGAGTATTTTAATAGAATGCAGGAACTCGGACTTTATACTTTGGATATAGATAAAGTTGCAGGAAAAGTGGAAAAATTAAATCTAACCCATATATTTGATGAAAAACTTATATAGAGAAAGATTTGGAAAGGTCAGCTTAAAGTGGAGCGGGCCTTTCCATTTTTCGTAATAACAATATTCTTCGTAAAGTATAAGTCTTTTAATACGATATTACAAATATAGCTTTATATTTACATTAATATACCTGATTATAATCTAGGAGGAATAAGTATGACTTTAAATTCTATAAATTCTATAGGTACAATAATATCAAATTATAGTGTACCTAATAATCCACCTCAAGTTAAAACAGATGAAATGCATTCCATAGAGTTACTAAAAACCAATGACTATATTGATTTTAGTATAGATTATACTAATGATGAAGCTTCAACTATTTTAGGTAATATTAAAAAATCTTTTGATAGTACTGACTATATGTCTAGCAATGTATCAATTGTAGATTGTACTGACGAATATGGAAAAATACTAAAAAGCATAAAAACTAATTCTAAATTTGATGATAATACAAAACTTCAGTTAACGAAAGCCTTAGATAGTTCTTTTGACAATTTCACAGAAAAAAAAGTTAAGGAACTTGGTGGTAACATATCAAATTTCTTTAATAAGGCATACAACATAAAAGAAATATATGATAAGCAGGGCACTAATATGGGAATGAAAGGCGATAAGCTATTTAATGAAGAGGCTGCTGCAAAAAACGTTACAAATATGCTTTTAAGTGCAAAAATTTTTTATAAAAACAATTTAAATGGAACAGAAGATCAGTTTGAGAGATTTCTACAAGATAAATTCTCTAAGACTGAAAGTATTGAAATGTTAAGCTATAATGATTTTAAATCCTTGCAAAAAGCAATAGTTATTGTTAATGATCATAAAGAGATACCAGCTGATGTGTCATTTTCCGGACGCACTAAAAGACAATGGGAAGTAATGAATAATGCCCTAGAAAGTCTAAAGAAAGATGGAGCTTCTTCTATAATAACAAATGCATTTAACAAAGCTGTAGAGCAAAATAATAACTCAAATAAAAGGATGGAAACTTATGTTGAAATAAGAGTTTCCTATGAAAAACAACTTGAAAGCCTTTTAAAAGATAGATCAGAGAATGAACTGCGGTTAGAGGAGTTAAAAAAACAACGTGAAAAGATGATTGAAGATTATGTCAAGGAAATGGCAAAACTTCAACATGAAATGTATAAATTATATTTGTTAAATGCAGCAATGAATCAAAATATGGACAAATCTAATCCAGTAGAAAATTTAACAAAGCAACATAATAAACAACTTCAAAATTTGGATAAACATTATATTGAAGTTGAGAACAGGCTAAATGATATTAAGAAAACCTTCAAGGAAACAGCTGAAGGTTTTGATAGGTTTATGAAAGACCCAGCTTCATTTATTGATAATCAGTAAGTATTTATCAAATTATCCATTGATGTAGGACAGGGAGCAAGTAAAACTTGTCCGGATACACTTCCATATTTTACAATGGGGTCGCACCTGCAAACTAATAAATATCCTAAAGGCATATATAAGTAAAAGTTCTATGAGGTATATTATGGAACTATTAAATGATACTATTGAAATTTCCAATAAAAAAAGAGAGGAAACCATAAAGCAAACTTCATGTGAAAATAATATAATTAATAATTTTAGCCTCTCACCCCCACTATTTCAAGTGTGGGATGAAAGGCTATTTTTATGTAAAAAGCAATATTTGAGAACAACTCCGCAATTCATGGCGAGTAATAAAATTTATTCTATTGTAAAATAGGAATTACTTAGAGAAACTGCTTTTCTGTAACAAAGATCTGTAGGCAAGCAGATTTTCAATAATTATATTAAGAAAGGAAGTGAAAAACCTGATTTCCAAATTATAACTATGTTGTAATTTGAAAATCAGTAAATATTATGGAGAATACATGCAATGAGAAGAAGTTGAAAGTTGGAATAATAGGTTGTGGTGGCATTGCAAATAATAAACATATGCCAAGTTTAGCTAAAATATCACAGGTGGAAATGGTAGCATTTTGCGATATTTCAAAGGAGAAAGCTGAAGATGCTGCAATTAAATTTGGAACTGAAGGTGCAGTGGTTTATGAAGATTACAAGGAACTTTTGAAAGATAAAAATATTGATGTTATTCATGTATGTACACCTAATAGATCACATAGCACCATTACTGTGGACGCACTAGAGGCTGGCAAGCATGTAATGTGTGAAAAGCCAATGGCTAAAACCTCTGTGGAGGCAAGAAGAATGCTTGCGGCCTGCGAACGTACAGGCAAAAAGCTTACAATAGGTTATCAAAATCGCTTTAGAGGTGACTCAAGGTATCTTCATGAAATTTGTGAAGGTGGTAATTTGGGAGAAATATATTTTGCAAAAGCACATGCGATAAGAAGACGTGCAGTTCCTACCTGGGGGGTTTTTCTCAATGAATTTGAGCAAGGTGGAGGACCACTAATAGACATAGGGACGCATGCACTTGACTTAACCTTATGGATGTTAAATAATTATAAACCTAAATATGTAGTTGGAAATGTATATCATAAGCTTAGCGGTAAAGAAAATGCAGCTAATGCTTGGGGACCATGGGACCCCAAAAAATTCACTGTGGAGGATTCAGCCTTTGGATTTATTACAATGGAAAATGGAGCAACTATTATTTTAGAGTCAAGCTGGGCATTAAATAGCCTTGATGTAGGTGAAGCACAAACTACTCTTTGTGGAACAGAAGGCGGAGCAGATATGAAGGATGGACTTCGGATAAATGGAGAAGATTTAAGTAGATTGTATGAAACTAAAGTAGACTTTAATTCTGGTGGTGTTGCTTTTTATGAAGGAGAATCAGAGGACCCAGCAGATATGGAGGCAAGAGCGTGGATTGACTGTATATTGAATGATAGTGAGCCTGTAGTAAAACCAGAACAAGCCTTAGTAGTTACTGAAATACTTGAAGCAATATATGAGTCTTCTAAAACAGGAAAACCTGTCTATTTAAATAATTAATAGAATAAGGAAGGGTGGTATCATGAGCTTACCTATTGGACTTCAATTGTATAGTATTAAAGATGAAACAGAGAAGAATTTTAAAGCTGCCTTAAAAGAGGTTGCGAAAATAGGTTATAGTGGAGTGGAATTTGCAGGGTATGGTGGTTTGGAAAGTTCAGAAATTAAGTCATTATTAGATGAATTGGGACTTGTAGTTTGTGGGAGTCATGTTAGTTTACAAGAGCTTACTGAAAATATTCAGGGGGTAATTGATTATAATCTAGAGATTGGGAATAAATATATAATATGTCCCTATGCCACATATAGTAGCAGACAGGATTTTGAAGATATGGCACTTAAGCTAAATGATATTGGAAAAAGAATCAAAGCGAATGGTTTATTATTTGGATATCATAATCACAGTAATGAATTACAAAAATTTGATGGAGAATACGGATTAGATTCTTTATACAAAAAAACAGATAAGAATCTCGTAAAAGCGGAAATAGATACTTATTGGCTCCAGTATGCAGGACTCGATCCTGCAGACTATATAAAAAAGCATGCAGGTCGTTGTGATCTTATTCATATAAAAGATATGAAAGTAATAGGTGAAGAAAAACAGTCGACAGAGGTGGGTAATGGAATCATGGATTTTAAACCCATAATATATGAAGCAGAAAAACAAGGAGCAAAATGGCTTATAGTTGAGCAAGAACATTTCAACAGGCCGACTCTCGAAAGCGTAAAGATATGTTATGAAAACTTGAAAAAATTAGTTTAGAAAGGGTGTTATTATGTATATAGGATTTTTAACAGGATGTCTTGGTGGTATTCCACTTAAAGAAAAAGCAAAGTGGGCGAGCGAGCATGGGTTTAAGTCTTTAGAGCTTGCTTGTTGGCCAAGAACTAATAGTCGCGATTATTCAGGAAGTGAAATAGATGTAGCTAACTTTACAGCAGGTGAAGCGGAGGAAATCAAGGCATATTTTAATGCGTATGGACTTACTATATCTTCAATTGCTTATTATGATAATAATTTAGATAGAGACCTTACTACGAGGTCAAATATAAACAATCACTTCAAAAAATGTGTTGATGCTGCAGTACTTCTAGGGGTTACCTCAGTAGGAACTTTTGTAGGGAGAAATATAGATAAGTCCCTGGAGGAGAACTTTGAAGAGTTTGAGGTGGTTTTTGGAGATTTAGTGAAGTATGCAGAAGATAAAGGTATTAAAGTTATTATCGAAAACTGCCCAATGATTGGTTGGCAGATAGCGGGAATGCCAGGAACTATTTCGTATACTCCGGAGCTTTGGAGAGAGATGTTCAAAAGAGTTCCTAATAAAAACTTTGGGTTAAATTATGATCCTTCTCATATGCATGCACTACTCATGGATTATATTACTCCGGTGAAGGAATTTAAGGATAGAATATTCCATGTACATGCAAAGGATACAGAGGTATTTAAGGAAAATTTAAAGACATATGGCGTGTTTAATAAGCAACTAAATATAAGCCCCGAGGACTTTGGATATTGGAGGTATAGAATGCCCGGACTTGGACAGGTGGACTGGAGAGGTCTTTTAGTGGAGTTAACGGAAGTAGGCTATGCAGGAGTAGTTAGTATTGAACATGAAGATCCCCTTTATGAAGGTAGCGCAGAAAAGGTAAAGGAAGGATTGCAAATTGGAATAGATTATCTTCAAAAATTAATATAGAACTATTTAGGAGATGTAGAAATGAAGAAATTTAAAGTAGGGATTATTGGATGTGGTAACATATTTCCCATGCACGCTCAATCTATAAATGCACTAGAGAATGCAAAGGTAGTTTCAGTATGTGACATAAAGGAAGATAGGGCAAAAGCAAAAGCAGAGCAACATGATTGTGCCTACTATACAGACTACAAAGAGATGATTTTAAAAGAAGAGATAGATGTAGTTCATATATGTCTTCCACACTATCTTCATGCAGAGGTTGCTATATACGCTGCAAAACATGGAAAACATGTGCTTACTGAAAAGCCTATGTCGATAAAGCTCACAGATGCAGAAGATATGATTGTAGCTGCAAAGGATAATAAGGTTACTTTGGGAGTTATATTTCAAAATAGATATAATCCTGGTTCAAAGCTTATAAAAAACACCCTTGATTCCGGTGAACTTGGTAAAATACTATCAGGTAAGCTTGAGGTTACTTGGAACCGTTCGGATGAATATTACAGTCATAGTGATTGGAAAGGCACCTGGGAAAAGGAAGGTGGAGGAGTTATTATAGATCAAGCCATTCATACTATGGATCTAATGAATTGGTTTGTAAACAGTGATATAGATTATATAGATGCGAGCATTAGTAATAGGGCTCATGAAATAATACAGGTAGAGGACTGCGCTGAAGGAATTATAAAGTATAAGAATGGAGTAGTTACAGCTTTTCACGCTATTAATTATTATTCTTATGATGCTCCGGTAGAAATAGAACTTCACTGTGAAAACGGGATTGTAACTATGGTAGGGGATAGAGCTCATGTTGCGTTTAATGATGGCAGGGAATTAATCGCAGATAATAACCCGCATGAAACTTTCGACTATGGAAATGGAGCAAAGGGATATTGGGGAATAAGCCATTCAAAACAAATAAAGAACTATTACCATGCTTTAAGTTTAGGCATCCAGCCTGATATTAATGGGGAACAAGCAATAAAAACACAAAGAATTATATGTAGCATCTATGAATCTGGTAAAAAAAGAGTTAAAATAAAGCTGTAACAGGCAGAATAATAAATAGGCATACAAGGTTAATAATTTGTATGCCTATTTTAATATACAAGCGTTGTCTGAATTATTGAAACTTTCGGAGGATATTATGCAAGTTAGCTTAGAAAAAACAATATTGGAACAAGATTTTCCCTTTAGATTGTTTTTTAATGATGGTAATAACAGTACACCTCATCATTTTCATGAAGATATTGAAATCATATATCTTGTGGAAGGAAATCTTAAGGTAGTAGTAAATAAGAATACCTATAACTTGATAGTTGGGGACATACTTATTATAGGATCAGGAGAAATTCATTGTTTTTTCAAGCAGAAGGAATTTAGCAAAAGAGCAGTGATACAATTTAGAATGTCAATATACGATAACTTTCTTTCGGGAACAAATGATAATAGAACTATTAAACCAATGTTTATTCACTCGAGTCTACTGACTTATGGAAGTGAAGTACACGCTTTAATGGAAAAACAGATACAGGAGGTTATTGAGGAGTACAGTAAAACCAAGGAAGGATATAAACTTATTTTAAAAGCAAGACTCTATGATTTGGCAGTTATACTACTTAGGTATATGCCTAAAACAGTTTATTCATCAGAGGATGAGAGCAGACAAATGGAGAAGCTTAAGAAGCTTGACAAGGTATTTGCACATGTAGAGAAAAATTACCAAAATCATATAGGGTTAGATGAGATTTCAAAGGTTGCAGGATTTAGCAAATACCATTTCACTAGGTTTTTCAAAGAAAATACTGGCATGACATTCTTAGAGTATTTAAACAATTTTAAAATAACAAAAGCAGAGTGGTATCTTATGTATGATACAAATTCTATTACAGAAGTCGCATATAAATCTGGATTTAATAGTGTCAAAACTTTTAATAGAGTCTTTAAAAATTTAAAGGGCTCGGCGCCTATGGAGTACAAAAAAAATATAAAATAGCGTTGATATGTTAATATCAACGCTATTTTATGAAAATTAGTACCTTAATTTATGTTAATTCTAAACAAACCAAGATAATATATGTTTGTACTGAAAATCTTCACCATAGGTTAGTTTATTAAGTTTTACTATTGAGTCTTTTACCTTAGTTAAGTAAGGGGAATAATACTGATCAGTTTTATTTAAAGTGTTTTCACAAATTTTTGGCTCATTAAAAACTAAATATTTTCTGCATATAAAAGGTCTTACTGAATAAATACTGCAATTGTTATTTTTATCTAAAAAAGCACAAGGAATATTAGCAGTGGCGTATAATTTATAGTTTTCATTTAAAAATCTACCGTTAATATGTACAAGTTGTGATAGAATATCTTTGTTTTGCTTGATTTTATCATTAAACTCAGCCAGTTTATCAGTAGAATAATGCTCACTCATATAAACTTTTATTAATTCATTTTCAAGTTTACTCGATAGTATTGGTAAGAAGCAGCAATGGGTACAGCCCTGCTTGCAAGAAGTTACTTTCTCTATTGGTTTTAGCGTATTATTAAGTTTTTCGTAAAGGCGCCTGAGTTTACGCGTTGCCTCCTCCTGAGATAATCCTGAATTTATTGAATCAATTCTAGATTCAATAAAACTATTTAAATTTTGGACGGCTACAATAATTTCAGTTTGATCGTAAACAATTTGCTTCCCAGTTTCAGGTAACACTATTACTTCATAAAGGTGATTTTTTTTCATACAACAGTCAGAAAACTCTTTGCCACTTCCACATATGCATAATTGATTTTTGGGTATTACAGCTACGCCAGCATTGATTTGCATTTTAATCTTTCCCCCTTGTGATAGGTACAGTCAAATAAAATCCTGTGTATAATTTGTACTTACTCATTATATTATTTATATTATATTACAATAAATATGTTGAATGTACAAGCAAAAGTAAATTTATCACAATATCTCCTTTTGAAGTGTAAGAGTATTTTTGTTTTTTTCACTAATTAATAAAGTTAGAAGTATATTATGCAAGGGAATACAAACAATACATTTATGTGGAAAAGATTTATTATATATGGACTTTTAGGCCTCTGCGCAGAGGTTTTGTGGAATGGTTTTGGCGCAATGCTTATGGGTGATGTTTTACTTAGAGGTACTACCTGTATTTGGATGTTCCCTATATATGGGCTTGCTGTATTTCTTGAACCGGTGCATTATAGGATAAAACATCTTCCGCTTATAGCTCGGGGAGGTATATATATGTTTCTTATATTTGCAGTAGAATTAGTTTGCGGACTACTGCTTAGGTCGGTTTTAGGTATGTGCCCTTGGAACTATGTAAATAAAACATTATCAATAAGCGGAATTATTACATTGGAATATGCACCAGTATGGTTTGTGCTTGGAATTTTCTTTGAAAAAACCCAGGATGTTATAATACGCATTGAAAACAGTATCAATTATAAGGCTAAATAAGCAAAATTTTTAGGAATGTAAAAAAATATGCAGTGGGGTTAATGTATTTATTACATTAACCCCACTGTATATTCTTTTATTTGCTATTATAGCCAGGAGTTAAGCTCAGGAGTAGAGAAGTAATGTTTTCCTTTAAAAGTTCTGCATTTTGAAGAGTAAGCCCTGTGGAGCAAAGAATTTTATTTGGTATTTCCATAGCCGTTTTTTTTAATTCAATACCCTTGTCAGTTAAGTTAACATATACTTTTCGTTCATCTACAGTATCTCGCGTTCTTGTTACTAGCTCCATACACTCTAATTTTTTAAGTAGTGGAGTCAATGTACCAGAATCAAGATGTAATTTCCTTCCCATGTCTTTTACTGTTATATTATCTTTTTCCCACAATACTAAAAGAGAAATATATTGAGTATAAGTTATACCGAGTTTATCTAAAACTGGCTTATACAATTTTGTTATTTCACGGGAACAAGCATATAGAGCAAAGCATAATTGGTTATCTAATTTAAGAGCTTCATATTTCACTTATATCACTTCCTTTATGGTTTTTCATTTCAGACATACAAAATAAAAAAAGTATGAACATAAAACATATATTATAACCTGAAAAATATGTTTTGTGTCCACACTATTAAAATTAGCACAATGGGTTAACTTTAATGTAGTTTTATAGTAGGTTTTTAATGATATCTTCAATATCCATTGGCTCTATAGGTGATTCAAATCTGTCTATAACGTTTCCTTGTCTATTTACTAAAAATTTAGTGAAATTCCATTTAATTGAATCACCTAACAAATAGTCAGGAAACTTTTCTTGCAAAAACGAATGTAACATTTTACCACTTGGGTTGCTTACATCAAAGCCTTTAAAGGCTGATTGGTCAGTTAAATATTTAAATAGTGGGTCTGCGTCTTTACCTCTAACTTCAACTTTTTCAGAAAGTGGAAAAGTCACTCCAAAATTAAGCTCACAAAAGCTTTTTACCTCATCATTATTTGCAGGTTCTTGGTCTGCAAACTGATTAGATGGGAAACCAAGTATTTCAAAACCTTTAGAATTATACTTCTCATATAGTTTTTGTAAATCTTTATATTGAGGTGTAAAGCCACATTTACTTGCAGTATTCACAATTAATACTACCTTGCCTTTGAATTCCTCTAATGATTTGTCCTCTCCATCGATAGTTTTAAATTTAAAGTCATAAATATTCATGATTTAATATTCCTCCTCTATATAAATTTTTTCTTATATAACAATATGTTAATTTAGTTCAATTAAAATATATAAAACTAAATTGCATGCAATTGATTTATAATTTAAATATAGCATCTTAATAATAAATTGTCAAGAACTTATTTTTGATTTATATAAAAGTAATAAGACATAATTGTTGTATTATTTTTCTAAATATGATAAACTACAAAAAAAGATATTTATTATTAGTGAATAACCAATATAAGTTAGAAATCAAATTTGTAATAGTATATTGAGGAGGAGATAATAGTGAAGAATCAAGAACTGATGATTATAAAACAAGCAATTATTAACGAAATTGAAGGTTATGAATTTTATAATATGGCTTCTAGTAATTCTAATTCCACAGAGGTTAAAAATGCTTTTTTAGAACTTGCAGAGGAAGAAATGCGACATGTAGTTTGGCTAAAGGACTTATTTAATAAGGTTAAAGATGATAATATTTTAGACTTTCAATTGGCACTAATCCCAGAACCAACTTCTCCGGCAATTTTCAAATGGGAGAATATTGATAGAAAGGATGCTGGTATTGCAGTATCAGCATTTGGCATTGGTATACAGATGGAAAAAGCATCAATAGAGTACTATGAAAAGGCTGCTAAAGAGACGGAAATTAAAGAAGCAAAGGAACTATTTAATATCTTAGTTAAATGGGAAAAAATCCATCTAGACAAATTTGCATCTCAGTATGAGGAGCTAAAAGAAGAATGGTGGTCAAAGCAAGGTTATGCACCTTTCTAAATAAGTCTTATATGAATATTAACTAATTACAACTATGTGTTCTAGTTATGAAAATAAGGTATCTATAATTATTAATTATAGATACCTTATTTTTTTTATAGCAAAAATCCACTAAAAGTAAAGGTATATCATCTTATAAGCATAGTATAGTAATAATACAGCTAGAATACCTACTATAACCCAAAGGGTCATCAGTTTGTAATCCTTTTTTTTTGGGTTTGTAGTGATAACATCAACAATGTTATTAATGGGTTCATTGATTTTTGCAGGTATTATTTCTTTTAAATCATTGTCCATTTAATACACCTCATATATTACTTACTTATATATATTATCTAGAAGTAAATTAATATTCCAAATATAAAGAAATATTTCGACAATAATGATAAAACCACCAATCTATTAATAGAGTGGTGGCTTTTTTATGGGGGGGATAGAAACAAACAAATAAATAAGTAAGTAATTATTAATATGAAAAATTTTATAACTAAAGTTACTTTAATATATATTATGGAAATAATATAAAAAGGTTACTGCATTTTACAGTATTTACAAAATAAATTAATACTTTATTATGGACTTATATAAAAACAAATTATAAGTAGAGTTGCTAGGTATAATAATTATTACAAAGAGAGAAAATAAAAAAGAACACAATTTAATTTGAGAGGAGTTTTAACTATGCCTGACCATCAACATATTGGAGGTAGCAAAAATAGTAATATTAATGTTAAACGTGATGATATTAGTAAACCTAAGAAGAGTAAAGGAGATAAAAAATCACCACCACTTTATGAGAATTTCAAAGGAGAAACCCTTGAGTAGATATTAAAGTACGCGCTTAATATCTTAGGTTTAAACAATGCATTAAAAGGAAGTGAAATGATATGCAAAAGGGCAAAAAAAACCAGTTAAATAGTCAAGAAGTTAATATTGGGACTAAAAGAACAGATTCTAGTGATAAGCAAAAGGAGCAGAAAAAGGAAAGAAGAAGTTAAAAAAATTTTTTGGATGATGGTAAATTTTATTTAAACTATAAATTAAACATCTGCATAAAAGGAGAGTGATTTCATGGTAAAAAAAATAGAAAGTTTTATAAATGAAGGATATAAGATAATGAAGTTCCAACGAGATATTGATAATATTAATGGTGAGGAGATTGGAAAGATTGAACTTAAGGCGTTAGATGGCCATAGGGAATATATAACTACAGATGATAATGGTGCAGATGAAATAGAAAGAAATTTATTTGAATATTTAAAAAACAAATAGTTTAAATAACTAAGCAGTCATACTTTTGAATAAACGATATATTAAAATATAGTATATTAGTAGTAATTAATAATTATAAGGGCAAAGATATAAATAAGGTATACTTGCAACAAGGAGTATATCTTATTTTATTTAATTACCACATACAAAATTTAAAAATAAGAGATGTAATTGTTATAAATATATTGTAAAATAGAATTTGTTTGTTACAGATGAACAAACAGAATATATTATTTAACTTTAAGACTAAATATTAGGAGGGATTTCAAATGAAAAAAGTTGCGGTTATATTTAATGGCGGTACAATAGCTATGACGGTTGATCCAAGAATAAAGGCTGCAATTCCAAGTTTAAGTGGTGAAGAAATAATGGCTATGGTTACGGGAATTGAAAATTATGCACAAATAG
Source organism: Clostridium sp. CF012 (assembly GCF_018861755.1). GTDB lineage: Bacteria > Bacillota > Clostridia > Clostridiales > Clostridiaceae > Clostridium_AD. The sequence goes on along the minus strand of NZ_JAHLEF010000001.1, from coordinate 238,708 downwards.
AATCATATACTTTTTCAAGCTTGCCAGGACCTCATGTGACACCAGAACTCATGATGGAATTATCTAAATATATACAAAGTTTCTTACTTCGAGAGGATATATGTGGGGTTGTAGTGACACATGGTACAGATTCACTTGAGGAAACAGCGTATCTATTACACCTAACTATAGATAATCCAAAGCCAGTAATTGTTACAGGTTCAATGAGGAATAGTTCAGAACTTGGGTATGATGGACCAGCAAATTTATCAGCGTCTATTTGCACTGCTATTTCGGAGGAAGCACGTAATAGGGGAGTATTAGTATGCTTAAATGACGAACTTAATTGCGCTGGCGAAGTTACCAAATCACATTCAATGCATCTAAACACTTTTCAAAGCCCTGAATTTGGCCCTATAGGAATTATAGACAATAATGAAGTAATATTCTATAGAGATAGTTTGAAAAAAGAACATATATTAACAGAAAAAATAGAAACTAGAGTAGACTTAATAAAAGCTTGTGCTGGAATGGATTCAAAATTAATTGATTTTTGTGTTAAGGAAGGTGCAAAAGGGCTTGTTATTGAAGCTATGGGAAGAGGAAATATTCCACCTGAAATGGCAGACGGAGTAAAAAAAGCTATAAAAAAAGGCGTGGCAGTAGTTATGGTATCTAGATGCTTCAAGGGAAGAGTATTAGATTCTTATGGGTATCCTGGTGGTGGAAAAGAGCTTAGAAACGCTGGTGTGATTTTTGGAGATAGCCTTCCAGGACAAAAGGCTAGAATTAAACTTATGCTTGCACTTGCTAGCACCAAAAATTTAGAAGAAATTGAAGGTATGTTTGAAAGTGGACGATATAAAAGCCGAATATAATGAGAAAATTAAATTTTAATATTCGTGATGATATTGACGTACATGTCTATTTTTGATATTATGTTTGTGAAAAGAAAATATCCACTATGGTTTTTAAGAAGCCTTAGTGGTTTTATTTTGTATTGCAAACATATGGAGGTAACTAAATGGAATTTTTTAAGTTAGAAGAAAATGGTAGCGACGTCAGAAAGGAAATTATTGGAGGGATAACTACATTTTTAACCATGGCATATATTATTGCAGTTAATGCAAATATATTAGGGGACCCTGGTGTAGGAATGCCAGCTGCAGCTATAGTAACAGTAACTTGTTTAACAGCTGGACTTACGACGATTTTGATGGGGTTATATGCTAATCTTCCTTTTGCACTAGCACCTGGAATGGGATTAAATGCATTTTTTGCGTATACAGTAGTAATAGGGATGAAAGTTCCTTGGCAAGTAGCTCTGGCAGCTGTGTTTGTAGAAGGTGTTATTTTTATCATATTATCATTAACTAGTGTTCGTGAAGCAGTTGTTAATGCTATACCCACAACATTAAAATTGGCGGTTACCGCAGGAATTGGACTTTTTATTGCATTTATAGGATTCGTAGATGCGGGTATTGTAGTTAGCAACGATGCAACAAAGGTAGCCCTTGGCAACTTTACAAGTCCAACAGTATTAATAACTGTAATAGGAGTAATTATAATTGTAGTGTTATCAAAGAAAAATGTTAAAGGATCTATATTATGGGGAATAGCTGCAAGTACTCTACTGGCTTGGATATTTGCAATAGTATCACCTGAAGCTGCAGCAGCCCATAGAATAGGTACACCACAAGGTATATTTAAATTTGAATCAATAGCACCAATAGCTGGTAAACTAGATTTTTCATACTTAACTGATTCAACTAAAATATTAGAATTTTCTATAATTGTATTAACATTTTTATTTGTTGACTTTTTCGATACTGTAGGAACTTTAGTAGGAGTTGCATCTAAGGTTGGACTAGTTGACAAAAATGGTAACGTGAAAAATGCTGGACGAGCTCTACTGGTAGATGCAATTGGTACTACAGCAGGAGCTTTCCTTGGAACTTCAACTATAACAACTTTTGTAGAGAGTTCAGCGGGATTTGCAGAAGGTGCTAGGACTGGACTTGCTTCTGTTATAACAGGGATATTATTCTTAATAGCAATGTTCTTTTCACCACTATTTGTTGCAATACCAGCCTGTGCAACTGCACCTGCGCTTATAGTCGTAGGATATTTTATGATGGAGAATATAGTTAAAATAGATTTTAGCGATTTTACAGAGGGAGTTCCTGCTTTCTTAACGATTGCATTAATGCCTTTGACTTATAGTATCGGAGACGGATTAACAATTGGAATTCTTTCTTATGCAGTGATAAACTTAATAAACAATATATTTACTAAAGATGCTACTAAGAGGAAGAAGGTTTCAATTGTAATTTATATTTTGGCAGTATTATTTATTGCTAAATTGTATTTCACTGGAATAAAGTAATAATAGTGATGTCACTATATATACAGGCCACAGTCGAAAAAAATTAGTTTTAGAATTACTTAGCAAAGGGAAGCATATTTGTATTAATATGTACTTCTCTTTTTTCTATTATAAATAAAGTGATGTAACAAAGTTAGTAGCACCCGAATAACATAATACAAAATTGTATAAAGGGTGATATTATGAAAATAAATAATAGACTATCCAATATTAATGAATATCATTTTAAAAAAATTGAAGATATGAAAAATAAGGCACTTCTCACTGGGAAAAAAATTATTGACTTGAGTATTGGAGATCCAGATTTAGAGGTCCATTCAAAAATTACTGATGCCCTAATAGATGGATTAAAAGATTATAGGTATAATAATTACCCTCCTTATGATGGCTTAATAGAACTTAAAAAAGCTGTTATTAAATACTATAAACAGGTTTATTCTGTAAGTCTAGATTTGGATGAAGTAATAATTCTTATAGGCTCAAAGGAAGGTATAAGCAACATCATTCCCGCAGTATGTGATGTAGGAGATGTTGTAATAGTACCAGAGCCTGCATACCCTGTTTATAGTATTTGTTCGAAACTATGGGGCTGTATACCTTATACGGTACCTTTAAATCAAATCAATGGATATATGTTGGACTTTACTACTATTCCCGAAGAGATAATTTCTAAAAGTAAACTTATTTTTATAAATTATCCAAATAATCCAACTGGTGCTGTAGCGAGCTCAGAGTTCTATAAGCGTATTATAAAGTTTTCTTATGATAATAATATTGTTTTATGCAATGATTCGGCATATAATGAGATAATTAAGGCAGATAAGAAAGCTATTAGTCTTATGCAATTTGATATAAAGAGGCAATGTGTGGAGTTTGGAACACTATCTAAAACATACAATATGACAGGATATAGAATAGGATATGCTGTAGGTAATGCTAAAGTAATAAATGCTCTTTTAAAAGTGAAAAGCAATTGTGATTCTGGGCAATTTATTCCAGTGCAAAAGGCTGCCGTTGCTGCTCTTAACCTAGAACGGGATTATATTTACAATACACGTAAAATATATGATGAAAGGCGAGAAGCTGCTAAAAGTATTCTATTACAAAAAAACATTGTTTTTTTTGATGCAGAAGGGGCTTTTTATTTGTGGTGCAAAACACCCGAGAACTATACAACTAATGAGTTTTGTGAAAAACTGCTTACTAATAATGGGATTGTGGTTACGCCAGGAAATGCATTTGGAAAACTTGGATATGATTATTTCCGTATAGCACTTACAAAAGATGTGGTTATTATTGAAGAAGCTTTAAAATCTCTAAATAAATGTGGTGATTAATATTATTATTGGTATAATATAAGTTATATAGGAAATATTTTAGTATAAGTGAGAACTATTTTTAAAATACATTAAATTACAGTGCCACAGTGTTTTTTTAAGTAAAAATCCTGGTAAAAGTGACAACTTATAATTTTAGCTTGAAATTATAGTGATAGTTTATGTATAATTATAAGGGTTCACAATGAACATTGGAAGGATGCGTTGTTATGATTAGGAGTATGACTGGTTTTGGGAGAGGAAACTGCGAAAAAGATGGTAAAAGTTTTACCATTGAGATTAAAAGTGTTAATCATAGATATTTCGAAACTAATATAAGAATGCCTAGAGTATTAATATCTTTTGAGGATAAAATCCGGAAAATAATTGGCGAAAAAGTAAAAAGAGGCAAACTTGATGTATTTGTAACTCAAGGTAATTATGATAAGGAAGATGCTTATGCTAATTTGAATGAAAAATTAGCTGAAAGTTATATAAAGTGCTTCCAAGTTTTAAAAGATAAATATAATCTAGAAGGCGATATATCAGTCTCTCAAATAGCTAGATTACCTGAGGTAATAACTCTTAAACAAAAGGAAGAAGATATCTCAGAAACCTTTGAGCAGATTGAGGAATCACTAAATGAAGCCCTTGAAGCTCTTCTTTTTATGAGAGAAAGGGAAGGCGAAAAATTACTAGAGGATGTTATAATTAAATGTGATTTTATAAGTGGCTTAGTTCAAAAGGTTAAGGAAAGATCACCCTTTGTTTTTGAAGAGTATAAAGGCAAGCTTACTCAAAGGCTAAATGCTCTGCATAAGGAAGTTGAATTTGATGAGAATAGAGTTGCCATGGAAGTCGCAATTTTTGCAGATAAAGCTGGAATTGATGAAGAAATTGTAAGACTTAATAGTCATATACAACAAATGAGAGAAACTCTAGTAATAGACGAACCCATAGGAAGAAAACTTGATTTTATTATTCAAGAAATGAACAGAGAAACTAATACTATAGCATCAAAAGCAAATGATTTAGAAATTTTAAATACAGTAATTAATATGAAAAGCGAAATAGAAAAGATTAGAGAACAAATACAAAACATAGAATAACAGGAGGCACGCGATGAGTATAAAATTGATAAACATAGGTTTTGGGAACATTGTCTCAGCTAATAGATTAGTAGCTATAGTCAGCCCTGAATCAGCACCAATTAAAAGAATAATTCAAGAAGCAAGAGATAGAGGTATGCTAATTGATGCTACTTATGGAAGAAGAACCAGAGCGGTTATTATAACTGATAGCGATCATGTTATCTTGTCAGCGGTGCAACCTGAGACTGTTGCACATCGGTTATCTGTTAAAGATGAGGAACATATAGATGAGGTTGAGGAATAATGATGAGTAAAGGGCAACTCATTGTTATTTCAGGACCTTCTGGTGCTGGTAAAGGAACTGTATGCAAGTCCATTATAGAAAAAAATAATTTTTGGATATCAGTATCTGCTACAACAAGAAGCCCAAGAAATGATGAAATAGACGGAGTAAGCTATTATTTCATAAGTAAAGAGAAGTTTTTAGAAAGAATTGAGTCAGAGGATTTTCTTGAATATGCAGAAGTATATGGGAATTATTATGGAACACCTAAATCTGAGGTTTTAAAAGTATTAGATAGCGGCCGAGATGTAATACTTGAAATAGATATTCAAGGTGCTCTTAAGGTGAAAACAGCTTATCCAAATGGTTTATTTATTTTTATTCTTCCTCCATCAATGGAGGAATTAAAAAATAGAATTACAAATAGAGGTAGTGAAACTCCAGAGTCATTAATCACAAGATTTACATCAGCTCATAAAGAAATTAGTTTTGTATCAAAATATGATTATGCAGTTGTAAATGACACTGTAGATTGTGCTTGTGAGAAAATTCAGAGCATTATAATTGCAGAAAGATGTAGAGTAGATAGAATGAATGGAGATTTTCTAAAGGAGGAAATTATTAATGAATAATTCAATGATTAACCCATCAATATTAAGTTTATTAGAAAAAGTTGACAACAGGTATTCACTAGTTGTGGCAACATCAAAAAGAGCGAGACAAATAATAGAGGGTCAAAGTCCACTTGTGCATGTGGATTCAACTAAGCCTGTTACTATAGCTATACATGAAATCTATGAAGGAGCTATTGTGGCTATTACAACTAAAGAAGGAATAAAATAGTATGGAAAATAAAAAGACAGTAGTTATAGGTGTAACAGGAGGGATAGCCGCATATAAGGCTTTGGATGTCATTAGTAGATTAAGAAAAGAAAATGTTGAGATACATGTTATCATGACTAAAGCAGCTATAGAATTTGTAAATCCCATAAGTTTTCAAGCGCTAAGCCAAAACATTGTGATTCATGATATGTTCGAAGAGCCTAAAGCATGGGAGATACAACATATATCTCTCGCTAAAAAAGCTGATTTGCTGGTTGTAGTTCCAGCAACTGCCAATATAATTGGTAAAGTTGCAAATGGAATTGCAGACGATATGCTTACCACTACTATTATGGCAACTGTGGCACCAGTGATTTTTGCTCCTGCAATGAATGTAAATATGTATAATAATAAAGTAGTACAAAGTAATATTCAAAAACTTGTGACTTTTGGGTATGATTTTATAATGCCAACCTCAGGAAGACTGGCTTGTGGTGACATAGGACAAGGAAAATTAGCACAAACTGAAGATATTTTTGAAATAATTATGAGTAATTTGTATCCAATAAAAGATATGCTGGGCACTAGAGTTTTAGTTACAGCTGGGCCTACAATTGCACCTATTGACCCTGTAAGATTTATAACAAATAGATCAACAGGCAAAATGGGGTATGCAATTGCTAGAGAAGCTATAGATAGGGGAGCAATTGTAACTTTAATATCAGGTCCATGCCATGAAAGAATTCCCTTTGGAGTTACTTTCATAAGTATAAATACTAATGAAGAGATGCGGGTTGCTTGTTTAAATAATTATGAAGATAGTGAAATAGTTATTAGCGCAGCAGCTGTAGCTGACTATAAGCCTAAAGTTTATAGTAGTAGCAAAATAAAGAAAAGTGAAAATGGATTAAACCTAGAATTTGTACGTGATAATGATATCTTAGAAGAGTTAGGATTACATAAGAAAAAGCAAATATTAATAGGTTTTGCAGCTGAAAGTAATGATTTACTCCAAAATGCAAAAGCAAAACTTTTGAAGAAAAACTTAGATTACATAGTTGCCAATGATATATCAGCATCAGATGTTGGTTTTGGAACTGATGATAATAAAGTAGTTATTTTAAGTAAAGATGATAGCCCCATAGCATTAGACAAAATGACAAAAAAACAAGTCGCTAGGGAATTGTTTAGTTTAATAAATAAAAAGCGCTAATGCGCTTTTTTATATTATAGAAAATTATAAATTAAAAGGGTGATTGTGTGTATCAGTATGCTGGAGTTGTGGTGAATAACGATTCTGTTCAAGTGGATAAGGTCTTCACATATAAGATACCTATTAGCTTAATAGGTAAAGATCTTTTAGGGTATAGAATTAAAGTGCCCTTTGGCAGAGGAAACAAGACATTAGATGCTTTTGTATTAGAACTCTATGAACAATGCGATAATGTGAATAAAATTAAGGACATAGCTAGTATTTGTGATGAAATGCCTCTTCTTAAAATAACTGATATTAAACTTGTAAAGATTATGAAAAGGAAGTATCTGTGTACATATTTAGAGTGCATAAAAGTCATTATTCCAAGAGGCATAACAAAAGGTATAAAAAACAAGACCGCGCAAGTGTTAACTGTATGCAAGGAGCTAGAAGGAAAATTTTTGAAGGAACCTTATAAAGACATTTATGAATTAATAGAATTGAATAATATGAAATATAATAAGAATGAATTCAGCAAAAATTTCAATCAATCACTGTCCTCAATAAATACCATGATTAAATATGGATTCTTAGCCACACAGGAGATTATAATTAATAGGTATAATGAAAAAAAATATTCTAGATACGAAGAAAAAATATTAAATGACAAACAGCAAAAATCCGTGGATCTTATTATAAATTCTGATAAGAAAAAGTTTTTAATGCATGGAGTTACAGGTAGTGGAAAGACTGAAATATATATGAATTTGGTTAGTTATATGCTAAAAGAAAACAAACAATCTATAATTTTGATACCAGAAATATCACTAACGCCTCAAATGGTAGAGCGGTTCAAAGGTCGTTTTGGACGTGATATAGCAGTTTTCCATAGTAGATTATCAGATGGAGAACGTTTTGATGAATGGATGAGAGTAAAGCTTGGGAATGTAAAAATTGCCATTGGTGCAAGATCAGCTATATTTCTACCTTTTGAAAACTTAGGATTAATTGTTATAGATGAGGAACACGAATTAAGTTATAAATCAGACATGGACCCCAAATTTGATGCTCGTGAAATAGCCTATATGAAATGTGAACTAGATAATTGTAAATTGTTACTCGGCTCAGCTACACCATCTATCGAAAGCTATTATAGGGCTTCCATAAATGAATTAGAATTGATTACTATTAACGAGAGGGCGGATGGTGCAGCCATGCCCAAAGTAGAAATTGTTGACATGCGTGAAGAGCTCATGAATAACAATCGCTCAATCTTTAGTAAGTCATTACACGAAGGTATAGTTGAAGCTCTAGAAAAACATGAGCAGGTGATACTATTTTTAAATAGAAGAGGGTTTTCAACCTTTGTGTCCTGTAGAAAATGTGGATATGTTTTTAAATGTAAAAGATGCGATATATCATTAACATACCATAATTCAAGTGATTATTTAACTTGCCATTACTGTGGAGAGAAAGAGAGAATTAGTAAAACCTGTCCTAGTTGTGGAAGTACTTATGTGAAATATTTTGGGGTTGGAACAGAAAAAATTGAACAAGAAATTAATAGAATTTTTCCAAGTGCAAAAACTCTGAGAATGGATTTTGACACAACACGGAAGAAAAATTCTTATGAATATATATACAATACCTTTAAAAACAGGCAGGCGGATATTTTAATTGGAACTCAAATGGTGGCTAAAGGCTTAGATTTTGAAAACGTTACGTTGGTAGGCGTAATCGCTGCAGACTTATCATTAAATTTGCCGGACTTTAGGGCCTTCGAGCGTACATTTCAACTTCTAACTCAAGTTTCCGGAAGAGCAGGTAGAGGTAAAAAAGAAGGCAGCGTGGTTATTCAGACATACAGTGCAGATAATCCCACTATACAATATGCTGCAGCTAATGATTATGATAGTTTTTATAAAAATGAAATCATGATGAGAAAAGCTATGGACTATCCACCTTTTACGAGAATCCTAGTCATAAATATGAGTTCTGAAGATGAGAAATTGTTAATAGAAAATATACAGAATGTTTCTGTAAATTTAAAATATGTGATTGAAAATAATGATAAAATTACATTACTCGGACCCTGTCCTTGTGGAGTTTCTAGAATTAAAAATTTCTACAGGTGGCAAATTATCATTAAAGGAAATATTGATGAAACTATTGCTGGAGATATAAAGAATTTAGTTTATGAATTAGTTAAAAATGTTTATAATAGTATAAGGGTTAGTATAGATATTAATCCAAGCAGCATGTTTTAATGACATTTCAGCTTCGAAGAAGATGATTTAAGGACATTTAAAAATAGTACAATTTAATTTCAAGGAGGTTTTTTGTATGGCTATAAGAACGATTAGAATATATGGCGATGAATTATTAAGAAAAAAAAGCAGAGTGGTAGATGAAATTACCCCAAGGATCTTATTATTAATTAAAGATATGAAAGAAACTATGTACAATTCTAAGGGGCTAGGCCTTGCGGCACCACAGGTTGGCATTTTAAAAAGAATAGTAGTTATTGATGTTGGAAATGGACCTATGGCACTTATTAATCCAGAGATAGTAGAAATGCAAGGTTCAAACATATCTCATGAAGGTTGCCTTAGTATACCAGGGGTACAAAAAAATGTAGAAAGACCTGAAAAAGTAACAGTTAAGGCTTTAAATGAGAATGGGGAAGAGATAGTAATACCTGGAGAAGGACTGCTTGCAAGAGCTATCTGCCATGAGATTGACCATTTAGATGGTGTTTTGTTTGTAGACAAAGCAATAGATGACGAGGAGAAATAATATGAAGATAATTTTTATGGGTACACCAGAATTTTCTGCGACTTCCCTTCAAGAACTTATAAATGAGTTTGAGGTTTCAGCAGTTTTTACTCAGCCGGATAGACCTAAGGGTAGGGGCAAAAATCTAGCAATGTCTGCAGTTAAACTGTTAGCTAATGCCTATGATATACCTGTATATCAGCCTTTAAAGCTTAAAAAAAATGAGGAAATGATAGAGCTAATAAAATACTTAGAACCAGATTTTATTATAGTAGTAGCTTTTGGTCAAATCCTTCCAAAAGAAGTATTGGATATCCCTAAATATGGATGCATAAACTTACATGCATCGCTATTACCAAAATATAGAGGCGCCGCTCCTATAAATTGGTGTATAATTGATGGTGAGTTTAAAAGTGGAAATACAACTATGCTTATGGACGTTGGACTTGACACAGGGGATATACTTTTAACTGAGGAAATAGAACTCACAAATACTATTACAGCCGGTGAATTGCATGATATTCTTATGAATAGTGGTGGGCAACTTTTAATTAAAACAATAAATGGTATAGTAAATAATGATATAGAGCCAGTTAAACAAGAAAATGAGCTTAGCTCCTATGCAACCATGCTAGGCAAGGAAATGGCTGTGATAAATTGGGAGCATAGTAGCGAGAACATTCACAATTTCATAAGAGGGTTAAATCCATGGCCTATTGCTTATACTCATTATGAGGATAAGGTAATGAAAATATATAAATCAAGGGTAATAAACGAGCAGTCAAATAAAAGTATTGGAAGTATTATAGAGGTTTCAAAAGAGGGGTTAAAGGTATCAACGGGTAGTGGTGTTCTACTTATTGAAGAGATACAATTCCCAGGTAAAAAACCACTAAAAGTTAAAGATTATATAATAGGAAATAAGATTTGCGAAGGTGTGGTTTTAAAATAAAGAGAGGTGAGGCAATATGTTCTTTTTTGATAGTACTATGATTATATTATTACCAGCTATAATTATATCGGCCTTAGCACAGTTTAAAATTAAGGCATCCTTTAGTAAATACTCAAAGGTAAATAGTGCAAATGGTTATACAGGAGCACAGGTAGCTAGAATGCTACTGGATGATGCTGGCCTTTTTGATATACCGGTAGAGTTAGTACGTGGAAAGCTTACTGACCATTACGACCCTTCTAAACGAATTATGAGGCTCTCAGGCGAGGTTTATAATGGGACCTCTGTAGCAGCTATAGGGGTCGCTGCTCATGAGACAGGGCATGCACTGCAGGATAAAGAACGTTATGCACCATTAAAAATAAGGAACGCTATAGTGCCAGCAGTTAATTTTAGTTCAAATGCATCCTGGTTACTGTTTTTAATAGGAATAATTTTAAGTGTTCCAATATTAGTAAATATTGGTATTGTGTTATTTTCAGCCGTGGTAGTATTTCAGTTAATAACTTTACCAGTTGAATTTAATGCATCAAGTAGAGCACTAAATATTTTAGAATCTAAAAGTATACTTTATGGGAATGAAATAAAAGGAGCCAAATCAGTGCTCAGTGCGGCGGCAATGACATACGTAGCTGCAACACTTATGGCAATTTCCCAGCTTATACGTCTCCTTTTATTAAGTCGCGATAGATAAAATCAAATAGAAAATTGAGGTAATAACATGAATAATAGTAGGTTAGTAGCAATCATAGTTGTTGAAAAAGTAATAAATGAAAATGCATATTCTAATATAGTTTTAGGCCTGGAACTTAATAAGTCCGATTTAAACGATAAAGATAAAGCACTAGTTACAGAGATAGTTTATGGTACGTTAAAATATAAATATACTATAGATAAAATATTAAGTAGCTTTATAAAAAAAGGCTTCGAATCCTTAGATAGCTTTGTTTTAAATATACTCCGAATATCCATTTATCAAATTAGGTTTTTAGATAAAATTCCAAGCTTTGCTGTGGTTAATGAGGCTGTAAACTTAACAAAAAAGATGAGTAATGCGGGAGCCGCACAATTTGTCAATGGAGTACTTAGAAACTATCTAAGAGACAGCACCAAAGTATATTATAATGAAAAAAATGATGTTGAAAGATTATGCTTTGAGTATTCATTCACTAAGGCTTTAGTGAAACTCTTTATAAAGCAATATGGACTGGTTACCGCTGAGGAAATTCTAAGTGGATTAAATCATAAACCAGATGTTACAGTTAGAGTTAACACTCTGAAATTAACTTATGAAGAAATATGGGAAAAACTTATAGAAAATGGGTATAATATAGAAAAAGGCTATGCGGCGCCTGAGGCAATACGAATTATTAAAGGGAAAAATATAGAGAATAACCTTTTATTTAACCAAGGCAACATAACAGTTCAGGATGAAAGTGCAATGCTTACAGCATCTTCTATGGATCTTGCTCCTCATCTAGAAGTATTAGACCTTTGCAGTGCACCAGGTGGAAAGACAACACACATTGCAGAAATTATGAGAAATACAGGGCACATTTCTGCATTTGATATCCATAAAAACAAGTTGTCCTTAATAAAAGAAAATTTAGATAGAATAGGAATTACAAATACAACTTGTGATGTTATGGACGCTACGATTTATGACCCAAATCTTTTGGAATCCGCAGATAGAGTACTTATGGATGTACCTTGCTCTGGACTTGGGATTATTAGAAAAAAACCTGAGATAAAATGGAGTAAGCACATAAAAAACATAGAAAATATAGTCCATACACAAAGAGAAATAATGGAGAATGCTTCTAAATACGTAAAAAAAGGCGGAGCGCTTGTATACTCAACATGCACCCTTAATAAGGAAGAAAATGAAGGCAATATTGATTGGTTTATAGAAAATCATCCAGATTTTAAGATTCAACCAGTATTTTATGGCGATCTGAGGAATATAAACTATAGTGAGAGAGGGTATGCAACTATATTGCCAAATGAGTACATGGATGGGTTTTTTATAGCCAAAATCATAAAATTATAAAATGGTGGTAGGTGTTTTTAATGACAAATATATTAGACTTAAATTTAGTAGAGCTAAAACAATGGATGAAAAGTAATTCCGAGAGTGAATTTAGAGCTAAACAAATATCGGACTGGATTTATAAGGGGATTTGTAAATTTGAAAATATGAATAACATTCCAAAAGCCACGCGAGAAAAGCTTCAAAGTGATTTTTATATAGGAATGCCAGAACCCGTGGAAGAATACACTTCAAAAATAAACGATACAAGAAAATACCTTTTTGCATTAAATGATGGTAATTTAATTGAGTGCGTTGTTATGAAGTATAAACATGGAAATTCTATATGCATATCTACTCAAGTTGGATGTAGGATGGGATGTAAATTTTGTGCTTCTACCATCGGTGGGATGATCAGAAATTTAACACCAGGAGAAATGCTGTCTCAAATAATGAAATCGCAGCAACTAATTGGCGAGAGAATTTCTAATGTTGTACTAATGGGAAGTGGGGAACCTTTTGACAACTTTGAAAATGTTATTAAGTTTCTTGAACTTGTAAATTCAGAAAATGGACTTAATATTGGTCAAAGACATATAACTATTTCTACCTGTGGTATTGTACCAAGAATCAAAGAGTTTGCGGATATTGATTTGCAAACAACACTGGCTATTTCACTTCACGCAGCAACAGATGAAATTAGAATGAAAAGCATGCCAATTGCAAATAAGTATTCTATTGCAGAAATTATTGATGCCTGTGAGTACTATATAAATAAGACCAATAGAAGAATAACCTTTGAATATGCTCTTGTAGCAGACCTTAATGATAGTACTCAAGATGCGGAAAAGTTAAGTATATTACTCCAGGGTATGTTATGCCATGTTAATTTAATCCCAGTTAATGAGATAAAAGAGAATGAGTTAAAAAGAGCTTCAAATGATGCTGTTTCTAAGTTTAAGAGTGTACTTGAAGCTAATAATATTCAGACAACAATAAGGCGCGAAATGGGTCTAGATATTAATGCGGCATGTGGGCAACTTAGGCGAAGCTACATTAATGAGAATAACATAAATGAGGGGGTGTAGAAATGCTGGGGGTTTTATCTGATGTTGGAAATGTTAGAAAAACAAATGAAGACTCTGTAGGTTATTTAGAAGGCAGTGATTTTGGCATTTATGCTGTAGCAGATGGTATGGGAGGACACAATGCAGGAGAGGTTGCAAGTCAGCTGGCTATTAAAGTTATAATAGAATATTTAAAGGAAAATCAGCATGGCTCCGATTTAAAAGAAGTCCTTTCTGAAGGAATAAAAGTTGCAAATAAGAAAATTTATGATGTGGCGAGTGAGAGTGATGCACTTAAAGGCATGGGCACAACTATAACAATTTGTTTTAGAAAAAGAGATAAAATGGTTGTTGCAAATGTTGGTGACAGCAGTTGTTATGTTATCGATAGTAAAAGAAAATTAATAAAAATCACAAAAGACCATTCACTGGTACAACAGCTTTTAGATAATGGTACTATAACTGAAGAAAAAGCTAGAAATCATCCAAATAAAAATATTATTACAAGAGCACTTGGAACAAATGAGGAAGTAGAAGTTGATTTATTTGATGTGGATTTGAATAATATTATTAAAGGTATTTTATGTACAGATGGTCTTACTAATGATGTGACTTATGCTGAAATGTATGATATTATTATGGAAAATGACAATGAATCTAGCTGCAAAAGGTTAGTTGATTTAAGTAAATCTAAGGGTGGACGCGATAACATATCAGTTATTGTATTTGAAGGAGAGTGCAGAGATGATAGGAACCATATTAGGGAGTAGATATGAACTCCTAGAAAAAATTGGAGAAGGTGGCATGGCAATAGTTTATAAAGCTAAGTGCCATTTACTCAATCGTAATGTTGCTGTAAAAATACTAAAAGAAGAATTTTCAAATAATATAGATTTTATGGATAAGTTTAAAAAAGAAGCTGCCTCTGCAGCAAGTCTTTCATCAAATTATATAGTTAATATTTACGATGTTGGACATGAAAGAGATATTAACTATATTGTAATGGAATATATAAAGGGTAAAACATTAAAGCAAGTTATACTTCAAAATGGTAGCATGAATAATAGTCAAGTAATAGACTATGGTATTCAAATTGCAAAAGCACTTGAGTGTGCTCATAAGAACAACATTATACATAGGGACATAAAACCCCATAATATATTAGTAACTGAAGATGGAACAGTTAAAGTTACAGATTTTGGTATAGCTAAAGCTTCAAGTTCAGTAACTATAACTAATACTAGTACAGTAATGGGATCGGCTCATTATTTTTCACCAGAACAAGCTAAAGGAAGCTTTGTAGACTTCCGAACAGATATATATTCTTTTGGAATAGTGCTTTATGAGATGGTTACAGGGAGAGTGCCTTATGATGCAGAAAGTCCTGTATCTGTGGCTTTAAAACATATACAAGAACCGGTTGTGCCACCTATAGACATAAACGGCAATGTTCCTGAAAATTTAAATAAATTAATATTAAAAGCAATAGAGAAGGAACCTATAAAAAGATACCAAACTGCAAATGAAATGCTTTTAGATTTACAAAGGATACAAAAGAATAGTGCGTATACTATCACAACGAATAATAATGAAAATGAATACACTAGAGTTATGGCACCTGTAAATGTAGCAGATTATGAAAGTGCAGAGGTTTCCAAAAATAAAAGCAATAAAATTGATAAAAAAAATAAAAAAAAGCTAATACTATCTGTTGTAATTTTATTAATGGTACTGCTCAGTGTTTTCGGCATAGTATATAGTGGCGTTTTGGGCGGTAATAATAAAGGCAAGCTTGTAGATAAACTAGTTGTGCCTAAAATTATAGGCTTAGATAAGGGCGAAGCAAAAACCTTAGTTGAAGCAAAGGATTTAGTTTTTACAGAAATTGGAGAAGAATATAGTGAAAAGCCTAAAGGTACAGTACTAGCGTGTTCTCCTGAGGAAGGAACAGAAATAAAACCTAATGGAGAAGTAAGAGTTAGGGTAAGTAAAGGGCTGGAGAGTTTATCAGTTCCTTACGTTAAAGGACTTGATAAAATTTCCGCTAAAGATATGATTGAAGGAAATGGTTTAGCCTTAGGGACAGTTACTGAGGAATTCAATGATACCATTGCAATCGGTATAGTAATAAGTCAAGATCCAAATGTAGACAGCTTAGCTCAAAAGGGTGATAAAGTAAATTTAGTCATAAGTAAGGGACCAGCAGTTAAATGGGCAGTGGTTCCAGATTTAAGTGATAAATCTCAAGATGAAGCACAAAAACTATTGGAAAGTTCATACTTGAAAGTAGGTAGTACAAAACAATTAATAACCAATGATAAATCACAGGATGGTAAAATTTTCAGTCAAACAATCGCTCCAACTACAAGAGTTGAGCAAGGAAATTCAGTAGGTTATAGTTATTATACCTATAAAGAGCCCCAAAAAGAGCAGTTTGTTGTTCCAAACTTTATAGGGAAAACCGTTAAAGATGCAAGAGATTTAGCTGCAGCATCCGATATAACTATAAATGCTCCTGGTAAGGATGAAGATATCATTGATACTCAAGATAAGGGGCCGGGAACTAAGGCCAATGTTGGGGATACTATTACACTAACATCAAAGGCTGCGGCTCCAGTAACGCCACCAGCTACTCAATAAAAAAATTAAATAAAAGTTAAACCATGGAGGATATATGCAAGGAGTAATCATAAAAGGTATAGGCGGATTATATTTTGTAAAAGTTGAAGATAAAGTTATTGAATGTAAGGCAAGAGGGAAGTTCAGGTATGCTGGACTTTCCCCTGTTATTGGTGACAAAGTGGAAATAATGCTTGAGACAGATGTTAGCAAAGGCGTAATTGAAAAAATTTTTACAAGAGATAACGAGATGATACGCCCTGTAGTTGCTAATGTTACTCAAGCTTTTGTAGTTTTTGCTTTTAAACAACCTGATTTAAATATGGATTTACTCAATAAATTCCTAGTGCTTTGTGAATTTTATAAGTTAAAGATAGTCCTTTGTTTAAACAAGTTGGATTTAGTTGATGGAGTTGATGAGGACCTTATAAAAGAGTTAAGAAGTGTGGGATGCGATATAGTATTTTTAAAAGCAAAAGAGGGTGATGGGCTAGGCGAACTTAAAACAAAAATAAAAGATAATATTAGTGTTTTTTGTGGACCTTCCGGAGTTGGAAAGTCAACTATACTTAATAATATAGTTGGAAGAGAAGCTATGATAACTGGGGATATAAGTAAGAAATCCCAAAAGGGTAAGCACACTACACGGCATAGTGAACTTATCGAATACGAAGAAGGATTCTTGCTAGATACACCAGGATTTTCATCTTTAAGTTTAGATTTCATAGAGAAAGAACAATTACAACATTGTTTCCCAGAGTTTGAAAAACATAGATGTGAATGTAGGTTTTCTAATTGTATGCATTATAAGGAACCTAACTGCAAGGTTAAGGAAGCGGTGGAAGATAATGAAATCTATGAAGATAGGTATAAATTTTATATAAAAACATTAGAAGAAATTATTGCTAGGGGGAATAGAAAATGATAAAAATAGCGCCATCCATATTGTCGGCGGATTTTTCAAGGCTAGGAGAACATATTGTGAAGCTAGAAACATATGGGGCTGATATGATTCATATTGATGTAATGGATGGTATGTTCGTGCCTAACATTTCTTTTGGAATTCCAATTATTAAAAGTGTTCGCAAACTAACAAAATTACCATTTGATGTGCATCTTATGATAGAAGAGCCCTCTAGATACGTAGAAGATTTTGCACACGCGGGAGCTGATATTATAACGGTTCATTATGAAGCTGATAGGCATATTGATAGAACTATTAATTACATAAAAAGTTTTGGGGTTAAAGCAGGAGTTGCATTAAATCCTGCTACACCTGTAGACTGTATTAAGCATTTAATAAGCAATCTAGATATGGTACTTATTATGTCCGTAAACCCTGGTTTTGGTGGGCAAAAATATATTAAATACTGCTCAGATAAAATTAAAGAAGTTAGAGCTCTTGCAGATAAATATAATAAAGACCTTATGATTCAAGTGGATGGTGGCATTGATGCAGTTAATATTTCAGAAGTTGTGAGTAGTGGTGCTAATGTAGTTGTAGCTGGGTCCGCAATATTTGTGAATGATGAAATTGAGAAAAATATAAAAGCATTAAGAGCAGGTAGTCGTTAAAAATACAGCACCGAAGGTGATGATTTAACATGAAGGTCATAATAATATCAGGTGGGAATCCACCATCTCTTGAATTTCTCTTGAAGGAAATTACAGAGGATACATTTTTAATTGGAGCTGATAGTGGGGCTAATTGTCTATATGACTATAATATAGAGCCCGATTTATTAGTAGGAGATTTTGACTCCATTGATAAAGTGGCATTTGATTATTTTAAAAAAGGTAAATGTATTATAGATATTTATCCTACAGAAAAAGATTTTACTGATACTGAAATTGCAACCCAAAAGGCTCTCTGCATGAAACCAAGTGAAATAGTATTCCTCGGCTGCATCGGAAGTAGAATTGATCATTTACTCGGAAACATTGGAATGCTGAAAATTTGCATGCAAAATAGCGTTAATGCCTACATAAAAGATGAAAACAATAATATTAGGTTAATTGATGCCTCGACATCATTAAGTGGCACTGTGGGGCAGATATTCTCGGTGCAAGCTTATGGTGATGAAATAAATGGATTAACCATTGAGGGCGCAAAATATCCACTTAATAATTATAACTTGAAAATTGGTGAGAGTATAACTGTTTCAAATGAGTTTGCAGTGCCTAATGTTTTAATTAAATTTAAAACTGGAACGCTAATGGTAATATTAGCATCAGATTAATATAGATAAAAAAACTATTTTTTTATTGATAACCTCAATAAAAAAATAGTTTTTTTATTTTTGCAACATTAGTGACAGTAAATCATATAATGTTATTGGAATACTTTGGGGGGGAATAACTTATGAAAAAGTATTATAAGCATTTGGGAAATCAACTTGGAGTAATTGTTGCATGTATAGGCATAGGGATTTTATCAGTAGTAATATTTCCATTTTGGTGGTGGCTAATTGCTGCGGGAGGAGGAATTGTATATTGTGGCTTTACTATAATGAATCACAACAATCATTGCTAGTGATATGAAGATAGATAGGTGCTTCGTAGTTCAGGACTGGGAGGGATAAGAGATGAATATTGTGGCTATCAAATTACCAAGGTTTATATCTCGAATAATTAAATTTTTCTTTAGAAAATAACATAGAAATCTCATAATGAGATTAACACTTTTACAAATATTGTTAAAATAAAAAATGCAGCTATCAGAGCTGCATTTTTTATTTACTAATTATATAGCACGTTGTACTTTACCTGAACGAAGACATCTAGTACATACATGTATAGATTTAGGCGTTCCGCTAACTATAGCTTTAACTTTTTGGATATTTGGAGCCCATTTCCTTTTTGATTGACGGTGTGAGTGACTATATTGAACACCTGAAATAACACCTTTATCACATATTTCGCATTTTCTTGACAATGAAAACACCTCCTTAAGACTAATAAGAAAAAAAATCTTCTCAATTGAAACACGCATTATTGTAACATAGATATGACTACTCTTGCAAGTAGAATACAAAATTATTAGTAACTAAAGTAATTAAATAATTAATTTTCTTGAATAAAGTTGCTTTATAATATAAAATAATCTATATAGCGTTATAAGGAGGAATTACAATGAAAGGTAACATTACAAGCGAGAATGGTATTATATATTATTCAGAAGAATCGTTAGCTAATATAGTTGGCATTTCTACAATGGAGTGTTATGGAGTTGTGGGCATGGCATTAAAAGATGCAAAGGATGGATTTTGGCAATTAATTAAAAGTGATGGTTTAAATAAAGGAGTTAAAATTCATTCAAAAGAAAATCAGCTATTTATTGAATTGTATATAATAGTTGAATATGGCACAAAAATCTCTGTAATTGCAAATAATATAATTCAAAAAATAAGATATAATGTTGAAAATTATACAGGTCTAAAAGTGGCAGCAATAACAGTAAACGTACAAGGTGTAAGGGTTTAAGGGGGTAACGACATTGGATTATTTAAAAATTAACGGACAACATTTCCGTAATATGGTAATTAATGCTTCTAATAGATTAGAAGAAGAAAAAGAATACGTAAACGCGCTTAATGTATTTCCAGTTCCAGATGGTGATACAGGTACTAATATGTCAATGACATTTAAGGCTGCAGTGTGTGAAATTGAAAATATGTCAACTGCATCTATTAGTGAGATATCGCAAAAGATAGCTAGAGGCGCGCTAATGGGCGCAAGAGGTAATTCAGGCGTTATACTATCACAAATATTTAGAGGCATTGGAAAAGGGCTAGAAGGGCACGACGAAGTTACTTCCGAAGAACTCGCTAAAAGCATTTTAGAAGGTGCCACTTATGCATATAAGGCTGTTATGAGACCTACTGAAGGAACAATTTTAACTATAATTAAAGCTGCTGGCGAAAGTGCAGTTAATAGCGAAGCAACCAACGTTCTTACGCTTATGGAAGAGGTTTGCAAGCACAGTAAAATTATGCTAGATAAAACCCCAGATATGCTTCCGGCGTTAAAAGAAGCAAAAGTTGTTGATGCAGGTGGTATGGGGCTTCTAATAATATTTAAAGGAATGTATGAAGCTCTAAAAACTAATATGGAAGCTACCATTAACAAATCAGACAAGCAAAGTACTAAATCAGATAGCGTACCACCTGCAGCTACTGATATGCCAGTAAACATAAAGTTTGGATACTGTACTGAATTGCTAGTTATCGCTGAAAACGTTGATACTAATGAATTAAAAAATTACTTAGAAAAGCATGGAGACTCAATGGTTGTGGTGACTCAAGATGAATTCCTTAAAATTCATATACACACAAATGATCCAGGGTTAGTGCTTTCAAAAGCAGTAACACTCGGTGAACTTTCTAAGATAAAAATTGAAAATATGAGAGAGCAACATAGAAATTTATTAGGAATTCAAGAGGAAGTAGCTGGCGAATCGGTAAAAGAAAATACACCTGAAATTAAAAAATATGGATTTGTATCCGTTGCACTTGGCGAGGGCATTAAAAACATTTTTCAGGATTTAGGTGTGGATGTTATAATTGAGGGTGGCCAAACTATGAATCCAAGTACACAAGATATATTAGATAGTATTAATAAAATTAATGCAGAAAACATATTTGTATTACCTAATAATAAGAATATACTTATGGCAGCTTTGCAAGCTGTGGAACTCACAGACAAAAATGTAATAGTTATTCCCTCTAAAACTATACCTCAAGGAATAACTGCTGTAACAATGTTCAATACAGAAGTTAGTGTAGAAGAAAATGAAAATACATTAAAAGAGGCAATAAAAAAGGTTGCTACCGCCTCTATAACCTATGCAGTTAAAGACACTGAAACTGATGGTAACATAATAAAACAAGGCAATATATTAGGCTTGGTTGAGAACAAAATTAAAGAAGTTGGTACAGATATTTACAAGGTTTGCGCGGATGTTATAGATAGTATGATAACAGAAGATAGCGAGCTTATTACAATTTTCTATGGTGAGGATTGCGTAACAAACGAAGTAGAAGAGTTTATTTCTGATTTAGAGGATAAATATCCGAATATAGACATTCAACATTATAATGGGAAACAGCCACTTTATTATTTTATTGCTTCAGTTGAATAAAAGCCCTAGGGCTTTTTTTCTTAGGTAAATTTATTAAAATCTAATATTTGGAGTGGTATTTGTGGATATTTATAGTAATATAAAATATATAAAGGGTGTTGGACCTAAAATGGCAGAAACTCTGAATAAATGTGGAATTTTTAATGTGTTAGATCTTTTATTATATTTTCCACGAGATTATGAGAATGTGTCTGCTGGTAAAAGTATTCTAGACTCTGCGAACAGTGAAAAAATCATTGTAGAGTGTACTGTTTTAAATATATTAAAAGATCTTAGGTTAAAAAATAATAAAACTCTATCTACGGTAGTCTTTTGCCAAGGTGAAAATAAATTTAAAGGTAAATGGTTTAATCAAACTTATGCAAAAAATAGTTTTAAAATTTCAAGCAAATATATTATCACCGGCAAAGTTAATAAGTTCAATGGCGAAATCACAATGATGAATCCCAAAATAGTAAAAAATACATCAATGGATATAAATTCAGAAATGGATGAAATTTCATTATTAGGTGCAAATTTAGCAAAAGATACAAATAAAATTATAGCAACATATCCACTTAAAAACAATATAACAAATAATTTTTTCAATAAAATTATATCTGACGTGCTCTGTAATATTGAGATAACAGAGAATTTGCCTAAATGGCTTGTGGATAAATATGGTTTTTGCTCTTTAGATGAGGCTACTCGAAATATTCATAGCCCTAAAAGTTTAGAACTGCTTAATGCATCAAAGAAAAGACTTAAATTTCAAGAGTTATTTACATATTCATTGAAAATATTAATGTTAAAAGAGTTTATAAAATCTCATAATGAGGGTATCAAATTTAAAATAGCACCGGAGCTTACAACATTAAAAGAGTGCCTTCCATATACCCTTACCAAAGCACAAAGTAAGGTTGTACGGGAAATCCTAATAGATCAAAAAAAGGATATAGGCATGAATAGGTTACTACAAGGTGACGTTGGAAGTGGTAAAACGATAGTTGCTATAATTACTATGTTTAATGTGGTGAAAAATGGTTATCAAGCAGCTATGATGGCACCAACTGAAATTTTAGCAAATCAACATTATGAGGAAATTCAAAAGGTGTTAAAAGATTTTCCGTTAACAATAAAGCTATTAACGGGAAGTATTACACCTAAAAACAAGGAATTAGTAAAACAGGAACTAAAAAGTGGAACCATTGATATTATTATTGGAACCCATGCACTTATTGAAGATAATGTAGAATTTAAAAATTTAGGTATGATTGTTACTGATGAGCAGCATCGATTTGGAGTTACGCAAAGAAATAGGTTTTCTAATAAAGGTAAAAATATAGATATTCTTGTAATGACAGCTACCCCTATTCCGAGAACACTATCACTATATTTATATGGTGATTTAGACGTATCTATTATAGATGAATTGCCCCCAGGAAGACAGAATATCGATACTTCTTATGAAAGTATGGCCTCTAGTAGACACGTATATGAATTTGCACTAAGTGAAATTACTAAGGGAAGACAAGTTTACATAGTCTGCCCACTAGTAGAAGAAAATGAAGAAATGAATTTAAGTTCAGTACAGATGATTTATGAAAAATTAAAAGGTGAATATTTCAGTTCTATAGAAATGGCAATGGTATATGGTAAAATGCCTAGTAAACAAAAAAATGATATCATGGATAAATTTAAAAGCGGAGAAATTAAAGCATTGATTTCCACCACAGTAATTGAAGTTGGAGTGAATGTACCCAATGCTACTGTTATGATAATTGAAAACTCAGAAAGGTTTGGACTTGCACAACTTCACCAACTTAGAGGAAGAGTTGGAAGAGGGGCGCATAAGTCCTATTGTATTTTACTTGCTAACATCACAAACAAAATTGTGAAAAAAAGATTGGAAGTAATGATAAAAAGCAATGATGGCTTTTTTATTGCTGAGGAGGATTTAAAAACTCGAGGCGGGGGAGAGTTATTTGGCTTTAAGCAGCATGGAGAATCGGGCTTAATTTTAGCCGATGTAATTGAAGATATTAGTATTTTGAAAATAGCAAATAGTGAAGCAAAACAATTAATAAGAAGTGATAATATTGAAGATATTAAGGTGAAGAATGAAATAATAGAAAAAATCGAGCAAAGTTCTAATTATATTTGTTTTAATTAGGAAAAAATATCTTTGTAAATCTTACATATATATGTTAAAATATTATCGAAACTGGCTAGATGGAGGAATAAACATATGAGAATAATTTCTGGAAGTGCAAGAGGAAGAAAGATATTATCCCCGGTTGGGATGGGAACGCGGCCTACATTAGATAGAATAAAAGAAGCTATATTTAATATAATTCAAGACAGAACAAGAAATGCGGTAGTGGTAGATATGTTTTCAGGTACCGGTAGCTTAGGTCTTGAGGCAGCAAGCAGGGGAGCTGAAAAATGCTATCTAATTGACATGGGTGATACTACCTTTGAGATGTTAGAGAAGAATGTAGACAATTTAAAATTTAATGATAAATGCATCTGCTTAAAAGGTGACACGTATAAATATATGCAACAATTTGCGCAGGAAAAAATTGTGTTTGATTTAATATTTATAGACCCCCCCTATGCTAAAGATATGATTCCGCCTGCTATTGAGATTATTGCAGCAAATAGACTTTTAAGTAATGACGGATTGGTTGTTTGTAAAATAGATTCTTCAGAAGAAGTATATGATGGGAACTCTACTATTCATCTTTCTGATTTGAGAAAATATGGGAATACAACTGTATTATTTTACAAATATAAGGTAGCTAATAGTTAAAAATTATTAGTATACCAGAGGAATACATGGAGGAATAACATGAAAAAAGCAATTTGCCCTGGAAGTTTTGATCCAATAACTAACGGACATTTAGACATTATTGAGAGGGCTGCTAGAGTTTTTGATGAATTAATTGTGGGAGTACTTGTTAATCCTGAGAAAAAAAGTCTGTTTTCTGTAGATGAGAGAGTAGAACAAATAAAAAACTTAGTTAGAAATCTACCTAATGTACGTGTGAAGAAGTTTAGTGGGTTACTTGTTGACCTAATGAATAAAGAGGAAGCGGGGGTTATTGTGAAAGGCCTGAGAGCTACTTCGGATTTTGAATATGAGTTTCAAATGGCATCAATTAATAATAAATTGGATCCAACTAAAGAAACTATGTTTATGATGACAAAGGCAGAGTATTGTTATTTAAGTTCCACCTCAGTTAAACAGGTTGCAATGTTTGGAGGATGTATTAAGGGATTAGTACCTGATGACATTATTCCAGATATTATGAGAAAAATTAATTCTAAATAGGGGGGAAAATATGGATGTTATAAAGCTTTTAGAATATCTTCAAGAAATTATTGAGAGTTCATCTAAGATTCCTGTTACAGGTAAGTCAGTAATAAACAAAAAAGAAATACTTGATATAATTGATCAAATTGTAAATCACATGCCAGATGAGTTTAAGAAGTCCCAGTGGATCTGTGATGAAAAAGAACGAATTATTGTTGAAGCAAAGGAACAAGCTAAACTTTTTGAGGAAGAGACCATTGACAAAATAAGAAGAAGAGTTGAAAAGCAAGACTTAGTTAAAGAAGCACAAACAAGGGCTGAAGAAATAATAGCTGCAGCCCAAAGAGATGCTAAAATCATGAGGCTAGGGGCTAAAGACTATGCTGATGAAATATTATCTCAATTAGATAAAGAGATTGATTTAAAAGGTCAACAAATGCTTCATAAAATAAAATCAGATGTTCAAACATTTTTAATATCTCTGCAAGAAGAAGTTACGGGTACAACTACTTCAATAAGAGAAAACGTTAAAGAATTAAGAAGTATGAAATAGTTTAATTATATTTATAAACAGTAGTGGGATAAACAAAGTTAACAGTATAAAAAAGTATAGGTTACTACTATTATGCAAACTCCTAGTATTAAAGGCAAAAACAGATGAGGTCAAAGGGAAAACATAATATATAATTATTGTTAAAGTTGAAGAAATTATGCCTTGAATAAATTTTCGAAGGATGTATTTTTTCATAGACACATTGAGTTTATAGGTATAGCTATAAACTTGAGAAATGATAGATAAACCACTGAAAGCTATTAAAAAACTCAAAATTGGAAGTTTTACATATAAATTTGAATTGCTAGAAGCTATTAAGTAGCATCCATTAGTTACCTCCAGTAACCCTAATAATAACCCTTCTATAAAATTCGAAGAAAGACCAATAATTAAAGAAAGCTTATTAATGACAATGTGAAATATCGCATTGTCTTTAATTATTCCAGTTATTACAGAGAATACTACGATAAAACCACCTATATTAAAGGAATTCTTTAAGGAATCTTCAATACTGTTTTTAAATATTATACCAATATTTATAGGGGCGTGTGTTTTTTTTGTAAAAGCATTATTTTTATTTTTAACTTTATAAAGAGAATTTTTTGAGGGGATAATAAACCCCATAAAAATGCAGGATAGAAGATTAGAAAGTAATAATATGTATCCAATTTTAGCACTTAACATCATAGAAGCACCAACTGAACCTACAATAAAAAGAGGACTGGAATTAGAAGCTATGTTTAGCAATCTTTCACAGGTGTTCAAATCAATTAAATTTTTTTCGTACAAATCACAAGTATACCTGGCGCCCAAAGGATAACCGCATAATGCACTAATTAACAGTGCAAAGTTACATTCTTTTGGTAGTTTTAAGGGTCTACAAATTATATTGCCTAATAATTTAGAATAGATATGAATGCCATCGTAGCTTATTATAATATTTATTACAACTAAAAATGGGAAAAGAGAAGGAAAAACAGCGTTGAAAAACAGTTTTGCACCAGATATAGTATACTTTATGCAAATATTTGGTGCTAGTATTATTTGAAGAATAATAAGTGAACAAATTATTGTTATTAAAATATTTATATTCAAAGTTTTAAATAGTTTAAACAATAAGAATATTATGAGAAGTAATATTATAACTAATAGTAACTTCAATATTAAACCCCTTTTAAAGTATTTCTGTATTAAATATATTTAAATTTTAATAAACTTATGTATTAAGTAAATAATATAAAATAAAATAAATGCTGCTATAGTATTTTATAATAGCAGCATTTATTTTTAATCCACAATTATAGGTGATATCAAATAATCACTATTAGGATTTATAGAGCTATTTATTATGCTATAAGCTCTTGTAGACTGAATATCTAGCTTTAAGGTAGCGCTGTGATCTTTAGGAAGTTTAGTATAAAGTGGAATACTACTGTTTGATTTTATAGATTTTAAAATTGATTTTCCATTTGAATTAAATCCTAAAACACGAGCATAAGGGCAAGGCAATGATCTTAATTTTTTTGAATCAAAGCTATCAAATCCTATAAAATATTGACATAATATCCTGCTAATTCGGGTATATGTGTACCGTTTGCTTTTTATATCTTCCAATGTACTTGAGTAGCTTAAATTATTTTGTAAGGATTTAATAATCTTATTATCGAGACCCTCTGACACATCAGGTAAGTTTACTAATGAGTTTTTTGATGTGGCGGATTTATGTTTTATGTACGGAAACATAGAATCTTCAAAGGTGAACTCATAATTTTTCGAGTATAAATTTAGGATTTCAGCTAATACTGAATTTGGAACATGACCTTCTAACGCTTGTAGCGAACCATTTTCTTTAATGA
This sequence comes from Clostridium sp. CF012, assembly GCF_018861755.1. Taxonomy (GTDB): domain Bacteria; phylum Bacillota; class Clostridia; order Clostridiales; family Clostridiaceae; genus Clostridium_AD. The sequence goes on along the minus strand of NZ_JAHLEF010000001.1, from coordinate 211,350 downwards.
ACTTTCTTATAGCTGTGGCACTTGAGAATTCATTATGCAAGGTATTACTGTTATAGGCTGCACCTTCTCTTTTTAGGGTATAGGGAGTAATTGAACTATTTAACTTTATTAAGCTTTTACAATACTCAATACCAAGTATATTATTTGGAGATTTGAAAAAATCATCTAATAGTAAATTTGATATGTTATTTTTTGAATTTATTAAATAATCATAAAGTGCATTAGATCTGGCCAGTGGGTAAACAATACCTTTGGATAAATAAGTTTTTAATAATGATTTAAATTCAATAGGCTCTTTAAGTAGTATATTAGAAATATCATATAGGTCTTTTATATTCCCCTGCTCGCTACCAAAACAAATATTATCCACTATGCCCAGGCTATTTAGAAGACTCACAGAACCATAGGAAAAAAAATCTGCTGAAGAAACACTGTAAATAGCTGGTAGCTCTAATACTAAATCTACTCCGTTATTTAAAGCCATTTTAGTTTTTGTCCATTTATCTATAGTAGATGGAATTCCGCGTTGAGCAAAATTTCCACTCATAACGCAAATTAGTGCATCACAATTTGTAAGTTCCTTGGTTTTATTAATATGATACACGTGACCGTTATGCAGTGGATTATATTCAACAATTATACCTGAAATATTCATTTAATCACCTCATGAAAGCTCATTTAAATATAATTAGATAAATTACAACTATATTAATTATAAGCTAAAAATTTATGCATAAATAAAAGCTGATAAAAACATTATAATAGTTTTCTTTTTGAAGCGGTTGAAAACTTTTATTTATTTAGCTATATTATATAATATAAATTAATAAAAGCATATTTATTCAAGGGGAAAATAAAAAATGAGAAAATTAAGAATATATAAAATACAATATATGTAGGGGATTTTGATATTTTAGGTTGAAATGTATACCACAAAAGTAGTATATTATTAATGTATATAAGTTGATAATAACTGAGAGGAGAAATAAGAATGGCATTTATAGAGAAAATATGTAAAATGGCAAAAGCAGATGTGAAAATAATAGCACTTCCAGAAGGTGAGGAAGAAAGAACTATAAGAGCTAGTGAAATCATCAAAAACAATTCAATAGCTGAGGTAATATTAATAGGCGATTTAACTGTAATAAAAGCAAAAGCAACCCAGTTTGGAGTTAACCTTGCGGGTATAGAAATTGTAGATCCAAAAACCTCTAAAAAAACTGAGAGCTATGCAAAGGCATTTTATGAACTAAGAAAAAATAAAGGAATGACACTAGAAAAAGCGGCAGAGACATTGCAAGATCCTCTGTATTTTGGAACCATGATGGTTAAAATGAACGATGCTGATGGATTAGTATCAGGAGCAGTACATACTACCGGAGATTTACTTAGACCTGGAATGCAAATTATTAAAACTGCACCAGGAATTAAAGTTGTTTCAAGTTTCTTTATAATGGAATTACCTAGTGGTGAATATGGCGAAGAAGGCCTACTTTTATTTGCAGATTGTGCCGTTAATCCAAGTCCCAATGCAGAGGAATTAGCGTCTATTGCTATAAGTACTGCAGATAATGCAAAATGTTTATGCAATTTTGAACCTAAGGTTGCAATGTTATCTTTTTCAACTATGGGAAGTGCAAAGCATGAATTAGTTGATAAAGTTGCAAAAGCTACTGAAATTGCAAAAAATGCTAGACCTGATTTGCAAATTGATGGAGAACTTCAATTAGATGCAGCAATAGACCCTAGTGTAGCAAAACAAAAAGCACCAAATAGCACTGTAGCTGGAAATGCAAATGTATTAGTCTTCCCAGATTTACAATCTGGAAATATTGGGTACAAATTAGTACAAAGATTTGCAAAAGCTGAGGCTATAGGACCAGTTTGTCAAGGATTTGCGAAACCAATAAATGATTTATCAAGAGGTTGCAGTGTGCAAGATATAGTTAATGTTGTTGCCGTAACAGCAGTTCAAGCTCAAATTCAAAAATAATTTTATATATATAATAAACATTCGAAGAAAATATGGATTAGGAGGCGGATTTAATGAAAATTTTAGTTATAAACTGTGGAAGTTCATCATTAAAGTATCAATTAATAAACATGGAAAATGAAGAATGCTTAGCGCTAGGGCTCGTAGAAAGAATAGGGATAGAAGGATCAAAGTTAACTCAAAAGGCTAATGGAGTGAAATATATTCTTGAAGAACAAATGAAAGACCATACAGATGCTATTAGATTAGTTCTTGGTGCTTTAATAGATGGAGAACATGGTGTTATTGTAGAGCTATCAGAAATAGGTGCTGTAGGTCATAGAATCGTTCATGGTGGAGAAAAATATGCACATTCTGTTATAATTACAGATGATGTGATGAGGAACCTTCAAGAATGTGCAAAACTTGCACCACTTCATAATCCAGCTAATATAATTGGAATAAATGCTTGTAGTGCATTAATGTCAAAGACACCTATGGTAGCTGTATTTGATACTGCGTTCCACCAAACAATGCCAGAAGTTGCATACATATACCCACTTCCATATGAACTTTATACTCAGTATGCTGTTAGAAAATATGGATTCCATGGAACATCTCACAACTATGTTTCAGCAAAGGCTGCAGAAATGATGGGTAAGGACATAAAAGATCTAAAATTAATCACTTGTCACTTAGGAAATGGAGCGAGTGTTTGTGCTATAAAAAATGGTAAATCTATAGATACAAGTATGGGATTCACACCACTTGAAGGAATAGCTATGGGAACTAGATGCGGAAGTATAGATCCAGCTATAATTACTTATATTATGCAGGAATTGAAATTAACAATTGATGAAACAAATGATTTGATGAACAAAAAATCAGGGGTTCTGGGAATTTCTGGAGTAAGTAGTGACTTTAGAGACATAGAAACAGCTGCTTGGGAAGAGGGAAATCATAGAGCACAGTTGGCACTTGATATATTTACCTATAAAGTTAAACAGTATATAGGTTCTTATGCTGCAATAATGGGTGGAGTAGATGCAATTATATTCACAGCTGGACTTGGTGAGAACTCTCCAGAAACAAGAGAAGATATATGTACTGGGTTAGAGTTTTTAGGAGCAGTTTTAGATAAATCAAAAAATAAGGTTCGTGGAAAAGCTGTGGAATTAAATACAGAAGATTCTAAAACTAAAATATTTGTTATACCAACAAATGAAGAATTAGTAATAGCAAGAGATACTGAATCACTAATAAAATAGTGGCTTTCCTAAAATTATTGTTAATTTCTATGATAAATAAATCTTGACTTTTTACTGTATTGTTTATATAATAGTCTGTGTTTGATGTAAGTAAAAAACAATTTAGTTAGGAGGGACGCGAAGCTTTGCTCGAGCTGTATATTTTCTTATACAAGGTATAAAGATTTTCTTTATATGAGAAAAAACTAAATAGTATTTAGTTTTTCAGAGTGAATAGTATGGTAATAGATGTTTCAGAATTATTTAGCAATAAAAACACAAGGAAAAAAATTCAATTAGATTTAGAAAAAGATAAGTTTTTCTATGAACATGAATTTATACAATTTTCTAAACCAGTTAAATTAGATTTAATTTTAAAACCTATAGGTGATGAAATAGATTTATCTGGAAGTATAGAGACAGAACTATTACTTGCTTGTTCTAGGTGTCTTGAGACCTTTTCACATTCAATACATATTGAATTAAATGAAAAATTGTCGAAAACTCTAAAGAGTGAAGATGAGGATATTATTTTTATTAATAATGATAGATTAGATTTAGATGAAATTGTGGAAAATAATATCATTTCTATGTTGCCTATAAAAAGGCTTTGTAACAAAGATTGTAAAGGCTTATGCCATCAGTGTGGTATTAATCTAAATCAGAGTACATGTAAATGTGCTATTGACGATGTTGATCCAAGGTTGGCAAAATTAAAAGAATTGTTTTTAACTGATTAAGGAGGTGTTACAATGGGAAATCCAGCTAGAAAATTTTCTAAAGGTAGAAGAGATTCTCGAAGAGCTCAAACATTTAAACTTGGTTTACCAGGAATAGTTGAGTGTCCTCAGTGCCACGATATGAAACTTTCTCACAGAGTATGTAAAAACTGTGGTTATTACAAAAATAGAGAAGTTATTGTTATGGAACCAAAATAAAAAGAAAGTCGAAAGACTTTCTTTTTATTATTTTAATATAATTATGGGAAATAAAATATAATTATATTCCATTCTCATACTAATAATAGTAGAAATATTTGTACTGTATAGTATATAATATAAATAAATACTTATTTATAAGGAAAATTCAAAGTGAGGGTTTAATATGGTAGTTGTTGTAGATGGAATGGGTGGAGATTTTTCTCCAAGTGCTGTGGTTGAAGGTTGCGTTGCAGCTATAAAAGAGTACAAGATAGATATCTTAATAACTGGATCTGAGGAATTAATTCGTGGTGAGCTAGGTAAATATACTTATGATAGTAATAGAATAAAAATTATTGATGCCAAAGAAGTTATTAGTACAAGTGAACATCCAGTAATGGCCATTAAGCGCAAAAAAGATTCAAGTCTCGTAAAAGCTTTGAATCTTGTAAAAAGTGGAGATGCAGATGCTATAATTTCAGCAGGAAGCACTGGTGCTTTTTTAGCTGGCTGTACGCTTATAGTGGGAAGAATAAAAGGTATAGATAGACCGGCGCTGGCACCTATAATGCCAGGTAAGAGTGGTCCTTTTATGATAATTGACTGTGGAGCCAACGCAGAATGTAAGCCTCATTACTTAGTGCAATTTGGACTTATGGGTAAAACATATTTTGAAAATATTTTAAAAATATCAAATCCATCTGTAGGCCTTGTAAATATAGGGACTGAGGAGGAAAAAGGTAACGAACTCTCTAAATCAGCTCATAAACTACTTAAAGAAGCCGATTTAAATTTTGTAGGCAATGTGGAAGCAAGAGAAATACCAACTGGTGACATTAATATTTTGGTATGTGATGGATTTGTAGGAAATGTAATTTTGAAATTATATGAAGGCGCAGTTGCTAATATATTTGATATATTAAAAACGGGTATAATGAGTTCTTTTAGAACCAAACTTGGAGGAATGTTATTAAAACCAGTATTTAAAAAGTTTAAAAAAGATTTTGATTATAAAGAATATGGTGGGGCAGCTTTTCTAGGGGTAAATGGAATTTGTATAAAAGCTCATGGAAGTTCAGATGCCAAAGCTTTTAAAAATGCAATTAAACAGGCAACAATATTTTATGAAAATAATGTTGTAGAAAAATTAAAATTAGAGATTGAAAAATTATCAGAGCAAGAAAAGAATATAAATAACAATTTGTTATAAATATATTAAAGAAAAAGTTAAGGAGGTGAAAATATTATGTTTGAAAAAATTAGAGCTACTATAGCATCACAATTAAGTATAGATGAAGAAGAAATAAAAATGGAATCATCTTTTATGAATAATTTAGGCGCTGACTCTCTTGATATTGTTGAATTAATCATGGCCCTGGAAGAAGAGTATGAGATAGAAATTCCTGATGAAGATGTTGAGAAAATCGCTACTGTCGGCGATGTAGTAGAATATATTAAAGCCCACACCGAAGAATAATATAAGGCTCCGCAGTATTGCGGGCCTTTAGTTTTTTCAAACTTATTTTTGAATTTATTATAAAAATCAAATCTAGTTATTTCATTAGGTGTGATGGAGTAAATTGAATAATAAACTTGAAAAACATGGCTAAGGTAAATGTAAATAAAAAATATTTAAATAAACTTCCTAAAAGGAGCAATGATTTATGAAGTGTGATATAAAATTACAGGACCTTGAGAACCAATTGGGATTGAATTTTACGGATAAGGGGCTATTAAAAACTGCAATAACCCATAGCTCCTTTGCAAATCAGAAAAAAAAGGTTGAATTTAACGAAAGACTTGAGTTCCTAGGGGATTCTGTGCTACAACTTATTATATCTGAGTATTTATATACCAATTTTACTGAAAAGTATGAAGGGTATTTAACTAAAATTAGGTCACTAATTGTGTGTGAAAATTCACTGTGTGATATTGCAAGCGGTTGGAAACTCGGAATGTACATGAACATGAGCAAAGGTGAAGAAATTACTGGTGGTAGAAATAGAGTTTCAATATTGGCAGATTGTGTTGAGGCTGTGATTGCTGCTATATATTTAGATAAAGGGATAGAATATTCAAAGTCCTTTATACTTAATAACTTTAAAGCAACTATTGATAAAGCAATTGGTAATGAGATAGTTTTGGACTACAAGACAAAGCTTCAGGAAATACTACAACAAAATGGAGAAGTTCATATCAACTATGAACTTGTAAAATTCGAGGGGCCACCACATAAAAGGAAATTTTTTGTTGACGTATTGATAAATGGTTCTATAAGTGGCTCGGGTCAAGGACTTAGTAAAAAAGAAGCAGAGCAAAATGCGGCCAAAGAAGTTACGGCACGTCAGGAGGAGATGCATGAGTAATTTGCATTACATTATTCCGATTTTCGTTCCGCATGAAGGGTGTCCGCATGATTGTGTGTTTTGCAATCAAAATAGCATAACAGGCACGAGTACAAAAGTTGATGCAGCATATGTGGAGAGAACAGTAAATGAATACTTAAGAACAATAAACAATGATGAAGCTATTATTGAGGTATCATTCTTTGGAGGAACCTTTACGGCTATAAAAACAGAAAAGCAGATAGAACTTTTAACTGTTGCGAAGATGTTTAAAGATAGCAATAAAATAAAATTCATTAGATTATCTACAAGACCAGATTATATTGACGATAGTATATTGCGTGTTCTTAGAAAATACACTGTAGATATTATAGAACTAGGAGTTCAGTCCATGGACGAGGAAGTGCTATTAAAGTCAGGCAGAGGGCATACATCAGAAGATGTAGAATATGCTTCAAAGCTTATAAAGCAATATGGTTTTATCTTAGGGCACCAAATTATGATAGGTCTGCCAGGAGATAATATAAAAAAAGATACGGATACAGCTAAAAGAGTTATTGCCCTTAAACCGGATATTTGTAGAATATATCCTGCCCTTGTAATTAAAGATACACCTATGGAAAGAATGTATAAAAATCAAACATTCAAACCTTATTCATTAAGTGAAGCAGTAAATATAAGTAAACTAATTTACCTCATGATGATGGCAAATAAAATAAATGTTATTAGAATAGGATTACAGCCCACTGAGGAAATTTCAGAGGGGAATGATTTAGTTGCAGGACCATTTCATCCTGCATTTAGAGAGCTCGTTGAAGGCAATATATACAATGATATAATGTATGATATCATTATGAACAGTATTAAAAATGATTGTACTGTTACTAAAGCTTTAGTTAAAATAAATCCAAAAGACATTTCAAAACTTTACGCTAATGGTAAAAGCTTTTTTTATGACATAAAGAAACAAATATCTACAATTTTAATAGAAGTATTTCAAGATACTACTATAGAACGTGGAAATATTGCTGTATGTATAGGAGAAAAATGTATTAATATGAGTGTATATGAATATTCTGAGACAAGATATAAAGAAGGATTTTAATTTATTGTATAGAATATATTGTCTATAGTAGTTCTAACAAGGAATTCGGTAGGGGGTAATATATGATGGAAGTATTAAAAGTATCAGCAAATTCACAACCTAAATCAGTAGCAGGAGCATTAGCAGCAGCACTCAGAGGAAATTCAATCGCGCAGTTACAAGCGGTAGGTGCAGGGGCAGTTAATCAAGCTGTGAAAGCTATTGCAATTACTAGAGGGTTTGTTGCACCCAATGGTATTGACTTAGTAGTAATTCCCGCTTTTGTGGAAATAACTATAGAGGGAGAAAAGAAAACAGCTATAAAATTCATAGTTGAGCCAAGATAAAAAAACCGTGCATGCACGGTTTTCTTGATTTATTGTTAGTCTAGCAATTGATATTTTCATCTAAATGCTATAAACTAGATAATAGAATAAATTTTTAAATTAGACGTATAAGTTGTACGTTTAGCACATTAAATAAAGTATATATTACATTGAATGAATTTATAGTAATATATACTTTTCTTTTTTTATTAAAGAAAAGTATAAAATCAAAATATGAGGTGAAGTATGAAGAAGAAACAAAGAGACAAATATACAAAGATATTGATTTATGGCATGATTATAATTTTTACATTGAGTTTTGTATTACCCATGTTATTCCAGTAAAATAGGAGAGTGTTATCATGTTTTTAAAATCTATTGAAATAAGAGGATTTAAATCCTTTGCAGATAAAACAGAGTTAACATTTAAGAAAGGCATTACAGCGGTAGTAGGACCTAATGGTAGTGGTAAAAGCAATATTTCTGATGCTGTTAGATGGGTGCTTGGAGAACAAAGTGTAAGAAATCTAAGAGGCGATAAGATGGAGGACGTTATATTCGCAGGTACACAATTTAGGAAACCGGTTAGCCTTGCACAGGTTGCCTTGACTTTGGATAATAGTGATAGCGAACTGGATATTGATTATTCTAATGTCACCATATCTAGAAGATTATATCGTTCTGGAGAAAGTGAATATTTAATAAACAATACATCTTGTAGATTAAAAGATGTTCAACAGCTTTTTATGGATACAGGCATTGGAAAAGAAGGATACTCAATTATTGGTCAAGGTAAAATTGATGCTATATTAAGTGGAAAAACTGAAGAAAGAAGAAAGCTGTTTGAAGAGGCTGCAGGAATTGTCAAGTTTAAGACTAGAAAAGAAGAAGCAGAAAAGAGATTAGATATCACTCAGCAGAATATTATTAGAATAGAAGATATATTAAGTACCTACGAAGAAAGATTAGAACCATTAATGAATGAGAGTGAAAAGGCAAAGAAATTTTTAAAGTTTTTCGAACAATTAAAAAGTAAAGAAGTTAGCGTAATTATTGATGCTATAAATAAAGTTGAAGAAAAAATTAAAAGCACACAAGGTGAATGTTCTAGGTTAAAGTTAGAAGTTATAAATATTACAGAGGAAAAAGACCAGTTAAAGAAGGATGCTGAATATTGGAATAGTGAGTTTGAAAAATTTGAAAATAAGAATCAAGAAGAAAAGCAATTATACTATAATAATAAGCTAATTTATCAAAATAGTATTTCTGAAATAAATATTTTAAATGAAAGAATAGAAAATTTGGTAAAAATTATAGATAAAGCATCAAAGGATAGCGATGGCATTCATGAAAAATTATCAGATTTTAAACGGAGCTTACATGGAATAGATAATTCTTTAAGTAATGTAAAAAACACTCAGATAGAAATAGAAGAAAAGATTCAGTCTGAGGAAATAAAAATTAGAATTATCCAAGAAAATATTGCAGTTGAAACCGCTGAAGCTAAATACCTTAAGGAAGAAGAGAAAAGCAGCATTGAAAAAACTAATCTACTTACTAATAGGTTGTTAATTTTAAATAACAATATATATAGTGCTAAAAAAAGAATAGAACTTTTGAAAGATAATATTGAAGACTTTGATAATTCAGTAGAAATTAATGCTACATCAAAAATAATGTTTATAAAAGAAATGGAAAAATTTAAAGAAAAAATACTCCATTGTGAAAATCTGTTGTTGAAAAATAAGCAAGAAATTAGTAAACTTAATGACAATTTGATTAATGATGAGATAACTATGAAAAATTATAATTTTAAAATTAATAAAAATGAAGCTAATTTTAATGTCTTAACAACTTTAGAAAAAAAGCATGAGGGTTACAATAAATCAGTAAAAAATTTAATGCAACATATCAATGAAGGTAAAGTAGGTAACGTTGATGAATGCTTTGTACTTGGAGAAGTTATAAAGGTTGAAAAAAACTTGGAAGTAGCTATAGAAATTGCTTTAGGCGGTACTATATCACACATGATAACTAAAGATGAAACTGTAGCAAAACTGTTAATTAGTTATTTGAAGGCAAATAATCTTGGACGTGCGACATTTTTGCCTTTGAACATTATTAAAGGAAAAATGCTCACAATTGATAACGAAACTAGAAATAATCCAGGCTTTGTTGGAATTGCAAACCAGCTAATAGGATATGATGAGAAGTTTAGTGAAGTTATTTCTTTTATACTTGGCAGAACAATTATATGTAAAGATATGGACTCAGCCTTGTGTATATCTAAAATAAATAATTTTAGATATAAAATTGTTACATTATCAGGAGAGGTTATAAACCTTGGTGGATCGTTAACTGGTGGTAGTGTATATTCAAAAACCTCAAGTATAATTGGTCGAAAAAGGGAGATACAAGAACTGGCTAAAGATTTAAGTACATTGAGAAGTGAATCACTTATTTATTTGGAAAAAATAAAACAAAATAGAACTGAGATTTTAAAATTAGAGCAAGAAAATACAAACGCAAAGGATGAGGCTCATTCAGAAAACATTGAAAAAACTAAAATGGAAGCTAAAATAAATACTGTAGAAGATGAAACAAATAGGCTAAAAACTAATATTATGACTTTAAACACTGAAAAAATGTCAGAAGAGAGTAAGCTGAAAATTGACAATAGTGAAGTAGAAGAAAAGAATATGACTATTTGTAAATTGACACGTGCAAAAGATGAAATACTACAAAAGCAAGATGTAGTAGGATTAAAATTAAAAGATAAATTACAAGAAATTGAAAATATAAAAGCTTCCATTATTGATGCTAAAATAAAAAAAGCTGGAATTGACGAAACTATACGTAATAAAGTTTCTGAAATTCAAAGGCTAAATGAAGAAATGCTAGTATATAATAAAAAAGCACTCATATGCTCTGAAGAAATACAAGAAGCAATTAAAAATAAGAATATAAGTAAAGATTCAATCCAAATTGGTGAAGAAAAGGCTAGTGGAATAATGACCACATTAGTAAAGATGGAAAAAAACTTTGAAGCCAGTGAAATTCAAAGAATTAAAATAAAAGAGAAAATAAAAATAAGTGTAGAACAGCTAGATAATGTTTCGCGTGCGCTAGAAAAGAGTGAGAAAGATTTATATAAATATGAATTAACATTTGAAAAAGTAGGAATGGAAAAGGAGAATTATTACCAGAAACTGAACGAAGACTTTGAGCTAACCTATGCAGAAGCGCTAGAATTTAAAAATGAAATTGATGACATTGATAAGCTCAAAAGTGAAATTTTAACACTAAAAGAAGCTATATCTATGCTTGGGAAAGTTAATGTAGGCGCTATTGAAGAGTACAAAGAAGTGAAAGAAAAATTTACATTTATGGATGATCAAAAACAAGACCTAGTGTTATCTAAAGATGAATTATTAACTGTAATATGTGAAATGACTAAAAAAATGAAAGAAATATTTGCAGAGAACTTTGATATATTAAGGCAAAATTTTCATGAAACCTTCATTGAATTATTTAAAGGCGGAAGTGCAGATTTAATACTTACGCAAGGAGATGAACTTACAGGTAAGATTGATATTAACGTACAGCCACCAGGAAAAAAACTCCAAAACATAAGTTTAATGTCTGGTGGAGAAAAAGTTTTATCTGCAATTGCATTATTATTTGCTATTTTAAAGATGAAACCAACACCATTTTGTATATTAGATGAAATTGAGGCAGCCCTGGACGATGCAAACGTAGTTAGGTATGCAGAATTTTTAACGAAATTCTCTGATAATGTTCAGTTCATTATAATAACGCACAGAAAAGGAACTATGGAAGCTAGCGATGTACTATATGGGGTTACCATGGAAGAAAAGGGAGTATCCAAAATAGTGTCTGTAGATTTCAACAAATAAAAAAGCAATAAGTAGGTAGTGACACAAACTGCAAAACAAGGAGGAGTAGAAATGCTGCGAGGATTTTTTGATAAATTAAAAGATGGTTTAACAAAAACTAGAAATAGTATTACAGAAAAAGTTAGTGAAGTATTAAACTTAGCTATTACAATTGATGATGATTTATACGAGGAACTAGAAGAAATATTAATAACAGCAGATATAGGTGTAGAGACTTCTATTTATGTCATTGATAAACTTAAAAAAAAGGTAAAAGAAAATAAAATAAAAGATCCAACAGAAATTAGACCATGTTTAAAAGAAGTTTTAATTGACATATTAGGTAACGATGAAAATTTAATAGAGCCTAAAGACCTACCAAAAGTGCTTTTGATAATTGGTGTTAATGGAGTTGGAAAAACCACTTCCATTGGGAAAATAGCTATAAGGTTAAAAGTAGAAAAATACAAAGTTCTCATTGCCGCAGCGGACACATTCAGAGCGGCAGCAATTGACCAATTAGAGGTTTGGAGCAATAGAGCCGGTGTGGAACTCATAAAACAAAAGGAGGGTTCGGATCCTGCTGCTGTAGTTTTTGATGCTGTTCAAGCAGCCAAAGCAAGAAAAGTTGATGTATTAATTTGTGATACTGCAGGTAGACTTCATAATAAAAAAAATCTTATGGATGAACTTTCAAAAATAAATAGGGTGATTAAGCGGGAGTATAGTGAGGCTAATATGGAAACCCTACTAGTACTTGATGCTACAACTGGCCAAAACGGTGTAGAGCAAGCTAAGCAATTTATGGCGATATGCCCTATAGATGGCATAATACTAACTAAATTGGATGGCACTGCTAAAGGTGGGGTTGTAATATCAATAAAAAACCAACTCAATATACCTGTAAAATACATAGGCATTGGCGAAGGTATAGATGATTTACAAGAGTTTAATTCAAGAGATTTTGTAGAGGCACTATTTTAAAATGTATGTTTCAAATTTAATTTTATAAAAATATTGCACTGTTAAGTAAAACTACTTGACAGGGTATTTAAATTCTGATATTATATGACTTGTGAGCAGGGTGATTAAATGGAAAAAAGATTTGAGATTTCCCTATTATTTGATTTTTATGGTGAATTGCTTACTGAAAAGCAAAAAAATATAATGGACTTGTATTTTAATAATGATTTGTCGCTTTCAGAAATAGCAGAGATAAATAATACTAGTAGGCAAGCTACGCATGATACGATTAAAACATGTGAAAAGATGCTTTTAGTATATGAAGAAAAATTAAAATTATCAAATAAAGATCATAAACTAAAAGAAACCTTAAGGTTAATTATATCAGAATTGGATAATTTACAAATTGATATAAAAGATGAAAAAATGAATCAGCTTATATATGATATAAAAGCCCAGATTAGTGAAAATATTTAGGAGGGTTATTATGGCTTTTGAAGGATTATCTTCTAAGTTACAGAATACCATAAAAAAATTAAAAGGTAAGGGTAAGCTTTCTGAAAAAGATATTAAAGACGCTATGAGAGAAGTAAAATTAGCATTGCTAGAAGCAGATGTTAATTACAAAGTAGTTAAGGATTTTGTGAAAAATGTTAGTGAGAAGTGTTTAGGTAATGGAGTATTAGAAAGCTTAACTCCAGGGCAACAGGTTATCAAAATTGTTAATGATGAGTTAACTAATTTAATGGGTAATTCAGAAAGTAAATTAGAGTTTTCTCCAAATGGGTTAACCGTAATAATGCTAGTGGGTCTTCAAGGTGCTGGTAAAACTACAATGGGAGGGAAACTTGCCCTTTCACTAAAAAAGAAGAACAAAAAACCACTATTAGTTGCATGTGATGTATATAGACCAGCTGCAATTAAGCAATTGCAAGTAGTAGGTAAACAAATTGATATTCCAGTATTTACTATGGGAGACAAGGTTAGTCCTGTTGATATAGCAAAAGCATCTTTAGCTTTTGCCAAAGAGAATGGTAATAATGTAGTTATAATAGATACAGCAGGAAGACTTCATATAGATGAAAATTTAATGGAAGAACTTCAAAATATAAAATTGAGTGTAGAGCCCAGTGAAATAATGCTTGTTGTAGATTCTATGACGGGACAAGATGCAGTTAATGTAGCTGAAAGTTTTAATTCGCAGCTAGATATAACTGGAATAATCTTAACTAAATTAGATGGCGATACAAGAGGTGGAGCAGCACTATCTATTAAAGCGGTAACTGGCAAATCCATAAAATTTGTTGGTGTTGGCGAAAAAATGAATGATCTAGAAGTTTTTTACCCAGATAGGATGGCATCAAGAATACTTGGTATGGGTGATGTGCTTTCATTAATAGAAAAAGCGCAGCAGTCTTTTGATGAAAGTGAAGCAAAAGAACTTGGTAGCAGAATGCTTTCTCAAGAATTTAATCTAGAAGACTATTTAGCAATGATACAACAAATGAAAAAACTGGGACCATTGGATAAATTAGTTGAAATGATGCCAGGGGCTAATAAAAAAGAATTGCAAGGCGTAGATTTTTCTAAAAGTGAAAAAGATATGGGAAAAGTTGAAGCTATTATAAAATCAATGACTACATCAGAAAGAAAACATCCTGGTATGATTAGTAGCTCTTCTTCTAGAAAAAAGAGAATTGCTAATGGATCTGGCACTTTGGTACAACAGGTAAATAAGCTTTTAAAAGATTTTGAAATGGCGAAGAAATTCATGAAGCAAGCAAAAGGATTCCAAAAACCAGGTAAAAAAGGGTTGTTTGGTAAAATGCCTTTTTAATAAAAAAAAATTGTATTAAATAAATTTAAGGAGGTGATATACATGGCAGTTAAAATAAGATTAAAAAGAATGGGTGCTAAACATGCTCCATTTTATAGAGTAGTAGTTGCAGATTCAAGAGCACCTAGAGATGGAAGATTTATCGAAGAAATAGGATACTACAACCCAACAACAGAGCCAACAACTATTAAAATTGATGTTGAAAAAGCAGCTAGTTGGATTAAGAATGGTGCACAACCTTCTGATACAGTTAAGAGATTACTTAAAAAAATAGCAGTCAACTAGAAAAATTTGTAAGTAATGAATGGAGGAGTTTTCCATGAAACAGTTACTTGAAGTATTGGCAAAGTCTTTAGTTGATAAACCCGAAATGGTAGTAGTAAATGAAGTAGCCCATGAGCATACAGTAGTTCTTGAATTATCTGTTGCCCATGAGGATATGGGAAAAGTTATAGGAAAACAGGGTAGAATAGCTAAAGCTATCAGAACTGTTGTAAAAGCAGCTGCTGTTAAAGAAAACAAAAAAGTGGTTGTTGAAATAAAGTAAGAGTTAGGTTCTGCCTAGCTCTTATTTTAATTAAATATCGGGGTTTATCTACAAGGGCGTTTGAATTATAGTTATGCATATAAGCAAGAGTGAAAGGAGGGTTTTAAATGAAAGATTTTATGAGCGTAGGCCAGATCGGTAAAACACACGGATTAAAAGGTGAAGTTAAAGTTTTTTCACTAACAGATTCACTTGAAAGATTTAAAGAATTAAAAAGTGTGTACATTGATGGGGAAATTAGAAAAATTGAAGGGTGTAAACTTCAAGCAGATAATGCAATACTTAAAATTGAAGGTATAGACAGTATAGAACAGGCAGAAGTATATAGAAACAAGTATTTGATGGTTAGTCGCCAAGATGCAGTTAAATTGCCAGAGGGTAGCTATTATGTAGCTGATTTGATAGATTGCAGTGTTTATGAAGAAGGTGGGGAAGAAGAACTTGGAAAAGTATTTGATGTTCTTCATACACCAGGTAACGATGTATATTGGGTTAAGGGAAAGAAAGAAGTGCTTATTCCAGTACTTAAGGATATTGTGGTTAGTATAGATGTTGAGAAGCGTGTAATAATAATTAGACCAGTGAATGAATGGCAAGAATGAAAATAGATATTTTAACTCTATTTCCTGAAATGTTTGAAATTTTTAATCATAGTATTATTGGAAGAGCCATAGAAAAAAATATACTGGATATTTCACCTCGTAATATTCGGGATTATGCCTTAAATAAGCACAAAAAAGTAGATGATTATCCTTATGGTGGTGGAGCGGGTATGGTCATGCTTGCTCAACCACTAGTTGATAGTATTAAGGATGTTAAATTGCATAATTCCGGAAAGGTAATATTTTTGGGACCGAGAGGGAATACGTTTACTCAAGAAATTGCAAAGCAGCTATGCACAGAAAGTGAATTGATATTTATATGTGGTCATTACGAAGGTATTGATGAGAGAACTTATGATTATATAGATATGGAACTTTCCTTAGGGGATTATGTTTTGACAGGTGGAGAAATGGCGTGTATTCCTATAGTGGACAGTATTTGTAGGTTAGTCCCGGGGGTATTATCTTCTAGTGAGAGCTACACTGAAGAATCTTTTTATGATGGGGTATTAGAATATCCTCAATATACAAGACCAGAATGTTTTGAGGGTAGAATGGTTCCAGAAGTATTGACCTCGGGACATCATGAAAATGTACGAAAGTGGAGAAGATTGCAGTCACTTTTAATAACAAAAGAAAAAAGACCGGATATGTTTGAAAAACTTAGACTCACCAAGGAAGATAAAAAGCTATTAAGTAAAAATTCTGAAGAAAAATAAAAAATACCTTATATATATGCACAAAATATATTTTTATGTTGATATATATAAATATATATGATAAAATGTAGCTTGTGCTAGTACGGACGGTCCTCTGTTATATTATAATGAGCATGAACGTCACAATAAAATTTTAGGAGGGAATGCACATGTTAGAAATTATAAGAGAAATAGAAGCAGAACAAATTAGAACAGACTTACCAAACTTTAGTGTAGGTGATACTGTTAAGGTTCACATTAAAATTAGTGAAGGTAACAAAGAGAGAGTTCAAGTATTCGAAGGAACCGTTCTTAAGAGACAAAACGGCGGTTTAAGAGAAACTTTCACAGTAAGAAGAGTAACATCTGGTGTTGGTGTTGAAAAAACATTCCCAGTAAACGCTCCAGTTATTGAGAAAATTGAAATCGTAAGATTAGGTAAAGTTAGAAGAGCTAAACTATTCTACTTAAGAGATAGAGTTGGTAAGGCTGCAAAAGTTAAAGAAAGAATGAGATAAAATTGGGGGCTGCAGAGTCCCTTTTTATTTTTAAGTAGCTTTAAGCAGGAAGAGCCTTTATAGGGCTTTATCCATTAAATAGTACGGAAAGGATTCGATAAGTATGAGCATGACCATAAATTGGTTTCCAGGTCATATGGCGAAAACTAGAAGACAAATTCAAGAGAGTTTAAAACTTGTTGACGCTGTAATAGAAATTAGAGATGCAAGAATAGTTAAATCAAGTGCCAATCCACAAATTGATGAGATTTGCAAAGATAAGCCTAGAGTCATATTATTAAACAAATGTGATTTAGCTGAAGATAAAGTAACTAAAGAATGGATAGAAAAACTAACAACTGATAATGTAAAGCCACTCGCTGTGAATTGCATTACTGGTCAAGGGCTAAAAATGATAAAGATTACTCTTGATGAATTATTGAAAGAAAAGCATGATAGACAAAGAAAAAAAGGCTTAGTTAATATAGTTACTAGAGTTATGGTAGTTGGGATACCGAATGTTGGTAAATCTTCTTTTATAAACAAACTAGGAAAAAATAACATTACTAAAACGGGAGATAGGCCAGGAGTTACTAAAAGCAAGCAATGGGTAAAAACTAGCTTAGGAATAGAGCTAATGGATACTCCAGGTGTATTATGGCCTAGATTTGAAGACGAGACAGTTGGACTTAATTTGGCATTTACAGGTGCGGTAAAAGATGAAGTCATAGATATAGAGGAATTAGCACTTAGATTGGTAGAAAGACTTCAAACTAATAATGCTGAGCGATTAATGGAAAGATATAAACTTACAGAAATTATGGAGAATCCTATAGACAATCTAGATAACATAGCTAAAAAAAGGGGATCTGTAATATCTAGGGGTAATATTGACTATAATAGAGTGGCAGTTATGCTTTTAGATGAATTTAGAGGTGGAAAATTAGGACCTATATCTTTAGAAAGAGTAGAATAAGTTTTAAATATTATATTAGGATAATCATTTTAAATTTTAGATTTATTGAATACACAACTTTCTGTTTAAAAGTAAATTACAATTACTAATTGTTATCTACTTGTTTAAATAACGGAAGGTTGTCTTTTTTTGAAAATAATAGTGATAATTTAGTAAAGTATTAAAGGAGGATATGCATGGAGTTTAATATTGATTTTTCAAAGATGAGCTACAAAGAAATATGTAATTATATGTTGGAAATTGAAAACGATATCAAAAATAGCAATAGAGAAAGTATAATGAAAATGCTTTTACAAGACGGTAGGAAAACAGTTCAAAAATTAGGTGATAAAATGTGTAAAAGCACTGAATTAAAAGAAAAGGAAATTCAGAGAGTAAAAAAAATGTATGAATTTGATAGAAGCTTTGGAAACTATAAATACATTGCTGGGGTTGATGAAGTAGGTCGAGGTCCTCTAGCGGGACCCATAGTAGCCGCAGCTGTAATATTAGATTTAAAAGCAAATGAGGAGAAAGATTTAATCTTAGGAGCAAACGATTCTAAAAAATTATCAATAGCTTGCAGAAAAGAATTATCTTATATTATTAAGGAAAAAGCCCTAGCATATAAAATTATTGCTATGGACAATAACCTAATTGATGAAAAGGGTGTTGGATTTTGCAATAATCAAGTATTTTTAGATTGCTGTGAGGAGATTTCTATTGTGCCAGATTTAGTTTTATCTGATGGATACAAAATAAAAAACTTTTCGAATTTGAATGAGGGCGTAATAAAAGGAGATACAAAAAGTATAAGTATTGCTTGCGCCTCTATAATTGCAAAAGTATATAGAGATGAACTGATGTTAAAGTATAATGAGGAATACCCGAATTATGGCTTTGACAGAAACGTTGGATACGGTACGGAGGAACATGTACTTGCAATAAAAAAATATGGAACTACTCCAATACATAGAAAAAGTTTTTTGAAAAATATTCTGCAAAATAACAATAATAATTAACGAAAAATTTACAAATGCACTCTGAAATTATAAAAGTGCATTTGTTTTTTTGTTATTTTGCCTAAAATCATAATTGAAAAGCATCCTGGATATGGTTAACTAAAAAACCGTTATTATCATGGTTAAGAAGGATTTCAATAACATCAAATCTAAAATTAGAATCAATAATATTTTTTAACAAAATATATACCTGGGCTGTTTTATGAATTTTATGTTGTTTTGAAAGTATTACTGATTCGGCGGGTGCACCAAACTTTGTTCCATATCTAGTTTTCACTTCTATAAAGCATATGTAACCTTTATTTGTTGCTATAAGGTCGATTTCTCCACATTTACATCTGAAATTTTTTTCTAAAATCCTATATCCTAAACTTTTTAAATAATTTTCTGATATATCTTCACCAAGTGTTCCAATATCTTTATTGAAAGCCTTCATGAATAAACCACCCTTCTATAAGTTCAATAATTTATATGAATTTAATAATAAATTAAAAGAAAATATAAATCAACAAAATGTTAATAAATAAGCAAAAAAAATATCTTTTTAGCTTACGTTCTAGTAATTATATATATTAATTAAAAAGTAAATGCAAATATAATTTAATATTAAGTTTACCGAATGTTATTTTGTCAATAATTATGATAAGAAATAATAAGGTAAGGTGATATTATGGCGATACAAATTATGTCTGCTGCTTTTACAGGAATTAAAGGGGTTCTAGTCACAGTTGAAATTGATATAACTCGCGGACTTCCTGCGCTAAACATTGTTGGTCTTGCAGACATCTCAGTTAAAGAATCAAAAGAGCGAGTACGCTCTGCAATACTAAATTCAGGTTTCGATTTTCCAGTACATAGAATAACTATAAATTTAGCTCCAGCGGATTTGAAAAAGGAAGGCTCTCTTTTTGATTTACCCATAGCTATAGGTATCCTACTAGCAACTAAGCAAATAATTGTTAATGATATTGACGAGTATCTTTTTATCGGGGAGTTATCACTATCTGGTGGACTTAAGAAAGTAAGAGGCTCGCTGCCGGTGGTCATGGAGGGAATAGAAAATAAAATTGAAAAGTTTATTGTTCCGACGTACAATGCAAAAGAATGTAGTCTTGTTAAAACTGCAAAGATATTTCCACTAGATAATTTAAATCAAGTAGTGGATTTTTTGAATTATAAGGACTTAATGCCATATAGGCAGTGCAACGATGTGGAGATATTAATCAACGAAGAGCTAGATTATGAGGATGTTATGGGGCAAGAAAGTTCAAAACGTGCCATTGAAGTAGCAGCAGCTGGTGGTCATAATTTACTTATGTATGGCCCACCAGGTTCTGGAAAATCAATGATGGCTAAGAGGATTCCCACTATTTTGCCCCCCTTAAGTCAAGAGGAATCACTAGAGGTTACTAAGATTTACAGTGTTTCTGGAAAGCTTGAGGGTAATGGAGGAATTATACTGCAGAGACCTTTTAGAAGTCCACATCATACTATATCTCGGATTGCTTTTGTTGGTGGCGGAAATAAAATAATACCTGGAGAAATCTCTTTAGCACATAAAGGGGTATTGTTTCTAGATGAAATATTAGAGTTTAAAAAGAATGTAATAGAAATATTAAGGCAGCCTTTAGAGGAGAGAAAAATCAATATTTCAAGGCATAACGGAACTGTTGAATATCCCTCTAATTTTATGTTTGTAAGTGCTTTAAATCCATGCCCCTGTGGATATTATGGCTCTTATGAAAAGCAATGTAGCTGTAGCGACTATGAAAGACGAAGGTATCTGAGTAAACTATCAGGACCATTACTCGACCGCATTGATGTTTTTACTGCAGTGAATCTTCTGCCCTATAATAAAATAGCTAATGCAGCGAATAGCGAAAAATCTGTGATTATTAGAAAAAGAGTAGAGGCAGCAAGAAAAATTCAGGAAAAAAGATTCAGCAAAGATAGAATTCATTGTAATGCGGAGATGAGTCAAAAGCATATTAAAAAATACTGCCATTTAGAAAATAATGTTAGTAAGATTATGGAATTCATGTATGAAAAACTTAATCTAAGTTCAAGAGCGTATTCCCGGATTCTTAAGGTAGCTAGGACTATTGCGGATTTAGATAGCAGTAAAAATATTTTAGATATACATATCATTGAAGCAATGCAATATAGAAAATTTATAGATGAAAGAATAGTTTAATGACATTTCAGCTTCGAAGAAGATGATTTAATTTATAGAAATTTAATCTACGGAGGTATAGTGATATAATGAATGATTATGATATATGGTTTTCACTAGTGAAATTATCCCCTAAAACTAAGCTTAAATTAATAAATGATTTCCATGACACAGAAAAAATATGGTATTATAGTGTACATAACAAAAAAACAGAATATTTTAAAAATAATTTAATAGACTTACTAAACAATGCTTGGAATGAAAGTGAAATTGTAAATGTAAAAAGAAACTTAGAAATTAATGAAATAAAATCAATATCTTATGTAGATGATGATTATCCTAAGAAATTAAAAAATTATGATGATGCACCATTTACATTATTTTATAAAGGGAACATAAGGCCTATAAATCAGGGGTATAATATTTCTATAGTGGGATCAAGGAAGTATTCCAATTACGGAAAGGATGTTACTAAAATTATATGCAAAGATTTATGTGCTAATAATATTAATATTGTTAGTGGAATGGCTAAGGGAATTGATACTTTTGCTCATGAGAGTTGTCTCAATAATGAAGGCTATACTTGTGCAGTTTTAGGTTCAGGCCTGGATATTGTGTATCCTAAGGAAAACCACAAAATTTTCAATGAAATAGTTCAAAAGGGCTGCGTTATTTCAGAATTTTTACCTGGCACACCGCCATATGCCTATAATTTTCCACTAAGGAATAGAATAATAAGCGCTTTAAGTGATATTATTATAGTAATTGAGGCTGGTGAAAAAAGTGGATCCCTAATTACAGCAAATTTAGCTCTTGAGCAAGGCAAGGATGTTATGGCTGTTCCAGGGTCTATATTTTCAGAGGAAAGTAAAGGAACAAATAAATTAATTAAAGATGGAGCATTCCCATTGACCTGCGCAAATGATATATTTAGTTTAATTGGAATAGAAATGAAAAATCAAAAGGATGACATTGTAAGGTCTTTTAATAATGAAATTCACAGTGGAATATATAGCATTATAAATGATAGTCCACTACATATTAACGATATTATTAGAATAACTAACATTGACATAAAACAATTATATGAGGTATTATTTGAAATGCAGGTAAAAAATGAAATATTATGTTTATCAGGAAACTATTATGTACGAGTAAACAACAAAATATAATTAAAAGATATAATACATTGATGGAGGGGATAAGATGGGACAAAAACTTGTTATAGTTGAGTCACCAGCAAAAGCTAAAACTATAAAAAAATATTTAGGTAGTAATTATGTAGTTGAAGCGTCCATGGGACACGTTAGAGATTTACCGAAGAGTCAATTGGGGGTTGATATAGAAAATAATTATCAACCTAAATATATAACTATTCGTGGTAAAGGTGAACTACTTGATAAATTAAGAAAAGAAGCAAAAAAAAGCGACAAAATTTACTTGGCGACTGACCCTGATAGAGAAGGTGAAGCTATAGCCTGGCATTTAGCAAAAGCCTTGAAAATAGATGACAAAGAAAAATGCAGGATAGAATTTAATGAGATAACAAAAACTGCTGTTAAAAATGCCATAAAAACTCCAAGAGTAATAAATGCAACTCTTGTAGATGCACAACAAGCAAGGCGTATACTCGATAGATTAGTTGGATATGAAATTAGTCCTATACTTTGGAGAAAAGTTAAATGGGGACTTAGTGCTGGAAGAGTTCAATCAGTTACGCTTAAAATAATCTGCGATAGACAAAAGGAAATAGAAAAATTCATCACTAAAGAGTATTGGAGTATAGAATGCCTGTTATACAAAGAAGGAGATAAACAGAAATTAAATGTTAAATTAAATTCTAAGGGTGGAGAAAAAATTGAAATAAATTCTAAAGAAGAAAGTGAAATTATTATTAATTCACTTAATGAAAAAGAGTTTATTGTAAGTAAAATAAAGAGATTATCTAAAAGTAAAAATCCACTACCGCCATTTACAACAAGTACGCTTCAGCAAGATGCGTATAGAAAACTTAATTTCCCCACTAAAAAAACTATGTCTATTGCCCAACAATTATATGAAGGCATAGAGGTAGAGGGATATGGAACAGTAGGTTTAATCACATATATGAGAACTGATTCTACTAGAATATCTGAAGAAGCTCAAAAAAATACAAAAGAGTTTATTAATAATAAATATGGTCAGCAATATAGTCCTAACACTCCTAGAATATTTAAAAGCAAAAAGAACATACAAGATGCTCATGAAGCTGTTAGGCCATCTTATGTTGAAATAACACCAGAAATAGCAAAGAAAAACCTTAAAGATCCACAATACAAACTATATACCTTGATTTGGAATAGATATGTGGCAAGTCAAATGGAATCCTGCTTGCTGGATACTATTTCTATAGATATTGTAAATGGAGATTATATGCTTAAGGCATCAGGGTCTAAAGTGGCCTTCGATGGGTTTAGAAAAATATATAATGAAGAGCTGGACGAAGAGGAAAATACTTTAAAACTTCCAGAATTACATGAAGAAGATATTTTAAGCAGTGAAAAAACTGAAGGAAAACAACATTTTACGCAGCCACCTGCAAGGTATTCTGAGGCATCCCTTGTAAAAACATTAGAAGAAAATGGAATAGGAAGACCCAGTACTTATGCACCAATTATTTCAACTCTTCTTGGTAGAAAATATGTAGAAAAAGACAAAAAAACATTAGAAGTAACAGAACTTGGAAATATTGTAAATAATATTGTAAGTGAATACTTTAAACAGATTGTAGACATTGAATTTACAGCACAAATGGAAAATAATTTAGATATTATAGAAGAAGGACAAGAAAAATGGGAAAATGTAGTTAATGAGTTTTTTACACCACTAAAAAAGGATATTGAAATTGCTGAAAAAGAGATAGCCAAAATTACTATTGAAGATGAAGTTACAGAGGTAGAATGTGATAAATGCGGTAAGTTTATGGTAATAAAACATGGTAGATTTGGTGATTTCTTGGCGTGTCCTGGATATCCAGAGTGCAAAAATACAAAAGCGATTACTAAAGAGTTAGAAGTTCCCTGTCCTAAATGTGGAGGAAAAATTTTAGAACGAAGAAGTAAGAAGGGAACTAAGTTTTACGGATGTAGCAATTATCCAGAGTGTGATTTTGTAAGTTGGTTTGAGCCTACGGACATAAAATGCCCTGAGTGTAGTGAATATATGTTAAAAAGATATAGTAAAACTAAAGGCGAATATATGGAGTGTTCTAATAAAGAATGCAAACACAAGGAGTACAAAGCAGAGGAAAATACTGAAGAAAATGCTGAGAAAAAGTAAAATAAAGGTAAAATTTCTATGATTATTTAACCAATTCACCAAAACTTCATAAATATTATGTCGAAATTTATAAAAACACTGTTGATATAGCGTGAATACTGTGATATTATTAAATAGAGACGGAACGATTCTAAAAATTTTAAATATTTTGAATTTTATCTATTCTGAAGTAGTTCTTGAAAAAAAGTTGCTTTATGAGTTGGGTTAAATAAAATAGATTGTGTTTAGAACATAAACGAGGAGGAATATTGTGTCACTATTAGCTAAAACAAGAATGTTAAATAAAATATTGCAAAAATCAGGAACAGAGCCTGTAGTTTTTGATGATATTTGTAATTTACTAAGCGATGTATTACAGTGCAGTGTGTATATTATTAGCAGAAGAGGTAAAATACTGGGTTATGATTTATCAAGTGGATTTGAATGTGATATTATGAAAGATGAAATTATAAAAAATATGAGGTTTCCAGAATATTATAATAGTAATTTGCTTAATATTAATGAAACAAAGGCTAATCTTACTAACAAAGACATCTGTGTATTCGAAGATAGCAAGGAATGTACAATAGACAATAAAATAACTACAATTGTACCGATAAATGGAAACAGAGAAAGACTAGGTACTCTTTTACTTGCAAGATTTGATAAAGACTTTACAGATGATGATTTAGTTTTAGTTGAGTATAGTGCTACTATAGTTGGTCTTGAAATTTTAAGATCCAAAAATGATTTGATAGAAGAAGAAGCAAGAAAGAAAGCTGTAGTACAACTTGCTATTGGAACATTATCCTATTCAGAATTGGAAGCTGTACAACATATTTTTAATGAGTTAGATGGTAGTGAAGGGTTACTCGTAGCATCTAGAATAGCAGACAAAGTTGGAATAACAAGATCTGTTATAGTTAATGCGCTTAGAAAATTTGAAAGTGCAGGAGTAATAGAATCAAGATCGCTTGGAATGAAAGGTACTCATATTAAGATTTTAAATGAGAAACTTATGGATGAACTTAAAAAAATAAAATAAATTGAGTCAGGGCAATGCGGCTCTGACTCAATTTTTTTTCTTCGTAGAGTATAGATATGTAGCAAATGAAAATTTTATAAAATACATTATTTTTTTAATACTATTAAAAGTTTTTAGCTTTTTTTAAAATTCTTATTGAATACATATTTATCATGTGATACAATAAGTCCGTGAGAAAATACACACATTGCTTAATTATGGAAGGGTGCCAATATTTGGTCTTCTATAAGATGATGGCAATGGAGGTAAAAACCAAGGAGGTTACTATTAATGGCAGTTATATCAATGAAACAATTATTAGAAGCAGGTGTTCATTTTGGACATCAAACTAGAAGGTGGAACCCTAAGATGGCTCCATACATATTTACAGAAAGAAACGGAATATACATTATCGATTTACAAAAAACAGTTAGAAAAATCGATGAGGCATATGACTTTATTAAATCTGTATCTGAAGAAGGCAAGGATATTCTATTTGTAGGAACAAAAAAACAAGCTCAAGAAGCTATTAAATTTGAAGCAATAAGATCAGGAATGCATTTTGTAAACAATAGATGGTTAGGCGGAATGTTAACAAACTTCAAAACAATCAAAACAAGAATACAAAGATTAGAAGAATTATATAAAATGGAAGAAGATGGAATATTTGAAGTTCTTCCAAAAAAAGAAGTTAGTAAACTTTTAAATGAAAGAGAAAAACTAGAAAAGAATTTAGGCGGAATCAGAAGCATGGATGCAAACAAAATTGGAGCTCTATTTATAGTAGATCCAAGAAAAGAAAAGAATGCAATTTCTGAAGCTAAAATTCTTGGAATTCCTGTAGTTGCTATAGTTGACACTAACTGTGATCCAGATGAAGTTGATTATGTAATTCCAGGTAATGATGATGCTATAAGAGCAGTTAAATTAATAACTGAAAGATTAGCTGATGCAATTTTAGAAGGAAGACAAGGTGAACAATTAGCTGAATAATAGTAACTATATTTATTTAATAAGAATAGTAACTATATTTATCTAAAACATAATTATGGAATAAAAGTTGAGGGGTAGGTGGAAGTTAATTCTTTCATTTACCTTTTAAGTTAGATAGGAATAGGAGGAAAAAATAATGATTACTGCAAGTATGGTTAAAGAGTTAAGAGAAAGAACTGGGGCTGGAATGATGGATTGTAAAAGAGCTCTAAGTGAAACAGATGGTGATATGGACAAAGCAATTGAACTTTTAAGAGAAAAAGGATTAGCTGCTGCTGCTAAAAAAGCTGGAAGAATAGCTGCAGAAGGTTTAGTTTGCACATATATTTCAGAAGATATGAAGGTTGGAGCTGTTGTAGAAGTTAACTGTGAAACAGACTTCGTTGCTGATAATGAAGACTTTGTTACACTAGCTAAAAATGTAGCAATTCAAGGAGCGCAAACTACTTCAACTACTATTGAGGAGTTCACTTCTGAAAAATACATAGCTAATGAAGCAATTACTATTAATGATGCTGTTACAGAACTAATCGCAAAACTAGGCGAGAACATGTCTGTAAGAAGATTTCAAAAGTTTACAATTGAAAACGGTGTGGTTCAAAGCTATGTCCACGGTGGTGGAAGGATAGGCGTTTTAGTAGAACTGGCTTGTGAAAAACAAGATGATGCGTTAATTCAGATTGCTAAAGATGTTGCAATGCAAATTGCAGCTGCTAGTCCACTGTTCTTAGATAATACATGCGTTGATCATGAAACTTTAGAAAAAGAAAAAGAAATATACAGGGTTCAAGCTTTAAATGAAGGAAAACCAGAAAAAATTGTTGATAAAATGGTTATGGGTAGAGTAAATAAATATTATAAAGAAGTTTGTTTACTTGAACAAGTTTGGGTTAAAAACGCTGACTATACTATTACGAAATATCTTCAAGAAGAATCTGCAAAACTTGGTGCTGAAATAAAGATAACAAGATTTGTAAGATTCGAAAGAGGAGAAGGTATAGAAAAGAAAGTAGAAAACTTTGCTGAAGAAGTTCAAAGACAAGTGCAGGGTAAATAATAATTAAAGGGAACACTGCGTGTTCTCTTTTTTAAAATAAGTAATACTTTAAATTTGGAGGTATAATGTTTATGGAGGTTGCTAAATATAAAAGAATTATGTTAAAGATTTCCGGAGAAGCACTGGCTGGTGAAAAAGGATTTGGAATAGACTTTGATACTACAAATGAAATAGCACTTCAAATAAAAGAATTGATAATTCTAGGTGTTGAAATAGGAATAGTTGTTGGTGGTGGAAATATATGGCGTGGTAGAGCTGGTGAGGGAATGGATAGAACTACTGCAGATTATATGGGAATGATGGCAACTTGCATTAATGCATTAGCACTTCAAGATTCACTGGAAAATCTAGGTGTTAATACTAGAGTACAAACTGCCATTGAAATGAAGGAAGTAGCAGAACCATTTATAAGAAGAAGAGCAATGAGACATTTGGAAAAAGGTAGAGTTGTTATATTCGCAGCTGGCACAGGTAATCCATATTTTTCAACTGATACAACAGCAGCACTCAGGGCGGCAGAAATAGAAGCTGAAGTAATTCTGCTTGCTAAAAAAGTTGATGGGGTTTACGATAAAGATCCACATAAATATAATGATGCAGTGAAGTTTGATGAACTTAGTTATATCAATGTTCTTGAAAAAGGGCTTCAAGTTATGGATTCTACTGCCACATCATTATGTATGGACAACAACATACCTATATTAGTTTTTGGGCTTGATAAACCAGAAAATATAAAAAAAGCAGTTTTAGGAGAGAAAATTGGTACTTTAGTAACTGCTTCTATTAAAGAATATCAATAATATGGAGGGAATTGTATGATTAAAGGAATTATTAGTATTGCTGATGAAAAAATGAATAAAACTATTGCTGTTTTAAAACATGAGCTTGAAAGTATGAAAGCGGGAAGAGCAAATCCCAAAATGCTAGATAGGGTTCAGGTTGAATGTTATGGTAGTTTTGTGCCACTAAGTCAACTAGCAAACATTTCTGCGCCGGAGCCTAGAGTATTGCTTATTCAGCCTTGGGATAAATCATCTATGAAAGATATAGAAAAAGCTATATTAAAATCTGATTTAGGATTAAACCCATCGAATGATGGTTCAGCCATTAGATTGATTATTTCTGAGCTTACGCAGGAAACAAGAAAAGCACTTCTTAAAACTGTTAAGAAAACAGGGGAAGATGCTAAAATAGCCATAAGGTCTATAAGGCGAGATGCTAATGATAAAATTAAGGTTTTGAAAAAAAACAGTGAAATTAGTGAAGATGAAGTGAAAAAATCTGAGGATATCATTCAAAAAGAAACAGATAAATTCATCAAAGAAGTAGATAGAATGATAGATACTAAAGAAAAACAAATAATGGTAGTTTAGTATATAATTTTAAATAGAACCTGCAGTTATGCAGGTTCTATTTAAAATTATACTATAACTATAAAAAGGAGAGAATTTTATTGAAAAATTTATTCGCTTTTTTTAAAAAAAATAAAAATATATCAAATAATATTGATTTAGATATGACAACAATTCCAAAGCATATTGCAATTATTATGGACGGAAATGGGAGATGGGCAAAGGATCATAATCTGCCTAGAGCACTTGGGCACAAGGCGGGTGTAGAAACCATAAGAAAAATCGTAAAAGAGTGTGACAACTTAGGGGTTAAATACTTGACATTGTATGCATTTTCTACAGAAAATTGGAATAGGCCAATGCAAGAAATAGATTCGCTAATGAAATTATTAGTAGAATATTTAAAAAATGAGTTTGAGGAATTAAACGCTAATGATGTAGTTATTAACTCTATTGGTAACATATCGAAGTTACCAAGGATATGTAGAGTTGAACTAGATAATGCATATGAAAAAACAAAGAATAATAAGGGTTTAATTTTAAATTTAGCTTTAAATTACGGTGGAAGAAATGAAATAGTGGATGCTGTAAAAGAAATTTATTTAGACTTAATTAGTAAAAAAATATTAAGAGATGAAATAACTGAAGAGTTATTTTCAAAATACATGTATACCAGGGAAATGCCAGATCCAGACCTTATAATAAGGCCAAGTGGGGAGCTTAGATTAAGTAACTTTTTGCTGTGGCAAAGCGCATATTCAGAATTTTGGTTTTCAGATATTAATTGGCCAGATTTTAATGAGGAGCATCTAAAACTTGCTATAGGGGATTATCAAAAAAGAGATAGAAGATTTGGAAAGGTTAAATAAGGGAGAGAATTATGAATAATAGATATATTGGGGCACTTGTTCTAGCACCATTAATAATATTTTTATTTTTAGGGGGAGATTACCTAAAATATCTTGTAATGGTACTTTCACTTTTGGGTATGTACGAGTTCTATAAAGTTTCTAGAAAAAAACACTATAAGCCGATGGGATTTATAGGATATATTTTATGCATAATATATTACTTAAATATGGGGAATGATTTTTCAAGTAGTTTTAATATATATATTTTGATTGGGACAATTTTCTTGCTATTATGTATTCCTGTAATTAATACAAACTATAATTTTGTAGATGTGGCTCTTACTATATTCGGTTTTTTGTATGTGGCAGTATTTTTTAGCTTTATAGTGTTTACAAATAATAAACTTTACGGTGGATATTTAGTATGGATTATATTCATTTGTTCATGGGTCTGTGATACCTCAGCTTACTATTGCGGAAGGTTTTTAGGTAAAGGCGGTATTCATAAGCTATGCCCTAAAGTTAGCCCTAATAAAACAATTGAGGGTTCAATCGGAGGTCTTCTCGGAAGTGCGATAGGATGCACAATTTATGGTTATGCTATTTCAAAATTTGGGGTACCTATAGAATTATATCATTATACTATAATTGGTGTTCTTTGTGGTATTTTTGGACAATTTGGAGATTTGATCGCTTCATCTATAAAAAGATTTGTAGGAGCTAAAGATTATAGTAGTCTTATACCTGGCCATGGTGGGATTTTGGATCGGTTTGACAGTATCCTATTTGTGTCAGTGGTAGCATTTTATTATATTACGTTTGTATTAGCAATATAAATTTTATAACAATTAAAGAAATCATATATTGAGCAGAATGCAAAAAGCAATTCCTAGCTATTGTTAACTCAATTGGTGAATTGGCATTGGCCACAATATATGATTTTGTATTTCATAGTAATATTTGCATTGATTATGGAATTATACTACATATGTGGTAATATTCTATATGATAGGGAATATTGCTACTTACTTTATTTTAGCAGATAAATATGTTATATTAAATGCTGTAGAAGAATTAATAACTAATATTGCAGCACCTCAGGTGCTGATTTAATTATAGCTATACACGAATGGAGAGATTTGCATGAAGAAGGTTACTATTTTAGGAGTTACGGGGTCAATAGGAACTCAAACACTAGATGTTATTCGAAATGATATTCATAATTTTGACATTATAGGAATATCAGCTAATACAAATTGCGAAAAAATTATGCCCATCATAGAAGAATTTAAACCTAAATATGTTGCCATGATGGACATGGAAGCTTCATTAAAACTTAAAAAACATTGCAGAGATAAAAATTATTCAACAGAAATTTTGCAGGGACTGGAAGGCCTAAACTATATAAGTACACTAGCAGAAGTTGATCTTGTAGTAACCTCGGTTGTAGGTATGATAGGCCTGGTTCCTACTATAAAAGCTATATATGCTGGAAAAGATATCGCTTTAGCTAATAAAGAAACACTAGTGGCAGCAGGAAGCCTTGTAATGGAGGCTGCTAAAAAAAATCATGTAAATATTTTACCAGTTGATTCAGAACATGGTGCGATTTTTCAATGTCTTCAAGGAAATAGTTTAAAAGATGTTAATAAAATAATACTAACTGCATCAGGCGGTCCATTTAGAGGTAAAAATAAACAACAATTAATAGAAATAAAACCGGAAGAAGCTCTAAAACACCCTAAATGGAATATGGGCAAAAAAATATCTATTGATTCCTCAACACTTATGAATAAAGGACTAGAGGTTATAGAGGCACACTGGCTATTTGGTGTAGATTATGAAGATATACAAGTAGTAGTTCATCCTCAAAGTATAATACATTCTATGGTAGAATATATAGATGGAAGTGTAATAGCGCAACTAAGTGCTACGGATATGAGATTACCTATTCAATATGCCATTAACTACCCAGAGCGAAATGACGCGGTTATTGATAAATTAGATTTTTACAATATGGGTAATTTAACTTTTGAAAAGCCAGATATGGATACTTTCAAATGCCTTAAATTGGCTTATAGTGCAGGCAAAATGGGTGGAAATATGCCTGCTATCATGAATGCTGCAAATGAAGTAGCTGTTGAATTGTTTTTAGATTATAAAATAAAATATCTCCAAATAGAATATATTATAGAAAAATGTATGAATAAATTTGAGCACCACAGGAGTCCGAGTCTAGAAGAAATTTTAGAAATTGACTTAAAGGTAAGGGAATATGTAAGAAATAATTACGATAAAGGGTAGGAAGGGGAATTATAATGAGTAATATTATAGCAAACATACCATATTTTATTATGGCTATATTAGCATTTAGTCTTTTGATTATAATACATGAATTGGGTCATTTTGCTCTAGCTAAGCTAAATGGAGTAAAAGTGCATGAATTTTCACTAGGAATGGGTCCAAAACTTTTTGGAATAAAAGGAAAAGAAACGGAATATTTAATTAAAGCATTTCCTATTGGCGGTTATGTTAAGATGGAAGGGGAAGATTCAGGAAGCAATGATCCGCGAGCTTTCAACAATAAAACTGCCCTTCAAAAACTAAGCATAGTTTCCGCAGGAGCCATTATGAATTTTATCTTAGCAGTGGTTTTATTTGCTATTGTAGGGGCCTCACAAGGATATATAATACCCATAATAGGGGAAATAGTCCCGAATGGTGCAGCCATGAAGGCTGGAATGCAAGTTGGAGACAAGATTACTAAGGTTAATAATGTTAGTATAAACAAATGGGATCAATTTATAAATGAAATTTCTATTTCTAAAGGGGGAAATGTAAATGTTGAAATAGTGAGAGATTCAAAAGTGAAAACATTTTCCTTGAAGCCCATTAAAAATGAGAAAGAAAATAGATTTATGATAGGAATCGGTGGTACACAAAAAAAGATGAATTTTGGCGAAACTGTAAGTTATGGATTTAGTCAAACTATTAGTACATCAAAACAAATTTTTGTATTTTTGGGAACCCTATTTCATGGGAAAGTTTCAGTAAATGATGTAGGAGGGCCTATAAGCATAATAAGAATTTCAACAATGGTTGCACAAACTGGAATAACAAACTTAATGGTGTTAACTGCAATGCTCAGTGTGCAACTAGGAATATTAAACATAATACCTTTCCCAGCTTTGGATGGAGGGTGGATTTTTATACTGTTATTTGAAATAATAACAGGTAAAAAATTAGATGATAAGAAAGTTGGAGCTGTAAATTATATTGGATTTATCCTTTTAATGGCATTAATGGTGTTTGTAGTCTTAAAGGATATAATTAGTCCACTAAAATTTTAGGAGATGGAGACTATGAAAGATAAAAGAGTTAGAAAAACTAGAAAGATTAAAGTAGGAAATATATATATAGGTGGAGATTCATTGGTGTCGGTGCAGTCTATGACAAACACCGATACAAGAGATGTAGAGGCTACTGTAAATCAAATTCTTCAGTTAGAAGAGGCTGGTTGTGACATTGTACGATGTGCAGTTCCGGATATGGAAGCTGCGGAGGCTATTAAAGAGATTGTAAAAAGGATCCATATACCCTTAGTTGCAGATATTCATTTTGACTATAGACTAGCACTAAAATCTATTGAGAATGGGGTATCCAAATTAAGAATTAATCCAGGTAATATTGGAAGTATTGATAAAATAAAATTAGTTGCAAAGGCAGCCAGTGATAAGGGTATTCCCATTAGAATTGGCGTGAATTCAGGATCACTAGAAAGTGATATTCTTGAAAAATATGGCCATGTATGCGCTCAGGCACTAGTGGAAAGTGCCTTAAGGCATGTTGAAATATTAGAGAGTTTAAATTTCTATGATATAGTTATTTCTATAAAATCTTCTGATGTAGTCATGATGATTGAAAGCTATAAATTAATATCAGGCAAGGTGGACTATCCACTGCACATAGGTGTTACTGAGGCTGGAACTACATGGAGAGGAACAATAAAATCAAGTGTAGGCATTGGAGCACTACTAGCTCAGGGAATTGGAGACACTGTAAGAGTATCACTAACTGGTGAGGTAGTAGACGAGGTTAAAGTTGGCATAGAAATTTTAAAATCACTAGGATATATTGATGATGGAATCAAATTTATATCATGCCCTACTTGTGGCAGAACTCAAATTAATCTTATAAAAATTGCAAATGAGGTAGAGCAAAGACTCGCAAATTGCCATAAGAATATAAAGATTGCCATAATGGGATGCGCCGTAAATGGCCCTGGTGAAGCAAGAGAAGCAGATATTGGCATCGCTGGAGGCAAGGGAATTGGTCTTATATTTAAAAAAGGGGAAATAATTAAAACTGTTAAGGAAGAAGATTTAGTGGAGGAACTTCTCCTCGAGATAGATAAACTATAAAATGTCACATCAGGAGGAATACTAATGAATGTAGGTCTAGCTGAAATGTTAAAAAACGATTTTGATTCAAACGAACAAACATTAGTAGATGATATTAAGATACTCCGAGTTCAATACCTTAAAAAAAGCAACAAATTAAGGGTGATAATCAAATCTTTTGAGAATATAGATGATTATAAAACACTACTAATCAAAAATATTATTTCAAAACGGTTAAGTAGTTTTGAAGATATACAGTTAATTTGTTACCAAGATGTATCAAATGCCACGATAGAAGATGTAAAAGATAAGTTTTGGTTAGATGTTGTCAATGTAATAGCTACCACGCAACCATCAAGCAAGGATAGTTTATTAAAATCTTCTAGGACAATTGAGCATGGCGTACTGAAAATTCAGTGTGGTAATGACTTTATGTGCAAAATTCTAAGAGATAAAAATATAGAACTTCTTTTAAAAAACACCATAAATGATATGTTCGGAGTTAATTCACTTGTTAAGTTAGAACATAATAGTGAACTTTCTAAGGAAGCGGATTTTGGGGAAAAGGAAAAAGAAAATCAAACTGTAATAAATGAAATTATTAAAAACATAACCGTAGAAAAGAAAGATAAGCCTCAGGGTAATAGCCAGGGAAATAGTCAAAATAAAGATTATGGAAATGGTAATAAATCAAATAAGTATAGTAGACCAGGTTATAAAAAAGATGAGATGCCAGATGAAAACACCATAATGGGAAGAAATATAAACGGAGAAAGTATAGAAATAAAAGATATAAATGAAACATCAGGTATAGTATGTGCTTGTGGTGATATTTTTAAAGTAAATATAATAGAGACAAAAACTGGTAGAATAATTATAACGTTTTTTATTACGGATTACTCAAGTTCCATTACAGTAAAATGTTTTCCAAAGCCTAAAGATGTAGAAAAGATTATGGAAGAAATTAAAGTAGGACTTTATTGTAAGGTGCGAGGAGAAGCAAGTTACGATACCTATGCAAAAGAAGTTGTTGTAATGGCAAGAGATATAGTCAAACTAAAGAAAATAGAAAGAATGGATAATGCTCAGGAGAAAAGAGTTGAACTTCATATGCACACCCAAATGAGTGCTATGGATGGCATGACTCCGACTTCTAAACTTATTGAAAGAGCAGCTAAATGGGGACACAGCGCAGTAGCAATAACTGATCATGGTGTAGTGCAAGCTTTTCCTGAAGCAATGGATGCTGCTAAAAAGAATAATATTAAGATTATATATGGGGTAGAGGGTTACCTGGTAGATGATGGAATTCCTATTGTTATTAATAATAAAAATGAAAATTTAGATGATTGTTTTGTAGTCTTTGATATAGAAACCACTGGGCTATCCAGTGAAAATGATAGAATTACTGAAATTGGGGCAGTTAAAATTGAAAATGGGAAAATAGTAGACCGATTTAATGAATTTGTAAATCCGGGAATAGACATACCTTATAAGATTACAGAACTTACTGGAATAACAAACGAAATGGTGGAAGATGCAGACCCTATTGATGAAATACTTCCTAGGTTTTTAGACTTTGTGCACGGTAGCGTTGTGGTAGCTCATAATGCTGCTTTTGATACAGCTTTTATTATAAAAAATTCACAGAGGTTAGGGCTCGTGTTTGAAAATGCAATTATGGATACAATTCCACTAGCAAAGTTTTTACTCCCAAATCTTAAACGCTTTAAGCTCAGCACAGTGGCTAAGCATCTAGGTATTTCACTAGAAAATCATCATAGAGCTGTAGACGATGCAAAAGCTACCGCAGATATACTGTTACATTGCTTTGGTTTGTTAAAAGAAAAAGATATCTTAGATTTAGATACATTAAATAAGAAATATTTAGGCGATTTCGATATAAAAAAGGCAAATACTTATCATGTGATTATTTTGGTGAAAAATCTAATAGGTCTTAAAAATCTTTATAAACTTATTTCAATTTCAAATTTAGAATATTTTCATAGAAGACCTAGACTTCCTAAAACATTAATTGAAAAGTACAGGGAGGGTCTTATAGTTGGGTCCGCCTGTGAAGCTGGGCAAGTATACAAAGAAGTACTTCAAGGAAAATCGGAAGAGGAAATTACAAGTATTGTAAAGTTTTATGACTATTTAGAAATACAACCTCTCCTAAATAATAAATTCTTGATTAAAAATGGCATGGTAAAAGATGAAAATGAATTAATGGATATTAATAAAAAAATATGTGCCTTAGGAGAAAAAAATAATTTACCGGTAGTTGCCACTGGAGATGTGCACTTTTTAGACGCCTCTGATGAAGTGTTTAGAAGAATTTTGATGGCTGGTAAAGGTTTTTCAGATGCAGATGACCAACCACCTCTATATTTTAAAACAACTAATGAGATGTTAAAGGAATTTGCATATTTAGGAGAGAAAAAATGCAGGGAAGTGGTAATTGTAAGTCCAAACAAAATTGCTGAACTTATAGAAGTTATAAAACCAATACCAGATGGAACTTTTCCACCTAAAATACCAGGTGCAGAAGAGGAAATTCGCAAGATGACCTTGGATAAGGTCCATTCAATATATGGGGATAACTTACCAGAAGTAGTCCAAAAAAGATTGGACAAGGAATTAAACTCTATTATAAATAATGGATATGCTGTACTCTATCTAATAGCTGAGAAATTAGTAGCCAAGTCCCTTGCTGACGGTTATTTAGTAGGCTCGAGGGGCTCAGTTGGATCTTCCTTTGTAGCCAATATGTCTAATATAACAGAAGTAAACGGTCTTCCACCTCATTATGTATGTCCGAGTTGTAAAAAGAGTGAATTCTTTTTAGATGGATCTATTGGTTCAGGTGCTGATTTGCCTGAAAAAGTGTGTCCGAGTTGCGGCGCACAGTATATGAAAGATGGGCATGATATACCCTTTGAAACATTTTTAGGCTTTGAAGGAGATAAAGAGCCAGATATAGATTTGAATTTTTCAGGAGATAATCAAGCAGATATCCATAGGTATACAGAGGTGCTATTTGGAAAAGGGCATACTTTTAAGGCTGGAACCATTGGAACAATTGCCGACAAGACGGCTTATGGATATGTAAAAAAATATTTGGGTGAAAAAGACGCTATGGTGCCTCAAGCCGAAATAGAACGGCTAGTCATGGGATGCACTGGTGTTAAGAGGACCTCAGGTCAACATCCAGGTGGAATTATGGTTGTACCAAGCGACAATGAGATATATAACTTTTGTCCAGTACAACACCCGGCTGACGATCCAACATCAGATATTATTACAACACATTTTGATTACCATTCCATAAGTGGTAGGCTACTCAAACTTGATATACTTGGTCATGATGACCCTACAGTACTTAGGATGCTTCAAGACTTAACTGGCCTTGACCCAAAAACTATACCATTATCAGATCCTAAGGTTATAAGTTTATTTACGTCACCCAAAGCATTGGGTCTCACCATTAAAGAACTGGGTTGTGAAGTAGGAAGTTATGGTCTTCCGGAGTTTGGCACAAAATTCGTTAGACAGATGCTACTCGATACTCAGCCCAAATCATTTGCAGACCTTGTTAGAATCTCAGGTTTATCTCATGGTACGGATGTATGGATTAATAATGCACAATATTATATTAAAGAAGGATTTACCACATTAAAAGATTGTATTTCTACAAGAGATGATATAATGGTATATCTAATGCAAAAGGAACTTCCGCCTAAAACTGCTTTTACTATAATGGAAAGTGTAAGAAAAGGTAAGGGCCTAAAGGAAGATGACGAGAAGATAATGAGAGAACACGATGTGCCTGATTGGTATATAGAATCCTGTAAAAAAATAAAGTATATGTTTCCTAAAGGTCATGCAGTAGCCTATGTAATGATGGCGGTAAGAATAGCCTACCATAAGGTATATTATCCTAAGGAATACTATGCGACTTACTTTACAATAAGAGCAGATGACTTTGATGCTGATTTGATTTCTAAAGGTGAGAGTGCTATAAAACTTAAAATGGGTGAACTAACGGCTCTGGGTAATGATATAGGAACGAAAGAAAAAGGACTTCTAACAACCCTTGAGTTATCTTATGAAATGTTTAAAAGAGGAATTAAACTATTAAATGTGGATCTTTACAAATCTGATGCGGTTAAATTTAAAATTGAAGAGGATGCAATAAGACCACCACTAAACGGACTTGAGGGTGTAGGTGAAAATGCTGCTAAAAGCATAGTTGCCTTAAGAGATCAAGGTGAGTTCATTTCAAAAGAAGATTTGAGAACACGTTGCAAAATTTCCAAAACAGTAGTTGAAGCATTAGCGAATCATGGATGCTTAAAGGGGCTACCTGAGACAAATCAGTTGTCGTTTTTTTAGCGAAATATAATTAGCTCTTGAAATAGCAAATTTTATATGATAGAATAATATATATTGGTTATCGCTGATAATTTTATTGTAAGAGAGTAGGCCCGCCTACTCTCTATTTATTGAAACGCAACTCATGGTTGCGTTTTAATTATAATATTATGATTAATTATGTTAATAAATGTAGAAAATATAAATAAAAGGAGGGTGCTAAAATGAAAAATGATACCTTGATACAAAAGCTCAGAAAAATAACTGAGCCAATAGCAGAAAAAAATAATGTTGAATTATATCATATAGAGTTCATAAAAGAAGCAGGAGAAAATTTTCTGAGAATTTATATAGATAGTGAAAATGGAATATCTTTAGAAGATTGCGAAAAAGTCAGCAGAGCCACAAGTGAAATATTAGATGTAGAAGACCCAATAACTGATAGTTACTGTTTAGAAGTCTCCTCTCCAGGAATAGAGAGAACACTATATAATGATAATCATCTGGAAAAATACATTGGCCAGAATGTATTGGTTAATTTAAATAGTCTATATGAGGGCAAGAAAAAATATGAGGGCAATTTATTAGGATTTTCTGATATGCAAATAGAAATTCAATATGAGGGGAATAATATATCTATTCCTAAAGAAAAGATTTCCATTGTGAATTTGAAACCAGTGCTGTAAGGAGGATGTTAAAATGAATCAGGAATTTATTGAAGCATTGAGAGAAATTGTAGATCAAAAGGGAATCAGTGAAGATTTACTATTTCAAACTATTGAAGATGCATTAGTTGCGGCATATAAGAAAAATTATGCTACTCTATCCAGCAATAGCCAAAATGTAAAAGTATCAATGAATAGAGAAACAGGTGAAATACATGTCTATGGCCAAAAAGTAGTTGTAGAAGAAGTGGTTGAAGAAGTTAATGAAATATCACTCGAAGAAGCTAAAGAATATAGTCCTAGATATCAAATTGATGACATTGTTGATATTGAAGTTACTCCAAGAAAATTTGGAAGAATAGCTGCACAATCTGCAAAGCAAGTAGTTATTCAGAGAATTAAAGAAGCAGAAAGAAATATTATCTACAATGAATTTATTACCAAGGAATTTGACATTATTACAGGAAGTGTTATAAGAAAAGATAGAGGCAATGTATTTATAGATTTGGGTAAGATTGAAGCTGTTCTTGGAGCTAATGAGCAAATGCCAGGTGAGGAATATAATTTTAACGAAAAACTAAAACTATATATTGTTGAAGTTAAAAATACTACTAAAGGTGCTCAAGTAGGAGTATCAAGAACTCATCCAGGTCTTGTAAAACGTTTATTTGAACTCGAGGTGCCAGAAGTTTTTGGTGGAGTTGTTGAAATAAAAAGCATATCAAGAGAAGCAGGTTCAAGAACTAAAATCGCAGTATATTCAAATGATGAAAATGTTGATGCTATGGGAGCTTGTGTTGGACCAAAGGGTATTAGAGTTCAAAATATAGTTAATGAATTAAGAAATGAAAAAATTGATATTATAAAATGGAGCAAGAAATCTGAAGAGTATATTTCAAATGCCTTAAGCCCTGCAAAGGTATTGAATGTAGTAGTTGAAGAAGCTTCTAAATCTGCAAAGGTCATTGTGGAAGATAATCAATTATCACTAGCTATTGGAAAAGAAGGCCAAAATGTTAGGTTGGCAGCAAGACTCACAGGCTGGAAAATTGACATTAAAAGTAGAACTCAAGCCCAATATATGATGGAAACAGTGGAAACAGTGGAAACTATTGAAAATAAAGTAATCCAAACCATTACTGAGGAGTAGGTGATAGCTTTATGAAAGTTAAAAAAATACCTCAGCGCATGTGTACAGGTTGTATGGAAATGAAATGTAAAAAAGAGTTATTACGTATAGTTCGAAGCAAAGAAGGAGAAATTTCTATAGATTTATCCGGGAAAAAGCCAGGTAGAGGTGCATATATTTGTAAAAATATAGAATGCTTTGAAAAATCCTTTAAGACAAAAAGATTAGAGCGAAACTTAGGCGGAAAAATAAGTGAAGAAATTTATGGCAGGCTTAAGGACGAAATAAATCCTGAAGGCGAGATAAATCATGAATAATAAATTTTTTCAATTTTTAGGTTTAACTAAAAAGGCAGGTAAACTTATTGAAGGTTACAATCAATGTGAAGATGCGCTGTCACATAGAAGAGGAACTCTTATAATACTGTCTGAGGAAAGTTCCACAAATACTAAAGATAAATTTAAAAGATTTAGTGTTAAAAATAATATACCCTTTATAGAAGGTGTATCCAATGAGGTTTTAGGTAAGTGTTTAGGCAGAGCAGAAATTAATGTTTTGTGTGTAAGTGATAAAAAAATGAGCGATAAGCTACTAAGTTTATGGAATGAATACGAAGAAAATAAAAACAATGAAGAAATTAAAAACAATGAAAAAAATGAAGAAAATGAAGAAAATGATTAAATTAAATTTCGGGGGTGAATGATTTGGCAAAAGTCAGAATATATGAATTAGCAAAAGAGTTAGAGGTGTCAAGCAAAGAATTAATTAATGTACTATTCGAGGAGTTTAGTATAAAAGCGAAAAATCATATGAGTGTGATTGAGGAAGAGGATGCTGAGTTAATAAAGGAACTGTATAGTGACGAAAATTCAGGACTTAAAGATGAAAAAAATGAAACAGTAGAGCATTATGAAAATATAGCTAATGAAGATGCTAACAAAGTTGTTATTAGAAAAAGAGGTAGAAAAGGTAGAGATGAGCTTGGAAATGGTAACAATGGTGTTGAAGCAATAGATGATGAGGTTGTAGTAATTGAAGCGTCAATTACAGTTAAAGACTTAGCTGACACGCTAAAGAGACCTTATGTTGAAGTAATAAAACAACTTATTTTCATAGGCGTTATGGCTGGAATGAACCAAGAAATTGATTTTGCTACAGCAGAAAAAGTAATTGAAAAATATGGTGCACTTGCAGTACTCAAAGACGCAGAAGAAGGCAAACTTGCTGACGTTGAAGAAGTGGAAGTTATTGAAGCTGATTTAGCAACAGCTAAAAAACCAGCTGTTGTAACAGTTATGGGCCACGTTGATCATGGTAAGACATCACTACTTGATTGTATTAGAAAAGCTAAGGTAACTGAAACAGAGGCGGGCGGAATCACGCAGCACATTGGTGCCTACACAGTTAATATTAATGGAGAAAAAATCACATTTTTAGATACACCAGGACATGAAGCTTTCACTGCAATGAGAGCTAGAGGTGCCCAAATAACAGATATAGTTATACTTGTTGTAGCTGCAGATGATGGTATTATGCCACAAACGGCAGAAGCTATAAATCACTGTAAGGCTGCTAAGGTACCAATGATAGTAGCTATAAACAAGATAGATAGACCAGGAGCTAATATTGATAAAGTTAAGCAAGAATTAACAGAATATGGTCTTGTATCTGAAGATTGGGGTGGAGACACAATTTGCGTTCCAGTTTCAGCTCATACTAAAGAGGGTATAGATACACTTCTTGAAATGGTACTTATTACAGCAGAAATGTTAGAACTAAAAGCAAACCCAGACAGAAGTGCAAAAGGAACTGTAATTGAGGCAAAACTTGATAAAGGTAGAGGACCACTTGCTACTCTTCTCGTACAGAATGGTACGCTAAATACTGGGGACTCTATAATAGTTGGTTCAACTTATGGAAGAATAAGAGCAATGTTTGATGATAAGGGTAACAAAATAAAAACTGCAGGGCCTTCTATACCAGTAGAAATACTCGGATTATCTGAAGTGCCAGCAGCTGGAGACAGATTTAATGTAGTTAAAGATGAGAAAACTGCAAGAAATATGGCTGAAACTAGAAAAGCAAAATCAAGAGAAGAACATTTTCAATCTAGTAATAGAGTTTCAATGGAAAATCTATATAGTCAAATACAAGAGGGATCTGTTAAAGAGCTTGGCGTTATTGTAAAAGCTGACGTTCAAGGATCTGTAGAAGCTGTACGCCAATCTCTTGAAAAACTATCTACTGATAATGTTAAAGTAAGAGTTATACATTCTGGAGTTGGAGCTATTACAGAAACAGATGTTACACTTGCAGCGGCTTCAAATGCAATAATTATAGGGTTTAATGTAAGACCAGATAATAATGCTGTGATAGTTGGTGAAAAAGAGAAGGTAGAAATTAAAACTTATAGAATAATTTACGATGCGCTTGATGATATAAAAGCTGCAATGGTCGGCATGCTAGATCCTGTATTTAAAGAAGTTGTTTTAGGTAGAGTTGAAATAAGACAAATATATAAAGTTTCAAGTGTAGGAACAATAGCGGGGTCTTATGTATTAACAGGTAAGGTTACAAGAAATAGTAGTGTACGTGTGCTTAGAAATGGAATAGTAATAACTGAATCAACGCTGGCGTCATTGAAGAGATTTAAAGATGATGCAAAAGAGGTTGCTGCAGGATATGAGTGTGGATTAAGTGTAGAAAAATTCAATGACCTTAAAGAAGGCGACATTATCGAAGCATTCATAATGGAAGAAGTAAAACCAAAATTAGTTTAATATAAGGAGTAGTGGGTTGTATGGTTAATTATAGAAATGGTAGAATAAATGAAGAAATCAAAAAAGAAGTAAGCAATACAATTCAAAACAAAATAAAGGATCCAAGAAAAAGTGCTATGGTAAGTGTAACAAAAGTAGAGACAACAAAAGACCTAACATATACAAAGGTTTACGTTAGTATATTTGGTAGTGAAAACTCTAAAAAAGAAACAATTGAGGCGCTTAAAAGTTCAACTGGCCTTATGAGAAAAGAAATAGGGGCTCATGTTAAGTTAAGACATGTTCCTCAAGTTATCATTGAGGTAGATGAAACTATAGAAAAAGCAATACACTTAGAGGGTATTTTCAACAAAATAAAGGCAAAAGAAAAACTTGATGAAAAAGATAATGAAGAAACCATAAATGAAGAAGATAATAGCGACGACGATAGCGATGAAAATTAATGATATTGTTGATAGAATAAAGCTATTTAAAAAAATTGCTATAACTTTTCATACTTCACCAGATGGTGATTCATTAGGTAGTGCACTGGCTTTACTTATTGGACTTAGAAAATTTAAAAAGGAAGTCTATATAATCTCGAAAGAAGTTATACCACAAGCTTTTCTATTTTTGCCATGCTCAAATGAAATTAATGGTGAAACAACTGAACCATTAGTAGATACGGAGTGTGTCATAGTACTAGATTGTGGTGATTTCAAAAGAATTA
The DNA here is from genome assembly GCF_018861755.1 of Clostridium sp. CF012. GTDB lineage: Bacteria > Bacillota > Clostridia > Clostridiales > Clostridiaceae > Clostridium_AD. The sequence goes on along the minus strand of NZ_JAHLEF010000001.1, from coordinate 167,635 downwards.
ATGCAAATTTATTTATGCAAAATAAGAAGTTTGAATTAATTAATATGGATCACCATTTATCTAATGATTTATATGGAGATTTTAATTTTGTTGATACAAGCGCTTCTGCAGTTGGAGAAATTGTGTATGAAGTGCTTAGACTTCTTCATGTAGAAATAGACAGTGAAATAAGTACTTGCTTGTACACTTCACTACTTACAGATACGGGATCATTTAGACATTCGAGTACTACAGCAGTAACTCATAATATAGCAGGGGAACTTATTAAGACAGGTATAGATTTTAGCAACATACATAGAATGATTTTTGAAAATAAAAAATTTGAAAAAATAAAATTCTATGGAGAAGTTATTAACAACATGACTGTGGAGCACAATTCTAAAGTGTGTATCATGTATATATCTAAAGACATGCTTGAAAATTATGAGACCGTTTCAGAAGACACATCAGATGTTATTACTTTTGGGGCTTCCATAGATACCGTTGAAGTTACTATTCTTATAAAAGATGCTGAAAATGGGGTTAAAGTGAGTTTAAGATCTAAATCACTAGTAGATGTTAGTAAAATTGCAGAAGAGTTTAACGGTGGCGGACATATTAGAGCTGCAGGTTTTTTCACAGAAGGCAATTTTCATGATACTAAAGCAAAATTGATGGAAATTCTAGAAAAAGAGTTGATAAAATGAATGGTATATTAAATGTATTTAAACCTACAGGAATGACCTCCTTTGATGTAGTTCGCATAATAAAAAAAATCAGTCATGTAAAAAAAGTAGGCCACGCTGGCACTCTAGATCCTGAAGCTAGCGGGGTTTTACCTGTTTGTATAGGGAAAGCAACAAAGGCTATTGACTATATAATGGGAGACTTTAAAATTTATGAAGCTGAACTAAAGCTAGGGGTTATCACTGATACTTATGATAGAGAAGGTAAGATATTAAGTGAAAGAGAAGTTAATGCAAGCACTGAGGAAATTACACAAGTAATTAATTCATTTATAGGAGAAATAAAACAAGTTCCTCCTATGTACTCAGCACTCAAGGTTAATGGAAAAAAACTTTATGAACTGGCAAGGGCTGGGATAGAAATAGAGAGAGAAGCTAGAGCTATAACAATTTATGACATAGAGATTAGTGCAATTGAATTGCCTTATGTAAAGTTTAGGGTTAAATGCTCTAAGGGTACATATATCAGGAGTCTATGTTATGATATTGGAGAATTATTAAAATGTGGTGGTATGATGTGGAACCTACAAAGAACTGCTACAGGGCAATTTCATATTGAGGATGCTATAAATATTGTGGATTTAAATGAAGAAAATATAAATGGACATATTATGCCAATAGAAAGTATTTTTCAAAATAACACTAAAATTACCATTGAAGATAGATTTGTTAAGTTTTTATTAAATGGAGTTGTAGTAAAGGATAAGGCATTAGCTTGCATGTTTGAATGCGAAAGTGTATATAGTATCTATAATAATGAAAATGATTTTATTGGGATTGCAGATAAAAGTAATGAGGGTGTTAGGCTAATAAAATCATTTATATAGGAGTATATTAAAAATGGAAATTATAAAAGATGATTTTAAAACAAAATTTAAATATCCAACATACATTGCACTGGGGAGTTTTGATGGACTTCATTTAGGGCATATGCATCTTATAAATAAAGCAGTGGAATTATCAAAAGAGAATAATGCTAAAAGTATGATTTGTACTTTTAAAAATCACCCATTGTCTGTTATCAACAAGGAAATTTGTCCAAAGCTCATAATGGATAATGACACTAAAATAGAATTATTAGAGAATACTGGCATTGATATAGTTAATTTGGTTCATTTTGATAAGGAATTTATGAAGATAACTCCAGAAGAGTTCATAAAAAACATGGTGAAATTCTATAATGCAAAGGGAATAGTTGTTGGTTTTAATTATAGATTTGGATATAAAAATTTAGGCGATGTAGAAATGCTTCAAAAATACAGTAGTATTCTAGGATATAAGCTATATGTTTGTGAGGCTATTAGTGTTAATAATGAAGTAGTAAGTAGTTCTAGCATTCGACACCTTATTGCTGAGGGAGACATAATTAAAGCTAATGAACTTTTAGGAAGACCACACACTATTGCTGGCGAAGTAATTAAAGGAAAACAACTTGGTAGAACTATTGGATTTCCAACTGTAAATTTAAATTACAAAAAACAATATATTCTTCCTAAGGGAGGGGTATATTATACACTAGCTGAGTATGATAATAATATGTATAAAGCTATAACCAATATAGGGTATAATCCTACTGTAGAAGGTGGTAAACTATCAGTTGAAACGTATATTTTAAACTTTAATAAACAAATCTATGGTGAAAAAGTTAAAATTTACTTTATAAACAGAATAAGAGATGAAGTGAAATTTGATACCATTGAGGAACTAAGACAACAACTTATTAAAGATAAAGAATATGCTTTTAATCAAAATTAATAGAGAAATGTAAATTTAAATGTAAAAATTAATTTACAATCTAATCTTAGTTTGTTATAATTGATTTGAACCTTATGCTAAGTTCACCGAATCGCCAACGGTGTACTTGGAATATGGGGATTATTTTCGGAGGTGTTGTAAAATGCAAAAGGCTAAAAAACAAGAAATAATGGTAAAACATGCGAGACATGAAGGAGATACTGGTTCTCCAGAAGTACAAATCGCACTACTTACTGAAAGAATTTTAGAGTTAACTGAACACTTAAAAATTCATAAAAAAGATCACCATTCAAGAAGAGGTCTATTAATGATGGTTGGACAAAGAAAAGGTATGTTAGGTTACTTAAAGAACCAAGATATTGAAAGATATCGTGCAATTCTTGCAGAACTTGGACTAAGAAAGTAATTAAGAGCGGCTTAGCCGCTCTATTATTTTAATTATTAGTAAATAAATATAAATTTGATTAATAAAACATTTATATTAGAAAATAATATTAGTGTAAATTGAAGGGAGGCAAATATATGATTCATGTTATAGAAACTACTGTTGCAGGTAGGACTCTTAAAGTTGAATATGGTAGGGTTGGAATGCTGTCAAACTGTTCAATATTCATGAGCTATGGCGAAACAGTAGTTATGGTTAATGCAAATGCATCAGAAAAACCAAAGGAAGGTATTGATTTCTTTCCACTAAGTGTAGAATATGAAGAAAGACTTTATGCCGTTGGTAAAATTCCTGGTGGATTCATAAAGAGAGAAGCAAGACCATCAGAAAGAGCAATTTTAACAGCAAGGGGTATTGACAGGCCTCTAAGACCACTATTCCCGAAAGGCTATAAAAATGATGTGCAAATCGTATGTACTGTATTATCAGTTGAACAAGATAATTCACCTGAGATACTTGCTATGAACGCAGCATCAATGGCATTATGCATATCAAGTATACCTTTTACAGATGCTGTTGCAACTGTTTCAGTGGGCCTTGTTGACGATAAATTTATATTGAGTCCAACTGTAGAAGAGAGAAGCGCTAGTTCTATGAATCTTACAGTTTGCGCAACAAAAGACAATGTAACAATGATAGAAGCAAGTGGAAATGAAATACCAGAAGATGTTATGATAGATGCAATTGATTTCGCTTTTGAAGCATGTAAAAAAATTGTAGCTTTCCAAGAAGAAGCTGTGGCTAAATTTGGAAAAGAAAAAATAACACCTGTAATAAGTAAAATAGATGAAACTCTTCAAAGCGAAGTTAGAGAATTCTCATTTGATATGTTTAAGACAGCAATGTACATAATGGATAAAGATGAGAGAAACACAAAAGTAGATGAAATAAAGCAAAAAATAAGTCTTGAATTTAATGAAAAATATGCTGATAAAAAATCAGACATAGGTGAAGTTGCATATGGCATTCAAAAGGAAATAGTTAGAAATATGATGCTAAATGAAGATAGAAGACCTGATGGAAGAGCTTTTGATCAAGTTAGACCAATAAGCTGCGAAGTAGGGATACTTCCTAGAACTCATGGAACTGGCCTATTTACAAGAGGATTAACTCAAGTAATGGGAGTTGCAACTCTTGGAGCACTGGGAGAAGCACAGAATTTAGATGGAATAGGAAATGAAGATTCTAAAAGATACATGCATCATTATAATTTTCCAGCTTATAGCGTAGGAGAAGTTAAACCAATGCGTGGACCTGGAAGACGAGAAATTGGTCATGGTGCTTTAGCCGAAAAAGCAGTAGAACCACTTTTACCATCTGTAGAAGATTTTCCATATGCTATTCGTGTTGTATCAGAAGTACTAAGTTCTAATGGTTCAACATCTCAAGCAAGTGTTAGTGCAAGTATTTTAGCACTATTAGATGCAGGAGTTCCACTTAAGAGACCTGCAGCGGGTATCGCAATGGGACTAATTACAAATGCTGATTTAACTAAAGAAAAAGTATTAACGGATATTCAAGGTATAGAAGATTTCTTTGGTGATATGGACTTTAAAGTAGCTGGAACTGTGCAAGGTATCACAGCTATACAAGTTGATACAAAGCTTCATGGCTTATCTAATAATTGCATTAGAACTGCAATTATGGATGCTAAAAAGGCTAGACTTCATATATTAGAGAAAATGAATGAGTGTATTTCAGAGGCGAGAAGTGAAATATCGATATATGCTCCTAGAATTTACACACTAAACATAGCACCTGATAAGATTAGAGACATAATTGGACCTGGTGGAAAAATGATAAAGAAAATCATAGCAGAAACTGGTGTTAAAATAGACACTTATGATGATGGAAAAGTTGTAATTATGTCTAGTGATAGTGTTTGTGCAAATAGGGCAGTAAAAATTATTGAAGATCTAACTAAATCTGTTAAGGTAGGCGAAATATATTTAGGAAAAGTAACAAAAATTGCTGCTTTTGGAGCATTTGTTGAAATACTTCCTAATAAAGAAGGATTAGTGCATATTTCTAAACTTGATTTTGCTAGAGTAAATAAAGTTGAAGATATTGTTTCTGTTGGTGATGAAATATTAGTAAAAGTAATGGAAATAGATAATCAAGGAAGAGTAAATCTTTCAAGAAGAGACGCTATTAAAGATAGTGAAAATGAAAAAAAAGATGCTGAATAATAGAAGGGCTTAGATGCCTTTTTATTTTTTTTAATAATATTGCCTTAATATGCACATAGTAAATATAAATTCTCATTAAGGAGAGGCGCATATGTATAATTTGTTTAAGTTGAATAATGGATTAAGAGTTGTAGTTGAAAATATTGAATATGTAAATTCTGTAAGTGTAGGCTTATGGATAGAAAATGGTTCAAGAAATGAAAATGAAGTGAGCAGTGGAATATCACATTTCATTGAGCATATGCTTTTTAAAGGAACGCCGAGTAGAACTGCAAAACAAATTGCTGAAGCTATTGAAGACGTGGGCGGACAAATAAATGCATTTACAGGAAAAGAAGCCACCTGTTATTATATAAAAGCCTTAGATACACATTTAGAATTATCCTTGGACATTTTGTCAGATATGCTTTTCAATAGTAATTTTTCAGAAGAGGAAATTGAAAAGGAAAAAGGGGTAATTTTCGAAGAGATAAATATGAGCGAAGATTCACCAGAAGATGTATTAATGGATTTACACACAAAAGCAATATGGCACAAGGATTCTATATCCTTACCTATTTTAGGAACTATGGATACTGTAAAATCTTTTAGTAGAAAAATGATGCTAGATTATATTGACTCATATTATATACCAGAAAACTCAGTTATATCAATTTCTGGTAAATTTGACATGAAAAATATAGAAAAGCTTTTAGAAGTGTATTTCGGAAAATGGAGTACTAAAAATAAAACTATTACTAAATATAGTAGTCCGCAGCTATTAAATCACCATTATTTTAGAAAAAAAGATATTGAGCAACTCCACATAAGCCTGGGAATACCTGGAGTGGAGATTGGGAATGAGGACACTTATACACTAATACTTCTAAGTAATATATTAGGAGGAGGAGCCTCATCTAGGTTATTTCAAAAGGTTCGTGAAGAGTTAGGCCTGTGTTATTCAATCTATTCTTATATATCAGCCTTTAAAAATACTGGTATTGTAAGTATTTATGCTGGACTTAATCCACTGTATGCGGAAGTTGCTATTGGTGCAATAAAAGAAGAGGTTAGCAAATTTGCAAAATCAGGAATTGATAATGAAAGATTACTAAAGGCTAAAGAGCAGTTAAAGGGTAGTTATATTTTAGGGCTTGAAAGCACCAGCAGTAGAATGTTTAGCAATGGCAAGTCTGTCATGTTTTTGAATAGGATTAATACTCCAAAAGACGTACTTAGAAAAATAAACGAGATAGATATGACAAGGGTGAACTCAGTAATGGAAAAGACTTTTAAAAAAGGTATAATAAATTCTGCATATGTAGGAAAAGAAAGAGAAATGGTTAAGAAACTTTTTAAAGGTAATATTATTTCTATGGATAAGTAAATTTATTTATAATTATATAGAAATTAGGCATAACTCCAGAAAATATTCCATACTATTTTAGGGGCATGAAAATAAATGAAAGTACTTGTTATTTATTTTCATGCACCTTGAGAGAAATGTTAAGGAGGATGTTTATATGGAAGATAATATAAAGCTGTACAGCGAAATGGAAAGATATGAAATTATCAATATTAATGATGGTGATAAATATAACAATTTAGGTAGTAATGATGTAGTTATCGATGAGAATGGTCTTCTTAAATTTTTAATTATTAATGAGGGCAGTGCTAAATTTAGTTTTTTTAAAAGTAACGATATCATTGAAATACCTTGGGAATATGTTAAAAAGATAGGCTCGAGAACTATAATAATTGATGTTGATAATGAATTTTTAAAAAAATCTCATATTTAATTATGGAGGACATAGATGAAGATAATAGTGCAAAAGTTTGGAGGCACATCTGTTTCAACGGATGAAAAAAGAAAGCTTGTAGCGTGTAAAGTAATAAACGCAAAGGCAGAAGGTTATTTTCCTGTGGTAGTAGTATCTGCCATGGGGAGAAAAGGGGCGCCTTATGCTACAGATACGCTACTATCCCTTGTAGATGATAATTTTAAAGCTGTAAATCCATTAGCAATAGATTTGCTAATGAGCTGTGGTGAAACTATAAGTACTGTAATAATGTGCAATGAATTAAATAATAATGGTATTGATACAGTGCCCTTAACCGGGGGACAAGCAGGTATAATTACAGATTGCAATTATAACAATGCAGCAATACTTAATGTGGACACAAAACAAATACTTAGTATACTGCAAAAGGGAAAAATTCCTGTAGTAGCAGGATTTCAAGGTAAGGATGAAAATAATTATATTACAACTATCGGTAGAGGCGGAAGTGATGTTACTGCTGCAATACTAGGCGCAGCGCTTAATGCAGTAGAGACGCAAATATACACCGATGTAGATGGTATTATGACAGCAGATCCACGAATAGTTTCTGAAGCAACTTTAATAAAGAAAATAAGTTATGATGAAATTTTTCAATTTGCAGATCAAGGAGCCAAGGTCATACACCCTAGGGCCGTGGAAATATCTAGAAAATATAATATACCATTAGTAATAAAGAACACTATGAACGATTGTGATGGAACGGTAATTAGTAATTTGGGAAGCGAAAGTTATGATAATATAATTACTGGCATTACACATATGAATAATAGAGTTCAAATAAAAATATGCAAAAATTTAAATGTTATTTACGATGATCTCTTTGATATCTTAGCTGAAAATCTTATAAGCATAGATCTTATAAACGTTTTTCCTAAAGAGAAAATATTTACTATTGATGAAAAAGACTTTATTAAATTTCAAAATTTAATTAAAGAGATTAATATGTCCTGCTCTTTTGTTAAGGAGTGTAGCAAAATTTCAATTATAGGTTCAAAAATGAGAGGTATTCCGGGTGTTATGGCTAGAATACTTAAGGCATTAACTAGAGAAAAGATTGAAGTTCTTCAAACAGCAGATTCTCATATGACTATTTGGTGTCTTGTAGAGACGGGATATGTTGAGGCAGCAATAAATGCCTTGCATAGGGAATTTAAATTAGGATAATAAATGTATATAGTTTCTCTTAATGCACAAAATAAAGATGGATTAGGAGGAATGCAAATGCCAAAAGTTGAAAAAAATAAAGAAGCTAAGAAAAAAGAAATTATTGTGGAAAATTCAAATCAACAGGTTGAAAATATCAAAGAACTGGGAGTAACTAATCTTCCGACTCAAAATGATAAAATTCAAATTTTGTCTATTATTGGTCAAATAGAAGGACACATGATGTTATCGCCCCAGACTAAAACTACTAAGTATGAACATGTTATTCCAGAGTTAATTGCTATGGAAAGAGATGAAAAAGTAAAGGGTATTCTTATAGTTCTAAATACTGTAGGAGGAGACGTGGAAGCAGGTCTTGCAATAGCTGAGATGATTAGAAGTGTTAGCAAACCAACTGTATCACTAGTAGTTGGAGGAGGCCATTCAATAGGTATCCCGCTTGCAACAGCTGCTGCGTATTCATTTATTTCCCCCTCTGCAACTATGATAATTCATCCTATAAGAATGAATGGTTTGATAATAGGGGTATCTCAAACTTTTGAATACTTTAATAAAATGCAAGAACGAATAACTGAGTTTATTATTAGGACTTCCAAAATTGATAAGGAAACCGTAAATAGATTAATGCATCAAACTGATGAACTTTTAAATGATATGGGTACTATACTTATCGGAAAACAAGCGGTTGATAATGGATTGATAGATGAGGTTGGTGGAATTAGTGAAGCCTTATCAAAATTAAATGAAATGATAGACAAAGCTTAAAAATAGATATAAATAGGTTCTAAGGGCCTATTTATATCTATTTTATTGGTTTTTTTATCATAACTGATAGAATTAATTGTATTTTTTATGGATATAGTTTAAAATTCATCTATAAAGCTATATAAAGTTAAAGGAGATTTCTAAAATTTGTAGAAATATTAAGAATGGAGGTGATACTTTGGCTAGAAAAAAAACTAAATCTAAAGTCGTCAGTAATGTAAACTTTGATAGTGAAATTTTTGGAATTATTTTAATAACAGTAGGAATATTAATTTTATTTAGTATCTTCTCTACTATGTTTTCAAGTTCTGATTCAATATCAGGAACCATAGGTAATTTTATTAACCATTTACTTTTTGCAATACTTGGGGTGGGCGCATACCTTTCGCCTTTTTTAATAATATTTATTGGTATATGCTACATTGTTAAGAAAGGTAAGATAAACTTCAGTAAGAAGTTTTATGGAATAATACTTTTTATAATAAATACATTGCTATTTATACAAATGCTATCCTTTAGTAAATATTATACTAAAGGAGAGTTTTGGCAGGGAATAAATAAAATGTACAATTCAGAGCATGTGCTGCATGGTGGAATTATTAGTTATTCAATTGATGTACCACTTCATACATTATTTGGTGCTGTGGGAAGTTTTATAATTTTTATTGGTATTTATGTTATATGTTTGACTCTAATATTAAAAATATCTTGGCATGACATCTGTTTTAATCTAAAGGATAAATTTATGATTAAAAAGAGTAAGAACAAGAATAATGATAATAAGGAGTTATATATAGAGAATAGTGATAAGCAAGAAGAACAGATAGTTCCAAATGAAGATAAAAATGATTTTATAAAAGGCATTAACAATAAAATTAAAATATTTGATTTCTTAAGGTCAAATGAAGTTGCCTCAGAAGTGGAAATCGTAGATAAAGAAGAAACTGTTAATAGTATTAAACAGGGCGATGCACGTGCCTCTAAAGGGAATCACATAGATAATTCTATTAAACAAGAATTAGAACAAGAAATTCAATTAAATAGTACACATGCAAAGTCAAACAATAAATATGATTTTCCAACTGTAGATTTATTAAATGAAAATACTACTTCCAAAATGAATAAGAACGACAAAAAAGAATTGCTTAGTAGTGCGAGTAAACTGCAAGAGACATTAAGTAGCTTCGGAGTTGAAGCAAAAGTTATTCAAGTCACAAAAGGACCTTCAGTGACAAGATTTGAACTTCAACCGAATGCTGGTGTTAAGGTCAGCAAAATTGTAAATCTTGCAGATGATATTGCATTGAATTTAGCTTCATCTGGTGTAAGAATTGAAGCACCAATACCTGGTAAGGCAGCCGTAGGCATTGAAGTGCCAAACAAAGAGTTAAGCGCAGTATACCTTCGAGAGGTAATAGAATCTAATGAATTTTCAGCTGCAAATAAAAATTTATCATTTAGTCTAGGCAAAGATATAGGAGGTAATTGTGTTGTTTCAGATTTAACGAAAATGCCTCATTTGTTGGTAGCAGGAGCTACAGGGTCTGGAAAGAGTGTTTGTATAAATTCATTAATAATTAGTTTGCTTTATAAATATTCCCCAGAGGAGGTTAAGCTCTTATTAATTGACCCCAAGGTGGTTGAATTAAATATTTATAATGGAATACCTCATCTATTAATACCAGTTGTAACAGATCCCAAAAAATCTGCAGGTGCTTTAAATTGGGCTGTAAATGAAATGACAAGAAGGTACAAACTTTTCGCTGAAAATAATGTGCGTAATATTGAAGGATACAATGAATTAGTTAATAAAGGTGTTGCGGAAAATAAATTGCCTTGGATAGTAATTATAATTGATGAGTTAGCAGACCTCATGACGGTTTGTGCCAATGATGTAGAAGAATACATTGGAAGGCTGGCACAAATGGCAAGGGCGGCAGGCATGCATTTAGTAATTGCCACGCAAAGACCATCAGTTGATGTTATTACAGGGGTGATAAAGGCCAATATACCATCAAGGATATCCTTTGCAGTTTCAAGTCAAATAGATTCAAGAACAATTTTAGATTCTGCTGGTGCTGAGAAATTATTAGGTAAAGGTGATATGCTTTTTTATCCCGTAGGAGAGGCTAAGCCAGTTAGAATTCAAGGTGCATTTGTATCAGAAGAAGAAGTTGAACGAGTGGTAGATTTTATAAAAAGTCAGAAAACAGAATTAAGCTATGAAAAAGAAATAATAGACGAAATAGAAGGTAACTCTCACAATAAAGATGAGGTTGATGATATTGATGAATTATTAAATGAAGCAATTAAAATAGTAGTTGAAAATGATCAAGCTTCCACTTCCTTATTGCAACGAAAGCTAAAAATAGGGTATAATAGAGCAGCGAGAATTATAGAGCAAATGGAGGAACGTGGAATTATTTCAGGTAGAAATGGAAGTAAACCTAGAGAAATATTATTAACCCAAAGTGAATTAAAAGATTAATAATATAAATTTATGTAAGAAAAATTGCAAATACCCTTGTTTAATTTGTAAATCACATTTACAATAATTTATGTATGCAAATGTAGTAGGATAATGGTTAATAACTATTATTTACTTATAAAACCAAACAAGGAAGATAAGAGTTAACAAATGTTATATAAAAAGATAGACAAACAAGGAGGATGACCGGTGGAAAAATTAAAAGTTGGAGTTATAAATTTAGGTTGTGATAAAAATAGGATTGATAGTGAGATTATAATAAGTAGTTTAAGCGAAAAGTTTGATATGACAAACGATCCTAAACTTGCAAATATAATTTTAGTGAATACTTGTGGATTTATAGAATCTTCAAAACAAGAATCAATAGACACTATTTTAGAAATGTCAAAATACAAAGACAAATACAATTGTACGGTTTTGATTGCAACGGGGTGCCTTACGCAGCGTTATGGAGCGGAACTTATAGAGCTTATGCCAGAACTTGATATAATGCTTGGTGTCAATGATTATAATAAGTTATTAAGTAGTATAGAAGAGGTGCTTTCTAAAAATATTAAAGTGCAACATACTAGTTATAGTGATGAAAATATTAATGAAGGTCAGAGAGTATTAACTACAGGAACCTATACTGCTTATGTTAGAATATCAGAGGGCTGTGATAATGCTTGTGCATATTGCGCAATACCAAATATTAGAGGTAGGTATAGAAGTAGAAAGATGGAAAACATAGTACAAGAGTCTAAGGAATTAAGCCAGCATGGTTGCAAAGAAATTATTTTAGTTGCTCAAGATACAACTAGATATGGAATTGATTTATATGGTGAAAAAACCTTGCACAAGTTGATAAGGGAAATTTCTAAAATAAGTGGAATTGAATGGATTAGAGTACTTTACTGTTATGCAGAAGAAATGACGGATGAAATTATAAATGAAATAGCAATAAACGATAAAGTATGCAAATATGTAGATATACCTATCCAACATATAAGTGATGATATTCTTAAATCCATGAGAAGAAAAGGAAGAAAGAATGTTATAACAGAAAATATAAATAAGATGAGAAAAAGCATCCCTTTCGTAAATCTTAGAACTTCACTTATTGTTGGATTCCCAGGTGAAACGCAGGAGGATTTTGATCAGCTAAAAGAATTTATTAGAGAAATTAAATTTGATAAATTAGGGGTATTTAAGTACTCAATGGAAGATGGTACTTTAGCTGCAGAAATGAAGAATCAAATTTCTGAAGATGTAAAAGTAAAACGTGAAGAAGAATTGATGTTAATGCAACAAAGTATATCAAAAGGACTAAATAGCAAAAAAATAGGAAAAACATATAAGGTTCTAGTAGAAGGAGTTAATAATAAAACATATTTTGGTAGGAGTTATGAAATGGCACCAGAAGTTGATGGAACTATTTTCTTTGAATCTGATGTGGTTTATAATAAGGGCGAATTTGCTTTGGTGAAGGTTACAAAAGCTTTAGAATACGATTTAATAGGAGTTGTGTGCTATGAATCTGGCGAATAAACTTACAATGCTTAGAATTTTTCTAGTACCTATATTTTTAATATTTATGGCAGTTAAAGACATACCTTATGGGAGAGAAGTGGCTACTATTATTTTCATAGTAGCTTCTCTTACAGATAAATTAGATGGCTATATAGCTAGAAGTAGAAACCAAATAACTAATTTTGGAAAATTTATGGATCCACTAGCGGATAAACTTTTAGTGACAGCCGCTCTTGTTTCATTGGTGGAACTTCAGATTGTATCTAGCTGGGTAGCTATGATTATAATTGCTAGAGAATTTGCGGTTTCAGGACTTAGAACAATAGCTGCCTCAGAAGGAAAAGTAATTGCAGCTAGCTGGTGGGGTAAAATAAAAACTGTTATTCAAATAGTTGCTATAATTGCAGCATTATTAAATTTGTCTTATGTACATCCAATTTTAAATGTGTTAACAGATATATTTATGGCTGCTGCAGTGATTATTACAATAATATCAGGCGTTGACTATTTTGTTAAAAATAAAGATTCAATTAGAATTGATAAGTGATTAATTTATTATAGTTTGTTAATAATACAAATAAAAGGGTTCCAGCGATAATATTCCAAAAACATTCCAAGAGGAGTAAAAAGTGGGAACTTCTATTTTGCATATTGACCATGCAAAACAAATGGTGTATACTTAATTTAGAACAAACGTTCGCAATTAAAAGGATGGTGAACCCTGAGGGGAAATGTATGAATAATGAAAAATTAAAAGCACTAGAAGCAGCTATGGGTCAAATAGAGAAACAATTCGGTAAAGGTTCAATAATGAAACTTGGAGACCATAGTACTTTAAATTTAGATGCTATATCTACTGGCTGTTTAGGACTAGACATAGGGCTTGGTATAGGTGGCGTGCCTAGAGGAAGAATGATTGAAATTTTCGGGCCAGAATCTTCAGGTAAAACTACAGTTGCACTACATATAGTTGCAGAAGCGCAAAAAGAAGGAGGCACAGCTGCATTTATTGACGTAGAACATGCACTAGATCCTATATACGCTAAATCACTAGGAATTAATATAGATGATTTAATAGTTTCTCAACCAGATACCGGTGAGCAGGCTTTAGAGATTACAGAGGCCTTAGTTCGTTCAGGGGCTATAGATGTTATTGTTGTGGATTCAGTAGCCGCATTGGTGCCTAAAGCCGAAATTGAAGGGGAAATGGGAGACTCTCATATAGGACTGCAAGCAAGACTCATGTCTCAAGCACTAAGAAAACTTGCTGGATCTATAAATAAATCAAAATGTGTTCTTGTGTTTATAAACCAATTAAGAGAAAAAGTTGGAGTAATGTTTGGAAATCCAGAAGTAACTCCTGGCGGTAGAGCATTAAAGTTCTATGCTTCTGTTAGAATAGATATCAGAAGAATAGATACAATTAAACAAGGTGATCAATTTATGGGTAATAGAACAAGAATAAAAATAGTTAAAAATAAAGTTGCCCCTCCATTTAAACAAGCTGAATTTGATATTATGTACGGTGAAGGCATATCTCGCGAGGGAGATGTTTTAGATATAGGAGTTAAAGAAGAAATTGTACAAAAGAGCGGAGCATGGTTTGCCTATGGAGATATTCGTCTTGGACAGGGAAGAGAAAATGCAAAACAATACTTTAAAGATAATGCTCTGGTAATGTTCGAAATAGAAAATAAAATCAGGGAAAAATATAATCTACCCTTATCAAAAGCTCCAATAATTGATAAAAAAGAAGCAAAACAAGCAAAAGAAACAAAAGAAGTTAGTGAAAAAGAAGTAAATAAAAAAGAAGCATAAAAGCAAGTTTTTACTTGCTTTTTTCTTTAATTACGATTAACTATTTGTTCCATTATTAAATTATATTTACTATTTTAATTAAATTGGTATATTTTAAATATAACTGTGGAATATTATTATTATTATTATTATTATTATTATGGTGCGTAGTCTATGCTTTTTAAGGTGTACAATATTATGGTTTAGATAATTATGATTAAAAAAAAAGTAAAATAACTTATTTCAATGTTAAAATCTTGACATTAATTGAAAAGTAATATAAAATAAATACAAATACTGGTTTAGCATATTCAAATTGCTACCAATTGAATAAATATTACATCTTCTCTAGCTTTCATGTTTACTCTTAAATAGACTGGAAAATAAGCAAAGGAGGTGTTGATAATCAATGGATGATAAAACTATTGCAATGATTTTAATAGTTTGTGCTATTTTGGTTGTTGTTTTCGTAGGTATTTTTGTTGTAATTTATAGTAGAAAAAATAGATCTCAAGCAAATATTTCTAAGGCAGAAAAAGAAGCTAAAAGAATTCTTGACGAAAGTGAAAAAAATGCTGAATCAAAAAAGAAAGAAGCTATTTTAGAGGCCAAAGAAGAGGTTCACAGACTTAGAACTGATTTAGAAAAAGAATCAAGAGAAAGACGTAATGAAGTTCAAAGGTTGGAAAGAAGAAATATCCAAAGAGAAGAATCTTTAGATAAAAAAAGTGATGTGCTAGAGAGAAAAGAAGAAAATCTTACTAAAAAGCAACAGGAAATTGAGATGTTAGAAGAAAGTGTTCAAGATTTACACACTAAACAAAGGGAAGAATTAGAAAGACTATCAGGATTAACATCTGAGGAAGCAAAACAAGTATTGTTAGATGAAATTAAAAAAGAAATTAAACATGATGCTGCAATTATGATTAAAGAAATTGAAACTAAGGCAAAAGAAGAAGCCGATAAAAAAGCACGAGAAATTATTACTTATGCTATTCAAAGATGTGCAGCTGATCACGTTGCAGAAACGACAGTTCATGTGGTTTCTCTTCCGAATGATGAAATGAAAGGGAGAATAATAGGTAGAGAGGGTAGAAATATTCGAACTCTAGAAACACTTACAGGCGTTGATTTAATAATAGATGATACACCTGAAGCAGTAATTCTTTCAGCATTTGATCCTATACGACGTGAAGTTGCTAGAATAGCACTTGAGAAGCTAATAGTGGATGGAAGAATTCATCCTGCTAGAATTGAAGAAATGGTAGAAAAAGCTAAAAAAGAGGTTGAAAGCGATATAAGGGAAGAAGGAGAACAAGCTACTTTTGAAACAGGAGTACATGGTCTTCATGCAGAAATTATTAGGTTACTTGGAAGGCTTAAATACAGAACTAGTTATGGACAAAATGTATTAAAGCATTCTATAGAAGTTTCATATTTAGCTGGACTTATGGCCTCTGAACTTGGAATTGATCCAACACTCGCTAAAAGGTGTGGACTACTTCATGATATAGGTAAAGCTGTAGACCATGAAGTTGAAGGACCGCATGCGCTTATTGGTGCAGAGATAGCAAAGAAACATCATGAATCAGCTATAGTAGTAAATGCTATTGCAGCGCATCATGGTGACGTTGAACTGCAATCTCTTGAAGCAATACTAGTTCAAGCAGCAGATGCTATATCAGCTGCAAGACCAGGTGCAAGAAGAGAAACACTGGAAGCATATATTAAAAGGCTAGAAAAATTAGAAGAAATTGCAAATTCCTATGAAGGCGTAGAAAAGTCCTTTGCTATTCAAGCTGGAAGAGAAGTTCGAATTATGATCAAACCAGAAATAATTGATGATGCAGGAGCTATTGAATTAGCAAGAAATCTAGTTAAAAGAATTGAAAATGAATTAGAATACCCGGGCCAAATTAAAGTAAATGTAATCAGAGAAACAAGGGCTATTGATTATGCTAAATAAACCAACATAATATTAAACCCTCTTAAAATTTAGGAAAACTCTGAATTTTAAGAGGATTTTTTTTCTGTTTGTAGAATAGTACAAATGTAGCAATTAAATTGGCTAATAGGAGGTTTATTATGGAAGTATTAAAAGTTTCAGCAAAATCGAGCCCAAATTCAGTAGCAGGAGCCTTAGCAGGAGTACTGAGAGAAAAAGGAGCAGCAGAAATTCAAGCAATAGGTGCTGGTGCAATTAATCAAGCAGTCAAGGCTATTGCTATAGCAAGAGGTTTTGTTGCACCTAGTGGTGTTGATTTAGTTTGTATACCTGCATTTACGGATGTAATAATAGATGGCGAAGAAAAAACTGCAATTAAATTAATAGTACAACCTAGATAATAGATATTTAAAGGGCTTGTAGTACAAGCTCTTTATTTTTTTATAGAAATGTGCACACTATTTAGAGTAGATCTGTACTATTTACAATACAAAAAAAAGATGATATATTAGTAGTAGATGAATTATATCCTTCATTTTAATTATAAATGAAGGCAATAATTCAATTATCTAATTTAAGTCAAATTTATGTAAAAATATACAAATAATATAAGCGTTGGGGGTAAAAAAATGGTATTATCTAAAAAAGCTAAACAAATATCACCATCTTTAACATTGGATATAACTGCAAAGGCAAAAAAGATGAAGGCAGAGGGTATAGATGTCATAGGTTTTGGTGCTGGTGAACCTGATTTTAATACACCAAAAAATATTCAAGACGCTGCGATAAAAGCAATTCAAGAAGGTAAGACTAAATATACAGCTACATCAGGTATTATTGAGCTAAAGCAGGCAATAATTAATAAATTAAAGATCGATAACAATTTAAATTACATACCATCTCAAATTATAGTTTCAACTGGAGCAAAACAATGTTTAGCTAATGTTTTTCAAACTATTCTAAATCCAGGAGACGAAGTTTTAATTGGAGTTCCATATTGGGTAAGTTATCCAGAACTCGTTAAATTAGCAGATGGAGAACCTGTATATGTACAAACAGAAGAAATACATAAATTTAAATTAACAATCAAAAACCTAAATAGAGCAATAACTCCTAAATCTAAAGCAATAGTAATAAATAGTCCTAATAATCCTACAGGAACAGTATATTCAAAGGAAGAACTTATAGAAATTGCTGATTTTGCAAAAACAAATGATTTAATCATAATATCAGATGAAATTTATGAGAAATTAGTATATGGAGATAATGGTCATATTAGTATAGCAAGTCTTTCTGAGGATGCTTATAATAGAACTATTGTAATCAATGGTGTTTCTAAGGCTTATGCTATGACAGGCTGGAGAATAGGGTATGCTGCTGCTAGCACAGAAATAATCGCATTAATGTCCAACATACAAAGTCATACTACCTCTAATCCAAGCTCCATTTCTCAATATGCATCAGTTGAAGCAATAAACGGTAAGCAAGGTGATGTTCGCATTATGGTTGATCAATTTAAGCTAAGACGAGATTATATGGTAGAAAGAATTAATAGTATTAATAATTTGTCTTGCATGAAACCAGAAGGTGCTTTCTATGTTATGGTCAATTTATGCAAAGTTTTAAATAAATCCGTAGATGGGAAAATTATAAAAGATTCACTGGATTTTTCAGACCTTTTACTTAAAAAAGAAAAAGTTGCGGTTATACCAGGTATAGCATTTGGAGCAGATAGTTTTATTAGACTATCCTATGCTACTTCAATGGAAAACATAAAAAATGGAATTGATAGAATAGAAAGATTTGTCGATAACATTAATATTGATAATAATTAAACCTCTGAATATTTAAAATTGATTTACGTACTTTTTAATGATATTATAATGGTATGAGTTAATGATAAACTTTTTAATATAAGCTCATGCTATTATTAAAGTATTGGGGTGAAGTGAATTGGTAACAAGAGAAGTTATGGTTAGTAATCCAAAAGGCTTGCATGCAAGGCCAGCTACATTATTAGTAAGAAAAGCCGCTTCGTTCAAATCAGATATAGGTTTAGAATATATGGGTAAAAAAGCTAATATTAAGAGTCTAATAGGTATTTTATCTCTAGGGGTTGGTCCTAACAACCTTGTAAACGTTATAGCTAATGGTGCTGATGAAAAGTTAGCCTTAGAAGAAATAATAAACCTAATTAGCTCCTTAGAAGAGTAATTAGGCATCTAAAAGATAATAAGTCAAAGATGCCTTGTAGTCCGTATACTTTAAAAAGCTGCTAACTTACTGTTGGTAGCTTTTTAAATTGTATAGAAAAAGGAAAATATTAAGGGAGAATATATATGATAAATAAGCTTATAGAATACAATTTTAATTCTAAAATATTTTTAGACAATAAACATTTTATATGGTATTTTCTTGAGATTAAATCTAGAAAAAGTAAATATACTGCTAAAAGCTATGAGCGAGATATAAAAGATTTTTTCAGCGCGGACTCTATTTCTGATATCACCTTAGAAGATATTAAAAAGGTGTCTATATTAAATACACAAAATTATATAATAAAATTAATGGATAAAAGCATGTCCTCCGCTACTATAAACAGAAAAATATCATCGTTGAGTGCACTATATAAATGGTTATTAAAATACCAAGATAATTCCACTGATATTCATATAATTAAATATAATCCCTTTGGAAGTCTAAAAGAAGAAAAACCAGTTATAAATAACAAGGAAACTGAGTTTTTAACAAAAGATGAGTGTGTGGTTTTATTAGATAGTATAGATACAACTAATATCTTAGGTCATAGAAATAAAACTATATTAGTACTTGCATTAACCACTGCACTAAGAAAATCTGAGATTATAAATATTAAAATAAAGCATATTACCACTTACACCGGTTATGATATAGTTAAAGTGAGGAGAAAGGGTGGTAAAGAGGACATAGTGAAACTTCAACCAAACGTCCTTGCTATGATTAATGAGTATATTCTGATTACTAAAAGAAATAAATTATCTTGTGGGGAGGAGTATTTATTTATTGGTCACTCAACTAATGGCAAGAATAAAGAAAAATTAGATGCAAGCACTTTAAATTACATGATAAAAAAAGTATGTAAAAATGCAGGTATAGATAAAAATTTGCAAGTTCACTCTACTAGGCATACAGCTATTACACTGGCGATACTCGCAGGGGCTACTGTAGAAAAAGTTCGGGACTTTGCGGCACATAAGAATTTAGCCACTACTAATAGGTATATTCACTCTATAGATAAGTTGAAAAATAACGCAGGAGATCTAATTGATCTATTTTAAAAATTGTTTTAGATTATAAAATTTAAATAAGTGGAAAATAGGTCTATATGGACGGACAATAACATTAGGTCATTCATATACCTTTAGGATAACTTCATGCGTTTGAGAATACGTAGCAGCCGTTTAAGTGGACAATGAATGTAGCTTTTATAAGTATAAAACTAGGGCAGGAGGAAAATATGAAAATAGGATATGCATGCATACCACTTACAATAGATGCAAGAACAAATAGAAGATTAACTCTAAAAAACTTTTCGGAAACGATGCTTTTAGAGATATTAGAGCAAAATCTAATAGATTTGAGAGAAATATTAGAGAATAATGAAAAGTATAACATAAAGTTATTTAGAATAAGCTCAGATATAGTGCCACTCGGAAGCCATAGTGTTAATGAAATGGCTTGGCATAAATATTTTAAAAATGAATTAAATGAAATAGGTGAATATGTAAAAAAATGTGGCATGAGGGTTTCTATGCATCCAGGTCAGTATACCGTGCTCAATGCCGAAAAAGAAGACATTGTAGCAAAAGCAATTAAAGATTTGGAATACCATGCAAGATTCCTTGATGCTTTAGGTGTAGACGGGAGCAATAAGATAATACTTCATATTGGTGGGGGTTATGGAGATAAGGCTTTAGCTATGAATAGGTTTATAGAAAATTTTAGAAGGTTATCACCATCAGTAAAGAAAAGGCTTGTAATTGAAAACGATGATAGAACATTCAATATTGTTGATTTACTTTTCGTAAGTGGTGAAATTAATATACCAGTGATATTTGATAATCTTCACCATAAGTGTAACCATGAAATAGAGATGCCTATAAAAGAAATAATGGATAAAGTAGCTAAAACATGGAAAGAAGAAGATGGCAATCCAAAAGTCCACTATAGTCAACAAGATTTATATAAACATGTAGGAGCTCATTCAAAGACAATAATGGTTAAAGAATTTTTAGAATACTTTGAAGAAGTTAAAGAATTTAATATTGATATTATGCTAGAAGTAAAAGATAAGGATATTTCAGCTATAAAATGCAACCTTGTAGTCAGTAATATGAATAAGAAATTAAAACATGTAGTTATAGAAAAGCAGTGGGCGAAATATAAATATCTGCTAATGGAAAGAAATTATAAATATTATAAAGAGTGTAGCCACCTTGTAAAAGATAATTGTAGTATTCAAGAATTCTATGAATATACAGATGAAATAATAAATTTAGATGTAGAGGATGGAAGTTTTATAAATACTTGCGAACATGTTTGGGGGTATATAAAAGATAGTGCTTCTGATAAAGAGCAAGCGCATTTTAAAAAACTTCTAATGGATCTAGAACATAAAGAAAAGGTTAAGCTTTATTTGAAAAAATTATGTGATAAGTATAATTCTGAATATATTCTTAGCTCTTATTATTTTTTTTATTAATGTTTCTTGGGATTTAAAGATGGTTGTCTTCAAATGATTTTTGATAAATTGAAGATAACCATTTTTGCTTTTGAATTTCTAAATAAAGCATAAATAGATTATACAGGGAGGCAATATAAATGTCTTATAATATTGAAATAATTAGAAAGAATCAACATAAAACAAGTGAATGGTCTGGTGGTACAACAACCCAGCTTTATATTTATCCTGAGACTTCACTATATGAACAACGTAATTTTAAATGGAGGCTGAGTTCTGCGAAGGTTGAAGTAGAATCTTCTACATTTACTCCCTTGCAGGGAATATCTAGGCTTATTATGGTTATTGAAGGGGAGCTACTTCTTGAACATGAAGATCATCACAATGCCGTGTTAAAAGCATTTCAGCAGGATAGCTTTAGCGGAGACTGGATAACAACAAGTTTTGGCAAGGTTACAGATTTTAATTTAATGTTGGCGCAAGGTTACAATGGAAAATTAGAGGCGATTTCAGTTAATGCAGGAGAGTTTAAAGACGTTAATGTGAATGATGATGATGAAAAATTCTCTGGAATCACAGAAGCGTTTTACGTAGTGAAAGGTGCTATAGAAATAGATACAGGGATAAATAAAAAAATAAGTCTCAATAGTGGTGACTTAGCATTAGTAACTAGAACAGTGCAAGAGATCACTTCAGATGTTAAAATTCATAGTAGCTACCAAGGAGAAACTAAAATCATAAAAGCTTCAATATTTCATTGTAAATAATCATAAAAGTTTAGATTATTTGATAAATAACTATAAATAAAGTATTATACATATATTCTTACTTTCAAAGGGAGACAAACATGAAGAAATCGAATTGGCGTTTAAAGCTTTCTATATTATTGATACTTTTATCAGCATTATTATATTGTTTTCACTATTTTATTTTTAGAGATGCACATCATATATTCTTATATATTGTAGGGGACGTAGCATTTATACCTATTGAGATTTTATTTGTATCATTAGTTATAGATGGAGTTATTAAAATAAGAGAGAGAGAAGCCTTAATAGAAAAGCTCAATTTAATAATAGGTGTATATTTTAATGAAGTAGGAACTACTATTTTAAAATATTGCACATCCATTGATCCAAATGTTAATGAAATAGCAAGTTCCTTTATAGTTGAACCAAGTTGGGAAGAAAGAGATTTTAAAAAAGCATTAGAAAAGTGCAAAAGTTATAATTATGATATACTATTTCACAAAATCGATTTAGAGAAAATGAATGAGTTTCTATTAAGCAAAAGAGGATTTTTACTTAGGTTATTAGAAAATCCGAATTTATTGGAACATGAAACTTTCACTCATTTGTTAACGGCAGTTTTTCATTTAGAAGATGAGTTATCTTCAAGGAATTTATCAGAACTACGGGATGATGAAAAAGAACACTTAGCAATTGATATAAAAAGAGTATATGGAGCAAGCGTAAGCCAATGGGTTATGTATATGAAGCATTTAAAAAATAATTTTCCATATTTATTTGTTACAGCAATATCAAATAACCCATTTGATAAGAGAGATAAAGTGAAGATTGAAAAACATATTAAAGACACTTACTACAGTAAATAAATTTTTGCCAGAAAATATACTTTCGCTTTTCTAGATGCATTTTAGGAAAGCGAAAGTTTTTTGTTGCCCAAAAATAATAAATTTATAAGCAAACATTTGTTTGTATAAAATTTATTTTTGTTGTCAATAATTTTAAAAGTTATTAAATAAAAAGGAGAGATATTATGAATAACGTATCATTAATAGGCAGGATAACAAAAGATTTGGAACTAAAAGAGTTTAACGATGGGAAAGGTTTTTATACTAAATTTACGTTAGCAATTAATAGAACACCACGTAAGGACTCACAACAGGAAGCAGATTTTATAAGTGTTTTGGTTTGGAATGCACTAGCTGAAACCATGTGCAAATATTTAGGTAAAGGAAGCCAAATTGGCCTAACTGGTAGACTCTGTAGTAATAGCTACACAGATAAAGATGGGAACAAAAGATATAGTACAGAAGTTGTAGCAGAGGATTTTAAATTTCTAGATAAAAAGAAAGAGATAGTATAATTCTTCTATTAAAACTAACAGTAGTATAAATTTATTATTAGTAATAATTTTATACAATTAGTTAGAAAAGAAAATGCATTTGTAGTAATATATATATGTACTAGTTTATATAATATGGAGGTGCGTTTATGAAGACTATTGTTGTAGCAGGAGGATGCTTTTGGGGTGTAGAAGCTTATATGATAAGAATAAATGGTATTATTGAAACTGTGGTTGGATATGCTAATGGTTTAAAGGTGGACCCTACATATAATGAGGTTTGTCTTGGAAACACAGGTCATGCAGAAGCATGTTTAATAAGTTACGATGAAAACCTAATATCCCTTGAAAAAATATTAGATAAATTTTGGGGTATAATAGATCCTACAGTTTCAAATAGACAAGGACCTGATATAGGAAGTCAATATAGAAGTGGTGTTTATTATACTGATAAGTTGGATTTAGACATTATATTAAAAACAAAAAATGAAGTCCAAAGTAGATATAATAAACCCATAGTTACAGAAATACAACCTTTATCTTGTTTTTATGATGCTGAAGAGTATCATCAAAAGTATCTACAAAAGAATCCTGGAGGGTATTGCCACATTAATTTAAATGATATTTAAGTTAAAATTATTAAACTATAAGTTTAAATTAACTTTAGAGACTTCTTGGTTTTCCAAGGAGTTTTTTTTATTTAAATTTTTTTAAAATTTTAGTGCTGAGTAAACTGGAATTAATTTCAAATAACTATTTTAACTATTAGACAAAATAAATAGTAATATGTATAATAAAATAATAGAATTATATCATGATCCTTATGAGGGAGGAGTATATATTTGCCAACTAAAATACTACTTGACAATGATGAAGATATTATAAAAAAATGGAAATTATTTGTTTCAGGAGGTGTTCTAAGCAAAGGAGGACTTAGGGACATTATTTCACATTCTTGGGAAAGAAGTAAACTATATGGTATAGATCCCTTTAAAAAGAGTTTTCCCATTGAACTTACTGAAGATGACTTAAAAAAGAAGTATAAGGAATTCCTCCCCCTATTGGAAACTGCTAAACCACTAATGCAGACACTCTATAACTTGATACAAAATTCGGATTTTATGATTCGCTTAACTGATAGAGATGGATATGTATTAGAGCATATTGGAGAAGATAGCTTAATACGGCAGCAAAAATTTCTGTTATTACAAGATGGATATAATATAAAAGAAGAAGTAATAGGCACTAATGCTATTGGACTTTCATTAATATCCGGTGAGCCAATGCAAGTACTTGGTGGAGAACATTATTTACATAAGTATCATAAGTGGACTTCTTCTGCGTGTCCTATAAAAGATGAAAACAGCGAGATTTTAGGGGTGTTAAGCATAACAGGCAACTGCGAATTTGTTCATCCGCATACTTTAGGTATGGTAGTAGCTGCAGCAAAGGCCATAGAAAAAGAAATGAAACTAGAGTATTCCAATAAAAAGCTGAAAATAGTAAATGAACAATTTTATCAAATTACAGAATCAATCTCTGAGGGCATTATTAGAATAGATAATCAAGGCAATATAACTAGTATGAATAGATTTGCAAGAAAACTGTTAGGATATAGTGAAAAAGGCATTCATAATATGCACATAAGTGATGTCTTATCTGCTAATAATCAAAAGGATATTATAAACGCTATAAATAAGCGAAAAGGATATAAGGAGGAAGAAATAAATTTTACTACGAAAATGGGTAGAAATAAAACTTGTATAGTTAATGTTACCCCTATAAAGCTTTTTACTTCTACGGATTTAGGTGGAGGGGTAATTACTTTTAAAGAAAATAAAGCGGTTCTAAGTATGATTAATAAAATAGTTGGAGCTAATGCAAGATTTACATTTGATGATATATTAGGAAAAAGCGAAAATATATCTCGTTCAACCAAACTTGCATCAATTGCGGCGAAGACTGATGCTACTATACTACTTCAAGGTGAGAGTGGTACAGGAAAAGAAATGTTTGCACAAGCAATTCACAATGCAAGTAGAAGAAAAGGTAGACCCTTTGTATTTTTAAATTGTGGTGCTATTCCTCGCGATTTAGTTTCTAGTGAACTTTTTGGTTATGTTGAGGGTGCTTTTACTGGAGCTAAAAGGGGTGGACATCCAGGGAAATTTGAACTTGCAGATGGAGGAACAATATTTCTTGATGAAATAGGAGATATGCCACTAGATGCTCAAATAAGTTTGCTTAGGGTTTTAGAGGATCATAAAGTAGTAAGAGTTGGAGGAAATGATGTTATACCAATAAATGTTAGAGTTATAGCGGCCTCAAACAAAGATTTAAAAAAAGAAGTTGAACTAGAAAAATTCCGAAGTGATTTATTTTATAGAATAAATGTTATGCCAATTTATATTTCGCCTCTTAGAGAAAGAAAAGAGGATATCAAGATATTTATTGATTATTTTTATGAGAAATTCAGCGAAACCAATAAAAAGCATATAAAAAAAGTTAGTGCAAGCTTTTATGAAGGTATGATAAATTATGATTGGCCCGGCAATGTTCGCGAATTACAAAATGTTATGCAACTTGTATTAAATGTAGCTGAGAATAATAGTGCACTTACAGGAAAGAATTTACCAAGCTATGTAAAAGAAAAGGAAAACATTGGTGAAATAAGTAGTGCAAAGCAATTGTTTACCTTAGAACAGATGGAAAAAAATGCTGTTATGCAAACGCTGATTGATGTAAATGATAATATAGCAGCAGCTTCTAGAATATTAGGTATAGGGAGAAACACACTGTATAGAAAGATGGAAAAATATAAGATTATTAATAAATAAGATAACTTTCTACTTAAATATTGATTAACGCAAAATACAGTATGCAATACTGGTTTATATAATAATGAATTCTGTATCGATACGATACAAGTGTTCCAAAAAGGTACAGAAAATGATAAGTGATAATAATATAGTGTATCGTTTTAGAGCATTTTTAAATAAAAAATTATATTTTTCATAAACCACTATTTTAAATATAAAAAAAATCAAGTTTATAAACCGTTGACAATCAATGGCTTGTAAGCTTGATTTTTTTGTAGTTGAATTTATGGCATGGTTATTGCTAATTATTAGTAAAGTAATTTAAAATGTTATAGAGGGGGTCTAAAATGTATTATAGAACTGTAATTTTATATCTATTATTTTGGATTGTTTTATCAGAAAACGTAAGAGCAGAAACTCTTTGTATTGGCATAATAATAAGTTTATTAGTTACAAGTTTAAATGTGAATTTAGTTCATAGTAACAGACAGTTAAACTTTAAAAGAAATATTTTACTGTGGATATCCTACACAATTAAGTTGATAAAGGAAATATTGGTATCCAATTTTAATGTAGCAAAAATAGTTCTGAGCCCTCAAATAGTAATATCACCACAGGTAGTAATAATTAGAACAAAAATAAAATCCGATTTTCATAAAACAATTTTTGCGAATTCAATAACATTAACTCCGGGAACCTTAACTATATCACTAGATAGGGATAAAATTGTGGTACATTGTTTGAAAGATGAGTTTGCTCTCGGCCTAACTAATTCAGATTTTGAAAATGTAATTTTGAAAGTAGAGGAGGGTATTTATGAGTAGAATATTAATTTTTTCTATTTTATTTTTATCAGCTACAATTTTTATTTGTATGCTGCGAGCAATCAAGGGACCAAGTGCAGCAGATAGACTTATTGCTATTAATGTCATAGGTACTAAAACTATTGTACTTATTCTCATAGTTTCAATTTTACTAAAAGAAACTTATTTTGTAGATGTAGCAATAGTATATGCTTTGATTAGTTTCTTATCTTCTATAATAATTGCTAAATTTATTGGAAATACAGGAGGGGAAAATATATGAAGGATATTATAGTAACTATATTCCTCTTTGGGGGGTTATTCTTTTTCATGGTTGGAACACTGGGTATTATAAGATTTCCAGATGTTTTTACAAGAGCCCACAGCGCGGCTAAATGTGATACTTTAGGGGCTATATTATGCCTATCTTCATTAGTAGTATTGGAGGGGGTAAGTTTAGTTAGCTTAAAAATTATATTAATTCTTGTTTTTGTGTGGATCGCAAACCCAACAGCTACACACTTAATTGCTAAAGGCGAGTATGCAAGGCAAGCTTCCCTTAGAAAAATAAATGGGGTGAAAAAACATGAAGATGTTTAGTGTGATAATGCTGATATTTTTAATAGGCTCTGCTGTAGCCGTTTCCACTATAAAAAGTTTGCTTGGTGCAATAATAGTATTTATGGTTTATAGCCTTATAATGACAATACTATGGCAACAGTTAAATGCACCAGATTTGGCAATAACAGAAGCCGCAGTAGGAGCAGGTATTACTACAATTCTATTTATACTTACACTAAAGAGGATTAAAGGAGTAAGAAAATGAAAAAACTTTTATCTATTGGAATTACAATAACTTTAATTATGATTTTACTTTTGGGGGTTAATGAACTTCCGAAATTTGGACAAGCCGATAATCCTGCTAAAAATGAAGTTTCAAATTATTATATAGAGAAAACAACAAAAGAAACTGGTGCAATGAATATTGTTACAGGTATTATTTTAGATTACCGTGCTTTTGACACTTTTGTTGAGGCAAGTGTATTGTTTACCGCTTCAATTGTAGTTTTATTACTTTTAAAGAAGGAAAAGAAAGCTCAGGATACAGAAACTTATGAAACTGTTTTTAAAAGTACTATTTTAAAAGAAGTGAGTAAAGTTCTAATACCTTGTATTCAGATTTTTGGAATTTATATAATTATATATGGACATTTAAGCCCCGGTGGCGGATTTGCAGGTGGAACAATTATAGGTACTAGTTTCATCTTATATAGAATAATTTATGGTGGGGAGTTTACAGATAACTTATTACCCTACTCAAAATTAATAACCTTTCTCTGTGGGTCTATTATATTTTATGGACTATTAAAAGGATATAGCTTTATAACTGGTGGAAATCATTTAAACTTGCCACAACCAGGTTTGGGAACACCAGGTAACATACTTAGTGGTGGGTTTTTATTACCATTAAACATATTAGTAGGACTTATTGTAGCAATAACTATATACTTTTTTTTCACTTTATTTGACGGAGGAGAAATTTAATTATGGAAGGACTAATAAATAATTATTATGAGACTGGAGCAATTATACTGTTTGGGGTTGGGTTTGCAATATTGTTATTAAATAATAATTTAATAAAAAAAATAATTGGCATGAACATAATGGATACAGCAATTTTCTTATTTTTTATTGCAAAAGGATATATTGTCGGACGCGATGCCCCCATTATTATAGGAGCACATAAAGGAGTTCAAGGATACATCAATCCTGTTCCTTCTGCACTTATGCTTACGGGGATAGTTGTAGCAGTTAGTACAACAGCATTTGCTCTTGCGCTAACAGTAAAGTTATATGAGGGATACGGTAGCATTGAGCTAGATGAAATTATTAAGAAGAGGAGTGATTAAAATGAGATTCATTGAAAGTTTTCCACTTACTATTATATTGATTTTGTTTATTACAGCGTTTATAATGCCTTTAATTAAAAAAACAAAAATTGCTAAAGGTATTAGTTTAGTATCAATGACAATAGTCATGATACTCGCTCTTATAAATTTAAATTTTGTTATTGATAAAGGCGGGTATTTGTATAGAATCGGACATTTTAATGCACCCTATGGAATTGAATTTCGCATTGGAATAATAGAGGCCATGATGGGACTACTATTTACCTTTGTCGCACTTATGATAATTTGGTATTCAATCTATAGTATAGAAAAAGAAATAAAAGAGTCCAAGGTAGGTTTATATTATTTGCTTATAAACATTTTAATTGGTTCTTTACTGGGCGTAGTATATTCTAATGATTTGTTTAACTGTTTTGTATTTATAGAAGTAGGAACTCTAGCGTCTTGTGGCACTATTATTGTCAAAGATGAAAAGGAGAACATGAAAGCAACTATGAAATATTTAATTATGAGCTGCCTCGGATCTGGTCTTGTACTTATGGGAATTGCATATTTGTACTCAATGACTGGACATTTGAATATAGACTACATTCATAGAGAATTAATTAAAGGCTACTTAAACTACCCAAATGCAGTGCTAATTGCTATAGTTTTATTTATTATTGGTCTGGGAGTTAAGAGTGCCATGTTTCCACTTCACAATTGGCTTCCAGATGCTCATTCAAGTGCACCTACTTCCTCAAGTGCAATTTTATCTTCATTAGTATTAAAGGCCTTTGTATTACTTTTGATTAAGGTATTATATAGAGTCTTTGGAATGGAAATACTTAATCATTATTCAGTTTTAAATATTATACTTATATTAGGGAGTTTAGGTATGATAATGGGCTCAGTTTTTGCTATCTTTCAAAAGAATATAAAAAGAGTTATAGCCTATTCTACTGTGGCACAAATGGGGTATATATTTTTAGGTATAGGTATTGGAACAGATTTAGGAATTTCCATTGCTATATTTCATATTATTGGGCATGCGGTAACTAAATCAGCACTGTTTTTACTAGTTGGAGCAATGATAGAACAAACAGGGCATAAAACCTTAGAACATTTAAAGGGGATAGGTAGGGAAATGCCCTTAACCCTAGGATTATTTTCTATAGGTGCACTATCTATGATAGGAATTCCAATATTGCCTGGATTTATAAGTAAGTGGCACTTATCACTGGCCACCATAGCAGCTGGTAATACGATTTTAATTGCTGTTATCTTGCTTAGTAGTTTATTAAACGCAGTATATTATTTTCCAATTGTTATAAATGCATTTTTTGGAGAAGAAAATTTGCAAGGTAAAGTATATAAATCTAAAAGTAAACCTTTAAAAGAATTGATGCCCGTAATTTTTCTAGTGATTTCCATGATTTACGTGGGAGCAGCATCCAAAGGTATTATAAATCTAATTAGTCTAGGGCTTCAGTAGAGGAGGTACTTATAGTTTGAATAATATTACAATAATAATACCAATTTTATTTCCATTTATATTGGCAATAATTATGGCAACTATAAAATTTGATGAAAAGCAAAGAAATATTTTTGTCAGTATAGGTGTTACATTAAATTTTGTTTTTCTAGTTACTATATTTTATTTATATGGGGAAAGTAGAGTTCATCTATTTAAATTAAATGAATTTTTAGATATTTATTTTAGAATAGATAAGTTAAGTATTTTGTTTTCTTTATTAGTAGCAATCTTATGGATTTTCACTGCCTTTTATGCTATGGAATATATGAAGCACGAAGGAAAGGAAAGAAGATTCTTTACTTTTTTTCTTGCAACACTTGGGGTAACCATGGGAATTGCTTTTTCAGGAAATCTTATAACACTTTACACTTTTTATGAACTGCTTACCCTGTCAACGTTTCCCCTTGTAATACATACAGATTCTAAAGAAGCACTAAAAAGCGGAAAAAAATATCTGATATATTCCTTTGTAGGAGCTACATTAGTTTTGCTTGGAATGATTTTATTATTCAGTATTACAAAGGATACCACATTTAGTGCTGGGGGCATTCTGCCAGCAATAACAAATGATAATAGGAATCTATACGTAATAAGCTATGTTGTTATGTTTTTAGGGTTTGGAGTTAAAGCAGCTCTGGTACCCTTTCATTCATGGCTACCTGCAGCAATGGTGGCACCAACACCAGTTAGTGCCCTGCTTCATGCAGTTGCAGTTGTAAAATCAGGGGTTTTTGCTATTGTGCGTTTGAGCTATTTTATCTTTGGAACGGAAATAATTAAGGCGCTTCATGTAAATATATTTTTAAGTATTTTAATAGTACTTTCAATTTTATTGGGCTCTTTCTTAGCCTTGCATCAAGAAAATCTAAAAAAGAGATTGGCTTACTCAACTATTAGCCAATTAGGATATGTTTTACTCGGTATAGTTCTTTTAAATGAAGATGCATTTGTTGGAAGTCTCCTTCATTTAATTAATCATGCACTAATTAAAATTGTACTTTTTTTCTGTGTGGGAGCGATAATGTACACCACGGGCAAAACGGATATTAGTCAAATTAGAGGTATTGGCAAACAGATGCCAATCACAATGGCGTGTTTTGGTATAGCTGCTATATCATTAATCGGAATTCCACCAACAAACGGGTTTGTTAGTAAGTGGTATTTGGCTCAAGGTGGTCTTACAGCTGGGAAAATGATTTTCCCCGCAATTTTGCTTTTAAGTGCATTATTAACGGCGCTATACCTTTTACCAGTTATAACTGAAGCTTTTTTCAAAAAAGGAGAGGACACTATAGTTAAGGAACCACCAATGAAAATGTTAGTACCTATAGTTGCCATAACCATCCTAGTAATTTTACTTGGACTATTTCCGAATATGATTATCTCATTTATACAGAAAATTGCTAGTGAGGTAATTTAAGAAAGGAGGGTATTATATTGAACCCAACTATGTATTTACTTTTTATTTTGCTATTTCCATTGATCGGCTCTTTTATAGGTTTTACTATAGGCCGGAAAAATGAAAAATATAGGGATGTTTTTAATGTTCTAATGACAACTATTGTGTTTGTGGTTACCACTATATTATATAAATATGTTGTAGTACAACAAATAGAAATATCTATACCTTATGTTATGGGTACAGGGCTTCATTTGAAATTAGATATGTTTAGATATGTTTTTGTTTGGCTAACAGCTATGATATGGTTTTTAACTACACTGTATTCAACGCAGTATTTAGTGAATCATAAAAACAGAAATAGATATTATTTGTTTTTTATGCTAACTTTAGCAAGCACTATTGGAATTTTCATATCAGAAAATTTTTTAAACTTATTCACTTTCTTTGAAATTATGTCTTTTACATCTTATGCATTAATAATTAACGATGAAGACGACTATTCCCATGATGCAGGCAATACATATATTGTAATGGCGGTGACGGGCGGGCTTATTCTGCTTATGGGATTATTTTTACTGTATAATTATACTCAGACATTAGATATTAGTGAATTGAGACTTTTAGTAAGTAGCCTCGGCGATATAAAGTATCTTATTGTATCTTTAATTATTATAGGCTTCGGCGTAAAAGCAGGAATGGTACCATTACATATATGGTTAACAAAGGCATATACTGCAGCACCAACACCAGCAACAATTGTGTTATCTGCAGTTTTAGCTAAAACCGGTATATTTGGAATTATAGTAACTATTGAAGTAATTATGAGTGGAGATTTTATAATTTCTATTATTATTTTAGTGTTAGGTTTTCTAAATATGTTCATTGGTGGTTTTCTCGCCATGATGCAGAGAAACATTAAAAGAATCCTTGCATATAGCAGCATGAGCCAAATTGGATATATTCTTGTTGGAATAGGACTCATAGGGATTTTGAAAGAGCATAGAACTATAGCTATTTATGGTACCTTGTATCACGTTATAAACCATGGAATTTTTAAAGCTCTACTATTTATGGGTACAGGAACCATATATCTGATACTAAATGAAGTTAGCATAAACAAAATTGGTGGCTTTGGAATTCATAAACATGTACTAAAGATATTATTTTTTATTGGTGTTTTATCAGTTATAGGAATGCCAGGCTTCAATGGGTTCACCAGTAAAACTATGTTACATGAGGCAATTATAGAAGCGCAGCATATGTATAGTGGGGCATTTTTTAAAATATGTGAAATTGTGTTTATAATAAGTAGTAGTTTTACTGTAGCCTATTTGCTGAAGATATTTGTAGCTGTATTTATAGAAAAGAGTAATCATGATTTTGAAAAGGTAAAGGCAAGGATAAGCAAAAGGGCGCTAGTTCCAATGGTTATACTTAGTTTAATGAGTATCTATATTGGACTTAACCCGAATGTAATATTACACGTGTTAGATAAAGCCTTGAAGCCCTTTGGAAATGCACAACCACTAGTAGTAAATTTCTACACTTTTGATAATACTAAAAGTTCCATGATTATAATATTAATTGGAATCATAATTTATATGGGATTTATAAGAAGAATGTTAAAAAAAGGTGAAGGTACTAATTGGTACTATGTGAACCCTTCTTTAAATTGGATCAGCTTAGAGAAACATATATATGTGCCTTTAGGGAAAAGTTTCATTTTTGTTAGTTCAATTATATTTCATTTAATTGACGGTGCAGTAGTTAATAGTGTTACTTTTATAGGTAGTGGTATTGATTCAATTAGTAAAATAGAAATTGATCATAGAAAATCTATTATAAGAAGAATGATAAGCAGATTTATTGTGTTATTTAGTACTAAAGCTAACATATGTAAAATTGATATTGAAGGGGAAAAGTCAGAATTAATAAATATCAAAAGGAAAATAGAAGAAATAGGGTATAACATGAATAGTTTAACTTATTCATTATTTATATTTGGAATTGTACTGATAGTGTGTCTATTATTTTTAATGTCTTAAAAAAGGGACCTTGAATAAAAAGGGATACTGTGTAAATTCCAGTAAAAAAGCATTAGTAATTCTAATTTACTTTAGGATTACTAATGCTTTTTTAAGAATCTAGTAATATAAGCTTTTACTATTTATATTTTAAACTTTCCTTATATATGTTAAGTATATCTTCTCTTTTCACATGTGCAGGGTGATTTTTTAATTTATCCTTGTTTAAAGCCATTATGACTGCATAAGAACACATTTCTTCAAAACTTACAGTATTTATATACCCAAGCATAGCATTTAAGAAATTACCCAGGTCGTCTAAATTTTCTAGGGTTAATAGATATAAAATTTTTCGAACCTTATTTTCATCCAAGCAAAATTCTAAATAGGATTTTAAAAGTACTCCATTTGCTTTTCCATGGGGTATATT
Source organism: Clostridium sp. CF012 (assembly GCF_018861755.1). Taxonomy (GTDB): domain Bacteria; phylum Bacillota; class Clostridia; order Clostridiales; family Clostridiaceae; genus Clostridium_AD. The sequence goes on along the minus strand of NZ_JAHLEF010000001.1, from coordinate 133,321 downwards.
ATGAAAATATGTAAGTGCATAACCCATGCCATGAGGAAGAGATGTTCCAGCTTGAGCTATTACCATACCAGCTATGGAAGACGCGAGCATTAACTTTTCTCTCACTATATAAGTAAAATCTTTTTCTTTTATCATATTTAAGCATTCTCCAAACAATTTTAATCCCTTTTCGGCTAGGGCATCACTTAATACATTTGCATTTGAAGACAGATATCCTTCTATTAAATGGGATAGTGCATCTATTGAAGTATTTATAGTTATTTGCTCTGGTAAGTACATTAGATATTTTACATCTAGCAGAGCATATTCAGGGAATACTCTTTGACATATACCACGCTTTGTTTGCATCTCATTATCTGTAACTATAGAATAAGGAGTTGTTTCACTTCCAGTTCCAGCTGTGGTTGGCAGGGCAATTATCGGTATAGATTTTAAATTTGGACTATCAAACAAATTATATCTTGTAGCAGCTGGATTATTTATTAGCACGCCTGCTGCTTTTGAGGCATCAATGGGAGAGCCACCTCCAATCCCGATAATGAAATCAGAGTTTTGCGCTCTTCCCAGGTCTGCAATTTTTTCTACAGTTTCTAAAGAGGGATTTTCTTCTACACTATTAAAAATATCATATACAATGCCTTCCTTCTTTAAAGCACTCGTTACATCTTTTAATGAACCATTTATGCTTGAAGATGTTTTACCCGTTACAATTAAAGCCTTTTGTCCATAATTGTTAAATAAGCTGCTATTTTTTAATACTAACTCTTCACCTAGTAATATTTTTGTTGGCATGTAGTAATTCATAAAATCCATAATATATCCTCCTCTTATTCTGCAATTTAAATATTGTATTATGTATATATTATAGCATTAGGCAAATTAAAAGAAATAGGAGTTGAATATATTACAAATTTCTACTTTAGAGGTGGTAATAAAATGAAAAAATATTTCGACAATTGATTTTTTACTAATATACTTATATACTTCTTTATGAAGACTTATTTATATAGTAATTAAAATAATATTAGGAAGTGGTATAGTGGAAGAACGTTTGCAAAAATTCATGGCTAGATGTGGGGTTGCTTCAAGAAGAAAATGTGAGGAAATAATTACAGGCGGGAGAGTAAAAGTAAATGATTTTGTAGTTACAGAACTTGGACAAAAGGTTGATCCTGATAAAGATACTGTATATGTAGATAATAAAATTATCAATATAGAAGAAAATAAGGTTTACATTGCATTAAATAAACCAGAGGGAATAGTATCTACTGTAAAAGATGAAAAAGAAAGAAAAACTATTTTAGACTTAGTGAAGACAAAAGAAAGGATATACCCTATAGGGCGTTTAGACTATGATACATCCGGTTTAATTATATTAACCAATGATGGGGATATCTATAATAGGGTAATTCATCCAAAACAAGCAATTAATAAAGTATATATAGCTTTATTAGAAGGTTGCGCAACAGAGGAAGAAATATTTAAGTTCTGTAATGGTATAGATATTGACGGATATATTACAGCAGGAGCAAACTTTGAAACGAATAAGAGAATTGGATTTAACAGCAAGGTTACAATTACTATTCATGAAGGTAAGAATCGTCAAATTAGAAAAATGTGTGAGGCTATAGAGCATCCAGTTATTGCATTAAAAAGGGTTTCAGTTGGTGAGATTACACTTGGAAATATGGAAAAAGGTGAATGGAGAAACTTGACTGAAGAAGAAATAAGATATTTGAAGAATCTATAATTATTAAATGTCAGTAGTGATTTGAAGAAATCAAGGTAATATCAAGGAAATTTCGGATGTTTAAAATAAAAAGACAGCTAAAATATTATAAAAATGAATAATTCGTTGAAACTATGTTCAATAAATGATAAAATGAAGTAAATATTTCATTAAATAAACAAATGAAATATTTACTTCATTTATTTGAAGTTAACATAGAAGGGTTGGGGGTTATTATGGAAAATAATAAACAAGATTTAATGAGGTCTATTCAAGTAAAATTTCCGCGTTTAAGCAAAGGACAAAAATTAATAGCGGAATACATTTTAAAGCACTATGATAAGGCTGCCTTTATGACGGCTGCAAAATTAGGATCTAGTGTAGGGGTAAGTGAGTCTACAGTTGTAAGATTTGCTAATGAGTTAGGATTTAGTGGTTATCCAAAACTGCAAAAATCTCTTCAAGAATTGATTAAAAATAAATTAACAACAGTGCAAAGAATTGAGCTATCTAATGACTTCATTACACAAGAAAATGCATTAAAAGGTGTATTAAAAGCTGACATGGAAAATATTCGGGCTACCCTTGAAAAGATTAATCATAAAACCTTTGAGGATGTAGTAAATTCATTATTTAAAGCAAAAAAAATATACATAATTGGACTTAGAAGTTCTTCTGCCCTAGCTGAGTTTTTGGCTTTTTATCTAAATCTTATTTTAGATAATGTTAAAGTCGTTGCCTATGGTGTTAGTGATATATTTGAACAAATAATTAATGTTTCAGAAGAAGACGTATTGATTGGAATAGGATTTCCAAGGTACGCTACAAGAACAATTGAAGCTTTAGCCTTTGCTAAAAGTAGAAATGCGGATGTTGTAGCAATTACAGATAGTTTATTATCTCCACTTGCGGCTAAAGCTGACTATACATTAATAGCCCAAAGTAATATGGCTTCTTTTGTTGATTCTTTAGTTGCACCACTTAGTGTAATAAATGCATTAATTATTGCTGTAGGACTTCGAGAAAAAGAAAAAATTTCAAGAACATTTTCTACTTTGGAGAGCATATGGGAAGAATATCAAGTTTATTCATATAAAGACAAAAATGAAAGATAAATTATCTAGAATATTCCTTTAGACTAAGTATATGTAAATGTTTACTCTTTTTTTAGAAATAATATTTTTTTTTAAGAAATAAAGAAGGATTATCGAAAAACATATAGAATATACTAATTATAAAGCAGTTTAATATGCAAAATAAATATTAAACTGAAATTAAACATTCATTTTTAGGAGGGATTAAGTTATGGAGACAAAAGCTTATATTCAACAGGTAATAGACAATGTTAAAAAGAGAAATTCTAATGAGCCTGAATTTATACAAACAGTAGAAGAGGTATTGGGATCTTTAGGGCCAGTTTTAGAAAAACACCCAGAGTATATTGAAGCAAACCTTTTAGAAAGATTTTGTGAACCAGAAAGACAAATTATGTTTAGAGTACCATGGGTAGATGATGCAGGTGTTAATCAGGTCAATCGTGGTTTTAGAGTACAATTTAATGGATGTATAGGACCTTTTAAAGGTGGCTTAAGATTTCATCCATCAGTTTACATAGGAATAATTAAATTCCTTGGATTTGAACAAATATTAAAGAATTCATTAACTGGACTTCCAATAGGTGGAGGTAAAGGTGGTTCTGATTTCGATCCAAAAGGAAAATCAGATGATGAGATAATGAGATTCTGCCAAAGCTTTATGACTGAGCTTTATAGACACATAGGACCAGATGTGGACGTTCCAGCTGGAGACATTGGTGTTGGCGGAAGAGAAATCGGTTACTTATTTGGACAATATAGAAGAATTAAAGGGAATTTCGAAAATGGAGTTCTTACAGGAAAAGGTTTATCCTATGGTGGAAGTTTAGGAAGACCAAGTGCTACAGGTTTCGGTATAGCTTATTTCTGTGAAGAAATGCTTAAACATGAAGGAACAGATTTCAAAGGCAAAACAGTAGCTACTTCAGGTTTTGGAAACGTTGCTTGGGGTCTTTGTAAAAAAGTTGAACAATTAGGTGGTAAAGTAGTAACACTTTCTGGACCAGACGGATACATATATGACCCAGCTGGAGTACTAGGAGAAAAAGTAGATTACATGGTTGAAATGTTACGTGTAAACAAAGGCGCAAGAGTTAAAGACTATGCTGACAAGTATGGTTGTGAATTCTTCGCTGGAGAAAAGCCATGGGGAGTAAAAGTTGATATAGTAATACCATGTGCAACACAAAACGATATTCATATTCAGCATGCTAAACAAATAGTAGCAAACGGAATAACAATGGTTTGTGAAGGTGCTAATATGCCATGTACTAACGAAGCTGTTGATTACTTCTTAGAAATGGGAGTTAAAGTAGGACCATCTAAGGCTGCAAATGCAGGCGGTGTAGCTACATCAGCACTTGAAATGAGTCAAAATAGTATGAGATTATCATGGACAGATGAAGAAGTTGATGCAAAATTACATGCAATTATGTTGAATATATACAAAAATTGTAGAGATTCTGCTGAAAAATTCGGATTTGGTTATAACCTAGTTAAAGGCGCTAACATTGCAGGATTTGTAAGGGTTGCAGAAGCAATGCATGCACAAGGAAACTATTAATTCATAATTAAGCAAAAGAGAATTCCTTTATTGGGATTCTCTTTTGCTTTTCCCACGTTTTTACCTTTATAAGAAAACTTACTACATAAATCTATGCATTTATTTAAATTATTTTATTTATTTTGAATGTGGCTAATAGATTAATATATTATATTAAGTTATAATGAAAGTATTATAAGGGAGTGATTAAGTGTCAAAAATAATTATTATTGGAGGAGGACCAGCAGGTATGATGGCAGCTGTTACAGCTTCATCAGAACACGAAGTGGTACTCATTGAAAAGAATGAAAAATTAGGAAGGAAACTTTATATAACAGGTAAGGGTAGATGCAATATTACAAATGCGAAGGATATCGGTGATTTTTTTGAAAATATACCATGTAATCCTCATTTTTTATATAGTTCACTATATTCCTTTACTAACGAAGATACAATGAAGTTCTTCGAAGAATTGGGAGTTAACCTTAAAGTTGAAAGAGGAGATAGAGTATTCCCGCAGTCAGATAAGTCTTCAGATATTATAAAAGCTTTTAATATGGAATTAAAAAATAAAAAGGTTGAAATACTATTAAACACAAAAGTGAAAAAGTTAATTAGAGATAATCAAAAAATTGCTGGAGTTGAGCTCGGTGATGGAAGTATTGTATTAGGGGATTACTTTATTTTATGTACTGGTGGTTTATCATATCCACAAACAGGTTCATCTGGTGAAGGATTATCTTATGCTCGCGTTTTAGGGCATAATATAATTAAACCTAGACCATCTCTTGTACCAATAGAGCTTCAGGAGGCTTGGATTCCAGAGGTACAGGGTCTTTCTCTAAAGAATGTAGAATTAAGGATTACTGATAGTAAAAATAAGTGTGTATATAAAGAGTTTGGAGAAATGCTTTTTACTCATTATGGTATTTCAGGCCCTATTGTTTTAAGTGCCAGTAGTTTTGTGAAAGACGGAGTAAAATTAAAAGCTTTCATAAATCTAAAACCAGCTTTAAGTGAAGTTGAACTTGATAAGCGAATTCAAAGTGATTTCATAAAATATGCAAACAAAGCTTTTAAGAACTCATTAAATGATTTACTTCCTAGTAAATTAATTAATACAATAATTCAATTATCTAACATTGATGAAAATAAAAAGGTGAATTCTATTACTAAAGAAGAAAGAAAAGTCTTAGTGAATTTACTTCAGAATTTGCCTCTTAACATAAAGGGTCTTCGTCCAATTGAAGAAGCAATTATAACTAGTGGTGGAGTAGACACTCTGCAAATAGATGCGTCTACTATGAAATCAAAAGTAATTGATAATCTTTATTTTGCAGGCGAAATGATAGATGTAGATGCATATACAGGAGGTTATAACCTTCAAATAGCATTGTCCACGGGATATTTGGCTGGAAATAATGTAGGAAAGGACTAATATTATCATGTTTATAAAGGGTGGGTGGAATATAATGAGAATTTCAGTTGCAATAGATGGACCAGCAGGTGCAGGGAAAAGTACTATTGCTAAAATAATAGGTGAAAAATTCAATCTTATGTATATTAACACAGGATCAATGTATAGAGCAGTTACAGTAAAAGCTATGAATGCAAATATATCAGAAAATAATATAGATGAATTAGTTAAAATAGTGGAATCCTTAGAAATGCATTTTGAGAGGGATCATTTAATTGTTAACAATGAAGATTTGACAGATATGATAAATCTTCCGATTATAAGTAACAATGTTTCAAAGTATGCAGCGGTTCCCAAAGTTAGAGAGATTCTTGTAAAATTACAACAAGATATAGCTAAAAAATTCAATGTTATTATGGATGGCCGCGATATTGGTACTGTTGTGCTTGTGGACGCTACTTTTAAATTTTACTTAACTGCTAGTAGTGAAGAAAGGGCTAAGAGAAGATATGAAGAATTAATTTCAAAGGATATAGAGGTTGATTATAACACTATTTTAAGCGATATTATGAAAAGAGATTATATTGATACCCATAGAGAAGTTAGTCCACTTAAAAAAGCCATAGATGCTATAGAAATTGATTCTAATGATTTAGACATTGATGGTGTAGCGCAAAAAATGATACATTATATTAATTCAAATATTAAAAATATTGATTAGTATTTTGTGAAATAGCTTATAGAAGGAGGAGTCAGAATGAAAAAAATAACACTTGCAGATTCAGCTGGCTTTTGCTTTGGAGTTAAACGAGCAGTAGATACAGCCTTAAAAATGAAAGACAAGTACAAAAGTGTAATATACACACTGGGACCGCTTATTCATAATAATGATGTTGTAGATTTTTTAAAAGAAAATCTAATATTTCCTATAGAGCTTGATAATATTCATAGCTTAGAAGAAAATGATACAATCATTATTAGATCACACGGAGTATCTGAAGAAGCGTTAAATATTTTAAAGAAGCACAAGCTTAATATAATAGATGCAACATGTCCCTATGTAGAAAATATTCACAAGAAGGTAAAGAAATACTACGATTTGGGATATAGTATTATTATTGTAGGAGATAAAAATCATCCAGAAGTTATTGGAATTAATGGATGGTGTAATGATTCGGCTTTAATACTTAAGAGTGGTGATCCAAATTTTAATATGCCCAATAAAGTATGTGTTGTAGCTCAGACAACTGAAAGGCAAGCTACTTGGGAAGAGATATTAACTTTGGTTATAAAAACCAGTAAGGAAATAGTTGCATTTAATACTATTTGTAGTGCAACAGAAGTGCGTCAAAAATCTGCAGAGGAACTTTCAACAAAAGTTGATGCTATGGTAGTTATTGGTGGGTTTAATAGTTCAAACACTACAAAACTTTATGAAATATGTAAAAAAAATTGCGAAAACACAGTACATGTAGAAAATTTGTTAGGTATCCCGGATGCATTTATAAAAGATGCAAATTTTAAAAATATAGGGGTTACAGCAGGAGCGTCTACACCGGATTGGGTTATTAAGGAAGCAATTATAAAAATGAATTCTGATAAATAGATTTATAAGAGTATAACATTTTTTATAAAAATAAAATCTCGAAAAACGTGTAGTATAAAATTATGCTACACATTTTTTTGTAGTTTATTGTGTTAGTAGAGCTGTGAAGGTAAAAAAATATAAGTAAATATCTTATTTGCAAATTATTGAATACTAAATAAATTTAATTAATATAATTTAATAGCACTATTATTAGGGAGAGAAAAAATTGAAAGGGAATACAAGGAAAACTGAGGGCATTAAAATAATTGCAAATAAAGAGATGCAAATATTAAGAACTGTAATGCATAAGTATAATATCCAGTTAGTAAGTGCTGAAAAAATTAGAGGGGAATACAAAGTTACAACAGATATTGGCAATTTCTGTTTAAAGAAAATGAAACATGGAAGAAATAAAGCTAAAAACAGTTGTATTTTAACAGAAGAGCTTTTATTTCATAAGTTTTCAAATATAGCTAAGTATTATAGAACAAAAGAGGGATCTTTTTATGTAAGTTATAAAAGCAATATATTTTACTTAACAGAATGGCTAGAAGGCTATGAATGTGATTTAACTGATATTGATGAAGCTGTAAATTGTATAAAACTCTTAGCGCAATTTCATAATACAACAAATAAGATTGACCATAACAAAATTCACATAGAAAAAAACTTAAAAAATTGGCCAAAGATTTTCTCTAGTAATTTAAATAATCTTGAAAAATTTAAAAAAATAATTATTAGCAAAAGGATAAAGAATGATTTTGATGTACTTTTTCTAGAGGGAATTGATAACTTCTATAGTAGAGGGTTGTCAGCCATTAATATGTTATACGAGTCACAATATTATAAATTATCAAAAGTAGTAAATGATCAAAAGACAATATGCCTTAATAGTTTTAATAATCAGAATATAATTAAAAAGGAGGGAGAATACTTCATAACTGATTTTGATAATATTATGATTGACTTGCAAATAAATGATTTAGGAACGCTTATTAGGAGATTGATGTTCAAAAAATCTTATGGATGGGATTTTAATTTTGCTAAAGTTTTAATTGAAGCCTATAATTCCATAAATAGATTGTGTAAAGAAGAGTTAGAGATAATGTTTGCATTAATAATTTTTCCGCAAAAATTCTGGAAGCTTGGATACAGAAGATATATAAATCAAAAAAAATGGTCAGAGAGTAAATATTTGCATAAATTAAACAGGATAGTAAGTTATAATGAAAATCAACAGAAATTTTTTGGTGATTATTTGATTTTTTTAGAAGAATATTTATAAATTATAAATTATAATAAATTTATTGTAAAAATATTATTAATAGATTTATAATTAGAAATGTATTATAATTTATTGGTAATCAAAAAAATAAAATTTAATGGAGTAAGATAAATGTATAAATCAATAAGTCTAACTTTAAAAAACATTAATAAATTTAGAAAAATTTTTCAATTTAATACTAACTTTAGTTTGTCGAATAAAGATTTCTTTCAGTTGTATGATAATAGTAATATTATACAAAGAATATTTTTAAGGAAAAATGTAAACCTTCTAATAGAAAAAGAAAAAGAAAAGAATAACTATATAGGTTATATATGGTTTGAAAAACATAATAAACATCATAGTTCCATTAATTCAATAAATGTAATCCAGGATAACAATTTAATTTATTATTATGAAACTTTAATTAATCCACTGAAAAATGATAGTTTAATAACTTATGAATGTGAAGATAATGAAGTAAATATAGATATTTTAAGTAAGCTAGGGTTTAAAAGAGCTAAAGGGTTTATAGAACTAGAAACGCAGTGTACAGAATATGTTACTGCATCTGCTCCTAATAATATTACTTTTTCTATAGTAGAAAAGGATAAAGATGAAAAAGCACGTTGCCTATTACAAAATGAGATATTTAACAACGATAATAGAATTCCAATAAATATAGAGGATATTTATTATGATGAAGCGCAGGAATATTATTTTGATAAGGGTGCAATATTTATTGAACTAGGCGGAATACCCATTGGATATGGTCAAATTATAGTTGAAGATAAGGTGGCAATCATAGTAAATTTTGGAATCGTAAGAAAGTATAGAAAAGAGGGCTATGGAAAGGTGCTTTTGTGCTATTTGCTTAATATAGCTAGAGATAATGAATTTTCTAAAGTATCCCTCAAGGTAGATTCTAATAATGTTGATGCGTTTAAATTGTATCGTTCATTAGGATTTAATATTAAAAGGGAATTATATACTTGGCAAAAAACTAAATTTCAATAAAGTAAAGGAGGTAATGATACCTCCTTTTTAATACATATTTAGCGTGCTTCCTCATACTTACTTAGAAGCTTAATGAATAACTCAGGAACCTTTTCCATGTTTTCTGGAGTTTCTACGAATGCGATACGCATCTGAGTGTTTCCAGGATTAGACTCGCCTGGTCTAATGTCATAGAAGCCTTTCATAGGTGCTACCAGAAGAGTTGTTTCCACTCCGTTTAAGTCCACTGAGCCTTCCTGGGCACAATACATAACAAAGTCGATTGAATCAAATCCTGGTTTTACAATGTTTCTGACATCAACTACTGAATATATAGCTGAATCAGGGCTAGAAACAATCAGGCCAGGGGCAAGTTCCTTCACGCCGTTATAGAATTTAAACATGATATTTTTGTAATACTCACGAATGCCTTTGCACCAATCATCAATCTGCTGCTTGCTTTCATGAGCCAGTGCTCCGAAGATATACTGACCGATTACATTGGCGCAAAGGTTAGCAGTATATTCAGCTACTGACTGAGTATGGAACTCTTCATTATCAGTGATTAAAGCTCCTATCCTTAAACCACAGGCACTCCATACCTTTGATGCGGTATCCAGGCTTATTCTTCTGCCTTCTATGCCAGGTACATCTGCATCAGTGATTCCCCAGATGCTTACCAGGTCACCATCAACATAAAACAGTCCACGATAAGCTTCATCGCTGATCATCCACATATTATATTTTACGCATATTTTAGCAAGCTCCTTAAGGGTTGCATAGTCGTAGAGCTGTCCTGTAGGATTGTCGTAAGGTATAACAAGAAGTGCTGAAGGATTGTGCTTTTTAATGGTCTCTTCAATTTTGTCAAGCTCTGGAAGGCTGAACTTGCCATCATCGCCTAAATGACGTTTTACTGTAATAGTTTTACGGCCGATCCTTTCTGCAAAAGAAATATAATTTGTATAGGCTGGGTCAATCATCATAAGAGGTTTATCATCAGTTCCAGCAGCTCCGCAAACACCCAGTAATAACAGTTCCATACCAGAGGATCCACCATCGGTTACCTGAACGAATAATTTACTAGTATCAAAACCTTGACACTTAAGAATGTTTTTAAATGCATCCTGAGCCTCAGCTACACCGGCAGTACCTGAATATCTTACAACACCCTCTGAAAATGGACTTTCGGGTGAATCCAATGAAAACATCCTTTTCTGCATAGCAGGATTTGTTGGAAGTGAAACGTTTCCAATTGCTACATTGACTAACGCAGGCTTAATTATACGCTCACCAAATTTTATCTGCCCAAGTCTGACGTCTGATGGCATCCTTTTCTTGAAATGTTCTGATAGTATTGGTTTGTTCATAAAAAATACCCCCTAAAAATATAATCTATTTAAACTTTTGTAATATTGTATCATATTAAAATGCTTAATAGCTAGCGAAATGTGGTCACAACCCTGCCGTCCTAAATTTAAAAACTACTTAAATTCTCTTATTATGTTTTCAACAGGTACATAGGGTACTTTTATATTTACCATATTGCTATGGGCGCACATATAAAAATAACTCCTGTCACATATACAATCATATTGTAATTGTTTATCTCTAGAATACTCATCTTTTTTTGCATCATACATATAAAATCACTCCTTTTAGGTAGTTTACCCAAGGAATAGAAATTTAATGTAGAAGTAAAAAACGAATGGTGGAGATATATAGAATATAAAAAACCACATTGTGACATTTTATTGAATTATGATACAAAAGTAGCTAATTTTATTATAATCTTATTTAAACATATATTTCAAGTAAATTATTTTAATAATTAAATATTCTGAATTATTAAAAATGACTTTTAAAAAAGCTACAAATTATATATAATAGGAAGATGGTAATACTTTTTTTATAAAGGAGAATCAACTAATGAATAAAACACTTAATTATTATATAGAAACATGGGGTTGTCAAATGAATGATGAGGACTCCGAAAAATTATCCGGAATGCTAATACCTATGGGATATAAAAAAACTACGGATAAGGAAGCTGCTGATATAATTATATTTAATACCTGCTGTGTTAGAGAAAACGCAGAGCAAAAGGTTGATGGAAACATAGGAGCTTTAAAGAATATGAAAAAACAAAAGCCAAACCTTATAATAGCAGTTACTGGATGTATGATGCAGCAAAAGGGCATGGCTAAACATATAATCACTAAATTTCCATTTGTAGATATTATAATCGGAACACATAATGCTTATAAGTTTCCTGAGTACTTAAAAAGAATACAAGGCGGCGAACCGTCTATTGTGGAAATTTGGGATAAAGAACAAGATATCATAGAAGGAATGCCTATAGACAGGGAAAGCAGTATAAAAGGATTTGTTACTATTATGTATGGTTGCAATAATTTCTGCACTTATTGCATAGTTCCTTATGTAAGAGGAAGAGAGAGAAGTAGAAATCCAGAAGATATTATAAATGAAATAAAAACTTTGGTTTCAGATGGGTATAAAGAAATAACCGTACTTGGTCAAAATGTTAATTCTTATGGCAAGGGATTAATACCTGAAATAAATTTTGCAGAGTTACTTAGAAGGATTAACAATATTGAGGATTTAGAGAGAATAAGATTTATGACATCTCATCCAAAGGATTTATCTATTGAAGTAATAGAAGTAATAGCTGAGTGTGATAAAATTTGTGAACAAGTTCATTTGCCAGTACAATCTGGTTCAACTAATCTTCTAAATAAAATGAATAGACACTACGATAGAGAGCAATACTTGGAATTAGTTAAAAACATTAAAAATATACTACCGAGTGTTGGACTAAGTACAGATATTATTGTTGGATTTCCAGGAGAGACAGAGGAAGACTTTGCTGAGACCTTAAGTCTTATGGAAGAGGTGAAATTTGATTTAGCATTTATGTACCTTTATTCTAAAAGAAAAGGAACTCCAGCAGATGAAATGCTCGAGCAAGTACCGGATAAAATTAAGCATGAGAGATTTAATAGATTAATCGAAGTTGTTAATAGAACTTCTAAAGAAAGAAATATAGAATATGTAGGAAAAATTGTAGAAGTACTAGTTGAAGGTTTTAGTAAAAATGATAAAAGTAAATTAACTGGAAGAACAAGAACAGGAAAATTAGTTAACTTTGAAGGTAATTACAAAGCTATTGGAGAGCTGGTATCAGTTCAAATAACCAATGCACATTCTTTTTCACTTATGGGTGAAGAAATATTAGGCGCATAGACAAGCAAGGGGGCATTTCAATTGGCATTAACTCCAATGATGATACAATATTTTGACATAAAAGAAACCTGCAAGGACTGTATACTGTTTTTTAGATTAGGTGACTTTTATGAAATGTTTTTTACCGATGCTGAAGTTGCAGCAAAAGAATTAGAGTTGGTGCTTACAGGTCGTGACTGTGGACTAGAAAAGAGAGCACCTATGTGCGGAATTCCATACCATGCAGCCAATACCTATGTGGGTAGGCTAATTGCAAAAGGATATAAGGTAGCTATATGTGAACAAGTAGAAGATCCGGCGGTGGCAAAGGGAATAGTTAAAAGAGATATTATTAAAATAATTACTCCAGGAACTTACACTGATTCTGGTTTTTTAGAAGAGAGTAAAAATAATTACGTTATGAGTATTTACATTGATAAAAAAACTAATTTCTGTGGACTCTGTTTTTGTGATGTATCAACGGGGGAATTTAGTTGCACAGATACTAAACTAAATCTTGTTAATATATTAGATGAAATTTCAAAATTTAGTCCGAAAGAAATTATTGTATCAGAGGATATGTCAGGAGAGATGCTGGGTGCTATCAAAGAAAGATTTAGTGTATCCTATTCATCTTATCCAAATGATTATTTTATAACCAAAGACTATACTTTAATAAAAAACCAGTTTCATAATTTTTGTGAAAGCACCCTGTCAGAAGCATTACTTAGGAGTATTACAGGACTTCTCAGCTATATTATGGATACTCAAAGGAATTCACTGTCACACATAGATAATTTAGAATATTATGATATTTTAGATTATGTAAGTCTGGATGCAAATTCTAGAAGGAATTTGGAACTCACGGAAACACTAAGAGATAAAACTAAGAAAGGCTCTCTGCTTTGGGTATTAGATAGAACGAATACTGCCATGGGGGCTAGAAGGCTACGTAAATGGCTAGATCAACCACTAATAAATAAAAATTTAATAGAAGAAAGATTAGAAACTGTTTCGGAACTAAAAAGTAATATATCCACCCATGAAGATTTAAAAGAGGTGCTTACGGATATATATGATATAGAAAGACTTGTAGGAAAAATTTCTTCCAAAAATGTTAATGCGAAAGAATTGATTTCTCTTAAAAATTCTATAGAAAAAATACCAAAGGTTAAATCCATCTTAGCAGGGCTTAATAGCAAATTAATGAGGAAAATATTTTTAGGCTTAGATGACTTAAAAGATATATATGATACTTTAGATAAGTCCATTATAGAAAATCCGGCTATTTCTATTAAAGAAGGAAATATTATTAAAGGCGGCTTAAATGCTGAAATAGATGAGTTAAGGCTTGCTAAGGCTAATGGTAAGGAATGGATAGCTACCTTAGAAAATGATGAGAAGACCATAACTGGAATAAGATCCTTAAAAGTAGGGTATAACAGAGTGTTTGGCTATTATATAGAAATAACAAAAGCAAATATTTCATTAATCCCTGAGGGCAGGTATATACGAAAACAAACACTATCAAATGCAGAAAGATATATTACTCCAGAGCTTAAGGAAATGGAAGAAAAGATTTTAGGTGCAGAAGAAAAATTGGTAAATATTGAATATGAGGTATTTACGGGTATTCGGGAAGATATTGAAAAGCATGTTGAAAGAATGAAAAATACTGCGATGTTAATATCAGAAATTGATTGTTTAAGCTCCCTTGCTACAATTGCCCTTGAAAATAATTATACAAAACCGGAAATAAATACAAAGGGTATTTTTAATATTAAAGGGGGAAGGCATCCTGTAGTTGAGAAAATGATGCCCACCAATACTTTTATTGAAAATGACACAATTATGGATACTGTGGATAATCAACTATTATTAATAACTGGACCTAATATGGCTGGTAAATCCACTTATATGCGTCAAGTAGCCTTAATAACTATTATGGCTCAAATAGGAAGCTTTGTTCCTTGCGCATCAGCTGATATATCTATATGTGATAAGATATTTACTAGGATAGGAGCTTCAGATGATCTTGCTGCTGGTAAAAGTACCTTTATGGTAGAAATGTGGGAAGTATCCAATATACTACAAAACGCAACTAATAAAAGCTTGGTTTTACTTGATGAGGTAGGTAGGGGCACTAGTACTTATGATGGACTAAGTATCGCTTGGTCTGTAATTGAATATATTTGTAAGAATTCTAATTTGAGGAGTAAAACCTTATTTGCTACTCACTATCACGAGTTAACAAAACTTGAGGGTATGATTAAAGGAGTTAAAAATTATTCTGTAGCTGTAAAGAAAATCCAAAATGAAATTGTGTTCATAAGAAAAATCGTACCTGGGGGAGCTGACAAATCCTATGGTATAGAGGTGGCAAAGCTGGCAGGGCTTCCAAAGGATGTAATTAGCAGAGCAAATGAAATATTAGAAGTACTAGAGAATCTTAATAATACGGAAATTGATTTAATTGACAAGAAAACTTCAAGTAAAAAAAGCAATAAAAAGAATGATAAAAATCTTATCGAAACTGCTCAGAAAGAAGTGGCTATAGCTTATGCACCTAAAACACTGGAAGGTGAGGTCATTCAAATTAATTTTACGGACATAGAGAAAGATAATATATTAAAGGAAATTAAAAACATAAATATCCTTAATCTAACACCAATGGATGGCTTTAATAAGCTATATGAGTTAGTTAATAGAGCTAAGCTGCTATAATAATGGCAAATGCTATAAAATAGCGAAGGATGTGAGTTATCATGAGAATCAATATATTAGAAGTTGAAACTTCTAATAAAATTGCTGCAGGTGAAGTGGTAGAGCGCCCTTCATCAGTAGTAAAGGAATTAGTGGAAAATAGCATAGATGCTGGTGCTAAAAATATTATCGTGGAGATTTTCGAGGGTGGTCAAAAAAATATAAAAATAATTGATGACGGTGCTGGAATTCATATAGATGATATAGAAAAGGCCTTTTTACCTCATGCCACTAGTAAAATAAAATATGTTGAAGACATCTATAATATACACACCTTAGGTTTTAGAGGAGAGGCATTAGCAAGTATTGCCTCTGTATCTAGAACTACACTAAATAGTAGAACTAAGGAATCAACGGTGGGCAAAGAAATATCTCAGTCCTCAGGGGACATACTATACGTTAAAGAAATAGGATGTAATATTGGTACAACTATAGAGGTTAAGGATCTATTTTTTAACGTTCCTGCAAGACAAAAGTTCTTAAAAACACCACAAAGAGAAGCAGCTTTAATTTCAGATATTTTGGGAAGACTAGCACTTGCCAACAATGAAATTTCTTTTAAGCTAATGAATAATGGTAAAAAGGGGATAGCAACCTATAGCTCTACAAATCTTTGTGATACCATTAGATATATATATGGCAAAGAGGTTGTAGATAACATTACAAGTTTTGAAAAGTTCAATGATATAATGTCCGTTCATGGATACATCGGTAATGCAGAAATAAGTCGTGGAAGTAGAAATAGGCAAAGTGTTTTTGTTAATAAAAGGTATGTTAAAAGCAGTCTAATTACCGCAGCGGTAGAGCAGGCTTTTAAATCTTTTTTGACTATAAATAAGTTTCCTTTTTTTATTATATTTTTGGACATTTTTCCTGAGTATATAGATATAAATGTTCACCCACAGAAAACTGAAATTAAATTTCAAGAGGATAAAGCTGTATTTAAAATTGTTTTTGATGCAGTGCATACAGCAATTGCTGATAGCCTGCGAGGTAATTTCACTATAGCAGAAGAGGAAAATGAAAATTATGTTGAAAAGGAAGTAGAAAAAAATACCTTGAGAAGTCAAATTTATGATTTTAACAGGATAGTCATAGATGAAAGAGATAAGCAGGAAATAGAAAAACAAGTTCAAATCCCATTAGATTTTAATTATAAAACAGTAAACAATGAGTGGGATAATTCACATAGTGTAACTACTAATGGATTAGCCAATGAAGATGCGTGTGAAAATATTAAAGAGAACTATGGTATTAATTATGATACTCATAAGGTTCCCTCAGTAAATGAAATTCCTGAAATCTCAAAGTTTCCTGAGCTGCGAATTATAGGGCAATTTAATAAAACCTATATCATTGGTGAAGCATACAATGAGCTTTATTTAATTGACCAACATGCAGCTCATGAGAAAGTACTATTTGAGAAATATAAAATTGATATCATGAAAACAGAAGTGGTATCCCAGATTTTGCTTACTCCAACAGTAATAGAACTTAGCCAAGATGATTATGCACACTACATTGAAAATGAAGCGGTGTTTAAGAATTCTGGTTTTGATATTATAGAATTTGGTGAAAACACAATAAGTATAAAGGAAGTTCCTATTATACTTGGCATACCAGATATTAAAAATCTCTTTAATGAGATTTTGGATAATTTAAAAAATATGGGCACGGGTAAAACTGTAGAAATTAAGTATAATCGTATTGCGTCAATGGCTTGTAAAGCAGCTGTAAAAGCAAATAATCAGTTGTCAGAATTGGAAACAAATAAACTGATTAATGATTTAAGATATATTGACGAACCTTTTACGTGTCCACATGGAAGACCTACAATAGTAAAAATAACACTAAATGAACTAGAAAAAAAATTTAAAAGAATACAATAGAAAAAAGGTGAAAAGATGAAAGACTTATTTATTTTAGCAGGTCCAACAGCTATAGGGAAAACAGAAATTTCTATAAAGCTTGCACAAAGACTAAATGGAGAGATTATATCAGCTGATTCAATGCAAATATACAAATCTATGGATATTGGTTCTGGTAAGATATCGAAAGAGGATATGAATGGAGTTCCTCATCATCTACTAGATATAATAGAGCCAAGTGAGAATTTTAGTGTGGCTGAATTTAAAGAAAAGGCTGAAACTGCCATTGAACTAATAACTAATAAAAATAAACTCCCAATGTTAGTTGGTGGAACTGGTTTTTATATTAATTCACTAATATATAATTATAGCTTTGCTGAGACTATTAAGGATGAAGAATATAGAGACTACCTTACGAAACTTGCAGTTACAGAAGGAAATGAACATGTACATAGCTTGCTTAAAGTTATTGATGAAGAATCCTTTAACAAATTATATCCTAATGATTTAAAAAGAGTTATTAGAGCTTTAGAAGTGTATAGAATTAGTGGAAAACCTATGAGTGTGTTTAAAGAGGAACAAAACATTTTAGATATCCCTTATAATGTATATTATTTTGTGCTAAATATGGATAGACAAAAGCTATATAGTAGAATAAATTCCCGCGTAGATGTAATGGTAAAAAATAATTTAGTCCAAGAAGTTATAGAACTTAAAAAAATGGGCTATAATTCAGATATGCAGTCAATGAAGGGCATAGGCTATAAAGAGCTATTATATTATTTAAACCATGAAATATCCTTAGATGAGGCTATAGAAATGATTAAACAAGGAAGCAGAAATTACGCTAAAAGACAGTTAACTTGGTTTAGAAAAGATCCAAGAATAAATTGGATTAATAAAGATGATTTCAAAAGTGATGATAAAATTGTAGATTACATTGTTAGTCAGCTGAATTCTATGAAAAAATTATAAACTATAAATTACTATATTTTTATATAATTAAAAGGATTTTTAGTTTATTTATAGAATATTCTTAAAATACTAATTGTGGAGGTGAACCTATGAATAAATCTACTAATAATTTACAAGATATAGTTTTGAATGGGTCAAGAAAAAACAAAATACCTGTTACTTTATATTTGATGAATGGTTTTCAGCTAAAGGGAAATGTAACTGGATTTGATAGTTTCACAGTAATATTAAATTGCGATGGAAAACAAATGATGATATATAAACATGCTATTTCTACGATAACTCCATTAAAGCCAATATTATTTAATGAAATTTCAGATGGAAATTCATCACCTCTTTAAGTCAAATAGTATAAATCTACTTTTGAATCTTTTAGGACGCTTTAGTGGATTTTTAATGGTAAAGAAGATTAAATGTATAAAACATACCTTGTATCGTAAGGTGTGTTTTTATATTTATGGCCTGATTAATATCAGTCATGTCTCATAGTTTTGATACTAGCGCAACTAATCTAAATGTAACGCATTTTTCTTAACTTTATAATATAGATAATGTTTGTTTTGAGAATATGCTTTTCTTGTTTATTCGCAATTCAGTTGAAGATAGATGAATGAATAATTCTTCAATAGCAGAAATACTTGCAACCACACAAATTATATACATAAACACATCTGGGTCTATAAAATCGAATGATAGTGGTAATGCAAAGAGCACAAGGCCTGTAATTTTATTAGCATAAGTATGAAGTATCCCAAAAGTTTTATACTTTACAAATACCACCATCATTGACACTAATCTGGTTATTGCGATGATAACAATCCAAACAATTATTTGAACTTTTAGATTAATGATGGGATATAGTACAATCATCAGTACCACTAGCATTATCAAATCTGCAACGGAGTCAAGTTTCTCGCCCAATTTGCTTGTGGTTTCGGTTTTTCTTGCTATATATCCATCAAAGACATCGCTAATTCCACAAATGAGATAGATTACAGAAAACGCTATACTTAATGGTTTTGTAAAAGCCAATGTAAGGGAAAGAAATATTCTCGCAATTGATACATAATTTGCTATTAACTTCACTACATCACCTCACAAAAAATTATTATGTTTACTTCAGATGAAATTACAATTTTTCACTATTATTATACTTCAAATACAAATATAATACCAATTGTTTATACTTATTATGTAAAATTATTAAGCATTATATCATTTTAAAGATAATTTTTTGACCCTAATATTCTATCAAGCTTAGTATATTAAATATTATCTAACATAGCCTAAAATAATGCAAGAAACCTATGAAAAGAGGCTATTG
Organism: Clostridium sp. CF012; assembly: GCF_018861755.1. Lineage (GTDB taxonomy): Bacteria > Bacillota > Clostridia > Clostridiales > Clostridiaceae > Clostridium_AD. Next base: position 113,517 of record NZ_JAHLEF010000001.1, on the reverse strand, counting down.
TTAAATTAAACTAATAATGCTATAATAATTGAAAATAGTAGGTAAGGAGGAGTGTAAGTTGAATTATGACTTAATAAATTTAATTCAGTTAATGTTTATAGTGCTGTGTATTGCAAGCATATTTTCTTATACTGTATACTCCTATAAAAATCTAAGGCATAAAGCTGAAGAAAATGTTACAAGAAACATTCTAATTCAGTGGCTTGGATTTATAAAAAAATTACTTCCTGAAGATTATATAATTTATGAAAAATATGGTTTATGGATATATTTAGAACGTTTTAAAATTGAAATGATGTTTTAGCCAAAATTATTCGAAGGAGGATAAAAATGAACATCATTTTTAATTTTTTAAGTAGTTTATTAAATTCAATTTTTAGTTTTACAGGGGATTGGGGACTAGCAATAGTTTTACTTACCCTAGCAGTGAGGTTAGTACTCTCACCAATGTCTTTTAAACAAAAAAAGTCTATGCAACAGCAGCAAAAATTTGCTATAAAAATGCAAGAACTTAAGGAAAAGTATAAGGATAATAAAGAAAGACTTGAAGCAGAAACTAAAAAGCAATCTGCTGAAAGTGCAAAAAGTATGTTGGGGTGTTTAGTAACGCTACTTCAACTGCCTATATTAATGACTATGTGGAGTGTATTTAATAAAATTCCTGTGAATGTGGGAACATATCTTATACCTTGGGTTTCTAGTATTAATATCTCTGACAGTTATTTTATCGTTCCATTGATATATGTGCTTGTATCTTTATCTCCAAGCTTGCTGTCATATGTGACTTTATTAAAAATTGAAGGTCAGGCTACAATTAGTAAGAATAATATAATAATAATGGCGGTATTCGGTCTATTTGTTGCTAAAGCAGCTCCAATTGCAGTGGGTATATATTTAATAACCACAAGTCTGTTTAACTTTTTAGAAGAGCTTGTTTTTAGAATGTATATGAGAAATTTAAAAACTGAAAATTAATTAATATTAGAATAAAAACCCTGTTAACTTTTGTTAACAGGGTTTTTATAATTTGACCCTTCGTTTTTAGTATTCTTTTTTCTACCTTACATCACTGGGCGTTTATTTTTACTGATACATTTTATTTTTTTGAAAAAATAAATTTGATGAAAACATGGTATAATTATATTTCAAATTAAAAAACAAATAAAGCCTAGTCTGGAGAATACCTTTACTTAAGCTTATTTGTTTAAAGAATAAAATGGGGGTAAGTACATATGGAACAGAAGAAAACAAAAACAAAAATTTTAAGACCTAAATTTGATTGCGATTTAGATATTTTAGAGTTATCTAAAGAAAATATTGAAGATGAAAGTGTATTTTCTTTTGGAACAGTTAGTGATTGTTCTTTAGAAAACTATAAAGCAGACAGAGTGGCTTTTAAACAAGTAATATTTAAAAAAGTCATTTTTAATAAAATAGCTTTCAGACGTATAGAAATGCTAGATGTGAGATTTGAAAATTGTGATTTATCAAATGTAGATTTTAATGAGGCTTCATTAAGTAGAGTAGAATTTGATAATTGTAAAATTATTGGCATGAATTTAAGTGAAGCCACTTTGAGAGATGTAATTTTTGAAAATTGTAATGGTGAATTTGCTTTTTTTAATTATTCTAATTGTAAGCAAGTTGCATTTTTTCAATGTCATTTACGTTCTTCAGATTTTCAAAATTCAAAATTTTTAAAGGTTGAATTTAAAGAATCTAATCTAACGCAGTCTCAAATGAATTTCACAAGTCTTAAAGGAATAGATTTTAGTAGTTGTGATATTGAAGGTATAGGTGTAAATATTGCTGATGTGAAGGGCGCAAAGGTTACCACCATGCAAGCCGTTTCTCTTTCTACTATACTAGGTCTCATTGTTATATAAAATTTAATATGACATTCATCCTTCTTCTTATCCTAGGATAAGAAGATTTTTTTGATTTTAAATTATTGAAGTGCGACGTAAAAATGCCGTAAAATTGTTATGAATATACGGCATTTATGACTTTAAATTTTGTTTTTTTATTGCTTTATTTTTCTTCCTTCTGCATATCTAGATATGCTTTGTATAGAAAATCCTTGAGAACCAAAATTGTATCATCTAAAGAGTAATTATATGTTGTCATCATCTCTTTTATCATCTCAGTGAATATTCTATGATATTGCTTACAATCTACGGTGATTTGGTATTCGCTAAGAATCGGATAAAGTTTAGTCCAGTCAACAACATAACCATTTGAACTCTTCATAGATACTTCAGCTGTAACTGACTGATCATCCCTCAATAGATAATCACAACTTACTTTCAACGCGTCAGCTAATTTTGAAATTTTTGAGGTTTCTGGAAAAGTTAAGTCGGATTCCCATTTGGAAATAGTCTGTCTTGTAACCTCCAATAATTCAGCTAATTGGTCTTGTGTCAAATTGATATCTTTTCTTGCCTTAGCTATTTTTTCGCCTGTTTTCATTTTGTTCTCTCCTTTCGAGTTTATGCTTTAATTGTAGCATTCTGTAGTGAAAATACAAACCAACTCAGTGTTTCTAAAAGCAACCTGTAGTTGCTTTATGGGTGGTTTATTTTCTAACGTCGTTATAAGACTAACTTTTCATAGCACAATTGTACAAGACCTGATGTAAATTCCTTTGTGCTTTTTAGATTCAATCATTGGTGGGGTTTCCCATCTTTGAAAAGCCTAATTCCACTTCTTTTTAATTTTGGCAAAATAAAGGTATATTAATACTAATATAGAATATTAATACAAAAGTAGAATTTCGGAAATGATGGGAGGTAAATAAATTGTCAAGTAAATCTACACTAGGAGTATCTTTAAGTTCACTGATAGGTGCTAATGCTATAGAATTTCTAAAATCACAAAATGAATGCAAACAAGCAGAAGTCAAAATGGATATCATTAATAAGTCTATAAAGATGTACGGGCCAGTATATAAGTTATTTGATGAAGTATGTAAGAGTTATCCAAGCTATAAGAAACAAGACCTAATAAGCATTGCTTTATTAGAATTTTGTAATAGACATAAGAAATAAATTAATACACAAAACCAAGTTTAAATTAATATAATTAGCCAATTCTCTTATAAAAATAAAAAAGACACCCAGGGATGTCTTTTTTTGCATATATGTTCTATTTAAAGTGAATAACAGGACTGTTTATTGATAAGGCCTTAAATACATATCCTTGTTCTTTTAAGTTTTTAATTATTATAGGCAAAGCCTCGACGGTAGTTGTCTTTGGTTTTGAATCGTGAAATAAAATCACAATAGACGTCATACCCTTAGCCCCTCTCATAACATTTTCTATAATAACATCTTTACTTGCTGTCATTTTATCTGAATCTCCCGAATAAACATTCCAGTCAATATATTGGTAGCCTTTTTTTATTTGTTCTTTGGTTAATTTGTTCATTATATCTTTGCCACCATAGTTATTACTTATTGTATTGTTTGACCCGCCAGGGAACCTCATAAACGTAGGCTTAGGGATCCCAATACCTTCTAAAAAAGAATTCAATTTATCTACGTCTTCATTATAGCCATTGATAGATGAGTATTCCGTTTTGTAATCATGTGAATAAGTATGATTACCTATAACATTTCCTTGATTTATAATTTGTTTGTATACGTCATCATATCCAGGGTGTCCATTTACGAAAAATGTTGCATTAACATCATTATCCTTTAAAATTTTCAACACTCTGGAAGTGTTCTCGGAAGGACCATCATCGAATGTAAGAAACACTTCCTTTTCGCCTACCTTTATTAGGTTATTAGCTATATGCTTAGGGTCGCTTAGTAATATATCAATAGTTTTATTCAAGTCATTTACCTTTGATTCTGAATTAATTATTGATATTTTAAGAGCCTTGGTGGTAACCTCTAATTGTTTATTTTTATTAACCTCATAACTAAGTGTAGTTTTAAGATTTTTTATTTCTGCTTTTGAACTATATAATATTAAACTTAATATGATTAGAGCAGGAATTAATATAATTAAAATTTTTTTTATAATGACCGCCCCCCGTAAGTAACAAGATATTATATACTATGCACTTTAAAGCTTGATAAGTTAATATATTCACTAATCCCTATTTATGTTCTAAATACATATCTACAGCATTTAGTTTAACCCCAATTAAATAAACTAGGCAACTATTTTTTAATTGTCCGTTTAATAGGTATAATCATAATGAGGTGAATTTGAATGATTACCCTATTATCGTCAGCGAAAACTTTGAAAATGGAAAAGGCACTTAATACAAACTTATATACAGAACCTTTATTCGTCAAGGAAGCCAATTCTTTAATTAAGGAACTTGTAAAATATTCTCCACCAGAAATGGAAACACTAATGAAAGTAAACAATAAACTTGCGCAGCAGAATTTCATGAGGCATATTATGTGGCAACCAGAACATGACTTATCAAATGCTAAACAAGCTTTATTAGCATTTGATGGTGCAGTATATCAAGGAATAAGTGCAGATAATTTAAGCCAGCTGCAGTTATCTTTTGCTAATGACCATATAAGAATATTTTCAGGTTTATATGGTGCATTGAGGCCATTGGACCTAATCCAACCTTATAGGTTAGAAATGGGAACTAAGTTAAAAAATAGACGAGGTAATAATTTATATAGTTTTTGGAAACATAAGCTTACTACTTATCTAAAAAAAGAATTAGAAAGGCAAAACGATAACATACTAATAGATTTAGCATCAAAGGAATATTCCTGTGTAATTGATTTGAGTAAAATCAATGTACAGGTTATAACACCAGTCTTTAAGGATTATAAAAATGGGGCTCACAAAGGCATTACTATTTACACAAAGCGGGCAAGAGGACTTATGAGTCGGTTTATAATTGAGAATAATATTATTTTGCCAAGTGAACTGAAAGAATTTAATAAAGAGGGATATAGTTATAATGATTATCTATCTTCTGATACAGAGTTGGTATTTACCAGATAAAAGGAGTTAGTAAAATAGAACTAGCAGATAATTAATTATCTGCTAGTTCTATTTTTTAGGTGCTGATGCTGATCGCAAACAGAAATTGCTCACTACTTGATTATAATTATGTTATTGTTATATCATAATTAGCATTAAATTCTTCGCCAACTTCTATTTTGTTGACACCAAGTTTATTTTTAAAAGCCTTTGTAGTATTTTTTAAATCTGTTATTCCATGCCAAGGTTCAATACATACAAATGGAGCCATTGTACTAGTTTCTTTATAAAAGGGGGACCATATGCCAACAAAAGGAAAATTTTTAAAAGAAACTTTAAGAGCTACATCATTATTCTTGGATTTTATTGTTACTTCATCAATTCCACTATAAATTAAAGCATCATTAGTGAATAGTTCCGGTTCTATAAAAATATTTTCAGGTGGGTTAACTTTATTTTTCTCTTTTACATAAGGGCCTTGGAGTATATATTCTTCCACATTTTTATCGGTTTTAAAAGCTAAATAATAATCTTCTAATTTTTCTCCAATATTAAAAGGTACATTAAATGCAGGATGAGCGCCTATTGAAAAATACATAGTTTTGGAATCATTATTCTTCACAGTCCAAAACACTTCAATACTATTCCTATTTAATTTATAAGAAATTAACAATTCAAAATTATACGGAAATTTTTTTTGGGTCTCTTCATTAGCAATAAATGAATATGTTATGCTGTTTTTGCTTTCGTTTATTAATTCGAAAGTACAATCTCTTGCAAAACCGTGCTGATTCATATTATAAATTTTATCATCTATTATTGCCTCATTATCTTTAAGTCTACCTACTATAGGGAATAAAATAGGAGATTTTCTTCCCCAAAATTTTGAATCGCCGCACCATAGGAAATCTATATTATGCTTTTTCGAAAATAATTTGTTTAATTCAGCTCCATGCTCATTGACTTCTATAATCAAACTGCTGTTTTCTAATCTATTGATAAGGAACACCTCTTTCTAAAAAAAAATTGTAATTAGCTTAATGTATATACATTATCTAAAAGGCTAGTTATTATAACTAACATCTTAATTAATTTCATTATTCAAATATAATACTTTACAGATGTTTATGCAATAAAAATCATAGTATTATTTAAAAAATATAACAGATAGTATCCATTGGGGTGAAAATGTTTATGTGATAAATGAAAATTGTTACGGGGTTGAAATTATAAACAAATATTAGAAACTTTCACATGAGCACACAGAATATAAATGGGTGAATTATAATGATGCTATTTCTTGTCTAAAGTGGGATGCCAATAAGAACCCTGATTCTAGTGCGTCTACCAATCCCGCCACATCTGCATAAGTGCTAATCCATGTTAGCAGATTGTACTGAGGTTATATATGATAATATTCCAGCTAAAACTGCTATTTGTAGCAATTAAAAAGTATACAAGTATAATATTAAGTAAATAATAAGAAACAGGTGAATAAATGATTTTTGGTTAGGTACCTGATATTATCATTTATTCACGAAAGTAGGAAGACAATTATTATTCTAATACATGATTTAAATATTGCATCATACTGTGATAGAATAGTAAGTGTAATAGATGGGAAACTAACATTGTGAAGATTACTATGAGTAAAAAAATTATATTAGGAGATGGTAATATTGAAGGCTAATGAACTTTTAGAATACACAAACTGGGTTGTGGTGGGGGATGTATTAAATAATTTAAAATATGCTTACAAAATATTGAGTTCCTTAAAAGAAGCTGGATTTAATGTAGTGGGTTTAAACCCTTCTGTTAAAAATGAAGAGGCGTATACTAGGTTAAGTGATGTACCATATAAGATAGAAGTTTTAAATTTATGCATTAATCCAAATAAAGGTATTAAAATACTTCAGGAGGCTTGCCAGTTAAAAATAGATAAAGTACTTATTCAACCTGGGGCTGAAAGCACTGAAATACTTAACTTTTGTAGAGAAAATGAAATTCAAGCAATAGAGGGATGTACGTTAGTAGAATTAAGAAAAAGATGACCTTTTGGTGATAAAATTCAGTCATTTCTCCTTTGAAACTACCACGGGGTGTTTATTTTTACAGTTATGTAAAATAAACTACAATGTTCTTCCCAATCAAGCGGTTTCATCAAATTCATTGTAAGATGGTGATGGAAATGGTACAATGTAAAAATGGTTTCCTAAATCCCTCATAGATTAAATTGAAATAGAAGGTAGATTTAATTTAACGTGGAATCTAGGTCAAAAATTTCAGAGATAAATATTTTATGAATATTTGTTAAGAAGGAGATTAATTAATGGACAGCTTGAAAAAACAAATTCTAAACAAGACAAATATAGTTTATACCTTAATAACCTTAATGATGTTATCGACAATAGCTATTATTTCGCCAGTTACAACTAAATTTAATATAGTAATTCTAGCATGGGGAGCATTATATCTACTATATGATTTTTTCAAAGAAAAGAACTGTATGAAATCTAGATACTCATTTTATTTAAAAATTTATATGATACTATTTTTAATAAGTATTATAATTAACTTTAAAGTAAACCTTATAGGAAATATAAAAACATTTGCATACACAGGTTTATTTTTATTTGTTTTATATTCCTATAGAAAAGATTATTCAGATAAAACAATGCAATCTGAAATATATAATATAAATACAATAATAATAACAATAAGCTCTATAGCATCCTTTGCTTCATTACTAACATTTATGTTTTTAATTCAATTTACATATAGTGGTACACCTCAAGGTTTTGTATATCCACACGCTCCTGCATTATGGGGATTCTATAGAAACCCAAACTCTGGTGGAATGGTTGCAGTAGTTTCCATAATAGTTACATTTTTTAACATCTATTTATGTAATAAAATCCATGTTAAAAATTTTGGTAAGTTAAAAAAGTCTTATTACTATTTTAATATATTAGTACAATGGCTATGTCTACTTCTTTGTAATTCGAGGGGCGCTTTATTATCATTACTAGCTTTCGTCCTATTTGCTTCATTTTATTTATTTATAAATATTTTTGAACAAAAGAAAAAATTTAATAGATTTAAATCAGTAATGATATCATTACTGTTAACCATTATTATTTTCTCTACATTTAACCTAGCGGTGTCTGTTTCTAAAATTGGATTATCATATATCCCTAAATCAATTCAGAAACTTATTAATAATACAGATCCTGGTCTAACAGGAGAGGATCCTGACAACCTAATAATAGATCGTGAAATTCAAGACGGTCATGTTACAACTGGTCGAATGGAAATATGGACATATGGGTTAAATACATTAAAGCTGAACCCTCTTTTTGGACATGGTCCAGATAACATAGGTTTAGCAAAACAAAAAATATATCCTAATGATAAAACTAAATATATGATTACAAATGATATGCATAATGGATATCTACAAATACTTTTATCAAATGGAATTCTAGCATTTATTGCTTTTGGAGCCTTTATTATATTAATTATCAAAGATTCATTAATATTTCTGTTAAGCAAAAAAAATACAGCTGATAATAATAAAAAGATTTTTTTGTTTTTTATACTTGGGTTAATATTATCTATTGCGGTGAATGGATTATTTGAGAATGCAATTCTCTTAACTAGAAGTTATATACCAACAATCCTCTGGATATATCTAAGTTACTTATCTAAAAACCTAGATGAAGTTAAAGAATTAAATAAAAGTAATGTTTAAAAACAAATGTTTATTTGTAAAAATATCTCGCATATTTGTATACTTCATCATACTTATATAAGATACTGAAAGAAATGCCATGGATTCAAAATTGAGTTTTAAGAGCTTAAATTTGATTCTATGGCTAATTTTATCTAACTTTACGATCCATTTACTTTGTAATAAATGGTATTATAAAAGGAAGAATAGATTTTTCAAGTAAATACCTGAATGTTGTGATATACTGATAAATTGATGCATTATAGGATTAATTGTTATTAGAATACGGAAATGAAGGTATATTTATATGACCATTTAGATTTAGAAAAAACTACTTAAATTCATGATATTGAAATACTTATACTATAAAATATGAAAGAGGTAAATGATGATAAATGAAAAAAATATTAAAACTTTAGGAACACATAGCGGGAAATTCCACGCAGATGATGTTATGGCTACTTCTATACTTAGCCTATTACTTGGGGATACAAAGGTAACAAGAACAAGAGATGAAGATGCACTTAGAAAATTAGACTTTGTTTATGACATAGCCCTAGGAGAATTCGACCACCACCAATTAAATAAAGAAATGAGAGAAAATGATATTCCCTATGCTGCTTGTGGTTTAGTTTGGCGAGAGTTTGGTCCTCGAGTAATAAGAAAGTTTAATTCGGAGTTAGATGAAAATGATATAATCTCGATTTTTGATTATGTTGATAAAAATTTAGTGCAGGGCATTGACGCTACAGACAATGGTGTAGATATAAAATCAGAAATTAAAGTAACTTCTATAAGTGATATTATACAAAATTTTAATCCAACATGGGATTCTGACTCTTCCAAAGATGAGGCATTTGAAAAAGCTACTTGGTATGCTACAGAAGTTATAAAGAGAATAATAAATAAGCAAGTTTCTGTTATAAAAGCAAGGACCATAGTAAATGAGGCCTTTCAAAATAGAGATATTAATGAAATAATGGTTTTGAAAAATGGCTGCCCTTGGCTCCAACAGTTACTTAAAATCGATATAAATAATGAGGTATTGTTTGTTATTTCTCCAGAGGATAATAATTCAGAGTATAAGATTCAGACTGTAAAGAAATCTGCTGATACTTTTGAAGCAAGAAAAGATATATTAGAATCCATTAGAGGAAAATCAATGGAAGAAATAAATTCCATAATTAAAATAGATGATGCTATATTTTGTCATAAAGCAGGATTTATAGCATCAGCTAAAAGCATGGAGAGTGCTTTGAAAATAGCAAAATTATCGATTTAAAACCTATACAAGTTGTTTTTTGAAATTTTAAAAAGTTAATGTGACTCTAAAATGTATCCTATAGATTAGACATTTAAAAAAAGTCTACTTTATAGGGTGTTTTTATGTATAATAGAGAAAAACGTGTATTCATTTTAGTTTATAATTTAAGTAAATTTGAATGTAGGGGGAGTATTAAAATGAGGATTATATTTTGTAACGTTACATGGTTAAAAAATTATATGGGTGTAAGTGATGATGATAAACTGGTTAAAACTTGCGGAGTGGACAAAGATGAAAATAATGAGGCTAATGAATCATATAACTTTCATGATTATAACGGTAAGTGTTATGGATACGTATCAAATAGAGGGGGTTCTTTGCATTTAGAAAGATTTGAAAAAGCAACAGTAAACGATGATATTGTAGATAATGTTCTTGTAATATGGGTTGCAAAACAGTCTAAAACAGGTAAAAATGTTGTTGTTGGTTGGTACAAAAATGCCACTTTATATAAATACTCACAAGAAATTTACCCTTATGGGGGAATAGGTAGAGATTTATATTTCAGTACGGAAGCCTGGAGTAAAGATTGTTTTTTACTACCTGAATCAGAAAGAACATTTGAAATACCTAGATCTGCAGTTGTTGAAAAAGATATGGGTATGGATAAACCTAATATATGGTATGCAGAATCTGGTTATGCTAAAACAATCTTTATTCCAGAGGTTTTAGGGTTTATGGAGTCATACAAAGGAGGATTTGCAAATACAGCCTATTCAGAAGAAATGCTTCAAAAGACCTTAAACAGGGCATCTATGGAGTATCAACCTCTTATAGACAAAGGAGAGGAATTAATTAATAAGGGAGATTTTTATAATGCACTTCTCTATTACAACACTGCAAGGGAAATTAATGACTCGGCAGATGCTTTATTTGGGGTAGGTGAATCGCTAATAGGTTTGAATATGTTTAGTAGAGCTATAGTAGCTTTTGAAGACGCTTCTTTTATGGAAGGGGATAAAGCAGATTCATTATATTATTTACAATGTCTGTATATGAATACTGATCAATTTATAAAGGCGGTTAAAATCTGTGATAGAATGCTACAGCTAGTAGATAAAAGCGATGTAGAATCAATTTGTAGTATTTATTATTATAAAGTTTATGCATATAATTCGTTAGAAGATGATACGCAGGCAATTAAATGTTTAGACTTTATTATAAAGACTACCACTGATGAAGAGTTTAGAGCTGATGCTTTAGGTATGAAATCAGAATTAACTTCAAATAAATAGCACGCAGCCTTGGTGTATTTTGATAAAGCTACTTGGAAACGGGTGCTATTTTATATGTAATATTTTTTTGCATTTGCACATATGAATAGTTGAGGTGGTTAGATATGAATAGAACTATAGTATGTAAAGAGTGCGATAACAATAAAGTGATCATTGATAAAGTTGAACAGCATCTATACATAAAGTGCTCAAAATGTGGGAATACAATAATGCAAACGGTGCATCTGGAATCTTGGAATAAGAACGTTGCTAATACATATAAATTTAGAATAAGTATTGAGGATGACAGGTTATTTGAGGCAGATATAATTGAAACAGATGATAATAAGATAGAGCTTCAAACTTTAAGTAAAGAAGAAACAAAAATTCGATTAATGTATCTAAAAGAATATGAATATATTAGGCAACTTGAAGAAGAGGAGTACAGGGAAATAAGCAATTTAAGTAAGCAATTTAAATATGCGAGTATATAAAAGCATTCAGGTACAAGTATTTCATTAAAGTAAAATTTAATGAAATACTTTTTTTCTTAGGACTGACGATGAGAACTTATATTTTGACACATTTTATTGTGTTTAAATAAGAGCTTTGGTCTGAAAATGTTGAAATATAATGGAATCAATGGTATAATAAAGTAAGAATATTCTAAATGTTCTGCAAAAAACGCCAAGTCTGGTTTTATCAATTATCAATTTCTTATAATTAATATGATGAAATAAATGAAAGTGTTTAAATTTATATGAAATGGAGGGATAATGTATGTCAATTTATAATTTTAACGCAATTACAATCGATGGCGATGAAGTATCAATGGAACAATATAGGGGAAAGGTACTGGTTATAGTTAATACAGCGAGTGAATGTGGCTTTACACCACAATACGAGGGTTTGGAGAAACTTTATGAACAGTACAAGGATAAAGGCTTTGAAATACTAGGCTTTCCAAGCAATCAATTCGCTGGGCAGGAACCTGGTGAAAGCCAGGAAATAAAAAAATTCTGTACACTTAATTATGGAGTGAGTTTTCAACTGTTTAAGAAGAATGATGTAAGAGGAGAAAATGCTCAACCACTCTTCAGATATTTGACAGAAAAAACGACTTTTAAAGGGTTTGATCTAGAGCAACCTAATGAGAAAAAATTTAATAACTTTCTTAAGGAAAACTACCCTAAGTTTCTAGAAGAGAATTCTGTTAAATGGAATTTCACCAAATTCCTTATTGACAGGGATGGCAATATAGCTGATAGATATGAACCTACAACTGAACCAGCGGCTATGGCATCGCATATTGATAACCTGTTAGAGAAATCAAAGAATAATGATGTTAGAACTGAGAAAACTGAAAATGAGAAAGATACCAAGAAAACTTTTATTGAAAAAAACCATATTGGTGAAAATGGTGACGAGAGTTTAAACATTGAGGGAAAGCCTTTAGAAAATTTATATAAAAACTTAAAAATTTAAAATATGCAGCAAACAGAAACTTCCAGGTTCTAAATGAGTATAACAATAAATTGAATATATGTTATAAGCACCAGATGGAAATGTATCTGGTGTTTGGTTTTGCATTTTTTAAATAAATGTTAAAACTATAGAATATCTTAAAAACGCGCGTTAATTAAATGTAATCTAAGCAAGAGAGGTAATTTTAGCTCCTATGATAATTGATATATTTGTGGATTCTATATAAAATAGAATTATTCAAATATAAGGGGGGATGAACTATGAAATTTGGCTATTTCGATGACTTTAAAAAAGAATATGTTATTAGTACTCCTAAGACTCCGTATCCGTGGATTAATTATCTTGGAACAGAGGACTTTTTCTCGCTAATTTCAAATACTAGCGGTGGGTATTGTTTTTATAAGGATGCTCGTCTTAGACGTCTGACTAGATATAGGTATAATAGTACACCAGTTGATAATGGGGGAAGATACTATTACATAAATGATGGAGGGGATGTTTGGACACCAGGATATATGCCAGTAAAAGCTGAATTAGATTCCTATGAATGTAGGCATGGACTTGGATACACTAAAATTAAAAGTCAAAGAAAGGGTATTGAAGTAGAACAATTGATGTTTGTACCTTTAAAGTATCATGGGGAAGTAAATAGACTTAAAATAAAAAATACCTCAAGTGAGTCTAAGAAAATCACAATTTTTTCATTTATTGAGTTCTGTTTATGGAATGCTTATGATGATATGACTAATTTTCAAAGAAACTTTAGTACCGGTGAAGTAGAAATGGATAATTCTGTAATCTATCATAAAACTGAATATAGAGAAAGACGAAATCATTATTCATTCTACTCTACTAATACAGACATAGATGGATTTGATAGTGATAGAGAGTCATTTCTTGGATTGTATAATGGGTTTGATTCACCTCAAGCAGTTACTCAAGGAAAATCTAATAATTCTGTGGCTAGTGGATGGTCACCTGTAGCCTCACATAGTAAAGTATTAAAGCTTAAACCTGGTGAAGAAATAAGTTTAATCTTTATAATTGGATATGTAGAAAATGAAGAAGAGCAAAAGTGGGAAAGTCCTGGTGTTATTAATAAGTCTAAGGCTAAAGCTATGATAGCTAAATTTAGCACGGATCTTCAAGTAGAAGATGGACTCGAGGCTTTGAGTAAATATTGGGAGAATTTATTATCAAAATATAGTATAAACAGTGATGATGATAAGTTAAACCGTATGGTGAATATATGGAATCCCTATCAGTGTATGGTAACTTTTAATATGTCCAGAAGTGCGTCATATTTTGAGTCCGGAATTGGAAGAGGCATGGGATTTAGGGACTCTAATCAAGACTTACTTGGGTTTGTACATCAAATTCCTGAAAGAGCGAGAGAAAGAATATTAGATATAGCTGCAACACAATTTGAAGATGGTGGAGCTTATCATCAATATCAACCTCTGACTAAAAAGGGGAACTTTGAAGTTGGAGGGGGCTTTAATGATGATCCATTATGGTTAATTTTAGGTACAGCCGCCTATATAAAGGAAACTGGAGATTTTAATATTCTTAATGAACACGTGGCATTCAATTGTGATGATAATATAAAAGGCACATTAATGGAGCATTTAAAACGGTCTTTTTATCATGTTATTAATAATCTTGGACCTAATGGACTTCCACTAATCGGAAGAGCTGATTGGAATGATTGCTTGAATTTAAATTGTTTTTCTAAAGAACCTGATGAGTCTTTTCAAACCTTTGGAGATCCAGATGGCAGAGTTGCTGAATCTGTGCTAATAGCTGGAATGTTTGTGTTTATTGGGCCTGAATATGTAGAGTTATGCAAGAGGCGAGGATTAAATAAAGAAGCCATAATAGCACAAAATCACATTGAGGTTATGAGAAAGAATGTTATAGAAAATGGTTTTGATGGAGAGTGGTTTTTAAGAGCATATGATGCATTTGGTAATAAGGTGGGTAGTAAAAAATGTGAAGAGGGCCAGATATATATCGAATCACAAGGTTTTTGCGTGATGGCAGGTATCGGTGTAGAAGAAGGGTTAGCATTAAAAGCGTTAGATTCTGTTAAGGAAAGATTGGACACTAAGTATGGTATCATGCTTCAATCCCCAGCTTATAGTAAGTATGATGTAAACATTGGCGAAATTTCATCTTATCCACCAGGATATAAGGAAAATGGAGGTATCTTCTGCCACAATAACCCGTGGATAATGATTGCAGAAACTGTTCTAGGTAGAGGAGATAGAGCCTTTGATTTGTATAAGAGAATAGCTCCAGCCTACGTTGAGGAAATAAGCGAAATCCATAGAACTGAACCTTATGTTTATTCACAAATGGTAGCTGGAAAAGATGCAGTAAGGCATGGAGAAGCTAAAAACTCTTGGCTTACAGGAACAGCTGCTTGGAATTATTTTGCTGTTACTCAGTGGATATTGGGGGTTAAACCCGAATATGATGGACTTTGTGTAAATCCTTGCATTCCCAGCGCAATGAATGGGTTTAAGGTTGTGAGAGTATATAGAGGAGACACCTACAACATTGAAGTTAAAAATCCACAGCATGTTTCAAAGGGCATTAAAATAATAAAAGTAGATGGAGAAATTATAAAGCAGAAAATACTACCTATATTTGGTGATGGGGCTGCACATAAAATAGAAATAGAAATGGGCAAATAGCGATACTTAAATGTTCAGCTTTATCAAATAATATAAGTAATATATCGATGCTAGCTGAGTCAAATGCTTAAAGAGATATTAGAGAATTTTAATAACATGTGTAAACGATTTTCAAAGAAACAGAGCAATTTGGATATAAATGAAGAAAATACCATTTAAAGTAGGATATTTAAAGTTAAATCAACTTAAATGAACTTGAAATCTATTAGAAAATAATGTATTATTATATTATAAACACGCGTTTAAAATCATTCTGAAGAGGTGCTGATATGAACAGTATAGATATAGCGAAAATTGCAGGAGTTTCAAGAAGCACTGTTTCAAGGGTAATTAATAATTATGACAATGTTCCAGAAGATACTAGAAAAAGAATTCAACAAATAATCAAGGAAAACAATTATGTACCGCACGCGTCAGCTAGAATGCTTGCAGGAGTTAAAAATAGAGTAATTGGTCTTTTTATAATTGATATGAAGGTTGATTCTAACGGTAAACAGGTTACTGGTAGTTCTTACTTTACACCCTTTACCGGTTCAGTTATAGATAATGCGAGCAAAATGGGTTATAACGTACTTGTTTCCATTGTAAGTAAACAAAAGGATTACAAAAAAGTAAAAGAAACTTTTTATAATAAGACAATATCTGGTGGAATTTTTATTGGAGAAAAAAACGGAGAGCCAGAAATAAAAGAAATTATAAATTCTGGTTATCGAGTGGCACTTTTGGACCAATCTGTGAAATTAGATGAAGAAGTTTATACAAAATGTATAATTGTTAATGCTGATAATTATTGTGGAGCATATAAAGCTACTAATTATTTAATTAGCCTTGGACATTCTAAAATTGCACATATAATGGGAGTATCAGAACATTTATCTGCTATGGAAAGATTGGACGCTTATAAAAAAGCACTAACAGATGCGGGAATTCCTATAAAAAACAACTTAATTGTTAAAGGTGATTTTACTATCAGTGGAGGTTTTAATGCTACAAAAAAATTGCTCCAAAAGGAAATCCCTACTGCAATATTTTGTGGAAATGATAACATGGCAATTGGAGCGCTTCAAGCAATTCAAGAAGCTAATTTAAGAGTGCCAGAAGATATCTCTATAGTAGGCTTTGATGATATAGAGGTTGCAAGGTATATAAGCCCATCATTAACTACTGTAAAAATGAATTTACTTGAAATGGCTTCAATAGCAACAAATACACTAATAACATCTATAGAGAATAATTCGAATTTTTCAGCAAATTATACCTTACCTATTGATTTGATCCAAAGAAATTCATGTAAGACCCTAAAGTAAATTGTTTTACATTTTCTTTAATTATTAATAAACGCGAGTTTATTAATAACTTGTTAGTACTATAATATCCGATTAAGGGTGTTATTTATTAATAGATAAACCAAATATTTAAGGGGGGACAATAATGAAAAAAAATTATTTGAAGAGAATTGCAATGTTAACACTATCAACAATGATGGTTACTTCAATGTTAGCTGGTTGTGGATCTAAAACTCCAGCTCCAACTGCAGCTCCAGCTCCAGCTGTAACTGAAGGGGATACCAGGTTACCATCAGATTACAAAGGAACTATAAAAATTTGGTCCTGGAATACTGAACTTAAAGATTTAGGTATCATCGATAAGTTTAACAAAGTATATCCTAATATTAAGGTGGAGCTTGTATCAATACCAAATGACAATAGTGCATATACAACTAAAATTTCATCTACAATGAGTGCTGGAGTAGGAGTACCTGACGTTTTCTTATCAGAAGCTGCATATGTAAAGAAATTTACAAATTTAGATTTCTATGAGGACTTGTCAAAAGCACCGTATAATGCAGAAAAACTTATAGGCAAAATGGTACCATATACTATAGATTTGGGACGAAATGATGAAGATAAGTCAATTAGAGCTTTAACTTGGCAGGCAACGCCAGGCGGGTTCTTCTATAAGAGAAGCATCGCTAAGCAATATCTTGGTACAGACAACCCTGAGGATATTCAAAAGATGATGGCAACAACAGAAGACTTTATTAAATTAGGGCAAACGCTTAAAGAGAAAAGTTCTGGAGCTGTTAAGTTATTAGCTGGTTATAATGAATTAGTAAATGTCGCTATTGGTAGTCGTACTGAGGGCTGGGTAAAAGATAATAAATTAGTTATCGATCAAAAGATGATAGATTATGTTGATCAAGCAACTACAATTAGAAAAGAAGGTTTAGATGCTAAATTTAATCAATGGACACCAGCTTGGACTGGATCTATGTCAGATAAAACTACATTTGGATACATGCTTCCAACCTGGGGACTTCCTTTTGTTTTAGGAATAAATGCTCCAAAGTTAGAGGGGGACTATGCATTCGTACAGGCTCCAACACCTTATTATTGGGGCGGAACTTGGCTTGGAGTATCAAGCAAGAGTACACAAAAAGATAATGCTTGGCAGTTTGTTAAGTATATAACTTCAGATGCAGACTTCATGGCAGCACAAGCTAAAGATAAGGGTGATTTCATGAATAACACATATGTTCAAGCAGCATTGTCAAGCTCTGCTGATGGAAATAATAAATACCTAAAGGGACAAAATGTATACAAAGCTTATACAGAACTTGTCAAGGGTGTTAATGGTAAATTATTCACAGAATATGATGATACAATTAACAATGCTTGGAACAAAGAAGTGGACTTGTTAATTTTAGGGAAAACAGCTTCTAAAGATGCAATGCTTAAAGCCTTTAAAGCTGCTGTAAAAAGTGCATATCCTGACATGCAAGTAGATTAATTTATAAGATATCTAAGAAGATAAATAAAAAAGCCTTATTAACTGTTTACAATTAATAAGGCTTTTTAAATAGGGGGTGTTACTTTGGATAAGGCTAAAATAAATAAAGAAAAATACGGACTATTGTTTATTTCTCCATTTTTTATAACCTTTTTAATTTTTCAATTATATCCTATGATTTATTCTTTTTATGTGAGTTTTATTAAATGGGACGGTATGTCGAAAAATATTAAGTTTGTGGGCCTGGCAAATTACTCAAGGTTGTTTTCAGATAAGATTTTTATAAAGACCATAGCTAATACCTGGATCATGTGGCTTGGAGGGGTTATTCCTCAAATGATTTTAGCGTTAACCTTGGCTGTAGTGTTAAATGAAGCAAGATTAAAAGGTAAAGATATTTTTAGAGCAGTATATTTCTTTCCTAATCTAGTTACTGCAACTTCAATTGGTATTTTGTTTGCTTTCTTATTTGATTGGCAAGCAGGTTCAGTTAATAAGATACTTATGAATATTCATTTAATAAAGGAACCGATAAACTTTCTAATGAGTGAAAATTACTCGAGAGGAATAGTGTCATTTACTTCCTTTTGGATGTGGTTTGGATATAGCATGATAATATTCATGGCGGGAATTAAAAATATACCTGAAGAACTTTATGAAGCTGCAACTGTTGATGGGGCATCTAAAATACAAACTTTTTGGTCAATAACAATTCCATTACTAAGACCAACAATTTTATTTTCTTTTATAACCTCATTAATAGGTGGAATGCAATCTTTTGATATACCTTATGCACTATCAAAGGGAGCAGGAGACCCTAATAATGCAACTATGACTATGGTAATGTATCTTTACAGGACTGCATTTGTAAACAATAACTATGGGTATGGTGCTGCTGTGGGATATGCATTATTTGTAATAATACTTGTATTTGCGCTAATATCTTTTAAGTTTATAAACAAAAATGCTGATTACGAATAGAGGTGAAGGGATGAAAAATAATAATATATTAAAAACAAATACAAAATCAATAAGTAGTATTATAAAGAAAACACTTTCGTATATAGCTTTGATAGCCCTTGCCATAATATGCTTTTTGCCTTTTTTTATCATGATAATTAATGCCACCCATACTAATGGAGAAATAGCTACAACTTTGTCTTTAAAACCTGGAACTGCACTTATGGCAAATTACAAAAGGTTACTAGAAAGTCAACCTATTTGGAAGGGGCTTTTTAACAGTTTAATAATAGCAAGTTGTGTTACAGTTGTAAGTGGTTATTTTAGTGCGGTAACTGCCTATGGTTTTTCTAAGTTCAAATTTAAAGGTAATACCATTCTCTTTTGGATACTATTGGGTACAATGATGATACCTACACAATTAGGTATGATAGGATTATTTCAATTAGTAAAAACTTTTAAATTACTTGATTCTTATTTGCCACTAATTATACCTGCTATTGCAAGCCCAGCTGCGGTATTCTTCATTAAAGGATATACAGATGGAGCAATTAGCAATTCACTTATAGAAGCTGCTAGAATAGACGGGTGCAATGAGTTAAAAATATTTAACAGGATAGTTTTACCTTTAATATTTCCATCTGTTGCTACAATGTCTATATTTACTTTTATTAACACTTGGAATAACTTTTTAATACCACTTATATTACTATTTGACCCTAAGAAATTTACACTTCCTATAATGGTAATGCTAGCTAGAGGAACATACCAAACAGAATATGGTGCAGTTTTTGCAGGTGTAGCTATTTCCATTGTACCTATAATGATAGCATTTATTTTCTTATCAAAGAAAATAGTGGGAGGACTAACAATAGGAGGAGTAAAGGGGTAATTTTTATACCAATTTATTTTGCTAAATGCGAGTTTAAACAGGAGGCATAAGGATGGACAAATTTAAAAATGATTTCATATTTGGAACAGCTACAGCAGCGTACCAAATAGAGGGTGGATTTAATGAAGGTGGAAGAACACCCTCTATTTGGGATACCTTTTCAAAAACCGAAAAAAAAACTTATTGTGGACATACTGGAGACATAGCTTGTGATCATTACCATAGGTTTAAAGAAGACGTAAAGATTTTAAAAGAAATAGGGGTAGATTCCTATAGACTTTCTATATCTTGGCCAAGAATATTCCCTTCAAAGGGTGAATATAACCCAGAAGGAATAAAATTCTATAAAGATATAATCAGGGAATTAAAAGAGAAAGAAATCATTCCAGCTTTGACCTTATATCATTGGGATTTACCACAATGGGCTCAGGATTTAGGCGGATGGGAGAATAGAGAGTGTGTATACTGGTTTCAAGATTATTGCATAAAAGTCTTTGAAGAATTGGGAAAGGAGGTATCTTTGTGGATAACGCATAATGAACCCTTTTGTGCATCTTTGCTTGGAAATTATATAGGAATACATGCACCGGGAAATAAAGACTTAAAAAAAGCACTAAGGGTGTCACACCATTTGCTATTATCTCATGGCCAAGTAGTAAGAGCTTTTAGAAAGTTTCAATTTGCAAATAGTAGTATAGGGATCACCTTGAATTTAACACCTGCATATGAAGCTTCAAAAAAAGAAGAGGATATAGTAGCCACAAAAATAAGTGATGGATTTGTAAATAGATGGTTTTTGGATCCAGTGCTTAAGGGTAGCTATCCAAAAGACATGATTGAATTATATGAGGGAATGGTTGGACAACTAGATTTTATTTTAGAGGGAGATTTAGATATTATATCTACTGATATGGATTTTTTAGGTATAAACTATTACAGTAGCGGTAAAATAGAATATTGTGCCGATTCGGAACTTAAGTTTAAGGGGATTGATGGTGGGAAAGAAAAAACTGCAATGGGGTGGGAAATTTGTCCTGATTCATTGTATGAATTACTTATAAGAATAAAGGTTGAATTTACAAGACTACCATTATACATTACCGAAAATGGTGCTGCTTTTGAAGATAAAGTAACAGAGGATAATAAGGTTCATGATATAGATAGAATAAACTTTATTAAAGCTCATCTTGAGGTGATACAAAGATTTATCGAGGTCGGTGGAAATTTTAAAGGCTACTATTTATGGTCTTTTATGGATAATTTTGAATGGGCATATGGATATTCAAAGCGTTTTGGAATGGTGTATGTGGATTATGATACTCAAGAAAGAATTTTGAAGGATAGTGCATTATGGTATAAGAAAGTTATTAAGATGCGAAATCTGTAAGGTAACGGTTAACTTTCAAAATCATCAAATCTAAGCCACCGTGATAGCAAATTGTCCACTGCGTTACTAATTAAACTACTGAAATATATAAATATTTCAGTGGTTTTTTTGTTAAGCTGATATTGCAATGTATAAAGCAAAAGAAGAAGGTAGAAATAATTTTTAACTTTGTACTTCAATTGTTAAAAATAGCTTGATTGAAGAAATGAAATTAACCAATAGTTTATATCATGCACTAGAGCGAAATGAACTAGAATTATATTATCAACCTCAAGTAAATATAGTATCAGGGGAAATTATAGGCCTGGAAGCATTAATTAGATGGCATAACACAGAACTCGGAATAGTAAATCCAGGGGAATTTATATATATAGCTGAAAAGACTGGACTTATACTTCCAATTGGTGAATGGGTAATAAGAAGTGCCTGTAGTCAAAACAAGGCATGGCAGAATGTGGGAATATTAAATGTACCCATTGCAGTGAACCTTTCGGTAAATCAATTTCAAAACATAAAAATAGTTCAAGAAATCACTGAAATTTTAACACAAACAGATCTAGATCCAAAAAAATTAGAATTAGAAATAACAGAAAACATAATTATAAAGGAACCAGAATATATCATTGAATCTTTAAAACAATTAAAAGAACTTGGAGTAATTATTGCAATAGATGATTTTGGAACAGAATATTCCTCCTTAAATTACATTAAGCAATTACCAGTAGATAAAATAAAAATTGCTATGTCGTTTATTCAAGGTATAAACATAAATCACAAGGATGAAGCAATTATTAAAGTTATAATTGTACTCGCTAAAAATCTAGGATTAAAGGTAATTGCTGAAGGAGTAGAAACAAAGCAGCAGCTAGATTTTCTGAGAGAGCAAATGTGCGACGAAATACAAGGGTACTACTATTATAAACCCATGTCAGCTAGTGAAATAGAAGAACTGATGAATAAAAATACAAAATCAGTGTAGGCACTCTGAAATGGGTGCTATTTTATACTCCAGTATAAAAATATTATAGCTTTACTTGTGAAAGCATAGGATTACCTTCTTTATCTAATAATACAGTGGTTCCTCCAGCGTAATCTATAATATTAATCAAATAGTATGTTATAGTTCCTTTATCTACAATTATTTTACTACTTACCGCCATTGCATCAGGATAAGTATCTTCAGTTTTAAATCTTTTATTTTCAATTTTATTTTTTTTATTAAACATTTTTTCCTCCATTATATTTCATGCCATAATATTATATGAACTTGTCTTAAATATTATCCTTGTAACTTTAATATAGCCAAAAAATTAAGTTATATACTTCATCTATTATTAAATTTATATACATTGGCTCATGGATTTTATATTATTCCATGAGCCTTTTATATTTAAATAAGGTTTAAAAAAAATTTGTGGAAATTATGATGGACACCCCTGTACTTACAGCAATATTTAATGGACATGGAGACAGTCATACGCCTTTTAGAATAAACACAATTGGGCTTATGGTTAATATAATACTTGATCCTATTTTGATATTAGGTCTTGGACCATTTCCAAGAATGGGAGTTCCAGGAGCAGCTGTTGCAACAATTTTTGCGCAGTTTGTTGTAACAATAGTTTTTATTTTTGTAATCATAAAGAAAATCGATTATTTTGTTGGATTAAATTTTCTGCAAAAACCTGATTGGAAGCATATGAGAAAAATTGTTAAGTTTGGCATGCCTGTTGCTATTCAAAGCGGCGTATTTACGTTTATAGCAATGATAATAGCAAGGATACTTTCTCGGTGGGGATCAACTCCCATTGCTGTGCAAAGCGTGGGGGCACAAATAGAATCAATATCTTGGATGACAGCTGGAGGTTTCCAAACTGCTCTAAGTGCATTTGTAGGGCAAAATTTTGGGGCGAAAAAATGGGATAGAATATATAAGGGTTATTTTACTGATCTAGGTATTATTGCAGTTATTGGAACAATGACATCCTGTCTTTTAATATTTTTTCCCGAACCTATTTTTTCTATTTTTATTTCAGAGGAAGCGGTAATAAAGGATGGAATAATATATTTGAGAATACTTGGAGTTTCACAGCTATTTATGTGCATAGAAATAACAACTGCAGGAGCCTTTAATGGTCTTGGAAGGACAATTCCTCCGTCAATAGTAGGCATTGTGCTAAATGCTATGAGAATTCCAGGAGCGCTCTTATTGTCAACGGTGCTAGGACTGAGTGGGGTATGGTGGAGCATAAGCCTTAGCAGTGTCTTAAAAGGCTTAATACTAGCAAGTTGGTTCATCCTATTTCTTCTAAGACATCCTGAAGTAAAAGGAAGAAAATTTATGATTTTTGGAAATGAAAATTAGTTCATTCTGTTTTTAATATGGTTATTTAAGGATAAATAAAGTGACTGAAAATATTTCGGTAACTGTATTTTTAAATTATAATAATAATCTATATTTCTAGTTGTAGATTTATATGGGATTAATATCAGACTTCTTATAATTAATTATGAAAAATTTTACATTGTATCCAAAGTTGTAGTACAACTAGGTTTGGAATGGTAAGTTGCCAAGATTCAATGCTAAAATTTTTACTTCCCATGAGTTAAAATTTGTGGTAGAATTATTTTTATCGCAGAGTATTGAGAATAATATGTCGAATGATTGTTTATCTAAAGAGGCTGTGCACAAGTTCATTTCTATCAAATCTGAGGAGGAAATTAATTTATGAAAAAACTCATGAGTAAGTGGAATCAAATTAGTTTAGTTAAACAAATAATTATTGGTTTAATTATTGGTGTTATCTTGGCATTAACGGTTCCAGAAAAAGCAAAATTTGTCATTATTTTTGGTTCTTTATTTGTAGGTGCTCTGAAAGCGATTGCACCGATATTGGTATTATTTTTGGTAATGGGAGCTATTTCTCAACATAAGGCTGGGCATAAGACTAATATAAAATCTATTGTAGTTCTTTATGCTGTAGGAACACTTTTCGCTGGATTTGTTGGAGTAGTTGCGAGCTTTATGTTCCCATTAAGCTTAACACTTGTTGCAGGCGTTACGGAGGTTACACCACCTAGTGGTGTGGTTGAGGTTCTTAAATCATTATTATTAAACCTTGTAGATAATCCAGTAAAAGCACTTTCCAGTGCTAACTATATTGGTATATTATCATGGGCGATAATTCTTGGGTTTGCCTTGAAAAATGCAGCAACTTCAACAAAATCAATGATTAATAATTTTTCAGATGCATTATCTCAAGTGGTTATATGGGTTATAAGCTTTGCACCACTTGGAATCATGGGACTAGTATTTGATGCTATTGCTACAAGTGGTCTCGTAGCATTAGTAAGCTATGGAAAATTACTTATACTTCTTGTAGGTAGTATGGCGTTTGTAGCTCTTATTATGAATCCAATTATCGTATTCTATTGTATTCGTCAAAACCCATATCCACTTGTGTTTAAATGCTTAAGAGAAAGTGGTATTACTGCATTCTTTACACGTAGCTCAGCTGCAAACATCCCTGTAAACATGAAATTGTGTGAAAGTCTTGGTTTAGACAAAGATACTTATTCTGTATCTATTCCATTAGGTTCTACTGTTAATATGGCTGGTGCAGCTGTTACAATTTCTGTGTTAACACTTGCAGCAGTTAACACACTTGGTATTCCAGTGGATTTCCCTACAGCATTAATTCTTAGTGTACTATCTGCAGTATCTGCTGCTGGTGCTTCAGGAGTTGCGGGTGGTTCATTATTACTTATTCCTCTTGCATGTAGCTTATTCGGAATTCCATCTGACATTGCTATGCAGGTAGTTGGTGTAGGCTTTATAGTAGGAGTTGTTCAAGACTCTTGTGAAACTGCAGTTAACTCATCTACAGATGCACTTTTTACTGCAGCTGCAGAGTTTGCTAATTGGCGTAAAGAAGGAAAAAAAATCATTATCAATAAAGACGCGGCGTAAAGAAAAAAAAGAAATAGTTATCAATAAATAGAAACTAAATCACAGTATTTTTACACCTATTAAGCTCCCTATTGCGGTATAGTATCTGCAATAGGGGGCTTTTTTTAAAAAATATTATTCTTCACTTCGAAATAACATTATTGTGTATGCTACCCCTACTTGAACATTTTATTAGATATCTAAATATTCAACTTCATTCCCACTCCACTTTACAAATTTTTTTAAATCATTAACTGATAAATTCACTGTAGCAGTATTAGCATTTGGATGGGAATTAATATATTCATTTTCCAAAATACTCTTATCCATAATTAATTTTACAGAATTTGTTTCGTCATTGATTAGTCCAAATATGCTAACTCCTCCTGGAGTTAATCCCAAATATTTCATTAAGCGTTCTTTAGAAGCAAAACTCATATTTTTTTCGCCTATTCTTTTTTCGAATTCTTTAATATTCAAAGTTTTACTATCCTTTGTCACAACAAGATAATGATTGTTGCCTTTGTAATTTCTAAGAAATAAATTTTTAGTATGTACTCCCCTCATATCACCAGTAAACTCTTCTGCCTCTTCACAGGTGAATACAGCAGGATGTTCTCTTTTTTCAAAATTAATATTTAATTCTTTAAGGACTTCATATACTTTATTTTCATTATTTGACATTTTAGCATCTCCTAATATTTTATTTTTTGAAATAAAAGTGTTTGTTAAAAATGCATTTTCTTTTTTAAAAATAAATAACTTATTACTAAAAGGTCTTATAATAAGGACCTTGAATGATAGTAACCTCGTTGGTGTAATTAAGGCCATTATACCATAAACTAACTAGTTTGTAGCAATGGTCATTAATACTGGTATATTGCCTTGTAAAATTTTGTTATATGTTCTAACTAGTCCTCTATCTATCATAGATTTAACAGTGCTATCATTTTAAGATGTTATAAAAGATTAATCATGTTTTAAGATAGTAATCCTTACAACTAATTAATAATAATATTGGTTGAAATTTGACTGAAAATGTTATATAATAAAACAATAACAAGAATATTATGACAATTGGTTATATTATTCAGAGTTATTTATAGGATTATAGAATTTGCTTAAAAATACAATTCACTAAAACAAAAGCTCGATTTTCAAGCATAATCCAAATTGTTATAAATGAATATATCTAAAATAAAAAATAAGGGGATGGGTTTATGTTTATATTTTTTAGCTCACTTGGCTTGTTTGGATTTTTTATGTTTTTGGTTTGGATTATTATTGCATTAATTACTAAAAACAAAAAGAGGATACCTACTATTGGACTTGTTGTATCAGCAGTTATACTTGTTACAGGTATATCAATACCTATAGCTGCATCTGCGTCTAATGATAATAAAGTGAATAGTAATAATGAATATAAGATTACGGTAGCTGGTAACAGTGATAGTTATGAAATAGAAAATGTAACTGAAAATAACAGTATGAAACTACCAATAGCTAATAGTAATAGTGGCGAGATATCTAATTATTGGATATCTAAAGAAAAGGGCTTGGAAATCGTAACATCGAAGGTTAAAATTGAGGTGAACCTACAGGTGCTTTATGATTCACAAAGGGATATTAATGAAAAAACCTACTATTTATACACTCTAAACACGGATGGATATACACTAGAGGATTTTGCATATTGTGTTGATGTAAATAGTGGAGAGTTGTTCAAGTGCTCCATAGATATGGTCCTTTCGCCCATTGAATAAAGGTGGAATGATGTTATATAATAGGAGTTGCAGGCAATTATAAAGAGTGTAGATTTTACTGCACTCTTTATTCAATTTAGAATTAGAAAATGATCCATTAAAAATATCTATAGGACCAATATCTTTGTTGGTTCATTTGCATAAACTGTGTAGTTGATACGTATTTTTGCAATCTATCATTTAAAACCTTCCAATTTATATTTTCAATAAAAGTAGAAATATATTTTCTTTTATCTGTTCCAAAATCCATGAAATATGCATGCTCATAAACGTCCATGATTAATATTGGGAAAGAAAGCCATACAGAGCCAGTATCGTGTAAATCGCTTCCTATTATGTGTAGCCTGTTATCAAGCAGATCAAGAGAAAGGATTACCCAACCTCTCATGGATAAGGCTACATTTGTAAGGTAAGAGATAAAATCATCATAAGAAGAAAACTGATTTATTATAGCATTATATAAGGGGCCATAAGGAACGTTATTGCCGCCGACTATATTTTCAAAATAAAGATTGTGAAGTTTTACACCGTTTAGTGAATATGTTTCTCCTAGTTTTAAGCTGCGCATTTTGGAATAAGTGGCATTGCTATCAGTATAATTATCAGGTATATAAGGAGTGTTCCAAATTTCATTTAATTTGCTTACATACCCTGTATATAATTTGTAATGTTCCTCCAGTTGTTTCATAGAAATGCCTTTGACTGATTTAAAATCAAAAATTTCTGGTTTTATATTGTACATTAAATCCCCTCTAAAAAATATTATAGTATATGATATGTAACAACCTGCTATTTAGGTGAATAAAATATAAACTTTAAATATTTAATAACCATATATGAAATGAAGATTAAAATTAATTAAAAAAAATCAGCATGAAGACTATTGTCTTTATACTGATTTTTTTTATTACGTTTCTTTTTAAAAATTATTAAATAATATATTATTTTCCAAGTGTATATGCTGGAATAAATCTACTTCAAGCTCTAGCAAATTCCTATAGGTAAGTTCAAAGGTTCCACATCCATCTTTAGGTGTACTGTAGTGATCTGTTATTTCTCTCAGCTCTTTTATAATATCTCCAGCACCTGTATGCTCCTGTTCGATTTCATCTATGAATTCTAATGCAGCCCTTCTAACTTTTTCTTCTTTTCCTTTTTCATACTCTATTATAAGTGGAAATAAAAATTCTTCCTCTTTAACTAGATGTTCCTCTAGCTCTGTTCTTAAATTATTAAATAATCGATGTACTTTAAACAATTCTTTATGATGTTTGCCATGTACACCTAATATCTTTAGCAGTAATTTTGATATTTTTGGTAACTCTACATTTAAATATGCATGGTGATTATTTACCACGTATTCTATTAATTTGCTTGGACTTTCTTTTGCCCAATCCGTAAATTTTTCGTTGTTTTCTTCAAAACCTTGGTATTTAGTATTTAACTCCTCAATTATTGCTTTTTCATCAAGACCTTGCGTGCTTATTGCTAGGCTTAATGGCCTATCTCCTCCACAACAAAAATCTATATTGTATTTATAAAAAACCTCACTTGCACCTGGAAATGCTGCAACGATTTGACCTATGGCATCTTCTGTTTTAAATTTATTATTCATAATTGGCCTCCTTATTTTCCTATTGGAAATTTGTCTAATTTATATATCAACTATTAATTGTTAACTTGCACACGCTTCTTTACTATAGGATCATTATATCTTTTATATTTTTAGAAACATGTGATTTAAATCAATATTTTAATATTTAATTATTGGATATTTAAAGTTATTATTAGATACTAGAAGTTATTATTGCATTTAAGAGTATTCCGTTGTAAAATAAAACAATAATGTTACATGATACGAATTATAATATTTATTGCCATTAAACTAAATTTACTTGGTAAGTTTTGAAATAAAAAAATGAGTTTATGAAAGGAGTTATAACTATGATAAAAGAAGGAGACAAAGCACCTAGTTTTACATTGAAAAATGAGGAAAATAAGGATATAACCCTAAGTGATTTTAAGGGTAAAAAAGTAGTTATTTATTTTTATCCAAAGGATAATACTCCTGGTTGCACAACGGAAGCCTGTAGTTTTAGAGATGTCTATGATGACATACTGGATGCTGGAGCTGTTGTTATTGGGATTAGTGCAGATAGCTCTAGTTCACATCAAAAATTTAAGGATAAACATACATTGCCTTTTTACTTGTTAACTGATGCAGACCATAGTGTTATTGAATCTTACGGAGCATGGCAGGAGAAAAAAATGTTTGGTAAAACATATATGGGAATTGTACGTTCCACATTTGTTATTGATGAAAATGGAACTATAATTAAGAGCTACGAGAAAGTTAAGCCAGATGACCATGGCGTAGAGGTGCTGAAAGTATTAAAAGCTGTATAAATAGCATTAAAGATAATTTTAAAAAGGTATATGATCCTGAATATACCTTTTTTATATTTAAATTAATAAATGACTGTTACTGAATTAATAATTTCAGTGACAGTCATTTACATATCAAGTTCAGCAATAAGACCCATAGTGATTATTAGAGATTATGGCGTTTAGTTGGATTTATTTACCATCCAAATTCCTGCACATACTAACAAAAGGGCAACCATATTCTTAACTTCCAAAATGTTTTCACCTAAAAATATAGAAGAAAGCATTACTCCAAAGATAGGAATTAAAAAATTATAAATGGATACAACTCCTACCTTATTATATTTTAAAAGCAAGGTCCATAATGAAAAGGCTGTTGCTGATAAAATTGCCATATAAATTAACAATGCTGATGAGGCAGGTGTGAAGTGACTCACTCTACCACCAGAGGCTAGTCCTATTAAGGCTAACATAACACCCCCCATAAAAAGATTATATCCAGTTATGAGCATTACATCTATATTTCCAGTAAGCTTCTTTCCATAAATAGCAGAAGCAGAAAAAATAAAAGCAGCAATTACTATAAATCCTTCGCCAACAATGTTAAAAGAAAAATTGAATAATTCCATGCTGAAATTTGCTATCATGACACCTAGAAATCCAACAATACAACCTATGATTTTTTTCGCGCTTAATTTATCGTTTTTATATAGGTAATGAGCTAAAACAACACTGAAGAAAGTGCCCATAGAGTTCATAATAGAACCCTTCACACCAGTAGTATTTGCAAGCCCTACATAAAAAAATATATATTGTAGCATTGTTTGAGTAAGACCCAAAATAAATATTTTGAAAATAGCATCCTTTGTAATAGCAAATATTTTTATGCCAGATAATTGTGCAACAATAAGTAGAATAATTCCTGCAAGAATAAACCTATATCCAGCAAATACAAGTTTTGAAGAAATATCTGCGGGCGCAATACGAAGCAGTAGATACCCATTCTTTACTGCAGGGTATGCACTTCCCCATAAAAAGCAACATAGGGTTGCTATTAACGCCACTATTTTTTTATTAGTAAAAGTTTTTTTATTATCGGTAACCATTAAAATCCTCTCCTTATAGGTACTTATCCATTATATACAAAGTGCCACCCACGTGGCAAGTGGCAAGATGTCGCTGAATAATTTAATCACCAATTTAAGTCGAATTTATGGTTAAAGTGCCGAAATTTAGTGAATTAATCCTTTGTTTATAAAATGCTATGATATTATATGTTAGAATAATCATTAGAAGTTGGTATAATAATTTTAATGCAAAAACTAATTAGTTATGAAAACTTCAATAAAGAGATATTGGAGGCTAGCAGTATGTTTACAGCATTAAAAATAGCCTGGAGATTTTTAACAAAGAGTAAAATTCAAACATTAGTAATAATTTCAGGTATTGCAATAGGTATTTCTGTACAAATATTCGTGGGGCTACTAAGTATGGGACTTGAAACCTCACTACTCGATAAAGTGGTTGGCAATTCAACTCATATAACAATTTATCCTAAGAATAATAAAATAGAAAATTACCACAAAACGGAGGAAAAGATCAAAAAACTGGATAATACAATATTATCAGTGGCACCTGTAGTGGAGTATAATGCATCTATTAATTTTAAACACATGACTGAACCAATACAAGTTAGAGGTTTTATTTCTAAAGATTTGGATTCATTATATAGTATAAAAAATAAAATTTATAAGGGAAAAGCCATTGAAAATCCTGGAGAAACATTAATTGGAAAGGAACTTAGTGAAAAATTAGGCTTAAAAATAAATGATGATATTTACATAATAACTGCAGATAGAAGAAAAAAGGTCCTAAAAGTGGTAGGACTTTATGATTTTGAAACAATGAAGGTTAATAAAACACTAGTTATTACAGATCTAAAAGCTGCTCAAGATTTAGCGGGTTTTGGTGATGCTGCAACCTCCATGGAATTATCTACAAATGATCCTTATAATGCGGATGTTATTGCAAGTAAAATAGAAAAAGGACTTTCGGATAAGAATCTAAAGATAGAAAATTGGAAGGATCAAAATAAGCTATTGGTAAGTGCCATTATGGGTGAAAAGGTATGTAGTATAATAATACAACTTTCCGTAATGATTGCAGCAGTTTTAAGTATAATAAGCATAATGAGTATAAGTGTGGTTCAGAAATACAAGCAAATAGGCATTTTAAAGGCAATGGGAATAAAAGACGGTTCTGCTGCAGCTATATTTTTAATTCAAGCTTTTATATTAGGTGTACTTGGTACTTGCCTTGGTTTGGGTTTAACCTATTTATATATTAAAGGCTTTAATAGATATACAAGTTCATCGGATGGAACACCTTTAGTTACTATAATTATAAATTATAGTTTTATAATTAAGTTATCTATTATTGACATACTAGCATCAACACTCGCAGCATTTCTTCCAGCTATAAAATCCTTTAAATTAACTCCTGTGGAGGTCATAAAAAATGGATAGTATTATAAAACTAAAAAATATAAATAAAATATATGGAAGAAGAGTTAAAACCCAGGTATTAAGTGATATAAATTTATCTATTGATAAGGGCTCCTTTAATTCAATTATAGGAGAATCCGGTAGTGGTAAAACTTCATTGTTAAATATAATAGGAATGCTTGACAAGCCTACAAGTGGACAAGTAGAAATGGAAGGTAAAAGAATAGACAAAATGAACAGAAGGTCTTTAGCCTCCATTAGAAATAAGGATATAGGTTTTGTATTTCAATTTCATTATTTATTACCTGAGTTTAATGCAATAGAAAATGTGCTTATGCCTCGCGCTATTAGAAATTTATTTTGTGGTAGAAAATCTCATGAAAAAGCAAAAGAACTTCTTGAACTCGTGGGACTTAAATCGGTCATTAAGAACAAAGTATATGATTTGTCAGGTGGAGAGCAGCAAAGAGTTGCAATTGCTAGAGCACTTATGAATAACCCTAAAATAATACTTGCAGATGAGCCTACAGGAAATTTAGACTCCAATTCTTCAGAAGCTATATACAATATATTTAGAGATATAAATAAAAATTTTGGTACTACTTTTATAATAATAACTCATGATGAAAGAATAGCAATAAAAACAGATAGAGTAATTGAAATAAAAGACGGTATTATTACCTCTTAAGGAGTTGCACAGATTTCTTGAAAATAAAAAAGAATAAATGGTTATAATTCTTCTTATCTTATGATAAGAAGTTTTTTTTATAACTGTAACATATTATTCGAATTCATCGTAAGCTATTATACAATGCTTATATTAAAAAGGAGCTGTTATGAATAATTGTTATTTTAGAGCTAATATGATATTTCCCAGTATTGTCTCTTATTCAAGGGGCGATGTAAACGGCGATGGAATGCCTGATAATGTCTATTTAACAGGTATTAAAACACCAGATAGTCCATTTACTCAAAACATTACCCTTGTAATACAAGATGGAATTACCGGTGGATTTACTAGTGTAGCACTCAAGGAAAATGCAGGATACAACCCTACATTATTTTTAGGGGATTTTACAGGAGATGGTGTGAATGATATCTTAATAGGTATTACGACTGGTGGTAGTGGTGGAATAATGTACCACTACATTTATTCCTTTATTGGCAATACAGCACAATTAGTGTTTGATTTTAATTTGTATAATGAGCAATACGAATATGATGTTATTTATAAAGATAACTACAAGGTTCATGTTTTCAGCAAGAAAAATAATGAAAAATACATTATAGATATATCCAATAAAGATGCGGATTATTTAAATGAAATATACTACGAGAATGGAAAGCTAAAGAAGCCAATCAACGGATTTGTAAATCCGCTAAGTGGCTTATATCCTGTGGATTTTGATTCAAATGGAGTATATGAGTTATTGGCATATCAAAAAATAGCTGGTAGATACAATGCAGATGCTTTAGGCTATGTATTGAATACTCTAAAATGGAAGGATAATATGTTTGTTTTAGACAATCAGAATTTAGCTATTTTTGGAACAGATGCATAGTAATAAATTATATAATATAATAATTAAAAAGGTCAAAAAAACAGGGAATTCCAATTAAGAATCCCCTGTTTTTTTTATGCTTCTCTGCCAGCTTTAAAGGCAGAAAAATTTACTTCTACAGTTTTTGCTGGGACTTTATTTTGTATAACTTTTAACCAAGTTTCTTCTTTGAAAGGCAAATACTTAGAGAGCCTACCCAAAAGAACAATGTTGGCTGTTTTAATATTTCCAAGGTCCTTAGCTATTTCTTGTGCATTTAAAGAAATAACTTCATATCCATTTTCTACTAGTTTCTCACTTATATTTTCTGGATATTCATCCTTTTCAATTAGTACTCTGTTTGGGAAAATGATTTCCTCATTAAATATAATTTTTGCACCTTTTTTTAAAGCGGAAGATAATCTTAACCCTTCTAACTCTTCCATTGCAAGGAGCAGATCTCCTTCCCCTTCAGGGATTAAAGCAGAATGTACTTTTTCACCAAACCTTACGCTTCCCCAAACTTTTCCACCTCTTTGTGATAGTCCAATTACATCATTGCTTTTTACATCATAACCTTCTAAGAAAGCAACTTCTACTACTATTTCTGTAGTAAGCACTAGTCCTTGTCCACCAACACCAGCCATATAAATATTTGTAACTCCCATATTAGTTCACCCCTTCTTGCTTTGTTTCAGTATGGCTTTCACTACTGCATTTGATTGCACCCACAGGGCAAACTTGAGAACATACGGAGCAACCAACACACATGTCTGGATTTATATAAGAATTTTTCTTTTCCTTCCCAGGATACATTTTCATAGAAATCGGTGGGCAGTTGGAACGCAAACAACTTCTACAACTAATACAAATATCTTCATCTACGTAAAAATGAGGACTTTTAATTTTGAAATTCAATGCACATGGCCGAGTGGTTACAACTACAGAAAGACCTGGTCTTTTCATTGCATTATTAATGGTTTCTTTCGTTTCCTTATATTTAAATTGATCTGCTACCGTAATATCCACTATTCCAAAAGATTTTAAAATATCGGGTATACTCACATGATATCCAAGCTCTTCTTTAAAATAATCTCCTGTAGTTGGAGTATTTTGGCCACCAGTCATTGCAGTAGTCCTGTTATCCATAATAATAACTGTTATATTTTCTGTGGTTTTTGCAAGTTGTATAAAGCCAGTCATTCCAGAATGAAAAAATGTTCCATCTCCAATTGTAGCCACTATTGGTTTTTGTTTATTTATCTTTGAATGGACGGTAGCAACCCCAAGAGCCATCCCAAGAGAGGCTCCCATACTTATATTAGTTTTATGTACTTCGAAGGGCTCCTGTATTCCTAGAGAGTAACAACCTATATCACCTATAACCGTTGCATTGTTAGCTTTTAAAATATGAAAAATAGGTCTGTGAGGGCATCCTGAGCATAGCATAGGAGTTCTTGTAATGATTTCTTCTTTTTGTGATACTTCTAAGTCTTTACGCTTTATCAAAACCCCTGCTTTTTCTAACCCTATTTTTATATCTTCAATAGTGATTTCTCCTGTAAAGGAGAAGTAGTCTTTGCCTTTTGCTGCAATTCCATTGATTTTAAGTTGTTCTTCCATAAATGGTAACATTTCTTCGAGAACGATTACATTTTTATATTCTTCACTTAATTTTTTGATTTTTTCTATAGGAAGAGGCCAAATCATACCTAATTTTAGTATACTTATGTTTTCTAATTCTAATTCCTTTAAGGATTCATATATAAGTCCAGAAGTAATGATTAAAAAATCCTTATCTTTTCCTTCTTCTAAATAATTATATTCATAATCTTCATTGTAATTTTGAAGTTTTTCCATTCTTTCTTTCATAAAATATTGTTGCGCGTTAGAGTAGGGGGGGAGCATGCTGTACCGACCTTGTTCTGGTACAAATCCCTCGGGTACCAATTCTTCTCGGGAACCTAATTCTACCACTGATCTACAATGACATAACCTACTCATCATTCTTATTAGCACTGGTGTATGGAAATTTTCACTAAGTTTTAAACCTTCTATTGCAAAATCTTTTGCTTCTTGAGGACTGCTTGGATCTAAAATGGGTATATTTGCAAATTTACCCCAAAACCTGCTATCCTGTTCATTTTGTGAACTTGAAAGTCCTGGATCATCACCTACCACGAGTAATAGTCCACCCTTTGTTTTTGTTTGTGTAAAAGTCATAAAGGGATCACTTGCAATGTTTACGCCTACGTGTTTCATAGAAACCATTGATCTTGCACCTGCAATACTTCCACCCATTGCGATTTCCATTGCTACTTTTTCATTAGTTCCCCAGTCACTATAAATTTCCTCAAATTGTTTTAATGAATCTAAAATTTGTACAGTAGGTGATCCCGGATAACTGGAAGCGATCATTCCGCCACCTTCCCAAAAACCTCTACTTATTGCTTCATTGCCTGTTAGAATTTTTTTATTACTCAAAATAACACCTCATCTATATTATTTTTAGTTGTACAAATACTGAAAACATTTTTATGCAAAATTCAATTACATTAAATTATTCTGATTTAATAATGATTATTGTCCAATTAGAATAAGCTTTATTGTATATTTTGTCAAGAATATATTAAATAATGTAATAGTGTGCTACTTTATATATGTAAGATATATTATAGGAGATGAGATTAATGAATAAGGATGTTATAAGATTTGGAGTTATAGGAACAAACAATATTACAGAGTGGTTTTTAAATGGTGCAGCGCAGGTCAAAGATTTTGTTTTAACAGCAGTATATTCAAGAAGTGAAGAAAAAGGAAAGGCTTTTGCAGAAAAACATAATGTACAACATGTTTTTACTGATTTAATTGAAATGGCAAAAAGTGATTTAATTGATGCAGTATATATTGCATCACCGAATGCGGTTCATTCAGAGCAAGCTATATTATTTTTAAACCATAAAAAACATGTATTATGTGAAAAAGCTTTTGCATCAAATGCATTACAAGTAATTAAAATGATAAAGGCTGCAAAAGACAACCAGGTTATTTTAATGGAGGCAATGAAAACAACAGAATTTCCAAATTTCAAAATTATAAAAGCTAATCTACATAGGATAGGTAAGGTAAGGAAATATTTTGGGAGCTATTGTCAGTATTCTTCTCGTTATGATAAATACAGGGAAGGAATAGTGTTAAATGCATTTAATCAAAAACTATCCAATGGGGGATTAATGGACATAGGTGTTTATTGTATTCATCCCATGATAAATTTATTTGGTAAACCAAAGGAAATAAAAGCAAATGCTTTAATTTTGGAATCTGGTGTTGATGGGGAAGGTAGCATAATATTTAAGTATGATGAAATGGATGCTATTGCTATGTATTCAAAAATAACAAATTCAACATTGCATTCGGAGATCCAAGGAGAAGATGGAAATATAATAATTAAAAGTATTAATAAATTTGAAAAAATAACTTTAGTTTTTAGGGATGGAAAAGAAGAAGATCTAACAGAATTTCATAATGAACATGATATGTGCTATGAAATAGAGACCTTTATAACCATGATTAAAAATGGTGACATAGAGGGAAGCTCGAAGTTATTACAAATTTCTAAGTGGGTAATGGAGACGATGGATGAAACAAGAAAACAAATAGGGTTGGTTTTCCCAGCAGACTCGAAGTAAATGTAGCTAAATAATTCTCACCTGGAAAGGCTACTAATATTAATTATTAACATGGGTACAATATATAATAAGAGGTGATTTTATGAAAATCAAGGTAGTGGGGATTTTGTTTTTAAGTATGTGCATCATGGGGTACCATAGTACCAATGGAGCGATATCTATGGTAAAAGCAGTGAATATGACACAAAAACAATTTATATTATCTCAAAACAATTTGAAAATTATAAGTGCTGTATCCACTGTTAAGCATGGAGTAACTGGTGTTATAACAATACAAGGAACACCCAATACACTATACAATATAAAGACTTCATATAAGATAAAAAATAAAACAGTTTCAGTTATTCAATGGCGTACTACAGACAGAACAGGAGTGGCTACATTTAATTGGGTTGTTAGCAAAGAAACTACTGCGGGATCATATGCCGCCACAATATCTGGGGGTGGGGATATAATTAATACAGACCACACCGTTCTTAAATATTAATTTATAAAAACCACATTTTTCTGCAAAAATATTTGCATATGACTGTGGCTTTTGTTTTTAATAATTAAATAATATGTTTTTTGTATAAAATAATAAAATCCACACAAAATATGAGTATAAAGGAAGGTGTTGTTTATGCAAATAACTTTAAGTCAAAAGGAAAGAATGTTACTAGAAGATCAAAAAAGCCATGAAGAACTCTGTATAGAAAAATACACTAATTATGAAAAACAAGCTAAAGACATTCAATTAAAACAAATATGCAACGCAAATGGGCAGGTAGAGAGAAGTCATCTAGATAGCATTAACCAATTATTAAGTGGTAATATACCTGACCTTAATCAAAAACAGAATCAAAGTCAAAATTCAACGCAAAATGTCAATACTACTCAAGCAAGTGGAATAAATTTATCAGACAAGGATATTTGTACAGATTTGTTAATGACAGAAAAATATGTTTCTGGAAGCTATGATACTACAATCTTTGAATTTAGAGACACTGGAGCTCGGGATGTACTCAATCACATACAAAAGGAAGAACAAAAACACGGAGAAGCTATATTTAAATATATGGAAAGCAAAGGATTATATAAGGTTCAATAAGTTTTTCTAATGAAGCAATATCATAAGAAATCCCTGGGATTACTTTTTAGTAATCTCTTTTTTATGAGTTAGAACAGAATGATGGTAATGTAAATTGAAATTAGTAGCGCTGTCATTTTTAACTCAAAATTGTATATTTGTAAACTATGCTATAATTAGATAGGTAAACTTAGATAATTATTTTTATATAATCAGGAAAATTAGGAGGATGACTTATGATTGACTCACATATACACACAGAGTTTTCTTCAGACTCTGAAATGAAACTTCAAAGCGGGCTGGACCATGGGAGAAAGATCGGTTTAGGAATGACTATTACAGAGCATCTAGATTTGAATTTCCCAACAGGAACAGATTTTACTTTTGATATAGATAAATATTTTAATGAATATGAGAAATACAAAAGTAGTAATTTTATGCTTGGAATTGAAATTGGCATGCAGGAGATTTGTTTAGAGGGAAATAGAGAGATAATAAATAAATATCCTTTTGACTATATAATAGGATCCATACATGTAGCTAAGGGAGCGGATATTTTTAATCCGAAAACTTATGTAGGTAAAACTAAAAAAGAAGCATTTGAACAATACTTTTCAAGTATGGTGAATTGCGTAAAACAGTATGACTTTATTGATAGTTTAGGGCATATTGATTATATATCCAGATATGCTACCTACCAGGATAATGAAATACATTACCATGAGTTTAAGGAATATATAGATGAGGTTCTAAAAGCTATAGTACATAATGAAAAAGTAATGGAGATTAATACTAGAAGACTTAACAATGTGGAAGCATATAAAAATCTAATCCATATTTATAGTGCATACAAAGAAATAGGAGGAAAATACGTAACTATAGGTTCCGATGCTCATCATGCAGAGGATATTGGTAACAACTTTATGTTAGCTAATAGGATATGTGAGATATGCAACTTGAAGCCTGTTTATTTTAAGAATAGAAAAATGGAGTATATGCCACTGTTATAAGATGTATTTTAGGTACCTTCAAATAATTAGACAAGCCTTTGATTCTAATTAATTTGAAGGTGCCTTGTTTTAATTATATCAATTATCTAAATTTTCAATATGCCAACCATGGGTAATTTATGGAGTAGCTTTGAATCACCATGGCAGGTAATAAAATTTTCCGTGGAGTCACCTCCAGCAGATACACCAAAATGAACACCACCCTCCCAAGATGTGAATTCACTTAGGTCATAGACTATTCCATTTATTGATACGTAGGGTGGATTCCCGCTAGTACCATTATATTTAGCAAGTTCAGCTAAGGTGAATTCTTGTTGTCTAATATCTGTATTCGCAGAGGATATGTTAATTGAAAATTCAGAATATTCTCCTAGTAAATCACTTATTTCACGTAGCTTTTTCTTAAGTGAATTTTTATAAAAAATTTCATCATCAAATGTATTTGTACACATCATATTATATTTACAATATTCAGCCTCTTTATAAATTTCATACATATATTGATCCATATTAATATACATTTTAAATGCCCCCTTTAATTAACGATAACTTTAGCAGATTATTTCTTAAAAATGAATTCTTTATAAAGTATATGATTATTGTGGACGGTTAATAATCAATTGTTGTATTACTTATAATTAATTTTAAATAGTTGTTAACTGTCCGCAATTAATGTTAATATTAATTTACTAGGATGTTTTGAATTAAGGAGAATAAAAATGGGAAATAGTCTGTTAATTAATCAAGTTATGGTATTATTTATTATTATGATGGTAGGTTTTTACGCTAAGAAAAAGAAATTTCTTAATAATACCGTTGATAAAGGTCTATCAGAATTGCTACTAAATATAACCTTGCCCTTTATGATAGTCACATCATTTAATATTAAATACGAAGCGGCCATGGTTAGTAATGCTAAGAAGATATTAATTTACTCTTTTTTAATACACATAAGTTTAATATTCATTAGTAAGATGTTTTTCTTTAAGTTTCCGAAGAATAAACAACAGGTATTCAGATTTACAACAATTTTTTGCAATGTCGGGTTTATGGGTTATCCAGTACTTGATAGTATTTATGGATCAATAGGTGTTTTTTATGCAGCAATATTCAATATTCCCTTTAATATTTTAGTGTGGACAGTAGGAGTAATGCTATTCACAGGAGAAAAAAATTTGAAATCCATGAGGAAAGCAGTAGCGAATCCAGCACTTATAGCAGTGTTTATTGGTTTAATTTTATTCTTGTTTTCAATAAACTTACCACTACCTATTGCAACTTCGCTAAAACTTGTGGGAACTACCACAACACCAATATCTATGATAATTGTCGGTTCAATGCTGGCGGAGATGCAATTTAAGACTGCTTTTTCTGATTTTTCTATATACTATGCTACAGTAGTTAGACTTTTAATAGTTCCAATGATTATTTATGCAGTGTTAAAATTTTTAAAGGTTGATACATTGTTACTTAACATATGCGTTATACTTCAAGCAATGCCGGCGGCAGTAATGGCACCAATAATTGCTGAAAAATACAGTGGTGATAGTTTAGTAGCCTCACAGTGTGTATTTATAACTACAATAGTTTCTGGGATGACAATACCTATAGTAATATTATTTTTATAGAATAATTGAGTTAATCACTTTATAAATAAGTAAACTAGACATTGAATGGAGGTTTTACAAATGAAAGTTAATTTTACGGAACATTTAGAAAATGGTATGGAGTTTTTACATACTCAAGGAGCGTTTTTAACAGTGAAATCTGGTGACAAGGTTAATACCATGACTATAAGCTGGGGGAATGTGGGTTACGAATGGAATAGGCCTATATTTACGGTTTTGGTAAGAAAATCAAGATACACTTATGATCTTATGGAAAATTCAGATAATTTCACTGTGAG
Organism: Clostridium sp. CF012; assembly: GCF_018861755.1. Classification (GTDB taxonomy): domain Bacteria; phylum Bacillota; class Clostridia; order Clostridiales; family Clostridiaceae; genus Clostridium_AD. Next base: position 72,255 of record NZ_JAHLEF010000001.1, on the reverse strand, counting down.
TATACCTTTAAGTAAAAATCAAAAGAGTGCCCTGGCAGTGTGTGGTAGCAAATCAGGTAGGGACATTGACAAATTTAAGGAGTGTAATTTAACCTTAGAGAAGAGTAAAAAGGTAGATACTCCAATAATTGGTGAGTGTGAACTTCATTATGAATGTAAAATTGTATATAAACAGGAAATGAATCCTGAGCTGTTATCAAAAGATATTGTAGACAGCGCTTATAAAACAGGAGATTACCATACTGTTTATTACGGAGAAATAGTAGAAACTTATATGAAGTAGAAAAACAATCATAAAAAAGGTACACAGATATCTGTGTACCTTTTTTTATTTACAAATGATTTTAGATTTATTCATCAAAAAGAGTTTTTTTCATATTTTGATATTTTAAAATATAATAATCTCTTTTTAATGAAATTTTATTTAGGGCATAAGCTAATTTATCAATTTCTGAGTAACTATTATATAGTCCAAAACTGATTCTAACCATTCCAGGACGGTATAAATCAGGATTTGCTATACGATTAACTGCAAATTCGCTAGAAATATTTAATAGCTTAGCCAAGTAAGGCTGAGCGCAAAAACACCCACTTCTTACTGATATTCCCCATTCATAGGAAAGGATTTTTGCAACTGTAGCGTGGTGAATTCCATCAATATTAAAGGGGATTATGCTAACCCTGTCAACTTTTTTAGAAGTGTCACAATAAATTTTTAAATTTGGAATATTTTCTATTTGAGAAATGGCGTAAGAAGTCAATTTTTTTTCAATATGCTCAACATTAGCCATACCGAGCTTACTCAAGGTTTTAATGGCTGAGCACAGAGCTATAGTGCCAATAACATTGGGCGAGCCAGCCTCATGCCTCTCAGGAGAAGCATTCCATTTTATAAAATCATGAGTTACAATATCTACTGTTCCACCACCTACCAAATCAGGGTCACAATTATCTAAAATAACCTTTGGTCCAATTAATACTCCTGTCCCAAAGGGGGCATACATTTTATGGGCAGAAAATACTAAAAAATCTATATTATTTTCCGTATTGACGCTATTCATAATAAAAGGTGCGTGGGGTATTAATTGTGCACCGTCCACAAGTAGTTTTGAACCGAATCTATGAACTAATTTAGCTACATCATAAATAGGGTTTTTATAGCCAGTTATATTTGAAGCACCTGTAATTGTAACTAGTTTTACATAATTATCATATTTACTTAACTTAGCTTCTAAATCATCTAAAGACAACCTACCAGCTTCATCTATTGAAATATAGTCTATAATATATTTATCTCTCCACGGTAGATCGTTGGAGTGATGTTCCATGTCTGTTGTTAGAATAACATTTTTTTTATAAGGATCGTATAATAAGTTGGAAAGCTTATTAAAGGCTTCAGTGGAATTTTTAACATAAATAACTGTAGTATTAGAATCAGCATTAACAAATTTCCTGACAATATTTCTCGAATCCTCATATAATCTAGTAGTAAGTTGAGACTTAAATCCTTCCCCCCGATGAATGGAGGAATACCACGGAGCAAACTCTATAATATCTTTCATAACAGATTTAAAAGGTGGTGTGGTAGCTGCATTATCAAAATTAATTGCAGTAACACTTTTTCCAGATATAAGAGGGACTTTCTTGTCTATGCCAAGGATCAAATCTCTGTAGCTTGGACTAATATCTTTAAGAGACATAATACTCCTCCCGCATTATTATTCACAGTATATAGTATTAGGTTTATGTGGAAAAGGTGACTTTATTAATAATGTATTCAAAACATGGATCCTGATTATTAACATAATCTTGTATAGTTAGAGCTATATTAACATCTGGTAAAAGTGATGGCAGAGTATCATCTTCAATAATTTTGTAATATTGAGTAGAGTAACAAACTGTAAGTCCAGAATTTTTTAAAGTAAACCTCTTTAGCTCACCATAGCAGTTGGGCTTTCCACCAGTGGGTTCACCTAAAAATATTGCTGAGGTGTTTTTTTTGAAGAAAAAGGCATTTAGCAGGGCAGAAGAAAAGGTCTCTCGTCCTATTATTACAAAAAGTTTGCCTATTTTATTGATTTTATCACAAGCTTTTATATCCTCAATAAAGGGAGTTAATAATGAGGAGTTGCCGCCAAAGTTATTTCGCAAATCAATTATTAGTTTTTCTACAGCATGATCTTCAATGAACTGTACCAGTTTTTTGCAAAAGGTAAACACATCTATAGGTAACATGTCCCTACAAGCATTATATTTAAGGTACACAATGCTTGCAACATCTATGTATTCGAACCAGTAATTTTTGGAGCTGTTTCTTCTATAAAGCGGTAAATTATTGCTATGTACTAAATCATTATTAATTAAACTATGTTTTTCTCTCCAGTCTCTAAGTGGCAGAGATTTTAGTTCTAAAGTTCTTGTTTTCTTGTTTTTGTCTTCAAAGGTTAATTCTAAAGTATCAATATCATTAACAAGTCCCAAATCGTATAGTAGTTCAATAGCAGGGAAGTATTTAGGAAGTTGTGATTTGAGGTAGGTTTCGTTTTCATAGGAAATAATGGAGCTTAAACTATTAATAACTTCTTCTATCTCAAGTTTATTTACTTTTGTTATTTTACAATATAGTATTTCCTTGTACTGTGGAAGTGTAGCTGTTACGTAGATTCCATCAGAAAACCAATACAATTCTAGGGGGAGTAGGAGAGTAACGTTTAAGGGCACAGAGGTGTGAGCATCTCGCATCGAGGCAACAATTTTCGCGATTTGCAGTTTTATTTCATAATCACTAAGTGAGTCAATGTTCATTTTTAAACTAGCTATTTCCTTGAAAAAATCCTCTTTACTCTTTTGAAAAAATAAATTCTTATGTTTTAGTGGAAGCTCAGAGGATAAGAAATTAATATCCTCTACCCACTTTTTATTCCTATTTAAATCCATATATTAATCTCCTTTGGTTAGGCTTATACCTATTATTGTCTCGCAAAAGTTAATACATTTGAGAGACAATAATATTTTTTATGAGATTTTGGTTTATGCATTGACTATTTCATATGCATCATTAAAATCAACAGTTACTTGCTCACCAGTAAACATATTTTTTATAGTAGCTGTTTTATTTTCAGCTTCTTTTTCACCCATTAAAATTACAAAAGGAATACCCAATTTATCTGCATAGCCAAGTTTCTTTACTATCTTCGCATCCTCAAGATATATTTCTGTAATTACTCCCTTATCCCTTAAAATATTTGCAAGAGAAATTCCATAATCAATATTATTATCAAGGGGTATTACTAGAACTTTTGTTATAGACTTATCAGTATCGCTTTTAAAGAATCCAGCCTCATTTAATTGATAAAACAATCTAGTGAGACCAATTGATATTCCTACTCCCGGTAGTTTTTGTTTTGTATAATATTCTGCTAAGTTGTCATAGCGTCCACCTGAACACACAGAGCCAATAGAAGGATATTCATTTAAAAATGTTTCATAAACCGTCCCTGTATAATAATCAAGACCTCTGGTTATTTTTAAATCTATTTTAAAATTTGCGTCAGGGACTCCGAAGGATTTTACATATTTAGTAACTAATGAGATTTCCTCTACACCATCTTTAAAGTTTGAATTAGAAATATTTAAATTTTTCAGTATTGTTAAAATATCCTGATTACTCCCACTTATATTAATAAATTCGAAGATCTTTTCTACGATTTCATTACTTAAGCCACAATTTAATAGCTCCTGAGAGGCATTTGATGCCCCAATTTTATCTAGCTTATCAATAACCCTTAAAATATCAGCGCTATCTTCAATTTCTAGTGCTTCAAAAAATCCATTTAATAGTTTTCTATTACTTATTTTTATGGTGAAATCCTGAAAACCAAGGTTATTGAATACTGAATAAATAATACTTGGTATTTCAGCATCATTCAAAATATTCAAATTGTTGTTTCCAACAATATCAATGTCACATTGATAAAATTCACGGAAGCGACCCTTTTGATTTCTCTCCCCCCTATAAACTTTGCCAATTTGGTACCTTCTAAAAGGGAAAGTCAAAGAACTATAATTTTGAGCGACATATCTTGCTAAGGGCACAGTTAAATCAAATCTAAGGGATAAATCAGTACTACCCTTTAAAAATCTGTAAATTTGCTTTTCAGTTTCGCCTCCTCCTTTTGCCAGTAGAATTTCTGATTTCTCTATTACTGGTGTATCTATTGGCATAAATCCAAAGCACTCATAAGTCTTCCTTATTGTATCTGCTAATTTGTTAAATTGAATTTGATCCCCTGGCAGTAACTCCATAAACCCAGGTAAAATAGATGGTTTTACAATGTCAACTTTCATTCTTAATACCTCCTCTAAAATTATAAAAATCCCAGTGTATGGGATGTAAATGCGTGAAGGGTCTCCTGTCAAATCGTTTTATAAATTATACTATACATAATTAATCCATTCAACAATTAATAAAGATTTCTTTTTATATGAATTTTTGTTTGAATATAAAACATGTAATAACTTTAATTATAATATAATATTTTGAGCATTCTGGATGTACAGGTGGATTATTAATGGACAAATCAATAATTCAGCTTATAAATGCAAATAATCATGAAAAATCATGATATTTATAGTTGACACGATTACTAGGATTTGATATTATAATTCTAGAAAGTATAGTAAAACACTCTACTTTGAAGGAGTGATTATATGAAATTATCTACTAAGGGAAGATATGGTGTTAAAGCCATGGTAGATTTAGCTATAAATTATGGAGAACAACCTATATCTATAAAAAGTATATCTGAAAGACAAAGTATTTCTGAATATTATTTAGAGCAATTATTTTCGTCTCTCAGGCGTGCTAAACTCATTAAAAGCGTAAGGGGAGCTCAAGGTGGTTATATACTCAATAGAGCACCAGAGGAAATAACTATTTATGATGTTATTAATGTGCTTGAAGGACCAATTGAAATCTCAGATTGTGTTGAAGACGGTGCCTGCAATAAAGTTGATTGTTGTGCTACCAGATTATTATGGAAAAAAATTAAAAACAGTATAGATAGTGTAACTTCTTCAATAACGCTGCAGGATATTGTTGATGATTATAATGAAATAACATTAAATAAAGGAGTGAAAGATAATGAATAAATCAATTTACATGGACCATGCTGCAACCACTTATACTAAACCAGAAGTTTTAGAAGAGATGATTCCTTATTTCACAACATACTTTGGAAATCCATCTTCAATTTATACTCTAGCAAGAGAAACTAAAAAAGCCATTGATGTTTCAAGAGAAAAGATTGCAAGAGCTATAAATGCCAGTGAAAATGAAATTTTCTTTACTGGTGGAGGATCAGAAGCAGATAACTGGGCAATAAAAGGAATAGCATCTGCTTATAAGAAAAAGGGTAATCATATAATAACAACAACAATTGAACATCATGCTGTATTACATACTTGTGAATATTTAGCTAAAAATGGATATGAAATTACATATTTACCGGTAGATGAATATGGTCTTATTAGTATTAAAGATTTAGAAAACGCTATTACAGATAAAACTATCCTAGTATCAGTAATGTTTGCTAACAATGAAATTGGAACAATAGAACCAATTAAAGAAATAGGCGCATTATGCAGAAGTAAGAAAATACTTTTCCATACAGACGCAGTTCAAGCTGTAGGACATATTCCTGTAGACGTAAAAGAAATGAATATTGATCTATTATCAATAGCTGCTCACAAATTTTATGGTCCTAAAGGCGTTGGAGCACTATATGTAAAAAAAGGTATCAAAATAGATAATTTAATACACGGTGGTGGACAAGAAAGAAATAGAAGAGCCGGTACTGAGAATGTGGCTTGTATAGTGGGTTTTGGTAAAGCTATAGAACTTGCAACTCAAAACATGGAAGAAAACAATAAAAAGCTAGTTTATTTAAGCGATAAACTTATGAATGGATTATTAGAAATACCGCATACAAGATTAAATGGACCAAGAGGAGAAAATAGACTTCCTGGTAATTCAAATATATGCTTTAGGTTTATAGAAGGCGAATCCATACTACTTATGTTAGATGCGAACGGTATAGCAGCTTCTAGCGGAAGTGCATGTACATCTGGGTCTTTAGATCCATCTCACGTGCTACTAGCAATAGGTCTTGAACATGAAATAGCTCACGGTTCCCTAAGATTATCTTTAGGTGATGCGACCACTGAAGAAGAAGTAGATTTTGTATTAGCAACTGTGCCAAAGATTATTCAAAGATTAAGAGATATGTCACCATTATACGATGACTACTTAAGGAAAGGGGAAAATTAATATGATATACAGCGAAAAAGTTATGGACCATTTTACAAACCCAAGAAATGTAGGAGAAATTGAGAATGCAAGCGGAATTGGTGAAGTTGGTAACGCTAAATGTGGAGACATTATGAAGGTTTATTTAAAAGTAGAGAATAATATAGTAATCGATGCAAAATTTAAAACTTTTGGTTGTGGATCTGCTATAGCATCTTCAAGTATGGCTACTGAACTTATTAAAGGGAAATCTGTAGATGATGCATGGACATTAACAAATCAAGCTGTAGCTGAAGCTTTAGATGGACTTCCACCAATAAAAATGCATTGCTCAGTCCTTGCTGAAGAAGCTATTCACAAAGCGATTAATGATTATAGAAGCAAAGCTGGACTTGAAGTATGGAATTACACAGAACACGATGATATACATGCCGAGGTGCACGGAGAATAGGGGATATTAGATGAAAAAAAAAGTAGTTATTGGAATGAGTGGAGGAGTGGATAGCTCTGTAGCTGCATATCTTTTGAAAGAGCAAGGCTATGAAGTTATAGGAATTATGATGAAGCTCTCTGAGGATAATCCTGATTATGAAGAAAATGAAGGTGGATGTTGTTCTATTTCTGCTGCGAATGATGCAAGGCGTGTTGCAGATGTATTAGATATACCCTTTTATGTTATGAATTTTAAGGATGCTTTTAAAACAAATGTTATCGATAACTTTATTGATGAATATATGGAAGGTAGAACACCTAATCCCTGTATTGTATGTAATAAGGATATTAAATTCAAAGAATTTTTAAGGAAAGCGGAGGCACTTGGAGCAGATTATATAGCTACAGGTCACTATGCTAAAATTGAAAAACAAGAAGACAGATATGTGCTTAAAAAAGCAGATGATAATCATAAAGATCAAACCTATGCTTTGTATAGTTTAACCCAATATCAATTAAGTCATACTTTAATGCCCTGTGGAGACTATTCAAAGCCAGAAATACGGAATATTGCAGAAAAAATTGGACTAGAAGTTTTTAGAAAAAAGGATAGCCAAGAGATTTGTTTTATACCTGACAACGACCATGGAGCTTATATTAAAAAGTACAGTGGTAGGGAAATAAAAGCAGGTAACTTTGTTGATAAGAAGGGAAAAGTTTTAGGAGCACATAAAGGAATAGTGTACTATACTATAGGTCAGCGAAAAGGCCTAGGTATAGCACTAGGAAAGCCTGTTTTTGTTACTGATATTAACCCACTAACTAACCAAGTGGTTTTAGGTGACGAAGAAGATATTTTTAAGACCGAACTTATCGCAAAAGATTTAAATTTCATTCTATTTGATAAACTTAAGGCTAGTTTAAGAGTTTCAGCTAAGATTAGGTATTCTGCACAACCACAACCTGCTACTTTGATTCCATTAGAAAACAATAGGGTAAAACTTGTTTTTGATGATAAGCAAAGAGCTATAACTAAAGGACAATCAGTAGTTTTTTATTCGGAAAACCTAGTAGTGGGTGGAGGTATAATAGAAGAAGTTTTATAAATACATGGCACATTCAAATAAATAATAAATAAACATACTAGCATGCTGCCTTGTTATTTATTTGAATGTGCTTTTTATAAATAAAACTACTTTGGTGGAAAATTTAAGCAGGGATATCTAGTTAAAAGACTAGGTATCCCTCTGTATTTATAAAGAGAAAAGGAGAATAATTATGATGTATAGCGATAAGGTTATGGAGCATTTTTACAGTCCGAGAAATGTTGGAATACTAGGTGATGCTAACGGTATTGGAGAGGCAGGAGATCCAAATTGTGGGGATATAATGAAAATTTATATAAAAGTTGAAAATAATATAATAAAGAATGTTAAGTTTAAGGCTTTTGGTTGCGGGTCTGCCATAGCGTCTTCTAGCATAGCTACAGAACTTGTAAAGGGTAAAACCACAGAGGAGGCATGGAAACTAACCAATAAATCAGTTATTGAAGCTCTGGAAGGATTACCATCCTCAAAAGTGCATTGCTCAGTGCTGGCAGAACAAACTATACATAATGCAATAAATAATTATAGAGGGGCACAGAATCTTGAGCTTTGGAAAGATGATTTAAAATAGAATGGAATTTTTTCTTAGAGGATGCTATAACGAAAAGTATATATCGCTAGGAATGCGTTCACGTCGCTAAGTAATTCTACAATTTATTTTATTCGCAAATGCTAAAACCCGTAAACTCGCTTCGCTCAGACATACGGGTTTCTTTACGCATCTGAAAATAAAATAAATTGTGAATTACTATGGCTTGTTCAACGCATTCTACGCGATATATACTTTTGTTAGCATTCTCTAAGAAAAAAAGAGTTTGTTTCAAATATTTACATATTCATAAGCAAGATACTCAGGAATGATTTGAATTAACAAAATAGTGAATAAAACGAAAGTCTTATTTTATATATTTCGAAGGCAAAACACTAGATTTCCTTATTCAATCATATAGTATATCAATATAATTATTCGAATATTTTACAAAAGCATATGTTTTAAACTGAAGTTGAATATTCATTTTCAACATTTATCTTTAGCTTATGTAATAATTTTTAGACTAATTGGCAAACATAACTATATAATAATTAATTGTTTTTATGTAGGAGATATTATGTTTAAAAGTAAAGATTTTATATTAATGGATGTTGTGACAGTAGAGGGTAAAAAAATTGGTTTTATCAAAGACCTGTTAATAGATTTTAGTGCTGGAAAAGTAATTGGGTTTTTAGTATCGCCCTATAAACTTTTTCATAAAAATGTAAGTGTATTAAAACAAGACATTATATATTCCAATAAGCGCATGGTAGTTAAGAAAGTGGATAAAAATGAATATTTATGTTTGCATAGCTTTATTAATATGGATGTAATAGACAAATGTAATAATATATTTGGTATGGTGGAGGAGATTACTTTTACTCATGATACCTTTGATATAAAGGGTATCATAGTATCTTCAGGATTTATTATAAATTTACTTAGAGGAAAAAGAATAATGCTAATAAATGAACTTATTCTTGGTGAAGAAAATCTTTTATACATTCCAAATTGTAATGAGTACTCTTTTAAAAGCGTTCCACATAATTTTTTTGTAGAGGAAAAAGCCAATGAAAAAAATTAACAAAAGAAAATTGAGCATTACTATTATCTGTATTATTATTTTGGTAATTATAATCACTATGGCAATGAAAATATCTATTATTAAACAATTAATAAATTTAGTATTTATTTCTTTCATTATATCTTATATACTAAGACCTCTGTATATGGTTTTAATTAAAAAAGGTTTAAATAAAAAAGTAGCTTCTTCTTTAATAATAGTTGGTTTAGCAGGTTTAGTATTATTATCATTTATGTTGCTTATTCCGGCCTTGTTTAGTGAAAGTTTAAATATGGATAAGTCAATTAATGACTTAGGAAATTATTTGACTAATATAAATATGAAGATAAAAGTGTTAAACAAAAATAAAATCATGAGTAGTATTATAAACACCATATATAACAAAGCAAATGGCCAAATAATTGTAATATTTGATAAATTATTAAATTCTATCATGAGCCTTGGTGAAAATATGATAACTTATATGGTTTCGCCTTTAATAATATACTACTTCTTAAGCGATAGTGAAAATATGATCAATAAGTCATTAATAATTTTCCCGCCAGAGAGTAGAAATGTAATAAAGAAAATCATAGAGGACATTGATAAGGTCTTGGGAAAATATATCATAAGTCAACTTATCTTATGTGGATTCATAACTGTTGCAAGTTTTTTTATTTTGATTTTTTTGAAAATCGATTTTCCTTTAATACTTTCCTTAATAAATGGAATTTTCAACATAATACCTTATTTCGGACCCATATTTGGGATAATACCTGCTATTTTAATAGGGCTTTTAATTTCCCCTAAAACAGCTTTATATGTAGTGTTGTGTTTTTTTGTACTTCAACAAATTGAAGGGGACATATTATCACCAAAAATAATTGGAGATAGTATAAGTATGCATCCTTTAACAGTAATAATATTATTACTGGTAGGTGGAAATGTTGGAGGGGTCTTAGGTATGATCCTAGCAGTGCCGCTAGGAGTAGTGATTAAAGTTATATACAAGGACTTAAACTATTATTTGTTTTAAACTTTACAAATATATTTTTTTTATGTATTGTATATATTGAAGAGTTGAGGTAAAATATGCTATAATATAGTAATATAATTTAATACTTGGTGATGATAAGAACTAGTAAATATATTTGTGCATATAGAGAGGAAGTGGTTGGTGAAAACTTCTTGCTAGACATATTGAAGCTATCTTTGAACCATGTCTCTTGAGAGATATTGCAGTGTAATTAATCTATATTAATTATATGGCGGTATAATTAGGGTGGTAACGCGGAAAACTTTCGTCCCTTGTTTTAGGGAAGTGAAGGTTTTTTTATTATAGAAAATTATAAGCTTTTGAATTCTACAACAAAAATATGATAAATAAACGGAGGAGATATTATGGAAAATTTAGGATTAAATGAAATTAGAGAATCCTTTCTCAAATTTTTTGAAGGTAAAGATCATCTTAGACTGGAGAGTTTTCCTCTAGTGCCTAAAAATGATGCCAGTTTATTACTTGTAAATGCAGGTATGCAACCACTTAAGCCATATTTTACAGGGATACAAACACCACCGAGTATTAGAATAACTAATTGTCAAAAATGTATTCGAACAGGCGATATCGAGAATGTAGGAAAGACCTCAAGACATGGTACTTTTTTTGAAATGCTTGGAAATTTTTCTTTTGGAGATTATTTTAAAAAAGAAATGATTCCATGGGCTTGGGAGTATATAACAGAGGTTTTAAAAATACCAAAAGAAAATTTATATGTAACTATATATTTAGAGGACGACGAAGCTTTTGATATATGGAGTAAAAATACGGATATTGATGCTGCACGAATTTTTAGATTAGGAAAAGATAACTTTTGGGAAATAGGTCAGGGACCTTGTGGACCAAGTTCTGAAATACATTTTGATAGAAATGTAGAACTAGGCCAAATAAAAACTGCAGAAGAGTTTGTTAAGGCAGGAAATGAAGATAGGGTAATAGAATTTTGGAATTTAGTATTCACCCAATTTGACAAGGATGAACAGGGTAACTATAACAAATTAAAGAATCCCAACATAGATACAGGCATGGGACTTGAAAGAATAGCTGCCATAATGCAAGGTACTAATAGCATTTTTGAAGTAGATACTATAAAAAATATTTTAGAAGAAGTTTCAAGGGTGTCAAAAGTAAAATATGGAGTAAGCAGTAAAGAGGATATATCACTCCGAATTATAACAGACCATGTTAGAAGCACAACTTTTATGATTAGTGACGGGGTACTTCCATCTAATGAGGGAAGAGGCTATGTTCTTAGGCGATTACTTAGGCGCGCAGCAAGACATGGTAAATTACTTGGGATTAAAAATTCCTTTTTAAATAAACTTTGTAGCACTGTTATTGAAAATTCCTTTAAAGCATATCCTGAATTAAAAGAAAAAGCAGGTTATATTAAAAAGGTTATAAAACTTGAAGAGGAAAGATTTTCAGAAACTTTAGATTCTGGTATGGATATTTTAAAAGCTTATATAGAAGAGCTTGAAAGCAGTAAAAACAAAGTTTTAAGTGGTGACAAAGCTTTTAAATTATACGATACCTTTGGTTTTCCATATGAACTTACAGAAGAAATTCTAGAAGATGCTGGAATAGGCATTGATTTAGAGGGTTTTAATAGTGAAATGCAAAGTCAAAAGCAAAGAGCAAGATCCGCTAGAGGACATTCAAATTATATGGGTAATGGAGAAAATGAACTAAATTTAATTCCTAAAGATATAGAAACAAACTTTAATGGGTATGATAAAACTCAATTGCAAGCTGTGGCTAAAGTTATAATTGTAGGCGAAGAACTTGTTTCTGAGATAACAAAGGGGTCAAAAGGTATTATCGTAACAGAAGTTACTCCTTTCTATGCTGAAATGGGAGGCCAAACTTTCGACAGAGGAGTAATCTTTAATGATAATTTCAAGGCAGAGGTTTACGATTGTCAAAAAAATGCTTCAGGTAAGATTGTACACTTTGTCGAGGTTCTAGAAGGAGCATTACAAACAGATGAATCCGTAACTCTCAAGGTTGACAAGGAAAGACGAACTGAAATTTCTAGAAATCATACTGCGACTCACATGCTACAAGAAGCATTGAAAAGAGTTTTAGGGGATCATGTTCATCAATCAGGATCTTCTGTAGATGAAGATAGATTAAGATTCGATTTTACTCATTTTTCTGCACTGACGGAAAAAGAAATTATTGAAGTAGAAGAAATTGTAAATAACAATATTATGCAGTCATATAAGGTAGAAACTAATGTTATGACAATAAAAAAAGCTAAGGAAAGTGGAGCTATAGCCTTATTTGATGAAAAATATCAAGAGGATGTTAGAGTAGTGTCTGTTGGAGCATATAGTAAGGAACTTTGTGGTGGTACTCATGTAAGAAACTCAGGAGAAATTGGTCTATTTAAAATTTTATCTGAAGCAGGAGTAGCTGCAGGAGTTAGACGAATTGAAGCTATAACAGGTAGTAATTCTATAAAATATTTAGAAGATAAAAATAATTTAATAAAAGAAATTGCTAGTACATTAAAATGCTCAGAAAAAGACATAACAAATAAATTACAAATTCAATTGGCAGAATTAAAAGACAAAGAAAAAGAAATTCTATCCTTAAAAGGCAAGTTAGCTATTTCTTCAATTGAAGAAATTTTAGATGACATTAAAGTAATTAAGGGCGTTAAAGTTATCTGTGGAGCTGTTAAAGGTATTGATGGTGATGCACTAAGAGAATTAGCTGACAAACTTCGTGATAAACTTGGTGATGGCATAGTGGTACTAGGAAGTACCTCAAATGATAAAGTGGAATTTGTTGCAATGGCATCTAAGTCCGCTATAGATAGTGGTATCCACTGTGGAAAAATAATTAAAGAAGTTGCTAAAATTGCTGGTGGTGGTGGCGGTGGTAGACCGGACATGGCTCAAGCAGGTGGAAAGCTTCCAGAAAAATTAGACGAGGCAATAAATAATGTACCTTCTATAATTGAAACCTTTGTAAAATAGTATACTTTTTGCAACAGTTGTTTTATAATATAGTTAGTAATAAGTAAATTAATTATCGTTAGTATGTAATTATGGAATTATTGTAACTGAAAAACTGTAATATATTAGAAGATTCAGTGCTGATATATTTAAAATATATATTTTGCAGTATTTAGTTTATAATGAGGAAAGGGGTGTATACAATGGATACTAATCAAAATACAGTCCAATTTGATTTTGTAAAAGATAAAAAAGATTTAACAAAAACTATTTTGACTGACGTATATAATTCACTTATAAAAAAGGGATATAACCCTGTAAATCAAATGGTAGGTTATTTGATTTCGGGAGATCCCACATATATAACGAATTACAATGGAGCAAGAGCGTTAGTAAGAAAGCTAGAGAGGGATGAAATCTTAGAAGAAGTTTTGAAATCTTATCTAGACATTAAAAAATAAAATGCCCCTAGGGGCATTTTATTTTTTAATGGTTATGCAATAGATTAATTAAGCTATTATTAAAGGAGTATGTGAATGAGAGTATTAGGTTTAGATATTGGAGATAGAACAATAGGAGTAGCTGTATGCGATCCTTTAGGACTAACAGCACAAGGAATCACAACAATTAAAAGAAAAAGCATAGTTTTAGATATTCAAGAAATTGATAAAATATGCAAGGAATATGGTGTAGAAACTATTGTTTCTGGACTTCCTAAAAATATGAACGGAACTGTAGGACCACAAGGGGAAAAGGTTCAACGCTTTTGCGTAGAGCTAAAAGAAACCTTAGATTTACCAATAAAAATGTGGGATGAAAGATTAACTACAGTAGCTGCTAATAGAGTGATGCTAGAGGGTGATTTATCTAGGTCAAAACGTAAAAAAATTGTAGATAAAATTGCAGCTACATTCATTTTGCAAGGATATTTAGATAGTTTAGGGACACGTCTATAACCTACTTTGTTTACAAAATGTGTATATAAAACTAAGATAATAATAATTATATGATTGAAGGGAGAAAATAAAATGGATAACAATGTTGAAACTATATTATTAAATGACGAAGAGGGCAATGAAATAGAATTTGATGTACTAACTAAATTAGACATTGAGGATAAGGAATATATAATAGTTGCACCAACTGGCGAAGAGGATATTGATGCAATAGCATTAAGAATTGATAAGGATGCAGAGGGTAATGATATCTTAGTAACAATAGAAGACGATGAAGAGTTTGAAATGATTTCGGAAGCTTATGAAACAATTTTTTCTGAGGAAGATTAATCAAATTTGGTGAATTTTCATACAATTTATCTTTTTTCTTGAAGCTAAATGATTATCAATTGACAATATCGCGATAAAGTATTAAAATAATAGTATAGTATAGTATATATATTTTATTTTGTTAGGCCAAATGATATTTGTGGAAGAGAGGTACATATATGTCAAATTTATCTCCAGAGACGATTGAGAGTTTAAAGGAAACATTAAAACAAGAGGGATATAAGCTTACTCCGCAGAGGAGAGCTATTTTAAACGGAATAATTAAGAGCGAAGGTAGCCATCTCACTGCGGAAGAACTATACGACTTGGTTAAATCTGACTGCCCAGAAATAGGTCTTGCTACAGTTTATAGGACAATTCAACTTTTAGAAGAAATGAATGTAATTCGAAAGCTAGATTTAGATGATGGATGTAGTAGATACGAACTTATCCATGAAGATGAGAACCATCAACACCATCACTTAATTTGCAATCACTGTGGTAAAGTATTAGAGGTACAGGGAGATTTGCTTGATGAGCTAGAAACAATTGTTGAAAAAAAATACAATTTTAAAGTTGAAGATCATAGTTTGAAATTCTATGGTGTTTGTGATAAATGTTTAGAAAAGTAATATAGGCAATTTTAGTTTTTGCTCAAAATCATTATTTGGATTATATAATATTATTTATTTAATGTTTTAAATGATGCAATTGGGGGTAGACTTATCTTTTGGTAATAATGTATAATAGACCTAGTTGACTTTTTTGCAAGATAATATTAGAATAAGTATAGTAATGTGAAAATTGGATACTTCATGACGTATCCAATTTTTGTTTGTAGAAAATGTGTAAACTTACGAAAAAAAATTGGAGGATTAATATGAATTTATTTACAAGAAATGATGTTAGAAATATAGCAATAATTGCGCACGTAGATCACGGCAAGACAACTCTGGTGGATTGTCTACTTAAACAAAGCCATGTTTTTAGAGAAAACGAAAGAGTTCAAGAGAGAGTAATGGACTCTAATGATTTAGAAAAAGAAAGAGGAATAACAATTCTTTCTAAGAATACAGCAGTAATGCATAATGGAATTAAAATAAATATAGTTGATACTCCTGGCCACGCAGATTTTGGTGGAGAGGTTGAACGAGTACTTAAGATGGTTGATAGCGTACTTCTTGTAGTTGATGCATATGAAGGTCCAATGCCACAAACTAAATTTGTTTTGAAAAAAGCTTTAGAACTAAATCTTCAACCTATAGTTGTTATAAACAAAATTGATAGAAAAGATGCTCGTCCTACAGATGTACTTGATGAAGTCTTTGACCTATTTGTTGAACTTGGAGCAGATGATGATCAATTAGACTTTGCAGTGGTATATGCTTCTGCTAGAGAAGGGTTTGCTAAATTAGAAGTTGATGATGTAAGTGACAACATGGAACCATTATTTGATTCTATAATAAAGAATGTAAAAGCACCAGAAGGATATTTAGATATGCCACTTCAATTGCTTATTTCAACTATTGATTATAATGAGTATGTTGGAAAAATTGGAATAGGAAAAATTGAAAGAGGTTCAATCAAAAGAAATCAACAAATAGCACTTATAAGAAAAGATGGCACAATAAACAATGTTAAAGTTTCAGCTCTTTTCGTTTACAATGGTCTTAAGAGAGAAGAAACTGAAGAAGCAATGCTTGGTGATATCGTAGCAGTTTCTGGTATTCCAGACATTAACATCGGTGAAACAATAGCTGATATTAATGAACCAGAAGCACTACCATTCGTTGAAATTGATGAGCCTACACTAACTATGAATTTTATGGTTAATAATTCTCCTTTTGCAGGTCAAGAAGGAACTTATGTTACATCAAGACACATAAGAGATAGACTTATGAAAGAACTTGAAACTAATGTTAGCTTAAGAGTAGAAGAAACGGAAGATGCAGAAGGTTTTGAAGTAAGTGGAAGAGGAGAACTTCATCTTTCAGTTCTAATTGAAACTATGAGACGTGAAGGATATGAATTCCAAGTTTCAAAAGCAAATGTTATATTTAAAGAGGAAAATGGCCATAAAACAGAGCCAATTGAGCACCTTACAATTGACGTGCCAGAAGAATTTATGGGCGTAGTAATGGAAAAAATGGGACCAAGAAAAGCAGAGATGGTAAATATGACTTCTGCTATAAATGGATACACTAGATTAGAATTTAAAGTGCCTTCAAGAGGATTAATAGGGTTTAGAAGTGAACTTATGACTGATACTAGAGGTAATGGTATAATGAATCACGTTCTAGATGGCTACGATAGGTTTAAGGGAGAAATTCCAGATAGAAGTCGTGGTTCACTAATTGTATTTGAAGGGGGAGAATCAGTAACTTACGGATTATACAATGCTCAAGAAAGAGGAACTCTTTTCATACCATCAGGAGTGCCTGTATATGCAGGAATGATTGCAGGGGAATGTGCAAGAGCTGGAGACATAGAAGTAAATGTATGTAGAAAGAAACAGTTAACAAACACTAGATCTTCAGGAGCAGATGATGCACTAAAACTAACTCCATTAAGACCTATGTCTTTAGAGCAGTGCTTAGAATTTGTAGCTAATGATGAGTTAGTTGAAATTACTCCTCTAAATATTAGAATGAGAAAAAGACTATTAGACTCAGGAGAAAGAAAAAGAGCAAGTAGTAAATCAAATAAATAGTTTGATTATGGGGTGGTTTAATGAAAAAGATAGGGCTATTAATTGGGGTTTTAATAGTTTGTGTATTAGCTGGTACTTTTCAGTATAAGAAAATAATACAACATCCTATTGTAACTAGCGAGGATATCCATGTTAATGTTAAAGATGGTGACACTTTATATAGTATACTAGATGATTTAAACCAAAACGGGGTTATTAAAAACTCAAGTATTATAAAGTTTTATATCAAAATAAATGGGGTTAAATCCAATATTCACTCAGGAAAGTTCTTTATTCCAAATAATGCTACAGTTGGTGGCCTCATAACTATTTTATCAACTATAGGAAAAGAGGAAGATATTATTAAAGTAACTATACCTGAGGGGTTTGATATAAAAGAAATTGCAAAGGCATTACAAGAAAAAGGCATAATAGATAGTGAAATATTTATGGAGAATTGTAAAAGTTATAAGCTACCAGCTTATATACATGAAAATAAAAACCAGAATTTTAACTTGGAAGGTTTTCTTTTTCCAGCTACATATGAGCTTA
Source organism: Clostridium sp. CF012 (assembly GCF_018861755.1). Classification (GTDB taxonomy): domain Bacteria; phylum Bacillota; class Clostridia; order Clostridiales; family Clostridiaceae; genus Clostridium_AD. Next base: position 54,286 of record NZ_JAHLEF010000001.1, on the reverse strand, counting down.
AAGCTGGTATGAGTGGGCAAGTAATAATAAAACTGATGGTGGATAAATTTTATAGCACTATAAATGAACTAAATAAAGAAAAACCTATAGATATGAAAAAAATAGATGATATAATAATAATGGCATCAATTGTTGAACGAGAAACTAGTGATACACGTGAACGAAATAAAGTAGCATCTGTTTTTTATAATAGATTAGATAAAAATATGAAACTGCAATCTTGTGCAACTGTTTTATATTCAATAGGTAAACACAAAGAAAAACTATATAATAAGGATTTAGAAGTTAAATCGCCTTATAATACATACAAGGTAGAAGGACTTCCTGTAGGACCAATATGTAGCCCAGGAAAAGCCTCTATTAAAGCAGTTCTATCGCCTGCTAAAACAAATTATTTATACTTTGTTTTAGATAATGATGGAAAACATTTTTTTACAGATAACTATAATGAGTTTTTAAAAGTAAAAGCTGTAACACAAGGATTTTAGTTAACTGTGTTAGGCACATGAAAATAAATAGACTAACAGCTTTGTCTTGTTATTTATTTTCATGTGCCTTAATTAAGTTTTGGAGGAAATTAAATGAGTGGGGTAACACATGATTATATGGAAGAATATTTAAGAGAATTGATTCCTAGTAATACTGGTATTTTAGAGGATTTAGAAAATTTTGCTCTAGAACATAGAGTTCCTATAGTACAAAAGGAAACTGCTAAATTTTTAGAATTAATGATAACAATGAATAGACCTAAAAAGATATTAGAACTCGGTACGGCCATAGGATATTCTGCAATTTTAATGAATCTTACTCTTGGTGGTTTGTGTGAAATTACAACTATTGAAAGAGATGAAAAAATGATAGAGCTTGCAAAGGCTAATATAAAAAAATATGGATTACAAAATAAAATCATTATTCTACAAGGAGACTGCCTAGAAATTTTAGAAAATCTTGTGGATGAATATGATATGATTTTTATGGATGCAGGTAAAGCACACTATAATCATTTTCTTCCGCACTGCCTTAGACTTCTAAAAAAACAAGGAGTTCTTATTGCTGATAATGTTCTTTTTAGGGGAATGGTTGCATCAAAAGACCTTGCAACACGTAGAAAAGTAACTATAATAAAACGCATGAAAAGCTATTTAGAATTAGTATCTAATAACGATGAACTTATAACTTCTGTAATACCAATGGGAGATGGAATCTCAGTTACTGTAAGAAAAAATCCAGATATCAGCAAGGAGGAATGAAACCAATGAAACCAGAAATACTAGCACCAGCAGGAAATTTAGAAAAATTAAAAGCAGCTATAAATTTTGGTGCAGATGCAGTTTATTTAGGTGGCAGTAAATTAAATTTAAGAGCTTTTGCAGATAATTTTACTAATGAACAATTAAAAGAAGGTATAGCTTTTGCCCATTCAAGAGAAAAAAAGGTCTATGTTACCTTAAATGTAATACCACATAATGAGGATTTAGATGGCCTTGAGGAGTACCTAAAAGAGGTATATGAACTAGGTGCAGATGCTATAATTGTTTCTGACCCAGGAATTATCATGACAGCTAGGGAAGTTGTACCAAATTTAGAAATTCACCTTAGTACTCAATCTAACAATGTTAACTATAAATCAGCTATTTTTTGGCATAAACAAGGCGTAAAAAGAATTGTTCTTGCAAGAGAATTATCACTAAAAGAAATTAAAGAAATTAGAGAAAAATTACCGGATACGTGTGAACTGGAAGCATTCGTTCATGGATCTATGTGTATGTCTTATTCCGGAAGATGTCTTTTGTCGAACTATATGACAGGAAGAGATGCTAACAGGGGACAATGCGCCCAACCATGTAGATATAAATATTTTTTAATGGAAGAAAAAAGAGTAGGAGAATACTTTCCTGTAATTGAAGATGATAAAGGTACTTACATAATGAATTCAAAGGACTTATGCATGATAGAACACGTACCAGAACTTATGGAATCAGGTATAATGTCCTTCAAAATAGAAGGAAGAATGAAAAGCTCATATTATGTTGCTTCTGTATGTAAATCTTATAGAGAGGCTGTGGATGCGTATATAGAGGATTCAGTAAATTATAAATTTCAGCAAAAGTGGATGGATAATCTCTTAAAGCCTAGCCATAGACAATATTATACTGGATTTTATTTTGGAGATCCAAACAAACAGATATATGAATCATCATCATACATTAGAGATTATGATATTGTTGGAGTTGTACGAGAATATAATGAAGAAACTAATATTGCGATAATAGAGCAAAGAAATAAGGTATTCCAAGGTGATACTGTTGAAGTATTAAGACCAGTAGGCGATAATGTTGTAATTGTGCTGAATGATATGAGAAATTCTAAGGGAGAAAACATAGCTTCTGCTCCAAATGCTCAGATGCTATTTACTGTAAAGGTCATGGAAAAACTTCATGAGAATGATATACTTATAAAATGCAAGGAGGAAAAATAATGCATCGTCCGATTTCAATAGGGATAACTGGAGGAACGGGATCCGGGAAAAGCACCATTGCAAGAGAGATCTATAAACAGTTTGATGACACATGTATTGCGATGCTTGAACAAGATTCATATTATAAGGATCAAAGTAGTCTTTCTTTTGAAGAAAGAATAAAAACAAACTATGATCATCCAGATGCTTTTGATACTTCACTTTTAGTTAAGCATCTTAATCTTCTTTTAGAAGGACAGGCTATTGAAAAGCCTATATATAATTTTGAAATACATAACAGAATGCAACAAACAGTTTCTGTGCAGCCAAAGGAAATTATTATAGTTGAAGGAATTCTTGTACTTTCTGAAAAGATTCTTCGAGATATGCTGGATATAAAAATATATGTAGATACGGATGCAGACGTCAGATTTATAAGAAGACTTGTTAGGGATATTAATGAGAGAGGTAGAACAACAGATTCTGTAATAAAACAATATTTAAATGTTGTTAAACCAATGCATGAACAATTCACTGAACCTACCAAAAGGCATGCTGACATTATTATACCAGAAGGTGGACATAACAAGGTAGCTATTGATATAATCACTTCAAATATAAGGCAATCACTTCAAAAGCAAGAAATAGAAAAATAACAATTATAAAGTATAAAACATCTCATTTAGGGCTAGAATTAGGCTAAGTGAGGTGTTTTTATGTATAGAGGATATAGTATATTCGGAGATTCAAATCAAAGGAGAGAAATTCAAAAAAGAACGTGGATGTTAATGAGTATATTTATCTTATTATTTTGTTTTTTGATTTGGAAAATTACAAATTACATGTATTTTAAAGCTGAACCCCTTAAAGCTATGGCTGATGCACAATATACAATAGATGAAAAATACGGTTTGCAATATAATTTACTTGACTGTAAAAATAACCCTCTTTTAGATTATGAGGTTAAATATTATGCAATTATTGATCCATTGGATTATTTGAGATTTAATGATTACACTAGCAAATATGATTTAGAAGCTTTAACTATTACTTTAAGAAATTACAATAGTAACTATGATTTAGAAAAGATAAATGGTAGTGGTAATGGGCAGAAATTAAAATATGAAATTAACGAAGATACGTTTGATAAGCTTAAGGATATTAAAGGGGTAAAAGGCTTTTATACTTATGCAGGTAATGAGGTAAAAAAAGGTAGATATTGGAAAATTGAAAATTTATTAATAAATACAACATACAATAAAACGCAAATAGACCCTGTAACTAAAAAAGAGGTTAGCAAGCTTACTGTAAAAAGTGATGACTCTTTAGAAATGCAAATATATAATAAAACTAAGAACAATAAATTCACAAAAATTGGGTATACGAAAGGCGTTGATGGTGAGATATCTGAGGGTAAAATCGTCGAGCCTGAAAACAATGTTAATGTAAGACTTACCTTAGACAAAGAAATTCAGGTTAGTGTTGAAGAGATTCTTCATGCAGATAAATACAAGAATTATGGCCAAATTGGTGTTGTACTAATGGAGAGTAGCACTGGGAAGATAAGAGCGATGGCACAAAAGGATGATAGTGACTATAATCCAAATCTAGGGATGAACGGTACTAATGGTGCTTTACCAGGATCAATTTTTAAAGTTATTGTGGAAGAGGCTGGCCTGGATTTAAATTTAATAGACGTCAATAAGGTATATACAGTAGATCCTAATATATTTAAAGAAGAGCCTCCTAAGGGCGATTCATTTACTGTTGCTGAGGCGCTAGCAAAATCTTCTAATAACATATTCGGTCAATTTGGTAAATTTGTTACCTTGCAAAACATGTATAATTATGCACAAAAACAAGGAATGTTAGCTAAAGTATTAAATTTTCAACAAGAGGAAATTGGTGACTTTGGAGTGAATATATCAAAACCTGCTTTTGGGGATACAAGTTTAGCTGCTATTGGGCAGAAGACTAGAATAACACCACTACAAGCCATTAGTATTCCCAATACAATTATAAACAATGGAATATATGTTCAGCCAAGCATAATAGATGCATATGTAGATGACAATAACGAAGTTTTAGAGAAATTCACTTCTAAATCATCTCGTGTATTAAAAAGTGAAACTGCCGAAACAGTGAAATCCCATATGATGGATGTAGTAACCAAGGATTATGGTACTGGAGACGCGGCTTATATTAAAGGTATGAGTATAGGTGGTAAAACAGGAACTACTACATATAAGGATAACGAAACAACTAAATCTGACGGATGGTTTGTTGGCTTCTTTACTTTTAATGAAAAAAAATATTCTATGGTTGTATTTGTGAATAATATTAAGATGAATGTAAAAGGCGTAGCGGATGAAGAAGGAGGAGGTACAGCTGCTCCAATATTTAAAGAAGTAGTTAATGCACTTAAAGCGATTGATTAAAAACTTTTTTAAATAAATTTTATGTACAGGCAATATTAATAAAAAAAATCATATTATATTAATAAGCACTATTAGGAGGAACCTCCGTGTTTTTCATGAATTGTTTATTAGATATGATTGGAAACGTTACATTTTTAACAGCTTATATTACTGGTAGTAGTTCATTTCCGCAACCTTTAAGTGAAGAAGAAGAAAAATCCTATTTAACAAAGTTGAAACAAGGCGATTTACTAGCTAAAAGTATATTAGTTGAACGAAATTTAAGACTAGTTGCGCATATAGTAAAAAAATATTCCTATCCAGGGAAGGATGTAGATGATCTTATATCCATTGGGACCGTGGGTCTAATTAAAGCCATTGATTCCTTTGATACAAGCAAGGGAACAAGGCTTGCTACCTATGCTGCAAGGTGCATAGAAAATGAGATACTCATGCTTATTCGCAATAATAAGAAAACAAAAGGCGAAGTGTATTTGCAGGATCCTATTGGCATTGATAAAGAGGGAAATGAAATATCTCTTATGGACGTATTAAGTAGTGATGAGGATTCTATTATTGAGATAGTAGAAAATAAAATACAAATTAAAAAGCTTTATAGTAAGATAAACTTAGCTTTAATGGATAGAGAAAAAATAATAATTCAAATGCGTTATGGATTACTTGATGGTAACCCTAGAACTCAAAGAGAAATTGCATTAATTCTAGGAATTTCTAGGTCGTATGTATCTAGAATTGAAAAGAGAGCACTAAAGAAGCTTTTTAGGGAATTAAATAATAATAATAATAATAATAAACCTAGGCTTAATTGTTCTAATAAATAGTTATAGGGATTAAAAAAATAAAAAAAGGAGAATTATATAATTTCGTCGAATATTATAACTCGTCTATATTATAACTTGGAGATGATAAAGTGAAGTATACTGGATTACTTGGTAATAATATACAATATTCTCAGTCACCAAAAGTTCACAATGAGTATTACAAATTAAATGGACTTGATTTTAATTATAAGTTATTTGATTTACAAAGGAATGAAATAACTTATTTTATTGAAAATTTAGATGATAATAATATAATTGGATTTAATGTAACTATACCCTATAAAGAGCATATTATTAATTTTCTAGACCAGGTTATGGGTCCAGCAAAGGATATAGGAGCAGTAAATACAGTTGTGTTAAAAAATAGTAAGCTAATTGGCTACAACACAGATTATTTAGGTTTCATTGAAAGCCTAAAAGTAGAGGGGGTTAATTCTCTGAAGGGTAGGGCACTGATTATTGGAAATGGAGGGGCTGCAAAAAGTATATTTTTTGCACTTAAAGATCTGGGAATAGAATTCATAGACATTACAGGCAGAGACAAGTGTAAAATTCTCAATCAATTCCCTAAAGTGGATAATTTTGTAGAATTTAATTCTACTATTGATTGTAACAACTATAATATAATTGTGAATTGTACGCCCTTAGGTGGAATAAATCATCTTGAGGAATTGACAATAAAATTAGAAAACACTTCAGAAAAAAATATATTATACGATTTAAACTATATACCTGAGAAAACATTGTTTTTAAAGCACGGTGAGGAAAATGGTGCGAAGATTATAAATGGCAAGGATATGCTTAAATTTCAAGCGCATTTTGCAATAGATATTTGGAGAGCTTCATTAAAAGAACGGAGGACAAATAATGATATCACTTAGTGAATTACTAGAGAAAACCACAGAACAAAATGCATCAGATTTGCACTTAACAGTTGGTTCCGTACCAATTATTAGAGTTAATGGACATTTAATACAAGTAGGGAAAGATAAATTGACTCCATCAGATACTGAAAAGTACTCAAGAGAAATTTTACAAGATTCTTATGAAGAATACTATGAAAATGGAGAAATTGATACTTCTTATTCTATTGGGGGGCTTGGGAGATTTAGGGTTAATGTTTATAAGCAAAGAGGAAGCGACACCATCGCTATTAGAGTAGTTGCGCTAAAAATACCTACGCTTAAACAACTTGATTTTCCAGAGGTTGTCCGCGCACTTACCGTAAAGCAAAGAGGTTTGGTTTTAGTTACTGGACCTACAGGCAGTGGTAAAAGTACTACACTAGCTGCTATGGTTAATGAAATTAATTCTACTAGAGCATGTAATATTATAACCCTGGAGGATCCTATTGAATATTTGCATAAACATAACAAATCCATCATTAATCAAAGGGAAATTGGAAAAGACAGTAAAAATTATAAAAATGCCTTAAGAGCTATCCTTAGAGAAGACCCGGATGTTATATTAGTAGGCGAAATGCGAGATCTTGAAACAATTTCTATCGCTATTACCGCAGCTGAAACTGGACATTTGGTTTTCTCTACGCTACATACTATAGGTGCAGCAAAAACAGTTGATAGAATAGTGGATGTATTTCCTCCGCATCAGCAGCAACAGATTAAAGTCCAATTGGCAGCAGTGATGCAGGGAATAGTTTCTCAACAATTAATACCAAAGGTTAATGAAAAAGGAAGAGCTGCGGCTCTTGAGGTAATGATATCAACTCCAGCAATTCAAAACCTTATAAGGGAAGGTAAAACACATCAATTACAGTCTTGTGTTCAAACTGGAGGGAAATATGGTATGAAAACAATGGACATGTCCATTGCAGATTTATATAAAAAAGGCATTATATCAAAGGATGAGGCAATGACATACTCAGTAGATAATGAAATGATGGTAAGAATGCTATCCCTTTAGTCAAAAATTAAACTGAGCTAAAAGCATAGAGGAATGATAGCTTTTAGCTTTATTTTTACTTTAAACCAAGGTTCAGTCATATATTAACTGGGTAAAGTTACCTTAGTAATATAATATTGCTTTTTTTATATATTGCTATTATACTAAGCCTAGAAGAAAAGTTAACATTTTAACATTATTATTATAATGTAGTTTACTACTTCTAAATTAAGTTTATAGACATATACAAATATGGAACAGAATGCAAGTGACTTTAATTGTATTTAAATTTATAATAAAATTTATAAAAATTCAAATAAATAAGAGGAAAATTTATTTATTTGTTGAATATATACACTTGAGGTTTCTCTTATGAGGGGGGATAAACTTAATGAATGAACATTTAGTGGGAATAGATTTAGGATCATCGAAAATATGCGGAGCAGTTGGTAAGATTGCTAGCAATGGAAAACTTCAGATTATAGGCATTACATCAGTGGTATGTAGTGGTTTAAATAAATCAGTTGTAATAGATATTGATAGTACAGCTGAAGCTATAAAGCAATGTATCACACAATTAGAGCGTATGACAGATACTCAAATAAGTGATGGGTATATATCACTACCTGGAGGGATTTGTGAACTAGTAAGAAATACTGGAATGATTGCAATATCTTCTGAAGATAGAGAGATTAAACAATCTGATGTAGACAGGGTGATTGAAGCAGCTAAACTTATATCAGTTCCATCCGATAAAGAAATAGTTGGTGTCGAACCTGAACAATATATTGTTGATGGATATGACAATATCAAAGACCCTAGAGGAATGAGTGGAGTAAGACTAGAAGTTGAAGCACAAGTAGTCATGGCTAAGTCTACAGTAGTTAGTAATTTGTTGAAAAGTGTAAAACATGCTGGGATTAAAGTTAATGGTATAGTACTTGGGCCGTCAGCTATTTCAGAGGCGGTTCTACGAAGAGAAGAGAAAGATATGGGCATAGCAATTGTAGATGTTGGAGCAGAGACCATTGATATCTCTATATATAAGGGTGCAAAACTAAAATATACTTCTATTCTTCAATTAGGTGGAAATAATATAACCAATGATATATCAGTTTGTCTTAAAGTTCCTTTTAGCGAAGGCGAAAGATTAAAGCTTAAATATGGAAGTTTAGTTAAAGGCAATGAAACTGATTTAGAGAAAATTAGAGTTAAAGATTCTTATGATAATTTCACTGAAATTGATAATAATTTATTAGTTGATATAATTGAGGCTAGAGTAGAAGAATTATTAAATTTAATTAAAATAAACTTACTAAATAGTGGATTTTATAAAGAAATTTCTGGTGTAGTTATAGTTGGTGGGGGTATCTCTTTATTTAGAGGCACCACTGAGCTAAGTAAAGAGATATTTAATAAATCAGTAAGAATAGGTTCTCCAGATTATGTTGGGGCTGCTAGCCCTATTTACGTTACAGCAGTTGGAATAGTTGTACAAGCTGCTAATAATATTAAAACTACTAATAGTTTTTCTGAAGAACTAGATGAAGGTAAATGGTCAAAAAAACAAAATAAAAGTGGAAAAAACGAATTTGCAGCAAAAATCAAAGGGTTTTTTGCAGACTTTTTCTAATAAGGAGGTAGTGTTGTGCTAGATTTTGATGTTGATGTTCAAGAATTTGCTCAAATTAAAGTAATTGGGTGTGGTGGCGGAGGAAATAACGCTATAAACAGAATGATTATGGAGGGACTTAAAAACGTAGAGTTTATAGCTATAAATACTGATAAACAAGCTCTAATTCTTTCTCATGCGGTACAAAAAATTCAAATTGGTGATAAACTTACTAAGGGGCTAGGAGCAGGAGCCAATCCAGAGATTGGTATGAAAGCAGCAGAAGAAAGTAGAGATGAAATATCTCAAGCTATTAAAGGCGCAGATATGGTATTTATTACTGCAGGTATGGGAGGCGGTACGGGTACTGGAGCTGCACCTGTGGTTGCAGAAATTGCTAAATCTATGGGAATACTAACTGTAGGAGTTGTAACAAAGCCATTTCCTTTTGAAGGTAGAAAAAGAATGATTAATGCTGAAATAGGGATAAAAACTCTTAAAGAAACAGTAGATACTTTGGTAACAATTCCAAATGAAAGATTATTAACCATGGTAGATAAGAAAACTACATTGATGGACTCTTTTAAAATGGCTGATGATGTTTTAAGACAAGGTATACAAGGTATATCTGATTTAATTACTATACCTGGTCTTGTAAATCTAGACTTTGCAGATGTAAGAACAATTATGCTTGCAAAAGGTCTTGCACATATGGGTGTTGGTAGAGCGTCAGGTGATAATAGATCCCAAGAAGCAGCAAAGCAAGCTATTTCAAGTCCATTACTCGAAACTTCTATAGTGGGTGCTACTGGTGTACTTTTAAATATTACTGGTGGAACGGATCTCGGACTCCTTGAAATAAATGAAGCTGCAGAAATTGTACAAGGTGCTGCAGATCCAGATGCTAATATTATATTTGGTGCAGTAATAGATGAGAATTTAAAAGATGAAATAAGAATAACAGTTATTGCCACTGGCTTTGAAAATGAAAAAATGTTAAAAGTTAAAACTGCGCCAAAGACAAAAGAAAAAGAATTTATTAAGCCTATTGAAGAAGCTGCATATACTAAAGATTATGAAGCTTCTGACTTAGAAATTCCAGCTTTTTTAAGAAGACAGAGTAAGTAAACTACATTTAATTAAATGGACAAGGGTAGAATAGACTAGAGCACTGGCTTGTTATTTATTTGAGTCTGCAAAACAAACAATAAAGTGCCTTTTGGCACTTTATTTGCGTCTAAAACAATTTTAATTACTAAAAAGACTATATTGCTTTTACAATACTAACGCTTTATCTAAACCTATTTTAATAAGTTTAGGTTGGCAGTTGATTTGTAGGACATAGGTCTTTTTTTATTACCTATACATTAAACAGAATATGGGAATTAGTGACGGTTTATAGAAGAATAAAAATTAAAATTGTGGTAAAAAATGACAAAATTTTAAAGTCATAAGTTATATAATGTTTTTAAAGGAGGAAGGACGAGTGATAGTATATGTAGATGTTCTTATATTAGTAAATTTTATAGTTAATCTATTCATATTGCATGTTACTGTTCAAACATTAAGAAAAAGAGTAAAGTTTATTTGGATTTGCCTTTCAAGTTTTGTTGGTAGCTTATATGTTTTAACAGTAGTTTACCCAGATCTAAAATATTTGTCATATATGCCTTTTAAAATATTAATAGTTATTGTAATGATTTTAATTGCTTTTAGAGAGAAAAATTTTTTATTCAATATTAAAGCTTGTCTAATCTTTATATTATATTCAATTCTTTTAGCTGGAATGTGTTTATTTATTCAAATAAGCAATAGTAAAAATATGTCATTTGATGTAATTATAATAGATTTTCCTTATGAAAAGTTACTTCTTTCAGTAATGATAATTTACATATTGATATATAGGATTATCATTTTTATAGGGGATAGAAAAAAAATAACAACCCTTATATATACTATTGACATAATAAATAAAAGTTACAAAAAAAGTATTAAGGCATTTTTAGATACCGGAAATGAGCTTCGAGAGCCTGCTACTAATTTGCCGGTATTAATTGTTGAACGGGATATTTTAAGTGAGGTAATGCTTGAAAAAAACAATACCTATTACATCCCCTATACTGTACTAAATGGTACAAATGGAAGACTGGTAGGGTTTAAACCAGAGTATATTAATATTCATATTGATAAAAAAAATATTGAAACAAGAGATGTGATTATAGCCTTTTGTGAGTATAAACTAAGCAAAGATAATGACTATAACGGGCTTATGTCTAGGGGGATACTCAGCTAATAGGTTCAAATAATAATAATTATTATAGATAAATAATAGTGATAAGGAGGATATTATGTTCAATTTTAAAGTAGTGTTAAACAAGTTGATTGTTAAATTCAAAGTATTTTCAAAAAATTTGTTTTATATAGGGGGTAATGATGCACTACCACCTCCATTAACTAAGGATGAAGAGGATGAATTAGTAGTCAGATTAGATACAGGGGATAAAAAGGTTAGAGCAACCTTAATTGAAAGAAATTTAAGACTAGTAGTATATATAGCTAGGAAGTTTGAAAATACAGGCGTAAATGTTGAAGATTTAATTTCTGTAGGAACCATAGGGCTAATCAAAGCAGTTAATACTTTTGATCCTGAAAAAAAAATTAAGCTAGCTACATACGCTTCAAGATGTATTGAAAATGAAATTTTAATGTATCTTAGGCGGAATAGTAAAATTAAAACGGAAATTTCTTTTTATGAGCCCTTAAATGTTGATTGGGATGGTAATGAATTATTACTTTCTGACATTCTTGGCACAGACAATGATGTGGTTTACAATATTATTGAAGATGATGTAGATAAACAATTGCTTTGGCTTGCTATGCAACGTTTAAATGCAAGAGAAAAAGAGATTGTACAGCTAAGATTTGGTTTAAATGGAACTACAGAAAAAACGCAAAAGGAAGTGGCTGATATTCTTGGAATATCCCAGTCTTATATCTCAAGACTTGAAAAAAGAATTATAAAAAGATTAAAAAAAGAAATTACTAAAATGGTATGAGGTCCCCTTGTGGGGCCTTTTGCAATCTCATTTTAAATCATACTTAAAATATATGCCTTATCTTAAAAATTTAAAATGTTCTAATTATAAATAATATTTTTAAAAACTAAATAATATTTTTCATAACTTATGAATATAAATAATATAAAGTGTTAATTATTTTTAAAAATAGACTAGTATAGCTAGTTATCTTTAAAAAGTGGTTTTACAAAAACTTATGGGGGGTAATAAAGTGGATAGCTTAATGTTTGCATTAAATAACTTAAGACAGATGGAAATTATAGATATAAATTCAGGCTCGAAAATGGGATACATCAAAGATTTAAAAGTTGATTGTGAGGAATATAGAATTATATCAATCCTACTTCCAACTCTAAAATCATCTTGGTTCAATAAAAATAATAGCATTGAAATACCTTGGGAAAAAGTTAAAAAAATTGGTGTGGATGTTATTCTTGTGGATGGTAGTGATGTAAATATAGAGAATGAATAGTAAGGCACATAAAAACAAATAACAAGTCAGTAGATTTGTTATTTGTTTTTATGTGCCTAAAGTATTTTAATTTACAAAAAAAAGTGTATAATGTTAGTATATTTGCTAACTATACAAGGAAAAGGGCGTGAAAAACATTGAAGTGTCCATATTGTAGCTGTGAAGAAAGTAAGGTTGTTGATTCTAGATCTACAGAAGATAATATTGCAACTAGAAGAAGACGCGAGTGTTTAAGTTGTTTTAAACGATATACTACTTTTGAAAAAGTGGAGGATATACCTATTTTAGTTATAAAAAAAGATTTTAATAGAGAATATTTTGACAGAACAAAAATAATAAATGGCCTTATGAAGGCCTGTCAAAAGAGGCCAGTATCAAGGATGCAAATTGAAGCCATTTGCGATGAAGTAGAGAAACAGCTGAATAATGAAATGCTTACAGAAGTAAAATCTGACTATATAGGAGAAATCATTATGAGTATACTAAAAAATGTAGATGAGGTTTCTTATGTTAGATTTGCTTCAGTTTATAGGCAATTCAAAGATATTAATACCTTTATGGAAGAGATAAGAAAATTAATGTCTAAGGAATAAAAATGCCTTTAGGCATTTTTTTGCACTTTGAGAAATTATAAAATTTTTGATACTGTAATTATAAATGAGGTGAAATAATGCAAATTGAAACTATTAATAATTATGAATTTATTAAATTCCAGTATGAGAATGCAGTGATTTTGTTTTCTACAGCAAAGGATAATCTAAACTTTAATAAAAATACTGAGGGTGGATTACTAAATTTAGAAAAAATTAAGGCACATTACAATTTACAAGGTATTGGTTATTTAAATCAAATTCACAGTGATACAATTTTCAATTTTGATGAAAATGTTAATGACGGAGATGCGCTAATAACAAATAAAATCAGAATAGCTATAGGTGTGTTTACAGCAGATTGTGTTCCAGTAATATTAGTAGACAATAAAAAGGGAGCAATAGCCGCAGTACATAGTGGATGGAAAGGTACAAAAGCATCAATTGTAAGTAAAACTATAAAAAAACTAGAACAAGATTACGGCTCAAATGCTAAGGATATTAAGGTTTACATTGGTCCACATATAGGTGGCTGTTGCTATGAAGTTAGTAATGAGCTGATAGAAGAGTTTACTAGTGAGGATATTTATAGTAATATTAAAATTAGCAATAATAATAAATTGGATTTAGAAAAGTGCATTTTGGCACAGCTTGTGGAGAAAGGTATTAAAGAAGAAAATATTACTACTACCAATATTTGCACTGTCTGTAATAACCAATTTGAATTATATTCCTATAGAAATAGTGAAAATAAACAAGGGAGGATGTTTTCTTTTGTATATTTAACATAATAACTTACGTAGGAGAAATATGGAGGGATTAACATGGCTGGAGAAAAAATATTAGTGGTAGACGATGAAGAACATATACAGGAGTTAATTAAGTTTAATCTTGAAAAAAGTGGGTATAAGGTTATATGCGCTGGCGATGGTATAGAAGCTATAAAACTTCTTAAAGAACAATTGCCACAATTGATGTTGCTAGATTTGATGTTGCCTGGAATGGATGGCCTGGATGTATGCAAGGAAATTAGAAAAGACTCATCTATGGCAAATATGCCAATAATAATGATAACGGCCAAAGGCGAAGAAATAGACAAAATAATAGGTCTTGAGCTAGGTGCAGATGATTATATTACAAAGCCATTTTCAGTAAGAGAGCTAGTTGCAAGGATTAAAGCTATACTTAGAAGAACCAATATGCAACTAGTTGAGAAGACTTTCAATATTGGTAATTTGGCTATTGATTTTGGTAAACACGAGGTAATTAAAAGTGAAAGTAAAATTGATTTAACCTTAAAAGAATTTGAGTTATTGGAAATCCTAATAAAAAATAAAGGTAGAGTTATGACGAGAGACTTCTTATTAGACAAAATATGGGGTTATGAATACTTAGGTGAAACAAGGACTGTAGACGTTCATATAAGACATCTAAGACAAAAGATTGAAGAGGATGATAAAAATCCAGCGTATATCCAAACTATTAGGGGTATAGGTTATAGATTTAATTTTGGTGATTGATAATGAAAAAAAAATTAGTTGTATATTTGCTAGGTACTGTAATTTTTATATTTATAGTAGTAACGGCTCTATTTGTATCTATATTTAACTATGAATATCAACAAAATCTAAAAGATAAACTTCAAATAAATAATAATATGATAATTAGCTTATTGCAAAGTAATAATTTAAGAGACACTAAGAAGTTTTTCACTAAGAACTTAGCTAATTCACAGTTGAGAGTAACCTACATAGATAAGAAGGGGAAAGTTATTTATGATTCAACTGTAAATCAGGAAACTATGGGTAATCACAATGATAGGCAGGAAATAATAGTAGCAAGAAAAAGTGGTAGTGGATTTACGATGAGATATAGTAACTCTACAGAAAAGAATATGATGTATTTTGCAACGACTTTTGGAGATGGTCTTATTATTAGAAGTTCTATGCCACTTAAGATTGTAAATGGACTGGGTAGTAAATATTTTAAGTTTTACATCCTAGCTATATTTTTTTCAGCGCTAATGTCAATTTGGTTTTCTCTAAAACTATCCTATATTATAGTAAAACCCATTACAGACTTGATTTTTATTACTTCAAGAATTAGTAAGGGGGAATTTAGTAGACGCGCCAGAATATTATCGGATGGTGAAATAGGGCAGTTAGCTAAGAACTTTAATGAGATGGCAGATAAACTAGAATTTACATTAAATGAAGTTACAGACAAGCAAAACAGGCTAGAGGCTATTCTGCAAAGTATGGACAGTGGAGTCATTGCTGTGGATAGAAAAAATAGAGTGATAATGATTAACCCTTATGCTAAAAAAATGTTCGGAATCACTAAAGATATTATAGGACAAAATCTTCTAGATAATATAAGAGATTTTCAATTAGAAGATATCTTCCATCAAAGTGATGATGATTATAAAGAAATAAAAATAGTTTGGCCACAAGAAAGGGAACTTAGAATAAAGACTGCAGATATAATAAACAGAAGTGAACATATTGGCACTGTTGCTGTGGTTCAAGACATTACTGAAGTGAAAAAATTAGAGATAATGAGAACGCAATTTGTTGCTAATGTTTCCCATGAGCTTAAAACGCCTTTAACATCTATTAAAGGCTTTGCAGAAACACTAAAATATGTGGATGATGCTGATACAAAGGAAAAATTTTTAAATATAATCAATGAAGAAGCTGAAAGATTGACTAGATTAATTTCAGATATTTTAATACTTTCACATATAGAACAACAAAAAGAAGTCAAAAAGGAAAAAATTGATGTTAATAAAATTATAAGAGACGTGTACAATTTGATGAAAAACATGTCGGATGTGAAAAAAATCCATTTAACCATACAAGAGCAAAACATAAAAACCTTGATTGGTGATGCTGATAGGTTCAAACAAATGTTAATTAACTTAGTAGGTAATGCAATAAACTACTCAGAAACAGGGGATAGTGTTTGCATTGGCATGGAGAGCAAAAAAGATAGGTTCATTCTATGGGTTGAGGATACTGGGGTTGGAATAGATAAAAAACAAATCCCGCGTATTTTCGAGAGATTTTATAGAGTGGATAAGGCTCGTTCTAGATCAAACGGCGGAACAGGGCTTGGTCTTGCTATTGTTAAACATATAGTGCTTCAGTTAAATGGAAAAATATATGTAGAAAGTGAACTGGGCAAAGGTAGTAAATTCATAGTTGAAATACCATATTCTGAATAATGACAAAAGGAACATCCTCAATTGTAAAGTTTAATTAACATTGGTTAAACTTAAATTAACTTTTACATAATACAAAGTTAACTTTCAGGGTATAATATTGTAAATGTAAGGAATAGTTAAACAGCTAATATAAAAATTAAAATTAACGATTGGGGGAATTATAAATGAAAAGAAAAAACTTTAAATTAATGTTGGCTGCAATAGCAGTTGCAATGACAGCAGGGATTTTCACGGGTTGTTCAGGCAAAACTGGGACTACACCTGAAACTAAAACAGGTGAATTAAATGGTTCAATAACTGCAGCAGGATCAACTGCACTTCAGCCACTAGCTGAACTCGGTGCTAAAAGTTTCCTAGATAAAAACCCAGGAGCAACTGTTAATGTCCAGGGTGGCGGAAGTGGTACAGGACTTAAATTAGTATTAGAAAGTAGTGTAGAAATAGGGAATTCAGATATATATGCAAAAGACAAAGCAGGAATTGATGCTACTGCATTAAAAGATCATAAGGTATGTGTTATAGGAATTGCAGCGGTAACAAATCCAAAAGTTAAAGTAGAATCTTTAACAAAGAAGCAATTACTAGATATATTTACAGGAAAGATAAAAAACTGGAAAGAAGTCGGCGGAGCTGACATAGCGGTTACAGTTATAAATAGACCAGCATCTTCAGGAACAAGAGCAACATTTAAACAATTTGGCTTAGATGGCAAGGAAGAAGTTGCAGGCTTAACTTCAGATTCAAGTGGAGCTGTTAAAGGAATGGTCACAAAAACAGAAGGAGCAATAAGCTACTTAGCATTATCATACTTCTCTGATGCAGCTAATAAAGAAGGTTTAAATGTATTGAAAATTGATGGTATTGAAGCAAACGCAGAAAACATAAGCACAGATAAATATAAAATTTGGGCATATGAGCATATGTACACTAAAGGTGAACCTACAGGAATAACAAAAGCATATTTGGATTATATGGTAAGTGATGAAATGAAAGCAGGAATAAAAAAACTGGGATATATTCCAATGGCAGATATGAAGGCTAAAAGAGATTAATGTTCTCAAAAGGCTGGGTAAAACCAGTCTTTATTTGCATTAAATTCTACCCTTCGGTACTTGTCCTATTAACGATTTTAGAAGGAGCTTTATACCCCCCCACCGAAGTTTTCTTTTTACTAGGGTAGTAAGTTCTTATTTATGGAAAATGGTGAACTTTCCTTCTGAAATGTGGTTAAAATAATTTTTAGAGGTAAAATGATATGAAAAAAAATGATAGGAAATCAATGTTTTTAAAACTTAAAGCCGATATGAAAAAAATATTATTAAAACTTAAAAATGAATATTTAGGACGAGGTTTTGCAATATTTTGTGGTGCAATTATAGTCATTCTTACCTTTTCAATCATATTATTCCTAACTACTAAAGGCTTGAATACCTTTATAAAGCATGGATATTCAATATTTAATTTTATATTCTCGGGGAATTGGAATCCAGAGGGCAGCGGAGAATCTTTATCTCCTCAATTTGGAACTTTGGTATTTATTCTTGGGTCAACAGTGGTTTCTTTCCTTGCAGTGCTAGTAAGTGCACCAATAGGGGTAGCACTAGCCGTATTTATGAATGTAATTTCACCAAAACTCGGCACAAAAGTTCTTCAACCTGCCATTGAGTTATTTGTGGGAATACCTTCTGTTGTTTATGGCTGGATAGGAGTAAGTGTATTAGTACCTATTATTAAGATTTTTTTTGGAGGAATAGGGTTTAGTCTACTTGCAGGAGTATTAGTTATTAGTGTAATGATTTTACCAACAATAACAAGTATTTCTTCAGATGCTATAAAAACTATACCTAAAGATTATATAGAAGCATCCTATGGACTTGGCGCAACTAGATGGCAAACTATAATTAAAGTAATTATTCCAGCAGCTAAAAGTGGAATATTAACAGGCATAGTCCTGGGAGTTTCAAGAGCCTTTGGAGAAGCACTGGCAGTTCAAATGGTTATAGGGAACTCCGTTACCTTCCCTAAGGGGTTACTTGGAACCACAGCTACATTAACAAGCATACTAACAATGGATATGGCAAATACGATTTATGGTACAGCGTGGAATGACGCATTATGGTCAATGGCACTATTATTACTAATAATATCCTTTGTATTTATACTTCTAATTAGAAAACTTGGAAAAAGAGGTGAGATATAATGAATGCTAAAGTTAAAGATAAAATAGCAACTATAGTTTTATACATAATTTCTGCCTTAGTGATTCTTTTGCTTATAAGCCTCATAGGATATATAATATATAATGGGAGACAATCCTTAAATTTGAAATTTTTATTTGGTGAACCCAAAATCGGTGAGGCCGGTGGAGGAATTGGACGTCAATTATATAATTCAATACATTTGCTACTAGTAACTCTTATAATTACAGTACCGCTAGGGGTAGGGGCTGGAATATATTTAGCTGAATACGCAAAAGAGGGAAAGCTATTAAATATTATAAGATTGAGTATTGAAACTATGGCATCTCTGCCTTCTATAGTAGTAGGCTTATTCGGACTATTAGTTTTTGTTAATATGACAAAATGGGGATATTCTCTTATTGCTGGAGCATTAGCTATAACGATAATAAATTTACCGGGTATGACTAGAGTTTGTGAAAATGCTATTAAAGCTGCATCATTTGGTGTTAAAGAAGCCAGTTTAGGCCTGGGTGCTACTAGGTGGCAAACTATTAAAAATGTTGTGTTACCCTCTGCAATGCCTCAAATTCTAACAGGTATTATACTAGCAGCAGGAAGGATATTTGGAGAAGCAGCGGCATTACTTTATACTGCTGGTATGAGTGCACCAACTTTAAATTTTACTAATTTAAGCTTAACCAGTAAAGCTTCAGCTTATAGTTTATTAAGGCCCGCTGAAACTTTGTCTGTCTATATATGGAAGCTGAATTCTGAAGGAATGGTGCCTGATGCTGCTAAGATAGCAAATGGAGCTTCAGCAGTTTTAATAATAGCAGTGCTTATATTTAATGTATCTGCAAGAATAATCGGGAAAAAATTATATGAATCTCACACAGGAAGTAAATAGGGAGGTAAGCGACATGGGAATAGTTATAGCAAAGGATTTAAACCTATATTATGGAAATGTTCAAGCACTTAAAAATGTAAATATTAATATAGAAAAAAATTCAGTTACTGCACTTATAGGACCATCTGGTTGCGGTAAATCAACATTTTTACGTACTATTAACAGAATGAATGATTTAATAGATTCTGTTAAAATAGATGGAGAAGTGTTATATGAAAATAAAAATATATATAGTCCGGATTATGATGTTATAGATTTAAGGAAAAAAGTAGGAATGGTATTCCAAAAACCTAATCCCTTCCCTATGTCAATATACGACAATGTAGCTTATGGCCCTAAAATTCACGGCCTAACTAATAAAAAATACCTTGATGAAATTGTAGAGGATAGTTTGAAGGGAGCTGCCCTCTGGGGTGAAGTAAAAGACAGACTTAAAAAGAGTGCACTAGGGTTATCTGGTGGGCAGCAACAACGTCTATGCATAGCTAGGACTTTAGCTGTGCAGCCTGAAGTTTTATTAATGGATGAGCCAACTTCTGCCTTAGACCCTATTTCTACATTAAAGATTGAAGAATTAATGGATGTGCTTAAAAAGAAGTATACGGTTATAATTGTTACTCATAATATGCAACAAGCAGGTAGAATATCTGATTATACCGCATTTTTTCTCAATGGAGAAATAGTTGAAAATGGCAAAACAGAAAATATATTTTACAAACCGCAAGATAAAAGAACTGAGGATTATATTACAGGAAGATTTGGTTAAAATATAACAGGGAAGGTGATAATATGGCAAGAAAAGTATTTGAAGCAAGTCTTGAAGAGCTTCATAATGATTTAATTAGAATGGGAAGTATAGTAGAAAAACAAATTCATGACTGCATTGATGCCTTAGTAACTCAAAACGCTGAAAAGGCTGAAAGAATAATGATTAATGATGACATAGTTGATGCACTGGAACGAGAGATAGAAGATAAAGCAATAAGATTAATCGCCATGCAGCAACCTTTAGCCATAGACTTAAGAAACATATTTACCACTACAAAAATAGTAACAGACCTTGAGAGGATGGCGGATTATGCTGTTGACGTTGCTAAAATTACAGTAAGATTAAAAGATGAGAAATATATAAAGCAACTAATAGATATACCAAGAATGGCTGATATAGTAATACTTATGATAAAGGATTCCTTGGACGCTTATGTGGCAGGAGATGTTGAAAAGGCATATGAAGTTTGCAAACGAGACGATCAAGTAGATGATATTTATAAGGAAGTATTTGCAGAACTTCTACAATTAATGTTTAAAAATCAAGATACAGTAAATCAAGCTACTCAATTTTTATTTATTTGTAAGTGGCTAGAAAGAATTGCAGATCACACGACAAACATATGTGAATGGACAATTTATTTAGTTACTGGAGAAAAGGTTAATTTAAACGAATAGTTTTTACGTGAAATACAGAAACTACAATTACAATAAATATTTAAAATATTGTAGTGGAGTAGTGATTATGAAGAAAAAAAAATTAAAAATACTTTGGATAATATTTAGTGTTACTATTGTATTGTTAAGTGTAGGATGTAAAAAAGATACAGAAACAAAAGGCGAGCAGCCTAAAAGCATTAAAATACTTTGTGAAGATACAGTTTTTCCTATGGTAAATGATTTGGTACGGGATTATAATTCAAATAATGACCCTGTAGTTACTGTGGAATCCATTGACAGAGAAAGGGCTTTTAATAAACTAAACGGCTCTGAAGTGGAGTTATTACTTGGATATGTTCAGCCCGACAATAAGGGAATTGAGAATGAAATTCTGGCTTATGATGGTATCGGTATTATTGTTAACTCTAGTAATAAAGTGAATAGTGTGGGAACTTCTGACTTGAAAAAAATATATACAGGAAATATAGTAAATTGGGAAAAGCTAAAGGGAGAATCAAAGGTACTAATTCCTGTAGCTTTTAAAAGCACATTGAACTCAGTTCAATATGCTTTTGATAGAAAAATAATGGATACTCCCGTAAAAGAACAAATGAGCAGTACTATACAGTATGTAGAGAGTGTAGAAGAAATGAAAAATTTTGTTGCTCAAAATAAAAATGCTATAGGTTTTATGCCAGGACAGTGGTATAATAAAGAAAGTGTTTTTTTAAAATTAAATGGAATTGAAATTACAACATCAAATTTAAAGAATGAACTGTATTCTCTAAGATTTCCAATAAGAATGTATTATTCCAAAGAAAAAAAAGATAGTCTAAAGGATCTTTTTCAGTATTTTAAAAGCGAAGATGGTAAGAAAATTATAAGAAAATATTGCATAGAAGCATTTTAGTACCTCCTTCTTAGGAGGTATTTTTATTCTGTAGTAAATTATGTATTAATCACAAAATCCCTAGTAGTAGTACGTGAAAAAGCGCAAAATTTGCGATATATGCATTTTTTCTTCTTTTAAAGACTAATAACGTTGACTTAAATAATGAATTCATGTAATATATTTAATGGAATGCTATAATTTATTATTGAACTAATTGCTTATTATAAATTAAATATTATATATTTAGTACTATATATTTCAAAAAAAGTATTTAATTTTAATATATTTCTAATTCCTCATAAAACCTTTTATATGAGAGGTTATTGTTAAACAGGAGGTAAAAATGAAAAATCAGATAGCTAAGATACTTCCAGGGAGTATTGCAGAAGAAATTGAGTTAGAAGTGGGAGATAGATTAATTAGTATAAATGGCAATGCTGTAATAGACATTATTGATTATAAATTTTTAATTACAGATGAACTTATATGCATTGAGATTGAGAAGGCAGATGGAGAAGTTTGGGAGATTGAAGTTGAAAAGGAATATGATGAAGATTTAGGAATCCAATTTATTGATGCAATTTTGGATAAACCCAAAAGCTGTCATAATAAATGTATATTCTGTTTTATTGATCAATTGCCACAAGGAATGAGAGAAACACTATATTTTAAAGATGATGATTCCAGATTATCATTTTTTCAAGGTAACTTTGTAACCTTAACTAATATGAAGGAAGAGGACATTGACCGAATAATACGATATAAAATAAGCCCAATTAATGTTTCTGTCCATACTACTGATCCAGAGCTTAGAAAGATAATGCTGAACAATAAATTTGCTGGAGATGTTTATGACAGGTTGAAGAGGCTGGCTGAAGCTTCCATTAAAATTAATTGTCAAGTGGTTTCATGTCCAGGTATTAATAATGGACCCGAGCTTATAAAAACCATTGAGGATTTATATAAACTTTACCCAAACATTGAAAATTTAGCAGTGGTGCCCGTTGGAATCACTAAATATAGGGAAGGTCTATATAATTTAATATTGTATGACAAAAACACTGCAACGCAAGAAATTGAAGGCGTAAAAGAATTACAAGAAAAATATATTAATGAAATTGGGTCACCTTTTGTAAGGTTATCCGATGAATTCTATGTTACAGCTGGAATTGATGTTCCAAGTGAAGAATTTTATGATGGATATGATCAGTTAGAAGACGGTATTGGCATGATAAGAATGCTAAGAAGTGTTATCGATGAAGATGTGTCAAGCCTTGAGTTAAACAAGAGTGGAAGTTTTACCTTTATAACAGGGCATTCAGCCTACGCAGAAATATTAAAGGTAGCACAGAAAATTACTGATATTAATATCAATATTAATATCCAAGTTAAAAAAATAGTAAATGCATTTTTTGGAGAAACCATTACAGTAGCAGGTCTTTTAACTGGAAAAGATATTATAGAACAGCTGAAGGATGAAAAGCTAGGGGACCATGTAATAATTCCTAGTAATATGTTGAAAAGTGGATATGAATTAGGTGACTATGATCAGCAAATATTCTTAGATAATATTACAGTAAGGGACTTAGAAAAAAGCTTAAATACAAAAGTTTTAATATGTGATTATTCAGGAGAAGATTTAATCCATATAATAAACCAAAATAGTCGGGAGGAAGAATAATGGCAAAACCAATAGTAGCAATAGTAGGAAGGCCTAATGTAGGTAAATCTACCTTATTTAATAAATTAGCAGGTAGAAGAATATCAATAGTTGATGATAAACCAGGTGTAACAAGAGATAGAGTGTATGCTGATGCAGATTGGCTTAGACACAATTTTACACTAATTGATACAGGTGGTATTGAAGTAGAAAGTCAAGATATTATTTTAGCGCAAATGAGAAGACAGGCACAGATAGCTATAGAAACATCAGATGTTATAATATTTATTGTAGACGGAAAGCAAGGACTTACAGGTGCAGATTATGAAGTTGCTCAAATGCTTAGGCAAAGCAAAAAACCAATAGTGCTTGTAGTAAACAAAATAGACCACCTTCAATTAGAAGCAAATGCCTTTGAATTCTATAATTTAGGTATAGGGACACCTTTTTCTATTTCTGCAACTCAAGCACTTGGACTTGGAGATATGCTGGATGAGGTAGTAACACATTTTGATAGTATTTATTCACAAACAGAAGATGAAGAATATATTCAAGTTGCAGTGGTAGGTAAGCCGAATGTTGGTAAATCATCATTGATAAATAGAATGCTTGGAGAAGAAAGAAATATTGTAACTGAAATTGCAGGTACAACTAGAGATGCAATTGATAGTAAAATTGAAACTGAAGAAGGAAAGTTCGTTCTAATAGATACTGCAGGAATAAGAAGAAAAAGCAAAGTAGAAGAAGGAATTGAGAGATATAGTGTTATTAGATCCTTAGCAGCAGTGGAGAGAGCTGATGTAGTTATACTCATGATTACTGCTACAGAAGAATTAAGTGATCAAGATGAAAAAATTATAGGTTATGCTCATGAGATGAAAAAAGCTATCTTAGTAATAGTAAATAAATGGGATCTTATCGAAAAAGATGACAAAACTATGATTGAGTATAAAAAGAGAATACAAGCAGGGTTAAATTTTATGGCATATGCACCTTATTTATTTATATCTGCAAAAACAGGCCAAAGAGTACATAAGGTACTTTCAACAGTAAAAGAATGTTATGAAAATTATTCAAAAAGAATTTCTACAGGAATACTTAATGAGGTTGTAAATAAGGCTGTACTAATGAAAGAACCTCCAACAGTAGCAAATAAGAGATTAAAAATATTTTATGTTACTCAGGTAGCATCTAAACCACCAACATTTGTGTTCTTTGTAAATAATGAAAATTTACTACATTTCTCTTATGAAAGATATTTAGAAAATCAATTGAGAAATAGCTTTGAATTTATGGGAACAGGTATAAAGCTTATATTTAGGGAAAGGAAGGAATAGAATGCTAAAAGTTGCTTTTTTAGGTGGTGGTAGTTTCGGTAGCGCATTATCTGTAATGCTTGCCAAAAAAGGAATGAAAGTTAACATATGGGACAGAAAACTTAGTGTTATTGATGATATTAACATTAAAAGAGAAAATATTAAATATTTGCCCAAGGTTATCATGCCAGCAGGAGTAACAGCATTCATTGATATAGAAAAGGCTACACGTGATAGTGACATAATTGTTTTATCAGTGCCATCCCATGCAATAAGAGACTTAAGTGTGAAACTAGCGCCATATTTAAAGCAAAATCAAATTGTGGTTAGCATTGCAAAGGGAATCGAAGAAGGTTCCTCAAAAAGGATTTCACAGGTTATAGAAGAAGAGATTCCGAATAATCCTATAGTAATACTTTCAGGACCGAGTCATGCAGAAGAGGTTGCTTTAGATATACCTACAACAGTAGTAGTTACATCTAAAAAAATGGAGTATGCAAAAATAGTTCAAGATTTATTTATGACAAGTAAATTTAGGGTTTACACTAATGAAGACATTATTGGAGTAGAAATAGGTGGGGCAGTTAAAAACATTATTGCACTCGCTGCAGGTGTGTCAGATGGAATAGGCTACGGCGATAATTCTAAAGCTGCACTTATGACAAGAGGAATGAGTGAGATTATAAAAATAGGAACTGTTCTTGGCGGTAAAGCTGAAACATTCTATGGCTTAACAGGTATGGGCGATCTTATCGTAACTTGTACTAGTATGCATAGTAGGAATAGAAGAGCGGGTATTTTAATTGGAAAGGGTCTTCCAATGGATGCGGCTTGTGAGGAAATAGGCATGGTAGTTGAAGGTATAAAAGCCACAAGAGCCTTTTATGAACTTAAAGAAAAAGAGCAAGTATCTATGCCTATCACAGATGTGCTTTACAAAGTACTATTTGAAGGTAAAGATCCTAAAGATGGAGTACACGAGCTTATGTCAAGAAATAAAAAAGATGAGTTTTAAGGCCAGTTTATAAAATCACTAGTATTAAAAACCAATTTTCCCTTAAGAAGTTAATGGAAGATTGGTTTTTTTTATATATTTTTAATCTGTAGTAATAATTTATTGTTCTCTAAAATATATTTATAATGTTAATAATAATTATTGGGAGGGTATATCTTGGATAATTTTGATATATACAAAGATATAGCAGAGAGAACACAGGGGGATATTTACGTAGGTGTTGTTGGTCCAGTAAGAACTGGAAAATCTACATTTATAAAAAGATTTATGGAGCTTATGGTAATTCCTAGAATTGACAATCCCCACAAAAAAGAAAGAGCAAAAGATGAACTTCCTCAAAGTGGTTCAGGGAAATCAATTCATACTACTGAGCCTAAATTTGTACCCAACGAAGCAGTGGAAATTGATTTTGACGGCGGTACTAAGTTCAAAGTTAGAATGGTTGATTGTGTTGGATATATTGTTAAAGGAGCGCTAGGATACGAAGAAGGGGAGACACCTAAAATGGTTACAACTCCTTGGTATGACTATGAGATTCCATTTGAAGAAGCGGCTGAACTTGGAACAAAAAAGGTAATAAATGAGCATTCAACTATTGGTCTTTTAATTACTACAGATGGCTCCATCACAGGAATAGAAAGAGAAGAATACTTAGATGCTGAAAAAAGAGTAGTTGATGAACTTAAATGCATCAATAAACCTTTCATAATGGTGTTAAATTCTAAAAATGCTGCTGCTCCTGAAACAGAAGCTTTAGCAAGAGAGCTGGAAGAAAAATATGATGTTCCAGTTCAAGTTATGGACGTTCTAAACATGAAAGAAGAGGATATTGCTAATATATTCCAAAGAATTCTTAGAGAATTTCCAGTTAAAGAAATTAACATAGATATGCCAGAATGGATTGAAAACTTGAGTTCTAAGCATTGGGTAAAAATCAGTTTTATGAAGTTTTTAAAAGACATGTGCAAGGATATCTTTAAAGTTAGGGATATAAATAAATCTCTACTAAGTTTTAGTGAAGTAGACTTTTTAGATTCTGCAAGACTTGATGAGATGAACATGGGAGAAGGCACTGCTAGAGTTAATATAGTTCCTAAACACGAATTATTTTACAAAATACTAGGTGAAACTTGTGATCGAGAAATAAAAGGCGAAAACGATCTATTAACATTAATGGGTGAATTCTCTAGCGCAAAAGTAGAATATGATAAAATCGCAGATGCACTAAGGGATGTAAAGGAAAAAGGCTATGGCTTAGTTGCACCACAGCTTTCAGAAATGACATTAGAAGAACCTGAACTAGTACAACATGGTGGAAGATATGGAGTTAAATTAAAGGCTTCAGCACCGTCGTTACATTTTATAAAAGCAGATATAACCACAGAAGTATCACCTATTATGGGGACAGAAAAGCAAAGTGAAGAATTCTATAAATCTATCTTAGACCAGTTTGAGAACGATAAATCTCAAATTTGGCAGAGTAATATGTTTGGTAAATCTTTAGAAGTATTGGTTAAAGAAGGACTTCAAAATAAACTATTTAAGATGCCAGATGATGTTCAAGTAAAAATTCAAAAGACATTACAAAGAATTATAAATGAGGGGAATGGCAGCTTAATATGTATAATATTATAATAATATTATTTATTATATAGTAGTTTTGAGTTATAGGGAAATAATCTTATAACTCAAAGCTGAATTTTATGTTGAATCAATATAAAATTTCATGCTATAATAAGTTGTTAACTGGGTGTAGCGCAGTTGGTAGCGCGCATGAATGGGGTTCATGAGGTCGCAAGTTCGATTCTTGTCACTCAGACCAAACCTAGATATATCAACGGGTTAGAGGCTTTTAAACTGTTAGAAATCATAAAATATACCACATGATTAAATTTCTTTCGGGATTTTTAATCCTGTGGTATTTTTTTTGTTGTGCCAGGAGGATATGTAAATGAAAAAACCTCTCTTGCTTTTATTTTGACATTTTACCTTTTATTATACTATTGATGTGCATAAAACTGAAAGAATTAAATATTTATCAGAAGAAGTAAACATATAATAAAAGGTAATAATAAGAAGTATAAAGGAGTTGTTTATGGAAAAAAATAGTAATAAAAAAATGAAAGTTTTAATTACAGGAGCTGCAGGGTTTATAGGGTTTCATCTCTCTGCTTTATTAATCGGAAAAGACTATCAGGTTATGGGAATAGATAATATGAATGATTACTATGACGTGGCTCTTAAAGAAGGAAGGCTAGCTTTATTAAAAAAGCATGAGAACTTTAGTTTTTATAAAATAGATTTAAAGGATAAAGAAGCTATAGATGATTTATTTAACAGACATAAATTTGATTACGTTATTAATTTAGCTGCTCAGGCTGGAGTAAGATACAGTATTACAAACCCCTATGCTTATGTGGATTCCAATCTTATTGGCTTTGTAAATATTCTTGAGGCCTGCAGAAATAACCCAGTAAAACATTTACTGTACGCATCATCAAGTTCAGTTTATGGTGGAAACAAGGAAGTACCATTTTCTACTAATCACAATGTAGATCACCCCGTGAGTCTGTATGCTGCAACTAAAAAATCAAATGAACTATTTGCCCATGCATACAGTGAACTTTATAAAATCCCAACAACGGGTTTGAGATTTTTTACTGTATATGGTCCTTGGGGAAGACCAGACATGGCATATTTTTTATTTACAGATGCAATTCTAAGCGGCCAGCCAATAAAAGTCTTCAATCATGGGAAAATGGAGAGAGATTTCACCTATGTTGATGATATTGTAGAAGGAATATATAAACTTCTACCCTTAGTTCCTAAGGGCAACCCTGATTGGGATGAAACTAATGATGATTTAAGCAGTAGCTTTGCGCCTTATAAAATCTATAATATTGGCAACAATCAGCCGGTACAATTAGAAAAATTCATCTCAGTTTTAGAAGATAAACTAGGTAAAAAAGCTAAAAAAATATATATGGAGATGCAAACAGGTGATGTGATTAGAACTTATGCAAATGTGGCGGATTTGGAAAAGGAGATTAACTTTAAACCTAGTACTAGCATTGAAAGTGGATTAGAAAAATTTGTAGATTGGTATAAAGATTTTTATAAGATCTAAATTTGGGAGGATAAGGGTTTTTGAAAATTAAAATTACAATAGCAGGGACTGGTTATGTAGGACTATCAAATGAAGTCAAATATGCCCTCTAAGGATTTGATTGATGTAGAGAGAAAGTTTATACTAGGGATTTATTTGGGGTAGATTAGAGACACAGTAAGTTTGTATATATTAAAAAGGTGGTACCTTCTTATAGAAGAGTATTTAAGAGCTTAGAAATAGGCTCTTTTTCTATGTACGAAAATAGATGGATATTTTAAGGTTTTTGTAGAATATTATATTTAATATGTTAAAACATATTAAACTATATTTTATGGAGGAATAAAAAATGCCAACTAAAAATACAATTTATGAAATTACAATCACAGATGAAGGGCTAGATAATTACAAAAATGATACTATTAGCGCAAAAGATATGGCTGAAGATCTAGGGATAGATAGTGTTATGACTGACTTTGAGTGGGATGAAGATATAAATAAAGGGTTAATTCTTACTGGAAGAATTGTAGATGATACATCAGTACAAGATGCACTATCCGAAATGAAAAATATCGAGTATATTGAAAGTGTTGAGAAAAGTTAAATCATCATTGAAGATCTTCATCATCTTCGATGATACAACATTAATGGCTTCAGATGGAGATTTATTCTCCAACTGAAGTTTTCTCTTTGTTACTTTCATATTATCTACCTAAAAATCTATATTGACAATAAAAGAAGACCTGTGGTATTATATAAACAATACCTTACTAAATCGGTAGGAATACTAGGAGGAAATCAAATGAAAAAATTATCTATATTAATTAGTACTCTATTAATAGCATCAATAGTACTTGTAGGATGTGGGTCAAGCGGCAGTAAAAATACTGAATCAAAAGATCTATTATCAAAAATAAAGAGTGAAGGAAAAATACGAATTGGTACTGAGGGTACATATGCACCATATACATTCCATGATAAATCAGGAAAATTAACTGGATTCGATGTTGAAATTGCAGAGGAAGTGTCTAAGCGTATCGGAGTAAAACCAGAATTTGTGGAAACAAAGTGGGACGGTATGTTTGCTGGTCTGGATGCAAAGAGATTTAACATGGTAGTGAATCAAGTTGGAGTTAAACCTGATAGACAAAAGAAATATGATTTCTCAGATTCTTATATAGTTTCAAAAGCAGTACTTATAGTAAGTAGTACTGATAATACTATTAAAAAGTTTGAAGATTTGAAGGGCAAGAAATCAGCTCAATCATTAACTAGTAATCTAGCTAAAATTGCAGAAACTAATGGAGCTATACTACAACCTGTTGACAGTTTTAATCAAGCAATTGATCTTTTAACTTCTAAAAGAGTGGATGCTACAGTTAATGATAGTTTATCTTACCTTGATCTTAAAAAGCAAAAGCCGGACCTTGCTATAAAAGTTGTTGATGAAGAAGGAAATGCGCAACCAAGTGCAATTATGTTTAATAAGGGAAATAAAGAATTAGTAGATGCAACTAATAAAGCACTTACTGAGATGAAAGCAGATGGTGCTTATTCAAAAATATCGAAAAAGTGGTTTGGTACTGATGTATCAAAATAATAAGGAGATAAGATGAATTTTGATGCAGAAACATTAAGAATATTAGATATAATTAAAGATTCTTTCTTTCCTTTACTAATAGCAGGTGTGAAATTTACAATTCCACTGGCAATAGTTTCTTTCATACTTGGTTCAATGTTGGCTATGGCAACGGCTCTTGCGCGTATATCAAAACATAAATCATTAGTTTTAGTATCAAGTTTTTATGTTTGGATAATAAGAGGAACACCACTTCTCGTACAACTATTTATAATATTTTACGGATTACCAGCGGCTGGTATAACAATAGGTGCACTACCCGCAGCAATTATAGGTTTTACATTAAATGTGGGGGCTTATAATTCAGAAGTAATTAGAGCTGCGATTCTATCTATACCAAAGGGCCAGTGGGAGGCAGCATCTTCTATTGGTATGACACATACACAAGCATTGCTCCGTATAATTTTGCCACAGGCAGCTAGGGTATCTGTACCACCGCTTTCAAATTCCTTTATAAGTCTTGTAAAAGATACATCACTTGCTGCTGCAATTACTTTAACTGAAATGTTTCAAATTGCTCAAAGAATAACGGCAGCAACTTATGAACCACTTGTGTTGTATTGTGAAGCAGCATTTATATACCTAATATTTTGTACTATACTATCCACACTTCAAAAGAATATAGAGAAAAAACTTGAAAGATATGTGGCTAGGTAATTGGAGGAACTTCATGATTAATATACAAAACTTACACAAAAGCTTTGGAGATAATGAAATTTTAAAAGGTATTGATTTACAAATTAAAAAGGGTGAAACAACAATTGTAATAGGACCTTCAGGTTCAGGTAAAACAACCCTTTTAAGGTGTATGAATTTGTTAGAAGTGCCAAGCTGTGGAAGCATAAGCATTGGAGATAGTAAGCTTACATTCGGTGAAACCAAAAATTCAACCGAAAAAGAAGTATTAACACTACGCAAAAAAACAGGTATGGTATTTCAAGGCTTTCATTTATTTCCTAATAAGACCGCTTCTGAAAATATTATGGAAGGCCTTGTTACTGTACTTAAGCAATCTAAGAAGGAAGCGCGTGATAAGGCCCTTAGCCTACTAGAAAAGGTTGGACTTTCAGAAAAGTTCGACAGCTATCCTCATGAGCTTTCCGGAGGACAACAACAGCGTGTTGCAATAGCACGTGCTATGGCTATAGAACCATTAGTTCTGTTATTTGATGAACCAACCTCCGCACTGGATCCTGAGCTTGCAGCAGAGGTACTTAAGGTTATGAAGCAGCTTTCTCTTGAAGGTATGACAATGGTTGTTGTTACTCATAATATGAGTTTTGCAAGAGAAGTAGGGGACAATATAATATTTATGGATAATGGACTTATTATTGATAAGGGAACACCTGAGCAATTATTAAGGGACACAACTAACCTACGAATTAAACAATTTTTAAATTTAGTTTCAGATTAGGTTAAAGAACATTTGAGGAGGAATAAAATATGAAATTTGAATCATTATTAATACATGGCGGAATAGATGGTGACGTTAGTACTGGTGCAGTAAATGTACCGATTTACCAAACATCTACATTTAAGAAAGGTAAGTTTGATGCTGATAATGCTTACGAGTATTCAAGATCAGGAAATCCTACCAGAGCAGCACTCGAAAAACTAATTGCAGAACTTGAGGAAGGGTATGCTGGCTTTGCTTTTGGTTCAGGAATGGCGGCTACCACCGCTGTATTATCATTATTTAAAACAGGAGATAAAATACTTATATCAAACAATATTTATGGTGGAACATTTAGAGTTTTAGATAAATATTTTAGTAATTTTGGTATACATTATAGTGTATTTAATTCATCAAACATTGAAGAACTAAAAAATAATATTGATGAAAATGTAAAGGCTATTTTTATTGAAACTCCAACCAATCCACTAATGGGTATTACAGATATTGAAGAGGTTGCAAAAATAGCAAAGAAAAATAATTTAATTACTATTGTGGACAATACTTTTATGACACCGTACCTACAAAAACCTATTACCCTAGGTGCAGATATTGTTATTCACAGTGCCACAAAGTATCTAGGTGGACATAGTGATTTAATTGCTGGTCTTGTGGTAGTGAATAATAAGGAACTAGCTGAAAAAATAGGTTTTATACAAAATTCAACAGGGGGAGTTTTGTCTCCATTTGATTCCTTCTTATTAATAAGAGGTATTAAGACACTAGCTTTAAGAATGGATAGGCATAATTCAAACGCAATGGTTATTGCAAAGTTTTTAAAAGATAGAAAAGAAGTTGAAAAAGTATATTATCCAGGGTTTGAAGATCATCCAGGATATAAAATACAATCAAAGCAAGCTAAAGGCTATGGCGGTATTATTTCTTTTCTTATAAAAGAAGGGTACTCTTATAAAGAGTTCCTAGGTAACTTAGAGTTAATAACTTTTGGAGAAAGCTTAGGAGGGGTGGAGTCATTAATTTGCCATCCAGCCACTATGACTCATGCTGCAATT
Organism: Clostridium sp. CF012; assembly: GCF_018861755.1. GTDB lineage: Bacteria > Bacillota > Clostridia > Clostridiales > Clostridiaceae > Clostridium_AD. Next base: position 21,081 of record NZ_JAHLEF010000001.1, on the reverse strand, counting down.
CCTTCTGTGATGAGACAAGAAATTGGCATAACTGATAATTTAATAAGATTATCTGTAGGGGTCGAAAATGCTGATGATATAATGGAAGATTTGATACAGGCATTAGAAAAATAACTCTAAAATCATTTTAAAGAATGTCCTAAATAGGGCATTCTTTTTTAGTTGACGGTGTATAAAATATGGCCATATAGATTACAGAATTTGTGCGAAAAGCCCACTCCTTCAGGTGTGGGATGGATATAATTGAAGATATTTAAGACAATGATTATAAATAGTAAGCTTAAAATCATAATGTAATGACAAATGAAATAGTAAAAAAATGTAATGTAGTTTATGTTGAACAAATGAATTTTAAAGGACTACAAAAACGCGTTAAAATACAACTACTAATGAGAAAACTGGTAAATTCAGCAAGAAAAAGAGATTTGGTAAATCATTAGCAAATAAAGTACCTAGTAAATTCTTAGAAATATTAGATAATAAGTTAAAAGCTAAAGGTGGAAATTGACATGCATCTTAATATGATGTAATATTTTATTGGCGTATGCTATCAATAATGTAAAAAAATAAAAAACATACATAACAAAAATAAAAATGGAGGTAAAAAATATGAAAATAGCACTACCTAATAAGGGTAATATGGTAAATCAACATTTTGGAATGAGTGAAAGTTTTGTAATTGCAACTATAGAAGATAAAAAAATTGTAAGTATTGAAGAAATATCTTCAGTAGAGCTTGCACATAAGCACCAAGGATTAGCAGACTTACTTGCAGCACATGGAGCAACGGTAGTTATTACTGGAGGAATTGGTGGAGGCGCAATTAGTGGCTTACAACAGAATGGCCTTAAAGTAATAAAGGGAGCATCTGGAGAATATAAAAAAGTAATTGAAGAGTATATTAATGGAACCTTGGAAGATAGAGATGTAACCTGCAATCATCATGGTGAACATCATCACCAATAAATAGATATACTTGATAATAAAGCTTAGGACTTATAAAAACATTCCTAAGCTTTATTAGTTTTTAAGCTAGATATAAGAAATTTTTAATCTGATTTTAATCTTATAAATATATGATAATGTAAAGAGATATAAGTGTAGTAAGAAAAAAGGGGAATAATAAAATGATATATTATAACATATAGTTAAACGCATAAGGCCTTCATCAAATATACCAGCATTTGATCTTTTAATACAAAGACCTTTATCCTACAGATGTTTTATCGGGAGCAGTCTTGGGGATTGTATGCAGCGGAATAATAATTTATATATTTAATAAGGCAGATGTCAAAGGTAAGTCACTAATATAAAATATATATTAATCACTACAGTAGCTTGAAATTTAAGTTGCTATAGTGATTTTTTTTGAAATCCCCATTTATGAATAACTTTCCAGGGATATAAAATGCAAGAGGAAAGTCAAATAGAAAACAAGGCTTGACTTCCAAAAAGAAAGATGGTACTATCTTATTAGTTTAACAAGGTAACGCAATACAGTGATAAAGTTAGGCGGAGGAGCGAGATTTTGAATAATTGGAAAAGACATATACCGGAAGGTTCAAGAGATATACTTTTTGAGGATTGTAATAATAAAATAAAAATTATAAATGTACTTAGGAAATTATATATAAATTCTGGTTTCACAGAAGTAATATCCCCTACCTTAGAATTTTATGACGTTTTTCAGGGAGATAATATATTCATTGAACAGGAAAAAATGTATAAATTTTTTGATAATGTAGGAAGGATATTGGTGTTAAGACCAGATATGACAATGCCAATAGCAAGAATTGTTGCAACAAAGCTTAAAGATTCATTATATCCACTTCGAATATGCTACAGCGGAAATATATTTAGAATGAATGAAAATTGGGAGGGAAAGGTCAGTGAAACCACTCAATCTGGAATTGAAATAATAGGAAGTGAAAGCCCAAAGGCAGACGAAGAAGTAATTATAACTGCTATTCAGGCACTACTTGCTATAGGGGTAAAAAAATTCGAACTTGAAATAGGACAAGCTGAGTTTTTCAAAGGTCTTATTGAGGATATAGATCTTACTGAAGATGAAATGGAAAAATTAAGAAGGTTTGTTGAAAATAAAAACTTTGGAGCACTACGAGAGTTTATAGAAGAAAAAGAAGGAAAATTTGGTGCAAAAGATATATTAGCTTTAAAAAAATTGCCAGAGCTATTTGGTGGCATTGAAATACTTGCAAAGGCAAGAAAGTTAACCGGAAATAAAAGAGCACAAGCTGCATTAGATACTATAGAAAAAATACATGAAAGGATAGAAAATGTAGGCCTGGGCAAATATATTTCTATAGATTTAGGAATGGTACAGCATATTGATTATTACACAGGCATTACTTTTAGAGGATACAGTAGTGAAGTTGGAAATACAATTATAAGTGGAGGAAGATATGACAATTTAATCTCAAAGTTTGGTGAAACTATGCCAGCAGTTGGATTTGCCATAGATGTGGACAACATATTATCTGTTCTTGAAAAACAAGGAAATAATAATGAAAAAGGTAGGTTGAAATTTCTTATTCATTATAAAAATTCACAAGTAGGAGATGCATTCAAATTTGCAGCACAAATTAGAGAAAAAAGCTTTGTTTGTGAATTGTGCTTATATGACGAAAAAGAAAAAACTTTAATCTATGGTGAGCAAAAAAAACTAGATAAAATGATTTATATCTTTGAAGATGAAAAAGTTGAAATAACAGATATTAAAAGTAAAAAAAGTTGGAAGGTAGATATGCAGGAATTTATTAAGAGTTTGGAGGAGTAAGTATGAAAGCAATAAGAATAGCATTAACAAAAGGAAGACTAGAAAAGTATGCTATCACAATGTTTGAAGACCTGGGAATAGATTGTACTGAGCTGAAAAATAAAGGAAGAAAATTAATCTTTAAGGATGTAAAAAGCAATATAGAATTTATCCTTGTTAAATCTACAGATGTTTTAACCTATGTAGAACATGGTGCGGCGGATATTGGAATCGTTGGTAAGGATACTTTAATGGAACAGAATAAGGAATTTTATGAAGTAGTAGATTTAAAGGTTGGCAAATGTATGTTTGCTGTGGCATCCTTACCAAATTTTCTAAGCTATGATGGATGCAACCGTAAAAAAATAGCTACCAAATATCCCACAATAGCAAAGGGATATTTTAAAAGAAATAATGAGGATATAGAAATTATTAAACTTGATGGGTCAGTAGAACTTGCCCCTATATTAGGGTTATCTGATGCAATTGTAGATTTAGTTGAAACAGGAGACACTTTAAAAGAAAATGGATTAATTATTATAGAAAAAATTTGTGATATTAGTGCAAGAATGATCGTAAACAGAGCCAGTATGAAGATGAAAAAGGAAAAAATCAGCAATTTGATAGACAAGGTTCAACAATACGTAGATAGGAATGAGGTGACGGTATCATGATGAAAATTACTGAGGCAAGTAGCAATGAGGGAAAAGAGTACATAGAATTTCTAAAAAAAAGAGCAGAAGAGGTTCAAAGGGATGTAAATATTATAGTGGATAAAATTTTAGAAGATGTAAAAACTAGAGGCGATGATGCAATAATAGAGTATACACAAAAATTTGATAGCAAATTTGTTACCTTAGAGAATCTTATTGTAACATCCGATGAAATTAAAAAAGCGTATGAAATGGTAGACAAAGATTTTTTAGACGCAATAACCCTAGCAAAGCAAAATGTGAAGGAATTTCATGAAAATCAAGTGAAGAACTCTTGGATGATGACAAAAGAAAAGGGTGTTATTTTAGGCCAAACTGTAAGAGGTCTTGAAAGTGTAGGGATATATGTACCTGGTGGTACAGCCGCCTATCCATCCACAGTTATTATGAACGCAATTCCGGCAAAGGTGGCTGGTGTTAAAAATCTAGTGATGGTAACCCCACCCACAGCTGACGGAAGTGTGAATCCTCATATTTTAGTGGCAGCAGATATAGCAGGAGTGGACAAAATTTATAAAGTAGGCGGTGCTCAAGCAATCGCCGGACTTGCATTTGGGACGAAATGTATTTCTAAAGTTGATAAAATAGTAGGGCCAGGAAACATTTACGTTGCCATGGCAAAAAAAAGCGTATTTGGATATGTAGATATAGATATGATTGCAGGTCCCAGTGAAATATTAATTATTGCAGATGATACTGCCAATGAAAAGTTTATTGCAGCGGATTTAATGTCTCAAGCAGAGCATGATGTGCTAGCCTCTGCAATGCTTATAACCACTTCAAGAGAACTTGCAGAAAAGGTCGCGTGCGAGCTAGAAATTCAGATAAAAACTATGAGTAGGAAAGATATTATAAGTGAATCCTTGGAAAAATACGGAGTTATCTTAATTTCCCAAAATATAAAAGAGGCTATAGATTTGGCCAATAAAATTGCACCAGAACATCTTGAAGTTCTATTAAACAATCCATTTGATTTTTTAGGGGATATAAAAAATGCAGGTTCCATATTTTTAGGTAAGTATTCACCAGAACCACTCGGAGACTATATTGCAGGCCCCAACCATGTTCTTCCAACCAGTGGCAGCGCAAGATTCTTTTCCCCATTATCTGTAGATGATTTTATAAAGAAATCAAGTTATATATACTATACAAAGGATGCATTGTGTGAGGTTGCGGATAAAGTAATAAAACTTACAGAGGTTGAAGGCTTAACTGCCCATGGAAATTCTATAAAAGTGAGGTTAGAATCATGATACAGGATTATTTTAGAAGCGATTTAAGTGATTTTAAGGCATATGAAGCTTCAAAAACTGATTATAAAGTCAGGTTGGATGCCAATGAGTGCTTTAGTAACCTTCCTCAAGAGATTAGGACGAAAATAAGTTGGGCTATAGAGGATTCTATTTTTAATAGGTATCCTGATGCAAGCGCATCTACGGTATGTGATCTCTATGCACAATATGCAAATGTTAAAAGTATTAATGTAATGGCGGGAAATGGTTCAGATGAATGTATACAAATTATTGCAAATACTTTTATAAATACAGGAGATAAGGTAGCAGTACAAAGTCCTGATTTTTCAATGTATGGATTATATACTAAAGTTGCAGGAGGAATTCCCATTGAATTTCCACTAGATGAAGATTTAAAATTAGATGTAAATGCTTTTATTTCAATGGCCAACGGGGAAAATGTTAAAATTGTATTTTTATCAAATCCAAATAATCCTACAGGTGGAATTATTAAAAGAACTGACATTATAAAAATAATAGAAGGATGCAGCTGCATTGTAGTTATAGATGAGGCTTACTTTGAATTTTATGGTGAAAGCATGGTAGATAAAATTCAAGATTATGAAAACTTAATTGTACTTAGAACCTGTTCTAAGATTGGACTTGCTGCAATAAGACTGGGATTTTTGATTACGAGTTCCATTCTAATGGGAGAACTTAAGAAAGTAAAGCCTCCTTATAATGTGAATGCGATTTCGCAATGTATTGCAACTGTTGTCTTAAAAGATTCACAAGTAATACATAATAATGTGGAAGGTATACTCAAAGAAAGAGTATATTTATGGGATAAATTGAAAGATATTAATGGAATAAAACTCTATAATGCACAAGCAAATTTTATATTAATTGAAGTTGAAAATGCACAAATAATGAAACAACGACTTTTAGACAGTGGCATAAATGTACGAAGGTTTACGTCCTATGCATTACAAAATTGTTTAAGAATAACAATAGGAAGTAGAGAAGAAAATGAATATTTATTAAACAATATTTCCCAGGAAAATAAAGTAATTTCATAAGCTTTGTATATATTGACTTCAAGAATTAGAGGGGTGAGGTATGTGATTTCAAGACAAGCAAAAATTGTTAGAGCAAGTAACGAAACAAAGATTGATATCAGTATAAACTTAGATGGTTCTGGAAAATATGAAGGAGATACGGGCATAGGTTTCTTTGATCATATGTTATGTCTTTTTGCAAAACATGGGCTTTTGGATTTATATGTAGCTGTAGTAGGGGATTTAAATGTGGATTCTCATCATACAATTGAAGATGTAGGTATAGTACTTGGCAGTGTTATAAAAGAGGCAATGAAGGCCAAAGAGGGAATAAAAAGATATGGAAGCAGTTTTGTACCTATGGATGAAACTTTGGCCACAGTGTCGCTAGATTTGAGTGGTAGACCTTACCTTGTATTTGAAGGGGATTTTACAGTAGATCACCTTGGAGGTTTTGATACAGAGATGGTGGAGGAGTTTTTTAGGGCTGTTGCAATAAATGGTGGAATAACACTTCATGCGAGAGTACTTTATGGTAAAAATAATCATCATATGGTGGAAGCACTATTCAAAGCTTTTGGAAAAGCATTAAGTGAAGCCTTAACCTATGACCAGCGAATAAAAGGCGTACTTTCTACGAAAGGATGTCTATAAGGAGGAATACTATGATAGCTATAGTGGATTATGGTGTGGGAAATTTGAAAAGTGTTCAAAATGCGCTTAATGCTTTGAATATTAAATCTATAATATCTTCAGAAAAGGAAGAAATCGCAAATAGTAGAAGTATTATTGTTCCCGGTGTAGGGGCATTTCCTGATGCAATGAAAAATCTAAGGGATAGTGGACTTGATGTAGTAATAAAAAGAGCAGCGAAGGAAGGTAAGCCAATACTTGGTATATGTCTAGGTATGCAACTATTCTTTGATAGAAGTGAAGAAATTGAAAAATGCGAAGGCTTAGGACTTTTAAAAGGAACCATTGTGAAACTAGATGGTTCTATAAAAATTCCTCATATGGGTTGGAATGATTTGTTTTTTGAAACTAATTCACCACTTCTGGAAGGTGTAATAGAGAATAGTTATGTATATTTCGTTCATTCTTATTATGCGCAAGTTGCCGAGGACAACATAGTAAATGCCTATAGTATGTATGAAAAAAAGATACCAGTAATAGTAAGTAAGGGTAATATATTTGGTTTGCAGTTCCATCCAGAGAAAAGTGGAGAGGCTGGAATGAATTTACTTAAAAACTTTGGAGGGATAATTTAATGAAGATATTTCCAGCTATAGACATGAAGAATGGAAAATGCGTTAGACTTTATCAAGGAGAATTTTCTTCATCAGAGGTAGTAGGGGAAGAACCACTACAAACAGCCCTAAGCTTCGAAGCCCAGGGAGCAGAATATCTACATATGGTAGATTTGGATGGAGCTCTAAGTGGAACTATTGGGAATGCAAATAGTATAAATAAAGTTATAACAAATATAAATATACCTATACAGTTAGGTGGTGGTATAAGGAGTTTGGATACCATTGAAATGCTACTTAAAAAGGGTTTGAATCGAGTAATATTGGGTACTGCAGCTTTGAACAATCCGTCACTAGTAAAAGAGGCAGTAAAAAAATTTGGAGATAAAATTGCCATTGGAATTGATGCAAGGGATGGCTATGTAGCAGTGCAAGGTTGGAGAACCAGTAGCAAAATAGAATATATATATTTTGCAAAACAAATGGAAAGCATAGGCGTGAAAACTATTATTTTTACAGATATAAGTAGGGATGGCACTTTGACTGGTCCTAATTTTGAAGCAACAGGGAAGATAAACGATGAGGTGTCTTGTAATATTATTGCCTCTGGTGGTATGAAAGACATTGACGATATAAAAAAACTTGCGAAGATGAATATGTATGGAGCCATTATAGGAAAAGCACTATACACTGGGAATATATCTCTAGCAGAAGCAATCTCTGAGGGAAGGAGGATGCCCTATGCTTACTAAGCGAATCATTCCTTGCCTAGATGTAACTATGGGAAGGGTGATGAAGGGAATCAATTTTATAAATCTAACAGATGTAGGAGACCCCGTAGAAATCGCAGAATTTTATAACAGTGAAGGGGCAGATGAAATTGTATTTCTAGATATTACAGCCACTCATGAGGGCAGAAAAAATATGTTGGATATAGTAAAGCGAACTGCCGAAAAGGTGTTTATTCCCTTGACAGTAGGTGGAGGAATTAAGAGTATAGAGGATTTTAAAGAAACATTAAGAGCTGGAGCAGATAAAATATCTATAAACTCTGCTGCAATTCGAAGGCCAGAGCTTATTTACGAGGCAACAGCAAAATTTGGAAGCCAATGTGTAGTGGTTGCTATAGATGGAAAAAAGAATGAGAACGGTTTAGGGTGGCATGTAGTAATAAATGGTGGAAGAATAAATACGGGCCTTGATGCAGTGAAGTGGGCAAAAAAGGTAGAAGAGCTAGGGGCAGGAGAAATACTCTTAACAAGTATGGATGCAGATGGAACAAAACAAGGATTTGATATAGAATTCATAAATGCAATTACAAGCAGCGTAAATATTCCTGTGATTGCATCCGGTGGCTGTGGGAAAATAGAGGACTTTTATGAGGTTTTCGAAAAAAGTGGTGCAGATGCTGCACTAGCAGCTTCATTGTTTCATTATAAAGAACTATCCATTAGAAAAGTAAAAGAGTATCTTAAAAATAGTGGTGTACAAATTAGAATCTAATGAAAAATAAAGAAATGTGGTGAGGTCGTGGATGACATAGTGGAAATCCAATATAATAATGGGTTGGTACCTGTAATAGTGCAGGATCATAATAGTGGAAAGATTTTGATGCTTGCATATATGAACGAAGAATCCTTGAAAAAAACTATTGAAACTGGAACAACTTGGTTCTTTAGTAGAGCTAGAAATAAGTTATGGAATAAAGGAGAAACCTCAGGGCATTTTCAATATGTAAAAAAAATGTTGATTGATTGTGATGGAGATACAATTCTTATAAAAGTAGAACAAATTGGAGTAGCTTGCCATACTGGAAATGAAAGTTGTTTTTACAGGGAAATTTCGAAGGTTGAAGCTTAGATAAAAAATCAAAATCAATATCAAAGAAGATATAGATGCTAAAATCAATAGAGAAGGGGATTTAAAAATGAATGAAATAAACGTAGTACAGGAGCTTTATAAAATAATTGAAGAAAGAAAAGAAAATCCTATAGAAGGCTCTTACACAAGTTATCTTTTTGAAGAAGGCTTGGATAAAATCTTAAAAAAAATAGGCGAAGAAAGTGCGGAAGTTATAATTAGCAGCAAGAACAATGACACTAAAGAAATAGTTTCAGAAATATCAGATTTAGCATATCACATTTTAGTACTTATGGTGTCGCAAGGTGTAAAAGTAGAAGATGTTGTTACTGAACTTGAAACAAGAAGGAAAAAGATATGCAATAAAAAACAAAAGAGAGAAGATATTGTAGGAATACACTAATAAATATAGGCATTCCAAATGAGGAATGCCTATATTTTTGTGGCCTAAAAGTTACTTGAATATTTCCTTTAATTCTATTATAATGGAAAAAAATAATGCATTTGTTTTTTAAATTATTAAATCATTTTTGCATTATAATAGTTAAATATGATAAAATATAGAGAATTGAATAAAATAATTGTTTACAAGTAGAAGACTAAATAATGCAAATGGAAAATAGTGCATTGACAAATTATAAAAAAAGGTGTATTTTAGTAGTATATTTAGCACTCGACAAGATAGAGTGCTAACAAATAAAAAAACAATAGGATTTGTTACGAAAGGGGATTTTTTAATTGGAAAAGAAACAGTTTAAAACGGAGTCTAAAAGAATTCTGGATATGATGGTAAATTCAATATATACTCATAGAGATATTTTTTTAAGAGAACTTATTTCTAATGCTAGTGATGCTATTGATAAAATTTATTATAAGACATTGACAGATGAAACTCTAACTTTTGATAAAGAGAACTACTACATTACAATAGCAAATGACAAGGAAAACAGAATATTAAAAATTTCTGATACAGGCATTGGAATGTCAGAAGAGGAACTTAGTGATAACCTTGGTGTTATAGCTAAGAGCGGATCTTTGGCCTTTAAAAAAGAAAATGATATAAAAGATGGATATGACATAATTGGACAGTTTGGCGTAGGATTCTATTCTGCGTTTATGGTAGCTGATAAAATTACTGTTATTAGTAAAGTTTTAGGTAGTGATGAAGCACACAAGTGGGAATCTAATGGTGCAGATGGTTATACCATAGAACCTTGTGAAAAAGATTCAATTGGTACGGAGATTATACTTAAGATAAAAGAAAATACAGAAGATGAAAACTTTGATGAATACCTTGAAGAATACGGAATAAAATCTATTATAAAGAAATACTCCGATTTTATTAGATATCCAATTAAAATGGAAGTAAGTGAATCAAGACTTAAAGAAGGCAGTGAAACAGAACATGAGGACTTCACAGTGGAAAAGACTGTAAATAGCATGGTTCCTATATGGAGAAAAAATAAAGGTGAACTTACAGATGAAGATTATAACAACTTTTATGCAGAAAAACACTATGGTTTTGATAAACCAACAAAGCATATTCATATCAGTGTTGATGGAGCTATAAGTTATAACGCAATATTGTATATACCAGAAAAAATGCCTTATGATTTCTATACAAAAGAATATGAAAAGGGCCTAGAGTTATATTCAAGCGGCGTCTTAATTATGAATAAGTGTGCAGATTTATTACCTGATTATTTTAGTTTTGTAAAAGGAATAGTTGATTCAGAGGATCTATCACTTAATATATCAAGAGAGGTATTGCAACATGATAGACAGCTGAAACTAATAGCTAAAAACATAAAAACTAAAATTAAGAACGAGTTAGACAATTTATTGAAAAATGAAAGAGAAAAATATGATGAATTTTATAAATCCTTCGGAAGACAATTAAAATATGGTATTTATAGCGATTTTGGAAGTAATAAAGAAGTATTACAAGACTTATTACTATTTTATTCATCAAAAGAGAAAAAAATGGTCTCTTTAGATGAATATGTTTCTAGAATGCCTGAAGATCAAAAATATATTTATTATGCTGCTGGAGACTCAAACGAGCGAATAGAAAAATTGCCACAAATTGAAATGGTATCAGATAAGGGATTTGAAATTCTATACTTTACAGATGATGTAGATGAATTTGCAATAAGAATGATAATGGCATATAAAGAAAAAGAGTTTAAGTCTGTATCAAGTGGTGACTTAGGTATAGAAGTAGAAGAAAAAGAAGACGCTTCTAAAGTGGATGACAAAGAAAGTAAAGAATTATTTGAAAACATGAAAAAACTTTTATCAGATAAGGTTAAAGATGTTAGGGCATCAAAGAGACTTAAGAACTACCCAGTATGTTTATCAAATGATGGTGACCTTACAATAGAAATGGAAAAAGTATTAAATGCTATGCCTAACAGCGAAAATATAAAAGCAGACAAGGTTTTAGAAATAAATATAAACCATGATATGTTTAAAGCGCTTAAAGAGTCTTTTGAAAATGATAAAGATAAGTTTAATTTATATACCAGTATACTATATAATCAAGCATTGCTTATCGAGGGGCTTCCAATTAATGACCCAGTAGAATTTACAAACAATGTATGTAAAATAATGATATAATCAAGTAACACCTTTAATAAAAATTAAAACATATTTATGAGCTATAAATGGACATTAGTTCGTTTATAGCTCTTTTTTTTTAATACAGTGGGGACGGTTAACAACTATTGAAAGTAAATAAAAGCAAAAGGGAGGAAACACATATATGGTTAAACTCATTGCAACTGATATGGATGGCACATTGTTAAATGACAATGGAAATATAAATGAAAAAATATTTGATTTAATTCATGCTTTTAATGAGAAAGATATAAAATTTGCAGCAGCCAGTGGTAGGTTTTACTCTCAACTGAGCAAAAACTTCGACAAGGTAAATACGGATATGATATTCATTGCTCATAATGGAGCTCTTGTTAAGTATAATAACAAAGGGAAGACCCTTTATGCAAACAGCATTGATAAGGAAGAACTAGAGCACGTAATAAATTTAAAACCAGAGTTGGGAGAAGAATTATTCTTAGCTGGAGAAAATGAAGCGTATATAGTAAATCCATCAGAAATTATGTTGAATGAATTTACATCTTGTGGGGTGCCTGTAATAATACTAAAATCTTTTAGTGAAGTAAAAAAAACAATATATAAGATTACTTATTATATGGCTGATGGTGTAAATTCACCTATAGTTGATTATCTAAAAGAAAACTTGAATGGCAAGCTTGAATTTGTTGTATCTGGAGGCAAGTGGATAGATATAATGAATAAAGGTATAAGTAAAGGAAATGCTATAAAAATACTTCAAGATAAATTTAAAATAGATAAAAAAAGCACCATTGTTTTTGGAGATTATTATAATGATTTGACTATGTTTAAAGCAGCTCACCATAGTTATGCCATGGGCAATGCTCCAGAAGAGGTTAAGAAACATGCTAACTTTATTGCTGAGAGCAATAATGATGATGGAGTTTATAATGTAATAGCTTCTTTGTAGAAGTTTGATTTATAAGAAAAGATAGCCTTTCCTGTTATAAAATGGACCTTATGTTAAGGACGGTTTAGTAAGGGGGAGGCTATCTTATTTTTATAGATTTACTAACTAAAATAATTCATTTGCACTAGGAAAATTCTTAATTGACCAATTTTGTATCATTTCTAATGCCGGGAAAAGGTCTTTACCAATTTCGGTTAGTAGAAACTCCACTTTAGGAGGAACTTCAGGGTAAACTATTTTTAAAATTAAACCATCCTTTTGGAGCTCTTGTAATTTCTCATTAAGAACTTTCTGACTAACACCGCAAGTTATTCTTTGAAGTTCTAAAAATCTCTTTGGACCATCATTTAGGTGACATAAGATAACTGCTTTCCATTTGCCACGAATTAACTCCATTCCAAGATCAATATTACAAACGTAATTTTTACCATTATGTATGATCATCGTTATCACTGCCTTATTAAAAATTTATGAAGAGTAAACATTATAAATAAACATTAGTATATAACATTTGAGCTATAGTATCAAATTCATATAAAAAAATATGTTAAGAATCCCGATGATACAACAATTCATACCTTTTGGTAAGTTACCTTACAAAAAAGTGCGTACTTGTTCTATAATTCTTCATAGCGTATACTTTAAAATAGAAATGTGTTTAATTTACAAAATTGTGAGGAGTGAATTTAATGATAACTATAGTTGCAAAAAATTTGATAAAGCAAGGTAAAGCTGAGGAATTTAAAGTTTTAGCGGAAAGGCTTGTAAATGAAAGCAGAAAAGAAAGTGGATGTATATCTTACAGCTTATATGAGGATTCAAATAATTGCAATATATTAACATTTATAGAAGTCTGGGAAAATAGTGAAGCAATTAACCTACATAATAAATCAGAACATTTCACTAGTATTGTTCCAAAATTTGGAGAATTCAAAGAAAGCCAATCAGAAATCAACTTGTATAAAGTAATATAATTGGAAGGTAGGTAAGACTAATGAGAGTTGTAGCATTTAACGGAAGTCCAAATAAAGAAGGAAACACTTATCACGCAATTAAGATGGTTTTAAATGAACTAGAAAAAGAAGGAATACAAACAGAGATCATACATGTAGGTAATAAGTCAATTAGAGGATGTATTGCTTGTAATCAATGTGCGAAAAATAAAAATGAAAAATGCGTGCTTACAGGTGATGAGGTTAATGAGTGGATTCAAAAGTTGAAGAGTGCAGATGGAATAATTTTAGGATCCCCTGTTCATTACTCAGCAATGGGAGGAACAATGAAATCATTTTTAGATAGAGCTTTTTATGTTGCAGGTAATAATGATGGAATGTTAAGACATAAGGTTGGTGCATCTGTTGTTGCTGTAAGGCGTGCAGGCGGGATTCCGACTTTTAACCAGTTGAATAATTTTATTAATTATTCGGAAATGTTAATGCCAACTTCAAATTATTGGAATGTTATTAATGGAACAAGACCTGGAGAAGCATTGCAAGATGAAGAAGGTGCTCAAATCATGAGAGTGCTTGGTAAGAATATGGCATGGCTTATGAAATTAGTTGAAAATGGAAAAGAAAGTGTTAAAGCACCAGAAAGAGAAGAAAAAATATTCATGAACTTTATTCGTTAATATATTCTAAATGATTGGTGAGCTTAGTAATAGTATTTTATATAATTAAAGAGAACTGCTTTAGAGATGCAACGGGTTCGCTTTTGAGGTGCATTTAATAAAATAACATGATATTTAACGTGCTAATTAACATTACAATTAGCACGTTATTTTTGTTGATATTAGAAGATTTAATAACGTTATTTTTAATAATGTTATACTTATTAACATTGCAATTAACATCAATATTTATTCTTCCATAAGTTTATGGAGGCTAATAAATGAATTTCATTGAACCAAAGAATAAAAATGGTCAAAAGGTAAATTGGATAGTATCTGAACATTCAAGAGCAATTGTACGATACTATGCTGAATATACAGGATACAGCGAGGAAGAAATTGTAGACATATTTTTAAAAAATATTATTGATGATAGTAATTTTCTTAATTGGATACATAATAAAAGAAATAAAAAACGTGTATATACTAAAACATTCCCAAATCAAAATATAGAGGATGAACAACATGGCTAAACTTAAACGCCTTATTGTGAAAGACGACACTCTAGTAAGAATAATGCCACCTGTATCCAATGAGGATATTGAAAACAGAGACAAAGATTATCCTATTTTATCACCTGTCGATTTTGCTAAAAAGTATAGAGGTACATTGTTTACACCAATTACTATATCTATAAATGATACAATTCATATTATCCAACTCAACTATTGTAGTAATCCATTTTGTAAGTGGTTAGGTGAATCACAAGTTAGATTTGATAATATAAAGAATAAACCTTTTAGGTATAAGTTGTCAGGTATGGGTGAAAAGAAAAAGATGGTTTGCAATCCTAATAAGACAGATACCGTAGGAGGAATATCTTTAGAATGTACTACTACTGCTTATTCTAATTGGTCTATAGCAGAAGAAATTAAGCGGTTGATACACATTGATAAAATCGTAGATTGGATTCCTGAATATAACTTTCATAGAGAGCAATGCAATCTTAAAGAGATACCCCATATATAAATGTAGATAGCTTTAGAAAAAGGGGTAAAAGCAGTTCAAACTCAATAAAATGGCAATGTAAATCTTGTGGTAAAATGACTAATGTACTTCCTTTGAGAGAAGAAAATTTTGGTTATCATCAAAAGAAAAATGATATTATACCTTTATTTGCTAAACTCTTATTGAACCGTACTCCTGTTAAAAGAAGTTGTGAAATACTACAGGTTTCTCCCACTACATATTATAATAAATTAGAGTGGCTTTATAAAAAATGTCTTGAATTCCTGGATAGCCATGAACGTAAAGCGTTTGAAAATCACACTTTTGAAAGAATATGGTTAAATACTGATAAAATGGTTTATAGTTTAAATAATGTTAGAAGATGTGGCAAAGGAGGGACAAGATATGATGACGTAGAAGAATTGAAGTTTCCTACCTACATTGTAGTGAGTGGAGATTCAAATTTAAAATATATCTTTAGAGCAGATATTGCTTATGATTGAAATATAACACAAGAGGAAATAACATCTGATACAAAATTACTAAAGGAAGACCACCTATATGATTTTGCCTGTAAAAATGCAAAATATAGATTTTCATACTGTCCACAAGTACCAACAGCTAACGATACACAATCATATGAAGAATATAAAGAAAAACACAGAAAATTCAATATCAGAGATAGTTATATTGATGGTTTACATATTATATCTCCATATACTGCATTTGCTCACTACTGGCTTATTAAGAATACAATAAAGGCTAATAAATGGAGATTTGTTTCAGATGATGATAATTCGATAATAACACCATTATTTAGGGTTTTGCTCCTGAAATTAAAGAAGGCAATGCTTTACATTTTCTTTGCCAAGTTGAGAAAGGAAAAACAAAGAAAGAATCCTTTAATGAATATGTTGAAGCAAGAGAGTCATTAAAAGAATGGAAGAAGATAAATGGGATTAATAATATATCTGAAACCAATCTTGCCATTTTAAAAATGGCGAAGAAGTTAAAATTTCATAAGTTCCATAACTTTATAGAACATGAAGGACATAGTTATCCAGTATGGGCTAACAGACCGCTCAAACACCCGCTACCATCCATTGATGAAGGTACAAGAATTATAAACTGTACAACTAATGTTTCTGGATATGACACAGAACATTTAGCGAGGTTACTCATAAAAGTAAATAATTATGCAGTTAACTCTTTTATGCAACAAATCCATCGTAGATTATCAATACTTGAAAGACCGTTAACTACAGCAAGAGCAGATGGAAAAAGTTACGTTTATGCTAATTTTAACCCCAAATATGCACAATATTCTATTACAATATTAAGGACATACTATAATTTTTGTATGCCTTACAAAACATTAAATAAACAACTCTTAACCCCTGCTCAACAATTAGGTATAACAAATAAAAAACTTGAGCTAAACGATATAATATATTTCAAATAAAATCTTTAATTTTGCCTTATTACATTATTTGCAGGTTATTTTATTACTAATATGTAGAAAACATGTTATAATTTCCTTATAGGTTGTCTATATTCTAAAAACAAGATACATACAGCCTTGTATTTGATTATGAATTAATTCTTGTATAAGGCAAAAATTATAGATATGTGGAGGTAATTTATGAGTAGTGTTATATACAGAAAATTATCAGTAGAAGAGTGTCGGTTTATAAATGAAATGGACCCATCTCAATATATAGGAAAAGCATGGAGAGAAGTAGATGGAAAAAGGCAGTTAGTAGAAATAAATTACCAAGATTGCGATTGGCCGAATGGTTATGAATATCACATTAGCCATTTAAAAGAAACTATTTTAAATGGGGGAAGTGCAATTGGTGCTTTTGATAGCGATAATAAATTATTAGGATTTGCAACAATTAATCGCCAGTTCTTTGGCGAAAGGCATAATTATGTTTTATTAGACCAATTGTTTATAACATTAGAATATAGAAATAAAGGAATAGGTAAAAAATTATTTATGCTTTCTGTAAATATAGCAAGTGAATGGAACGCAGATAAAATTTATATTTGTGCTGGTTCGGCTGAGGAAACAATTGCATTTTATTTTGCAATAGGATGTAAAGAGGCGGAAGAAATAAACAAAGAACTATACGAAAGTGACATAAGAGATTTTCAATTAGAGTTTTCCTTATAAATCGTTTGTTATAAATATAATCTATGTTTGTACATAGTTCACAACATTCATTAAATCCGAATTAAGTGAGGTCAAAAATTTTAAGTTTAACTAAATATTATAAAATAAGAATAAGCAGAAAGGTTGTGTTAAACCTTCTGCTTATTCTATTGTTAAAACATATGCTATTTGATGTGATAATTACTCTATATGCACCTCAAAAGCGAACTCATTGTTAGAGATGAGCAGTTCTTTTTAATTGTTTATATAAGTTTATAAATTATAGCATTTCAATAAATGCAGCAATTCTTGTTTTCAGTTGTCCTACATCATTTTGAGAATAATCTGTTTCTAAACTCATATATGGAGTATGTTTTTCTTCTTTCATAAATTTATTGATTGAATAACTTTCCACACTATAAGTATGGCAGGCTTGTAGAATTACATCTATTACACCATCCACTTTGTATTCATCTACTAAAGTTGAAAGAGAATTTATTCTTCCATCATTAGGGCTCATACATGAACAAGGTATGTTTAAATATTTTTTAGTTAGAGCGTCTATTGGATCAATGCTTTCATCTACTAATTCTTGAGTTGCTTTTATCCCTGTGCAGTTTTCATAACAAACAACTACGCCCTCATTTTCTTCTATGATTTTAATGATTTTCTCAGTAGCTCCCCCTAAAGGACAACCAGTAATTAATATCCTTTTTGTGTTTTCACTTACTTTTTTATTACCATTTTCATAGTCTTCTTTTATATCTTGGGTGAACTTTGTAAGAGTTTTTATGTGGGCTTCTTTGTCTGTTTTAAAAGTAGCACCATATAGAACTTGTAACATTTCAGTTCCAGTAATAGGAGGTGGGCACATTTTCCCTAGTTCATAAAAGTCTATTAGTGCTTTTCTTTCTCTATTTCTAAGATTAATGGCTTCCTTAAGCTTTTCCTGAGTGATTTCTACGTTGAATTCACTTTCTAATCTCTCTTTAAATAAAATCATTTCATTTTTCCAAGCATTAAAGGCCGCCTCCCCCTTGTTAGTTTGGGGTAATTGCATTACGTGCATTGGTTTAATTTGTCCAAGATATTCATACATTTTTTTCTTTCCATCACAAGTAGTTTCTCCAACTATCATATCTGAAAAATAAAAATACGGACATTTATCTGTTAAACCAAAGCCATAGCTTGATTTAATAAGTGGACATAAATTTTTCGGAAGGTGCTTTTCAGCTTCAGCAATAGGCTCATCACTCATACTACAAAGTGAAATAGGAATAGCACCGGCAGCCATTATAAGCTCCCAGGGACTATATGTGCAATAAGTTCCTACTATTTTTTTTCCATCATCTTTTAAATTTTTTACATCAACAAACCCCTTTTGTCTTGCTTCATTGAATTCATTAAATATTTTAGGTAAATCATTCATAGTGTATTACCCTCCTTAAAACTCTTTTAAAATTATTCCATAACAATTTAATTATAGAATTTCTATATTATTAAGTCTAATAGGGTTTTTATATTGATTAGCTGTTATCTATTTAAAACATCAATAAGTAAAAAGCTACTGGATATGGCTGATAAATGAGTATTGTACATAAATTTGGAACATCTATAGTGTACATTTTCTACATATAATGTATAATATAATTAAAATAATAGTTTATAATACATAAAATTACATATTTTTAGTTAATTATAAAAAATGTACATTAGTTTGTTGGATTTTATAAAACATATGGGGGGAAACTCACTAAAAGAGGGAGTGATGGTAGATGAGAAAAATAAGCACTAAAATAATTGCTTTAAACGTTTTATTAGTACTATTAACAGCAATATTAATTGGGGGAATGGCGGCCTATAGAATGTCAGTTTTAAGTAATAATAATATTACAACCATTGATGCCACCGTTAGAAATGATTATGATGAAAAAATCAAAAATGGAGTAGAGAACGTTATAACCATGCTAGAGGGAATTAACAAAAAATATAAAGCCGGAGAAATGACTTTAGAACAGGCTAAGAAGCTTGGAGCAGATTTAACACGTGAAATGAAATATGGAGAAGGTGGGTATTTTTGGATAGATACCGTTGAGGGAGTAAATGTAGTTCTTCTTGGTGGAGTCTCCGAAGGCACAAACAGACTTGAGTTAAAGGATGTAAAAGAAAAATATATTATCAAAGAAATTATAGAAAACGGATTAAAAGAACAAGGTGGATATACAGATTATTGGTTCCCTAAAAAAGGAGAACAAACACCATTACCCAAAAGAGGATATAGTAAAGCCTTTAAAGATTTTAATTGGGTTATTGGTACAGGTAATTATGTGGACGATATAGATAAATTTATTTCAAAGGAAAAGACCACTTTGTTTAAATCCTTTATTGAGAGTGTAATCTACTTTATAATTTTAGCTATATCAGTTATAGGGTTATCTGTAATTATTGCATTTTATTTTAGTAAAAAAATATCTAATCCTATTTTAATTATAAGTAAGCTAGTGGATAAGACAGCAAAACTCGATTTAGTTTATGACAAAAGTTATGAAAAGGTTTTAGAATATAAAGATGAAACAGGCATTATTGGAAAAGCGGTTGTTAACTTAAGAAGTGCACTTAGGGACATAACCATTAATTTGCAAAACAATTCTCAAGAGGTTCTGCAATATTCAAAAGATATGACGATTGCTACAGATGAAACTGTTCAATCAATAGAAGCAGTATCTGTGGCAATTGAGGAACTAGCAAAGGGAGCAACAAACCAAGTACAAGATGCACAAAGTGGTGCTAGGGAGCTCACAAATCTTGCGGAAGAAATTAATACTGCTGTAAATAGTTCGAAGCTTTTAAAAGATTATTCTAATGAGACTAAATTAGTAAATGCAGAGGGACTACAATCTATGATGGTGCTTACTCAAAGATTTAAAGAAAGTAATAAGTCTAATGAGGAAGTAGTGGAAAATATATCTGAGCTTGCAAATAAATCAAATTCCATTGGAGAAATTATAAGCACAATACAAGCTGTAGCAGAACAAACTAATCTTTTGGCGCTAAATGCCGCTATTGAAGCAGCAAGAGCTGGAGAAGCTGGAAGAGGATTTGCAGTAGTAGCTGAAGAAGTGAGGAAACTTGCAGAGAAAACCGCTGAAGCTACTAATGAAATTACAGATATGATTGGAGAAATTCAAGGAGAAATTAGTAAAGTAACAATGAATATAAATAAGGGAGCAAATATAAATAAAGAAGCAAATTTATCTATGGAGCTATCACAAAAATCTTTTAATGTAATAGAAAAAGCTATTGCTAATATGATTACTCAAATAGATACCTTGGTTTCTAATATCAGTAATGTAGACAGAAATAAAGATAGGGTATTACAATCGATAGAAGGAATGTCAGCAATATCAGAACAATCTGCAGCCTCAACGCAGGAAATATCTGCATCTATGGAAGAACAAACTAGTGCAATGGAAGAAATATCGAATACCGCTGAAAATCTTGAGAAGATTGTGGCTAAATTAGACGAGATAGTAAAGAAGTTCAAACTTTAATATGTAAAAAAATCAAATATTAAAAGTTTAGAATAAAAACTGTCCCTGGTGGTTAATATAATCCTAGAAAGGGGAGTTTTTAATGCCAAATAAAGCTACAAAGATGAATATACAACATGATTTGAATAAACGACATAATAAACCTGGAATTAAAGATGCTGAAGATGAACCAGTTAACAATAAACCAATAAAAGAAGCTAAACATACATTCCGTTAATAAAGTGGACCCTGTGTCAAGGACATTCTAAAAAAAGAGCCTTAAAAATACCCTAATATCATATTTTCTGATATTAGGGTATTTTTTTAAACTTTTATAGGGTACTTA